>JBCBBK010000001.1:0-457997 GCA_038531675.1 Cyanobacteria bacterium J06581_3
TGAAGGACCCGTTCTAACTGAAGACCCCGTTCTATGGCTCTCGTCGCATGGTCGCTCACTTGAAGCAGCAAGGCTACACAGTGAATCGAAAGCGCGTACAGCGCTTAATGGGTCAGCTAGGTCTAGAAGCGGTTTATCCGAAGCCAAAGTTAAGCAAACGGCATCCAGAACACAAGGTCTATCCTTACCTGCTCAGAGATGTCGATATTGCCAGTATCAATCAGGTATGGAGCACTGATATTACTTATCTTCCTGTCCTCAAAGGTCATTTCTATCTCGTGGCTGTGATGGACTGGTACAGCCGCAAAGTCCTGAGTTGGCAAGTCTCTAACTCGATGGACGGTGAGTTTTGTATCGAAGCTTTGGAAGCGGCTCTGTTGCGCTATCACAAGCCATCGGTTTTTAATTCGGACCAGGGGTCTCAGTTCACGGCGAATGCCTTTACTGGCACCTTGAAGAACGCGAATGTCGCTATCTCTATGGATGGTCGCGGGCGCTGCTATGACAACATTTTCATTGAGCGACTGTGGCGCTCTTTAAAGTATGAGCTGATCTACCTGAAAGCCTTTGATAACGGTCATCATCTCTCTCGGGAGGTGACCACTTGGTTTCATTGGTATAACCGTCAAAGGCCGCATCAGTCTTTGAATTATCGAACACCAGATGAAATCTATTATGAAACTTGTTGAAAAAAGGAGGTGATGTGTAATTATAGTGGACCCCAAAAACTGGACAGGTAGTTAAGTTCTGAAATACTCAAAAAATGATAGGAGTAGTTCATGAGCAGAAAACGCAAGCAGTATAGTCCAGAGTTCAAAGCAAAAGTGGCGCTAGCCGCGATTCGGGGAGACCGTACGATCGCACAGATAGGTGCCCAATACGAGCTTCATCCAGCGCAGGTAAACACCTGGAAGCGCGAGCTTCTAGAGAATGCTAGTGAGCTGTTTGATAAGGGCAAATCAGCAAGCAAAGCCAAAACCCATGCTAAAGCCGAGAACGATGAGCTGTATCGTCAAATCGGCAAGCTGAAGGTAGAGCGGGATTTTTTAGCCGAGCGCTCAGCACAGCTGGGACTGCTGCCCGAAAAGCCCTGGTAGATGCCCAGCATCCAGAGCTGAGCTTGGTGCGTCAGTGCGAGCTACTCGGCATCAGCCGTTCCAGTTTGTACTACGAGCCAGTGGGGCCGTCGTCGGAAGAATTGACACTGCTACGATTACTTGACGAGCAGTATCTGAAGACGCCGTTCTATGGCTCTCGGCGCATGGTCGCTCACTTGAAGCAGCAAGGCTACACGGTGAACCGAAAGCGAGTACAGCGACTAATGCGTCAGCTAGGTCTAGAAGCGGTTTATCCAAAGCCGAAGCTGAGCAAACGACATCCAGAACACAAGGTCTATCCTTACCTGCTCAGAGATGTCGATATTGCCAGTGTTAATCAGGTATGGAGCACTGATATTACTTATCTTCCTGTTCTTAAAGGTCACTTCTATCTAGTGGCTGTGATGGACTGGTACAGCCGTAAAGTCCTGAGCTGGCAGGTGTCTAACTCGATGGACGGTGAGTTTTGTATCGAAGCTTTGGAAGCGGCTCTGGTGCGCTATCACAAGCCCTCGGTCTTTAATTCGGACCAGGGGTCTCAGTTCACAGCGAATGCCTTTACTGGCACCCTAAAGAACGCAGATGTCGCTATCTCTATGGATGGTCGTGGACGCTGCTATGACAACATTTTCATTGAGCGATTGTGGCGATCCTTAAAGTATGAGCTGATCTACCTGAAAGCCTTTGATAACGGTCATCATCTCTCTCGGGAGGTGACCACTTGGTTTCATTGGTATAACCGTCAAAGACCGCACCAGTCACTGAATTATCGGACGCCGGATGAAATCTATTATGAAACTTGTTGAAAAGAGGAGGGAATGTGTAATATTTGGTGAGAGCGTATTGATTACGTAGACCTTTTAGAACTTAACAGGCCTTTCAAGTTGTTCGGTCTTTGGGGTCCACTTCAAATAGTTGTTGAAAGCGTATTGATTACGTAGACTTTTTAGAACTTAACAGGCCTTTCAAGTTGTTCGGTCTTTGGGGGCCACTTCAATTAGTGCAACGCCATCGCCTGTTCAATGTATGCGACTAAGCCAGCTTGCGACTCAATAAAATCAGTTATCCGCAGCTTAATAAGACTTAGGCATATCATATGAACTTAATCCTGACATCATATGTGGATACAGTGGATGAAATAGTCCTAGAGCAACACGAGGACTATCGCGCGCCCACTCCCCCTGATCAGGATAGATAACGCCTGTATAAATTCCTAAAAGATAAAATTGGGTTCCTTTTTTTGAAAAATGGGGCTACCTGACATGCCTGGGGCACAAGCACCATCGAAAAAAATGTGCATTTGAGGTTAGGCGGATTTCGGCGGAACCTAGAAGCAACACAACGGGTTAAAACAATTGGGTCTGGGTAATCCATTTCCAAGGCACCGTATCCATAAGGGTATCCAACAATGCATGCTTGATCGCTGGGAAGTGCACTGACCTGATGATTGAAAAAACAATCATCTTGACTCATAACAACATTATTAATGAATGTGTAGTTATTTTCTTCTGGAAAAGATAGAGGGATTTTGACAATGTCATACAAGGATGGAACTCTGATATTTACAGAATTTAGATCGACGTTTGGAGTCTCTTGAGACTGTTGCTGCCAGAGTGGAGTCCTTGGTCTTTCAGGAGTGTCATATAGATCAATCTCTAAGTTTTTATGTTCAGTTTTGTGCAGTCCAGGTTGAACTTCACGACTGTATCTGAATCTAGCCGATAGAAATAACCTCTCTGGAGGTGGCAATGGGGGGATTTTAACGTCATGTGGATCGAATCCAGTGACGACATGCCAGCATGCATAAAGGAAGAGTTGTTCCTGCTCTTTGAGAATAAAGCCGCTGGCATTAAAAAGCGGTTTTTCATTGGAATCTAAGCATTGAATAAATACAGATTTGTTTTCCAAGTCAAGGCTACTAATGTACCTTCTTGTAGCTTGAGAGATAGTCATTGCCTTATTCGCAGGTCGTAAATTTTAGAAGATGACTTGGGCAAGCAAGAGACTCTGCACAAGAAGTTACGGCTTAAAGGATAACAAATTCCTGGTTGTGCAAGCCTCATTTTACTGCTAGGGCACCTTGTTGCTTTGTCAGGGAGCGGAAAATATGAATTGGATTTGGTTAATTCGAATAAGTTGTTAATACACTCGACACGAAGACTTTTAACCCATTTCAAAAACAGTAGTCCATTTATGTAAAGGGCAAAGAAAAATAACTGATTCTGGTAAGTTCTTGCTCTTTTAATTTCTCAAGGTTCCGCCTAATATTCTCGATCCTTTAGGAAATAGGACCACCCAAAAAACAAATCCTGAGCCATATTATGTTGGAAATGATTGAAATATTCAAAATGCCAGGAGGCGGACTTGAACCGCCGACACGAGGATTTTCAATCCACTGCTCTACCAGCTGAGCTATCCCGGCTTGCGCGATTTGCGCCTAACTAAAGTAACAAAATAGGGGGACGGTAGCAAGCCATACATTCAAGAAAAAAGTAAATAAAAAGGTGTGTGGCTTTTACCGCTATAAAAGCGTCACCACACACCTCAAATGACTCTGCTGTCAACCTATTTGGGATAGATTATCTTAGCTAACTAGTTTGGCTTGCCCCATTAATATCCAGGACTAAATAGGACGCAAACGAGCGAGCTTGATAGTAAATGGCCCAGACCCTTCGCCTGCATAAGAGCGTACGCGAATGGTGTACTTGCCGCCTTCGCTAATGCGAGCAAACAGCAAAGAGTTAGTACTGCCATCGGGGCCATCATCGTTTTCGCTGACGGTGACGCCGTTTTCATCCATCAGGGTGACTAGCGTATCGAAATCGTCGGAAATAGCGTCAATGGTGATTTGGTCACCTGCTTCTAGGGTGACTATGTAGTCCTTGGCAAAGCCGCCGAAGCCAGTGGGAATATCGGCAATAGTCAGCGTATCGCTGACTTCTTCGCTGCCCAGAGTTGGTGGGTTGTATAGCTGCGCAGAGGCTTTTCCTGCACTAAGGCCCATAGAGAGCAGGACGGTGGGAACAGCAAGCGCTAGAAATCTGGTTGGTTTCATAAAAAATTAGGAGGATGAAATACAGAAAAAAGGGGTACTAATACAAAACAGTACTAAAGGAGATGAAAACTGACCTTACTGGTGGCAATTTGCACTTTACCGCTTGGGTTCTACAACGCAAAGTGCAGCGCGAACATATAGATGCATTTAACCTGTTCGTCCATAGGATGCCAACTTAGCACCCCCCTTTGTGCCCCCGGAGGTTAAGCGCCTTGAGGTTAAAGGCAGTGTAAGCGCTAGTTCTACGAACTCAGGATGCCCGTTAATACGACTTTCCTTACGTAGGCCTACACAGGCTAGCGTGTGACAAAGATTTTCCACCAGGCTAAATGCTTGGGTTCGGTGCATCTTTGTAATAGTCGTCTTGTCCGATGTTTTCGTTCTGGCCTTGTTCGTTTATGCACCCAGGCTTTTTGTTGTACTGGCAAACTCTGGCCCATAGTTTGGCGCGAGTCCCCTGGGGGCCAGTGGAGAAGATAACGCGATCGCCCGCTGCGCCACCTGGCACAATTTGTACACTACAAATGGGGCAAGTCTGGGGGGTAGGGGTTGCCATAAATCAGCCGTGAATGAGAACGCTTATTAAATAGTGAATTGCCGTTGAGCCCCTAGCCTATCAAAAGGATGGGTACGGTTTATTTAAGAACCTTGTAGCGGTTTGACTAGTGCAGTTGCCCGGCCTTCACTACGATTGGTATAACGCTACAAATGCGATCCGGTCTTTTCCGGACGCCCCTTCACCTGGAACGCTGCTATGCCAAGCCCTGCCCCGCCAAACCCTGCTCCCAAGGCTTCTTCTAACGCCCCGATCACTGCGGCCCCGGCTGCTATCAAGCGCCTGCGCCAGATTAGCCATGTATTAGATAATGCGATTCCGATTCCTGGCTCAAAAGCTCGCATTGGGCTAGATCCTATTTTGGGTCTGCTGCCAGGGGGCGGCGATGTATTTACCGGGCTGCTGTCTGTATACATCGTGTACGAAGGGGCCCGGATGGGTGTGCCCGCGCCGACACTCGCTCGCATGGGCGGCAATATTTTGCTCGATGTGCTCACAGGCATCGTGCCAGTGATTGGCGATCTGTTCGATGTGACCTGGAAGGCCAACAGTCAAAACGTGACGCTTTTAGAAAAGCATGTGGCAAACCCAGCCCCCAGCCGAGCAGCAGATAAGGTATGGGCGATTGTCGTGATTGTGCTACTGGTGGCCCTAGTGATTGGGATGGCGAGCCTGTCGGTATGGTTGATAGCCCAGGCCGTGGCCTTGTTTCGGTGATTGGCTTTGATAGTGCTAGGACATACTTTGGTTGCAATAACGCTGTAGCATGTTGATTCGGAGCCTCTACAGGCGAATGACGTGCGGACTTTGACGGGCAATTTTTAGATGGTAGCTGAGCAGTTTACGGTGGATATTTCTGAGTCCGACCAGATGGTCGATTTGGGAATTGCGGTGCCCGATGCCGAGAGTGAGCTGTCGGACTACGAGTTTCATCAGCGGGTGGAAGTGGCCTGGCAGGTGTGTGATCGCTTCGACCTACAAACCGACATCTGGCGCGGACGCATATTGAGAGCTGTGCGCGATCGCGAAAAACTCGGCGGTCACATCAAAAAAACAGGAAAAATAGAAGGCGCAGACAGCAACGGCGACCAACCCACCGCTGGCACCGAAATTGCCACCGGCGCAGGCTTCCTAAACTGGCTAAAAGACCGAGACGTCAGCAAAAGCCAGGCCTACGTACTCATCGACCTGGCCAACAGCGCCGACCAAATGCTAGAAGACGGCCTAATAGAAACCCAGGACGTCAACCGCTTCAGCAAACGCGCCTTTATGGAGACCGCCCAGGCCTCCCCCGAAGTGCAGCAAATCGTCAGCGAAGCCGCCAAACGCGGCGACCAAATCACCCGCAAAGAAGTGCGAAACCTCAGCGACGAATGGACCGCCATGACCTCGGAGCTAGTGCCCGAATCCGTCCGCGAAAAGGTTTCCGACAACACCATCCCCACCCGCTACCTCACCCCCATGGTGAAGGAAATGGAAAAGCTGCCCCCCAGCCACCAGCAAACCCTCAAAAACGAAGTAGACGAAAACCCCAACGTCGACACCCTTAAGCAGGTCACCGCCGAAGCCAAATACCTATCGCGCTACATCGAAGCCGCCAGCCAGGTGCAGACCCTCGACTCTGAAAATGTAGACTTGGAGCTTGCCCTGGACGAAGCGCTACGCGTGGGCTGCTTGAACTCTACTGCGGACCTGGTGAACCAGGCGACCCAGGTAGAGCAGGCCACCGTAAAGCTGTACACCGCCTGGAAGCGGATGAATAAGCTCTCTGACCGGGTGTTTGTAGATAGCGGTGAGAGTACACCTCACTTGCGATCGCTCCTAGGTGCCCTCACCCCCCTGTGCAGCGAGCTAATCGAAGTCCAGCTAGGTGAAAAAGACAGCCCCACCGCCCGGCAAATTCGGTTGAAGATGCTTGCTGACGACGGTATGTCTGATGTTTAGTCTAATAAGCTATGCCGATGGCCTTCGTTTTGATTGATTTGCTCTATACCGCCGCCGCCCCTTTCTAAGGCGATTCTGATAGGCTATAAGAAAGATGGATTGGTAAGAACTATTAAGAACTCTTGAGCAATTGTCATAGGAGTCCTATTAGACGACACGCCAGTTCACCGTCATTCAGGATAAAAAAATTATGCCAACCCTCCTTGAAGCCAACCGCGTGATGGACTTCCAGAGTGAAACCTACAAAGACGCTTACAGCCGCATCAACGCGATTGTAATCGAAGGTGAAATGGAAGCTAACGATAACTACAAGCAGTTAGCCGAGCGCCTAGACGGGCACAAAGACGAGCTGATCAAGCTGGCGCGTATGGAAAACCGTCACATGAAGGGATTTCAAGCCTGCGGCAAGAACCTGAGCGTGACGCCTGACATGCCTTTTGCCAAGGAATTCTTTGCTCCCCTGCATAACAACTTTCAGACAGCGCTGGCAGAAGGCGACATCGTCACCTGCCTGCTGATTCAGTCTTTGATTATCGAGACCTTTGCGATCGCTGCCTACAACATCTATATCCCCGTCGCCGATGACTTCGCCCGCAAAATCACCGAAGGCGTTGTCAAAGACGAGTACCTGCATCTTAACTTTGGCGAAGAATGGCTCAAAGCAAACTTCGAGACCTCCAAAGAAGGCCTGGAAAAAGCCAACCGCGCCAACCTTCCCCTTGTGTGGAAAATGCTCAACGAAGTCGCCGATGATGCCGCCGTCCTGGGCATGGAAAAAGACGCCCTCGTCGAAGACTTTATGATCACCTACGGCGAAGCCCTTTCTAACATTGGCTTTAGCGCTCGCGAAGTGATGAAGCTGTCTGCACAAGGTTTGGCTGCCGCGTAGCTCCACGTGCTGACCCACCCCACCCTATCGAGCACCCCTCCCAGGAGGGGATCTACTTCAGGCTGCGAGGCATAATTTTATGCTTGCAGCCGAGACAGATCCCCTCTCGGGAGGGGTGGCTCGTAGAGACGGGGTGGGTCTTTTCTCGCTAGTCAGGGAAAACCGTCCCCTATAGCCTTAAAATATTCTTAACTTCCAAAAGCTCCCCACTCGCCCCATTTCAGTTCCTTTCAACGTGTAAGGCGTTAGTAACCCCGAATGTTTGGTTTAATTGGTCACCTCACAAGCTTAGAGCACGCAAAATCTGTGGCAAAGAACTTGGGGTATCCCGAGTATGCAGATCAAGGTTTAGATTTTTGGTGCAGCGCACCGCCGCAGATTGTCGATCACTTCAATGTGACCAGCGCAACCGGCCAAACCATCGAAGGTAAATACGTCGAATCTTGCTTTTTGCCAGAAATGCTGGCTAACCGGCGCATCAAAGCCGCTACGCGCAAAATTTTGAACGCGATGGCCCACGCCCAAAAAAACGGTATTAACATTACTGCCTTGGGTGGATTTTCCTCCATCATTTTCGAGAACTTTAAGCTCAACCAAATCAAGCGCGTTCGCAATCTGGATTTGGACTTCAAGCGATTCACCACCGGCAACACCCATACCGCCTACATCATTTGCAAGCAGGTGGAAGAAGCCGCACCGGATATTGGCATTGACCTGAAACAGGCAACCGTCGCAGTCTGTGGCGCGACAGGCGATATTGGTAGCGCCGTGTGCCGATGGCTGACCGCTCGCACGGGTGTCAAAGATCTGCTGCTGGTGGCGCGCAACCAGGATCGTTTGAACGATTTGCAAAAGGAACTCGACTTTGGCCGAGTGGTGCCAATGGATGAGGCCTTGCCCCAGGCAGATGTGGTGGTATGGGTCGCCAGCTTACCAAAGGGCCTGGATGTGGACCCGGCTACGCTCAAGCAGCCTTGCCTGATGGTGGATGGCGGCTATCCCAAAAATATTGATGTCACGTTCAAGCATCCGGGTGTGCATGTGCTCAAAGGCGGCATCGTAGAGCATTCGCTGGATATTGACTGGCACATTATGAACATTGTGAATATGGACGTGCCGGGGCGTCAGCTGTTTGCCTGCTTCGCAGAGTCGATGCTGCTGGAGTTTGAAAAGCTGCACACCAATTTTTCGTGGGGACGCAATCAAATCACGCTAGAGAAGATGGATTTGATTGGTGAGGCGTCTCGCCGTCACGGGTTTAGGCCGCTGCTAACGTAGCCACTGATGTTTGATGCCGCACACAGCCGCAGTGTGAACTGTAACAGAGGCTACAAGTGCGGTACGCTAGTTTAACTATTCCTTAAGCCTTGTGACCCCCATGGCAACAACTGAACGCAGGCCAATACTGCTGGATTTTGAAAAGCCGCTCGCTGAGTTAGAGTCGCGAATTACTCAGATTCGTGATTTGGCTGAAGACAACGATGTTGATGTGTCTACGCAGATTCATCAGCTAGAGTCGCGAGCGCAGCAGCTGCGGCAGGAAATTTTTACCAGTCTGTCGCCATCTCAGCGAATTCAGGTAGCACGTCACCCCCGTCGCCCCAGCACATTGGACTACATTCAGGCGATTAGCGATGAATGGGTAGAGCTGCACGGCGATCGCCGCTCCGGCAAAGATGATTTGGCGCTAGTGGGTGGCATTGCCCGCTTTCAGGGCCGTCCGGTGATGATGCTAGGCCATCAGAAGGGCCGCGATACTAAGGACAATGTAGCTCGCAATTTTGGTATGCCGGTGCCAGGCGGCTACCGGAAGGCCATGCGCCTGATGGAACATGCCAATCGGTTTAATATGCCGATTTTTAGCTTTATTGATACGCCGGGGGCCTGGCCAGGGTTCGAGGCAGAAGAAATGGGTCAGGGAGAGGCGATCGCCTACAACCTGCGCGAAATGTTCCGGCTAGATGTGCCAATTATCTGCACGGTGATTGGTGAAGGCGGCTCGGGGGGTGCCCTGGGCATTGGCGTGGGCGATCGCCTGCTAATGTTCGAGCATTCGGTGTATTACGTGGCCAGCCCCGAAGCCTGCGCGTCCATTTTGTGGAAAGATGCTGCTCGCTCAGCCCAGGCCGCAGAAGCGCTGAAGGTCACCGCCTGGGATTTAAAGAATTTAGGCATTTTAGACCAGCTGCTGCCCGAGCCCATAGGCGGTGCCCATGCTGCGCCGATTGAAGCGGCAGATACTTTGCAGCAGGCGCTCACTCAAAATCTCAACAGCCTGCTAGAAATCAGCGCTGAGCAACGCCGAAACCAACGCTACGACAAATTCCGTCAGATCGGAGTGTTCTCGGAGTCTTAGGTTTGGCGTTATCCACCCCGAGCATTCAATCTGCACTAATCACAGGTGCTAGTTCTGGCATTGGTGAGGCGACAGCCAGGGCATTTGCACAGGCTGGGTTAAATGTAGCCCTAGTGGCTAGGTCGGCGGATAAGCTAGCAGCCTTGGCCGAAGAGCTTCGACTGTTGGGTGTAAAGGCAGAAGGGTTTGCGATGGATCTCGCTGAGCTAGAAGGCGTAAAAGGTGGAATTGAAGCAGCGATTGCGTCTTTTGGCCCTATAGACGTATTGGTGAACTGTGCTGGGATGGGCTACACGGGGGCGCTTAACGATATGCCGCTAGACGACTGGCAGCAGGTAATGGCGCTGAATGTGACCAGTGTGTTTCAGGCAGTGCAGGCATTACTGCCGCAGATGCGACGTCAGGGTGGTGGGTTGATTGTGAATATTGCGTCGATTGCGGCGCAGCAGTCATTTCCAAACTGGGGGGCCTATGGGGTGAGTAAGGCGGCGTTAGTGGCGCTTTCGGGAGCGATCGCCACCGAAGAATCTGCCAACGGCATTCGGGTCGTTACGGTTTCTCCAGGTGCGGTCAATACCGGCCTTTGGGATACCGATACGGTTGATGCAGATTTTGAGCGATCGCAAATGCTCACCCCCGAAACCGTCGCCCAAACGATCCTGCACACCATACAAATACCGCCAGGCGCGTGCATCTCCCAAGTCACTATCACGCCCACTCAAGGCGCCCTTTGAGAACACTACCCCCACTCCCTACTCTTCGAGAACGCCAAGGGCGAACAGAGCATCGCCCCCATCTTCCCGGCGGCTGAGCGTAGCCGAAGCCCATCCCCAAAGTTAAACTTTCCCCCTGCTCTAGAAGCAATCTCTGCGGAATGTCATAAAGCGCGTGACAATAGAGATTGGGTGATCCCGACTATTCGGTACCACCACTGTAAATATTTTTTGATACTGGTTTTTGAGGTTTCTTTTTCATGACTATTTCGGACGGGATTTCAGGTATTGGGAGTAGCGACCTAACGGAGCGTGTGCTGGGAAGCAATGGCGCTAGCAGCGACAAACTGTCTAACCCGCAGGTCCGCCCCGACCGTCAGACCAAGCATGGAAAGGTCATTCCCAGACAGCCTTCCAAAATTAGCCCTGAAGAAGACAACGGCCCGATGATGGACGCCGTGCGAACTATGCTGCTGGCGATTGGCGAAGATCCTGAGCGCGAAGGCCTGCTAAAGACGCCTCATCGGGTAGCCGAAGCCATGCGCTTTATGACCAAAGGCTACGACCAGTCCCTAGAGACCATCGTCAACGGCGCGATTTTTGATGAAGGGCATAACGAAATGGTGCTGGTGCGCGACATTAACTTTTTTAGTATGTGCGAGCACCACATGCTGCCGTTTATGGGCCGTGCCCATGTGGCCTACATTCCCAATGAGCGCGTCGTCGGCCTTAGCAAGCTCGCTCGCATTGTAGAAATGTATGCCCGGCGTTTGCAGGTACAGGAGCGATTGAACCGGCAGATTGCCGAAGCCGTACAGGAAGTGCTCGACCCGTTAGGCGTGGCTGTGGTAATGGAAGCGAGCCACATGTGCATGGCCATGCGCGGTGTTCAAAAGCCCGGTTCATGGACGGTGACCAGCGCCATGGTCGGCGTGTTTCAAGAAGATGCCAAGACCCGCGAGGAGTTCTTGAGCCTGATTCGCCATCAGCCAGGATTTGCCAATTACTGACCTTTTCTTTTTACAGCCTCAGCGATAAAGTTGGGGTACTAAATACTCCTATGTGATTTCTTGTTATGACTACTGCTACTGAACCGAAGTCAGGCTATACCGCCGAAGAAAATGAAGAAGAGATGTCTTCTAGTTTTGTAGATGTGATTGAAACAGTCATTTCTAGCCTGGAGCAGGACAGTTCTGCCATGGTGAACCATTCTGAAGAAGGGCATACCTGGAAGTTTCAGTACGGTTCAGTAGAGGTGTATGTACAGCTTTCGGGTGAGACCGAAGAAGACATGTTTACTACCTGGTCGCCAGTGCATAAGCTGCCAGTGCACAGTGAGCCAGAGATGATGCGTAAGCTGCTAGAGATGAACTGTGGCAGTACGTTTGAGGCGTGTTTTGGCCTGATTGACCAAAGCGTGGTGGTGTTTGCTACGCGAACGCTGAAGGATATTAACCCCAGTGAGATTTCTCGGCTGATGACGATTGTGGCCTCTATTGCCGATGAGAATGACGAGGAACTGCTGAAAAACTATCCGGCGGCGTGATGGCTGAACCCTGGCGGTTGATGCCGCTATGCGAAGCGTCTGGCATAGAGCACATGGCGGTGGATAGCTGGCTGCTCGATCAGCATGTGAAGGGATTGCAGCCGCCGAGCTTGCGGTTTTATACGTGGCGATCGCCCACCATCTCCCTGGGCTATCATCAGCGTCAGTTTCCAGCACACTGGAACAATTTGTACTGCAAGGGACGGCCAGTCGAGCTGGTTCGCAGGCCCACAGGCGGTAGAGCCGTCTTGCATCAGGGCGATTTGACCTACGCGCTGGTGACCTCTGGGCTAACAGGCTCACGGCGAGAGGTTTACCAGCAGCTCTGTCAGTTTTTGATAGAAGGCTGGCGCGAACTAGGCGTACAGCTGGGCTTTGGCGCTGCCGGGCGAGGCTACATCAAAAATCCGAACTGCTTCGGCACCGCGACCGCTGCTGATTTGGTGATGGCGAATGGTTACAAGCTCATTGGCAGCGCCCAAGTGTACCGGGAAGGCTGCGTGCTCCAGCATGGGTCCATTCGGTTACGGCCAGACAGTGAACTGCTTGAAGCTGTGTTTGGTAAATCGATTTTGCCGCCGAGCATCGCTGAAGTAAGTGTGCCGACAGTTGTTGATGCGCTGGTAAAATCTGCTGCCCAGTGTTTTGGTGTGACGTTCAAAACTCAGCCACTGATCTCTACAGAAATTCAGCTGGCTAAGACAGCCCGCCTGCTAAAACTCGAGCAGCGGTCAAATCAATCTTAGAAAGTACCGATGATCGAACTAGCTCTGAATCTCTGAACTCGTTGGATGTGTACATGCCGTCTTCCAGAGTGCAGATAGTGACTACATCACTGAGCGGATCTACAATCCAATACTCCGAGATATTCAACACACTGTATTCGATCCACTTTGCTTTGTAATCTATTTTTTGGGTAGAAGGACTAACAACTTCGATGACTAGCCTCGGTGGCGGTTCATCCAGTTCAATAACAGCCTCACGGGTTAAGAGTTGTTTTAGCTGTTCTAACGGTATGACTGTAATATCAGGAATTCTGGATGTATCACGTCTTCCGCCTCGCGGGGAGCGCACGCCAATAGAACCCGGAAGTACCTTGTAGCTCTCTTCCCATTCAGACAGCAGAATCTTTATTCGCCCTATCAGAAAGTCGATGATTAGTGCATGTATTCCTGTGCCTATACTCATTGGGACAAGCTCTCCATTCACCAGCTCGTAACGCGTATCAGTCCCGTCGTCGTAAGCTAGGTATTCCTCAAACGTAAATTTCTGAGTGGTGACTGTCATTGTTTGTCGCTCCGGTTTCTAACGCTCAGAAGCATTCTGCTATTTTAAGCTTTCTCTATGGATTGCGCGATCGCACCCAACTGCAATCCCATCGGATACGCGCCTTCCTCCTTAATCCGCTGAATCAACGCATCGTTAATCGGAAACTTCAGATGCTTGGCCAATGTGCGAACCACATCGCCTCGGTCCACAGTGCCTGCCACAGAATCAGCGGGTGTGAGTACCGTTAGCCGCGCCAGCTCCTTTTCTTCCATCAGCTGAATCGCTTCTGCCAGGGGCGTCTCCTCTCGAACATAAGGAATCTCCAACAGTGGCTTAGCAATACTGTGCAAATCTCTGTGCTCCCATTCGCTGCGCTCAACCTCGCGTAGGCTATCGACAGATATCAAGCCCCGATAGCGACCGTTAGAAGAGGCATAATACACAGGCGCAATGTTACGCGCTTTAGGCTTAGCGTCGTCAGAAAGCTGTTGTAAGGACTGGTCGTTTAGCAAATATTCATCGGCAAACTGTCGCAGTGACATATCGGCATCCAGCACCCGAAAATCCCTGATGGCAGCTTCCCCAGTCTTCACCTTCGAGAGCACTTCTTGCAGCGTGTTCATGCGGTTATAGGCACCTGCATTTCGCAGAATAAACATACCGATTAGCGCTGGCCAAATACCTGCAAACAGGCCCATATTCAAGCTGAGGAAAAGCCCAAGGCCGATACCGCTCCACCCTACAACCTGACCTGCCTTTGCAGCCCAGCGAACACCAGTGGAACGACTGTTCGTGACTTTCCACACGGCAGCTTTGAAAATTTGCCCACCGTCTAGCGGCAACCCTGGAATCAGGTTAAACAGCGCCAACACCAGATTAATTCGGGCGACGTCTCTAAGGATCAGCGCTAGCCCACCAGAGAGTGAGACCGTTTGGATAATCGTAAACAGGAGGGCAAATAGCAGAAGACTGACGGCTGGGCCAGCGATCGCCACCGCAAACGCCCCTTCTGGCGTCTTCGACTCCCGCTCAATAGACGCAATGCCGCCGAACAAAAATAGCTTGATAGATTTGACCGTAATGCCCTGGGACTGGGCTACTAGGCTATGGCCAAGCTCGTGTAAAAGTACAGAGCCGAAAAGGGCGATCGCATAGGCAAAGCCGAAGCCCAGTGCTCCGCCAGAACTCCCCATTTGCTCGATAATAGCCGGGTCGTTTCCGTACAGCAGCGTCAACAAAAAGACAATGAGAAACCACGAATTATCGATGAACAGTGGGATGTTGAACAACGTGCCCACGCGCCAACCAGTTTGCATGAGAGGTACCTTAAGGTGCGAGGAAATTTATTGACCAGCAGGCCAGTTTCCTCAGTGAAGTGCTTCCATTGTACTGAATATGTCTGATAGCCTCTAGCAAAGGCGTTTGGGGATAACCGGCTATGGTATGTTTGGGCCTCCACATCGAATGCGGTTCGACCGCCTAGAAAGGGCTAGATAAAGAGCCAGACAAAAGGCCAGAGCTATGGAACAGGTGAAAATTTGTGGAATTACTCAGGTGGCCCAGGGCCTAGAGATCGCCCGGCTAGGAGCAACCGCGCTGGGCTACATTTGCGTACCCAAATCACCCCGGTACATTACGCCCGAGCAGATTGCGCCGATTACGGCTGCGGTGAGTCAGGCGTTTCCAGACGTGGAGCATTTTGGGGTATTTGCGAATGAGGGGGTGGCAAGTATGGTGGCGATTGCGCAAACCGCAGGGCTTACTGTTCTTCAGCTCCACGGCGACGAAACCCCAGCGACTTGTCAACTCCTGCGCGATGCACTAGAAATGTCAGATCTGCCAAAGGTTCAAATCGTCAAAGCCTTACGTATTCGAGCAACCGCAGACCTGCAAGACGCAAAACGCTACGAACCCTGCGTCGATATGCTTTTACTCGATGCCTACCATCCCGATCAGTTAGGCGGCACTGGCAAAACCTTAGATTGGCAGGCCCTAAAAGAATTTTCCCCTCGCTGTCCCTGGTTCCTTGCAGGTGGATTGAATCCTGATAATATTTGCGACGCGCGATCGCAACTATCCCCAAATGGAATCGACCTCTCTAGTGGAGTAGAGAGGTCGCCAGGAGATAAAGACTTAGAAAAAGTCCGTCAGTTATTCGCTCAGCTCAGAACTGCTGAGATAGCGTAGCGGTAGTCAAATCTTCAACTACATGACTAGGCTGCTTTCTTAGCAACCCAATACTTGCTCATAAAGTGGTTAAAGGTCTCCACCTCTACAAACCCTGCTGATTCTAATCGGGCACCTAAGTCGTCACCAATGTAATGACGGTAGTAAGGCTCATGGAACATCGCCGGAAAGTTTTCCATCAGCGGCTCAAATTCGGGCGTGTCCATTTTCTGCACAGAATCGCAGATCACGAAAATGCCGCCGGGCTTGGTCACCCGGAACGCCTCGTTAATCACATTCTGACGAGCATCCGCAGGCAGCTCGTGGAATAAAAATGTGCTGGTCGTCGCTTCAAAAAACTCATCGACAAAAGGCAGTTCCTCGGCATTCGCCTGAATCAGCTGCGCTGGAATAGTGCCTTTAATATCGGCCAGGTTCTCATTCGCTTTGCGAATGTATGCCGGGGAAAGATCAACGCCATATAGCGCTGCGTCTGGCATAGATTGGTTAATCCACTCCAGGCTGTTACCCGTGCCGCAGGCGATGTCGAGAATTTTGCGGGGCTGTGGTGTGCTGCTAGGATCTACTGGCATTGTCATCAGATGCTGCTTTAGCGGTGCCAGGATGCGGCGACGCATGGGTGCAGCCGTGCCGTTGAACAAAACTTCTACCTGAAGGTCATACATATCAGCAGAGATCTTGCTGAAGTAGCCATCGGTTTGGTGGTGGAAGTTTTGAACGTAGTAGTCGGGGTAGCCAGTGGTGTCAATGTCGTCGCTAAATTCCTGATGGCGTTTGTTGCTGGCGCGGTCCCAAATTTTGGGCAAATCTAACCACAGCTCTGGGTAGTAGCGAAAGAAGTCGTCCCAGCGGTTCGCGAACAGCGCCTGCTTGGGATAGACGTTATTTTCAGCGTCTTTCCAGTCAGCTTCTAGTAGTGTTTTGATGCGGCTTTGCAGCAACTGCAGCATCTTGGGATCGGGTGGGTTGGGCTCTTCGCGCTTAGTCTCAGCGAATGTGTTAAGAAACCGAGTGCTGAGCGTTTTATGAGCGAATCCAAAAGCATGCTTACTCTGCTGAAAAGCTTCGTAGGCAAACTTGGTTAAAGCGTCGGGAGGCGTAAGCGTTTCTGGCATAGGACGATGTTTGGGCTTTTAATCTGAACAGAGTGTTTTCTCTATTGTAAAAGAATGTTACGAAAGATGTGAAGCTTTAGAAGCTGAATTCCGATACTTGCTTACGCCCCGGTTTCAACGTTACTGATGTCAATACAACAAATGCTCCGTCTTCCCAGTGTTTGGGCATGACGGAGCATTTGTAACAGAGCTTTAGCGCTTACCTGATGGCGCGTCTGACGGACTGTGAGCTTACTTAATGAAGAGCATTTCTTCGTAGGTAGGCAGAGGCCACAGGTCGTCGGCAATTTCGCCTTCGAGGGTGTCGGCAGCTTCGCGGACCTGGTTCATCAGGTCACGCACAGTGCCCGCACAGAACTGCATGTGCTCTTCAGGGGAGCCGAAGTCGTGCTTGCTGTAGGCTTCTTCTAGCTTGGTCGCACCGTCTAGTAGTGACTGTGCCAGGTTAGCCACGTTCTGTAAGGGAGCAGTGTCGACGGTAATGCCGACGTCCTTTAGGTTAGCGATCGCACCCGCAGTCTCACTCATATGACGCATCGCCGCCGGATAAATCGACGTCTTCGCGATATCCGCAACCAGCTTAGCCTCCACCTCAATCGAGAGAATATACTGCTCGGCATACACCTCAAAGCGACTTTCTAGCTCTGTGGGCGATAGCACACCAGTGCTCTCAAACAGCTGCTTGATGCTGTCATCTTTCAGGTAAGGCAGCGCATCAGCCGTGGTCGGAATGTTCTTCAGTCCGCGCTGCTCAACCGCTTCTTTGTGCCACTCTTCCGAATAGCCATTGCCACCAAATACTGCCGCGCCGTGCTGATCCATGATGTCTTTTAGCACCGCCTGAACCGCGTTGCCTATGTCACCACCGCTAGAAAGCTTGCCTTCTAGCTGGTCGGCAATCCAGGTGAGGGAGTCCGCCATCATGGTGTTGAGGGCGATTAATGGCCCCGATACAGACTGGCTGGAGCCGACTGCACGAAACTCGAAGCGGTTGCCAGTGAAGGCGAATGGGGAAGTCCGGTTGCGATCGCCCGCGTCCTTCGTCAACGGCGGTAGCGTATCTACACCCAAATGCATCTGCCCCTTATGGCTAGAGCCCTGCAAGTTACCGTTTTTAATCTGGTTGAAGATATCCTCTAGTTGGCTACCCAGGTATACAGACATAATCGCTGGCGGCGCTTCGTTCGCCCCCAGGCGGTGGTCGTTACTGGCGTTAGCAATCACCGCGCGCATTAGCGGACCATACTTGTGTACACCGCGAATTACCGCGCCACAGAAGGCCAAGAACTGCATGTTGTTCTCAGGCGTGTCACCGGGGTCTAGCAGGTTGCCCTGAGTGGAGTTACCAATCGACCAGTTTACGTGCTTACCCGAACCGTTGATGCCTGCAAAGGGCTTCTCGTGCAGCAAGCAGATAAATCCGTGGCTCTTAGCCGTATCGCGCAGCGTAGTCATAATCAGCTGCTGGTGGTCACTGGCCACGTTTGCCGATTCGTATACTGGCGCAATTTCAAACTGACCAGGGGCCACTTCGTTGTGACGGGTTTTGGCCGGAATGCCTAACTTGTACAGCTTTTCTTCTACTTCGTGCATGAAAGCCTGTACACGCGCCGGAATCGCACCGAAGTAGTGGTCATCGAACTGCTGCCCCTTAGCAGGCGGCTTTCCGAAGAGGGTGCGGCCCGCCAGCAGTAGGTCTGGGCGAGCGTTAGCAAAGTTGGAATCGATCAGGAAGTACTCCTGCTCAGCACCACAGCTGGAGCTAACCGGGGCTACATCATCGTTACCCAACATCTTCAGCAGACGGTTGGCTGCTTTATCTACTACAGAAATAGAGCGTAGCAGCGGTGTCTTTTTGTCGAGGGCCTCGCCAGTCCAAGAGATAAAGACGGTGGGGATACACAGGGTTGCGCCCTGCTCTGTTTCGAGGATGTAAGCGGGGCTAGTGACGTCCCAACCGGTGTAGCCACGGGCTTCAAACGTGTCGCGGATGCCGCCATTCGGGAAGGAAGATCCATCGGGCTCACCCTGAATCAGCAGCTTACCGGCAAATTCTGAAATGACTTCGCCATTGCCCTGGGGTTCAATAAAGCCGTCATGCTTTTCGGCGGTTGCGCCTGTGAGGGGGTAAAACACGTGAGCGTAGTACATGGCGCCCTTAGAAATCGCCCAGTCGCGCATGGCACTGGCCACGGTGTTTGCGATAGATGGATCGAGCTTTTCACCAGTTTGAAGCGTCTTCTTGAGCGACTTGAATACGTCCTTAGGCAGGCTGGCCTTCATTTTGGGTAGGTCAAAGACGTTGGCGGCCCACAAGTCTTCCAGCTTCTCAGGGTACTTGTCTGCAATGGGTTCTCGGTTGGTGATTTCGTAAATTGCTTGTGCGCGCGACTCGTTTCCAGTCATATCGTCTTTCCTAAGTTTTGCAAAAGGTGCCACATTAAGGACGTCTAAGATCCTATGGATAGCGATGAGTAGATTTTGTATACTCCTATACGAAATATCAACAATTTTTGTTGAAGCTACTCTACATATATCTGTCTACAGATGACAGCCCAGAAAATAATTGTCTTTTTGTAAGATCTAAATACGCTGTTTTAACCCTCATGAGACGAAATCGTCTCATTTCTGTGATGTTTTCCCTTAGGCCAGGCGATACTGTTGAGCCGAGCGATACTGTTGAGCCAGGATGCTGCTAGTTCTTTTTCAAAACATTGCAAAAGATGTCAACTAAGGTGCGAATTGTAAACTTTTTCTGCGATAACACTCATCTTTTAGCGCCTAAGGGGGAGCGTATTAAGCCCTCGTGGTAGACTAAAAAGTATAAATCTAAGGGGCTGAAGCCTTTTCTGCCTGTGCCTTTTAAGCAATCTACAGGCTCGCTTGCTTGCCAAACGTTGGGAGAATTTAATGCGAGATACGGTCACAAGTTTAATTAGCAATTACGACACCGCAGGTCGCTACCTGGATCGTAATGCCATAGACGCTTTGCAGTCGTATTTCACAACTGGAATGGACCGGGTGAAAGTGGCTGGCATGATTAGCGCCAATGCGGCTGAACTTTCCCGTGAAGCGGGTAAAAAGCTGTTTGAAGAGGTCCCTGAGCTAATCCGTCCGAGCGGTAACGCCTACACCACTCGTCGCTATGCTGCTTGCTTGCGCGACATGGACTATTACCTGCGCTACAGCAGCTATGCCATGGTCGCGGGTAACAACGACGTACTTATGGAGCGTGTGCTCCAGGGTCTGCGGGAGACCTATAACTCTTTGGGTGTGCCGATTGGGCCGACGGTTCAGGGTATTCAGATTATGAAAGAGATGGTAAAGGACAAGGCACTTGCCGCTGGCATTGCCGATGTTTCTTTTATTGACGAACCCTTCGACTTCATCTCTCGCGAAGTGAGCGAAGTCGACGTCTAATCGTCACTTGCCCTTTTGATAAGTCGCAGCCCTCCCCCAGTCTCTGGGGGAGGGCTTTTGATAGAGAGGACTTTTGATTAGGCTACTGACTATGATTTCGCTAGGCATTGATTTCGGAACGTCCGGGGCCAGGGCGATCGCCCTGGCGACCAACAAAGACGCAGACACAACAGTCGTTGCCGAGGCCCGTCATGCCTTCGAGCCAGGTGAGGTCAGTAGTCCTACGGCATGGCAGCAAGTTCTCTGGCAGCTGCTCGATGCTTTGGATGCGTCCGTGCGCGATCGCCTCACTCGCATCGCCATCAACGGCACCTCAGCCACTGTCTTACTATGCGACGACACTGCTCAGCCAGTGACGGATGCCCTGCTATACAACGACACCTCCGCCCGCGAGACCTTAGCCGATATTCAAGGTGTTGCCCCACCTGGCAGTCCTACCCTCAGCGCGACATCGAGTCTGACAAAAGCGCTGTGGTGGCACAAAACACTGGCGCCGCCGCAGCTTTCAAAAGTTTCTCTGCTATGTCATCAGGCCGATTGGCTATCGGCGCTGCTGCATGGTGGAGCGCCTGTTAGCGATTATCACAATGCGCTGAAGCTAGGGTATGACGTGCGATCGCTCACTTATCCTGCCTGGTTGCTAAGCCTGCCGATTGCCAGCTGGTTACCCACTGTGAAAGCGCCTGGAGATGTGATCGCGCCCATATCCTCAGCCACCGCCACCCGCTTTGGCATTCCACCTACCTGTCAAATCCGCGCTGGAACCACCGACAGCATTGCGGCCTTTATTGCCAGCGGTGCGAGCACACCCGGCGATGCCGTTACCTCTCTGGGGTCTACCCTTGTTCTGAAGCTGCTGAGTAGATGCCCGATCGATGATGAAACCTTTGGCATCTATAGTCATCGACTGGGCGACCTGTGGCTGGTCGGCGGCGCGTCTAACACGGGCGGCGCAGTGCTAAAGAAATACTTCTCGGCGCCTCAGCTAGCAGCGCTCACAGAACAAATCGACATCACGCAGCCCTGTGAGCTGAACTATTACCCGCTGAACGCTCCCGGTGAGCGCTTTCCGATTAATGACCCAGATTATTTACCGCGCCTGACGCCTCGGCCAGCGCAGGACGCAGATTTCTTGTATGGACTGCTGGATGCGATCGCCCGGATTGAATCCGAAGGCTACCAAAAATTACAATCCTTGGGTTCGCCTGCGATCGCTCGGGTTTACACCGCAGGCGGAGGTGCCAAAAACGCAAAATGGCAGCTTCTGCGAGCGCGATACCTGGGGGTAGAGGTTTCCAGCGCTGAACATACAGAAGCTGCCTATGGAACGGCAAAGCTCGCTATGGATGGATTAAGTGCCTATAAAGGCGACTTTTCTTAACCGCCTACTTAACTGCCTACTTAGCCGCCGAGCTGGTCGCCACGACGATACTGCATGTAAGCCGCTACAAACAAACCTGCCAAAACAGCAGGAATCATACCTAAAACGATGCCGGATAGTAAGGGCTCTACCACAGGGGTTCTCCTAATTAATCTCTTTTACAAACTTAGTTAATCTTAATGTGATTCGAGTCCTAACGCGAAAAAATACACTCAAGTTAACCAAGCGATTACACCAACTTGACCGGTTGTGACTTGAATTATCCTCTAGAAAAAGATTAAGCTATGTATACTTAGCAGCCTATCGCAAAGCTATCTCTAGAGCGCTAGATTTTGATGACAGAGGGAATTCAAGGAAAAGAGGCGACGACCCAACCTGAGCGTAACCAGGTTGGGGACAGTCAAAGCATAGTGCAGCGGCCTACAGAAGAACAGTTTGAAAGTAACCCGCCCATCAAAAAGTCACCTGAACAAGCCTCCAAGAAAGGGCGTTTGAGTCAGTCAGTGCAGCGATCGCTCTCTATGGTTGCAGGATTGGTGCTACTGCTGTGCCTTTCCCTGTGGGGCATGTATTCACTACAGCCGAGCGATCCCTACATACAGAACGTGCTTCAGCTATCTGGAGATGTTTCTAGAGGTCATGATATTTTTCAGCTGAACTGTGCGACCTGTCACGGGTTAGAAGCGGCAGGCGAAGTCGGGCCAACGCTACAAGGCATTTCCGAAAGGCGCTCTCAGGTGGCCCTGATTCAGCAGGTGATTAGCGGGCAAACACCACCCATGCCACAGTTCCAACCCAACGAGCGTGATATGGCTGACTTGCTGTCGTTTTTAGAGACTCTGTAAGTCTGTCTTGTGATAGCACTTAGCTTTGGGGCTGTTCAGCCTTGGGGTTTATGGCTTGGGGGTTTATGGCTTGGGAGTTTATGGTGTGCCGGATTCACAATCTATGATTTTGTCGAGGATAGCAATCTGGTCGGGCGATCGCGTTTCCCGCACGGTGGCCTCAGCGCCTACATTGATCAATTCCATTTCTAGGCGAACCCAATAGGCCTCTGCGACCGTATTTTCTGCTGGGCGACGGCTTCTCTGCTGATTAGCTGTGTAGGACTGACTCGCATCGAACTCGGTGATGTCTGCTAATGAGGCGATGACATATTGCTGCTCGGGGCGAGCGATCGCCCTCAAGTCCTCTATCGGCAGTGCCAGTATCTCCGCTATCTCCTGGTCAGCCACCTGTCGCTGTAGCCAGGCTTCCACGGTAGAAATCGGCCAGTCGGTGGTCTTTTCATCTACTTTGGCAAAGGCGTGGGCCTCGGCATACGACACCTGACCATCTTGGTCGTAGTCTGCAGAAGGGGCGGTGTTTCCAACACGATCACGTCCCGTCAGCCCTGCAAAAAAGCTAGAGCTGTAGTCCTTATAATCTGCCTCATTCACCGCTGGCGTACAGCCTACCGAGGGCCGAGACGCCACCGTTGCAAAGAATCCACAGCGAGTCTGTAGGGCGACTGGCTGTGTCGGGTCGCCATTTTCATAAATCATATTGGCAAAAGAACCTGAGTAGCATTGCGCCATCATGGTCACAAATGGCTGATCCTCAGGCAGTGGCTCTAGCAGCTTGGTAAGCTCCTGGACAGATACAAACGCCTCTTCCCACAGGATGATCCAGTTGTTGTCCTCATCTTCTGGATTGTAGGCACCGTGTCCTGTCACGTACAAAAAGGCCGGACAGGCTTTCTGTGCCTCTGCTAATGAATGAAACCAGCTGTATGTATTGGTTAGCGTCGCGCCGCCGTCCAGGTTGGGTATTTCGGCAGCTTTGAACTGTTCTTGCCCATCGTTGTCCAGGTAGCGAACGGTGGGCTCTAGGGGGTTGCCGCTGGCAAAGAAAAGAGTTGCTAGCTCGGGTGATAGGCCTAGTTCTGTGAGCGATCGCTGAAAGTACAAAACATTTTTCTCCAGCGCAATTTCGTTGTAGCTGGGTGCGCCGCCGCCTGCGATGACGCCGAAGTGCGTGTCTACCTCGCTGGAAAGCTCAAAGTCTGTCAGCTCAACGTTGCGCGTTGCGGTGGCTGCCTTGGAATTGCCGATGCCTTCTAGTAAATCTTGCAGACTCGCTTGGGCATCCTGACGCGACCCCGAAGAAGCAATGCTTGAAGCGACATTTGCGATCGCGCCGCAGCCGAACACACCAAAGCCCACCAGAGAAATGGCCGCTCCTGTTAGGGCCGTACGGAGCCGTATTCGAGACGTTGCGTTTTGTCGACTGTTCATGCTCACTGACTATTCGTGCTCACTATTGTGGCACTTCCCTACAGTTTACGGATTGCCGCAGCTAGCCCCTGAGTGATTCGCGCCATCCGATCTATATCTAACGTTTCAATTTTGTCGGAAGCCTGGTGGTAATGAGGATTGCGTAAATGCGCGGTATCCGTCATCATCACCGCCGGATAGCCTGCATCCCAAAATGGCGCATGGTCGCTGTTACGAGTGCCTGGTATTTGCTTCCCTTTATTGATGACAGGCAACCACTGACAAGGGGCACCTGCTCGCTTCAGATGTTTTTTAATCGCCATCATTTTGATCGCCGTTTGGGCATTGCCAATCAACGCAATGAAGTTGCCTGTATTGGGATAAATGCGACCCAGCGCATCAATGGGGTACTGCTGAGAGTTTGCTTCTTCGCAGAAATATCCCAGCATTTCTAACGACAGCATCAGATGCAGCGGTCTGTTTTGCGATCGCCAGCTTTCGGCGCAGACTGTGCTGCCCACTAGTCCGTATTCTTCCAGGTCAAAGGCGACAAAATGAATCGACCGCCGAGGTTGACGCTGGGCACACAGCTGGGCGATCGCTAACATCACCGCGACGCCACTAGCATTATCATCAGCACCTGGTGAGCCCGGCACCGTGTCGTAATGGGCCCCGATTAAAATGGGCGCAATGTTGGGCTGTTGACCTGCGATCGCCATCTGCCAGTTACAGTATGCTCTCCCTCTTTCCGTAAATTCCTGATGGGTGACCTCTCCCCACTGACCCAGCTGCGAGCAAATGTAGTGCTGCGCGAGCCGATGCGCCCCAGAGGCTAAAAAAGGATCGCGTGGACCGCCGAGCGATCGCACATGCTCCGTCAGCCGCTGGGTTATCTCTGCTAGTGTTTTCACAAGGATCTAACCACTCCGCAGCATGAACATCGATAAAAAACGTCCGCGTCAGCTGCCCAAAGTTCGCATCCATATCGAGAATGGACGATTTCATATTTTGGGGCTTGGCGGCTGGTATTCCTACTGGCGCGATCCATACTATCTGCTGCTAACGGTTCCGTGGCAAGGCTTTTTTGTGATCACCATTGGCGTATACGCGCTGGCCAATGCGCTCGCTGCTGTGCTTTTTCTGCTTGGGGGCGAAGGCACGATTATCAACGCGCAGCCCGGCTCATTCGCCGATGCCTTTTTCTTCAGCGTACAAACCTCCGCGTCTATCGGCTATGGCGTCATGTCGCCGGGGACGCCCTATGCCCATTTGCTGGTGAGCCTGGAAGCGATTGTTTCACTGATTGGCATTGCGGTGCTCACCGGCCTGGCCTATGCTCGCTTCTCTCGTCCTACCGCGCAGGTGCTGTTCAGCAAGGTGGCCGTTGTCAGCAGCTTCAAGTCGACGCCGACCCTCATGTTCAGGGCGGCCAACGAGCGCCGCAATCAGATTGTAGAAGCGCAGATGCGGCTGTACCTGACGCTAGATGAGTTTAGTGAAGGCAAAATGATGCGTCGGTTTTACGAGTTAGAAATGCTGCGCGATCGCAACCCCAGCTTTTTCCTCACCTGGACGGCCCTCCATCCGATCGATGCCAACAGCCCCCTATACGGCCTATCCAAGGACGACCTATACCGCACCAGCGCTGCAATCCTGGTATCCGTCAGCGGCATCGATCAAACCGTCGCGCAGGCTATTCACACCCGCCACACCTACTACGCTGCCGATATCCTTTGGGACCACCAGTTCAAAGACATTATCCACGCCGTAGACACCGCAGAAAACCAAAGCCCAGACCAGTCTATTCGCTACATCGATTTTTCGGACTTCCACGCAGTGGAACCAACAGCAGGACACGCAGTGGAACCAACAGTGGGATACGCAGTGGAACCAACAGTAGGATACGCAGTGGAACAACAGATAGGTCAGGAGATTGAACAGCAAGCGGGATCCGAAATAGAAGGGTAGCAGCATGAAAGAGACCGCTCATTCATTAGTTTTTCAAAACAGCCTATAAAGTCATTCTGATGATTGGCGATCGCGCCACTGCCGAACCGCTGACTCCCTCGACTTTCTGAGCGTTTTTGGCAGCTTTTACCGAGGCTGAAAACGAGGGGATCGCCTGTCTCTACTGAACTTACACTGATTATTTAAATTGGGTTAAGCTCTATACTTCTAAAGATTGATACAAAACTTTCCGGATCAGTTTTTATCAGTTTAGGCACCCATGCCGCTGTCCACTGCTAGGAAGCGTCTTCATCGTTACAGACACATAAAAAGATTGTCTGATGTGTGATTCGTTTCACGCCTTGTCCAACAGGTTACGGCCTACCGGATGAGCGAATAGTCGTTGGGTTTGTTGACGTTCAACCACAATTAATGGATTTAGCTCCGGCCTTGCCGCCTTCTCAAGACGCAGTTCCTGTTCTGATGTCTAGTGCGGCAGATTTGCCTCCCAGTGCCTTCTCAACCTCAACACTAGCGTTGGGTGTGACTTCAGACGAGCCCCCGATACAAATATCCTCCGGGTTTCTATCATCTGGGCTGGGTCAGTCTTTTAGTCTTCTCAGTCGCTTTTGGCGCTCGGCTCAGCTCGGTAGCCTGATGAGTCACACGCGTTACAGCTCGACAATTGCGCTACGGCAGGTACGCACTCAAAGCTGGAACGGCAGTGCCTATGCTGCTGACATTCAGGTGAAGCGCGTTACTGCAACGCCACAGACGGCTCAGATAGAAAACAGCGTGTGGGCCGTAGACTATATCCAGCAATGTCTGCCTGGTGCCGATCGTCAATTGCAGGCAGGGCCTCGCTACAAAATTAGCATTGGCGATCGCCCCCTGGGCTACGTTGCGGATGAAACCAAAGCCTATTTGCTTGCCCAGCAGCTGAAACGCCTGATTAGCCAGGCTTCTTTCGACCCGAAGGCGATCGCTGCTTATCCTATCCAGGAGGGCATGGCGACGGCTGACAACACGACAACTTTTGTTGGTACGCCTGCGCAACCCTTCTTTACGGTCGACGATACGGTCTCCGAGGCCGTTGGCTACTCTTCTGACTGGGCTGGTGTTACATGGGCTAATAACCTGCGTCTGGCCTTGGACGTTTCCCCTCTGACGCCTGGCGATGCGCTCAAGGGCCTGAATAACTTGGAAGACTCCACCATAGATATGAAAGGGGAAGCCTCCTGGTATGGGCCTTATTTTCACGGTCGGACAACGGCCAACGGCGAGACATACAACCAAAATGACCTGACGGTTGCCCACAAGTCGCTGCCCTTTGGGACACAGCTTCAGGTGCGCAACTTGGTCAATGGCAAGACGGTCGTGGTTCGAGTTAACGACCGAGGGCCTTATGTGGGCGATCGCATCCTCGATTTGTCTAAGGCCGCTGCCGACTGTCTGGGTAGTGACCAAGCGGGTGTGATTCCTGTAGAAGCCGTTATCCTGAAGGCTGCCGATTAAAGAGCCCGTCGATTAAAAAGTCTGTCGATTAAACACTGGCCTTTTACGGCTATCTTGGCGGTGGAAGTACGCGCTTCTCCAGCCGCCTGTCAATTTGTCCGAGCGTCTCTAAATCCGCCATGGGCACAGCATGGTCAAATCCGGTCCAGCTCTGCTGATTGGGCCGCTCCAAAAAGTCGAAAGCTCGCCGGAATTCGGCGGGTGTCGCGTTGACAGGAGCGCTAAAGTGGCAAGGTAATACCTGCTCAAAGTCCCATCCGGCAATGGTATCTGCCCACTTCAAAACGGCGTCGGGGCCCCGGTTGAAAATCAGCGTTTGCAAAATCGGCGCGACGATCAGGCGTCCTTCCTGACGTAGCTGCTCAAATGAGTCGTACCAGCCTGCTTGCCACTGAAAAGGATAGAGGCCGAAGTAGTTCTTTTTGGTGCGATCGCTCGCCTGCCGCGCGTTCTGAAACACGGTGCCAATTTTTGGTACTTCCAACCGTTCAGGCTGAAAGTAAAACGTAAATAATGCAATTCTTGCCCATCCTTTTCGCTGGGTCTCAGGCGTATCTAGCAAGGGATCTGTTGCGCTGTCACGGGCGTGAAACATTAGCGGGAACGGATCTTGTGCAACGACCTCGGGAGGGTCGGTAGGGATAGAGAGGATGGTGTCTACTGCCAGGAGCGATCGCGTTTCCCGATGCAGAAACGCCACCTCCGTATATGGCTTAACACTCAAATCAATAGGACCCACAATCGCATAGTCAAACTCGTCATAAAAAGGCGTTTGACTCGACTCAGCAGGCAGTGTGTGAGTCCGCTTGGCCGGAAACCCCAGCCAACTCATCGGCAGATCAATCGGAAAGCTCCACTGATTGGGCGCAACATAAACCTGAGCACTTTTGAACTTCTGCGCGAAAGGCCCCGCAAAGTATTTGTGTTCTACGCCTGTGACCGTCGGCAACACAACGTACTTAACTGGGCCGTGAGTTGCTTCTAGCTCACGCACCAGTCGCACACATTCGCGCGTAGGGGCCACCGGCGAAAATACAAACAGCCCGCCCGCTACTAGCTTCAGCACCGTCATCCGAATCGGCACCACCACATAAAAAATCCCCTGCACCTGTTCAAAGGTCCACAACTTGCCAGGGATAATTTCGCGGCGCAGGGTTCGCCGTTTCCCATAGGGATAAATCGGCACAATCGGCCATAGCGGCCAGTCCCTATCGCCGCGCTTCAGCTCTAATGTGTCCATCCTCTACGAAAGCAGCTCGATATTAGAGAACGAAATTTCCATATTGGGGCCATCTTCAGAGGTCACCGTACGCTTTTTCAAGATGGTGTAGCCGCCCACTTCTGTGTAGTCGTCGGTAAATTCGCTGCGGCCCTGCTTCTGCTCGCCCGTTTTGGGGTCGTGGTACACAGAGTCGTAAGTACGGGACAGGTAGCCGCTCCCAGTGTCGTAGGAGCTAAAGGTATTGATAGTCACCACGACGCCGTGAATATGGCGGTGCACCATCACAAACTCATTGTCTTTTACTTTGTAAGCATCGCCTTCGGCTTTCCCACCCACTGCAATTTTGGTAGCGCCGTTGTCGTCTTTGCCGTCGGTTTTGAACGTATTCTCACCGTGGCTTTTTGCAAAGGGACGGCTGACGCGGTGAATGGCCACTTCCCACAGCTGATTTTTAATTACCTTATTGGCAGTCTCATCTTCTACGTCAAACACTCCTGCTGACAGGTCTTTGTTGACTTTTGCGGTGCCGGTAAAGGTGTCATCTCCCAGCTTCAGAGTTACGTTGGTAGTGTAGCCAGGAAAGTCTTTATCCCAGGTGTAGCGATTTTCGTAGGCCGCTTGGACCATTTCACGGGCAGAAACCTGAAGGGCAGTCATATGTTTATAAGGGAGGACGTCTAGTTAGGATCTTAGTGCAAATGGACAAATGCTTCATCTATCCGGGCCACATTTACCTTCCACTGTACGCACTGCCCCCAGCTCTGCTGGCGAATCCAGCAAAAGGAGCCTAGGAAGCGCTCTAGTACAAAATCAGGCAGATCGCTGGGCTGTCCTTTCAGCCGAACAAATTTACCGGGCATAAGCTGTGTGTTTAACGAATGGTTCATAACTGTCACAAGAGAGTAGGGACCATTGGAACGGAGGCCAACAAAGAATAGTATAAATCAAAAATAGTTCATGTGTACTATTTTGTGCTGCATAATATTCCTTGTTTAGATGGAATTATTTTCTCTGTCCGTGGCAAGTCGAGACTCTGTCCTGCTGTAGATTTTGCTAGATGTTTACGCTGAGGCCCTCTGTATGAAGCTTCGTCAGGAGGGTGCGCTATCTCATAGACAGAATCCTAATGACCCCAAAGAGTGAGTCAGAACCTTTAAATAGATATGGCAACAACATCTCTGCGTCCAAAGACGAGCCTCAGTACCTGTTGGAAAGTGACAGCACCGGTGAGGAAGCCGCACACAAGCCAGATGCCTTGGAGAAAGTTGGTTGAGGTGACCTGATTACACCTTTATTCGCGATCGCTTCGCACTTCGCTCATTCCGTTGATTCTTAGGGCTTAGTGCAGTGGTCGTCAGCCGAGTGGTGTACACCATTACCCCTACGGTAGCCAGCAGGCCTACTGCCTGAAACATCATACTTTTAGGGTCTTGCTGGTCTAGCGTCAGTATGGTCGAGCCCGCGTTACCGATATACACATACGTAAAAATAACCGGCAGCATTCCCAGCCACGAAAAGAAAATGTATTCCCAGAAATTAATCTGCGTAATGCTAAAGCCGTAGTTGAGAATATTAGACGGCAAAATCGGAGATAGACGAGTCAGCAGGACAATTTTCCATCCTTTTTGAGCAAATTCTCTATCTAATTTATGGAAGCGGCTGTTCTCTTTTACTGCCTGGGTAATCCATTGTCTGCCCACCGTTTGCCCAATCACAAAGCAAATCGCAATACTCAAGGTGTCAGCAATCGATGCATTAATCACCCCTTCTGTTAAGCCAAATAGCGTTCCTGCCGCCAGTATTAGAACAACATTGGGCAGGCCAAATACCGCTGCCACCACATAAATTGCGGTAAAGATGGGAATCGTCCATGGACCCTGATGGGCAAGCCAGTCGTTGATTTGTAACAGCCATGTAGAGAGCGGTAGCTGTGCAATCAACACGCCCAGGCAGCTGGCGATCGCCAGCCCCAGCCAGGTTCTTTTTCTCCGTATCCATGTCAATGGCATCTGCATAAGCGCTTCCGACCTCTTTCGACCTTTTCATGAAAAGGCCTGAACCCATAGATCAACGACCTGGTTTCAGCTGCCTAAGTAATATCACTGCTCTGTCAACAACGGCACGAGCATTATGACACTGCCGGTTATCAAACGCTCTCTACCCTTTAAAGATGTGATTCCTGAGTGGGGGTCTGAGATCGATTCGTTATATCCCAAATGTTGTCATTTCAGGTCTTAGCTTCAGGCCTTAGTTATGGCTGGGCGCCGCATTGCCCCAAACTTCGCTCAGCCGCTGGTCGCGCCCGCAGCCGTACCGATACACCTTGTAGCGTACCGGCCTGGTTTTGTAATAGTTCTGGTGATAATCCTCGGCGGGATAAAAGGTCGCAGCGGGCAAAATGTCTGTGGCGACTTCCTCGTTAAACTGGTCGGCCAGTGTTTGCTTCGTCTCTTCTGCCAGTGCCTGCTGCTCGGGCGTTTCGTAAAAGATGGCGGAACGGTACTGGCTACCCTTGTCACAGAACTGCCCCCGACTGTCGAGCGGGTCGATATTGTGCCAAAAGGTATCGAGGAGCGTGTTGTAGGTGACTTTGGTCGGGTCGTAGCTGACCTGCATTGCCTCCACATGGCCCGTATCGCCGTTGGATACCTGATAGTAGGTTGGATTTTCTACGCTGCCGCCGGTGTAGCCAGAAGTGGTTGCCGCAACCCCGGGTAGTGCGTCAAAGGGTTGCTCCATACACCAAAAGCATCCACCCGCAAAGGTCGCCGTAGCCAGTCCCGACGCATCCCCTGCGTCAGACAACATCGAGGTACTTCCGACAGCGCCCTCAGCAGTCGTACATCCGAGCAGGCTAAAGCTTAGTAAAGTGATAACCAAGATTGATACGAGCTGGGTTCTGATGCTCTCTAACAGTTGCTTTACTAGGTGCTTTATCAGTTGTTTCTCTGGGGCTGACTTTGAAGCTGTCATATAAAGGCGGTATTTGAGCAGTAACGATTGGGCGATATCGCCTTGTTTTATTTATAAAAGAGTCTAGCGATCTGTGCACCGTTCTACGTCAGCCCAGATGTATAAACAGCGAATTACTGAGACAACCCAGGCCAGTTATCCTCTGCCAGGGCAATATTGCCAGGAATATCCTCACTCCAGCGATCTTGAATACGCCTGTTTGCATTCAAATACAGCTTGCCATCGACAATGCTCCAGGCGTTGGGGTCAATGGCTGCTAGCGCGTTCTGCCCAACGGCCCAAGCGCAGTAACCGCCATACTGCGGTGCGTATGCTTCTGGGCCATCGGCGAACAGATCGCGGTTTTCGGCGCTAGCAAATTGCCAGGTTGTGCCTTTCCATTCGTGAGTGTATTCAGCGCTGCCAGGGACAAACTGTTCGTCTGTAAAGTAGGCGACCGGGTCTGCGCCTGCGATCGCAACCCCATCTTTCACATAAACTGTTTCCCTGCCCTCTGTACTGGCACTGGCAGATGACTCTGCTGGGGGTTGCTCTGTCGCACCGACATCTTCTGCGGGCGTGGTAGTGGTCGGTCCGCAGGCCGTTATACCTATGGCCACGCTGAGGGTCGCCGCAAGCAGAACAGTGGAACGACTTAGCCTGACTAAGAACATGTTTCGTAAGACCTGATTTAGCAAAGCATGTTGTTTCATGTTCAGTATTTTATCTAACTAGATGGGTAAGTTTAAAGGTTGTGTAAGGAGATTAAGGGATCTGACGGCATTTATATGAAGAGGAGATAAGATTTCGCGATAAATTCTCTAAGCCTTTGTATAAAAACAGTCTGAAAATTGCCTGATGTCTGATGTTTTGACCCTGTGACAAATCAAAAGTAGTCACATAAACACAACCTGTTGAGTATAAAAAACCGCTCAATAGATTCAGTTCCCAAGATTTAGTTCCCAACCAGTTTGTTGCTGAGATTCTATTTGTTAGCTGGCGTTTTAGATGGCCGTCTAAAAGCTGCTTAAAAGCTTCCGGATAATTTCGTAGCACCTGCTATAGTTCCTCTGGACTAAGGAACAATATTTATTGAAATCGTAAGAGCAAGGGTCTGCGTGGGTACCTAATAAGGGTGTCCGCGCTGCCACAAGGAGCCTCACACACTCCATCTCTTTTCACTTCACTGTTCGCTCCACCGCTCAACTGCCGAAGATATGAAATCCATCATTCGTCGTCTCACCACACTGACTGCACTCACCGCTGCTACGCTGGCCGGAAGTGCGATTGCATCCACCAGTGCCATAGCCCAAACCTATGGCCAGCAGCCCATCGCTAACGATCGGGTGGTGGCAGTTGCAGAGCCAGTGTCCAACGGTCGGTTCTATCGCCTGCTGATTTTAGAGCAACTGACTAACCAGCGCGACTGCTTTGCCGAGCAGAGCGGTAGTCCTACGGTAATTGAGCCGCTGCTGCTAAATTTTGACTTCACAGGCATCTGTAGCCGTAGCTCAGACAGCAACGGCTATTCCATTCGCATTGGCGATGAAGATCTCAGCCGCCGGTATCGCCTGCAAATTACCCGCCGTGGTGAGCAGCTAGTTCTGGTTGCCTTGCCTGGTGCCTTGCCCGGTCGCGGTGGCGATTTGCCCGTCTTGGAAATTGGCCGCAGTAACGGTGTTGCCAACGATTTTGTCAAAATTGCGCTTGACCCTGGCTGGCAGATGTCTCGGCGTACCCTCAATGGCAGCGCCCAGTCGCATATTTATCTGGCTAACGATGACAGCCTCGACACGGTGATTGCCCAGGCTGGTGGCCCCATCAATCCGCCCCAGGCATCTGCGCCACCCACGGCTAGCCCATCGCCTAACCTACCGTCGGTTCCCGGTGGCGGCTCTACTAGTAATTTGCCTTCGCCCAGTCGCCCTCGTACCCCTAGCAATGCACCCACCTCTGGTGATAACAACACCTACTACCAGGTGATTGTGCCAAGCTCGTCGCCGTTGATCAGGGCGCGGGTTCGTCAGGTTGCACCGGATGCGTTTATTGCGACTGTCAACGGTAACCGCGTCATTCAAGCGGGGCTGTTTCAAGAGCAGAATCGGGCTAATCAGCTGGTCTCTCAGCTATCGAGTCAGGGCTTCGAGCCTCAGGTGATTGAAGGGCAACGGGAAACGCCGCCGCCTCGGCCTACTGCGAGTAATGAAACCTTTTATCAGGTGATTGTGCCGGAGAGCGGATCTAATACGCGCGATCGCGTTAACGCCATTGAGTCCGGTGCTTTTCGCACCACGGTCAACGGTCGCCGCGTCATTCAAGCAGGCCGCTTCCGTGAACGTGACCGAGCTGAGCAATTGCAGCGCCGCCTGTCGTCTGCTCGCTTGCCTGCACAGATTGTCGAGAGTTCTGCGCCAGTTGCTAGCGTGCCACCTTCGTCTTCAGGCAGTCCGTCTATTCCTCGTGCCCGGCAAGGTCAGCTCACCGTAGTGATCGATCCTGGCCATGGTGGCCGCGATCCAGGCGCGGTGGGCATCGGTGGCCTGCGTGAAAAAGACATCAACACCACCGTTTCGCGGCGAGTACAGGCTTCACTGAACGCCCAGGGAATCAACGCGGTACTCACCCGTTCCGATGACCGTGAGCTAGATCTGCAGCCGCGTGTCAACATTGCTGAGCGTGCCAATGCCGATATCTTTGTCAGCATTCACTCTAATGCCATTAGCCTTAGCCGCCCAGATGTCAACGGGCTAGAGACTTACTACTATTCATCTGGCTTCAGACTCGCTCAGACCATTCACAACAACATTCTGCAGCGTACTGATCTGCGCGATCGCGGTGTTAGAAGAGCCAGATTCTACGTACTGGTCAATACGTCCATGCCCGCTGTGCTGGTAGAAACTGGCTTTGTCACCGGCCGCGAAGATGCCGCCAGATTCCGTAATCCTCAGGAAGTGAACACCATCGCCGATGGGATTACAGCCGGGATATTGCAGTATCTAAACGTACGCTAGAGTATCTAAACGTACGCTAGGTAACGGTCCTTAATAAAGGTCCTCAGGTACAATTCGCCCCAGGACTATCAAAACCCATGAAAGAGACGACCTAGGATAGCCAGGTCGTCTCTTTCGCTTTTTATAATCAAGATATGTATGTTCGGTGTTCTGGCTAGTAGATGACTTTTCAAGCACCCTTTCGCGCCTGTATCCAGTACTTTTCTTACTGCAAGTAAGCCGTCTGCGCGAGTAAGGTTATAGCAGCAGCCGGACAACTGCAAAACGAACTTCTCCAAAAAGGACATACTCAATGGCGTTTTCTTTTATTGATCGTGACAGTACACCTGGCGCATTAATAGTAGATAACCAGCTTGACCAAGAGCTAACGACAGCTATCAGACGAAAGGTAAGGCGACAAGCCGGTGCCAGACTAGATAGCACCTTTCTTTCGATGGCACCTCACGTCATTGATGAAACGCAAGTTCAGACTGCTTTTTTGTCTGTCGAAGGTCATCAGTTAGAAGGGGTCCGCTATCAGGGGCAGGTTTATCGCAAGGTTGAAGAGTTTCAGCTTTGTCATCGCCTGCAGTCTTACTGCTTAGCGAAAACACTCAGTGAGCAGCAGCTTGCATATATCATGACCCGTTCTGATAAAAGGTTTGCTGTATGGGTGAGTATTCAAGAGATTCCTAAAGGTCAGCTCTGCTAGGTCGTTTCTGATAGTTATCTTTAACAATCCTTTCGTTTGTTTATGAGTTAGATCGCTTTATTTTGGAGCGAATGTCGGTAACATTAGGTCAATAATTGGTCCTACTTTACTAAAGTCTGATTAATTGCAGTCAGTCCCATATCTAACCCATGACGGAACTAGAAGCGCTCGAAGCAGTCAAAAAGGCCATTTCTCCTGAATCCTTGAGCTACGTGCAAGAAGTCGTCTTCAAGCAATCTTGGGAGGGTCAGCTTTATCCAGAGATTGCGAAGTCAGTGGGTTACCATCCTGAGTACATCAGAGATGTGGGTGCCCAGCTATGGCGCTCTTTGTCAGAGTCCATTGGCCAAAAGGTTACCAAAAAGAACGTCCGGTTCGTTCTGAATCAAATGTCAGAGGAGATCTTACAAAACTCTGGTGACTCGCGAACTGATTCAGACGCTTCAACCCCTTCTACAAACGTTCATTCCCAGGTGGGCAACTTGCTGAGTACAGAGGCTACCAAGACACAAATTGCTTTTCCGAGCGTTGGACTGTCGGTTCAGTCTTCTTTTTATATGCCTCGCCCGCCTGCCGAAGAACAGGCCTTTAGCGAGCTAGATCGCCCCGGTGGTTTGCTCCGGATCAAATCCCCTAGTAACACTGGCAAAACCTCCTTACTGCTCCGGGCGCTCTCCTATGCCAGAGAGCAGGGCGCAAGGACCATTTTGATCAATATTCAAGAAGCCGATACGGCAATTATGGGCGATTTGGGCCGCTTTCTGCGCTGGTTTTGCCGGAATGCCGCTCAGCAGCTAGGCGTAGAAAACAAGCTAGACGATTACTGGGACGACGAAATTGGTAATAAGGTCAGCTGTAAAATTTACTTCCGAGAATACCTGCTGGGATCGGTAAAAGAACCTGTGGTTCTGGCGCTAGATGAAATTGATCAGCTGTTCGAGCATCCTGAGCTGGTGCAAGAATTTTTGCCGATGCTCCGCGCCTGGCACGAAGAAGCCATGGAGCTAAAGGTTTGGCAAAAGCTGCGGATGGCGCTGGCCTATAGCACCGAAGTGTATGTGCCACTCAAAATATCTCAGTCGCCTTTTAATATTGGCCTGTCTGTACAGCTGCCTGTGCTAACCTTCGACCAGGTAAAAGGGCTAGTAGAACGTTACAATTTGCCCTTTGAAAAGGGCGTGGAAACGGACCTGCTTCGCGGCCTTTACGATCTGGTAGGCGGGCATCCTTACCTTATTCAGCTAGCGCTGTACTGGCTGTCCGAACGAGACGGTACGCTGGGGGCAATTTTAGAAGATGCCCATACTCGCGCGGGCATATACAGCAATCATTTGCGCCGTCATTGGGAAATTATGCAGCGTCAGCCAGGGCTAAGGGAAGCGTTTGCAGAGGCGCTAAAGGAGCCTGAGCATGGTGCAGTTGTAGATACTATGATGGCCCATCAGCTAGAGAGAATGGGGCTGGTTCGCCTGTCGGGGAATTCAGCGGTTGTAAGTAGCGAGCTGTATTACAAATATTTCAAGTCCTTGCTACTGCCCTGAGCACTGTTAGGTGTTACGGATAGGCGCTACGGATAGGCGTTACGGAGTTGATTGCTCAGTTGTGCTGGCTTCTAGTCCATGCGATAAGTTTAGGGCAGGGCTACTGGGTTGCTTGTGTCTGATTTATCTTTGATTGCTCCTGTTGCAACGGCTGACCACAGCTATCAGGTGGGTGGCAGCTTACGCTTTGGTGCGCCTAGCTATATTCGTAGGCAAGCGGATAATGAGCTGTATCAGGCTTTGCTACGGGGTGAGTATTGCTATGTGTTTAATGCTCGGCAAATGGGAAAGTCGAGTCTGCGCGTGTGTGTTCAGCAGCGGCTGATTGATGCGGGCAAGTGCTGTGCGTCTGTAGATATGACGAGCATTGGCAGTGAGCGGGTGACGCCGTTGCAGTGGTACAAGGGCCTGATGGTCGATTTGCTCACTAAGCTTGAGCTGCGAGGCGCGGTGGATTTTAAGCAGTGGTGGCAGGGCAATGCGGAGCTATCGCTGGTGCAGCGATTACGTCTGTTTATCGAAGAGATTTTGCTGCGGCAGCTGCCTGATAAAGAGATTCTCATTTTTGTTGATGAAATAGACAGTGCGCTGGCGTTAGATTTTCCGATTGATGACTTTTTTGCGCTGGTGCGATTTTGCTATAACCAGCGAGCGGAAGATCCTATCTATCGGCGATTGACGTGGTCTTTGTTTGGGGTGGTGACGCCGTCTGACCTAATTTTTGATCGGGCTCGGACGCCGTTTAATGTGGGGCGAGGCGTTGAGCTAAAAGGGCTGGCCTACGAAGATGCCCTGCCTCTGGCGTCGGGCCTGAAGGGCTACGGTTATGATGAAGCGCTGCTGCTAAAGGAAATTTTGGCCTGGACGAATGGCCAGCCTTTTTTAACGCAGAAGCTGTGTCGATTGACTGTGCAGATGTTACAAGCGCAGGCGCTTGATACGCTGCCAGAGAGGGTTCGCGATCGCCCATCTGACGCGATCGCTTTTGTCGAAAAAGTAGTTTACACGCGCATTCTGGATCACTGGGAAAGTCAGGACGATCCGGAACACTTGCGGACGATTCGCGATCGCCTCTTACGAGACGAACTACAGGCTCCTCGCTTACTGGGTATTTACGAATCTGTCTTGAACGCTTCTGTCCCTTTGTGCGATTTGCCGGTTGTCGATAACCACGAAACCGCACAAGCTCAATCGACTGAAATGCGTCAGCTCGTGTACGACGATAGTCCTGAACACCTGGACCTGTTGCTCTCTGGCTTGCTGGGACTATACCAGGGCAAGCTGGAGATCAAAAATCGGATTTACGAAACGATTTTTGATCTCAGCTGGGTCCGCACTCAGCTGAGTGACCTGCGCCCTTACGCACGGCAAATTGATGCCTGGATAAGTTCTGACCAAACAGACGAGTCGAGACTGCTGCGGGGTAAAGCCTTACAGGATGCTCAAGCCTGGAGCCAGGAACGCAGCGTTAGCGAGATAGACCATGAGTTTTTGATGGCCAGCGAACGTTACGACCGTCGCATGGTGCAGCAGGCAATGAAGTCCGCCAGGCTCAAAGAAGTCGAGAAGCGTTTGGAGATAGTCCGTCAGTCGAGGCGGCAGCAAAGGCGGCTGATTGCGGCGCTAAGCGGTGCTCTATTAGTGGCGGTATCGCTGGCTGCGATGGTACGCCATCAGTACCTGAGGGTACAAAAATCGCAGCTGCGTGCCCTCGTGACCAGTGCTGAATCGTTGTACGCAGCCGACCAGCGGCTAGATGCGCTCGTGGGCGCGATTGAAGCTCATAATTTTGTAGCCTCTTCAGCCCGAAGCGCCCCGCTTGCCTTGCGAGAACGGACTCAGGCCGTTTTAAGACAAACCGCTGTGAGTGTTGTTGAGAAAAATCAGCTGACGCTGGCAGAAGGCAACTTTTGGGACGTTGCGATTAGCCCCAGCGCTCAGCACTTGGTCACGGGCAGTTCTGACCACGCGGTGCGGCTGTGGGACAAAGATGGCAACTTGTTGCATACTTTTTTGGGGCATCGGAAGCGGGTTAGAACCGTGGGCTTTTTGAAGCAAGGCAAGCAGATTATCTCTGGCAGTGAAGACCGTTCTATCAAGGTGTGGGCTCCGGACGGCAAGCTGATAAAAACATTAGCAGGCCATACCGGCAGCGTTGTCGATATCGCCAAGTCTGCGGACGAAGAATGGATAGCTTCTGCTGGGGAAGACGGCGTGGTCAAAATTTGGCGTACCGCAGACTGGACGCTATTGAGAACGTTTTATGTTGATACGTCAGAGCTTGTGAGTATTGCTGTTAGCCCTGATGGCAAAGCGATCGCCGCCAATGGGGATAGGGGCCAAGTTGGCCTGTGGAGCCTCGCTGGTCAGCGGTTGACTACTTTGGAGGGACAGACTAGTACGGTGATATCTTTGGCGTTTAGTCCAGAGGGTCAACACCTGGTATCGGGTAGCCGAGACGGCACGGTTGTTTACTGGGATTTGGCGACAGAACAGCTAGTTAGAACCCTCCGCGCTCATCGCTCTGGCGTCGCGTCGTTAGCCTTTAGCCCTAATGGTCAGCAGCTGGCAACGGCAAGCCGCGATCGCACCATAAAGCTGTGGAATACCGAAGGCACGCTGATAACGACCCTGGAGGGTCATAATGGCCGACTTCAAACGGTTGAATTTGACCACAGCGGTGAGCAATTAGTGAGCGCTGCTGCGGACAAAACAGTGAGGGTCTGGGACTTAACCAATCCATTACTAACGGCGTATTTTGGCCCCAGTAACAGCATTATTGATGTCGCAACCAGCCCAGATGGCAAGCTGGTTGCGGCGGCTAGTGATGACCGTACGTTGTACATTTGGGATGCAAAAACTGCCCAGTTGGTGCGGCGACTTGAGCATCCAGGAGCGGTGTTAAGCATTGATTGGAGTCCCACTGATCCGTTGATAGTGACGGGTAGCTGGGACGGAACCACCCGCCTGTGGACGCTGACCGGCGAGCTGCTGACTGCAATGACGAACGACAAGCCGATTTGGGATGTAGCCTTTAGCCCGGATGGTCAGCGTATTGCTGCCGGGGGGGGCGACAGTCAGGTCCGAGTGTGGGACCAGCAGGGCAATCTTCAGGCGTTGCTAAACAGGCATGTGAATGAAGTGCGCTCGGTGGCGTTTAGCCCGGATGGTCAGCAGCTGTTGACTGCCAGCCTGGATAGGACCGTGAGGCTGTGGCAGCTGAATTTGACGAATGAGCAGCAACCGACTGTCATCCAGACATTTCGGAGCAAGGTTTTGGGCGATGCTTTAGAAGCTTCTGGCAGTGGCTTTATTGATGCTCGCTTTAGCCCGGATGGTCAGTATGTAGCAGCGGGTGGGTTTGATAATTTGGCTAGAGTTTGGTCTGTAGACGGTGAGTTGCAGGCGACGTTTGCGGGGCATACGGCGGAGGTCCGCTCAGTGGATTTTAGTTCGGATGGTCAGCAGCTAGTGACCGCATCGGGTGATGGCCAGGTAAAGCTATGGAAGCGCGATGGTGAACTCATCGCGACCCTTTCAGAATCGGGAGAGGCGGTATGGCAAGCTTCGTTTGCCGGCTCAGATAGCCAGGTGCTTTCGGCTGGGGAAGACCACAACGCATTACTGTGGGACCTCGATAACGTGCTAAATGCAGAGGGCTTAGCGGCTAGTGGCTGCCAGTGGGTTGCTGATTATCTGCAATCCAATCCTGGTACCGAAGAGTATCGCGATCTTTGTGCTGATTATTTGCCTGGAGCGTCGTGATAATCACGCGGGTGTACCTGATATAAGATTGCTATCCCTCTCCAAAACTCGTTAAAGTAAAGGAACGTTAACTTTCTTAATCACGAACTGGCCCCTATGCGCGTACTTTTGATGACCGGAAAAGGAGGCGTGGGTAAAACCTCCGTCGCAGCGGCAACTGGCCTGCGATGTGCAGAAATGGGCCACAAAACACTGGTGCTTAGCACCGACCCAGCTCACTCTCTGGCCGATAGCTTCGATACTGAGCTGAGCCACGACCCCAAAGAACTGCTCCCTAACCTATGGGGTGCGGAACTCGACGCGCTACGTGAGCTAGAAGGTAACTGGGGCGCGGTAAAGCGCTACATCACCCAGGTGCTACAAGCGCGTGGGCTAGAAGGTATTGAAGCCGAAGAACTGGCGATTTTGCCAGGGATGGACGAGATTTTTAGCCTGGTGCGGATGAAGCGCCATTATGATGAGGCTGAATTTGACGTGCTGATTATTGATTCTGCACCGACTGGAACTGCCCTACGATTGCTGAGTTTACCCGAAGTAGCGGGTTGGTACATGCGTAAGCTATACAAGCCGTTTCAGGCCGTTTCTACAGCACTACGCCCTTTGGTAGAGCCTCTATTTCGTCCGGTTGCAGGTTTCTCCCTGCCTACCAAAGAGGTGATGGATGCGCCTTATGAGTTTTATGAGCAGCTAGAAGCACTAGAAAAGATTCTGGCTGATCCAACAATTACCTCCGTGCGGCTGGTGACCAATCCTGAAAAGATGGTGATCAAAGAGTCGCTAAGAGCTCATGCCTATCTGAGCCTATACAACGTAGGTACCGATATGGTAGTTGCCAATCGAATTATTCCTGAGAGCGTGAGCGATCCGTTCTTTCAGCGTTGGAAAGAGCAGCAGAGTAAGTACAAAGACCAAATTCACGCTAACTTCCATCCGCTCCCGGTAAGAGAAGTGCCGCTGTATTCGGAAGAAATGTGTGGCATGGATGCGCTCAACCGTTTGAAGGAGACGCTTTACGGTGATGAAGATCCAGCCCAGGTGTATTACGAAGAAACGACGCTAAGGGTGGTGCAAAAAGACGATGCCTACAGCCTGGAAGTATACCTACCAGGCATTCCTAAGGATCAAGTAGAGCTCAGTAAAACAGCGGATGAGCTGAACATCCGCATTGGTAACCACCGTCGCAATCTGGTGTTGCCTCAAGCACTGGCTGCGCTAGACCCTGCCGGTGCGAAAATGGAAGATGACTACCTGAAAATTCGCTTCGCTTCGGCGGTTTAGAATCTCTACACTGCTAAATATATTCAGTGGTGCAATGCAACTACGCAGCAACAGAGACTGTTGTACTGAAGTGCTCGATCAAGAGCAGACGCAGACGGTGGAGCAGCTGTTCTACGTACTGTGTTTGTTGGCATGTTTGACAACGCTTGTAGGACTATAGCGTTTCTCGGATGCATAACGCCGCAGGCGACGCAAAGCGAACGAGGAACGCGGGTCACTTGACCTGCTGATACATAAAGCTTGCAGACAAAAAACTGTACCTCAGTCAAGTGACAAACGCTATAGTCCACATCTTCGGTGAGTGGAAACAGGCGAACAAGGGAGGTGCTCGCCACTCCATTCGCCGCAGGCACCGCGCTATCTTGATAGCGCCTTCTCAGATCCAGGCTACTGCTATAGGCCAGCCGGTTAGTCATTGCTCAACCGTGTGTAGCAAAACGGTGTATTGAGTTAGCTAAAGTCTGGCATGGCACCTGTCCTGGGTCTATGTTTGCGCTGCTAGCACGTAAATATTGATGAAGGCAATCTTGCCAATATGCTGATTTTTGTGCCGCAATGCTCTATTTTTGAGAGTCAATGTACCCGTTAATCTACTGATAGATCCTTTTAATTTGAGCGGGCTGCATCTATTGTTTACCTAGCTAAAACCAGAAGCGAGTATCCCGTGACCCAATCTCCTACCCCACCCCCAAACGATCCACGCCAAGACGATTCGCGCGCTAACCCCTCAAGAACTGGCGCCCTTCGTCCGCTTGAGTTTGATGAAATGGTAGCGCTGTTCGTTGCTTTTTTGTCTTTGGGTGGTGTACTCCTGTGGGGGCTGACCAGAGGAAACCTCAGCTTGCTGGGTGAGTCTGGTGCTATGCTGCCAGGCTCTATCGTCACGGAGACTGAAGAGTCCCTCGAAGATGGACCCGCTGTTGTCCCTGGCGACGCGGATGCTGAGGGTGCCAGCGTCCCTGTTGCCCCACCTGCGAATAGGGTGACTGCTGAGGTAGACGCAGACGGTGATCCGAACGGTTCGGCGCTGAGTGAGCTATCGGCCAGAGCCGCTGCCCGTCGTGAACGGTTAGCGAGCCGCAAACCCGTATGGGAAGATCTTAGAGACGGCATGGTGGGAACTGCTGCAGGGGTTGCCGGTGCCAGCGCTGTTGCCGATGGTGCTAGTGCAGAGCCAGTAACGCTTGAAGAACCAGCAACAGCGGCAGCGCCAGATGTGTCAGCAGCGTCTGAGGCGGAGCCCGACGTCGCTGCTGCGGGTACAGCAACGCCATCTGAAGCGGCTAGTGGGGAACCGGCTGAAGCGATCGCCTTTGCTGACGTAGAAGATGGCTACTGGGCCAAGCCATATATTGATGCGCTCAGCAGCCGAGGCCTCATTTCTGGTTACGAAGATGGCTCGTTCAAGCCCGATGCAGAAGTCACCCGCGCCCAAGCTGCTAACATCATTTCGCGCACGTTCGACCTAACCGCAGATAAAGAAGAGATCGCCTTCTCAGATGTGTCTGAAGACTACTGGGCCAGAGAGTCGATCGGTGAAGTTGTCAAAGGTGGCTTTATGACCGGCTTTCCCGACGACACCTTTGACCCAGGCGCTGCGGTCACTCGGGCGCAGACACTGACAACCCTGGTGACAGGTTTGAATATTGAAACGCCGACGAACGTTCAGGCCGCGCTGGATCGCTACAGTGATGCTAACCAAGTTCCCAACTGGGCGAACGAAAAAGTCGCCGCCGCAACGGCGGGTAGCCTGGTTGTGAACCATCCAAACGTAGCCGAGCTAAACCCTGAGGAGCCCACAACTCGTGCTGAGCTATCAGCTATGATTTACCAGGCGTTAGTCCGCGAAGGCATTGTAGACCCTATAGAGTCTGAGTACGTTGTAAAGCCATAACACTGGTCGTTTCTGTTTACTAGGGCTGTTCGGCGGCTGTCCGGCGAGATTCTACCCACCAGGCGATGATTGCCCAGCTAATGAGCACCATTAGCGCCACGCCCGTAAACTGAGATACCCAGCCGATCAGACTGGTGAGCGGCACTAGCCGACCCAAAAAGTAGCTAAGGCTAACCATGACCGAAGCCCAAGCCGCTGCGCCTAGTGCATTACAGAGTAGAAACTTGTGATAAGGCATCCGGGTAATGCCTGCAAGCGGTCCGGCGAAGACTCTCAGCAGGGCAACAAACCGACCTAGCAAAACGGCTTTGCCCGCATTTTTACTAAATCTTTTGCGAACGCCCTCTAATTTCTCCTCAGAGACATTGAGCCAGCCGCCAATTTTGGTGAGCAGAGACCAGCCGCCATAGTAGCCCAGCGCGTAGCCTGCACTATCGCCAATAATTGCCCCAACTGTTACCGCGCCCAAGACGTACCACACGTTTAGCTCATGGCTACCTGCCAGGAACCCACCTATCAGCGTAATGGTCTCCCCTGGAATCGGAATGCCCATATTCTCTAGCAAAATTCCGCAAAAAACAGCCCAATAGCCATACTCGCGAGCAATATCTTGCAGCATATCCAGAGGGATTAGCTCGTCCATGTAAGCCACTTGAAATGTGTTTGTTTACAAAGCTTCATCAAGCTTTAGTCACCATTATTCCCTACCAGCATGCTCTGTACCAGACCTACAGCTTGCTAATGGGGCATGTTGTGTTATCCAATACAGCGATTGTGTATGCAGGACAGTCTTTATGAAGGGTTTGTTGTTTTAGCAAAGCTGGCCATGGAGTTAGTGCCAAGCATTTCGCTAGGGAATGTGGGTAAATCCAGATTGCTGTTGCCACCCTTACGGCTGCGCATAGCCAGGCGATAGCTGGTGCTTTGCAATTCTGCCTGAAGCTCGCGGTTTTCTTGTTGGATGCGGGCTACCCGGTCTTTCACGGCTTCCATGCGCTCGGCGAACTTTTCTTTGTAAATTCTGGGCAGCTCCTGTACTACCTGTTCCAGCATTCGGGTGCGATCGGTTAGCTCCTGACTGGTCTGGCGCAGCTGATTGTTTTCTGCGTCTTTTTCTTCAATTTGCGTTTGGTAGAAGGTGACGCGCTCTTCTAGCTTCTGCATCTGTTCTCTGAGCGATCGCACCTCTTGCTCATGCTGCTCCGAAACTTCTGGTGCAGGCAAAAAGTCCTGATTGCCTTTAACCAGCCGAAACAGCTCTTGAGACAGCTGCTGCACCAGCTGATCGCGCATTTCTAGCTCTTCTTTGAGACGGGCAACTTCGGACTGAGCGCTGCTAAGACCGCTGGTGGATATGCTGCTGGATAACTGGGCCACTGGTTTTTCTCCTAGCCGTTGAAGGATGTGTTCTATATCCGGGTCCAATTGACCACTGTCGGATGGATCTGTAGTATGAACTGTTCTTGATATATCATGCCCAAACCTGCCAAGAAAACCCAGTGAAGACTGAGATGCCCTGTAATTAAAAAGGCACCAGGATTAAGTACTATCACTTAATCCTGGTGCCTTTTATACGAAGTGTTAGGTGTTAGGAGCCCACTACTTGTTAGCTTTGACAGAACACTAGGAACCTAACGGTGCTGCTGATTCAGTAGGATTAATGTCACCACCTTCGCTTTCGCTTTCTTCTGAAGGCTCTTCAAACACAACGGTAAGATAGCGGATGACTTCCTCGTTCAGGCGCATGGCGCGTTCCATGGGCGTGATCGCGGTGCCGGGTGCCTCGTAGTTCATCTGAATGTAGATGCCCTCACGGTGGCGATCAATCTCGTAAGCGAGGCGGCGCTTGCCTCGGTGCTGGGTTTCCAGGTCTTCGGCTCCATTTTCTTTCAGCATGTCCTGATAGAGGCCGATGGCCTGATCAACGGCTTCATCACCGAGATCAGGACGCAGAATGTACATGGTTTCGTAAAGGGTGCCCATAACTCTAAAATTAAGATCCTTGTGGTCGTTGTGGCCTTTGTCGATGATGTGCCAGCGGCTACGGGTATATAGCTATAGCGCAGACAAAAGCAAGGGTTTACAATCATACCAACATACTGACCCTATAAAACATGCCTATGGCGCATCGCTATGTTCGAGTTCAATCGTCATCAGGTCAGCCGCTCTATGGCTTGCTTCAGCCCGATCGTCAGGTAAGAGTATTGGATGCGCCGCCCTGGCGTAATGGCCAGCCGACTGAACAATTAATCGCCGTTGGTGATTACAGCCTGCTTGCGCCCTGTGCCCCCTCTAAGGTGATTGCGGTCGGTCGCAACTATGCTAAGCATGCTGCCGAATTTAAAAACGATGTGCCAAAGCAGCCACTGCTGTTTATGAAGCCGCCGACAGCGGTGATTGGTGCTGACGTGCCGATTGTGTATCCGCCTCAGTCTGAGCGAGTGGACTATGAGGGTGAGCTAGCGGTGGTGATTGGCGATCGCTGTAGCCAGTGTGAGCCCGCCGAGGCGAGAAATAAAATATGGGGATATACCATCGCCAACGACGTTACCGCCCGCGACTTGCAGCGTCAAGACAATCAGTGGACCCGCGCTAAGGGCTTTGATTCTTTTTGCCCATTGGGGCCCTGGCTGGTCCGCGAAATTCCTGCAGGGGCAAGGCTGCAGACGTTTGTGAATGATGCCGAAGCGCCTCAGCAGTCTGCTTCGATTGCGGATATGATTTTTTCGCCTGAGGCTTTGGTGGCCTATATCAGTCAGGTGATGACGCTGTTGCCAGGCGACGTAGTGTTGACTGGGACGCCAGAAGGCGTGGGTCCGGTTGGAGTGGGCGATCGCATTCGCATAGAAATTGAGGGGATTGGCTGCCTGGAAAATACGGTGCAGGCCAAAACTCAAAACAAAGCGCCAGTCTCAAAAGAGCTGGCGCTTCAATAACCGAGCGTTAGGATTGGCGCTCAACCTTGATGCTGCACTAGTAAGGAAGCTGTGTATTGATAGCGTCGGAAATAGTTGGAATCTCTGCGTAGCGTCCCATTACAGACTGGGCCACACCATACACAACTATAGCCATACCCCCCAGGAATAGAACATTTAACAGGGTTTCTCCCACCGTTGGGATACTCAAAATCCCCGTTTCAGAAACGATCAGGGTAATAACTGAGATGACAAAGCTAACCAAAATAGATTGGAGGACGTTGTATCGAATGAATCGACTGATGTTTGTATTTCTGACCACAAATACAAACAGAGCAACAAAGACAGCCAATCCCAAGAACTGGTCGCTTTCAATCATAATAAAAGGTGTGAGCGGTAGCAGTAGCAAGTCAAAGGCAGTTGCCACAGCAGGCGCCGTGTTTTGCAAGAACGTCAGGAAAAAGAATCCAGCACTGAGCGCTGATGTCAGCGGCATAACGTAAGACAAGGCAGCAAAGGCTCTATCTGCTGGGGATACAGAACCATTCATCACAGGTTTCTCCTATAAATCGTTCGTGAAAAAATACATAGCAAAAAATAGACAGCTATGTGCTTCAGTCTAGCAGTTCTGCCACCCGAAAGCCCATGGTGCACTCGTATTGCGTAGGCCGAGCGCTCGCTGCGCTACGGACAGGGTGACCGCAGCGCAAGGTCCCTTGCTGCCAGCGGGGCAGACCGTTCTGATTTGCCATGGGACAACACTGACATACGGTCGCTGGTGGCAGCGCCTGGTCGTCTATCAAAATGACTAACATAAGCTCACCGCTCCATCTGCAAAGAGAAAGATGTGTTGCTCCTATATTAGGCCAGCTTTCTGAAGGAATTGTATGGGTTACTACATACCTTCACTTGATAAAGCGCTTTCTGGTCAGGCGTTTTGCCTTTATGTTGTCTGGATAGGCTTTTCCGTGCGAACAGGCGCACTTTCTGCGTTGTCGTCTGTACTGTCTTGCTTGAGTTTGGACGGTAGTAGACGGGGCTTTGGTGTGGCCTTGCGCTTTTGGGTAGTGCTGTTGTTGTCATCGCCGCGAAGATGGGCCGGGCGTGCCTGGTCGTAGGCCATTTGCAGTGCGGCTGCAGCAATAGTGCGAATGTCGTACTCTTCACCCAGCTGGGAAACGATGGGCAAAAAGGAGGCTAGGCGTTCGCTGGTAACGGCTTCTCTGACGCGGGTCTGTAGCTTTTCTAAGTGGCGGGCAGCAATTTGCGCCTGGGTGGGCACTTTGCAGTACTCCACAGCCTTGTTGAAGCGCTTTTCGATGCGTGTGAGCTTGTACTTTTCTAGCGGCATTACGATAGAGACAGCGCGGCCTTCTTTGCCTGCTCTGCCCGTTCGGCCAATGCGATGAACGTAGCTATCCAGGTTATCCGGCAGCTCGTAGTTGACCACGTGGCTCAGGTCTTCTACATGGATGCCTCTGGCTGCAATGTCAGTGGCGACCACCCACCTGACCTGACGCTGGCGGAAGCGTTGCAGCAGACGCTCTCTTTGAGACTGGGTTAGGTCGCCGTGGTATTCGTCGGCGCTGTGTCCAGCCGTCTGTAACTGACGGGTCAGTTCTGCGGCCGTACGCCGGGTCCGTACAAAAATGATGGCTGTTTCGGGGTCTTCCATCTCCAGAATGGGCATGAGCGCTCTGGGCTTGCTCCAACCGGGGGGGACTACATAGGCGATTTGCTTTATTCGCGCGGTAGACGCCTTTTGTGGCTCGACGCTGACCGTAACCGGAGACTTCAAAAAGCGGGTAGATAGCTTTTGAATAGCAGGTTCCATCGTTGCCGAGAAGAATGCAGTCTGCCGTTCGTCGGGGGTATGAGACAAGATTTTCTCGACATCTTGAATGAATCCCATATTGAGCATTTCATCGGCTTCGTCAAGCACCATGATGCTGAGCTTGTCTAGGACTAGTCCACCGCGTCCAATCAGGTCAATGACTCGGCCTGGGGTGCCGACCACAACTTGTGATCCCCGACGTAGCCGCTGGAGCTGTCGATCGATAGACTGCCCGCCATACACCGCTGTGACATAAACTCTGCCATCTGTATTGAAGCTTTCCATCGCCTGGGAAACCTGCATGGCTAGCTCACGGGTCGGGGTGAGTATCAGTGCCTGTACGTAACGGTTGGAGGGATTAATTTGCTCTAGAAGCGGTAAGGAGAAGGCGGCTGTTTTCCCTGTGCCTGTTTGGGCAAGGCCAACAATGTCGTGACCGGAAAGCAGCTGGGGGATGGCTTGCTCCTGGATGGCTGTGGGCTGGGTGAAACCCATCTCTGTAAGATGCGTAACGCGAGTGGTGGAAAGTCCTAGGTCAGCAAAGGAAGAGGTCATTAGGGTTTGAAAGGGGAGGAAATGGTTGAGGAGAAAAGGGGACGTGATAGATGGCTAACAATAGACGACTAGCAGAGGTCATTAGCCAAGAGCAGCCGAAACCGCTTGGCTAGCGTTGCTAGTGTGTGTGCCAGCAATTTGACCAAACAGGTCATAGGTGTCTGCGGCGGTGATGGTGACAGGCACTAGCTGACCCAATGCGGCGCTACCTTTGACATACACCAGCCCATCTACATCAGGGGCAAACCGAGCACTGCGGCCAATCAGCTCTCCAGTGGAGGGGTTTTCCTGCTCGATGAGTACGTCGACGGTTTTGCCGACTTCAGCCTGGTTACGCCGGAAGGAAATGTCTTGCTGGGTGAGCATGATTTCTTCGCGGCGGGCTTCCATAACCGCTTGCGGTACAGGGTTTGGCAGGCTGTAGGCGGCGGTTCCCTCCTCAGCAGAGAAGGTAAACACGCCCACATGGTCGAACTCGTGCCGCTTTACGAAGGCCTTGAGGTGCTCGAACTGTTCTTCGGTTTCACCAGGGAAGCCAACGATAAAGGTTGTTCTGAGTACCGCTTCTGGAAGGGCGGCTTTTAGATTTTGGATAATGCCGTCGTTCACCTGTCCCTGCCAGGGGCGGTTCATGCTGCGCAGCATCTGTGGGTGAGAGTGCTGCAGGGGAAGATCCAAATAAGGCAGGAAGTTATCGGTGTCTTGAATTGCACTGATGACCTCGGGTGTTAAGCCTGTGGGATAGGCATAGTGCATGCGTACCCAGGGCACGTCGACGTCGCCGAGTGCTCGGATGAGTTCGGCTAGCTGTGGCTTGCCGTAGATGTCGACGCCGTAGTTAGTGGTGATTTGTGAAATGAGTACCAGCTCCTGGACGCCCTGGGCAGCGAGCTGATGAGCTTCGGCAACGATGGACTCGATGGAGCGCGATCGCTGCTTACCCCGCAAATGCGGAATAATACAAAACGCGCACTTGTAGTCGCACCCTTCTGCGATCCGCACATAGGCCACCCCTTCCGAGGTCGTGCGATAGCGAGGCACCGTTTCGTCGGCGATATACGTTGGCTCTGCCGATACAGCCTTCACCCGTTCACCCGCCTCGGCGCGCTCAATGACTTCAACAATTTTGTGATAGTCGCCCGTGCCGACCAGGGCAACGGCTTCTGGAATTTCTTCAAGCAGCTCGTCTTGAAAGTGCTGAGCCAGACAGCCGGTGATGACAATTTTTTTGTCGGCTTCTGCCAGCTCAACTAGGGTGCGTACGGACTCTTCGCGTGCGTCCTGAATGAAGCTACAGGTATTGACAATTACGTAGTCTGCAAGCGCTTCGTTGGCGTCTACCCCATAGCCTGCTTTGACCAGCAAGCCCAGCATGTGCTCACTGTCTACTCGGTTCTTTTCGCAGCCCAGGTGTGAAATTGCGATCGTGGGTTTGTGTCCCATAAAATGCTCATGCTTCGATGTAAACGATGAGATGACCCAAATCCCGCGACTGTACCTTCCTCACATGCCAACAACACTTTGAATGTCGTCCTGAGGCGATGTTTTGGGGTGGAGGTACCCTGAGAGCAGAATATTAAATCTTCTACGGAGTAATCATAACATAACTACACAATTGACGAAGGTGGCGCGAATTCCGGGGGTTTCGATGGGTTTTGCCGGATTTTTAGCCAGAGATGTGATCGCCTGTGGTTCGTACTTTGTTCACTATTCATGCCTGACTGTTGACTGATAAGGTAGAGCCGAGGCCTCTATATGTAATGACGGTCCACTGCTAATAGTTTCTGCCGAGTCCGAGATAAAACACCCCGTGGACTTAACCTCCCTTTTTAATACGGCCAATCCTGCGATTGGCGTGGTTCATTTGCTGCCGCTGCCCACGTCTCCCCGTTGGCAAGGCGATCTATCCGCTGTCATTGCTCGGGCCGAACAGGAGGCCACTGCCCTGGCCTCAGGTGGTGTCCATGGTCTAATTGTCGAAAACTTTTTTGATGCCCCTTTTTGTAAGTCCAGCGTTGATCCAGCGGTGGTCTGTGCGATGACGATAGTGGTGCAGCGGCTGGCGCAGCTGGTGTCTTTGCCCATTGGGCTGAATGTGCTGCGTAATGACGCGAAAAGTGCGCTGGCGATCGCCAGCTGTACCCCTGCTAGCTTTATCCGTGTAAACGTTTTAACCGGCGTTATGGCGACCGATCAGGGCCTGATAGAAGGCGATGCCCACCATTTGCTGCGCTACCGTCGGGAGCTGGGCTCGGATGTGAAAATTTTGGCAGATGTGCTGGTAAAGCATGCCCGGCCTATTAGTGAGCACAACGTGACGCTAGCTGTGCAAGACACGATTCACCGGGGGTTAGCCGATGGCGTGATTTTATCTGGTGGGGCCACAGGGCGACCGCCTAGCTTGGAAGATTTGCAGCTAGCGAAAAGTGCGGCTGGCGATGTGCCTGTATTTGTTGGTAGCGGCGCCAACTGGGACAATGTTGCTGGTTTGATTCGTTCGGCAAATGGTGTGATTGTGTCTAGCTCGCTGAAGCGTAAAGGCGATATTGAGCAGCCCGTCGATCCGGTTCGCGTTCGGCAGTTTGTGACCGCTCTAAATCAAGGCGTTGCAGCGCGCGCTACTCAATCATCTGAAGCGCCCAATCGTTCGATGGCCTTGAACTAGCCTGACGGTAGTGGTTTGTCGGCGGGTAACGCAGCTCAGATAAACGGATTAATGACGTCAATATCGCACAGCGTAAAGTCTTTGATATTGCGTGTCACAAGCCTGAGGTTATGTTGCCAAGCTGTCGCTGCGATGAGCATATCTGCTTGACTTCTGATCGTTCCCTTCGTCTGTAGCTGCCCCCGAATGCGCCCTGAACGTTGCGCAATTTTAGATGTGACGGGTAAGACAATGCACTGGGTTGCCACGAGTATTTCAAATCGCTTTAGCACTCGTGGTTTGGGTTTGGCGGATAGGCCGAAGTAAACTTCATCTAAGCTGATGGTGCTGATGTGGACTTGCCGAAGTTGCTCACCAAATTGGACAACACCTGGATTAGGCTGACGTCGGAATAGTTCACTGATGATATTGGTGTCAAAAAGATACATCGTCGGCCATTAGTGGGTTAGGTCGATCTCGTCTGGGTGGCAGTTCTAACTCGAAATCTTCCTCTACGCAAATTTGCCTGATCTGGTTAAAGGTTTCTGCGATGGTGGGAAGCTGTTTACGGCTGTGATTCATTTGGGCGTCGTCATGCATTTGAGTTGTCTGCCCCAGGAGATTCTCAACTTCCTCGCTGTTTAGATTGAGTACACGGCCGACTGCCGCACTATTGATTGCGTCACTGCGATAGGCTTCAACAATGAGTGATTCCAATGTCTTCTGTGCCAAATCGCTAGTTTTTTCTGCGAGCTGATGGGCGATGTCATCTGGTAGTTCGATTGTGATTTGCATGTGTTCTCCCAGAAAGCAGGTCAATACACCTATTTTATAGCGTTGGTCTTTATAGCGTTGGTCGCTTTGCCAAGGCCCCCGCACTAGCTTACTTGGATTGCACAAGCTGTTACCAAATTCGTTAAAATGGCTGTCTAAGCTTTGTGGTGAGCAGGCACTTGCTGCAGTCACCATAAGGCAGACTGGAATGACAAGTTTTTCTTGATTAGGGGTACGTTGTCTAAAGCTTCTCCTAACATGATGAGAAGTATTGAGCGGCTGAGGTTGCTTCAATATTTCCAGTATTATTGATAGTCGAATTAAACAGGCACTTTTGATATGAGACGTCGTCGTCAAGAAACGCTGTGGATACATAAGTGGTCGCGCCCGATGATTGCGGCGATCGCAACCATTGGCGCAATCGGAACCGGCTACTTGACCGTGATGCGATTTTCTGGTGGATCGGCTGCTTGCGGCAGCGGCTGTGGCAAGGTGCTTTCTAGCGCGTGGGCGACTGTGTTTGGTCAGCCACTGACACTATTTGGCTGCCTGGCGTATCTGTCGATGCTGGTGCTGGCAGTTGCTCCGTTATTCGTGAGTCCTGAAAAGGACAAAGACTTTAGAGCCAAGCTAGAAGGCTGGACCTGGCCCCTTCTGTTTGTTGGCTCCACTGGGATGATGATCTTCAGTGGCTTTTTGATGTACGTACTGGCCACGCAGATCGAGGCATTGTGTCCTTACTGTATAGCCTCTGCTCTGTTTACCGTCGCGATGTTTTTCCTGACGCTGTTTGGCCGTCGCTGGGATGATCGCGGTCAGCTGCTGTTTTCGGGGGCGATTATTGCCATGATCGCGTTCGTCGGTACGTTGGGTATTTATGCGGTGCCAGGTGCCCCACTCAGCTCGGGGACCCAGGCGGCTATTACGGCCCCTGGCGACGGCGTTAGTGCCCCTGTCACAAACCCTTCTGGTGATGCTGAGATTGCCTTGGCAAAGCATCTAACAGACGTTGGCGCGAAGATGTATGGCGCTTACTGGTGTCCTCACTGCTTTGACCAGAAGCAGCTATTTGGTCAGGTTGCTTATAAAGACATGCCCTACATTGAATGTGCAGAGGATGGTAAAAACAATCAGGCCGCGCTGTGTGCTTCTGAGGGTATTCGTCAGTATCCGATTTGGAGAGTCAATGGTGTTGAGCTAGCGGGCACGCAGACGCTAGAGACGCTAGCAGAGGCTTCTGGCTACACAGGGTCGACTGATTTTGTGAATTAATCGCTGGGCTTTTCTTTCTCCAGTGAGTCTTCTTATTTTTTCCAATGAGCTGTTAGGTCTAGTTTGGCCGACAGCTCTTTGCGTATCTGGTGCATGATGGAGTCTTCGTCGAGTTCATTGAGAATTTCGGTGACTACGGCTTTGGGGCCGCCTGTGCCCCAGGTTGCGCCGTTGGCCAGGTAGGTTTTGGTGACTTGGGCGATCGCATAGGTCGACACCCCCGACACCGTCGCCTGCGCTAACGCCACTGACACATAAGGGCTCGCCGTTAGCCCGCCGGTTGGAATCGCCGCTGCGGCCAGCACACTCTTTAGACCGCTGAGGCCAAAGGTAATTGCCAGCTCACTAACTGTTAATCCACCCAGGGAAAGCGCAATCTTTTTGAGCAGTTCGGTAGCCCCCCGCTGAGTCATCTCTAGTCCGTACAGCTTGGCCAGCGCAATAATCAGCGCCACATCAATGGCTGCACCGCTCAGTAAATCCACCACTGTAACCGGATTGAGCGCCACCGCAATCGACTTGGTAATCACTGTTTTCCAGATGGTGTCGTCGGCAGCTCTGTCCCGTATCGCCAGCTTTTGTTCTACGACGCGCTCATTGACATCATCTGCGTATAGCAGCGTGTTTAAGGCGATTAGCGCTTTTCCTTCCCGCTGCAAAATTTCTAAAATTCTAAGCTTTAGCGCAGCGACATTGGCCTGCCCCCTTTCTCTGTGAGTTTGAATGGTGCCATCGCTCTGCCTTCTTGCTTGCACGATCAGCGGTGCTGCCGCTGCAACGACGACATTCTCTGGCGGCAGTAGACCGGTCAGATGCTCTCGCTGAAGCTTTTCCAAGATTTGCTGCTGGTCGGCGGTTGGATACTGATCGGTTTTGTTAAACACCAGTAGGACGGGCTTGCCTGCCTGGCACAGCTCGCGAAGGGCGTTGTGTTCTAGCTGAGTGAGGTCACCTGCGATCACGAACAGGATCAGGTCGGCCTGGCGGGCGATTTTGTGGGCGATCGCCTGTCGCCTATCCCCATCCACCTCATCTATGCCAGGCGTATCAATCAGCTCTACCTGCGCCGCCGCCTGACCTGATAGCTTAGCCCTGTAAACCTGATCCGCTGACGAGCCTGACTCATCCACCTGCCAAACCACTCCTTCCGCCTGCTGCGTCACACCGTGCAAAGGGCCAGTTTGGAAAACAGTTTGACCTACTAGTGCATTCAGCAAAGAAGACTTGCCCCTGCCCACCATGCCGAACACCGCGATGTGAAGCACCTGATTCCTTAGCTTGTCGAGGACGTCGTGCAGGTGCTTAAGATCGGTTTCGAGGCCAGTGCGTTCGCGGGGGGAGAGATCGAGCTGGTCGATGAGCTTGCTGACAGCGGCGATCGCCTGCTGATAGTGCAGCTCGTCTGGTTTAGAAGTAGCGCCAGCAGCAGGCCCAACGTCAGATGCCATAGCAGATGAGTCTTCCATAGATCAGGTGGGTGTGCATTCCAATGCGTAATATTTGCTCAACTTGATGTATGAGAAGATAATATAAGTCCTTATGTAAATATGAGTGCCCATGGAGTTTGAGAGTACCGCGCAGCAGGCCTGCTACAAGCGGATTGTGCCTTGGATGCAGGATTTGTTCGGCGAAGCCGCCGTGCTTTTCGAGGATGAGCCCCTGTTTATTATTACAATTGGCTCCGCAGTTGCCTCTACCCGTGTGGTGCCCTGGGGCGAAAACGACGCGCTGATTACCACGCGCTCCTTCGTGGTGACAGATGTTACGGTGACCCCAGAACTAAGCTACTATCTGCTACGTGCTAACAACGGTATTCACTTCGGTCGCTTTGCCCTCGACGGCGAAAATGACATTGTATTCGAGCACAGCCTGGTGGGCTCCACCTGCGACCAGATAGAGCTAAAGCACTCTGTCACTACCGTGATTCGTATTGCCGATGACTACGATGATGAGATTGTGGCTCGCTGGGGCGGTCAACGCGCTTTAGAACGCTGGTCTTCTTAGTAAGGCGTGACCACAACGACATCGACAAAATCTGTATCGTTGTTGTGACGGTCGCTCAGTGAAACATGATGGAAAGGCATGCGATTGAACAACATCTTGCGAATTTGAAAGGCGCGGAGCAAAGCTACCCTTTCGGGCCAGATCCGTTGGTGTTTAAGGTGATGGGAAAAATGTTTGCCTATGTCTCTGAAAAGGAAGGGGTGCCAGTTGTGACGCTGAAGTGCATTCCCTTTGATGGAGAGATTTTGGTAGAGCAGTTTGAGGCGATCGCACCCGGCTATCACATGAACAAAAAGCATTGGATTACCATTGCGCTCAAAGGCGCTGGCGCAGACGAAGTTTCTGACGACATGGTGAAGGATTTGGCCAGCAAGTCTTATGAGCTAGTTGTGAGCAAACTCACCAAGGCGAATAAGGTGCTCCTAGCGAAAGTGCCAGATCCCATGCCGTAAGTTTCCAAAAATTGTTTGACAAAGTGGCCCCAGATCCGCACAATGGAGATCGCCTTGAGAGAGGGAGCTGCAGCGCTTCCCTGGCATTAGCTAGTTTCCAGCTAGTCTCAAGGGCCCGTAGTTCAATTGGTTAGAGCACCGCCCTGTCACGGCGGAAGTTGCGAGTTCGAATCTCGTCGGGCCCGTTTTAACCATAAAAAGCCCCTTCGTTGGTAATAAAACGAAGGGGCTTTTTATTGTCGAGCTTCGGTTATATTTCGACCGTGCCGCCGTACTTCACGGGTAGCTGAGTCTCTGCCGGTAGGTTCATCACTTTGCTGTACAGCTTGATATAGTCGACGGCGGACTGCTCCCAGCTAAAGCTAGTGCCCATTGCCCGCTGCTGAAGAGCTTCCCACTGAGGCTTGAATCGATAGGCCTCTGAAGCGCGGACCATGCTGGTGAAGAAGTCGAGGGCTTCGTAACGGTCAAAGCAGTAGCCGGTGCCTGCTTCCTTGACTGGGTCGTTGTGAGTAACGGTATCTACCAGTCCGCCGGTACGGCGCACGATGGGCACACAGCCGTAGCGCATGGCAATCATCTGGCTGATGCCACAGGGCTCGAATCGGGAGGGCATGACGAAGGCATCGCAGCCTGCGTAGATGCGACGGGCGACAGCGTCGCTGTACATAATGTAGGTACTAGCGCGGCCCGGATAGCGAGCGGCGAGTTCCCACAGCTGATTTTCGTAGTAGCGATCGCCCGTCCCCAGCACCACAAACTGCGCGTTAGAGTAGGCCAAGAAGCGATCCATTGTCTGCAACAACAGATCGATCCCCTTCTGCTCTACCAGGCGGCTAACAATGCCCACCAAAAACTTTTCAGGCTCAGGGTCTAGTCCCATTTCCTTTTGGATCTCTACCTTATTTTTGGCCCGTTTATCTAAGGTTTTAGCCGAGTAGTTATGCTTCAGCTTTTTATCGTTCTGTGGATCAAAGGAGTCGAGATCGATGCCGTTGACAATACCGCTGAGCTTGCTGCTGATGAACGACAGCAGGCCTTCTAGCTCCTCACCGTACTCGGCGGTCTGAATTTGCTGCGCGTAGGTAGGCGATACGGTGTTGACTTGGTCGGCGAACTGAATGGCCGCAGCCATGACGTTGTGGCCCTGCATGTACCAGGGGCACCAGGCTTTTTGGTCGAGCCACCAGCGCCAAGGGCCCTGGTAGGCGAGGTTGTGGATGGTAAATACGGTGCCAATATCGGAGGTATCGTGCATCCAGACCGGAATCATGCCGGTGTGCCAGTCGTGACAGTGAATGACGTTGGGCTTCCAGTGGTTCCAGGCAAATTCGGCTGCACCGTTAGAAAAGAAGGTAAATCGCCAGTGCTCGTCGTCGCCGCCGTACACCCGTTCGGGGTCGAAGCAGGGATGGCCCATCAGGTACAGGGGCACATCGCTGTCGGGCATGGTGGTCTCGTACACGGCGAAGGAGTTGAACATGGCGTATCCCCACCAGGCTGGTTCGGTGGGGATATCGAGCTGGTCGTTGAGGGTGCCGTAGTAGGGCATGAACACGCGCACATCGTGACCCATGGACCGGAGCACTTTCGGTAAAGTGCCCACTACGTCGCCCATGCCGCCCACTTTAGCAAGTGGTGCGGCTTCAGCGGCCACAAACAAAATTTTCATATCGAACCCTAGGTATCGCTGCCTCTGCACTCAAGTTTATAGTGCGGTGATCCCGATCTGAAAAAAGAGTTGGTAGGTGAGGAGTGCCACCTTGCTATACTTTGTGTGCGTAAAATTGCAGCAAGCCAACCGATGACTTTCACGTCTGTTCGCTACAAAACCTATCGTGAGTATCTAGCATCTGACCTAGGGCCAGACGGTAACTTTCGGCTGCTGAGCAATGGAGAGGTGCTTGAGTTGCCACCTGAAGATGAAGAGAACTATTTTATTGCTGACGAATTTGCTGAAAAGCTGAAGCGCCTAATAGGAAATCGGCGACTCGTTAAAAGCAGCTCTACCGAGCTAGAGGTTCATCCGGTCGGTGATGGCTGTGTGAATAGAGTCCCTGACTTAATCGTATTGCAGCCTGAACATCTACAGCTGATGGCTGAGCTAAAGAAAAATGTCATTCTTTTGGGTATGCCGCCGCCCTTATTTGTCGCCGAGATCGTTAGTCCAGGCAGTGCTAGAAGTACAAACCGCCGCTGCGACTACGAATGGAAGCGGCAGCAGTATGAGTGGTGGCAAATCCCTGAATACTGGATTATCGACCGTCACAGAAAGCAAGTGGTTGTGTTCACGCTTGTAAACGATGTTTACCAAGAACAACAGTATTACAAGTCTGATATTGTTAAATCCTCAATTTTTCCAGCGCTACAGCTCTCTACCAGCCAACTCCTTTCCGGCAATGTCATCTAAGCTGTCGTATCCGCCGCTGGCGCGTCAATAGCCACTTCAGCTTCTAGTTTGTCCAGCTGAATCTCTTTCTTGCCGGGCACCTGGGTGTGCATGTGGTTATGCTGCTGTTCGTTCATTTCTTTGAGCTGGCGGTTGGCCACTTCAAAGGCGTCGCGGATGAGCGCTTCCAACGGTTGGTTCGGCATGTCTTTGCCTTTGTCGGGGCTTTTGTCGACGACGATTTCGCGGTCTTCGGGGACGGTGATGTCGATGCGAACGCGATAGGGGGAGCCGCTGTTGGGATGATCGTGGACTTTTTCGATGGAGAGATGGCAGCTGCTAATTTCGCTGTAGAATCTCTCTAGCTTGGCGATTTTCTCGGCGATTAGGGTTTCTAGGGCGTCTGTTTTGTTAATGCCGCGATAGGAAATTTCGGGTGGGACTCTCATGTAGTTTGGGGTGTATTTTTGGTCAATAGTCTGTGCATTGTTGGCGATCGCACCCTGGCAAAACATCTACCGTAGGTTGCGAATTAATCGGAACCGCCCATACTCTACGAGAAGGCCAAAGGCCTACGACTCCGCTCAGGGCTCGGGTGCCGATCACTTGCCGCTGGCTGAGCGGAGTCGAAGTCACAACCAAGCCGATGATCCCAGTTGCGATCCGGCCAGGGATACTCTGCGAGAAGATCAAGCTCTACGACTCCGCTCACCCTTCGGTTTATGAACACGTCAAACGGTTACGAGAGGAATGCCTCAGTTACGCTCGATTCTCTGCATTAATCACATCTAGAATCTCTTGCGCGCCCTGTGCTCTCAAGCGCTTAGCAAGCTCTTCACCCATACTTTCCGCGTTGGCAGGCGCACCGGTCACGGTGTCTTTGATCAGCTGCTGACCGTCTAGACTCGCCACAATGCCCTTCAGCGTCAGCGTGTCGCCTTCAATCTTGGTGTTCACACCAATCGGCACCTGACAGCCGCCTTCTAGCTCACGCAAAAATGCTCTTTCGGCGTAGCAGCGCTGAGCGGTGGGCGTATGCTCTAGCACTTTGAGAATGGAGAGAATTTCTTCGTCGCCCTGGCGGCATTCGATGCCGAGTGCGCCCTGGCCTACTGCGTGAAGGGAAATTTCGGGGGGGAGGAGTTGGTGAATGCGATCGCTCATATCCAACCGATTCAGGCCTGCCGCTGCCAGCACAATCGCATCGTAATCACCACTATCTAGCTTGCTGAGCCGGGTATTGACATTGCCACGAATGTCTTTGAACTGGAAGCCGGGGAAATGATGCCGCAGCTGAGCGAGGCGTCGTAGAGAGGAGGTGCCAATAACCGCGTTTTCTGGCAGGGTATCGAGCTGCTTGTCTTTATGCTTTTCGTGAACGACGAGGGCGTCGGCAGGATCTTCGCGTTCGGTGACGCAGCCTAGCATCAGGCCTTCTGGCAGGTTTGTGGGCAAATCTTTTAGCGAGTGCACGGCAAAATCGGTGTCACCGCTGAGCATTTCGTCTTCTAGCTCTTGGGTGAAGAGGCCTTTGTCGCCAATTTTGGAGAGGGCGACGTCCAAGATTTTGTCGCCCTTCGATTCCATGGTGCGGACCTCGAAGGTAATATCGGGAAAGGCTTTGGCAAGTTCCGCCTGCACCCAATGGGTTTGAACCAGGGCCAATTGACTTTTCCGAGAACCAATCCGTACGGTCCGAGTGGCAACGTTAGAAGACATAACTTAGCGAGCGTTTGCTATGGTGATGAGCGCTGAACCGATCTCAGCGCAAGATAACCAGATTACCGCACACAGGCCCTGTGATGTCGCCGCCAAACCCACTGCCGACGCCTGCTTGGCACCCATTAGGTGGATAGAGGCGATGATTACGGGCGATTGATGAAACATAAAGTTCTGCAAACAACTGTGTATATCCGTTTACGTAACGCTTTTAGGCCCACGCTCGACCGTGCGATCGCACTAGGGAAATTCTCACAGGCGGTACTGTTTGGCAGTGTCCTAGGTGTTGCTATTGGGGTCTGCTGGGTGCCGGATGCGATCGCACAGCAGGTTAGCCCAGAACTGCGCGACTATTTTCTCTCTAACCCGCTAGAAAGTGAACCCCTTGATCCGCTGCTGCCGGTACTTCCTGTTGAGCGTGAATATAGTCCGTTGGAGAAGCAGGCGATCGCTGCCGATTTGGACAAGTTAAACCAAGCCGCTCAGGAACTATTGCAGCAGGAACAGCTGAATGCGGCGTTTGGTTTGTGGCGACGGGAGCTGAAGCTGCGGCGAATTATTGGAACGGTTGAGGAGTTTGACGCGATTCAGCGGGTGGCAGCGATCGCCTGGCAACAGCAAAGACAGCCGGACGTGCAGCTACTCACCCTCCGCACCCGCGAAATTTGGGAAGCGATAAAAACCTCGCTAGGCACTGAAGAAGAAACGATGCTGGGTGGGCCTGACATGGGTGTTCCTCAGGACTCGCTGATTAGTGGTGCGCCCACTGCTGACATTGCGACCCTTACTGAGCTGGGTCAAACTTTTACCGTTTTGCGAGATATTGATTCTGCGGTTGAGGTGTATCAGCAGCTGGTTGTGTTGGCTGCTGACCGACCGGCGGAAAAGGCAGTGCAGCAGCTGACCCTGGCGGAGCTGCACCTGGAATGGTTTCAGTTTGCGGAGGCGACCAATACGTATTTGGCGCTGTTGGAGACTGCCAGGGCTAGCAATGACCAGACTGCTGAAATCGCCTATCTGGAGCGGCTGGCTTACACGTATCAGCAGGCAAAGTCGTTGCCGAATGCGGTGCGGGCGCAGACGGATTTGTTGGAGATTTATCAGGGGTTGGGGCGGGAGGATGAGTTTCCGGAGTTGATGGTTGCGATCGCGCAAAACTACCGCACTCTCAACCTTCACACCAGCGCCATCGACTACTACCGCGCTGCCTACCGCGCCGCCCAACGGTTCGAGCAGTTCAGCTTCAGCGCCCAAGTGCTGAAAGATCTGGGCTCGCTGTATGAATCGCTAGCCCTTACGGACGAGGCACTGGGCGCATACACGTTGCTGGTGCCGGTGGAGGAGCAGGCCTACAATGACTATGGCGTGATGAATGCTTATGACAGTATTGGTCAGCTTCAGCGCCGTAAGGGTAATTCACTCGAAGCGCTGAAGGCTTTTGAGAGAGCGTTGGTAATTGCCAACCGGCTTGGCCTTTCAGAAGATTATTTTATTGAGCAGATTGAATCTGTCACATGAGTGGAGGCTTCCTGCCGAAACTTTTAGGCTTTTGAAAATATCCATTTCTTGTGTGGTTAAAGTACAGTGCCGATACTATTAAAGACAGGCAATGTTCGCGTTCTGGTTTATCCTGGCGACCATCTACCAATACATGTTCACGTCGTGACTAAAGATCGCTCATTAGAAGTAAAAATAGACATCTCAGGCTCTGAACCAATGGAAATGCGACCGGCTAAAGATGAGCGAATGAAGACGACCGCAAAACATACCAAGCGAGCACTTAAGCTTTGCAGCGATAATTTAGAGATGCTAAGGGAAGGAGCCGGGAAATACTATGCTGCACAATAAAGCAACAAACGCTTACTACGACCGCGAGCGTAAAGCGCTAGTAGTAGATTTTGCCGATGGCTCTACCAGTATCTGGCCAGTACGTTTGCTTGAAATGGTCAGATACGATGGTGATGATTGGGTTCCGGTCGAAGCAACAGAGACTCAGCTAGAAGCCGTTGAGCTAGGTGGGGAGCACATTTACTGGGATGAGCTAGATCAAGACTTCCGTATTTCCGACCTCAAAGCGGGTATTTATGGCCGTGAGCCCTGGATGGCTTCGCTTACTAACGCTATAGCCGTGTGAGCCATTCTCTAAATTCATTAGTGTTCATGATAGGAGCACTGTCGATAGTGGCTATTCCCTCAAATAGGACAGTGGTCATAGCAGGCGTGTAGTTGGGATTTGCACGTTCAATCGCATCAAGCAAGGCGTTTTTGAAACCTTCTACACAGTCTGTAGGTTCTTCCGTACGGCGTAGCAGCTCAAAAACGACTGCTCCCCAAACTTGCTGATTTTGAAATTCGTCGGCTGGCACGGTCGTCTTTTCAGGCTGAATTTGCGCTGCGGTTGCCTGCATAAGTTGGCTAGCGAGCTGAATTTTCTCCTGTAGAGGCAGTGGCTTAGCGGCACTAAGTAGTTCTTGTACTGTCATAGGTTGTAGGCAATCTCCATGGGATAGTTCCGGCAAGGCTACATATCTAATGCTAACTGGTTGGCGGTTCACGCTATGTTTAATTCTACGAGTTGTAGTTGCTGTTGCTAGCGCGCCTGAAAACGAAGAAGGCCTATGAGCATAACCCAGCTTCAGCCGAGATGATGATTTTACGTTGTCATGATTCGATTAATGGCTGGGCAATAAGCAATAGTGCTACGCATCTAGACTTCAATGAACGAATCAATTGCCATCAACCATGAAAGTATGGGATCAGTATGTCTAAAGTACTCATTATTCCGCACTATCACTATGCTAGAGAGTTTTCAGAGTTTCTAACTAGCGCAAACTCAACACAGGCAGATTTCGAGTTTTATCTTTTGCCTCCAGAGAGCAGAGCCTCATCACCCCTGACTAACTCTACCGCCGATTACATAGAGATTTTAGAGTTTCTAGATACCCAGAAATCTCTTTTAGGGTTGGACTCGGGAGATCTTTTAGTAGCCTTCTACGATGGAACAATTACTGCTCTAGATCACGGCTTTGAGAATTTATTCATTGCTGGAGGCAGTATCAGAGATCCATATCCTTGTACGGCTGCAATATCTTTGAAGTTCATCTCTTGGGGTATCCTTGAGCAAAAGTATGACTATTCGTTACAACGTCATGCTTTATTTCATCTTGTTGTATGTTCTCTGATCGGCGCATACACAGAAGTCCAGGCACATTCCCAAACCTACGGCTGTCTTCTTGATTTTAATAACCAGCTAACTGATTTTAACCATAAGCTTCAAATGGGTTACTATCTATGCTCAGCCAATCAATGCGGCTGCTATGAAGCTATAAAGGCTGAACGCTACGGCAACTCAATTATCAGGTTATGCGAAGCTCTAAGAGATGGTGTTGACCAAAAGAAATTGCAGATTATCGTTGAGGAGCTAATCATGGGAAATAAAGGCGATACATACAATGTTGAACAAGCTGGAGCAGTAGGGAAGTATGCTCGCTCTGACCACAACACTTTTATTCATTCTGAACAAAAAAAATCTTTAGCTGAAGCAGCTAAAGAAATTCAGAAACTCCTTCAGCAGTTGGAAGAAACTAATCCTAATGCAACTGAAATAGAGAAAGTAGATTACGTTAATGATGAGACAAGTCGTGGATTTAAGCGTCGCGTTGTCGGAGCTCTACAGGCTGGAGGGGAAGCTGCTATTGAAGAATTTCTAGACAATTCTTATGTCAATATTGGCAAGGCTCTCGTCAAAGGTTGGATCAAGCCTGAATAGCTGGAAGGTGCTTCTCAAAACTTGGAATAGATTTTCTAATTAGCTTATCTTGTTTCCTCTCTGTCAGTTAGTCAGATAATCACAGCAGAAGTTTGTCAGACTGAAGATATCTAAGCCAGGATATTGACACAGTTAACAATACCAGAGTTATACAACGAGACGGAATGACAGCATTTACTACATGACCGAATTTAATTTATAAGCTCAACGACATTCCAACGGCCTATAACGGAAAGCACCTATGGTTATCGATCGCGCTATTCTCATCGCCACAGCCATCGGCTTCATCAGTGGCCTACTCATCAGCCTGCAAGAAGTCGGCTTCGACTACCTCATCAACAAAGTCTGGATGGGCTGGAACATCACCCTCAAAAAGCTCGCATTCAGCATCTCCAGCCTCAGCTTTTTGTTTGGCCTTAGCGCCTTCCTACTCCTCCACTGGGCACCCGCCCAGGCCCTCGGCGTCACCCCCGCCGAAATCGTTCCCTTCTTTCTAAAAACCGGCATCCTCATCAGCATCGTCACCCCCATCAGCGGCCAAATTCGCGCAGCCCTTGCCGGGTCGCAGGGCACCACCGAAAACGCCTCCGGTCAGGACTGACGTGGGCTACCTTACCGATACCGACACAGTCATTTTCACAGCAGGCAGCGTGGGCCTAGGCGTCGGGCTGCTCATCAGTGCTCAAGAGATCGCATTCGACCGCTGGCTCAACCAAGACTGGCCAGGCTGGGATCGCGCCATCTCTAAATCTATCGTGAGCGCGATTATCTGGGCACTGGTATTGGGCTCACTCTCTTTCATCACAATCCTCTACGAACCCACAAAATCACTCGCAACCATCAAACGCACAACCATCTTATTCGGCTTTTGGATGGGCCTATTGGCTCCGGGCATCACGCGCTTAGGTCTGTGGACAACCGACAGAATCGGCCAGTTCTTCAAAGATAGCCAGAAGACCTGATCGAAGGTAAGTATTGAGCGTGAGTTGATTAGAGTAAGTTGGCTGGCCGCGCGCTGGGCCGACCCACCTCGCCCTCTGGGCCAGAAACAGTTTAGTTGGTCCTTGTCTGCATAGTGCGTTTTCCCAGGAGGAGAGTTGTCTCGGCTGGCAAGCTTCAACCTATGTCACGTAGCCCAAAGTAGATCCCCTCTCGGGAGGGGTGCCCGACAGGTTGGTGTGGGTCAACCACGTATGCACCCCACCAACACCCCCTCCAAACCAACCCACTCAAAGCAAAGTCTGAAGCTCCGGCAAATCCGTAGCACGTACATCATTCACCAAAGTCCGGCTCAGCATAGGATGACTCCGATCGCTAAACCCCATATCACTATCCGGATGAAACACCACCAAATCCAGCCCCCGCTCACCCGTCACAAACCGATGCCGTTGATCCGCCGAAATATAAAACAAGCTGCCAGGCCGTAATGCATCGCAAGTGTCCTCTCCACAGCACTGACCGCTGCCGTTGATGATAATGCCAATGCGATCGCTCGGATGATGATGCACCGTCTGGTCTACATTCGGTGGCATGTACAGCGCATGCAAACACGGGTCCCCCACCGCCATCGGCGCCACCAATAGGCTCGTCGTGCCCCCATCAATATACGGAAAACGCCCCACCGACTCCACCGGACCACCCAGCAAAAACTGCCCCCGATAGTCAGGTGCATTCACCACTAGGCCCGCAGCATTCTGGCCATCCAGCACCGCCGACTCCGCCACCGAAAAATACATTCCTGAGTCAACAGGTAGCGGCGATCGCTGTCTATCGCGCCTCAGCAGCGCATCCCCTTGCCACACAAAGCCAAAATGCGTCCCCTCAGCAGGCAGCGCGATCGCCTCATCCCGAAAAGCCCTGACGGTAACCGGCGAACCCGCCACAGCAAAAGCCCCCGAAGCAGTCCCAAAGTCACACACACTAATCGGCATCGCTTCCTCCTTCCGTCGCTAGGCCTTCCGTCGCCGGGCAAAACAACCCATCCCGAATCAACCGTCGTCGCTCCGGGCTCAGCGTACAGCCATCACTCGTCAGGCAATCCACCAGCAGACTCGTCACCCGATAATACTGCGTCAACAGCCGCATTTCATACGGATCAAACACCCACGTCTTCTCAATGTGATAGCGATCCTTTGCCAGATGGCGCGCCGCATCCGCCACCGCCTTAATCTCTTCTTCCTTAGCCGTCTCCTGATGGAAATTTTCAACAATATCTTGCAACCTCGCCTCCTCGCTCGCCTCCAGCTGTTGAGAATGCAGCGCAATTTCAATCGCAATCAGCATCGTGTCATTAGCAGACCGAGCCTGGACAATTTTCGGCTGCTCGTCAGTCACCTGTTGATCGTATTGGTTCGCAAGGGCGATCGCCTCCTTCAACCCCACCCCGTCCAATATCCGCGTCAAAAAGCTCGCACACACCAACAAATTCGCCTGCGGGTCCAGCCGCAGCGCCACCCGCCTATTGTCATCAATCTCAAAATCAACATCAAACAGAAACGCCCGCACCGCCGCCGGTTCAAATCCCTCAAACTTTGGCTGCGCCGCCCGCACCCGCACATCCGCTAAAAAGTCTTGCAACCTCGGCTCATTTGCTAATAGCCCATGCACCTTATTCGCCAGCGGTAACAATAACAACTCTGCATTTCGCAACAGCTCACTCGCCAGCAAAAACACCTCTCGCCACGATTTCTCCAGCGCATGATCACGCACCATTTCTGCCATCGCCTTTTCCAAGTTGTTGCTATTCAGCACCAGCTCACGCGCCACAAAATACTCATGAAACGTCAAATGCGAAAAAGAATAATGATGCTTCGCCCGCTCCACCAGTAACCCATGCTGCGCCTCAATAGAATGCAGCACCGTCAGGCTATCCACTTGCAGCACCTCCGGGTCATCACTCGCCTCCGGCAAATTACGAATATAGTCTGTAATCATGTATTCCAGGTCGCGCTGATGGAAGAAATACTGCCCCTGTTGAAAGGTGGCGATCGCAATCTCACTCAGCAAATCCTCCTTCCGCCTGGGCGACAGCTTCTTATATACCTGGTCGCGATGAATCCCTCGTGACGCATCCCACTTTTTCAGCAGCGTTTCAATCCCCTCCTGATACAGCTCACTACGGCTACCCGGCAACGCCCCCGACGACTCAAACGCCACACTCAGCAGCGTCAACAACAAAGGCGTCACTGCCAGTTCCGCCAGCTGAGGCCACCGCGCCAAGCTGTTCAAAAACGTCTGCGCCCCCATCGCCTTCCCCTCAAACCACTGCCGCGCAAACGCCCGCACCTGCCCAGCATCAAAGTCCGCAATCTCCACCTCCGTAAACTGCTCAAAGGTATACTCCCAGGCCGCCACTCGGCAGGTCATCAAAAAATGATTGTCGTGAAAATCTTCCGACAGCAGCCGAATCTCAGTCAGTACCCGGTCCTGAGCCTCCTGACTCACCTCATCCAGCCCATCCAGTAATATCAACGCCCGCCCCGCATTCAGCACCTGCTTCAGCTGTAGTAAATGCGCCTCAATGTCGGCCTGACTCAGCGCCGTGAGCTGACTTTTTAGATGGCGCTGACTCAAAAAGGCCAGCAGACCCAATCGACTCGGATGCTCAGAAAACTGCTTCAGATTCACAAACAGCGGCAAACGCCCCGGCTCAAAGTCCCCCTCAATGCACTGAATCGCCAGATGCTTCAGAAACGTCGTTTTCCCCGCACCCGGCTTACCCAGCACAATCAGCTTCTGATACTCCGCCACCGCCTCCATCACGGGTCTGCGCGGCTGCAACACAGGGCTAAAACCCAGACGGTCGAAGTTACCAGCATTGGCTTCAGCCATCAGATCCTCTACCTTGCGGCGCTGATGGCTACTCACATTCTTTAAAACGTTAACGCTGGTGTAGATGTCGCCCAAGTCCATGGGTCGCGTCATGTCGAGTACGCGCATGGTGCCGCAGCGTTCGTACAGGCTGTCTTTTGCAGTTTGGCGCAGCGATCGCACCAATTCATCCACATCCGCCTCATTTACAGACAGCTTCTCCACACCTAACTTAGGCATTACACTCGCATATTCAGAAGGCGAACCCAGCCCAGCTACTTGCTGCCAATCGAGTGACAGGCGATCGCACAACCTTACAAACAACCCCTGCTCAATCGCCACCCCCTTAAAGAAATTTGTCACCGGCTGCCGACTGCATCCCACCGCCTCACTCAGGCTCTTCTTATTCAGCCCAGCCAGCGTCAGCGCCTGCTCCGCCAGCCCTATTCCCTTGTCAGAAGCCTGCAAAGAAGGCTTGGCCATAGAACCCAAAAACTCGACTCCATCATCCTATCGCTCATCCCTAACTTAGCGCTTACTCAATACTTATCTTGACAAATAGAAGCTTGCCTCCTAGGATTTACTTAGTCTTTACTTAGACAAATTTGTTTTTCCAAAGGCAATCCTTATGAAGGACTTGGCATATCAACAAATTGAGCACTACGCCCTCCAAAAGGAGCTGAGCCACAAAGCAAATCGGCAAACATTCCTAGCGAAGGATCTGCACACGCAAACCCCGGTCATCCTCAAAGTTCTACAGTTTGGCCATGGTACTGACTGGGACGAGCTCAAGCTGTTCAAAAGAGAAGCTCAAATTCTGCAGCAGCTAGACCATCCCTCAATTCCCAAGTATCTAGATAGCTTTGAAACCGAAATCAGTGAGAAGACATGCTTTGTGTTGGTGCAAACCTATATTGCAGCGCGATCACTCCAACAAACCGTCGAATCCGGCCAGCTCTTCAGTGAAACCGAAGCGATCGCCATCGCCCGCCAGCTACTCACCACTCTTCGCTACCTACACCAGCAGCACCCACCCGTCATCCACCGCGACATCAAACCCAGCAACATTCTCATCAGCGACCCTTCACCCAAAGCCACCGCAAACTTAGAAGGCATCATCGAACGCCGCATTTATCTCGTAGATTTTGGCGCAGTGCAGGTCACCGCCAGCAAAACCAGCGGCACCGTCACCATCGTTGGCAGCTACGGCTACATGCCATTAGAACAATTTTTGGGCCAAACCACACCCGCTTCCGACCTCTACAGCCTGGGGATGCTGTTTTTGTATCTAGTTACCGGGATGCATCCGGCAGAGCTGCCCGAGAGAGATGGACGTGTTCAGTTGAAACAGATTGCCACGGCAACAGGACTGAGCGATCGCTTCACCCATTGGCTATCGCAGCTCACCGAACCCCACGCACAGCAGCGGTTTAACTCAGCCGAAGTCGCCCTCACCGTGCTCAACGCCAAAGACGGAAAAAACGGCTATTTCCCCCATTTAAAGCCCAACTCTCACCATATTCATATCCACCGCCAGCCCAACGAAATTAGGCTGTTCTCCATCACGCTTCCGAAATATAAAGCGCCTATAGCCGCTATACCTATTAGTGGCATGATTTTTGTAGCTGTTCTCCTTGGGTCGATCTTGATAGGTGAAGTAATAGGCGTATTAGGTGTTGTTGCGATCGCGGTCACGCTACTATTCCTCATCGCAGCAATCTACAAACATTTTTATAGGGGCATAAAGCGATACGCCTTCATATCCATCCACAAGACACAAGGTATCAGCTCAGGCATCGTCAGAGGGAGAAGCCTTCACAACCTCCGCACCTTCAAGAAGAAACAGCGAACTCTACCGCTTAGCAGCATTAATTTTATTAGCTGTAGCCCCAAACATACCTTCAGACATTTCTACAACAGAAAGGAGAAAGTAAAAGGGCGCTGCCACATTTCTATACCTGCCATGCTATCGGTTCACACAACAGGCGCCAAATACACACTTCTCTTCGACGATCTCTCTGTCGAAGAACAGACATGGATAAACAAAGAACTAAAAGACTTCCTGGGATTGTCACTCCAAACCATTGCGCCAGCAGATCCATCGCATTCACAAGCATCGCAAATCAGAACAGTTGAACAACAGACCCACGAAAAAACGCGAAGAATAACTCATTTCTAACAGAAGTAAAAGACCTCTACAGCTCCCATACAACCAAAAAGGGTGAAAGTCATGATGAAACTAGCCACTAAACTCAACAATCGCTACGAACTCATTCAGGAACTTGGCACAAAGGGCCGTCAGTACACTACCAGAAAAACCTTTCTCGGCTGGGATAGCCAAACTCAAGAGCGAGTCATCGTAAAAGTTGTTCAACTAGGGTCAGATAGCTGGACAGACATCAAGCTATTCGAGCGAGAAGCCCAAACACTGGCTACGCTCAATCATCCGGCAATTCCAAAATACAAAGATACATTCGAGATAGATATCAAAGGCAATCATAGCTTTGTGCTGGTGCAAACCTACATCGAAGCCGCCTCTTTAGAAACGCTAGTTCAATCAGGCAGACGATTCTCGATACTAGAAATAAAAGAGATCGCAGAGCACCTGCTAACCATCTTGAGCTATCTGCATGAGCAAACATCGCCTGTTATTCACCGCGACATCAAACCCAGCAATATCCTACTCGGCCAGTCTAATCATCAATCTGATGAGACTGGCAACAACAATAAAGACATCTCTCTAATCGACTTTGGCGCAGTGCATACAGACCTCACAAAAGAGGAAGGTACCATCACCATTGTCGGCAGCTACGGCTACATTCCACTAGAACAATTTTCGGGTCACGTGACGCCAGCATCTGATCTGTACAGCCTAGGCATGACCTTGATTTATCTCATCACGGGCACGCACCCCGCCGATTTGGTCCATATCGATGGAAAAGTTCAGCTGCCGCATCACGCCCTCGAGCCGTCCCTGGTGCAGTGGTTGCAGCGAATGACCGCGCCTTACCTAGACCAGCGCTTCGATTCTGCGCAGCAGGCTTTGATTTCGTTGCGATCGCGCCAAACCAGCCAAGGCCACTACCAGCATCTGAAGCCCAAAGACACAAACGTTGTGTTGAGAAGGGAACGCAATCGCCTTACAGCCACCATACCCAACCCAAAAGCCACCCCGCCCGAAGGACTAATGACCATAACCGTCTTCCTTTTCTTCTGCGTCAGTGTCTTTTTCACACTCGCCTACTCACCCGCCGCACTGCTGCTCGAGTCCGCCTTTGGCATTTACGTGTTTTTATCATTGGGCATTTTACTCATCCTCACTTCAGTGCTCAGTGAGCACATAAAAACGCCAATCCGATGGCTCTTCAAAGGCTTACCCACATCAAAACAGCAGACCATCGTCGAAATTGACCGAACTAACGGCATTCGCGTAGGTACGCACAAACGTTTCAAGTCAGCTATTCAGTGGCAAACACAAATTCATCGATATGCAGATATTGACCTGGTCACCTACACGCCTGGTTACAAGTTCGAGCCCTATAAAAGTGGTGATGACAACATCAGCCAGCGCGGTAACGGCGTTCCCCCCGCACTCTCCGTTCACGCTGGAAAAGTCTACTGCCCAATTGGACACAGCCAGCTATCCCCCGCAGAATTTTGGTGGCTGGGCCAAGAAATCAGCGACTTCCTACAGCTAGAGCTACAAACCATCTACCCCATGCCCATCGTCGACATCTCCAAAGCCTCCACCTGCGGCTGCGGTTGCTAGCTTCCGCTATCTCTTGCAATCATTCCCTTCCGCTGGCTGAGCGGAGTCGAAGCCATGACACCCGAACAAAGCATCCTCTACGGCAAAATCGCCCGATTCAAAATCGACCCGCCCGGCGTCCTCTGCCCCTTCTCTGTCAAACTCGCCTGGCAGTACCAGTGGAGCGGCCCCTTCACCCACCGCGCTATCTGCGAGTACAAAAAGTTTATTTTCCTATCCATGACGACCGAACAGCCTATTTCGCCCGCCACCGTCATCGACCGGGTCTGGCATCAGCACATCCTGTACACCCGCTCCTACTGGATCGAATTCTGCGAGCAGCTATTAGGTCGCCAAATTCACCACACGCCAGGGCTAGGCGGTGACGAAGAAACGCATAAATATTACGTGCAATGCGAAAGAGCGATCGCCCTCTACAAAACCTACTTTGGCAATCCACCCACCGACATTTGGACACCCCCACAGCTCACCGTCGAAAGCCTCAGCTATCAATGGATCAATCGCGAACAGTACTGGATAATTCCTAAGCCGAAACTGCCAAAGCCGAAAATCTCGCCAAAAATCTTTAGGCTTCGTCAGCCTGAGAAATTGCATATCTTGCAGCAGCCAAGCTCAACCGAGCCTGCTCAATCGGCGAGAGCGCACTCCACTCATCCACACGCACAGAACTAATGGTCGCATCTACAAATTCTTCAGCGCTATTGCCGCGCATCGCAAACGCCATAGGGCGGGCCATCACCTGCAAGTCAGCCGTCGCCATATTCTCGAACCCATCCTGCACACAGGTAATCAGCTGATCTACCATAGGCTGTCCGCTTTGCACCACCTGCTGGGCCTTTTCGCCAATCATCGCCAGCACATCACTCGGCAACCGATTCGCAAACTTCGCCTGCAGCCGGGCCAGCATACTTGACTCACCCGTGGCATCTCCCCAAATCTGGCTAAGCGTCGCCGACAGTCCCTGCCAACCACTAGCCGCCTCTTCATCAGAAAATTCTAAAGCTTCGCCTGCGGCTGCTAGGGTCTCATCGTAAGCACCAGCGGTTTCAGCTGCCACCCAGGGTGAGCTTTGCTCAGTGTCCAAAATACTTTGCAACAGCTCAGCTTGAGTTTTCGATAGCGCTGCATTGTCCGTGTCGGCTTCCATGTCGCTGCCTGAAGATAAATGGGATGAAGAGTTAGCCATAGGTTTAACTGGTCTAGCAGAAAGTGTAATGTGTGACTAAGAAAGATACAGATGCGTTTTTGCTCGTTCCGCACGAGACGTTTTTTATTTTTTTGATTTATCCTGCAACGGGGATCATCCACCCCCAATCGCTCAAAAGATAGATACTTACGTATCTTCTAAAACAAACTCTAACAGCTGCCCGTCCGAGCGACTACCAAACCGGATCTGCATCCCCGAGCTCAGCAACACCTCCTGCCGATGAACTTCGTGCCAGTCGCCATCCTTCATGTAATAGGTACCATAGCGCGACTTATCCCGCAAAAAATACGCCACCCGCCGACCACCCGCCGACTCGGAAGGGGTCACCCGCCGGTTAAATATCTCCGCATGGCTGCTCGATACCCACGGGTCTGATATGACCAAATCGTTCATTTCCGGACGGCGACCAATCCGCAGCACATCGCTATATATCGGCCACACATCACCAGGGTTTTCCGCATCGCGCAAGATAGCATGTTGCCTGCCCGAGATGACAGAGGTCGTTGTCTTAGAGTTGATTTGAGTGGTTTGGGTTTCTTCGCGCAGCAGCAAATCACCGTCAAAGTCTGGGTGCATGTACAGCACGGGTAGGGTCCAGGCGGGCTGGTTGAAATGGTATAGGGTCAGCAGGTGTTGACGGGCGATCGCCACCGCCTCATCCACCGCCTTTCGTTCTGCCAGGGTCTGGGCAAATACCTGAATAAAGCTAATCGCCTCCTCATCGGCAATCGAATCGCGCATGGCCACCACCGCAGGCAACCCATGGTGCAGCAGCACTTCTGCCAGGCTGCTACGGGGCAGTGCTTCCTGCTGAGTCTCTTCGGGCTGCGCTCCCCAGCAGGTGTTAAATACCGCCAGTTTTACCCCAGCGCGGGTCAGCACCTGGGCCAGCTCCGTCCCGCTCAGCGTCGTATCCGACAAAAACAAAAAGCCGCCATCCGGCCCCGGAACACCGTGCCCAGAATAGAAAAATACGTTGTAGCCACCTTTTTCCACCGCTTTAGACAGCTCCGCTGCGGTAGGTTGTAGCAGCATATCTACCCGCCTGCGAGCCGTCGCGCGAACGCTCAAATCACTGCTCTGCTCCAGGATTTTCTTCAGCAGCTGGGCTTCTTGCTCTAGGCGTAGGTGGTCCCCCGACGCCCCCAGATGGGCTGCATCATCTGCCATAGAGGCCGCCGAGCTCGGATCGATAGGGCCTTTTTTTTCCCGAGACGACTCAGCGTCAGTAGCTTCTCCGGGTGAGTCTTTGCCCAGCACCAGCAAAATCTTCAGCGTTTTATCTAGGGGCGCGGATTCTAACGGGTCAACGTCGCTACTCGTGCGGCTAAACAGAATTTTTCGATTCAGCGACAGCGCCCGGCTTCCCGGCTGCGGCTGCATAATTTCCCACGGCATCGCAATCAGCCCGGGGTCACGAATTTCTAGCCGCAGCCGTAGGGGTATGTCCTGGCCAATGGCAATACCTTGCGATCGCTCAAAGCTACTCTCCACCGGCCCCTCAAACAGCCACTTCCAAAGGCTAATGCCCAAATGCTGCATATACCGGCTGCTATAGCTAGAGAGCTGACCATCTTCGGCAGTATCGTTGTCCCCATCCAGGCTCTCGAATACAAACTGCGGCACATAGGCAGACGGAACATGCGGCACCTGCGGCAATCCACGCAGCGAAAACATCGACTGCCAGCTATTCCAGGCCTGATCCAGCTGCTCGCTCCAGTCGCAGTCGTGATGCACGTGGCCACTGGGGTGCGGCGCACGCAATACCCATATGGCATAGCGATCGCGCTGTGCCTGTAAACTATCCACTGCCACCCAAAGGCATAGAGACTCCTGTTCTGCCATCAGCCTTCACAGGGTCCTTTTTGACTAGAACTTGGCAAATCGACGACCTCGACGGCGGCTTGTAAGCTATTTTCACTTGCCCACCCAGGATCGTCCCCTACCTTGTACCTGATAGGCTGCTCTGTATTTTCTACAACGCTGTAAGGATTTACGTCTGAGTCATCAGGCACAGAATCAATCGCTTCGTCACCGGGGACATCGTTGTCTGAAGCACCCGGTACAGAACACAGCTGTATTCTCAGCCATCTTTGCTCTTGTACTAGTCGCTCTGACTCTACCCGTAAGATACTGCCGACAGATACTATGCTCGGAATTTCATTGATATTGCCATTAACCTCAACGTCTATTCCCCTTTCTGGCCTGACATACACAGCGAGACCAGTCACTGGTTCAGGGCTGCGAGATACTTCATTCTCACGCTCTGTATTCTCAGGCTCTATACCCTCACGCTCTGTCCCTTCACGCTCTGTCGAGATCCCACTACGGTCAATCACCCGCTCAGGGGTGCGTATCACACGAAAATAGCCATCAACTTCGATGGCAGGCAAGGGACGCGAAGGTATCTCTGGAGGGGGTTCACTACCTTCGCTAGTCTCACTACCTGGTACAGCTGGCGTGTTATTCCCAGGCAAAATCAGCTCTTTTATACCGGGTACCAGTGCAAAGGCCAATCCCCCTGCGATCGCTAGCAATAACAGCAGTGCCCCCAGCAGCTTCAGCTTGCCGCCCCGCTTTTTCTCAGGCCGCTCGCCAGCCGTCATCTGAACAGTCTTAGCTGCCGGTTTGGCCGCCGCAGTCGCAGCCGGTGCACTGGCCGCTACCAGCTGAGTTGTCGGTCTTTTCCCCTTGCGCACGCTGCCGGGCGTATTGCCTGCAGCGGCTTGCCCTGCCGCTGTGCCCTTGCCATTACCCGGAATCTTTGTGGTCGCAATTTCCCCAGCCTCTGCTGCCAGTTCGCGGGGCACAATCCGGTCAGAAGCACCGTTCACCTGCGCTTTGATGAGTCCCACCGTCACATTGTCATGGCCGTTGTATTGATTAGCCAAATTCACCAGCCGAGGTCCTACCTCACTGGCCGAACGCTCCCCACTCACCAGTGGGCTCAGCTCCTGCTGCCAGTATTGCTCTACTCGGTCGCTGTCACTTAGCCCGTCCGAACACAGCAAAAACGCACAGGTTTCATCAATGACAAACCGCTGCACAGTCGGCCTCAGCGACTGGGAAGGTCCCATACCCAGCGCCTGAATCAAGGAGCCCGACCCCGGCTGCATCAGCACTTCCCGGTATAGGCTTCCGCCCAAACGAACCTGCCGTGAGGCGACGTCGTCATCTAGGGTTACTTGCTGGCAGTTGCGGTGGCTAATACGGTAGGCCCGGCTGTCACCCAAGTGGGCAATGTAAACTTCTGGGCCCTGAATGTAGGCCAGCACCAGCGTCGTTCCCATGCGATCGCGTGCCTGCCGCTGAGCCTGGTCGTTTTGTGCAGAAATTTCATCATTAGCCGCGCAAATGGCCGCTTCAATCGCCAACGATAGCTCAGTCGAAGTCAAAACCGGACTGCCCTCTGCCATCGTCGGCGCAAGTCGCTGCGTAATGGTGGTAATCGCCAGCTTAGAGGCCACATCGCCCCCCTGGTGACCGCCAATTCCGTCACACACAATCAGCAGCTGAGGCGTTTTCTGGGTTTGCTCACTGGTCAAAGACAGGGTGGTGCCGTTCTCGGGGAAGCAGGCATCTTCGTTGCGCTTGCGGGTAGGGCCCTGGTCAGTTTGAACCGACAGCTGGTAGGCAATATCTTGGCCCTCTCCGCAAACCGTCATTGCCTGGCTGAGCTGCTCGCTCACCTGCTCGGTATTGAGCTGCTGGCGCTCCATCTTTTCGTACAGGCGAGTCAAGAAGGGCCTCACTGCCTGGTGAGCGCTCTCGGCCAGTGGTTGCCAGCTGCGGGCCAGGTCTACTAATGTAGGCCTTTTGTCCGCTGTTCCTGCCGCAGATAGCTCAGTCGATCCGGCTGCTTGCTGCGCTACCAGTAAGGCTGGCGAAGCAAGTTCTAAAAGACGCACAATCGAGCCATCTACCCGCAATAATGTGCTGTCAAGCAGGGTGGTCGCCACTTGCTCGGCGGCAAACGCCTCCCAGATTTGAGCAATTTGCCACAGCCAACCCAGCTGCCGTAAAGGAGGCGCCTCTGCCCAGCTATTGATGAGTCTCGGCAACGGTTCTGGGAGGGTATTTTGCGCTTTCCCAGCGCTGGCAGTGGCTGTCCTCAGCGCTGAAGATTCCAGCATTAGCACATGTTCTTTATCGGGTGTGCGCAGTACGCTATACAGCCGAGGAACATGTAGCGGATAGGCCGATAGATGCAGATAGGGCAGCAAAAAATCAGGAATTTCCGGTAGCGACTCAGGCGTCAAGCCGGGCTTTGTATCTAAAAAAACGCGGTCACACTTGAGTAAGTACCGCTGATTGAGCAATGTGCCTGGCTTGAGCGAAGCCACCAGATCGCCCACACCCCACAAGTAGTAATGAGGCAGCACTGCCTGACACACCTGACAGACCTGGGCCTCTTCAGGGTTCGCAGTTTTGCAGCTAGGGTTTGGGCAATTAATCACGAAGCAACAGGCCTACTGAACAGGCCTCAAACAAAACAACATCGCGCTACCAATTAGGACGCTGGCTAGGCTGACTCCTGGGCGGAAGCATCTCTTACCACACGCGGTAGGCCCATACTGTAGTTCAGCACACGACTACGCAAGTTATAGCTAAGCTCTCCCGACTGTAGCAGTGCGCGGACGAAATGCTCCAGGTCAGAGCCGATGCGGCGCAGGTTGTAATCGGTTAGTGCTTCGCCAGCATAGTCATCTACTAGCCGGTCAAATTCTCTATATACCTTCTGTAAGGTTTCATCTGTCCAGGAAAATTCGTTTTCAGGGTCAACATCTATGGTTAGTTGCTGATCGCTCGGGATGATTTCGTTATTTTCGATAGTTGCCGCATAAATCAAAATGTGGCGGGTCGTTGACTTTAGCAGCATAGGAAACGCTCATTTATAAGGACAATTTATAAACCAATGGGACAAGCCAATGGGGGCTGCTGATGCAGCATCGCTGACAGAAACCTGGAAAAATACAGTTAAAAGCAGGCCCCAGAAAGTATCGCAAAAGCAGAGACAGTATCGCAAATACAGACGCTTTGATCTAATCTAGATGCTCTAAATCCATCCGTAGATCCTGTTTACAGATACAAGATTTAACAGATTCGCTATTCAGGTTAATCAATTGTAAACGGTTGTCTGTTTCGTGTGGTGTTTGTTTCCCATTTCTATCTTTCGACATCCACCTTCGACATCTTTGGTGACTCAGTCTTCTCCCTATTTCAAGCTTGTCTTAATTCGCCATGCTGAGTCCCTGGGTAATACCCAAAAAATCATGGAAGGTCAGGGCTCTACGGCGCTCTCTGTCCGTGGTCAGCGGCAGGCACAGCGGCTAGCTGATGTGCTTGTTCCTTCACAGTTATCCTTATCTGCTTTGCCTTCATCTGCTTTGCCAACGTGCCTTTACAGCAGCCCTTTGCTGCGTGCGAGCCAAACGGCCACAGTGTTACATCAGGCATTGCGGCAGCTGGGTCATGCTGTGCCAGTACACCACAGCAATCAGCTCCAGGAAATTCATCCAGGCATCTTTCAAGGATTGACCTGGATACAGGCCACACAGCAGTATCCTGAGCTGTGCGATCGCCTCATGACCTCTCTAGCCTGGCAGCCTGTTCCCCAGGCCGAATCGCCCACCGAAGCACGCGATCGCGCTCACAGCTGGCTCACCCAAATCCTCAATCGTCATCGGCCAGGCGATACCGTTTGGGCCGTTTCTCATGCTGGGCTGATGGTGCAAATGGTATCTGCCATTATGGGCTGCGATCGCACCTGGAAAGTACCTATCCGTCACACCGCTATTTTCGAGTTCCAGCTAGCGCACACTCATTGGCAATCACTCACTGAAGACCGATTCAATCCAGAATATTGGATTCTCAAACGCTTCAACGATAGTCAGCACATCAAAGGCTGATAAATTAGATATCGGGATAGATATCGAATGACATAAGGGTTGCCCCCTCTCCCATCGCATCATCCAAACCCGTTTCACATACCGTGCATCGTAAGATCGTTACCTTCACCGCGAAGCAAATCATGAGCAACCCCACCAATGAGACCTTTGGTCAGGCCCGGCAGGGTAGCGTTGCCGCCATCATTCAAGTTTTAAACGAACAGCTTTCCACCTCGGGAATTCGGACCCGCGCGATCGTCGCCGACGGCATGTTGCAGCTGCTGTGTGAAGCCGCCGAGCCCCAGCAGCTAGACAGGCAAATGGTGGTCAGTCGGGTGCGTCAAATCCTCGAAAACATTAGTCCGCAGCGCATTAGCAAAGTCAACATCAACAGCCGCATTGTCAAAGAAGAGCAGCTACTGTGGCTAGAAGAAATTAACCGCGATCCAGAAAACGCCCTGCTGTGGTCAGAGGTGATTACCCTCAAGCGGCCCTTTTTTGTCAATCGCTGGCTGCGCGATCGCCATCTCAAACCAGCTGGCCCCATCATCAAAGACATTAGCGAGCCCGAGGACAATAAAAGCAGTCTCTCTAGCAAGCTGATTGGCAGTGTAGGCCTGGCCGCCCTACTACTTGGCACCCTCTGGCTATTTCGTGATGAGCTCAACCAGGCAGAGACGACTACCGCCTCAGACGTTGTCACAGAAAATACGGCGCCTCTAAGCGACCTGCCCCCTTTGCCAAGCGACGCAGCAGACGAGCAAGCAGGCAATCGCGCCGCCAACACGACCCCACCATCCCCACCTACAAGTACAGGTGGCATACCACCTACTACCGCATCAGCGCCTGCAACAGACACCGCACCCAATACTGGTGGTCAAAACAGCGCCTTACCAGCACCCGCCGCCGATGCGGACCCAGACGCATCAGCGGCCAACGGCGCGGCACCTACTAGCCCTGGCCAAACTGCCGACGCCTTTGCTGAAGCGGTTCGCATTGCCAACCTGGCCTCAACCGATGGCCTAAGGGCTACTACCACCGCCGAGTGGCTAGATTTGGCTGCCCGCTGGCAGCGCGCCTCGGACCTGATGGCCCAAATTCCCAGCAGCAGCGAACAGTACGACCAGGCTGCAGAGCGAGTTAAAACCTATGCAGATAACAGTCAGGCCGCGCTTGCCCAGGCCGCTGCTGCTTCGGAGTCGCCATAGCCTGTGACGCCTCTGACGACGACGCCAGATGCGGTAATTCTTAACGATGACTATTCTAGGCTCACCCCGCGTAGGGTCTTGGTTTTAGCCTTTGCAGACACAGGGGCGTTGTCGATAGTTTGCGATTGCATCCGGCTACCCTGAAAGTGCTTCTGCCATTCTGTGGGCGCATTGAGCGTTTCCCCCCCGTGCTTTGTCAGTCTTTGCCGCACCTGGCACAGCACAGGCGTATTCACACAGGCCCCCGAAATAATCACCTGCCCTTTGGTTAGCGAGGGCAGCTCTTTTAGCAAATCGCGCCCGGCAGCTTCTACCCCATACTTCAGGCTTTCCTGGTCCACCGGATTCACAATCCGCATCAAAAACTGACTCATACACTGGCTGAGCACGTCCGAATCCAGTTTGCCAGGCCGCTGGGTAATCAGCCCTACCCCCAGGCCGAACTTTCGCCCCTCACTCAAAATCGTCCGCAAAATCGCCTTACACCGCGCAGGCTCCTTGGCTGGGGCAAAGCGGTGGGCCTCCTCAATCAGCGTGAATACCGGATAGGGCAAGTAGTTCTCATCACCAGGCGCGTTCTTTTCCTTGGCCGTATTCATCCGTGCCAGATAGCTCTGCCGCAGCACCGCAGCACAGATCACCTGCTGCTCTTCCTGGCTAATCTCGTTCATTTGCAGCACTGTTACCCGGCCCGGCTCAAACAGATCCCCTGGGGCCAGATGATTCGTCTGGTGGAAGTAGCGAGAGCTGGCAAACCGCTGCAGTTTCCACTCAATGGCGGGCGCTGATGACCCGATTTTTAAGTTGCCTTCCTCATCTTCAGAGGTGTCTGCTTCGTTCACCGCCGCAATCAAATCATCGACATTCCAGCGATATTCGCCCTTACGATGGCGCTTCAAAATAGCAAATGCCTTGTTCAAAATGGCCTGCTGGCGATCGCTCATCTCCGGCAATAGCGTCAGCACGTCGTGATAATCCAGCGATGAAATGCGGATCGTAATATCGTCCGGCGTCAAAATTTTCACATCCGGGGCGTAGCCATCTGCCGCCTGAAACGCCGGATGCCCTCTCATTTCCGCTAGCGTCCCGTACTCCCCATGGGGGTCAAAAATCAACACCGCCGCCCGGTTATAAGGCTGCAAAAACTCTTCAATCAGTACGCCAGCGGTGTAGCTTTTGCCAGAGCCTGTCCCAGCCAAAATGGCCATGTGGGTGCTCACTAGCTCCTTCACATCTAGAGCTACAGGCACCGCGCCCCCCGGACGCAGCAGCAAAGAACCCACCTGCGCTGAGCCGATGTCTCCGGGCTGCTTTTTATTCACCACCTGCTTCAGCGTTTCGTCATCTGTAATTGAGACCTTGGCGCCGGGGGTTGGGGTTAAGCGTGGATTAATGAAGCCTAGAGCTGGGTGAAAGTAGCCGATCACATCTACTGTGACTTCGTAGAGTTCGGTATTGGGATGAGAGAAGCCAATTAAGGCGGCGATCGCATCAGGATTAATGCCCGCATCAGCAAAGATTCTATCCGGCAGGTGCTCACTCAGCTGCCGATCCGAGATTTTTCCTAATATCTGAAGGGTAGAGCCATCTGGCCCACTCACCTCGTAGTACACAAATTCGCCGATCTTTACCTGCCGATTATCCGAGGTAATAAACAGATACTGATTCCCATTCTCACCGGGCCCTTTGACCGTACCAATCACCTGATTGTCAGCCTGCACGACCTCTAATGACAGGGCCTGTCGCGAACGCTGCGATTTTGACAATGCGCTGTCTACTTTAACCATCTCAGCCACTCATAGCCACTACATAACGACACTTTCTAGCCAAATCTAAACCATATAGATACAAACCTACTACACAACCTGCTTCAGACAATAAAGTATCCCTATAAAAAAGACCACCAGCGCATCGGCAGAAAACCAGGGATGATCGGTGATGTGTAAGTAATAGCTCAGATAAAATAAAGGTGCGCCCTGGGCCGATCTGTCAATTGTGGTGTGATTGCGGAAGGCCTTACACCCCCTTCCACCGCTACATTAAAGCTAAGCAGATTTGACTAAACAAATTTTGTTTGCCAAACAGATAGCCTCCTCTCGAACACGCCCCTTCAAATAGTTTCTTCACAAATAGCCAAAGACAAATTCGTACCCCTGTATTATTTTCTTTATTTAGAAATATTGCTATTGTTTAGGAGATAGATTTGGGTTGTCTGTGCTTTGGTGGTTTGCACTTAGTAAAACCAGCCATACAAATTCCAAAGTTTCTGTGTTCAAAGCATTCACCCAAAAGACTGGAACGCCTGTGACGTATATCACGCCATCCCCATCCCCTCAAGAATTCGATGCCGCCAATGGCCATCGTCTGTCTCAAGGTGCCACCGTTTCAGCTGAAGCCGCCGTGGTAAAGATATCCACCGAAAAGCGGCCTGCCAGGGAGCGTCGTATTTTAGCGTCTGTCACGATTCCTCAACCCGTCGAACAGGTGTGGCAGGTCATTACCGACTACGAAAAGCTATCAGACTTCATTCCTAGCCTGACCTCCAGTAAGCTTATTAGCAATAGCGAGGGACGCATTCGCCTAGAGCAAATCGGCGCGCAATGCTTCCTTAAAATAAAATTCTGTGCCCGTGTCGTTCTCGACATGACCGAAAACTTCCCCAATAAGGTCAGCTTTTGCATGAAAGAAGGTGACTTCAAGCAATTTGAAGGGGCCTGGTATCTGGAGCCTACTGAAGACCAAGGCGCAACGGTACTCTCCTACGACTTACTCGTCAAGCCACCACTTGCCATGCCAGCCGCCCTAATCGAGAAGCATCTGTGCCATAACTTGACTCACAACCTACTGGCAGTCCACCAACGTACGCTAGAGCTAGCAGTTCAGTAGGTGTGGCTCACCGCGCTTGTTAGTAAAAGGCCTCCCGTCTTTCCTGACGGGAGGCCTTTTACTGTTACGGAGTCGCGGGAGAAGTTGAGTTAAACGCTAAGAAAAGAGGTCCAGAAAAAGGTTATAACCTTTTTCTGGACCTCTTTCATTCATACCCCCAGGGGAATTCGAATCCCCGTCGCCTCCGTGAAAGGGAGGTGTCCTAGGCCTCTAGACGATGGGGGCGTATGTGTTTTGACCTTTATAAGAGTACCCGCAGGGTGGGTGGTGTGTCAAACAATGTTTGCCCGAACCCTGGCTGATTTGCAGGCCACGGTCAGGGACGCGCGCGCTACGCTAAACGGTTGGAATTTCGCAGGCGGATGAGCTGTCGTCGCATTTCAGGAGAGGCCTGAGCAACGTCTTTCAGATGCTCAATATCGACCTGACTATCAATTGCTTCTAGATATTCATCGCTACCGTATGCAAAGGCGTCCACCAGCGTCTCTACCAGTTCTTCTTTGTTAGTCATGGTGAGCTGCTCTTCAATGATTCGAAACTTGAGGCGTACTTCACATTCGTAAATGCCAATGTCGCTATCCGGCAAGGCTCTATTCGTCGAACTGTTCATATCTTAAAAGTTGAGTTCCGCAGGCTATGTAAACTTAGAGAATTTGTCAGGCCCTGAGCTCAGATGATTTTGATAGTCGCTAAAGACGGGTTTTCTCTTGCTCAACGACTCATCTGAGTAACTCTTGAATTCCCCTAACTTCAATTGAGATAACACCTTCAGAAGTTGATATGAGAGGCTTTATCGCAGTTTTCCTAGCATCAATTTTGCTCAATAAATCAAGCTTGAAAGAACGGACCAAAAATAACTCACAGCAAACTTTTATACCTCTACTTATGATTGATACGGATGCAATTTTGGCCCTCTTGACAGGGCCGCTGACAGCTCAAAAGATATTGAGAAAGACGGCTTATCTCAATCTTTAATGACAACCAAAACAGACGTTCAAGCAAACAATTATACAGATAAAGTCTTCTTTATATAACTATTCCAGCTTCGCAAGAAAACAGTGAGATTCTCAATGAGTCCAGTTGCTATGTTTAGCAACTCAGGTATCCTCCGTCTGGCGCGGATTGCGTTGAAAGTGTGAAAAAATACAGGTCTAAAAAAATGTTCCCGTATACGAACATCTGTGTTTTGTTTGTACGCTCACATTGTAAATCTAGCTATGTCGATCAATGAACTTCAGCGTCTGCCGGAGGGAAAAAAGTGCCCTCCTAATTCACCCGGTAAAATGATGAGCACTCTCACAGGTTTCTTTCGGGTTCTTCTCGGGGCCTGCAAAGCAGTATCAAGGATTTAGTGTGGCAAAACATTCTCCAGAGCATTCAGAGATGGAACCCCTAGAGCGAGCGGAGCTGCTAGTTGCGTTAGCGGCAACGGCAATCATTTTGGTGCTCATTGCTCGGATTTGGCAGTTTTTTGAGCCGGTCGGGTTTTCAACTCAGCTCAATTGGGCGGACAGTGTTACGGGCCTGGCTATTGGCGTTGGCATTTCTGCAGGGAGTGCGCTCGTATACAGGCTCTGGCCTAACTACCGTAAAAGCGCTGATACTTATCTCACATTTGTGCTGGCTCCTCTCTTTGTTTCAGACTGTATTTGGATAGGGCTGCTGCCTGGTATGAGCGAAGAGCTGTTATTTCGCGGTGTGATGTTACCGGCCTTTGGTCACAATGCTGTGGGTGTTGTGTTCTCTAGTTTATGCTTTGGGATTATGCATATGTCTCGGCCTCAGCAGTGGCCCTATGCTATTTGGGCTAGCACGGTGGGGCTATTGCTGGGGGTTAGTGTGCTGACGACCCAAAACCTGCTTGTCCCAATTGTGGCTCACGTAACGACTAACTTTCTGTCTAGCCTTGTTTGGCAGCTGGCTCGCCGCTGAGTGTGGGAATTTTTGGCAAGCCGATTGGTGGGCGATCGCGATAAGCAATTGCGGTTTCTGTCGCCTCTAGGACCTGGTTCAGCGCGTGAACGACGACCGAAGAATCCGCGCCGGGTATGCTGGCCCCTTCTGTGAGGGTCCGCTTCCAAATTCGGCTGCCTGGTTGGCCGTGAAATAAGTGCAGCATATGGCGAGTAATGCTGTGCAGCCGGGTTCCTTGCTTTGTCCAATGGTCTATGTAGGGCAGCATGGCCCGTACGATCTGCTCACGGCTGACAGGGCCCTCCGCTTCGCCAAAGATATCGCGGTCAGCAGTGGCGAATATGTAAGGGGTATCGTACGCTGCCCGGCCAATCATTACAGCATCGACAAGGCCTAGCTGGGCGGCAGCTTGATCGAGCGTTTTGAAGCCACCGTTAATTTCTATTTGCAAGTGCGGAAACGCTTGCTTTAGTCGGTGGACGTCGCCATAGCGCAAGGGTGGTACGGTGCGATTGTCCTTGGGGCTAAGGCCCTGCAACCAGGCTTTACGGGCATGCACGCTAAAACGCTCGCAACCTGTTGCTGATACAACAGTGACAAAGTTGGCCATGTCCTCGTAGCGGTCGAGCTCGTCTATCCCGATGCGATGCTTGACGCTGACGGGCAAGCTGCAGGCTGCCATCATGGCAGAGACTGCGGCGGCCACTTTTTCTGGTTTGGCCATCAGGCAAGCGCCGAAGTTCCCACTACGAACGCGATCGCTAGGACAGCCCACATTTAAGTTAATTTCGCTGTAGCCAAAGGCTTCAGCCTTACGGGCACAGTTGGCTAGCAATTTAGGATCGTCGCCGCCCACCTGTAACACCAGCGGATTTTCTACAGGCGTAAACCCCAGCAGCTTGTCCACATCGCCGTGGTGAATAGCCATGCTGGTTACCATTTCGGTGTATAGCAAGGTTCGCCGAGTAATCTGCCGCATAAAGTAGCGGTAGTGACGGTCTGTGCGATCCATCATGGGTGCGATGCTCAGCGGCAGCATAGTGACCCCTGTCAATTATCTATAGCTTCACTATATAGCAAGTGTTCTGGTGCCTTGAACGAGCATCTTGGACGGGCATCTTGGACGAGTGCCTTAGACCATTTGCTAGTTGAGCTGTTTTTGTAGGAGGCGTGTAAGAGATCTGTGATGTTCACGTTATCAGCCATCCGGAGGATTCACTATAGTGTTGGAATACTGAAGTAATCTATTTTTTAAGTATCAAAAAGTACATGTCTACAAATCTTGGTTTTGGTGAACCGCCGAGCGATGTTAGTTCAGATTTCGATTTGTATGACCAAGGCCTGGACACTGCTTTTGACCAGTTGCCTACGGCTGGTGTTGAGCTAATTAAGCAGTTCACACATTGCTGTTTGCAAGCTCGTTATCGGTTGGTGATAGCAAGCAAAGCGCCTGTTGATAACCCAAGTTCGCATCAAGAAAGTCTGAAGAGTCAGGGGCCGGACAATCAGACAAGTATCCAGAAGATCCCTTGTATCGCCGGATGGGGGAGTCCTTGCGATAAGGATGGCAGCCCTTTTAGCGTGGGCGATCGCATCACGCAAGCTCAGGCTAACGAGCTGTTGTACTGGCAGCTCATGCAAGAGACGTTACCCCTCTTGCGAAACCTCCCCCGTTGGGACGAACTCAACAGCAATCAGCAGGGGGCCTTGCTGAGCTTTGCCCACAGCTTGAATAACGATTGCTCTGTGCTTTCGGCGCAATCACTGCTAGGCATAGCCCTCCGCCATCGACGCTGGTACCAAATTCCCGCCATTTTGGCAGGCTATTACGGGCCTAGTCCAACCGCGCATATTGAACTTCGCAGACAAGAAGAGGCCAAACTCTTTCAGGCAGAAATACGTAGAGATAGCTATACCGTGATAAATAGATCACGTCTGCTGTCACTTTGCCAGCCAGCACTCACCGGCCAAGATGTTCGGCGGCTGCAACAGCAGCTAGTGCGGCGTGGCTACGAAATTGAGGTGGACGGTGTATTCGGCCCGCTGACTGAATGGGCTGTCGAAAAGTACCAGGCAGCGGTCGAGCTTCCTATAACGGGGGTTGCAGACCTGGAAACGCAAAGGGTTATCTATGCCCGAGATTTGTTTATGAGCGCTCCGTATCTGATCGGCTCAGACGTGAGAGAAGTTCAGTCTCTATTGGCCCGCATTGGCTATGCAGTGACTGTCAACGGCGTGTTTAACCCGCGTACGCTGCAAGCTGTTATCTCGTTTCAACAGTATTTTGAAATGCCCGAAAATGGCATTGTAGAAGGAAAAACACTGGCTAAGCTGCTATTTCTACCGGCAATGGTGTCTGTGTCTTAAGGTTTTAATTATTTTTATCCGCTAGCTTATTTATAAACTTCTGGGCCCGCCCTGGTTGACCCCAAATCACCTGTTCGCGTTTATAAATCACCATGCCCGGCAGTGCACCTTTGGGCTTGTATACATTTTTGGGCTCGGTCATCACCACGGGTACCTGGTCTGACTGGCGGGCTCGGCTATAAAACGCGGCAAAGCTGGCTGCTAAGTTTAGCGTTTCGTCGGAGGGAACATTGCCCGCGTCTAGGCGTAGCAGGACGTGACTGCCCGGAATTTCCTGTGCGTGGAGCCACAGGTCGTAGTCGCTGGCTTGCTTGAAGGTGAGCTGCTCATTTTGATTGTTGTTGCGGCCAATCAGGAGCTCTAGCCCCTGGGGTAATACATACCGGCGAAAGCTGGTCGCTTCGTCGTTCTGGCTGCCATTTTTTTTACGTCTAGATCTTGGATTCGCTTGTCGTCCGGTTTTATCGCGCAGGTAGCCCTCGGCAATCAGCTCAGTGCGGATTTCTTTGAGTGATTGCAAATCTGCTTCTGCCTCGTAGGCGGGCACCTGCATCAAACTATCTTCTACCTGCTCTAGGTAGCTAATCTCAGCGTTTACCGCTGCTAGCAGCGGCATCACAGCAGTCCGGGCTCGCTTCAATTTTTGATGCTGCTTATAAAAGGCCTGAGCGTTTTGAACCGCGTTCTTTTCAGGGTTTAGCGGTAGGGTAATGCGATCGCCCGTCTCAAAATCGGCCAGCTCAATCTGAGTCATGCCTACCTGCCATTCATGGAGGTGCGCCATCAGTAAGTCCGCTTTCTGGCGATAGTCCTCTGACTGCTCAGACTGGTTTAGACGACGGCGAAACGTGTCTGCTTTTTGGCGTAGCTTAGCCAGACGATTCTTGAGGTTTTGGCTTAGCTGATGATGCAGACGACGAAACTCTTCCTGGTTGAACTGATGACGGTAGTAGTCGCGTAGGAGCGTTTGTAAATCGCTCACTGGATGGGTAGCCACTGACGCCGACGTGAGTAGAGTGTGTAAAACGGTGTAGCCGCCTGCCAATAGCAGCGCCGGTTCAAACTGACGCTGCTCTAAACAGCGTAGCCAGCCCTGCCATGCTTCAAAGAGCTGGTGCCAGTCACGATCACTCAGGCTGTCGGTGGTTGCCGATCTCGGCGTTAGACCTGCGCTCCATATCAGCTGCATTGCCACCGAAGAACTCACGCCGCTGTAAGCCTTAATCAGCATCTTTTTGAGTGGCCCAGGAATCAAACTTACCCGGTCTTGCCAGTCATTAAAGGATTCGGTCAGGGTGGGCAGCTTGCCACGGATAGCTGGTGGATGCGCGTAAGTACGGCCAGTTTGGATGGGTCGAACGCTCGACTGCTGCTCGCTGACCTGGTGAGCGGCAGTCACAATTTGCTGATCTGCGGTGGTTAGGATGACGTTACTGTACTTGCCCATCACTTCGACATACAGGTGCCATAGTGGGGGTTCGTTGGGGCGGCTAGCAAACTGCAAGTCCAATACCCGCTCCCAGGGCGAGAGTACGGCCATTTTGGTGAGGGCGAGCCCGCCAAGCTGGTGCTTTAGCTGCTGAGAGAACGTAAACGTATCGGGTTGCTTGGGTGGGGGCGGGGCCATATGGATGCGGGCGGCCTGGGGATGCCAGGAAATGGCCAGCCAGCCGCGCTTGTCGAGGGTTCGCAGCGCGACAAAAAGGGTGTAGGGATCGCGCTGGTAAAACTGCTCACAGCGGGCCGGTAGCCACCCAGACTGAAGGTCGGCGCTGGTTGCCGCAAGCGTAGTGAAATCGACTGGTTGCACAAAATATCCCTAACAAAAAAACGGAATAAAAAATGAGAATAGTAAATTCTTACGAAAAGCCTGAAAGGTAAGAAAACACTATATTCTCGAGGAGAAAAGTTGATAAGTTATTAAGCCTTTTCTCATAATTTGAAACTTACTTTATACAGTCTATATATGGTCATAATAGAGTTATAAAATGCAGTCTACAACCAGCACTCATACTAATCTTTTTTCGCTAAGATGAAAGAATCGTCCGAGTAGTTGAGAAAGCAGACGTTTTCTCCTGTTGCTAGTGACTAAACCCTTATTTTATCGAGCCATGCAGCTTATTAACATCGGATTTGGGAACATCGTTTCTGCGACCCGAGTCGTCGCGATTGTGAGTCCTGAGTCAGCGCCTATCAAACGAGTGATTTCTGAAGCGCGCGATCGCGGCGAGCTAGTAGACGCTACGTACGGTCGCCGTACTCGCGCTGTTATTGTGACGGACTCGGGGCATGTTGTGCTGTCGGCGATTCAGCCAGAGACCGTTGCCCATCGTTTTGTGACCAACAAAGACAGCCCAGCTAAGGAAACTGTGGATGAAGATTAGGCGCTATGGTTGAAAGGTAGATTACGCGCCGGTAGATTACCTACCGTTCGCTGATCTACTTGATATTGTTTTTCCTTTCACCAGAATTCTTGCATGACTGCCGATTTTCGCCCTGCTCAGCTTGACAAAATTGTTCAGCGATTTGCCCGCATTGATGATCCGAAGCGTCGCTATGCGCAGCTGCTGTGGTACGCAAAGAAGCTAGAGGGCTTTCCGCCGGCAGGGAAAACGCCTGAGAATAAGGTGCCTGGCTGCGTGTCACAGGTATACATAACCGCGAGCCTACAAGACGACAAAGTGATTTTTCAGGGCGATTCGGATGCTCAGATTACGAAGGGCTTGCTGGCGATGCTAATCAACGCGCTCAACGGTTTATCGCCTGACGAAATTGTGCAGCTTTCTCCAGATTTTATAAAAGAGACGCAGCTGGATGTTAGCCTGACGCCGTCTCGGGCAAATGGTTTTTACAACATTTTCAAGACGATGCAGAAGAAAGTGATGCTGCTATGATTTGTCATTCTTGAGCTTTGATACTGATTTGATACTGAACAGAGATATCGCACGCTACGAGCGCGATCGCACAAAAGCATCCAATCGCGCAAACAATGCATTAATTGTGCTGAGCTGTATGTAAGGATTGAGTAAAACGGCCTTGAGCCAGCGCCGGTTTCGGTAGGTAGGCAGCGATAGAAATATGGCATTTGTGTAGTCAGCTTTGGGCTCATCAGATTTCAACAGATGACGCTGCAAATCAGCATTTAAGCTATCTTGCCGTTCGCGATCGCTACCCTCAGCTTCCCAACGGAAACATACCAGATTCATCTCAGGCTCACTGGCTAGGCGTAGATGAGGCCGAGACTTCACACACTCGGTGAAATGAGCTGTTATGTCGTAGTTGTGGGAAATAATCTCACTGTAGCCAGCGGTCCCTATGTGCTGCAAAGACAGCCACAGCTTCAGAATATCTGCATGACGGGTGCCCTGTATAGTTAGCTCGCCCAGGTTTGGCCACTGCGGATCGTCCCCCATGTAGGGGGCGGCAATGCGAAAGTGCGCTTTGAGCAGATCAACATTTTTGAACAGAACCGTGGCGCAGGTTTTGGCGACATATAGCCACTTTTGTGGATTGAAGGTGATGGAGTCGGCCTGTTCAATGCCAGCAAGCCGCGATCGCTGCGCTTCTGAAAAAATAAGACTGCCGCCATAGGCCGCATCGACATGAAACCAGAGCTGATGCGCTTTGGCGATGCGGCCCATTCGGGCAATGGGGTCAATATTTCCGGTGACCGTGGTGCCAGCGGTGGCGACGATGGCAAATGGCTGTTGTCCTAACGATTCGGCCTCAGAGAGTTTGGCCTCGAGGTCGTGAATGTCAACCTGTGAGTTGGCATTGGTGCGCAGGGCGATCGCAGCTTGCGACCCTAATCCCATCATCATCGCGGCTTTTTGCAGGGAGGTGTGGGCAACCTCCGATACAAAAAAGACAGGGCGGTGAGTCAGCCCCACAATGCCTTTTTTCACCGCATTGAAGGCAATATTTCGAGCGACCGTTAAGGCTTGTAAATTTGCCAGGCTCCCTCCACTGACCATGACGCCACCCGAACGAGCGCCAAGACCAAATCGCTGGGCAATCTGCGCGAGGACCAAAGGCTCTAGTCGTGAGAATACTGGCGACATTTCGACGCTCAGCAGGTTGTTGTTCAGCGCGGCGGCGACTAGGTCACCCACCACAGACAGCGTGGTAGGGATCGAGTCCATGTGCCCTATGTAGCCAGGATGAGCCGCGTTCATAGACTGCTGAAGGTGCGATCGCAATCTCGTGAGTAGCTCATCAAAGTTCACTGACTGCTCCGGAATGCTGGCCCATCGAGTCAATGCTTCAATATCTGTGCTGCTATCGGTATTAGGAAGCGGCGATCGCTGAGCTGCCTGGGTCATTTCGTCTAGCAGCAAGGCCACTGTTTTTTGCAATAGGGCTTCAATCTCGGCACGATTATCCCCGGTCGGATCGATAAACGCAGTTCGCGGTAAAACGCTCATAGGGGGTCGCTTTTCCACTACCAGTGAATACCGCACTCTGTCTTTTCACTGCCTCGCCAGCGACCGGCGCGCTCGTTTTCACCCTGGGTGGTGGGTGTTGTCAGCGGCTCGTCTCCGATGCTGGTGTATCCCTGGTCGTGCAGGGGGTTGTACAGTACATCGTGCTTAAAGATATAGGCCCATACGTCTTTTTTGCTCCAGTGGGCAAGCGGGTTAATTTTCAATCGCCCCTGATCGTCGCGCTCAAAAATTTCTAGCGTGCTCCGTTCTTCAGACTGATCGCGGCGGCGACCTGTAATCCAGGCGATCGCCCCTAGCTCATCTAGTGCCCTTTGCAGCGGTTCCACTTTGGTAATTTCGTAAAAACGCTCCACGTCTTTTTCCCACAGCGCTTCGCCGTAGCGCTCGGCAAATGCTTCGCGACTATCGACATCAGTCACTGTATAGGTGTGCAAATCTAGGCTGTACTTTTTCTGCGCTTGCTTGGCAGTTTCTAGCGTTTCGCTGAACAGATGCAGCGTGTCAAGAAAAATAACGGGGACCGGATGCTTTAGCTCGTGATAGAGCATGTGCGAGAGGGTCAGCAGGCTAAATGAAGTGGTTTGTACCAAGCCGGTTGGAATGTTTTGAAAGCACCAGGCCAAAATTTCTTGAGGCGTAGACCCGGCAAAACGCTGGTTGAGGGTAGCCAGGTCAAACTGAGCGATCGCTTTAATGTTGTCGACATGAGAGTGAGAAACAGCAATGCCCTGGGTTGTAGGGGCGTTTATGCACTGAACCATAGTCTTTTTGGCGAATAAGTTGCCGAGTAATTACTTCAATCCTACTTCATAATCCCGCGTATTCCGATCGGGATACCGGCCATTAGCCGAGCGGTAAGAACCAGATATAGTGAAAGTCCTGTCCTGTATAGGTTTTAATCAAGTTATTAAAACTATTAGAAAAGGAAAAATCTGGTTGCCAGACCTATCTTATCCGGCGATCGCCGACAATGTGATGAAGCCCCATATTGAGTAAAAGGCACTGAATTGTTATGAAGCAGCTTATTTTGTACAGCAAGCCCGGATGCCATTTGTGTGAGGGGCTACAAGAAAAGCTAGAAACCCTGCCCATTGAGCTGGAGATTCGAGATATCACCCAAAAGGAAGCATGGTTGCAAAAGTACCAATACGAAGTGCCCGTACTCTGTCAGGCAGTGGCAGCTGAGGGTGTAGCACCGTCGCAGCTTATAGAACAGCCTTTGCCGCGCATGTCCCCCCGTGCGTCTGCTGCTCAGGTGGCACAAATTATACAGACGCATGTTGGACCCTTTGAGGCATAATCTCAGCATTGCGCCCTTCGTTACACCCGCTTGTTAAACCCGCTTTAAACCAGGAAGAGACTTAAATGCTGCTAAAAGAATTGTTTGCTGGACTTGTGTCGCAGGCTTTTGTGGACTCAAACGCAGTGTCAGCAGAGGTGAAAGCCCACCCTCATTGGACACAAGAGGTCACAAGCCTATCGACCAATTCGCAAACGATTACGCCGGGTGCACTGTTTATTGGTATGCCAGGAACCCGGGTAGATGGTGGTGAGTTTTGGGAAAGTGCGATTGAAAAAGGCGCGATCGCAGCCCTCATTACCCCAGAGGCCCTCGCGAACAAGCCCAATACATCTAACGCGTTGGTGCTAACCCACAGTGACATCCCCAAACTCTGCGCGGAGATCGCTGCCACCTTTTACGCTCAGCCTGCTCAGGCCATGAACATGGTGGGCGTCACCGGGACAAACGGCAAAACCACAACCACTCACCTAATCGAGTATTTTCTAAATCAGGCGCAGCAAAAAACGGCCATCTTGGGCACCCTCTATACCCGCTGGCCTGGCTATGAAAAGACCGCCGTTCACACCACGCCATTCTCTGTGGACTTACAGCAAGCGCTAGCCAGCGCCCGGGCGGCGGACTGTCAGAACGCGGTGATGGAAATCAGCTCCCATGCCCTGGCCCAGCACCGCGCCTGGAGCATTCCGTTTGAAGTGTCTGTCTTTACCAATCTCACCCAGGATCATCTCGACTATCACAAAGATTTTGACGATTACTTCGAGGCCAAAGCGCTCCTGTTTGGTAACGACTATCTCAAGGGGCGAGCCATTATCAATCAGAACGATCCCTATGGTCAGAAGCTGATAGAGCGCGTTGGTAAAGACCGCACCTGGACATATGGCATTAGCGACGCCAGCGCGGATCTATATACAAAGGATCTGAGCTATGGACCTGCTGGCGTTAGTGGAACACTTTGCACGCCCAAGGGCAATGCGGACTTTCGCTCACCGCTAGTGGGGCAGTTCAATCTCGAGAATTTGCTGGCCGCAGTGGGTTCAGCGCTACATTTAGAAGTTTCCTTGGATACTATTGTCGATGTGCTTCCAGGCTTTTCGGGGGTTCCAGGGCGGATGGAGCGGGTACAGGTTGCTGCGAGTGACGTAGAGCAAGATAAACAGGACATCAGTGTGATCGTGGATTACGCCCACACGCCTGACAGTTTGGACAATGCACTTAAGGCGGCGCGTCCGTTTATTAGTGGTCAGCTGATTTGTGTGTTTGGCTGTGGGGGCGATCGCGATCGCACCAAACGCCCAAAGATGGGACGTATTGCTTACGAGCAGGCCGATCGCGCCATTGTGACTTCCGATAATCCCCGTACCGAAGACCCTGAGCAAATTTTGAAAGATGTGGTGGCTGGAATTGACGGTGCGCTAGATGAAGGACAGGTGATTTGCGATCGCGCTGAAGCCATTCGCAGCGCGATTTTGGGCGCAAAACCTGGTGACGGCATTGTGATTGCCGGAAAAGGACACGAGGATTACCAGATTCTAGGCACTGAGAAAATCCACTTCGACGACAGGGAAAAGTCCAGAGAAGCGCTCGAAGAGCGATTAAGCCGCTTATAACAGAGAAAACAACGAATTACTGAAGCGATCTGTCAACTTTTTGGGCATATTTAAGTAGATCACCCCCTTGCCTGTTCAACAATCAAAATTGTGATGGCGGCAGGCAATTCATTATTTAGATATATAAAAGATGTCCGTAATATGGAATAGGCAAAACGCCTGATTCTATACTTTTTACAGACCATAACGCTTTGTGCTTCGGGATCTATCAACCGATTATTTATGAACAATAACGCTATGCTGCCTCTGTCTTTACAGGCTCGTTTGCTGGGCTTACAGCCTTGCCCAGTACCTGTTGCTGTCGACCCTAAAGGATTTAAGTCGGCGCTGCAGTCATTTATCCAGTTTTTGATTGCTCACGAGGTATCGGCGACTTTGTGGGTAAAGCTGCCTAAGGGCGATGCCTGGTGGGAAGACATTTGGGCCTACGGTCAGCAGGCGGCAGGCTGCACGATTTACACCCTTGGGGAGCAAACCGGCACCCCACCAGATACTTTGGCTGCCAGTTTACGGCCTATCCCTATAGAGCAGACGGCTGAGCTGAAGCGGGAGTACCTGTGTGTAGCTGTGGCTGATAGGTTTGTGGGTTCGCTGTTGGCAGCTCGCGTTAAGTCCGATACGCCAACGCCAGATAAGCGATCGCTCAAACTATATTGTTCTGCGGCTGGTCGCACTGTAGAAGCGCTGTCTGCGGGGATCAAGGACATTGTAAAAAGTAGCCTACCGACGCCTATCGTCGATGAACTGGCAGAGAGTACGGCTGAGGCAGCAGCTCCGATGAGTGGAGATGCCAGAGTCATTGCCGGAGCTGCCGCGCTCAGCCAATGGGATCGCTCTTTCCCGGCTCATATCCTCGGCCAAAATATGCTGCCCCTGTCGGAGGCCTTCGTTAGCTGGCAGCTGCAGGTTCAAGAAAATCTGCGATCGCAGCTTAATGATTACCGCAATAGTCAAGGCGGTGAGGTGGGTAGCGAATCCTCAGCTGTTTCTTCAACATTTTTGAGTCAGGCGAGCCAGAAACTGCAGGCCCCACTCACCACCATCAAAACAGCGCTGACGCTTCTGGGATCCCCGAATCTAAAGCTAGCCCAGCGGCAGCGATATCTGGAGATGATTTCTACTCAGTGCGGCGAGCAAAAAGCCTTGATTAAGAGCATTATTGAACTGCTCAAAATTCAGACGACGGCGCCTCAAACGCCCCAACCTGTCAGGCTCTCTGACCTGATTCCCGGCATTGTGAGTACCTATCAGCCCATTGCCGAAGAGCGTGGCATCATGCTGGCCCACACCATCCCGGCTAACCTGGCTGCAGTTTCGACGGTAGAGTCCGAACTGAAGCAAATTGTGATTCAGCTTATCAACAATGGAATTCAAATCACGCCTAAGGACGGACGTGTTTGGGTATCGGCTACCCCTCAAGCAGGCGATTTTGTCGCTCTGATTGTGCAGGATTCAGGCAGTGGCATTGCTAAGACAGAAGTCAATCAGCTATTTGAAGCTTTTTATCAGGTACCCAGTGGCAAGAGTGAAGGGGCTGGGCTTGGGCTCACGCTGGTACAGCACCTGGTTCGACGCATTGGTGGCAGTATTTCTGTCGAAAGTACGCCTAACCATGGCACTAGCTTCAAACTGTTGCTGCCTGTGCACGAAGGAACTCGCAGCGCCACCATAGCCTCTAGACCTACACAGCAGCCAGAAGCAGCACAGCGCCACCATCAGCACAGCGCAGTAAGTCATGAGCCTAGCGTTAGCCGCACCCACTCGCAGGTTTCAGCGAGCGCTGGTCGCGTATAGCAAGAGCGATAGCTATTCTGCCATACAGAGCTTATTACTATTCGGCAGCATCCTCACCAACGAGGGTTTCTATCAGCAACGTGGCCTGGGTTTGTTTTTCTTGTAAGAAGCGATCGCATTGCTGCAAGGCATTTACAGCCGAAGCAAACTGTTCAAACACCTCAGCTAGCGGCAGCTCGCCAGTTTCTAGCTGCTGCGTGATGGTTTCGATTTCGCTGAGCGTTTGCTCATAGCTCCAGTCTTCGGGGATCTGGTCTTTTGGGATTTGGTCTTTGGGTGACGGAGCGGACTTGGAGGTGCGAGGCATAGTTGTCAGAATTTTTGGGTACGAAGGGACGTTTTGAGGGATGTTTTGAGTATCAATGCTAGCGTTGGCTATTTTCAGTAACGCTGGCTTTGAGCGTTCCTTGGCCAAGCTGAATGTCCAGCTCAGTGCCGGGCGGCAGTTGACTCGCTGTGGTGGCAATTTTACCGGCGGCTTTTACAACCGCATAGCCCCGCCGGAGGACTGCTTCAGGGTCTAGCGTGCTGAGCTTATCTCGTAGCAGCTGGTGCTGGTGCTGCGCCAGCTGCAGGCGCTTTTCCAGGCTAGTGAGTAGCTGCTGACGCTGCCAGGCAACATCTTTTTGGTGCTGAGCGAGCTGACGGTCCAAGCGCAGTCGCTGTAAGCGGGTTTCGAGCGATCGCACTGCCTGCTGCGCGGTGTTTAGCCGACGTGCCACAACCTGCCCCACGCGCTGTAGATACTGCACTTGCTCGCCGTACAAATCGTCCAAACTAGGGACTACCTGCTCGGCGGCGGCTGTAGGCGTATGGGCGCACACATCGGCGACCAAGTCGGCCAGCGATTCGTCGCGCTGATGGCCAATGCCCGTGATGACAGGAATGGGAGAAGTGGCGATCGCCATGACCACTCGCTCGTCGTCAAAGCAAACCAAATCTTCACTGGCACCGCCCCCCCTGGCGAGCACCAACGCGTCCGCACGTCCATCTTCGGCAACACGCGCGATCGCCTTTGCAATGGACGCGGGTGCTTGTGCACCCTGGACTGTCGCTGGAGATAGCAGAACTTTTACGCTGGGATTGCGCTGTACCAGGGTGCGTTGAATATCCCCCCAGGCGGCAGCTTGTGGTGAAGTGACCACTGCCAATGTCTGTGGATAGGCTGGTAGCGGACGCTTACGCGCTGTATCGAACAGGCCTTCTGCGGCCAGGCGAGCGCGTAGCTGCCGGTAGCGCAAGGCTTGCAAGCCTTCTCCGGCTGGGAGTACCTGCCAGACGGTGAGCTGGTAAGAGCCTCGCTTTGGGTACAGCTTGATTTGGCCAAGTACTGTTACCTGCTCGCCGACTTCAGGCATCGCTGTGAGCCTTGGCAGCTGCGATCGCCACACCACACAGTTCACAGCCGCCGACCCGTCCGGCTCTTGCAAGGTAAAAAAGCAGCCCTGCCGATGATTGCGAGCACTAGACACTTCACCCACCACCCAGATCTTGCGTAGCTGGTCGTCCTCCTCTAACAGCAGCTTCAGATAGTCTGTAAGGCCAGCAACACCAATAGCAATATCGGTTGCCGATTCAGCGCGGGTATCTGCCATCGAGCATCTCAAAAAGTAAGCCAGCGCCTCCTAGTGTGAAGCATCAACGAGCTTCCGATCAAGCAGGCGACCAGCCATACGCAAACCAATGACGTTACAAAAAGAGGCAAAAAAGTCGCGCTTACGACTAGACAGATTAGATTTGATTCGGCTACTGTTAGTACAAATGTTTTGTTGGAGTCGTTATGGCACGCGATCGCATATCTACACCTGTTGCACCTAACGTTTCATCTGCTGACTCAAACGATAACTCACCTATCGCGCTGGCCAAGCAACAGGCGTTGGGCCGCGTACTCAACAATATAGAAAAGCATTTTGGCTCTGGGTCCATCATGCGCCTAGGAGAGACCAGCCAGTTAAAAGTAGAAACGATCCCAAGCGGCGCACTTCCGTTGGATATTGCTCTGGGAGGTGGCTTTCCTAAGGGGCGTGTGATTGAAATATATGGGCCGGAAAGCGCTGGTAAAACAACTCTGGCTTTGCATGCGATCGCCTCTGTTCAGTCACAAGGCGGCACGGCAGCTTTTATCGATGCAGAACATGCCCTCGATCCGGTGTACGCGAAAGCAATAGGGATTAACACTGACGAATTGCTGATCGCGCAGCCTGACTGCGGCGAAACTGCATTAGAAATTACAGACCAACTGGTTCGCTCCAGCGCAGTCGATATCATTGTGATCGATTCGGTGGCAGCGCTGGTACCTCGTGCAGAGATAGAGGGCGACATGGGTGATGCCCATATGGGACTTCAGGCCCGGTTGATGAGTCAAGCGCTCCGAAAAATCACAGGTAGCTTGAGTAAGTCTGGCTGTACTATCATTTTCCTCAATCAGCTCAGACAGAAAATTGGCGTTGTGTATGGCTCACCCGAGGTGACCACAGGTGGAAATGCCCTAAAATTTTATGCCTCAGTGCGGCTAGACATTCGCCGCGTACAAACCCTCAAAGCGGGCAACGAAAACTTTGGCATTCGCGTAAAAGCAAAAACGGTCAAGAATAAAGTTGCCCCGCCCTTCAGGCTTGCAGAATTCGACATTTTATTTGGCCAGGGCATTTCTACGATGGGCTGTATTGTTGACCTTGCAGAGCAAGCCGGGATCATCCAGCGCAGAGGATCTTGGTACAGCTATCAGGGAGAAAACTTCGCCCAAGGCCGAGATAACGCCGTGCGCTACCTCACCGAAACCCTTGGTCTGGCTCAGATGGTCGAAAGTGAACTAAAAGAAGCTGTAGAAGGCTCCGAACGAGCTGACAACTGAACCACTACGACAGCTCTCTTTTGGTTAAATCCACTAAGCGCCTGCCTACAGCAAAGGTCCAGGCTGTCACAGCCTGGACCTTTAAGAATCGGAAAAATCATTATCTCGTTGCCTGTTAGCGTTCAGGCGCATATAAAGTTAGATTTGATTTTCTTATGCGACGACTTCGCATTCAGCAGGACTTACCTGGTACTTAATTAAGTTAGCCAGTTCCTGTAGCTGATTGATGGCCTCTGCGCCTTCTAGCTTCATCAGCTCACGATCGTCGCGCATTTCGGTCCAGGTAATTCCATAGTCAGAGACCAAAAAGCGAATCAGATGATCTCCGCCTAGGCTCACCATAAAGGAGGCGCTGTTCAGCTCATCCCCACAGGTGTAACAGGAGGCCAAGTAACCTCTTTTCTCTAGTACTACTGCCAGCGCCTTCAGGTTCAAAACAAGGTCTTGAACGAACTGTCGGTGCTGATCTGCAAGTCTTACAAACATGGTCTTTCCTCTACACCATTAGATAAGTCTACACAATTTACTTAATTCTTTTTTAATAAGTGGCCCGTGAATTGATGGAATACGAAACAAGAAACGTCAAACCTTACCTGCTAGCACGTTTGCTGTCCGGCAGCAAAATGTAAATTTTTACAACAATTAAAACTGATGCTACTGGAAGGTACCCATTTTTCCTTTTCAGCTATCAGCTGACCTAATTGCCAACCTTTAGAGTATCAACTTTACAAATGTTAATCTGTAGCGATTGTATCTCAATAGGTTCTAGGCAGTCTGTTTCTTTGGGAAGAGAAGGTCCTAATTTGAATGGTTGTTTTATGTGAGCGTGATTTGCCTGTGACTCTACCAAGCCTGGCGTACCTGATTTTGTATCTTTTGCTATGGTTCAGGTGGCTGTACCGTTTTAACGCAGTAGCCCTAACGTTGCGGGAAATATTCCTGGTTAGGTGGGAAATCATGACAAAAGTTGACATACCGCAGCCTCGGCTGAAGCGCTGCCTTGGGATGTAAAAACATGAAGATGCCTCTTGCGACAATGGCCCTTTGGATAACACAGCTGTTATCCAAAGGGCCATTGCAATAAAACCACTACTAACCTGGCTATTTTAGTGCTCTGGTTTGGGTGATTGGGTCGACCTAGTTAGCCAACGTCCACCAGCCGAACCCTGGACCAACAAATCGAATGGTCAACCAGGCGGCAATCATCAAAGCGATCCCGACCCAAGCACCGGTCGTCGTCCAAGAGACAAATTTTTCGGCGGTGTCTTTGCTGATAGGTAGGCCTTTGATAAAGGGCTCTGGCTGTCCGTAGCGATCACCCATTTCCACTTTGCGGCGTCGAGATTCTCCCATAGCAGTTGCTAGATTACGCTAAACATAGGCCCATGATAATAGGTGCATTGGGCGACATTTAGAAGGCCCAGCGCTAAATTATTATTTGTTTAAAAAAATACCGACAAGAAATTATCAATCATCGAAGCAGGCTGTCGAGCTATTTACTGAGTATCTTCTTCTAGCTGAAGAGCGCCCTGGCTTAGGCCAGATGCGTGAAACCAGCTGTCGTCCAGATAGCTACTTCGAGCCGCTGGGCTAAGCGCTGACAATACCTGACGACCATAGCTGCGATGATTTACCCGATTGTCGAGGAGGGCGATGACGCCACTACCTGCTTCACCACTGGTGCTTCGCCGTGATCGCACGGGCGCAACGGCCTGCTGCAAGGTGCTTAACGCCTCTGGTAACAAATACGCCTTAAACCAGTCCTGTCGCCGCTTTTTGTACATGGCTACTCGCCCGGCGACGAGCGGATTCTCCAGGGAAGGTATCGGTAGCGTTGTAATAATCAACAGTGCAGGGGGGACGTACTCACGCTGGTGCGATCGCCAGTAGTCCCACCCGGTGATCAAAATGCCGTCGTCCGAAATAGGGGCTTCCAGCTGAACTCTAGAGCCCATTTCTGCTGCCAAAATCGATGCAAACTGCGCCTTCAGAGGAACATCGCCAATCACAATGACTGTGGAGCCTATCGCCGCATCACCCTTAGCAAGGGTATTCCCCCTGGCGGTTAGCAGCTGCCGAATCTCCTGAAGTACTGCCGCTTTGAAGTGGCTGGTGTTAGGCATCGGCAGGCGATCAGGCAGATAGAGCTGCACTAGATCGTGGTATCTGTCTGGGCCGAATCGTAGACAGGTCATTTCCCCTAGCCCTAGGCGCTCACGGTAGCGAACGGCTTTTTTTTCGGCGTCTAGTGCACTGCCGATGAGGACCACTGGCTGCTGAGCCCACACTGGCGACATCTGCGGATGAATATCGGTTGGACCACTGCACAGCAGCACAGTACCCAGGTCGCGGTTGAGCTGGCTCCAGGCCAGTCGCTCTGGTTGGAAAAAGCTGAACCAGAACTGCTGCCAGCGAGGCGGCATACGGCACTCTGAGCCATAGGCTTTCAGGGCGTCGTACAGTTCATCTAGCAGGGTTTTTTCGGGCGCGTCGACCAGGTGGCAGCTGTAGGGATTGGCCGGATGCTGGAAGATAGCGTGGGTGAGGCGTACGCGCAGGTCGCGAATGTAGTCTCGCTGGCTGGGGTAGGCCAGCATGAGTGATTCCCAGTCTTGGGTGGAGAGTGCTACGCTCAGCTGCTCGCGTGCCCAGGCTTCTAGATTGCTAGCGCCATCGATGATGACTGGAATACCGATTGGGAAGCGATGATTGCCCGCGTTGGGGTCAGTAGTCAGGCGATCGCGCAGCCAAGCCTCAGCAGAGGTCACCAGCAGGCCCTGGAAAGACTCTCCTGGTTTGCCCACTGGCCAGCGATCGCCCGACTGCACAGGCTTAATGACAGGAAAGGTTTGCTGTAGTTCAGGGATAGCCTGCTGTAATACTGTATCGAGCATCGACTCTGGCAACGCCAGAATCGCAGGCTCTGGCCATAGCAACGCCGGAATCAGATAGCTGAGGCGGTAGGTGCCCTGATAGGCTGCCAGACTATCGGTTTGAATCAGCGCACTGCGCCCTACTCTGAGCGCTCTGGCGACTAGCCTGGCCATGGTGAGATGGTGTGGCCACTGAATATGCCCTTGCTCTCGCAGATAGCTACGCAGTCGTTGATGAACTTCTGTTTCGATCACAGGCGTAAAAGTAAGATGGCTCTTGGCAAGGGGTGAGTTTATTGTGACACATCGGTACTAGTGAGGAACACGACGCGATGAGGATTGGGATTGTTGGCTTGGGGTTGATAGGGGGGTGTTTGGGGCTGGATTTGCGCTCTGGGGGACATGAAGTATTTGGTGTGGCCAGGCGATCGCAGACCTGCACAGCAGCGCTACAGGCAAAGGTTGTAGACCAGGCAAGCACCGAGCTATCCAGTGTGAGTAAGTGCAATGTGGTGTTTGTGTGTACCCCGATTGCGACCATCGTGCCAATGGTAGAGCAATTAGCCACTCTGCTGTCACCGCAGGCGGTGATTACCGATGTAGGGTCGGTAAAGGGCGCACTGGTCGCAGCGGCAACGCAGCGCTGGGCCAGGTTTGTAGGCGGGCATCCCATGAGTGGGAAAAGCGAGGCAGGCATTGGGTCAGCCGAGCGTGGCTTGTTTCAGGGCAATGCCTATGTGATTACGCCGGTAGAACAGGATGTGGCCAATGGAGACACGCTAAAGACGGATGGGGATGCGATTGCCCTCGTTGAGCAACTCGCGACGGAATTAGGTTCCGTGCTCTATCGCTGCACGCCCGAGACCCATGATAGGGCAGTTGCTTGGATTTCCCACTTACCCGTTATGGTTAGCGCCAACCTGATTCAATCGGCGATGGATGAGCCCAACGAAAGTGTGCGTCAGCTGGCGCAAAAACTGGCGAGCTCCGGCTTTCGCGATACGAGCCGAGTCGGTGGCGGTAACGCTGAGCTAGGGCTGATGATGGCGAGATATAACCGGGATGAGGTGCTGCGATCGCTTAAACGCTATCAGGACGTGATCGCTCTGACCATTGAGCAGCTAGAAACGGAAGATTGGAGCGGTGTTGCCCAGAAGCTGGAAGGAACTGAAGCGGCGCGATCGCTCTTTTTAGGCTAGTGTTCCGTCAGGCGCTTACCCTAACTCCATCACTGGCTCCTGATACAAAATCGCCGTAAACGTCACCGTAGAGCCTAATCCTTCGCCCATACTAATAAACTGCACCTTCCCCCCCATCGCCTCAATCAGGCGCTGAGAGATAGAAAGGCCCAGGCCAGTGCCCTCGTACTGACGAGTGCGGGCGCTATCGACCTGGCTAAAGGTTTGAAACAGACGATCTTGCTTTTCTAGCGATACCCCAATGCCGGTATCCGCAACGCTGATTTTTACCTGGCCTGGCCAGGTCTGCTCGCCAAATGTGAAGGGCTTTGGCTGAATTTCTACGCTGATGGTAATACTGCCCTCGTGGGTGAACTTGTTGGCATTGCCGACCAAATTTAGCAGCACCTGCTTGAGCCTTTGATAGTTGCCATACAGCTTGATCTCGTCAAGAGTTGCCGGTAGCTCTATCTGAAAATCCAGGCCTCTTTGCTCAATTTGCGGACGCAGGAACTTATCGAGTTCAGCGAGCAGCTCTTGCAGACTTACCGCGCTCATCTCCAGGTTCATTTTGCCAGCTTCAATTTTGGCAATATCGAGCACGTCGTTGATTAAGTTCAGCAGATGAATGGCCGAATTGTGAGATTCCTGAATGAACTCTTTGCGCTCTTCGTCGTTGTCGGCCATGTCATCGAGCACCAGCCGCAAAAAACCGATCATGCCGTTGAGCGGCGTCCTTAGTTCGTGGGAGGTGTTGGCCAAAAAGTCGCTTTTGAGCCGGGAGGCTTCCTCCGCCTGCTGCTTGGCTTCTCTGAGCTCGTCATGCTTGCGCATGAGTTCGTCGTTGGTATTGCGCAGGGCTTTGGATTTGACGCGCAGCTCTTGGGTAATGGTTTTGCTATCGCTGAAAAGCTTGGCGTGGGCGATCGCGGTTCCCACCTGATCCGTTAGGTCCTGAATGAGCTCAATTTCAAACGGCTGCCACGGACAGCGCGGCGGCTGCTGAAGCACCAAAATGCTGTTGGGTTCCGTTTGATAGCAAGTCGCCACTGTCAACACAGTGTAAGGCTCGTCGCTATCTCCTCTCTCAAAGTCAGAAATGACAGGCTCCAAGCTTTGCAAGGTGTCCAAAAAATCGGCCTTCAAGGCCAAATCAAACGTTTTACCCAAGGCTGGATGCAAATGGGATTGACAGTATTCGGCCACAACGGTGACCGTCTGCATGGCTTTGGAATAATCACACACCAGGCAGCGGTCCAATCGCAGCATTTCGCTAAGACCATTGACCGTTTGCTCCCAGATGGTTTGCAAGTCGAGCGTTCTACGAATGTTCGCAGCAACCTGGGAGAGTAGACCGTAATAGCTGCTGCTACCGCCCGTGCCGTTGTGACTGAGCAACCGTACTTCCGAGAGTGGTGCAATTGTAGGGACGATGCGGCGACCGACCCCGACGATGCCTGTAGCAGCCTCTGTCTGGCTGTCATTCTCTGTCTTTTCCTGTGACTCTGTAACCGCAGAACTCAGCGGCAGCGGGCTGAGCAAAAATTCAAAGCTAATGGGCTGTTGCCCACAGCGCACGACGCACTGAAATGAAACCGGTGCCTGCATGCTGAGCACTTTTTGAACCTGGGCTAGGTAGGGCTCTACAGCGACCGGACCAAATAGAGCCGCTACTGACCTCCCAACCATATCCGTACATCCGCTGCCCTCGTCGGTCCTGGGCCACTGCAACGACAGGATTTCACCCGATTCGGTATGGGTGACTACCAATACATCACTCGCTTCGGCAGCCTCTCCTAGCAGTGCCATCGGGTTAGGATCTGGCACCGTAGTCAATTTTGAAGCATCAAGAGAAGAAGAGTGGGCGGGCCGAGGCATCACATTAAGGTAAAAACTTAACTGGAACCATAGAGAGAGGGTATGTACAAGGAGCTTCTATGCAAGCGATATGTAGCGACTAGTCAAGATTATCGCTTATTGGCGCAATCACGACCTAACCGTGTGGCGATATACCCTGTAGCTCATCTATAGCCTAGCAATCCCATTCTGCTGTCACTAACTTCAATGATCCAGCTCATAGGTGCGCCATCTTCTAGGCCAAATTTAGGCCAAATTTCCTCTGCTGCTTCTGGCCATGCTTTCATGAGCAGACAGTAGAATCTAAGATAAGTTTAGAGTCCCTTGCTTTATTTACTGGCTACTTTGACGGCTGCTGCTAGTCCATTTTGAGCGATCGCCTGCTTTTTGATTTGTTTTTTCCTCTGGCCTCTTCATGACCGATGTACCTGTTTCACGGCTGCGCAATTTTTCTATCATTGCCCATATCGACCATGGTAAGTCGACCCTAGCCGATCGCCTGCTGCAAAAAACGGGCACGGTCAGCGACAGAGATATGAAGGCTCAGTTCCTGGACTCGATGGATATTGAGCGCGAGCGTGGCATCACGATTAAGCTACAGGCGGCTCGGATGAACTACACCGCTAAAGATGGTGAAGACTATGTGCTGAACCTAATCGATACGCCGGGGCACGTGGACTTTACGTACGAGGTGTCTCGCTCACTTGCGGCCTGCGAAGGTGCTTTGCTTGTGGTCGATGCCTCCCAGGGGGTAGAGGCCCAAACCCTGGCTAACGTGTATCTGGCCATAGAGCACGATTTGGAAATTATTCCGGTGCTCAACAAAGTTGATTTGCCCGGCGCGGACCCTGAGCGGGTAAAGCAAGAAATTGAAGAAGTGGTGGGGCTCGACTGCAGCAATGCGGTGATGGCTTCTGCGAAAGAAGGCATTGGCATTGACGAAATTTTGGAGGCGATTACTTACCTGGTACCGCCCCCAGAAGAGAAAACGGATGAACCCTTGCGTGCCCTGATTTTTGATAGCTATTACGACAGCTATCGGGGCGTGATTGTGTATTTTCGGGTGATGGATGGGGTAGTGCGTAAGCGCGATCGCATTCGTCTAATGATCTCTGGCAAAGAATACGACATTGACGAACTGGGCGTCCTTTCCCCAGGCCAGGTCCCTGTCGACGAACTTCACGCCGGTGAAGTGGGCTACATTGCTGCCTCTATTAAATCGGTCGAAGATGCTCGCGTAGGCGATACCATTACCCTGGTCAAAGCGCCCGCCCCTGAGCCACTAGAAGGCTATGTAGAAGCGAAACCCATGGTCTTTTGCGGCCTGTTTCCTTCGGACTCGGACCAGTACGAAGATTTGCGAGAGGCCCTCGACAAGCTACGGCTAAACGACGCGGCCCTGCAGTACGAGCCCGAAACCTCTAGCGCCATGGGCTTTGGCTTTCGCTGTGGCTTCCTCGGCCTGCTGCACATGGAAATTGTGCAAGAGCGGTTGGAGCGCGAATACGACCTGGATTTGATTACGACTGCGCCTTCGGTGATTTACCGGGTGCACACCATTCAGGGGGAGGTGGTTGAGGTGGATAATCCGAGCCTGCTGCCCGATCCGCAGTATCGCGAAAAAATTGAAGAGCCCTACGTGCGTGTGGATATCATTACGCCAGAGGAGTTTGTCGGTACGCTAATGGAGCTGTGCCAGGCTCGGCGCGGCGACTTTCAGGATATGAAGTACCTGACGCCGGGGCGAACGACCCTGATATACGAGTTGCCACTGGCCGAAGTTGTCACAGACTTTTTCGATCAGATGAAGTCTCGCAGTCGGGGCTATGCCAGCATGGAGTATCACCTGATTGGCTACCGCGAAAATAATTTGGTCAAGCTAGATGTGAAAATCAATGGCGATACCGTTGATCCGCTGGCGGCCATTGTGCATCGTGATAAGGCCTATTATGTGGGCCGGGCGCTGACCGAAAAGCTGAAGGAGCTGATTCCTCGGCATCAGTTCAAAATTCCGGTGCAGGCCTCTATCGGCAGTCGAATTATTGCGAGTGAAAGTATCCCTGCCCTGCGTAAGGACGTGCTGGCGAAGTGTTATGGCGGCGACATTTCGCGGAAGAAGAAACTGCTAAAAAAACAAGCAAAGGGTAAAAAGCGACTGAAGTCTATCGGGACGGTTGATGTTCCTCAAGAAGCCTTTATGGCAGTGCTGAAGCTGACCTAGCAAAGAGTAGGGAGGTAGGGGGAGGTAAAGGAGCACTGGGCCGTTCCTTGATGACTCATCAACTTTTTTGGGTACCAATAGAAACAATTGAAGTTTTGATGAATGCCAAAGCTTTTGTTAAATATGGTTAGTGATGTTTGTTAGTTTTCTAACAGCTTTGCATTCGTAGCTCTGCGTCTTTTCGGACAATACTTATGAGAATTTTAGTTACTGGGGGTGCGGGCTTCATCGGCTCCCATCTGATCGATCGGCTGATGGCTGCCAACCACGAAGTTGTCTGTTTGGATAACTTTTATACTGGCCACAAGCGCAACGTACTGCGCTGGATAGACAATCCCTACTTCGAGATGGTTCGGCACGACATCACCGAGCCCATTCGGCTTGAGGTCGATCAGATTTATCACCTGGCTTGCCCGGCCTCACCTGTTCACTACCAGTACAACCCGGTAAAAACGGTCAAAACTAACGTACTGGGCACGCTGAACATGCTGGGCCTGGCGAAGCGCGTGAAGGCTCGGTTCTTTTTGGCTTCTACGTCAGAAGTGTACGGAGACCCTGAGGTGCATCCTCAGCCGGAGTCGTACCGGGGGAGCGTGAATCCAATTGGGATTCGCAGCTGCTATGACGAAGGCAAGCGCATGGCTGAAACCCTGGCGTTTGACTATCACCGTCAAAACGATGTGGATATTCGCGTTGTTCGCATTTTTAACACCTATGGCCCGCGCATGTTAGAGAACGATGGCCGCGTGGTGAGTAATTTTATTGTGCAGGCGCTTAGCGGTCAGCCGTTGACTGTTTATGGTGATGGCTCACAAACCCGTAGCTTCTGCTATGTGTCAGATTTGGTTGAAGGCTTTATTCGCCTAATGAATAGTGAGCATACTGGGCCGATTAACATTGGCAATCCGGGTGAGTACACCATCCTAGAACTGGCTGAAACTATCCAGAAGATGGTCAATCCGTCTGTAAGTGTGCAGTACAAGCCCCTTCCTGAAGACGATCCTAAGCGCCGACAGCCTGATATCACTAAGGCCAAAAATCTGCTTGGTTGGGAACCCAGTGTAGATTTGACTACCGGACTAGAGAAAACAATTGCCGACTTCCGAGCGCGGATGGAGGCTAATGGAACGCTGGCTAAGGAGCTAGCAGAAGGCGCGGCAGTCGCATCCTAAAGTATTAGTTAATTACGTCACCTATCAAATTAAATCAAAAAGAGAGTAGCATCATGCGCGTATGTGTCATTGGAACTGGCTATGTAGGCCTGGTTACGGGTGTTTGCCTATCCCATATCGGTCATCACGTTATCTGTGTTGACAACAACGAAGAGAAAGTGCAGCTGATGAAGTCGGGCCAGTCCCCGATTTATGAGCCCGGTCTTTCTGACCTGATGAAGTCTTCGATGGAATCGGGCAATTTGGAATTTACCTCTGATTTGGGTGCGGGCGTGGCCCATGGCGATATTTTATTTATTGCGGTAGGTACGCCTGCTTTGCCCACAGGTGAGAGCGATACTCGCTATGTAGAAGCTGTAGCCCGTGGCATTGGTGAGAACCTGAACGGCGGCTACAAGGTCATTGTTAATAAATCTACGGTGCCAATTGGCTCGGGCGACTGGGTCCGGATGATTGTGCTCGATGGCCTAAACGAGCGTAACGGTGAAGCATCTTTTGATGTGGTCAGCAATCCTGAGTTCCTCAGAGAAGGGTCGGCGGTGTTCGATACCTTTAACCCCGATCGCATTGTGCTAGGTAGCAACAGCGAGAAAGCGCTGGGCATGATGAAGGATTTGTACACGCCGATTGTAGAACGCAAGTTTGCTGATGATCAGAGCGCGGAGCCGGTGCCTGTGGTCACGACCGACTTGAGTTCGGCGGAGATGGTGAAGTATGCGTCGAATGCGTTCCTGGCGACTAAGATTAGCTTTATTAACGAAGTGGCGAATATTTGCGATCGCGTTGGTGCGGACGTCACTCAGGTAGCCAAGGGCATTGGCCTGGACTCGCGCATTGGCAGTAAGTTTTTGCAGGCGGGTATTGGCTGGGGTGGCTCTTGCTTTCCTAAGGACGTATCGGCGCTGGTGCACACGGGCGATGACTACGGCTATGACGCAGAGCTGCTGAAGGCCACTATCAATGTAAACACGCGCCAGCGACTGCTCACCGTTGAGAAGCTTCAGCAGGTGCTGAAGATTTTGAAGGGCAAAACGGTTGGCCTGCTGGGGCTGACCTTTAAGCCTGATACAGATGATATGCGAGATGCGCCGTCGCTGATTATGATTGAGAACTTGAACCGTTTGGGGGCCAAGGTGAAGGCGTATGACCCCATCGTTTCGCAGAGCGGTGTCAGTCAGGGCCTTTCTGGTGTGATTGTAGAAACTGACCCTGAGCGATTGGCCGATAGCTGCGATGCGCTGGTGCTGGTTACTGACTGGGCCAAGTTCAAGAATTTGGACTATGGCAAAATGGCGGGCTTGATGAATGTGCCTGTCATGATTGATGGTCGTAACTTCCTGGATCAGAAAATGCTAGAGGAGGCGGGCTTCCAGTACATTGGCGTAGGCCGATAGTCGATATAGCGTTTCTCGGATGCATTCGAGGAACGCGAGTCACTTGACCTGCTGTTACATAGGGCTTCTAGACTAAGAAGTGTACCTCAGTCAAGTGACAAACGCTAAAGCAGCCAAGGCTGGCTATTTTAGCTTTAACTGAGCCGTTAGTGGATTGTTGCAAATGATCTGCTAGCGGCTTGTTTATTTCCAGTAGGGCTCGGCAAATTTCACTAGCCAGTCTTTGACGCGGTAGGTGGCCTGGCAGTCGTCTTCGTTGTAGCGGAGGATAGTGTTTAGGTGGGTGCGATCGCCTGTATCCAGCCAGTCGGCATACCAGCAAATCGACTGCGCCCCGTTGGCATCTTCATCGCGCCATTCAAATCCCATCCACCGGGCCAAATGCTTTAGCGCATAGCTTTCTACCGGCAGCGCAACAGCATCCACAATTCGCTTATGAATATCCACAAATCTGTTCAACAGTTTGTTGATGTCTATCTTATTTGTTCCATACAGTTGCCCTAACCGTGCCACCGTTTGCGCTTCGTACGGGCAAAAGTGATAAATCGGCGCGTCTGGGTAGCTATCGACCAAGGCAAGAAACTCGAACCAGGCTTTCTCTTCTTCTTCGGGTGATTCGGCTATCAGCGCGTGAAAGGTCTCTTCTGAAGTGCTATGGTCAACAGCCAATACGCCGTGGAGATAGATTAAGTCTTTGTCGGGTGCGGCTTCGATATCGAAGTAAAGTTCAACGTCTGCTGTGGGGACCTGATGGGGCTCTAGGGGAAAGTAGCCGCTGTGCATTCTGGGGATGGCGGTATTGCCTGCGGTGGCCTGGGCCTGGTATATAAGCTTTTCGCTGATGTGATGGTCGGTGCCGAGGGCGTTTGTAAGATGGGTGCTGTTGACTGTGGCGAGGGCTTCTACGGTGGTCAGGCCCAGTTCTACCAGGGTGGGGTAGCGGGGCAGGGTAACGCCGGGCAGTAGGGAAAGGTGGTTGGTGTCTTTGGCGACTTTGTAGCAGTGGCTTAGCCAGGGGCACAGGCTACATCGATTGCGAGAGATGAAGACTTCTGGCGGGGTGGCGGAGGCCATGATGTCGTGGCAGTCGTCCAGGGCGTCTTGGAGTTTGGGGACGTAGCGTTCTAGGTTGACGCTGTACTGTTTGTCTTTAAGAAAAAGGTTGGCGGTTTCGGGCCATACGCCCTGGATTTCGGCGAGCAGGTAGGCGCTAAAGGTGGCGACGAGCTGGTATTCGGGCTTTTGCTTTTTGCCGAATTTTACGGTGTAGGGGACGTAGTACCAGTCGCCTAGCCAGGAGTTGCCGGGTTGCTTCACTAGCAGGTCTGGATGGCTACGGTAGTAGGTGTCGTCTGGGCCTGTGGTGACTAGCACACCTCGATGGATGGCGTTTGCGCCTTCGCACATGAGGCGATAGGTGGCGTCGGCTCCGGCTTCCCAGTCGTGTCGCTCGTAGGTGGGGCGGCTGAGGGGGGCGAACTGGTTGAGGATGTTTTGACGGTGGTCGGCGCTGTCGGTGCGGAGTTTGATGAAGTAGTCGCTGGGTGGGTCTTTGAGGGTGGGGTCGGCGTAGGTGTCGAGATAGGTGCGGCGGCGGCAGCGGCGGTATTGGAACAGCATGTGGTCGGTGAACCACAGCTTGGCTTTTGGTTCTGTGGTGGGAGCCTGAGGTGCGGGGCTAATGGAGGAATCGCGCCAAGCAGTTGACAAACTGACCAAGACCGGTGACTACTCTGCTAGCGTAGCGCATTTGGGAGCATACGCATTGGTAGAGTAGGCTGCACTGCTATTTGAATTGCTGGCATACATTGATGCAAGTGATACTTCATGATTAAGTCGTTTGAGTTTGTCGACGGTGATGCTTACGTACTTGACTATCTTGACTACCACTAGATTTGGATAGGAGCTAACACAATGCAAATGCACAAACTGCCTACGCCTAGTGAGATTTTGCTTGAGGGATATCTTAAGCCTTGGGAAATAGATCCTGCTGAGTTTGCTAGCCGTATGGGTGTGATACTTGCAGATATCAACGATCTGCTTGCTGGTCATAGTGCTGTCACTGCTGATTTGGCCCTACGCTTGAGCATAACGCTTGGTACTACGCCAGAAATTTGGCTGGGTTTGCAGCAGCAATACGATTTGTGGCAAGCTCAGCAGAATTTCACTGACGATTTACAACCATACGATAGGTCTCGCATGGTTACTGTGTAGCCTAGTCATGGCATTGCAAAGCATCTGAAGAAACGCAATCGCAAGGAATGCTTCAGGCCACTGCCAATTTTTCCTCAAGCTGTCTCATCCATTCAGGGCGGCCATAAATACCAGCCATCAAGTCAGGGAAAAGGAAGTTAGAGTGCAGATGTGATGGAAATCTGACGAAGGTGCGAAACGTCGTTGAGAAGGCGCAGCGCTATAGCTGCGACCAGGGGGAGGGGGAGATGAACACAACAGCGTCACTGACCGTCTATGCAGAGCGTCATGTATCTTCTGAAGATAGAGTTCTGGGGGAGTATGAGGATAAACGACTCGCTGTCCTTTATTCTTGCCTTGCTAACTTGATTACAGAGCGCTGTGTGAATTTGGGTATCAAATAATAAGACAAGCAGAAAGCTCAATAGCGATAAATGTCTTTACTTTGCAAGATTAAGGCGCCCTAGAGACCCAGAAATGTTTGCCACGAACATCTACATAGAGGGATCGGTAGTCTGCGACGATGACCTCAATAAAAACGCCTGATAACAGGTGTAGGTGAAATCCTAATTTCCTGGTGCTCAAGACTTTGTACAGCAATAAGAAAAATTATATTCAACGTAAACCTTATAACGTATTAAAGGTAATTAAACCTTCTCAGGGATAACTTAAGTAGTCTCATTTTATCTATCATGAGAATCTTCTAATTACTTCTTTCATGTATTTGAATTCACCCCAGAGCTTGTAGCCGATAAATAACCAAATTGGAAGAAGAATGATACTGGAAATATCAGCTATTGACATTTTTAATCCCATGCTCGATATCACCTTTGGAGACACTATCCGCTCAGCGACACCAAAGACAAGTGATAGTAAAAAAGCAATGCTTAAAGCCCGTTTGATCGCAGGGTAAGGAAAAAATGCCTTTAGTGACATCAGGGTATTCCTATCTTTCTCATCCGCAGTTATAAGATAATAGTATATTTCTTCGGATGTTTTGCCGACGAGCGAATCTGCCCGTTGTTTAAGCCGTGCTAATCTCACTTTTTCAATTGGCTTTATCTTTGGTTCTTGCCAAAGATAAAGTGCTGCGGTGAGTCCAAGCATCGTGAGGGTGATGCTTAAGTAAGTAAAGTTCATTATCTATTTTTCCGGCATATCAAATTCACCTGCCTTTACTCCTAGGAGGAACGCATTCCACTCTTCCCGAGTAAATTTAAGTAACCCTTGATTGTCTCGAGAGTGCCGAACAAATATTGACTGGCTGTCTATTTTGACTTCTACGCACCTACCCCCTCTACTAGAAAAGCTACTTTTGAAAAAGCTGTTGGTACTTTCCGTTTTCATTGTGTTCCTCCTTTCAAAGGATAAAGCCTGCTAAATAACCAAACATGACTAGTGTTAGGTTGCGGAAAATTTACTATATACTTCAACATTTCTTAGTCAGATACTTAATTCACTCTTCGTTAGAAAATAAATAAAACAAGTGTTTGAACTGCTAATTATTTTATTCAGATGAGAAAGTTTAATTTGGTCTTCTCTAAAAACTAATGAGCCTAGTTATAACAGTTTGCTCAGGAATTTAGAAAGAGCGTGAAATTGTAGGAAATAGCTCCAATCTTTCCAAAATCTCGCGAAACCGTCCCTTTAAAGGTGCCCCTAAAAGACAAGGAATATAGCCACTGGTCAAATTAGATTTTCTTGAGCCCAAGGCTAGAAGACTCTGAAAGGAATGAGGGGCATATAGATAGAGTCCATTCTGTAAGACTTCTGAATTTTGCAGAGAAAACTAGTACAGACCTTCGGAAATAATCTACCAGCTACGAACGGGACTTACATCCCTGAAATTGCCAAGTCATGTGAATACGCATCAGCCTTCAGCGAAGATGGTAGATGGTTGACAAGCGCTAATTCTGATGGCTCAATAGGGGTTTCAAGGAGCTAGCTAAGCAAGGTGCCCAACAGACTATCAATCAAGGCTTTGCCCCTTTTTCTAGCATTGTGAACGAACTCGAAAAACCCTAGATAAATCGGTAGCTCCTCTTGAGAGATGCCGCTATGGGGCCTGAGCCAAGAGCGCAGCAGTGACCAAACCCCTTCCATCGTGTTGATATGAACTTCGCAAAAGCCGTCGCCGTCTTCGTCACGGGCATATTCTCCAGCGCTGTGACCAACACTTTTGTGACTATAGCCCCAAGCCTCAAGCCTGGCATAGATGTCGTATTCATCAGTGTAGATGAGTGTACCAGCACTCACCGTTGCCTGAATAATCGGTTTGATGGTCTTCTGTTGAACATTCGCGAGCATTTTAATCACCACTGCTCCACCGCGTTCAATCATGCCGAAGATCGGCGGCTTCTCTTTTTCGAGCGTACCGCGTCCCCGAAACCCTTTGAGCTTACGCCGTCGCCCTTTGCGGCCTTTTTTTAACCTGTTCAGGTTGGCCTTTATGACCTGCGGTGACGTAGACTTCATCGAACTCTACCGTGCCTGATAGCTGTACTTCTGGCCGTTTGTCCGCGATCGCCTGGCGCAGTTCCCTCGTCATCTGGTGTACGTCATCTCTGTGTAGGCTCAGTTCTTGAGCAATCTGCTGATTCGAGAGGTTGAGTCCCATCAGATACAGGCAGGCAATCCAGGTTTGTAAGGGCTGATGGCGTCCTGCAAAGAGGCTGCCCGTCAGGTCATCAAACTGACGTCCACAGTTGCCGCAGACGTATCGCTGCCGCGCCGGATGCGTCTCATGTTTGCCTCGTTTTGTGACCGAAGTAGACTCGCAATCAACACAACAAACACCATTGGGCCATCTCAGGTGACGCACCGTCTCGTAGCATTTGTCGGCATCTATGAGGCTCGAAAGCGTTAACATCGAAATTGAGAGAAAAGCGGCTATTGATGTCACGCTAGCGCGTGAGACCTATACCTGAAACCTCCCTGAAACAGCTATTGAGCCAAGATAAACAGGTTTATCTATACAATTTACTAGGCGAGAGATTAGGTGTCTTCGATGGCAAGTTAGAAACCAGTTTTAACGATATTACGAAAGCTGGAAAAGGCTTTCTTGTAAGTAATGCCGCTGATAATAGAACTTACCTCTATGACTTTTCAGGGAGTTCAATTGCTAGTTTTGTAGGCTCTTCGTTCAGGTTTAGTTCTGATGGTCAGTGGCTAGTGGCATCTTCTTACAACGATGACTTTTCTCGGTTGTACGAGCTTTCTTAAAACTCTCAAGTAGCAAAGCTGTGATAGTGAGGTTGTTCTATTTAGGCTCAGAGATATCAGTGCTTTTGAGTCACTCTGCTGATATGAATCATAGATGCGATCACAGTCTCGATTTCCAACGCCCATAGTCTCATCGAAAGAATTAACTTGCTCACTATGAGATGGGACTGAAGTGAGTCATTTGATAAAGTGACTTGACTGTAGATTGCAACAGAATCCACTCACGCTTAGTGCACAAACGAAAAGACAATCGGCACTATTCTTCTTCAAAGCTAGGCCCCTCATCCTCTTCTTCCGTATCATCATCGTCATCGTCAAAGGCATCATCTTCCTCGTCCTCTTCCTCCGACTCCATGATGTCTTCAATGGTGGCCTGCACCTGCTCACCAAACCACTCAGCCAGCTCCTCCATTTGTTCTTCAGGGTCCGTAATTGCCGGATCGTCTTTAATGCGGTTCCAGCAAGCTTCAAACTCATCACTCAAAACGTCCTTAATGGCCGCTTCTAGCTGACTTTCTGCAAAGGCACGGGCTTCACTCATAGGAATATGCTCTACGTTCTTAGTCAAAAACAGTCCTGTTAACTGGACCGCGTATATAAGAAGGTGAGGCGCTATTATTTTCTAGCGTCTCGTTGGCTTGCGATAAACAGCGCTAACCTAACCAAGGCAAACGCTACGCTAGCTTTATCGCAGTTGTAATTTACACGATTTTGGTCGGTTATTGTAAGTGACTTTGGGACGTCATCACACCCAGCAGCCCACCACTCAACTTCTTCATCGCCTTCTGCACAATATCCGCATATTTCAGCTCCCCCGAAAAAATCTGCATCATCGCCAGGCTCGCTGATGGCTGACTCATAATCGTGCGATAGCTAAAGTGCGGCGCCAGGTAAAACGCCTTCGCTATCCGCGTTGCCACCTTCATTTCACGCCCAATCTCATCCTGCACAATCTGCGTATAGTTCGCCAGCGCACCAGCATCTCCACCTAGTGCCTGGTCTACCGCCTCAGCCGCCTTCACCCCCGTAAACATAGAAGGCCGAATCCCCTCAGCCGTCAACGGATCGACTACACAGGCCGCTTCACCCGCCAGCACCGCATTTTGCGTATGCAACCGCTGATTGCCATTCCAAATACACGCCGGATGCCCAAACTTCGCCACCTGCGTCGCATCTACCTCAAAGTCCTCAGCGTACGCCGTCATCGGCTGCACCAAGTCGTTACCCTTTCGCTGACGCGTCTTAAACATCAGTGCGCCAATCGAATAGCCATCCTGCTTCGGAAAATTCCACGCATAGCCATTCTTCAGCAACCCAAACTCAAAATGCACCACATGGCCATCCTCTACAGGCAGTCTGGGCTCAATTTCAATTGCACCCGCAACGCTGACCTTGCGATTCGCAAATCCCAACCACTTCGCCATCGGCCCTCGCCCACCGTCTGCCGCAATTAGATAGGTGCCCTCCCAGGTATCGCCTTCACTGGTCCGTATCTGCCAACAGTCATCTACCCACTCCACACCCGTTGCTTTCGTCTGGTCACGCAGCTGCGTCCCCATTTTCTGCGCCTGCTGCACCAAATAGTGGTCAAACTCATCGCGCCGCACCATCCACATCGGCGACTTCAGCTCTACATCAATCGCATCCCCCCGCTTCCACGTATGCCGGGCATGCGTCACCTTCTGCGAAATCACCGGCTCAAAGCTAAAGTCAAACCACTCAGCCACCTGAGGCGACACCCCACCCCCACAAGGCTTGTACCGAGGCAGCGCAGCCTTCTCCAACAGCAGCACATTATGTCCGCGTTTGCTCAAATGATACGCAGCACTCGCCCCCGCAGGTCCAGCACCCACAACAATACAGTCGAATAATGGCATAAGTTAAAAACAGTGAATTGGAACTCTGTCCAGACTCTCGTTTCAAGTCTACCGTTGTCTCGCGGCTCATCCTCTCTTCTATCTCAAGTGCACCACGCTAGTGCACTTGAGATAGAGTTATAAAAACTATGCGTTATCCAGTCGTACTTCACAACGATCCCAATAGTGACTACGGCGTCACGATTCCTGACTTACCGGGCTGTTTCTCGGCGGGTGCTTCTATTGATGAAGCTTTAGAAAGTGCTGTAGAAGCTGCTGAATGTCATGTGGAAGGTCTGTTGACCGATTCAGAAGATATTCCCCTGCCCGCTGCGATTGAGTCACATCAGGAAGACTCCAGTTTCAGTGATGGTATTTGGGCATTCATTGATGTGAACTTGTCGAAGTTATCGGGGGAAGTTCGTCGGATGAAGCTGGAGGCCGCGATTCAGAAGCGCGAATGACAGGCTACCGATCCAACGTCTTAAGGTTGGCAGGCAAGGGCAACATCTTTGGCGGTATCAACTCCTGAAGGATGATTCTCATCAATGTGAATTTCTAGCCAGCAAAAAACTACATTGTCTTCTGCGGCGGGCCTGTATGCCGCATAGCGCCCTGATCCATCATCTGGGGCGATTACCGTGGTTCCAAGACGATTAAAAATCGATTCCAGAGAATCTCCAGGGCAAATGCCTGAAGGTGTGCAGAAATCGGTGCCCGTAGCGACTGCCCCAGTGACAAAGTCGTCGCCCAGATAGACCTTCATTCCATCGCTATATAGAAGCGTGTCGCCTGGCCTACGATCCATCCCGATGTCGTCAGGCTCGCCTAACTGTTCAATGACCTCAGCCTGAGTCATTCCTATTGACATGCCGTTGATAGCAAAATCTCCGGGACTTAGGAAAGTAGAGCCTACAGATTCGGATGATTCTATAAGCTCGGGTGTGACGGTGATAGTGCTTTCGTTGTTTTCATTAGCGCCTGAAGGCGCTGTAACAGCGGGTTCTGTGGCTGATGTTTCTGGTGATTCTGACGCTTTGCAGGCTGTGGTGAGGAGGATAGTGCAGGTGAGTGCGATCGCAATTCGCTTAGAGTAGTCCTGAAACGGCATAGGTGTGCGCTCCTGTAAGGGTCAAGAGCTGCTTCAAAGTCTCTCCGTGGAATTACGCATTACCTTAGCTATTACAGATTACTCAATTTGTCTTTCACAGCTTCCTAGCTCAATTCTTTAGCGTCTGTCCGCTGATGGTTCTTGAGTCGGTTATCTAGCTCTCGCTTTTACGCTTCTGTTACGGACAGCTTTTCAGGATGGGCAAGAATACTGTCCCACAGCTCGTCAGCTAACTGTATGCGTTCGTCAATACTTATTTGCTCTATATCAACTGTCAATAAAGATCGCATGTTGACTTCTCGATTAGTCGTTTTCTGAATCTTATCCTTTTTCACAGGTTACCGACACAACAAACAAAGCCCCTACTTGTAAGTCACAAGCAAGGGCTTTATCGTTACTTTGGTCGAGAAATTAACTCAGCAATGCATTCGCACGAGACACTACGTTATCGATGGTGTAGCCGAACTTCTCCATTACCAGGCCACCTGGTGCAGAAGCACCAAAAGTATCAACAGCAATCATATCGCCTTCGTCACCGTGGTACTTAGCCCAGCCGAAGCTGCTCATCGCTTCTACTACCAGGCGCTTCTTAACAGCTTTAGGCAGTACAGACTCTTTGTAAGCTGCATCTTGTTCTTCGTACAGCTTCCAGCAAGGCATGGAAACCACACGTACTTTCTTGCCTTCGCCGCGCAGCTTTTCAGCCGCATCTTCACACAGCTGGACTTCACTACCTGTGCCAATCAAAATCAGGTCAGGCGTACCGTCAGAGTCAGACATGATGTAAGCGCCTTTTGCGACCGCATCAATGGAAGACCCTGGTAGATTGCGAAGGCCCTGGCGAGAGAAGCACATCAGCGTGGGGGCTTTGCGCTTGGCTACGGCAATTTTGTACGCACCAGAGGTTTCGTTGCCGTCGGCAGGACGGATGACGTACAGGTTAGGAATCGCCCGCAAGGAAGCGACTGTTTCTACCGGCTGGTGTGTAGGACCGTCTTCACCCAATCCGATGGAATCGTGAGTCATCACGTAAATGACGCCCGCTTCGGATAGGGCGGAAAGGCGGATTGCGCCGCGCATGTAGTCGGTGAAGACTAGGAAGGTTGCACAGTAAGGGATAAGGCCACTGTTGTGCAGGGCAATGCCGTTACAGATGGCGCCCATGCCGTGCTCGCGTACACCGAAATGCATGTTGCGGTTTTCGTAAGCGCCTTTCTGGTAGTCGCCAGAAATCTTGAGCTCGGTGAGGTTGGAGTGGGTGAGGTCAGCGGAACCACCAATCAACTCAGGAAGAACAGGGGCCAATGCGTTGAGCGTGGCTTCGGAGTTTTTACGAGTTGCCAGTGCCTTATCTTCGGGAGTGTACTTGGGTAGTGCATTTTCCCAGCCGTCGGGGAGTTTACCGGAGAGGAAGCGCTCAAATTCAGCGGCTTCTTCTGCGTACTTGCTGCGGTAAGTCGCCAACGTGTCATTCCACTCAGATTCTGACTTGGCACCGTTGTCAATAGCCTTGCGGTAACGGCTCAGCGCATCTTCAGGGACTTCAAAGGGCTCGTATTTCCAATCCAAAGCTTCGCGAGTCACCTTGGTTTCGTCGTCACCCAGCATGGCGCCATGAATGCCGCCAGTGCCCTGACGGTTTGGTGAGCCATAGCCGATGATCGTAGTCACTTTGATCATCGTGGGCTTGTCGGTGACCTTTTTCGCTTCGGCGATCGCTTTCTCAATACTATCCAAATCCGTATTGCCGTCTTCTACATGCAGCACATGCCAGCCATACGCTTCAAAGCGCTTGCTCACATCTTCTGTAAAGGAAATATCAGTAGAACCGTCAATCGAAATATGGTTGTCGTCGTACAGGGCAATCAGCTTACCCAGGCCCCAGTGACCTGCCAAAGAGCAAGCCTCACCAGAGATGCCCTCCATATTACAGCCGTCACCCATGATGGTGTAGGTGTAATGGTCTACTACCGTGCAGTCGGGCTTGTTGAACTTAGCCGCAAGGTGCGCTTCAGCCGCAGCCAGGCCTACCGCGTTACAAATGCCCTGACCCAACGGACCGGTGGTCACCTCAATACCCGCCGTCTCAAAGTTCTCGGGGTGACCCGGCGTATTAGAGCCCCACTGACGGAACTGCTTGATATCGTCGATGGTGACGCTGTCGTAGCCCGTAAGGTACATCATGGCGTACTGCAACATGCAGCCATGACCTGCGGAAAGCACGAATCTGTCGCGGTTGAACCACTGAGGATTCTTTGGATTGTGACGAATGAACTTATCCCATAGGACAAAAGACATCGGCGCCGCACCCATTGGCAAACCAGGGTGACCCGACTTGGACTTGTTGATGGCGTCAACGGCTAAAAAACGAATGGAATTTATGCACAGGGCTTCAAGCGATTGAGTTGCGACAGCCATAGACTTTTTCTTTGAATAAAACAGTGGTGGATATGAGCGAGGCTAGAGATGAAATGTGAGGCGAAAACTTTGCGAACCAGTTCTTAAACAATAGCGAGCCACAGAACACTGCCAAAGTATGTTGAAGCGAACCCATACAAATGTTTAAGAAGATTTGTTAGGTCATTATACCTATGAATCTGTAACATCTACGACGGTTAGCAAATGCTATGTCTGCTGTCCTTGTTATTCCTGCACTTTTTTCTTGTCGAAACAGTCAGCTGGCTGTGCAGACGTTCCGAGTCTAAATGGAGGTTATGCGAGGCTTACGCATACTTTTTAAAGGCCAGTGTGACATTGTGTCCGCCAAAGCCAAAGGAATTTGAAAGCGCAACGTTCACAGTTTGCTCGCGGCTTTTGCCTGCGATGTAATCTAGGTCGCAGGCCGGATCGGGATTTTCTAAGTTAATGGTGGGTGGTACCTTGTCGTTGGCAACGGCCATCACCGCAGCAACTCCCTCAATGCCACCAGAACCGCCTAGCAAATGTCCGGTCATGCTTTTTGTAGAGCTAACAGTAATGTTGTAAGCATGTTCACCCAGTACGGTTTTAATGGCAGCGGTTTCATTAGGGTCGTTTACTGGCGTACTGGTGCCATGGGCGTTGACGTAGCTCACCTCTTCGGGGCTTAGTCCACCGTCTTTTAGCGCCAGGCGAATAGCGCGAATAGCGCCTTCACCGCCAGGGGCCAAGCTGGTCATATGGTAGGCATCACAGCTCATGCCATAGCCCACCATTTCGGCATAAATGCGAGCGCCTCTACTCAGGGCATGCTCCAGCTCTTCAAGTATTAAAATGCCGCTGCCTTCTCCCAGTACGAAGCCGTCCCTATCGACATCAAAGGGGCGACTGGCATGGGTGGGGTCGTCGTTACGGGTGGACATTGCCCTGGCTGATGAGAACCCAGCAAAGGTCAACGGCGTTACCGCCGATTCGGTACCACCGCAAATCATGGCCTGAGCGTAGCCACCCTGTACCAAGCGGAAGGCGTCGCCAATTGCGTTAGACCCAGCCGCACAGGCCGTCACCGGACAAGAGTTGGGGCCTTTTGCACCGGTTTGAATCGCCGTCAGGCCAGCGGCCATGTTGGCGATCATCATTGGCACCATGAAGGGGCTACAGCGGCTAGGGCCTCGGTTCAAATAGATCGTTTGCTGATCTTCCATGACCTGGATGCCGCCGACACCGGTACCGATCATGACGCCAATTTGCTCGGCGTTGAGGTCAGTGATTTCTAGCTTGGCATCGGCTAGGGCCTGCTTGCTGCCTGCGATCGCAAAATGAGCAAATCGAGCCGCCCTTTTTGCATCCTTGCGGTCCATATAGTCAAGCGGATCGAACCCCTTTACCTCGCCCGCAATCTGGCTAGCATGCTTAGACGCGTCGAAGGCCGTCACCAAATTGATGCCATTTTTGGCGCTCATTAGGCCTGCCCAGTAGTCAGCGAGGGTATTCCCGATAGGGGTGATTGCACCCATGCCGGTAATCACAACTCGCTTTTTCAGCAGCTTGTTTTCGTCCACTGGGTTTTCTGAGGAGGCCATAGTTCTTAAAGAGCGAAAAAATGAAGTCGCAGAATTATTGTCGCAAAATTATTAAAGAGCCTTAGCGAGCGAGCTATTGACTCGCTAAGGCACGGCTCATACGATGGGCTGCTAGGCAGCTTTCGACTTAATGAAGTCAACCGCTGATTGCACGGTGCTGATACTTTCGGCAGCTTCATCAGGAATCTCAATATCGAATTCTTCTTCTAGCGCCATCACCAGCTCCACGGTGTCTAGGGAGTCAGCTCCCAGGTCGTTTGCAAAGTTAGCTTCTGGCTTAACTTCTGCATCGTCTACACCGAGCTGTTCAGAAACGATTTTCTGAACTTTTCCTAAAATATCGTCACTCATTACTGTAATTACCTTCCAACAGCGGCAAAAAGCGCAAGAACTTGCCTAAAAGAAACTGCAATTGTCAACGGTGAAATAGCTCCCTGGCTGAGGGCGCGATCGCAACCGTCTTCAAACAGTTTTTGTAATTTAAGCTTCATTATCTTATAGGAAAGCGTGACCCCTACGAGCATCCTTGCACTGGGCCCAGGCAGTCAGCCACTGCAAAAGCATCATCGCAACAATATTACGTTCCATAAATTTTTACCCCCCTTTTTAATGATTGGCTTCTGCCCGCAAGATACACTTCTCTTGGGTTGGAGAACCCTTGCTCGCAGCCATTTGCTACGCCATCGGAGTATTGATAAAGACATTTCTCGGAAGACTTTGCTTTTGAGAGGTCGCTTTTGAGAGGTCTTTGTTAAAAGCGCTGTTTTGGTAGCTTGGGCAGCTTTCAGTAACCTTCGGGAGCCTTCAAGTCAGTTTCTGGCGATTGGCGACATTGCAATAATAATTTTGGAGTCTATGCTTCATGTCTCATTCAGTTAAAATTTACGATACCTGCATCGGCTGTACCCAGTGTGTTCGCGCCTGTCCTACAGACGTTTTAGAAATGGTTCCCTGGGATGGCTGTAAGGCCGGTCAAATCGCGGCCTCTCCCCGCACCGAAGACTGTGTTGGCTGTAAGCGTTGCGAAACTGCCTGCCCCACAGATTTCTTGAGCATCCGTGTGTATTTAGGTGCCGAAACGACTCGCAGTATGGGGCTAGCTTACTAAGCTTTTCAGGCTGCTTCGGTGGCCTTTTGGTTGCTTTTGTCTCATACAACAAATCCCCCGCTGCTTCGGATACCTTCTGAGCAACGGGGAATTTTTTGCAGTAGAACTGTTTCAATAACCGTGATTTAGTGGGTCGCAGCGACCTTCTTAACGGCGAATAGGCTACCGACCAGACCCAGACTGGTGCCTAGCGCTAGCAGGGCAATGGGCAGCAGCACCCACTGAGACGCTGTGAGCTGAAGCCCGTTAATTAGGAACTCAATAAAAGCGGGCTGATTGCTGTTGGCCAGTGACTTTAACCCTTTTTGAATCGTGAGCAGCAATATCCAGGAGCTGCCTGCCCCCACCACGCCGAAGGTTGTGCCCTGAAGTAAAAAGGGCATATAAATCCAAATACGGGTGGCGCCCACTAGCTGCATTACTTCTATTTCCTGGCGACGGGCGATCGCAATTAATCGAATCGTGGTGGTGACCACGGCGATCGCCGTCATACTCAGCAAGCTGACGATGCACAGGCTCACCCACTGCAACCCTTCATTTAGCTCGCGCAGCTGCTTAATCACTTCATTGACGTACATCACATCGTCAACCCCAGCCATGCTTTTGAGTGTTCTTGCCAGCTGGGGAACCGCTTCAGAATCTCGCGCTTTTACCTTCAGCTCATCTACCAGCGGGTTACCCTTCAGCTGCTCGGCTGCGTTGGAAATATTAGACAGGCCCAAGTCAGCAGTCAGCTGAGACCAAGCCTGCTCTTTACTAACCGACGTGACGCTAACCACGCCTGGCAATCGGTTGACCTGCCCTGCCAAAGACCCCGCATCAACCCCGCTTTCTAAATACGTAGAGATTACTAGCTGTGAGCCAAACTGGTTCAGCAGGCCTTCCACCTGCCAGCTCACCTGCAAGCTCGTGCCAAATAAAAAGAGCAGTACGGTCATCGTACTGATAGCGGCCCAGTTCATCCAGCCGCCCCGCCGCAGTCCGCGCAGGGTCTCGATGAGTAAATAATCTGCTTTAAGTATCGATTTGAGCATAGTGCTTGTGTCTGGAGCGCTTGCGTCCAGGGGGCTTGTGGCCGAGGACTACTCGACTTATCACCCGTAGGATTCCCTAATCAAACAGAGTTGATGCACGTAGTAAAAAGCCCTGCTCAAACTGCTATCTCGAAGTCCTTGTGAGTTGTTACAATAATTAGACTTACCAATAATTTTTTGCAGAAGCACATGGCCGCAGTCATTGAAGTCGAAAAGAAAAAACTAAAGAAACCGCCACTTTCTATTCACTACCTGGGCGATCGCGTGCTGCGTCAGCCAGCCAAGCGTGTGGCCAAGGTTGACAATGACCTGCGTGACCTAGCCCGAAAAATGCTGCAAACCATGTACAGCGAAGATGGAATTGGCCTAGCCGCCCCACAGGTTGGCGTTAACAAGCAGCTACTAGTCATAGATGCTGACCCCGAAGACACTGAAAATAAGCCCCTGGTATTGATTAACCCGAAAGTGCTGAACTACAGCAAAGAGCTCGCAACGGGTCAGGAAGGATGCCTGAGTATTCCAGGCGTGTATCTGGATGTAATTCGCCCAGCAGCGGTAGAAATTAGCTACAAGGATGAGTCGGGACGGCCTCGAAAGATGAAGGCAGATGATTTAGTGGCTCGAGTGATTCAGCACGAGATGGACCATCTAAACGGGGTGCTGTTTGTAGACCGGGTAGAAAACTCAATTGCCCTGACCCAGGAGTTGGACAAAAACGGATTCAAAGTTCAGGACGTCAAGAAAATCAGCAAAAAGATCAGCTAGTTCAGGTCCGCAGCTTCAAGGCTCAATTTCTGTCTAAGTCGTTTACCCTATCACCGGAGAAAATCCTTGACACCCAAAAGTGGCGCATATTTAGGCATAGCTTGTTTGACTGCGATCGCCGCAGTTGGCTCTATGTTCGAGCTGTCTTCTGGCGACCCCGACTGGGGCACAGCCCCGACTGCCGTTATCCTCGCGCTTAGCATCCCCTCTGGAATCCTCGCCTTTATGGCCGCCGTTAAAGATGCTCGGGCCAATATGTAAGCCTCAATCGCGCTAAACACAATAACAGCTCACTGAAAACACCCCTCCGAGAGCCTATGTTCTCGGAGGGGTGTCTTGTGTTTAGTTCAGTCATCCAGCCAATTACTCGTATAGCCAGGGCTGCATGGCAGATTCCCATTCACACACATCGCCACCAAACCACAGCTTAATCTCGCTTTCTGCGGTCTCGGGCGCATCCGACCCGTGAATTATATTGCGGCCAATCGTAATGCCGTAGTCGCCACGAATAGTGCCAGGTTCGGATTCTAAGGGATTGGTTGCACCGATGAGCTTCCGGGCTGAGGCAATTACCCCTTCGCCTTCCCAAACCATCGCCACAACAGGCGCGGAGATGATGTAGTCCACCAAGCCCTTAAAGAAAGGACGCTCCTTGTGCACCGCGTAGTGTGATTCTGCCAGCTCTCTAGAGACTGACATTTGCTTCAGGCCCACTAGCTTGAAACCTTTGGTCTCAAAACGGCTGATAATATCTCCCACTAGGCCCCGCTGCACACCATCGGGCTTGATCATAATAAAACTCTTTTCCAAGGCTCATATCTCCTAACTGCGTCTTTAAACCTCTCCTATGCTCAGGAACAAAGGGACCTTTGTAAAGCCTTTCGATGAAATTACTTAAGCAGCCGCTACTCATTGACCGCTGTAACGTCGATGGTTTGGATATGTTCTGGAGCTGCCTGCGCCCTGCCCCGTACGGTCTGGGCCCACACCCTTTCGGCAGGCGTCATCACCGAGTCGCTCTGCGCGGGCCGAACCCCAAAAATCATCCCCAGGTTGAAGATATAGATAATGTCACCATCCACGGTTCTTTCAAAGAATGCGCCAAATGCCTGAGCCTGCTCATACAGATAGCGTCGGGCGTCGGCTCTGTTGATGCGTCCGTACATGGCAAATTCCAGAACACTGAGTCTGCCTTCTCGGTGCTGCAGTAATGCGTAAAACTGGCGAGCGAGCCTGTCCTCGTAGCGTATCTGTGCCTGATAGCGATGTTGCTGATAGCGCCATAGTCGCTGCAGCCCGACCCCAGTCGCTATGAGCAGCCCCCCAGCAAAAACAACGAGCGACAGCAGTGGCCAAATACCCCGCAACAGCCAGAGCACGCCTAACCCCATCAATCCCTTACTCAGGATCGAACGCAGGTAGCGGATAACCATAGAACGGGTGAGCATAGGCATGTGGTAGATCAACAATGCATAATCTAACGCAGTTTAGGACGGTGAATTCTCAAGTATTTTATAGGCAGCGATCGCAATTCTAGCCAAGTCTTCATCCAGCAGCGGTGGCCAGGCTATGTTCGCTGCCCGCCCCGACTCAAACAGGTTACGACTGTCGTATGCGACCAAGAACAGGGCCTGGGCCAGCTCCCGATTAAGCTCTGTGGCGCTCTTCAAATTATCGCGCAAGACTTTTAGGGCCAATAAAAGCGAAGTCACCTGACCAGGGACCGGTGGATAGCCCCGGCGTAGTCGCCCCAAAAAGGTATTTTCGGTTTCGTACTGGGGCAGGGTTTGGCGAAGCAGCTCCTGACGCGCACTTTGATAGTCCATCGGCAAGCGGGCACTCTTAGGCTATCTAATCAAAGCCTGTTGAAGTAATTTAGGCAAGTTTTACAGAGACTTTACCCTTGTCGGTGCGGCTGGCCAATAAATCAGGCCACACTAAGTGCGAGAGTCTCAACCGTGATGCTTTTTCCCTTCTCTTTTTACCTATGGACCGTCCTTTGACCTCTGATCCGCTCATTCCCTTCGTTGACCTCTCCTTGCAGCATTGTCCGATTCAATCCGATATTTTGGCGGTGGTTGAAAAGGTTTTGAGTAAGGGCGACTATATCCTCGGTCAGGCCGTTGCCGAATTTGAGGCAGCTTTTGCTAAAGCTTGTGAACGGGCCCACGGGGTAGGGGTTGGCTGCGGTACGGATGCGATTTATCTGGGTTTGCGTGCCTGCGGTCTGTCGGTGGGCGATGAGGTAATTTTGCCTGCCAATACCTTTATTGCCACGCTGATAGGTGTAGTGCAAACCGGGGCGACGCCTGTTTTTGTTGACTGTGACCCAGAAACGGCGCTGCTAGATTTGGCGGCAGCTGAACAGGCCATCACGCCCAAAACCAGGGCCATTGTGCCTGTGCACCTATACGGGCAGATGGTGTCACCAAAGGAATTGCTCGCGCTGGCAGAACGTCATAATTTGATTGTTTTTGAAGATGCGGCCCAGGCACATTTGGCCCAGCGAGAGGGTTACGTGGCTGGTTCGTTAGGGCTAGGTGCGGCCTTTAGCTTCTACCCCAGCAAGAACCTGGGGGCGCTTGGGGATGGCGGTATGCTGGTGACCCCGGCTGAAATGGTGGCGCAAACGGTGCGATCGCTGCGTAACTATGGCGCTTCTCGAAAATACTTTCACACCGATCCGGGCGGTACCAATAGCCGATTGGATACGATACAAGCGGGCGTATTGCAGCTAAAACTCCCTCACCTGGCTGACTGGAATCGCGATCGCAACCAGCTGGCAGCCTACTACGACCAGGCGCTAGCCCCGCTCGCACAAAAAGGCATCCTACCCATCAAAAACATCAGTGGTGAAGGTCACGTTTACCATCTATATGTCATTCGAGTGACCAATCATTGCCCAGTTGATAGAACAGTGATCCAGCTAGAGCTGAACGCGCAAAATATTCAAACGGGTATTCACTACCCCACGCCCTGCCATCTTCAGCCTGCTTTCCAGTCCTTAGGTCATCATGTAGGGGACTTCCCCCATGCCGAAGCGCTCAGTCAGGAAATTTTGTCACTACCGATGTATCCCGGCCTCAAACGCGCCCAAATTGACCGAGTGGTAAATACCCTTGAAGCCGTTGTCACGGCAAGCCCTGCTAGGGCACTAGCCGTTGAATCGTAAGGCTGACGATTTCTTTGTTTTCCAGCTTCCCTGTAAATTTTTCCTTGTAGCTCAATAGGCTGAGTATCCTCAATGCTAACTTCAAACGCTAGAAAATCATTGCCATTAGAAGGCGTTATTCTGGCGCTGCTAGGCGTTTTGTATGGGCCGTTAATGTGGTACTGGGTCGATGGCTGGCTCAATAAGTCCATCAGTATCCAGCACGAATACTTCAGCCATGGTGTGCTGGGTATTCCGCTGGCCGCTTATCTGGTTTGGGAGCAACGGGCCAAGTGGAAAGCGCTGCCTGCTAAAACCCACTGGATGGCCTTTCCTCTGCTGCTGCTAGTCGTTGTGTTCTACAGCAGTGGCCTGCTCGATGTGATGAATCTGTCGCTACCGCTGTTGCTAGCGGGTCTGTTACTCGTCCTGAAAGGAGGGGCTGGGTTTCGGCTGTATGCGTTCCCCTGGGTGCTGGTATTACTAGCTACGCCAACTCAGCTGCCTTACTTGATTGAACCCTATGTGCTGCCGTTGCAGAGTTTTATTGCAGCGGTAGCGGGCTTTATGTTGCAGCAGCTAGATGTCAACGTCACAGTCGATGGCATCTATTTATTTGTCAATGACCAGCTGGTCGAAGTTGCACCGCACTGTGCAGGGTTGAAAATGCTATTTACCAGCCTTTATATGGGGCTGATATTGGCATACTGGACGGGGCTAAACCGTTCTCGGCTGCGGACGGGGATGTTTTTTGTCGGTATCATTGGCGTTAGCGTCATTGGCAATATCATCCGCAACGCAACGCTTACCTATTTTCATGGAGAGCAAATGGATAAAGCCTTTTACTGGCTGCATGATAGCTGGGGCGGTGATTTGTATTCGGCAGCAATGCTGGGTCTGTTGATTGTTTTGATTCGCCTGCTAGAGCGCTATGCACCTATGACCTTGCGGGTTGGCGGCGCTGGTGGCGCACTGCCGACTGGCCAGAATTCGCCACAATCTGGACCGTCGCAATCTGGGCCCAGCTCGTATAAATCTCCCAAGTCTAAGCCTCGCAAGCCTCCAAAGCCCTCTAAGCCACCGCGCCGAGATTATTTCTAGATACGTCAACGCTAAACTGCTGAGCAATAAACCGCTTAGCAACCGTCTCAATTATTCTGGTTTGTTTTTTACCGCCTTACGGAAAGTAGGCCGTCTACGCTGTGTCTTCTCCTGTGATTTCTAGACCTGTGACTAAAAGATCAGCGGTTGTGCTGATAGTGATTTCTGCGCTGACGCTGTTCATCGCAGTTAGTGCAGTCCCTCGCTATATTTCGGGCTGGCCCTGGGCAAACCCACTAAAGGTACACAACCAGTCAGAACTACAGTCTATTCGCGATCAGGGGATAGCGCTGCCAGGTTGGATTAGCCAGGAGCAGGCAACAACGAAAATTGGAGGTGATAGCTGGTCTATTCAGCAGCTTGCTTTGGACCAAAATAGTGACTCTCGCCCACAGGGGTCTGCATCGACCGTGCTTTTGCTTTTGCGGCCTCAAATATGGGAGGCCGATCAGCCAGAAGTGGAATGGCTTGACATCAAGGGCTTTCAGCGCTGGAAAACCGATTCTTTGACGAAGCTCCCATTTGAAATGTCTACACAGGATTCTGAAACTGTCCGGATTAAGGCCGACTTCTTCCGTGCATGGAGTAAGGAGCAAACCTACGCAGTTTTACAGTGGTACGCCTCTCCTGTGGGAGGTAGTGCTTCTCCGGCATGGTGGTTCTGGGCCGATCAAGGGGCTCAGTGGCGTCATCGCCAGCGGCTACCGTGGGTGGCAGTCAGCGTCTGGTTGCCGATCGATCCGCTGAGTGCGATCGCCCCTCATCAGGAAACGGCAATTTCCCTGGGTAAAGCCATTCAGTCTAGGCTGGAGGAAACAGCTTTCTCAGGTGCTTTCTCTGATTCTCTGTAGGACGCTTTGTGAAGCTTGTGCTTATATTTTTAGGCGTGAGCTAGCTGTTTTTAGCCCGATCACTTTTATGCCTGTAATGGCTGTTTGTTGCCTGCTTAGTAGGCTATATCGAGGGTCATTAACCTACGTGGCGGACTAGTTATTTCCTGGTATTTACCGATCCCCTGGTAAATATCGTGTTAATGAAGATGTGCCAATGTCGCTTTTTTGACACTATATTTTAGAGAGGTCCGTGGGCTACAGTAACTATACTTAGGCCTTACCCTTTGTTCTCTCCGATAGCGGCTGATAGCAGTGCTTTTAACATGCGGCTAATGTACAGCTCTGTAGCAAAATGTTCAGTATCCAAAAACCTTTTGGGGTTAGATGGTTCTCTGAGAGTCTTAACTTTATTCTTTTTTTCGAGCGGTCATGAATAACGGTTTATCCAATTCCATCAGTTCAAGCTGCCTTTCCCCCGGCCACTTAGCGACCACACTTGCTGCTAGATCCCTTCAGTCAGCAGGCTACTGGATGACCGGCCTGGGCCTACTGGCACTTATCACTGGTGTACCGAGACCTGCGATCGCTCAAGGTAATGACATCCCCGTTCTCCCTTCGAGCGAAACGCCCGCTACCCCCACGCGCCCGTCACCTCCTTCTAATGCCTCTGGGCCCACTCTAGATGAGCTTCTACCGCCATCTAATTCAACGGACGCTTCCCCTACACCCGCTGCTCCTCAGCTTCCCCCTGTCTCTAATCAAGGTAGTCCCCAAACTATGCCTGTCGAGCGTGTCCCCAGCTTGCCGCCATCTTCAGCACCTCGTTACGAACGGCCACTGATTGTACCGAATACACCGGTTACTCCATCCGTCCTCCAACCCGCCTTCAACGACTATCGTTTGGGGCCTGGTGACAGCATTTTTATTAGCGTTCAGCGCTACCCCGACCTGAGCTTCCAGGCAACCCTCGACCTGCAGGGTAACGTCATCGTGCCCCTTGAGGGCAGCGTCAACTTTGAAGGATTCACCATTGGCCAGGCTGAAGCAGCGCTGACTAACATCTACGATAATTACGTCGAGATCCGCGATCCGGATAGAGGCGTTGTCCATGAAGTCGCCATTACCCTGGTAGCCCGTCGTGGCGTTGAGGTCACTATCTTAGGGGCTGTGCAGCGTCCGGGCTTTTATCCTCTGGCCGACCCCACCGTCGCCACCGCGTTGCTGACGGCTGGCGGCGCGACGCGCACTTCCGATCTGCGTGCTATTCAGGTGCAAAGGCAGATACGTCAAGGCAACACGATTGAAGAAGAAACCGTCAATGTTGATTTGTTTACCCCGCTAAAAGAGGGCAGTCCTCTGCCAGATGTTCGCCTCGAAGACGGCGATGTTCTGATTGTTCCAGAGCTTGACCCTAGCCAGCTGGATGAATACGACAGCCATTTAGTTGCTCGCTCCACGCTGGCGCAGCCAATTATCAATGTGCGCTTCTTGAACTATGCCGGTGGGCGAGGCGGTGTTGGTACACTTAACCTCAATAACGGGAGCTCTTTTCTGGATGCTGTCTCGTTGCTTGGGGTTAACCCTGACAATGCAAACCTCGGCGATGTGGCCCTGATTCGCTACGACCCCGAAAGTGGTGAGGCCATTACGGTAAGCCTGGATGCAAAATCGGCAATTATGGGCGATATCACTCAAAATCCGCCGCTTCAAGACAGTGATGTCATCGTGGTCGGTCGAAACTTAATTGGTCGTATTTCATTCGCATTGCAAACCATAACCCGGCCCTTCCGAGACGTCGTAGGATTCTCTAACTTCTTCGACGACTTCTTGAATGACGGGTTGTTTAACCGATAGTGTCCCTGTTGGTTTTTGCGCCTGTCACTCTTTTGCTTCTTTATTAATTTTTCGCTTGCTAATTATCTCCGAAGTCCCATGGCATCCCCTTTCCTGAAACGCTATTTGCTTGCGCTAGACCGCTATAAGTGGCCGGGGCTATTCCTATTTTTACTGATTTTGGGAATGTCGGGCGTTGCGGCCCTGCGTCCTGAACCAGACCCAGAATATTACTCGGAAGGGGTGTTAGTAGATAACTCTCCGCTGGTTGCCTTTTCCAATACGGCCTCTCAGGTACAAACTCAGGGATTGGGCATTATCAACGAAGACTTGCTGCTCTCAGATATTTTGCTAGAGGGTCTTTCAGATCAGCTGGCAAAGCAAAACATTGTCTACACAGAAAAACAGCTAGCTGCCAATACGCTGATTGCGGTTAATTCTGCGTCTGATACCGACGGTGCAGGCGCAACCGGGTCTAAGGTGGTCATACGGTTCGAGGGGGATGACCCCGATGTGACCAAGACCGTTCTAGAAGAAATGTTTCTAGCCATGGTAGAGCTGAGCCAGGTGACCAACCGCGCTCGACTCCAGCGAATTACTGAGGAATTAAACAGTCGTTTGCCGGAAATTGAAGCAGAGCTGCGCGAGGCCGAACAGGCGCTAGAACAGTACGACCGGATTGAAGGTCCGGCGATTCAGGCCTCTTTGGATGGCAGCTTGCTCAGCTCTATTTCGGGTAGCCAGCAACAGCTGCGTGCTAATCAGATTGCGCTGGCTGGCATTGAGTCTCAAATGCGTAGTATCCAGTCCCAGCTGGGCATGAATCCTGACCAGGCCTATGCCTCATCTGCCCTTAGCGCGGATCCAATAGTGGCTCAGCTACGGGTACAGGTTTCGGATACAAAGACGGCCATGGCGCTACAAGAGAGCCAAGGATTGCGTGAACAGCACCCAATCATGATTGAGCTCGGAGAAAATTTGACGGCTTATCAGAACCTACTGGACCAGCGTTCGAGAGAAGTTTTGGGTGGCGATGGTACGGTTGCGCCCATTCCAAGCGGTACGCAGTCTAATCTGGACCCAGCTCGGGCTGCGTTGGCAAGTCAGCTAGTGAATTTGGATGCTCAGCGTGAGGCGATTATCAGCCAGCAGCAGGTGATTGCTAGCTCTGCACAAAGCCTGCGTCAACAGTATTCTAGCCTGCCCAATAAGCAGCTGGAGCGAGAACGCCTAGCCAATCAGGTCGCGCTCCGTAAAGAGCTGTATAACCGCTTGCAAGGTAGCCGGGTAGACGCTGAAGTAGCTGCGGCTGAAACGGTCAGTAGCTTGTCAATCGCCCAGCCTCCGGTCACGGTAGAGAAGGAAACCACGCGTACGCCTGCGCCGATTTTGCTGATAGGGGGTGCCCTATTGGGTCTGTTAGTTGGCGGTGGTGCGGTGTACCTTCTGGATATGATCGACGGCACGGCCAGAACGTCCGAGGAGCTAGAGGCCCTGCTTCAGGCGCAAGAAGTGCCCTTGCTGGGCATGATTCCGGCGATGAAAACGCGCTCTGCGCGCTCGGTGCCCGTGTTGGTGCAGCCTGATTCGGTGTATCACGGCAGCTACGAGCGGCTATTGAGTCGGTTGCGTTTGGTCGCTGCGGATGAGAGCTCTATCGGTCCTCGGATGATTGTGGTGACCAGTACTCGTTCCAAGGAAGGGAAGAGCATTAGCGCCTATAACATTGCCATTGCCTCTGCTCGTGCGGGGCGTCGTACCCTGCTTATAGAGGCCGACTTACGCTCTGGTCCCAAGGCCGAGATTTTAGGCCTCACCATAGACCCGCAGGCGGTGCTAGAGCCGTTGCGCTACTACAGTGGCCAGGTCGGCAATAGTTTACAAATGGTTTCTCAGGTCGAGAACCTGTATGTTTCACCTTCTCCGGGGCCACAGCGTCAGCCTGCTGCGATTATTGAATCTAGTGAAATGCAGCGGTTCTTAAAAGATGCCAAATCGCGCTTTGATATGGTGATTTTGGATACGCCATCGCTGACCCGTTGTGACGATGCGCTACTGCTAGAAGAGTACACCAACGGTATTGTTCTGGTTGCAAGGCCCGGTATTACAGAAAAGGCTGTCTTTGAGACCGCTGTAGAAGAGCTAGAAATTGGTGATGATGTGCGACTGCTAGGTGCGGTTGTGAATGCGGCGGCGATGAGCCCAAGCCAGATTGCGGAAGGCGATAGTGCCGTCGCAGAAGAGTCTTTTGACTTTGTTCGTGAGCCGGATTTTGCCAGCCCTGCATCCTCTGGTCGAATCGATTTCTAAGCACATCTTTTTCAAACAACCGCATCTAGATGCTCACGTTTCTAGATACTATTGTTTGAGCTAATCTTTGGGCTAAGTAATGACGACCTACTATTATGTGGCTGCAAGTCAGCGGTTCTTGCTGGAAGAAGAACCTTTTGATGAGGTTTTGCAGGAGCGTTATCGCCGCTATCAGTCAGAAGAAAGAGAAGTAGACTTTTGGCTCATCAAGCAGCCTGCTTTTTTGGCGGCGCCTGAGCTCGCGGAAATAAAGGCAAAGTGCCCCCAGCCAGCTGCTGCGGTCGTCTCTACTGATAAAACGTTTATCACCTGGCTGAAGCTGCGGCTGGAGTATGTTGCAATCGGTGAATTTGAAGCGCCTTCTGAGAATATTCCTGACCCGCTGGCTTCGCTGGAAGCTGTCACGTAGGCCTGCTTTGACTGACTCATCCCTGTACTCTTCGGAATAGACATGCTTTTTGCTCGTCGTATACTCTTGGCTGTTTGCCTTCTGGGCGCAGCGACTCCTCTGACTAACCAGATAATTTCTCGACCGGCGATCGCCCAGTTGGTTGCACAGTCGGCAGTACCGCCGTCTGCACTGCCTGTTTGCCCACCGCCTGCTAGCCAGGAATATCTCTTACTGGTGAGGGGCGAAACTGAGGCCGAAAGGGCCAGAATCGCGACGGTATTACCTGTGGAAAGTACGGTGCTGGTGTGCCGCTATACCGACGAAATTGTGGTTCGAGCCGGTGGCTTTACCTCCCTGGAGACCGCCAATGCCTGGTCAACCTACCTAGCCAGCGTCGAAGGGGTTGAAAGTTTTGTCGCCCAGCCTGCGCCAGTGAATCAGCCTGCTGAGCCGGTGGCGACAGGGAGTAGTTCTACGGTTCCTGCCACGGCTTATCAGCCCCAGCAGCTGGGCGTGGGCTATGCCGTACTGGTGGAATATGGCAGCCGCCCGGAGGTGGCAACCACGGTTGGCCAGCTAGTGCGTCCGGTAGGCTTAGCCGTATACCAGCAGCGAGCCTACCTGCTGGCTGGTTACACGGCTGATTCAGCCGCAGCGTCTGCCATTTTGCAACGCATGAGTGACGCCCAGCTAGCTGCTGTGATGGTTCCTGCTCAGCAGGTGGTGAGGCTGACTAGCGAAGTAAGTCGATAAGCAGTGAGTCGATAGAATAAGTAGGCCAATAGAACTATGCTACGCCCACGGGCGCAGACATCCAGGCGATAATCACGCCGAGCGCTGCGCCGACGATTACCTGGACGGGGGTGTGGCCGAGCAGCTCTTTGAGTCTGTCTTCGTTGAATTCTGAGTTTTCCTGGAATAGCTCGTCGAGAATTTGGTTGAGGATTTTGGCCTGCTTGCCAGCGGCCTGCCGGACGCCTGCCGCGTCGTACATCACAATTACTGCAAAGACTGATGTCGCTGCAAATGCGGGCGTTCCCCAGCCGATGGTCTGGCCGACCCCACAGGCTAGGGCGGTGACAAGGGCTGAGTGGGCGCTGGGCATACCGCCTGTTTCTACGAGTACCTTTGGATTGATAGAGCGGTGCTGAATAAATTCGAAGACCAGCTTGAGCGTTTGGGCGGCAATACAGGCTGCTAGGGCCACCCACAGCACGTGATTTTGAAAAATTTGGCTAAAGTCCTGCATGGGTTTGGTAGGTGGCAAATAAATGGATGAAAGATTGAGAGAAGGGGCTTGCTGAGGTCGTTGTGGTAAAAGCAGAGGCTGGGTTTTGGTCTGACTAGTGAGTGCGAGCGGTAACGTACTGGGCGATCGCTGCCAAAGGCTGGGCTTTTTCTCCAAACTCAGAGAGCTGTGCGATCGCGTCTGCAATCAGCCGATCGGCCTTACGTTGTGATTCTTCCAGGCCCCACAAGCTAGGGTAGGTTGCCTTTTGAGCCGCAACATCTTTCCCGACCGATTTGCCCAAGGCCTCTGACGTAGAGGTGATATCGAGAATATCGTCAACAATTTGAAAGGCCAGGCCAATTTGTTGGGCATAGCGCTTCAGCCGCTCGACAACGGCGGGCTCTGCGCCTGCCAAAATGGCCCCGGAGGTGACCGATACTTCTAGCAGCGCTGCTGTTTTGTGCCGGTGAATAAAGGTCAGTGTCTCTTCGCTAACAACGGTGCCCTCTGAGGCCAGATCGACAATCTGCCCGCCGACCAGGCCCGCTGCGCCGACTGCTTTACCCAGCAGCGCAATCACCTGCAGTACGCGCCGGGCGTCTGTCCTCTCAGCGGTTGTATCATCGCTGTCAGTGGCGGCTTGGGGCGTTTGTGTGGCGATATATTCAAAGGCATAGGTGAGCAGTGCGTCGCCTGCGAGCACTGCGACATCTTCGCCGTACACCTTATGGTTGGTGAGTTTGCCCCGGCGATAGTCGTCATTATCCATTGCCGGTAGGTCATCGTGAATAAGTGACATGGTGTGTACCATCTCCATCGCGCAGGCCGTGGGCATTGCCAGGTTTGCCTTACCGCCCAGCATCTCGCAGGTTGCCAAACACAAGATGGGCCGCAGCCGCTTGCCGCCTGCCATCAGCGAGTAGCGCATGGCTTCGTAAATTTGCTCTGGATAGATGACGGGTAAAGAGGCATCTAGAGCCGCTTCGACCTGAACGCGGCGATCGCTCATGTAGCTTTTAAGATCGAAGGTGCTAGGGCTATCGAGATTTGTCGTCACCATGGGAAAAAAGGCGTATGAAGGAAGAAGGAACAGCCGGGCAGACTTAAGCCGAACTTAAGTCTATTCAAAGGGAAGATTTTGGCGCATGCAGTAGCTCATCAAGGTGTTTTCTAACAGCATGGTGACGGTCATTGGGCCAATGCCACCGGGGACTGGCGTAATTGCGCCTACCACAGGTTCAACTGCCGCAAAGTCGACATCACCAACTAAGCGAGCCTTATCACCGTTGGGATCTTCTACCCGGTTGATACCGACATCTATAACAGTTGCACCAGGCTTGACCATCGCTTTGCCAATCAGATTAGGCACACCAACGGCTGCTACTAGAATATCGGCTGAGCGGGTCAGTTCGGCCATATTTTCTGTTTTGGAGTGAGCAAATGTGGGCGTTGCATTGGCCGCTAGTAGCATTAGCCCAATCGGTTTACCCACCAGAATGCTGCGCCCTAGTACGACAGCTCTTTTCCCGATGGGATGAATATTGTAAGCCGCCATTAGCCGCATAATGCCAGCAGGCGTACAGCTGCGTAGTCCTGGCTCTCCTCGTACCAAACGCCCCAGGTTAATCGGGTGTAACCCATCGGCATCTTTGTCTGGGTCGATGAGTGCTAGCAAACTTGTGGAATCCAGATGGTCTGGTAAGGGCAGCTGAACCAGAATGCCGTCTACGTTTGGATTTTGATTGAGCGCTAAGATTTCTTGGGCGACCTCTGCTTGCGTCGCATCTGCGCGCATGTGCTTACCCAAGGAGGCGATGCCCATGCGCTCGCAGGCCTTTTCCTTGTTGCGAACGTACACAGCACTTGCCGGGTTGTCGCCAACCATCAGTACCGCTAAGCCGGGTGGACGCCCAGCTTGTTGTTGCCAGGATTTAATATCGCTGATACGGCTGGTTTGAATTTGTTTTGCGAGTGCTTTTCCATCAAGGAGCTGGGCCATAATGCTAAGATACGCTACTGCCTTTTTGAGGCAAGCTGCAGTTCTCGATACCTATCTTGTTTGGGTTAGCAAATTTGAAAGGTCAAAGTGAGAGGTCAAAAATAAGTGATGTGCCTGCGTTCAAGCACTGAAACCAGATTACCAAAGCGCTGTAGAAAAAATCACTTGAAAAGACACGCCCTATGAAGATACTAGAGATGTTGAGGTCGAGAGGATACGGCTCCGCCAGTATCAGGAGGGTCGTTGTGACTGGACTTGTGGTGGCCGTTATGACTGGCTGCGTGGCATCTGAACCCGGTAGCGATTCGCTGGGGAGTGCCGCTGGCGATTCACCGGATGATTCCTCTGGTGCGGGGTTGGAAATGCCGGCTTTTCGGCTGCCTCGTTTGGTGGGTCGTTCGGTTGTTCCCATTGACTCACTGATGTCGGAGCGGGTGGATGAGTCGGTGGCGATTAAAGGGACTGTGGCACAGCGCGTGGCCATTTTGGAGGGCTGGCTGTACCAGGTGCAGGACGACACTGGCAAACTGTGGGTGCTTGCGGACCATACTGCGCCTGAGGTGGGGCAGCTGGCTACGGTAGAAGGCACGCTGCGCTACGAAGCGATAGTGGTAGGTGAAATTGATGCGGGTGAAGTGTACTTGGAAGCTCAGTCCTATCGTCAGGAGAATGATTAGCCCCTATGCCTGCCTACCGCGAGCACGACATTACCCTGGCGAGCTTTGCTCAGATTGACCGGGAGGCCAAAAAATACGCCAGCGGGCATGATTTTTCTGAGGCGGAGTATGCGATCGCCCGGCGCATTGTGCATACAACGGCTGATTTTGATTTTTTGCAGCTGCTACAGTTTCACGGTGATCCGGTCGCTGCGGCGGGGCGAGCCCTCAAAAAAGGCTCGTCGATTGTGACAGACGTCTCTATGGTTGCAGCGGGCATTGGTACGGTGGTGCGCCGGACCTGGGATTTGCCGGTGGTGGTGGCGCTGCAGCAGGCCCCTGCCCGACTGTTGCCTGGGCAAACTCGAAGCGCCTTGGGCATGCGTCGGTGTAGCCGTGACCATCCTGATGCAGTGGTGGTGGTGGGCAATGCCCCAACGGCGCTGCTGGCGGTATGTGAAGATATCGCTGCAAATCGGATTCGGCCTGCGGTAGTGATCGGCGCACCGGTCGGTTTTATCAATGTTGTAGAGTCGAAGCAAGCGCTGGCTGAACTCTCGGTTCCTCACATTTTGGTGTCGGGGCGCAAAGGAGGCTCAGCTGTGGCAGCAGCTATCTTGAATGCGCTGATGATTTGGACCTGGGAACAGTCGTGATGCCCCCAGGAATCGTAGACGATGCGACTGCTGGGGTGAGTGCGCCTGTCATTCATGTGGTGGGGGTTGGCCTCGATGGCGTACGGGGACTAGGTGAGGATGCACGACAGCTGGTGCGCTCTGCTACGCTGCTGATCGGCTCTGTGCGGTTACTCGATGGGGTTGAGGCGATCGCGCCTCAGTCTCAAGAGCGCTGGCCTTTGGGGCGTTTTGCAAAGGTATTTGAGGACTTGCGATCGCGCTTAGACTCTCAGCCAGCCACCCGGGCGGTCATCCTGGCGACGGGCGATCCGCTGTTTTTTGGGTTGGGCCGTTTACTCCTGGAGGCCTTTCCTGCCCAGCAGCTAACGTTTCATCCTCATGTCAGTGCTATTCAGCTGGCCTTTAGTCGGCTGAAGGTACCTTGGCAAGATGCCACGCTAGTGAGCGTACATGGACGGGGTGAACAGCTATTGAGTGCGGCGCTGAAGCGGGGCGATCGCAAAATTGCCTTGCTGACAGATGCTGTGCTGACGCCAGTGGCGATCGCTCGATTGCTACGGGCGTTAGAGCTGCCAATGACTTATCAGATGTGGGTCTGCGAGAATTTGGGTGGCGATAATGAGCGGGTTATTAGCTTTGATTCTGGCTTTGATTCTGGCTATGGCCCAGATGAAAACACTTTTGCTGCACTCAACGTGGTGGTTTTACTAAGAACACCCCAGGGCTCAGCACCTGAGAACAGAGCGCATAGGGAAAACCTGCCGTTGATTGGCCTGCCAGATTCGGTGTTTAAGAGCTACCCAGACCGACCCATGCTGATGACTAAGCGGGAGGTTCGACTGCTGGCCTTGGGTGCGATCGCCCCCCTTGCTCACCAGGTGATTTGGGATATAGGCGCAGGCACGGGCTCGGTGAGTGTGGAACTTAGTCGGCTGTGTCCCACGGCAAGACTATACGCAGTTGAGAAAACGGCCATAGGCGCGGATCTGATCACGCAGAATGCAAAGAGACTGGCGATCGCGCCCATTCAGGTCATCCATGGCAAAGCGCCAGAGGTCCTAACAGGCCTGCCCACACCTGATCGCATTTTCATCGGGGGGAGTGGCGGACATCTTATTCCCATTTTGGATGGGCTGCACCAACAGCTGCACCTGCGTGAACCAGATGCTGCTCGAATTGTGTTGACGGTGGCTACGGTGGAGCATTTGGCTGCGCTGAGCCGCTGGCTAGGGCAAGATGCGATCGCTCAGACCTGGCAGCCTCAACTGACGCAAGTAAATATTGCCAGGTCACTCCCTGTTGGAATGCTAACGCGCTTTTCTCCACTCAATCCAGTCACCCTAGTGGTGTTGAGTAAACAGCCGCCCATGAGTGCTCCGTGAGTGTTCGCGGGCTGTAATTTTCGTCAAATAAAAATATAAATTAGGTGTGTAGATCAATAGGACTGTAGCAATCTAGACAAGCGCCTTGTAAATTGAGCCTGCTGTAAGGCAATCCATTCAAACGTAAGATTTGTCTTACTTGCCCGCTTTATCTACTTTCCTATTCCTCAGATTCACTATTTAACTGCTCTAGTCGAATATGCTTATAACCTAGTTTGATCATAAACTCATCGCCGGGTTTCAGACCCATTGCTTGGGTATAAGTAGAACCGATCACGATTTGGCCGTTTTTGTGTACGCTAACTCGATAAGTCGGCTCACGTCCGCGACCGTCTTTGGTGCCTTCCGGGCTCAGCGATATGCCTCTAGCTTCGAGCAGTGCATCGTAAAAATCGGCAAGGTTTGCCCTGACCTGATTGTCCTTGGTAATCGTGTAGTATCCGCAGCCCTGCGCTCGTTCTCTTTTAGATAGATGGGCAAGCTCGTTAAATTTTTGGAGCAGTGCTTTCCCCTTCAACGGCGCATTTTTGTCAGCCATAGTCTCTAATATCTAGCGTAGAAAGATCATCAGAAGTCTTACTCAATGCGGTTTATAGTTGCTGCTTGTACTTCTTAATGTAGAAAAAATAGTCATAAGTCGTCAGGATATTACCGGTGTTGCTTGCCCTAGCCGATAAAGCGATGGTAACTGACAAGTGCGCAAAGCTTCATACAAACTACTGTAAACGTAAGTTCTACAGTATCTCAAAGTGTTTGATTTCTTCTAGATTGTAACGACCATCCTGTTAGTTTGGCTATCCGTTATAGCAAGTATGTTCAACAACAAAGGTATCACTTCCCCGAGAGTTTACCTACTATGCATTCGTGAATCCTCCTATAAAGATCAACGAAAAAACGAAACAACGCCAGCAGCGTTCCCAAGAAAAACCCGAAAAACAGTCAATTACTAAGCTGAATTGTCAGTCAGCTATATATAATTATCAATACTTTGCATATTACTTCCTCAGTATTCCAATCGTAAAAAAAGGCTAGAAAAAGCGCCTATTCTATTTGTTAGATAATTCTGGTTCGGTATTTCTGTAAGGCGTTCAAACGGCCTCTATTTCAAGCTGCCTCTGTAAGAACTACTCAGCGAGTAGTAATATAAACAACTGTAAAGACAATATCTAGATCGCTATCGTATGAGTGCGCAACCCCCGGTCAATGAGCCAGCGAATGAATCGGTGAACGAACCGTCTGATAAAATCACCGCAAAGGGTGCTGATGAGGAGATTAAGCCTGGCTTTGGCTGGACTCAGTATGCAGAGCAGACAAATGGTCGGTTTGCTATGGTAGGTTTCGTTTCTCTGTTGCTGTTGGAGCTTTTTACGCATCAGGACTTCTTTACCTGGATAGGGCTACGCTAGAGCAGCGGTATTGCAATATTTGGCATTGCAATATCAAAAGGTTGTGATGCTTAAGCTAAGGCCTTGGGATTGCGAAGCCTCATGTACATCCCATGTCCGTCGCAAAAAATAAAAATAGGGGCAAAGGATGCATTTCTCCTTTGCCCCTATTTTTATTTTTTAGATCGTTAACAGGTGAAGATATGGTCTATGCCAGGCCTGTATTTGCGCCCTGGCGCCCTGTTGCCAATTCTACCTTGACGATTGTGCCGCCCATCTTTTGAATGCGCTGCTGCTCTTTAAACCAGTTGTCGTAGGGAACTAGTTTTGTGAAATAAGTATTCTGGAGCTCGCGCTGAGTTCGAATCCTGGTTTGGCTGGGGACGCAGGCAGTGACTCGAAACATTCGCATGGTAATGGCCTCTTTGGGTATCTAAAACTAAATTTTTTGGGTGTGTAAAGCTTGGGTGTCTAAGGTACAGACGGTAGTGCCTTTGCCTGAAAAAGTATCTGCTGAGGAAATTGTCTGTTGCAATATCTAGAAGTCTGATAATGCCAATGCTAGCTAACCAAAGCCTCTCAAGCGCTAGCGCCTGCTAAGCCTTTAGTTTTCTAACACTCACCCCAGACCTCTAGATATGAGGTTAGATCAGGGAAACTCTCCAAAAAAAGGAGAATCTACTAATCTGGTTGAGTTTGTGAACGAGGTCACAAGATGGATCTGCTCAAGGTGTCGCTAAGGGGACTTAGCTGAGGCCAGAGCAGATGTAGTCGAGGTATACGCCCATTTCTTTGCCAGCGTCAGCGCCAACCAGACTGGAAGTAACTTCTTTGATAGCTTGGATGGCCTGAACGGTTGCACCGACAGGAACGCCCAAGGAGTTGTAAGTTTCTTTCAAACCGTTGAGCACGCGCTCATCGAGAATGGAAGGATCGCCAGCGAGCATTGCGTAAGTCGCGTAGCGCAAGTAGTAGTCCAAGTCGCGAATGCACGCAGCATAGCGACGAGTGGTGTACATATTGCCACCAGGACGAGTGATGTCAGAGTACAGCAGGGACTTTGCCACGGCTTCTTTGACGATTTCAGCGGCGTTAGCGCTGATGGAGGTTGCCGCACGAACGCGCAACTCACCAGTTTGGAAATAAGCTTTGAGCTTATCCATGGAAGACTGATCAAGGTACTTACCTTGAACGTCTGATGCATTAATTACAGCAGTAATTGCGTCTTGCATTGGGTTTGCTACCTAAAGATGGACAAAAAAGTGAACGGTGGGAGTAAGGCTGTTGAAGGCCTAGAAAGAGAATTCTAGGACTGTAGGCCGCCGATGACGTAGTCAAAGTAACCTGCTGCTTCAGCTGCGTCGTCACCGGACATCATGGAGCCTGCAACGCTCTTCATGCAACGGATGGAATCAGCCATTGCAGGAATGGACGTGCCCAAGGACTTGTACATTTCCTTAGCACCAACCAAACCAATCTCTTCGATAGGGGTAACATCGCCTGCAACCACACCGTAGGTGATGAGGCGTAGGTAGTAGTCCATATCGCGGAGGCAAGTTGCGGTCATTTCTTCGCCGTAAGCGTTACCACCGGGGGAAACAACGTCGGGGCGCTTTTGGAACAGCTGGTCGCCTGCGGTCTTGACGATGCGCTCACGGGATTCGGTTAGCACCTGTGCGATGCGAACACGACGCTCACCAGAGGTAACAAACCCCTTAATGCGGTCTAATTCGCCGGGGCTGAGGTAGCGGGCCTCAGCGTCAGCATTCACGATCGACTTCGTGACTATACTCATTAATGGATTCCTCCGAAAGAATAAACCAGATGAGTTTCACTGGCTCTGTGTAAAAACAGATGAAAAATTGAGCAGCTGAGCTGGTAGAACAACAAACTCGTACTGATAACAGTATGAGGTGTGACGAGCGGCCTATTGTATAAACTTTGTTACGTTATGCCGGGATGCGAGTGTTTGAACACCCGTAAACAAGATATCGATGACCAGTTTTACAGCGTTGGCTCAGATGCGCTAATTCAGGCGCGTTTGAGCAGGTTTGGCGTGTCAGGCTCGTTTATATGTTTCTGGCTCAGCTATCTTCCGTAAACATTTTCCGGTATTCTGCTGTCCTTCTTAGAGGTTTAGAAATATTTCGTAATAAAAATCCTCAGTTTTCTGGTCATTCAAGGTTTTGAGGTGGGTCCATGTGTAACAAATGGCGTTACATTTGCTGATTGAGTGGAAATTAAAAAGAAGAGGACTGTGACCGCACAACAACAAGTGCGGTCACAGTCCTCTTCTTGAAAATCCCTCGCTTATGGCTCTAGCGCACCTGCCATCAGGGGCATTTGCTCAGAGGCCGCAGCGGGCGCATTTGATGACTCGAAGCTAGGCACAACCACATCGTCGCTTTGCTTAGTGAGTCGGTTGTACAGAATCTCTGTATTCGGGAAGTTAGCTGCGGGCAGCGTGGGGAACCGTCGGTACGGAACGGTGTCTTCGCCAAAGTACTGAGCGTATTCTGGGGTGTCCACCATGGCTCGGATAAAGCCGCGAATCCCTTCTGTTGCCAGGATCTTGTTGTACTTACGGATTTCTCCTTGATCTTGAGGCGCACGTCCGAGGAAGTGCTTGGTGCCTAGCTCGATCACCTTGGTGTTGGGATAAGGGGCGTAAAACTCTTTGATATAGAGCTTGGAGCCGCCTAACGCTTCGATGAATTCCTTGAGGTTGATCTCTCGGTTAGTCAGCTTGCTTTCCAGCTCAGAGAATTCGCTGCCGTCGACAACATAAGGTGCGATGTTGCGTTCAAAGATTTGGCGGTAGGCCGCACCAGCGATCATTTTGATAGTGACCTTGTCAAAGGCCGTGAGCTTGAATCGCTTAGTCTGCTCACGCTGCACGCTGACGCCCTGGCTGATGCGTTTGCTTACTTCTGGGGCGGGGCGATCGCGCCCAACCGAACCGAGTTCTACAAACCGTGGCGTGACCTTCTCTTCGTTACTGCGAACGCCAGTGTCTTGAATGGTGCCAACTCGGAGCGATCGCATCGCCTGACCACCCGGCGTCAGATATCGCTCATAGGGCACCGTGTCTTCACCAAAGGCCTCGGTATATTCTTGAGAGTCAATAATCGCGTCAACCAGCGCATAGAAGCCCTGCTTGGCACAAATATCAAAGTACTTGTTGGTCTCCTGGCGACCGTAAGTAGGACGACCCAGCAGGCGGCGATGGATATATTCCACAGCTTTCATCACATACAAAGACGTCCAATAAGTCTTTCTAAATGACTCAGACTTGGCAACCGCCTTCACAAATTCGCGAACCGTAATATCGCCATTTTTCAAGCGACTTTCTGCCTGGCCGATCTCCTGACCGGCGTACACTGGGCGCCCAAATACCTGACGGTAAACAGCGCCAATAATAGTCGCGGTATCAGCTTCCGAGGACTTGAACACTTTTGCGCCCAAAGTTCCAGGGGCTTGGGGCCGTGCCGCTGGATTGCTCAGCTGGTTGTTGATACCCGCGCCCTGGTGAATCAGGATTCGGCGAGTGTCTTTGTTGAAGGGGGCTGGTCGATTGCTAGGGTTACGAGTCTCTTTCGGGAAGATCGCACCGAACTGAATTTCGAGCGGATCGTTACCTGCGCCGTATACGTGCTGGTCGGGCAGGGGCTGCTCGTAGCCTGCAAATAGCGTGATGAACTGAGGAACTTTGCGGAAAGGTGCACTGTAGTTGAACAGATCTTGCTGTGCGCCCCAGTTGCGACATTCCTGCGCTTCCTGGCCCAAACCACGAATATAAGGAACGGTCTCTTCGCCAAAGTAGTCGGCGTATTCCTGAGAATCGATCAGCGCGTCGATGAGCTTAGCCAAGCCGCCTTCAGAAACAATGGAGAAATACTTCTGAACTTCTTCGCGGGAGCTAGGTCCACGACCCAGAACGTGCTTGAAAGCAAGCTCTAGCGCCCGGCTGTTGATGAAGGGCTCAAAGAACTGCTTTCTGTATAGAGGAGACTTCGCCAAGCGACGAATAAACTCCTTCATAGAGATCTCGTTGTTTCTGACCTTGGATTCCAGGTCGGAAATAGACTGAGAATAAGCCCGGGTGATATCACGCTCGAATACCTGGCGGTAAGCGGCCGCAATCGCTTCGTTTTTCTCCAGTCGTGAGAGGCCCGGCTTCATGGCATATATAGGGCGACGCTCAGACGCGTTGTAGTAAATTTGAGGGAGCTGTAGACCCTGAAGATCTTTTGACTGACGCTGACGTAGCTTGTTCGACGGGGTTGGCCCTTTGAACTCGGTGAGCATGACGTCGAAATACTGACGCAGCAGGTCTTGAGCTTCAGCGTCTCCTTTGAAGTAGCCAACTGAAGCGCCACGCATCGTTTGCAGCGCTACGATAGTTGCCGGGGTAGAGCAAGCATTCTCAATGATTTCCCGCAGGCCGCGAACGTTGACCTTAATAATATTGGGATCGCCTGCCACAATTGCGTAAGTGAGGTAGCGCAGGAACCAGCTCATGTCTCGCAGAGACTTTTGCATGTTGCTGGGGCCGTAGCGCGATACGTTGATGGGACGAAACCCTGGCGGGGTGATGCCTGCATCGGGGTCATTGACCAAAAGGTTACGAATGCCGCTAAACAGACCACCGCCTTTACCTTCGTCGCTGTTGTTTGCAACGAAGGTAGCGGTCCCTAGTTTGGAGGCTTGTTTTTGGTCGAGAGGCTCACCCCCACGCGTCATTTCCACGGGCTCGTCTACTTTTTCTAGGTAGGCGAGGGCGGAGCCCCCGGTAAAGATCCGGTTGGCCGCCTGAGACACGATCAGTTCGGAGTATCGGGTGATGGTTTGGGCGATCAGGACCCGCTTCATTCCCGAGGTAAAGAAAGTCTTGAGTTCACCTAGTTCGGTGCGCTCCATATAGCGGTCTTTTTGTTCCGCCTGGGCAATTGTGGAAGCAGGTAGGGTTTGGTAAAGATTGGGCCGTGCTACAGAGCTGCCGCCGCTAGCTGTCACTGTCATGGGTTCTCAAAGACTCCCTATATAAAAGAAATTTAAGACTCGTTATTGTTAAGCCTAGAACGATTTCGAGAGGCAACCACGCGATTGTTAAGAAGCGTATTGATCTCCAGATGCTGAGCTGGCTCTGAGCTGGCTCTAAGAAATATGTGCGTTCATTAAAGAGCCAGTCTTGCCGTTAGTTCACAGATCATACGAGATTGACGTCCTTCTCTGAGAGGGACACGAAGTTTTGTAAAGTTTATTATTGCGAAAATTCACGTTATTGGGCGAATTTTCAAGACGCTACAGCAGTTACCAAGGCAATTAAGATCGATCGGTTAGCTAGATGCGATGCTAAGAGAGGTTGGGCTTTCTGTGAGTCCCTCTTCTGTGAGTTCTTCTCTATATTATTTATATTTAGCAAGTTAAATAAAGCGCGCGATTTTTACCCGTTCCTATGTCAGAGCCCACTGCTTCGGTTCGTCCCAATATTCCATTGTCTGGTCCTTCTGCTGATGCTGCTCAGGTGCCTGCTGTCGATAATGCAGCGGTCAGTTCGGCGGTTGCTAACTTGTACGATACCTATCCCTTTCCACCAGAGCCGTTGCTAGATGAAGCGCCGCCTGGCTATAACTGGCGCTGGCAGTGGCCGTCGGCCTATAGCTTTTGTACAGGGCGTAAGCCGGCAACGAGTGCCCCACGAATTTTGGATGCGGGCTGCGGTACAGGCGTAGGTACAGAGTATCTGGTGCATTTGAATCCGGATGCGGAAGTGATAGGGATTGATTTGAGTGGTGGGGCGATCGCGGTTGCGACAGAACGCTGCCAACGCTCCGGTGCCGACCGGGTCACCTTCCACAACCTCAGTATTTACGATGTGGATCAGGTACCAGGGGAGTTTGACCTGATTAACTGTGTAGGCGTGCTACACCATATGCCCGACCCGATTCGTGGCATTCAGGCGCTGGCGAAAAAGCTAAAGCCGGGCGGCATTTTTCACATTTTTGTATACGCGGAGCTAGGGCGGCGGGAAATTCAGCTGACGCAGGAAGCGATCGCCCTGCTCCAAGGTGAAAAACGCGGTGACTATAAGGACGGTGTCGCCGTAGGTCGCACGCTCTTCTCATCTCTCCCCGAAGAAAATCGCCTGCGCAAGCGCGAAGAAACTCGCTGGTCGCTAGAAAATCACCGGGACGAATGCTTCGCAGATATGTACGTGCATCCCCAGGAGATTGATTACAACGTGAAGACGCTGTTTGAGCTGATTGATGCGTCAGGTCTAGATTTTGTGGGCTTTTCGAATACGGCGTATTGGGATTTGGACCGGCTGATTGGCAAAGCGCCTGATTTGATAGAACGGGCAGCTGGGCTAGGGGATCGCGATCGCTACCGCCTGATAGAACTGCTGGACCCAGAACTGACCCACTTCGAATTTTTCCTCAGCCGGGCGCCGCTAGAAATCATCGACTGGCAGGACGACGCGCAGCTGTCACAGGTCATTGTGGAACGGCATCCTTGTATAGAAGGCTGGCCGAGTCGTAGCTTCTTTAACTATGAGTATCAGGTGGTTTCTGTGAGCGAGGCGGAGTTTGCCTTTATGGAGCAATGTGAGGGTGTTTCGGTGGCTGATGCGCTGGCTAAGAGTGAGCTGGAAGGGGCTGAAGGGCTGGATGTGGTGCGATCGCTTCAAAAAAGGCAGTTGATTATGCTAGCGCTTCGCGAAAGTTAAAACCACGTCATCGGATTAAAACTTTCTGTAATAAGTATTATTGCCGTGATATGATTAGCCTTGGTTTGACGCAAATAAATCCTGCATTGAACCAGGTTCTGAACCGGTTAGTTCAACAACTTTTTTATCGTTCAACCTCCCAAGTTGGGCCAATCAAAGCCCACGCGCAAGCAACTTTGGAGCAGTCATTCGCCATTCATGACTAATGTGACTTCTGCTGAAGACCCAGCTGTTATCTCATTGAATCTTTCGGCACTTGCCGAAGAGAATATTGGCTCAGCTATTTCTGAGCTAGAGACAGCCGCAGAGAGCAATGCAGAAGAATCCGCATCCAACGATGGAGCCAGCAATACCGAAGGCGAGCAGCCTATCGTATTGCCCCCCGCTTCCGAAACGTCGATGGAAGACTACTTTCAGCTTCAGCAGAACCTGCTCAAGCTAACCCTGGTCTTTACGCTGGTCATCTGTCTGTGCGTTTGGTGGGCTTACTCCATAGAGATTGCTCTCAACTATGTTGTCGGTGCCGTCACAGGCATTGTGTACTTCAGAATGTTGGCCAAAAGCGTCGGTAAGATTGGACGAGAAAAACCTCCTAACTCCGATGGGCTCAGCAGCCCAAGACTCGCCGTCTTCGTCGGTGTAATGGTGGCCTCCACCCAGTGGCAGCAGCTTTCAGTACTACCCGTCTTTTTGGGATTTTTGACCTACAAGGCGGCGCTGATTGCATTTGTGATTTGGACGGCTGCATTTCCGCAGCAAGAACCCGCATCATCTGTATGATGAGCCAGTGAACAATCCCAACCTACCGGTTCGGATTTACAGGTGTTGTAGCGTAGGCGACTACAACCCACAAAGCTATACGAAAATAGAGATTTAAACGGCGATGCTAAACACCTTTCAACTCTTGAACACGTCGCTTCTAGCCAAGCTAGAAGTGGGTGAGCACTATTACTGGAAAATTGGCGGTCTGACGCTTCACGGCCAGGTTTTTATCACCTCCTGGGTGGTTTGCGCCGTTTTGATTGGTGTCGCCTTTTTGGCCTCTCGCAAAGTAGAGCGTGTACCCAGCGGGCTGCAGAACCTGATGGAATACGCCCTGGACTTTATCCGTGACCTGGCAAAAGACCAGATTGGCGAAAAGGAATATCGCCCCTGGGTTCCTTTTGTTGGCACGCTGTTTCTCTTTATCTTTGTGTGCAACTGGGCTGGTGCGCTAGTTCCCTGGAAACTTTTCGAAATTCCCCACGGTGAACTGGTTGCCCCCACAAACGACATCAACACAACGGTCGCACTGGCGCTGCTAACCTCACTGGCTTACTTCTACGCTGGTTTTAAAAAGCGTGGCTTGGGCTATTTTGCTCGCTACATCGAGCCAACGCCCATTTTGCTCCCCATCAACATTCTTGAGGACTTCACTAAGCCACTCTCTCTGAGCTTCCGACTTTTTGGAAACATCCTGGCAGACGAACTGGCGGTAGGCGTACTGGTGCTGTTAGTTCCCCTCTTTGTTCCGCTGCCTCTAATGCTGCTGGGTCTCTTTACAAGCGCGATTCAGGCATTGATTTTCGCAACGCTCGCCGCAGCCTACATTGGCGAAGCGATGGAAGGGCACTAGTCCTGATGTGTACGTGCTTGATTTGAGTAAAGCACATACACACGAAATAGTCTTGAGAGATGGAGACTCTCGTTAATCTCACTCTTGGCTAGCCTCCCGACTTTCTCTCGAAAGGTTGCCCAGCGTCTGACTTCTGGTTTGGCCCTGATGCAACCCTCAAGATAACAAAAGGCTTTGATACGACACTCTAAAATCACAAGGAAGAACATAATGGATTCTACTGTTGCTAGTGCATCGGTTATCGCGGCCGCTTTGGCTATTGGTCTTGCAGCAATCGGCCCTGGTATTGGTCAGGGTAATGCTGCTGGTCAGGCTGTAGAAGGTATTGCTCGTCAGCCTGAAGCTGAAGGCAAAATCCGTGGCACGCTGCTACTCAGCTTGGCATTTATGGAAGCACTGACTATTTATGGTCTAGTGGTAGCTCTTGTTCTCTTGTTTGCTAACCCTTTCGCATAAGCACCCGTAAGCTAGGTCAGGAGCGACAACTCTCCTTGCCTAGCTTTGTTGTGTTTTGCCTGTTTATTCAGTAGGGAGTCTTGCTGTGGTAAAGCCACAGCGAGTTTAGGAAAAAGAACATGTGGATGGGACTAACATTATTAGCTGTTGAAGCTGTTGAAGCTGTCGAAGAAGGCGGTGGATTGTTCGATTTGAACGCCACGCTCCCTTTGATGGCGATTCAGTTTTTAATTTTGATGGCTGTACTCAATGCCCTTTTGTACAAGCCACTGGGCAATGCCATTGATGAGCGCGACGCCTATGTGCGTAACGCAAAATCTGGTGCGTCAGAGCGGCTGGCAAAGGCAGAGAAAATGGCCGAAGAATACGAACAGTCATTGGCCGATACACGCCGCGAAGCTCGCAGCGTAATCGAAACTGCTCAGGCAGAAGCGCAACAAATTGCAGCACAGAAGCAGGCAGCCGCCCAGCAAGAAGCCGCATCTCAGCGCGAAGCCGTACAAAAGGAACTCGACGAGCAAAAAGCAGCCGCCCTCGGCCAGCTAGAGCAAAAAGTTGATTCTTTGAGCGAACAGATTTTGGGCAAGTTATTGGGCTCAGCTGCATAGCCTTCGGGTAAACAGCCATTGCCTGCAAGCTTCTCATAAGCAGAACATAAAGAGACGAAGCAGTATAGGTATCGAAAGTGTTAACGCAAGCGTGGGGGCTGCTGGCCTCTGAAACCAAAGGATTTGGGATAAATTTCGACATCTTCGAAACGAACCTGATCAACCTGGCTATTGTTATTGGCGTCCTGATTTACTTCGGTAAGGGATTCTTGGGCAGCAAGCTTCAAGAGCGTCGCGAAGCCATCGAAACGGCCATTAAAGATGCGGAAGCGCGTCAAAAGAAAGCGTCTTCTGCCCTGGCGGAGCAACAACAGAAATTGCAGCTGGCCAAAAAAGAAGCCGAGCGCATTAAGGCAGAGGCGAAAACTAATGCTGAAGCCGCTCGCGAAGCGGTCTTGGCCCAGTCAGCAAAGGATATTGAACGGTTGAAAGCATCTGCTGCTCAGGACTTGACGTCTCAGCAGGACAAGGTGATGCAGGAATTGCGTCAGCGTGTGTCTCAGATGGCGATGGATAAGGTGCGATCGCGCCTTCCCGAAAAGCTCAACGACGGCGTTCAAACCAAGCTGGTTGACCAAAGTATCGCCCAGCTAGGAGATTAGGAGAAACACACATGAGTATTGCTACTTCAGAAGTTGCCGGTCCTTACGCGCAAGCGCTCCTGTCTATTGCTAAGTCGAAAGATTCTGTAGACGACCTGAGTAAAATTGCAGCAGATATGTTGAACTTGCTCAAAGAGTCAGAGGGCCTGAGAGACTTTTTGGAAAACCCAATTGCGAATGCAGATGCCAAGAAAGGCGTTCTGAATAAGATTTTGGGTGACGATGCCAATCAGCAAATGAAAAACTTTCTGATGCTGTTGGTCGATAGAGGTCGCATCTATTTGGTAGAGCCTATTTTGCAGCAGTTTCAGGCCCAGGTGCGTGAGCTAAAGCAAACAGTACTGGCCCAGGTTACTTCAGCCATTGAGCTGACTGATGAACAGAAAGAGACGATTCGTCAGAAGGTGAAGGGTATGACCGCCGCCAAGTCTGTTGAATTGGAAACCAGCATTGACGGTGACTTGATTGGCGGCGTGATTGTCGAAATTGGCTCTCAGGTGCTAGATGCCAGCATTCGCGGACAGCTTCGCCGCATTGGTTTGCAGCTAGGCGCATCCTAGATTTTTTCGGATTCTCCCAGAGATTCTTCTAGATTCCCTGGGATATTCACATTTGTAGTACACGGTAGTTAGATAGGTAGAGCGACTCCTAATGGTAAGCATCAGACCGGACGAAATTAGCAGCATTATTCAACAGCAGATTGAGCAGTACGACAGCGACGTGAAAGCGGACAGCGTCGGTACAGTTCTACAGGTAGGTGACGGAATTGCCCGCATCTACGGTCTCGACAACACAATGGCCGGTGAGCTGTTGGAATTTGACGATGGCACAATTGGCATTGCCCTGAACCTGGAAGAAGACAACGTTGGTGCGGTGATGATGGGTACGGGCCGCGAGGTTCTAGAAGGCAGTACCGTAAAATCTACGGGAAAAATTGCTTCTGTGCCTGTAGGCGATGCAATGTTGGGCCGCGTGATTGATACGCTGGGCCGTCCTATAGATGGCAAAGGCGATATCAATACGACCGAAAGTCGACTGATTGAGTCGATGGCACCTGGCATTATTGAGCGTAAATCGGTATATGAGCCTTTGCAGACAGGCATTACTGCGATTGACGCGATGATTCCCATTGGCCGAGGTCAGCGCGAGCTAATAATTGGTGACCGCCAGACGGGTAAGACGGCGATCGCTATCGACACCATTCTCAACCAGGCCGACCAGGACGTAATTTGTGTCTATGTTGCTATTGGTCAAAAGGCGTCTTCTGTTGCTCAGGTTATCGGCGTACTCGAAGAGCGCGGCGCAATGGAATACACCGTAGTGGTTGCGGCGAACGCGAATGACCCGGCGGCGCTTCAGTATTTGGCGCCTTACACAGGAGCTGCGATCGCTGAGAGCTTCATGTACAAAGGCAAAGCAACTCTGATCATTTACGATGATTTGACCAAGCAAGCCCAGGCTTACCGTCAAATGTCTCTTTTGCTCCGTCGTCCACCCGGTCGTGAAGCGTATCCTGGTGACGTGTTCTTCCTACACTCACGTTTGCTAGAGCGTGCAGCTAAGCTTAGCCCCGAACTGGGTGAAGGCAGCATGACTGCACTGCCAATTATTGAGACCCAGGCGGGTGACGTTTCGGCGTACATTCCCACCAACGTAATTTCGATTACCGACGGTCAGGTCTTCCTTTCTTCTGACTTGTTCAACTCTGGCTTGCGTCCGGCGATTAACGCGGGTATCTCGGTATCCCGAGTTGGCTCCGCTGCCCAGACGAAGGCAATTAAGAAAGTAGCCGGCAAGGTAAAGCTAGAGCTTGCACAGTTCGACGAGTTGCAGGCGTTTGCACAGTTTGCTTCTGACTTGGACCCTGCAACCCAGGCGCAGCTAGCCAAAGGCCAGCGTCTGCGTGAGATTCTCAAGCAGCAGCAGTATTCTCCTCGCTCACTTGCCGAGCAGGTTGCGGTTATCTACGCGGGTGTAAACGACAAGCTCAATGACATCCCTGTCGATAAAGTCTCTGACTATGTCAGCGAGCTGATCTCTTACGTCAACACCAGCAAGAAGGCTTATGTTGATGAAATCATGAACACCAAGAAGCTGACGGATGATGCCGTTAAGCTCTTGGAAGAAGCGATTGACGAGAGTAAGCAAGCATTCTTGGCAGCATAACTAGAGGTCTTGGAGAGACGCAAAAGTGAGGCCGCTACTTCGGCTTTTGTTGCAGTAGCGGCCTTGTTAGGAAACGATTATGGCTAATTTGAAACTGATTCGCGATCGCATTAAGTCGGTCAAGAACACCCGAAAAATTACAGAAGCAATGCGCCTTGTGGCTGCAGCCAAAGTGCGCCGAGCCCAGGCTCAGGTAAACGCGACACGCCCGTTTGCCGATCGCCTAGCCCAGGTACTGTACGGCCTGCAAAGCCGACTAAAGTTTGAAGACACCACGAATCTGCCCTTATTGCAGCAGCGTGATGTTGAAAAAGTGGCACTGCTCGTCATCTCTGGTGACAGAGGTTTGTGTGGCGGTTACAACTCCAACGTAATTCGTCGTGCTGAGAATCGTGCTAAAGAACTCAAGGCTGAAGGCGTAGACTTCACCTACATACTGGTTGGCCGCAAAGCCGTTCAGTACTTTGAGCGCCGCGACCAGTCCATTGATGAAAAGTACACAGGCCTGGAGCAAATCCCGACGGCTGATGAAGCCTCGAAGATTGCCGATGAGCTGCTGGCTCTGTTCCTCTCTGAATCTGTAGACAGAGTAGAGCTGGTGTATACCAAGTTCATCTCTTTGGTGAGCAATCGCCCGGTTACTCAGACGTTGCTGCCTTTGGATCCACAGGGCTTAGAAGCGCAAGACGACGAAATCTTCCGCCTGACTAGCCGTGATGGCCGCTTGGCAGTAGAGCGTTCGGATGCGCCTGCTTCCGAAGTCAGCGAGTTCCCCAAGGACATGCTGTTTGAGCAGGACCCTGCTCAGATTTTGGATGCGCTGTTGCCGCTGTATCTGAACAACCAGATTTTGCGTGCACTGCAAGAGTCCGCAGCGAGTGAGCTGGCCTCACGGATGACGGCCATGAATAGTGCCAGCGACAACGCAAAAGAGCTGATGAAGTCTCTAACGCTGTCGTATAACAAGGCCCGTCAGGCCGCGATTACTCAGGAGATTCTTGAAGTGGTTGGTGGTGCGGAAGCACTCGGCTAACGTTGCAAGACCTATATAGCTTCGACGACTCAGCAGGGCTACAGCCCTGCTTTTTTGTTTTTTGAGGAGTTACTATAACTTATATGCGTATTTTGTCTCGGCGCACCTTACGAAAGTACTGGGAAAGCCACGCTGATAGTGAGGAAGCCTTGAAAACTTGGTACTACCAAGCTTCTCGAGCAAGTTGGCAGAGTCCAGCTGACATAAAAGCTGCGAATCGAAGTGTCAGTATCATCGCTAACAATCGAGCTGTTTTTAACATCAAAGGGAACAAATACCGTCTAATCGTATCAATCCGCTATGACATCAGTGTTGTGTTTATTCGATTTGTCGGAACACATGCAGAGTATGACAAAGTAGATGCCAAGACTATCTAAGGAGACGTTGGTTGTGGATTTTCGCCCTATTAGAACTGAGCTAGATTATCAAGAAGCACTCCAGGAAGTTGAGCGCTTATTTGATGCTTCTCCTGATACTCCAGAGCATGACCGACTAGATATACTTTGCACCTTAGTCGAGTCTTATGAGAACAGGCACTATCCCATTGAACTTCCAGATCCTGTAGAAGCCATTCGTTACTACATGGATGCTCATGGAGTATCCCTAAATGACCTTTCACAATATCTGGGTGATCGCTCTACTGCCGTGCAAGTTCTTTCCCGTCAGCGCTTCCTCACATTAGAAATGATCAGGCAACTGAATAAAGAGCTAGGTATTCCAGCCGAGATTCTTATTCAGCAGTATGAGCCTGCTCAAGTATCAGCCTAATAAATACTTCTCAGCTTGAACTGTCTTTCGTCAAGTAGCCGTTCTAGGGAAAAGCAATCCTACTGCAGGCGTTAACTCTCGGCTGGCGCTCTGTCAATCAGGCGTACGTCGTCATCTTTGACGACGACGGTGACTCGCTCGAGGGGGCGATTCGCGGGGCCTCTGGTAGTTTGGCCATCGGCATCGAATCTGGAGCCGTGGCAGGGGCAGGCAAATTCTTGAGTGTCAGGCTCCCACTCAACGGTGCAGCCCAGATGGGTGCAAACACTGCTGATAGCGTAATTTGCGAAGGCGGCGCTGTCGTCGATGACGAGGTAGGCAGGGTTGCCGAGGCCGGTTGCAAGGAGGCGATCGCCCGCTTGAGCTGTCTCCAAAACTGCCGCAGCCATGTAGGGCATTTCCACCTCATCCAAAGCGGCAACCCCTGGCAAATAATCTTCGCAACGAGAGTTCTCAGGATATTGTAAGCACAGATCTTCGAGGTCAACTTGTGCGGTACTCGCTGTAGGCCATAGCCAGCTAGCGGCGACAGTAGTGGCAGTGCTACCGAGCAGGTATTTTAGAAACTGTCGTCGAGTATTGCTTTTTATAGAACTCATGGCTTTTTGCTTCACCCGCGAGAAAGGCCTGTAATGGGATAAGAAAAGGGTACCTGAAGAATGAAGCACTAGAACCCTTGATCAGGAATCACGAGGTACCCAATTTTGACAACATAGAGTTTTGACAACTATGGAGGGCTGAGTCAGAAGTAGTCGACTCAGCCATAGGAAAAGTTAGCCTAATTGAGGCTTGCAACGCCTCAAGAGCTTAGTCACTAGCGAACAACGCTTTTGTCACGAGTATCCAGGCCCGCTAAGCGACTTTGCTGAACATTTTCGACAGCCTTGGTCTGACTCTCTAGAAATTCGAGACGGGTTTGTTGAATGTTTTCAACAGCTTTGTCGCGAGTATCCAGGCCCGCTAAGCGAGCTTCGTGAACGTTTTCAACAGCCTTGGTCTGATTTTCTAAGAACTCAAGGCGAGCTTGTTGAATGTTTTCAATGGATTTATCGCGAGCGTCCAAGCCAGCTAGTCGAGCTTGCTGAACATTGGTAACAGCCTTGGTTTGACTCTCTAGAAATTCGAGACGGGTCTGTTGAATGTTTTCAACAGCTTTGTCGCGAGTGTCCAAGCCAGCTAGTCGAGCTTCGTGGACGTTCTCAACAGCTTTGGTCTGATTTTCTAAGAATTCAAGGCGAGTTTGTTGAATGTTCTCAACGGCCTTAGTTTGATTGTTTAGGAACTCAAGGCGAGTTTGTTGAATGCTTTCGATGGACTTGGCCTCGGCAGCGTTGGCACTGGGTGCAAAAGTTCCGATAGCAGCTGTAAGAATGAGAGCGGAAAGAATTTGACGTTTCATAATAGACTCCTTGTTTGCCTGGTGGCAATTGGTTTGCTTCAGTGATTTAAGAATGCCATTTGCGCTCGATGGGTGGCTGAGCACTCATTAAGGGGTTCCTGAGAGCCACAAGCGGATTGGCTGAATGTTACACAGGCTACATTCAGCACTTTCTCAGAAATGCAGAAATCACTGCTATTTGGGGCACGTACAATGGATAGGAAGTTTCGGCTGACCCTTTAATGCAAGACCGGCACCAGTCAGAAGATGAACTTGTGGACGATATTCGGCACAGGCTCGATCAGTCTCTTCAGCAGCTATCGCTGGGGAGACTACGAGTTCTAGCGGATTTTGCGGCATATCTAGCAGAGGATGAGAGTGAGGCTGCAACTCAGGAGCTTATGGCAATTCCAGGTTTGCTGGAGCGGATCAGTAGCAACAAATCGACGCCAGTAGACCAGTACGCAGATTGGAGGGCACTACGCTCTGATGTATGAGATTATCTAATCCAAGATCTGCTCTCCCTCGCTCTTATCTTGCAAGACACTGTAAATATCTATTTCTAGAGATATTTGATAAATCTCTCTTTTTGACTGGCTGCTACGTTTGGCCAGATTACGACTGGCTTCTGTGCGCGACTGTCCCTGTGCCATGAGGTTTTTAAGTTCGGTAAGGATATCTTCTGTAGATAGAGAGATTTTGTCTTCTGCGGCAGGTGCGACGAGGAGGGTGAATTCGCCCTTTGGTGGGGTGTTTTTGTAGTGAGCGATCGCCTCCCCAATGCTCCCTCGCCAAAACTCCTCATAGCGCTTGGTCAATTCACGCGCAATCACAACTCTCCTATCTGGCCCCAACACAGCCTTCATCTCGCTCAGCGTCTTCAAAATCCGATGCGGACTCTCATAAAAAACAGCGGTACGCGCCTCACTTTTCAGCGCTTCGATGCGAGCTTTACGAGACTTTCCTTTAGTAGGTAGGAAGCCCTCGAATGTAAAGCGATCGCACGGCAACCCAGCCGCCGCCACCGCTGCCACCACCGCCGAAGGCCCAGGAATCGGCACAACGGCGATATTCGCTTTAACGCAAGCGCAGACCAGTTCATAGCCAGGGTCAGAAATGCCAGGCATTCCAGCATCGGTGACTAGGGCGATCACCTCCCCCTCCTCCAGCCGTTTAATCAACTGAGGAATCCGCTGCTGCGTATTGTGATCGTGGTAGCTTACCTGCGGCGTCTCTATCTGAAAATGGTGCAGCAGCTTGCCCGTATGCCGAGTGTCTTCGGCTGCGATCGCATCCACTTGCTTCAGCACCCGCAACGCCCTGAACGTAATATCTTCTAAATTACCGATCGGCGTTCCCACCAAATACAGCGTACTCGGTTCAACGGACTGGGCTGACTGAGCGGCAGAATCTGTCACAAAAGCGACCTGAGAAAATAGGGACTGGTACGCTCTATAGTAAAGGTCCGCTTTGTTTATTGACGCTTTTTTTGGGTGCTGCAGATGACGAACCCTGATGGGAAGAAGGTCCGTGGGCTATTCATCGGTGTCACCACATTGGACTGTATTTACCAGGCTGAACATCCACCCGCTGCGAATGAAAAAGTCGTCGCGCTCAAAAGCCTGATGGTGGCAGGTGGCCCTGCAACGAATGCAGCAGTGGCATTTTCTCAGTTAGGCCGCAACAATCAGGCGGTACTGTCTTCTGTTTTGGGTAAACATCCTTTAACTGGATTACTACATGGGGATTTGCAAGAACAAGGCGTGACCATTGCTGATTTGTCGCCAGATAGGTCAGGCCCACCGCCGGTTTCTTCCATCGTGGTATCTGCGAATTCAGGAGACCGCGCTGTTATCTCCCGCAGTGCCGAAGAGATGAAAGTGGAAGCTTCCAAGGTCTCAGAAGACCTCTTAGAAGGTATCGATATCGTTTTGATCGATGGTCACCAGATGGCGGTTAGTGCTCAAGTTGCTCAGTGGGCAAAGCAGAAGCAAATTCCTATTGTCGTCGATGCCGGTAGCTGGAAGCCGAATTTTGAATCTGTGCTGAGCATGGCGACTGCGGTGGTCGCTTCTGCGACCTTTTATCCGCCGGGCTGTGGCAATAGCGGTGAAGTTTTGGACTATTTGCGATCGCTCAAAATCCCACACATTGCCATTACCCAAGGCTCGGACCCTATTCTCTACCTGGAAGGCGAGGAAACCAAAACGCTAGACGTCCCTCAGGTGCGTGCGATAGATACTCTGGGCGCTGGCGATATCTTCCACGGTGCGTTTTGTCATTTTTTCCTCACACATACCTTCGAAGAAACGCTAATGAAAGCCAGTCGCACCGCCTCTTTTGCCTGTCAGCACTGGGGTACACGTGATTGGACGAAAATTTATCACATCACCGACGATGATGACTCGGATGAAGAAACGGCGAATTAGTTTGTCGCCCTTCCGGTGATCTCAGTGACTTACCGTAGACTATGTAAGGTTGATATTGAAGCTAGCGCCATCAGCCGTTATCTACAGTTAGGTAAAAAGAGTATTCATGGCATTTGAAACAGAGAAAAAAGTTGCGATCGCTGCTGCAACTGCCGCCGCCACCATTTGCGAAAAAGTTCGCCAAACCATGGTGCCCGAAGCAATCGAAAAGAAGGATAAAAGCCCGGTCACTGTCGCAGACTTTGGCGCACAAGCAGTGGTGTGCAAGCACTTGCTAGCAGCCTTCCCAAACGATCCTGTGGTGGGCGAAGAAGATGCGGGTGAACTCAAGACGCCCGAAATGGCCGAGCGCCTACAGCAGGTGACCGACTACGTAAAAGAAGTCGTGCCCGACGCGAAACCCGAAGATATTATTAAGTGGATTGACCACGGCAACGGTGCGGTTGCTCCTCGCTACTGGACCCTTGACCCCATCGACGGAACCAAAGGCTTCTTGCGAAAAGACCAGTATGCTGTCGCGCTGGCGATGATGGCCGAAGGCGAAATCAAAGTAGGCGTGTTGGCCTGTCCTGCGTTGACGCTAAAGCTGAAGGATGGCGAAGCAACGGGCATTTTGTTCGTGGCTGTGCGCGGTGAAGGCGCGACCATGCAGGCGATTGATGGTGGTACGCCTGAGCCGATTAAGGTAACGGGTTCGGATGACAAAGAGCACTTTCGCTTTGTGGAGAGCGTGGAGTCTGGGCATGGCGACCAGAGCTTGCAGAGTGCGATCGCCAAAGCCGCAGGCGTCACCACCGAATCCATGAGAATGGACTCCCAAGCAAAGTACGGTGCAGTCGCTTCTGGCAATGCAGTCCTGTATCTGCGTTTGCCTTCGCCTAAGTATCCTGGCTACCAGGAGAAAATTTGGGACCACGCAGCAGGCGTGATTGTGGTGGAAGAAGCCGGTGGCCGCGTAACCGATATGCACGGCGAGACTTTGGATTTCTCCAAGGCGGATAGGCTAACAACCACAGGCGTCGTAGTTAGCAATGGCGAGATTCATGACAAGGTCTTAGAAGCTTTGAAAACAGCAGGCTAGCATTTAGTTGTAGGCTTTGATTTGAACAATATCTACGCAACTTTTTACCCGAAATAGACCTGATGATGCTCCGGATAGTTGAATCACTCAGCTATTCGGTTTGGGTATCCAACTACTCAAAAATTCCACCCGATCTTTCATTTCCTCTGCTGAGCGGGTGTTGATCAGCTTTAGCACTCCCCTCATCATCTCCCCGACGCCATAGCGTTGCTGTAGCGCTAAAACAATTCCTGTGTGAGATAACCCTTGTTCCAGCAACATCGTATGTAGACGGTAGAAGTCTCTAGCATTGAAGCTGAAAATCACTCGGCCTTTTTTAGCTGCCCACATTAGCTGATCTTTGTCGCTTTTGTGCAGCATTCCAACATCTGCCACCGTCAGAACATCAACATTGCGGGCCCTCAACGCATGCACGAAATCTTGATCCATCGAATCTTCGTCGATGTACAGCCGGATTTTACTCATGTATAGGCTGTCGGGCTTCCAAGCTGTTCAAAGCAGCTAACCGAAAGTATTCAGCTTCTTCCTCCGCTAGAGCTGCCTCAATTTCGTCTTTGTTAGCGTGATAGTAGGCTAAAGCTGCATATACCTGAGCCAGGCTCAGATGGCTTAGCCGACGAGCAATATCTTCTGCACTAGCGCCTTGCTTGTACAACACGGCTACTCGACGAACAGACGTCCTCGTTCCGGCAATAACCGGACGACCATTATCCAACTCTGCAATTTGGGCAATTAGCGTACCAATGTCTACACCAGCAACCATCTCTAACTTACTCAGCCAATAAACAATCAATACCGTTCGCTAGTTCTATGATAGAGCGTCGGCTATTTTGCGGCACAGAAAGCCCCTGCACTCAGGCCTTCACGGCTTCTCGCTTAGCCGACTGCGATTCCTTATCACCGTCAGACGCGGTTCTGCCTAATCCGGGCAGCAGCTTTCTCGCCATATCTGGGCTTTCTTCAAGTAAAAACTGAAGAAAGGTTTCTGCGACAACTGATAGCTGCTTGCCTGCCAGGTTTGCAACGTACCAGTGTCTTTCAATAGGGAAGCCCTGTACGTCTAGGATGGCGAATTCGCCAGAGGTGCCTTCGGAAATAATGGTGTGTTGGGAGAGAATAGAAATGCCAAGGCCACCTGCGATCGCTTGCTTAATCGCCTCATTACTGCCTAACTCCAGGCTCACCTTCACCGTTATATCTTTCTCCTTAAACCTGGTCTCTACCGCCTTACGGGTACCAGAGCCCGGCTCACGCATAATAAATCTCTCATTGTTGAGCATCTCAATGGGAATGTTCTTTTTGCGAGCCAACGGATGACTGGTGGGTGCTAGTACAATCAGCGGATTCTCCAAGAAAGGATGAATGTTTAAGTCTGGCTGGTCGGGGGCTTGACTAATAATGTATAGATCATCTTCATTGGCGATCATACTTTCGCGCAGTCGCTCGTGATTTGTGACCTTGAGTGAAATATCAATGCCCGGAAAGCGCTGACAGAAGGGACCAAGTAGCCTGGGCACAAAATATTTGGCCGTGGTAATTACCGCAAGCTTTAGCTGGCCCTGCTTCATCCCTTTGAGGTCGGCTACAGACATCTCGAACTGTTCGAGCCCATTAAAGATTTCTTGGCAGGTGGAGAGTAGCTTTTGCCCCGCTTCGGTGAGGTACAGGCGCTTGCCGATCTGCTCGAATAGAGGAAGGCCAACGGCTTTCGTCAGCTGCTTTACCTGAATGGAGACTGTGGGCTGTGTGAGGTATAGCTCCTCTGCGGCGCGGGTAAAGCTACCGTGGCGGGCCGTTGCTTCAAATACTTTGAGCTGGTGGAGTGTTGCATGAATCACGGCCTCAGTCCCTCTAGTGGCTACAATTTGGCCAAAACATGACGGCGGTGTTGGTTAGTTCCGCTGATCACTGTAGCCAAGGTATGTAGTTTTTTATAGCATTAAGTCTATCAAAGAACGAAAATACTGCGGATAAAATCTATGGATATAGCCAAAGAAAGCTCCGGCAAAGCTATGACTTGCCATTAAAAAGAGCATATGTTCATAAGATAGAACATATGCTTTCGAGGGAAACAAGTCTCTGTCTAGAAAGATAAGTTTCCTATGTTAATTGGATCTGCGGGTGAGCGTACCAGCGATCGCCCACAGACGGTTGAAACTCAGCTGCAATCGGTTACTGATTGCGGTAAGCGATTCTACGGGCACTGTTGCGATCGCTCTGGTCTTTTACACGAACTGGAACCAGCTCATAAGATTTAGAGGGGCCGCTTATCAGCTGCTCGATTAAGTCGCTCAGGAGATCACCCAGAGCAACAGCAATCCAGCTAACAACAATGATGGATAGTAGAAGCGTAGTCATCATAAAGATGCCTCCAGTTAGCTTATTTATTTAGCCTCGTTATGTAAATCATTGTAACGCGTTTTATTAAAAGGTGTTTACAGTTCTTGACTTTATGTGTCAAAAGTCCACATGTTCTGTCCAAAGTGTAGGTTTGGGCTATCCCGCAAGATGTATATCAGATAACGGTTAGTGGCTGTTTGAGCTGTAAGAATCTGTTGAAATTGTTAAGCCTTGGTTTCTGAGAATTGGCGACAGCTCTGACGACGGCTCTCAGAAACATCAGCTGTAAGATACTTGGGTGTGACTGAGGGCAGGCCTGTATGCCGGTTTACTTTTTTTGGGGGGCGGATGAGTTTCGGCTGAAGAAGGCAGTGGCTGATTTGCGCGATCGCGCCCTCGACCCCGACTGGGCTAGCTTTAACTATGACCTGATTCATGGCGATAGTGCCGATGCACCCGTGCAGGCCCTAAACCAGGCCATGACACCACCGTTTGGCATGGGTAAGCGATTCGTGTGGCTAGCCAATACCTCGCTTGGTCAGCGTTGCCCGGAGGCACTGCTCGAAGAGATGACGCGAACGTTGCCGAAGGTCCCTGATTCAGCGGTGCTGCTGTTTACCAGTGGTAGCAAGCCAGATGGGCGGCTGAAGTCGACCAAGCTGTTGAAGAAGCATGCGGATGTGCGGGAGTTTGCGGCGATTGCTCCCTGGCAGACCGATCAGCTGATCACTCAGGTAAAGCGCGTTGCTCAGGAAATGAATCTGCGCCTGAAGCCTAAATCCGCAGAGCTGCTGGCCGAGGCCGTGGGCGCAGACACCCGGCGGCTGTACAACGAGGTGGAAAAGCTGACCCTGTACTGGAGCGAAGCCGGTAAGGTGAAAACTGAGCCCCTGCCGCCGGAGGTAATTACACGGCTGGTGGCTGTGAGCACCCAAACGAGCTTTCAGCTGGCTGAGGCATTAATCGCTGGAAGGACGGACCAGTCTTTGAGCCTAGCGACGGATCTGCTAGCGAATAATGAGCCTGCGCTGAAAGTAGTGGCGACCTTAGTTAGTCAGTTTCGGGTGTGGCTGTGGGTGAGCTTGCTAGGGGCGCAGGGCGAGCGGGATGTGAGGGCGATCGCCAAAGCCGCCGAAATCAACAATCCCAAGCGGGTCTACATTCTGCAAAAGCAGGTGCGTGGATGCTCGCCTACTCAATTGCAGAAGGCTCTTTCCTTGCTGCTAGCGCTAGAGTTTAGCCTTAAGCGGGGGGCCCCCGACCAGATCACACTACAGACGAAAATGATTGAAATCGCCAGCTGCTTTGCACTTTAGGCCGGGGACGTGAAGCAGGCCTGGGCTTGTGTGCAATGCTCTACTAAAATGTCGAGATATTCATGCGTGATTGCCTAATAAGGAGCCATTTATCGTCATGGTCATTAAGAATTTGCCAAATCTCTCACGGTCAAAGAAACGCACCTGGTTTGCGCTTGTTTTGGGGGCGTTCACCTGCGCGCAGCTAGCCGTTTTTGTTTCTGGCAGGCGAATTCCCGCAGCCTATGCGCAGTCCTACACTGACGACGATGTTAGCAACTATGCCCAGGCGGTAATTGCGATTGAAGACAAGCGAAAAGTCGCCTTTGAAGAGGCCAGCAACATCATGGCCTCGGCAGACAGTGAGCTAGATATTTTAGAAACGCCGCTGAGCTGCACAAGCAATCGGATGGCTGATATGCCCGACATTACCAGGGCAAGCAAAATTGAACTGCGCACGGTTTTGGTGACATTCTGTAATGAGGCGAGCACCCTAGCTGAGGACAATGGCCTCACACCGCAGCGATTTAACGAAATTACGCAAGCGCACCGCGATGATTCTGAGCTGGCAGAGCGTATCAAGGCTGCGATGTAGTCTGGGCTTCTACTGTTGCAATTTGGCTACTCACATTCTCTAAAAACATCACGTACATTTTGCCACCTAGCGCATTCTTCTTATAGCTGCGCCAGGGCTTGGTGAGCATATCTGGCAGTCCATTTCCGGTGATGTCGCCAACCACCGTTTCATGGCCACCCAGATTCGCATCCAAAATGACGTGCTCTTTCCACTGCTGGCCCAGTCCGTCTACATTTTCCCAAATGAAGAATCGGGGTGGTTTCTCTCCTTTTACAAATTCCATCTCACAGCTAAAAACATCAACATCGCCATCGCCGTCTAGGTCGCCAACATATAGGCTGTGATAAGCGCCGCGCCTGGGGTCATCTCCGGGCGTATAAATCTCATGACGTTTCCAGGCGCTACCATCACCGTGGACGTTTTCCATCCACCACACTTTGCCTCCTGGAATCTCCGCATCGGTGAAAACAATGTCAGCTTTACCGTCTTTGTTCATGTCGCGCACGGCACTACGGGTGGCGTTATGGGCAAAGGGCGGACAAAAGTCTTTGGGTGGGTGAGAGCTAGGACCGATGGGATGTTCTATCCACTGACTGCCGTCGCCATTGACGTTCTCTAGCCACACGTTGGTACGCACAATGTCGATATCACCATCGCCATCAATGTCCCCTGTGGAGAGTCCGGCATGAACAGACTCTCCAATGTCGTGACGTATCCAGGGCTTTGTAGGATCTGTTGGAATTTTGTACCAGCGTAGATTGTTCTTGTCGGACATGGTGAGTACTTCTAGCTGGCCGTCGCCGTCAATATCGGCAGCGACTAGGTCATGGATGGCCTTGAGCCTGCGGTCGAATACGTGTCGGGTGAAGGGCTTGTGCGGGTCGCGAGAGTTCTGATACCAGGCCCCGCCTGCTACAAAATCTATCCAGCCGTCGCCGTCTACATCAAAGGCGCAGGCACCTACGTCAGAAGGAGACTTTTTGCCCAGCAGATGACGGGTCCACTGAGCGCTCTTGGGCGCATTCGCATGGTACTTGTACCAGTAAATATCGCCGTACTGCTGACCCATAATGAACTCTAACTGACCATCGTTATCCAGGTCTGCAAGGGCTGTTTGGGCGTAATAACGACGTTTCGGCAAATCAGTGTCGATAATGCAGGGTTTGAACTGAAGCTTGGCTGTCATGGGTTTGTCTAGATAGAGCTGTATGAATGTGTGGTGAGGTTGTTAGGACGCGCGATCGGGCGGGGTGATTTTGGGGGGTACGAAGCAGGCGATCGCACCCAATCCCATCAGCAATGCCCCCAGCGCAACAAATAACGTGGCGTGCAGACCAGAGATAAAGCCTTGACGAATGGCGGCTTCAAACACTTGGGGGGATAGGGCATGGGGGAGTGCGATCGCTGCTTCTGTAAAGTGTTGCATCGCCCCTGCGACCAGCTCGTGCTGAACCTGCGCTGGCAGCGCTAGCCCTGTCAGCGTTCTGTCCAAATCCGTCATCAGCCAGTGGGAGAAAATGCCACCCTGCAAGCCAATCCCCAAAATGCCGCCCAGCTGAATGCTAATACTAGAAACTGCCGACGCAATCCCCTCATGAGCCGCATACACCGAGTTCATCGCGCCAGCGGCGAGCGGCGGAATCACCAGCCCACCGCCGAGCCCGGCTAACACCAGCGTCCATAGAATGTCTGTGTAGGCCGTGTCTGTACTAATCCGCGTCAGCGTCAAAATCGCCACGCTCAGCATTGTCAGCCCGGTCAAAATAGAAAATCGCCATCCCGTTCGTGCGACCACCCAGCCCGACGCAAAAGAAGCCGCGATAATCGCCCCATTCATCGGCAAAAAGCACAGGCCCGTCAGCGCTGCCGAATAGCCTTGAATATGCTGTAAAAACAGACTAAGAATAAAGAACAACCCGCCCGACATAAAGAACACCAGCAGCTGCGTCAGACAAATCACCAGAAACGTGCGATTGCGAACCAGCGTCGCTGGAATAATCGGCTCATTACTACGCTGCTCGGCCAAGGCGAACAGGCCGAAGCTCAGCAGGGTAATTACCAACATCATCAGCGTTTGCGCCGAGGCAAGGTTAGCCCCGCCTTGAGTCAACAGATAGGTGAGGAAAGCAATAGAGGCAATGCTCAGCAAAATATTGGGCGCATTGAGAGACTTATTTGCCAGAGGACGCGTCTCGCGAAAGCCATGGGCCGTCAGCGCAAAGGTAACAACGCCCAGCGGCACATTGATAAAAAAGATGCTGCGCCAGCTAAAAAAATCGACTAAAATGCCGCCGAGCCCAGCGCCTGCGACCAGTGCCAGCGCAGAGACCGCCGACCAGATGCCGATAGCCTTAGTTCTCGACTTTTCCTCGGTAAAGGTGGCCGTGACAATGGTGAGCGACAGGGGAATCAGGGCCGCGCCACCAATTCCCTGAATAATTCGGCTCGCAATCAACAGCGGCAGGCTCGGTGCCAAGCCGCACAGCATAGACGCCGCTGTAAACAACCCCACCCCCCACAAAAAAATCTTCTTACGGCCATAAAAATCCCCGAATTTGCCGGTGGCCAGCAGCAGACTGGCCACCGGCAGGTGATAGGCATTTAAAAACCACTGCACGCCCAGCATATTCGAACCAAAGTGGCGCTGAATTTGCGGCAGCGCCACGTCGCCAGAGGTACCGTCAAAATTTGTCATAAACAGTGCCAGACACATGGCTGCCAGCACCATCGCCTTCAGGCTTTTGGGCTCGGGCTGGGTGGGGGGTACCAGTACCCTGGCCGTCAGGCGAGTATCAGTTTGAGTCATAGGTCTGTGCGTATGTTGAATGGGCGAGGGTGATCGTGCGAGCTGACGGTGTGGGTTGTGCCGGCTGAAAAATCTTGTCTAAATAGCTATTGGAGAACATTTTTTGGGGATCCCACAGGTTACGTAAATCGGTGAAGTCTCTCCAATGGCTGTATTGAGTGTCTGGTGGCTGTGGCAGCTGCTTGCCCCAGTGCCCAACCGGGTCAAAGGGCCTGAGTACTGTCATCATCTCTTCAAAGAATTTGCCAGTGCGCGGGTATTCCCAAAACTCTAGCCAGCAAATGTCTTGCCCCCTGGTAGGGCTGAGCCAGAAGGGTTCAGCTGCCTGGGTGCGAATGTGGATGTGCATGCTAGGAAATCGGCGGGTGCGTTGGAAATAATTGCGGAGGGCGCGGAGGGCGGTTATCGCCTGCTCGTATGGGATGGCAACTTCCATATCTGCCACCGGATCTAGCTGGCTGCGCTCTTCGTTGGCCAGCAGATCGGTTGAGGTGGCGTCAAAGTGGGTGAGTACAAAATCGCTGCGGCCATAGACGGCGCTGTAGATGTCACGGTCGTAGCGTTTGATGCCCCAACGCTGTAGCCAGTTGAAGCGATGTGTGTTGAACAATCGCATGGCCGACTTGTTAATCCAGTCAGTGAGCTTTTGTTGGAACGGGCTGATCTTGGATGGCTGCCAGCCACCGTTGTTTAGGGGCTGCGTGGTGGGATTTATCAGCGCCGCGTGAACCTGGTCGGTAATCGGAGAGTAGCGCAGGTCTACGTAGCGGTTTTGATGGTGAATACTGTCGAAGCGCTCGAGCAGCGATGCCATGGGCATTGTGCAAACTTGGGTCTGTAGGGAACAGGCTGGAATGCATCGGAAAGTGACGGTGGAGATAACGCCCAGGCTGCCGAGAGCGATCGCAACGCCTTTCATCACCTCGTCTGTTCTATTTACCCGCACTACTTTGCCGTCAGCGCGGACCAGTCGTATCTCTTCGATGTAGCCGCTGAGGCTGGTGCGATAGATAGATCCGCCATGGGTGCCTGTCGACACAGCGCCGGACACAGTTTGCAGGGCGATTGTGCCTAATGTCGGCAGTGCTAGACCCTGCTTCGCCAGGAAATCGTTGAGCTCCCACAGTCTCATCCCCGACTCTACGGTTACGAGAGGGCCGTCTACCTTTAGCGCCTTTTTGTAGCGATCGAGAACAACGCAAAGTCCCTGGGTGGCTGGTAAGGGTACCGCTGAGTGCAGCGCGCCAATGGCTGATATTCTTAGCCCGTTTCTGTGCGCGTAGCGAACGCTTTCGACTAGGTCTTTTTCGGTTGTGGGGTGGGCGATCGCCGCAGGCGAAAATTGATAGAGACCCACCGCACTTTTGATTGGTGATTGCCCTCGGTCTGATGTCGTAATGAAGTCGGGTTCATTCATGGTGACACCGCCTGACGTAAGCGCTCGCAAAAGGACGCTTGTGCGGGGTCTTTTTCTTCCAATAGCCCTGTCAATATCTCCGGCAGCTCAAACACTGCTCGATTCTCTAACTGCGCCACAGTCTGTCGATACTGCTCCAAATTTTCTGGACGAATCATTTCTTCTACCGCGCCAGCAATCTGATCAAAGCTCGAAACGCTAAGCCCTATTTGATTGATCTCGAGCCAGTCGGCGGCGTACTTTTCCTGGGTCATGGTCAGCCAGTTGCGCTCGACGATGGTCGGTAGGTTCATGGCTACCGCCTCACTCACGCTAACGTTGCCGGGCTTGCCGATAAAGAAGTCTGCCAGCTGCATATAGCTAGGAATGTCTTCTGTGAATCCAACAACGGCCCTTTTCTGTACGGCCCTTTTTTGTATAGAGGGCAGCTCTCGTAAGGCTTCTTCAACGGACTTGTTTCGCCCGCAGATGAAAATTAGCTGTAGGCGATCGCCCAATCGCTCCAGCTGCCTGGCAACGCCTAGCATTGCCTTCGAGCCATTGGCGCCAAACATGACCAGTCCAGTCACAGCGTCGCTATCTAGCCCCAGTGCCTGTCTTTTCTTGCCCTTATCCTCAACCGGCTTTCGGTAAAACTGAGGGTGAATAACGAGCCCAGAGGTTGCAATTATTCGCTTTGTGCTGACGCCTGCTGCGATCGCCTGCGCCACTGCCTTATCCGTTGGGCACATCACATAGCTATCGGTGCCCGGTGCCATCCAATAGGCCGGTGGACTATCGGCAAAGTCCGTCAAAATAGTCACTACGGGTACATCGGGAAAATCAGCCTGCAAGCTCTCCCACAGCACTCTGTTCTGAAAAGGCACCACCGACAGCACCAAATCCGGCGGATCTTGCTGCCAGGTCTGCGCCAGCAGCTGCCGATCCATACGATGCTTCATCAGAACCAGCAGCTTATGAATATGAACCGTCAGCAAGTGCATCCAGCTCAACCCGTTCTGAAGCATAAAGTCGTAAATTCGGTCGGAGCCACTACTCAGCGTCTGCGAGACTTTGCTGAATTTGGTACTGGCTGACTGCCCGGTCGAGTGTCTAGCCGACTGGCTTGCTTGCGAACGGTTCGCCGACTCCCCCAAGCTATCTGCAAACAGAGGCGTTACCTGCCAGTCGGGTTTCGCTTGCGCGAGCATGTCGCGAATCGCTCGAAACGTGGCGTAGTGCCCACCGCCGCCTCTGAGTACCAGAACGGTTACTTTCACCATGTCGCGCCCTCCGCCATCTGAAGAAAAGCCGCTTTGGCAGCCCTGAGAATGGATGCGTTTTCCTGAACTTTCTTTAGCGCGGCGATCGCATCATCCACACCTTGCTCCCCGGCTCTAAACACCGACTCTTCCAACCAAATTGCCGCCTGCTCACTGGCTTGCTCTGCTACTGGCAGGTGCAGTCCCCGGTAGTCAAACCGCTCAGGAAAGGCGCTGGGCACAGGTAGTTGAGAAAGGGCTGGCTGAAACCGTGAATTCTGGTGCAGTGCTGAATATCCTGGGGTGCAAGGAATGCCTTCTGCATGCAGGGCCAGGCAGACTTCCTGGTGCGTGGCTCCAAATTCAGCAGGGTCTATGGCGAAAATATAGCGATAGAAGGAGCGCTGAGTATGGCGGCGATCGCGCTTTAGCCGTCTTACCCCTGGCACCTCGTCAAGCCGGGACTCCAAATAATCTGCCATCGCCGCTCGCTCAGCCATTTGCGTCGGGAACCGGGTCAACGCCACACAGCCCAGGGCCGCTTGAAACTCACCCATGCGATAGTTCGTCCCCAGCGAGAAGGCCGGTTCCTGCCCGCCGCGCTGAAGAAACTGATGAAGGTATTGGCCAGTCGGCCCACCGTCTGTTTCTGTTTCAGGCTGCGGCAACCGTCCACAGTCAGCAATGCTCGTCGCCCTATCGGCTAATTCCTGCGTTTTGCATAGCAGAATGCCCCCCTCACCTGCGCTCAAAATTTTGCTCGACTGCAGGCTAAACGAGCCAAATTGGCCAAAGGTGCCGGCACCCTGCCCGTCCCACCGGGTGCCATGGGCATGGGCGCAGTCTTCGATAACGACCAGGTTGTGTCGGTGTGCGATCGCCATAATCGCCTCCATGTCCGCCACCTGCGCTCCCAAATGTACCGGGATAATTGCCCGCGTCTTGTCGGTAATGGCCACCTCAATGGCGGCTGGACTGATGCAGTAAGTATCAGGATCTATATCCACAATGACCGGCATGGCACCCGCTGCAATCGGTGCTGCGGCTGTCGCCTGAAACGTGTAAGCAGGCACAATTACCTCGTCGCCCCACCCGATCTGGGCTGCTCGCAGTGCCACTTCCATCGTGACGCTACCGTTCATCATCGGGACTGCTTGGACGCTACTATTTGGGCCAGCCTGCATGGCCACAAACGCTTTGGCAAAGGCCGCTGTATGCGGACCTGGAAAAGGTGCGCCTCCCCATCGGCCTGAGGTCACAACATCGGTAACTGCTTGAATATCGCGTTCGTCGAAAACGGGCCAGCGAGGGTAAGGCTGCGATCGCACCGGTCTATGCCCAAAAACGGCCAGGTTGTTGGGTGGTAGCTGCGCCATTACTTGCGCCAGCATCGTAGCGGGATTGAATAATGGCGCTGATGAATGATTATCTGAAGTCTGCGGCGGCTTTACCGTGTAGGTCATGGTTTTGGCTCCCTGTGGCGGGGTAAATGCGTACGACACCGGGGCTTATCCAACGGGCAGGCCGGGCACGGTCTCCTTTTTTGGGCGTTCGGTTTTTGGAGATTCGGCATCCCAGCCGTTTTCTGTTTGCGCTGATGCTGCTTGCAGTAATGTCTCCTGAATCAACCCAGCAACTTCAAACACAGCTCTGTTGTCAATCGCCTTTACATTTCGCCTGAACTTCGTATAGGTACTCGGTTGAATTATGTCCATCACAGCTTTGGCGATCTCCTTCTTAAAGCTGCTGACCACTATTCCTACGTCCGCTTCCTTTACCCACTGGGCACAGTACTTTTCCTGGCGCATGGTTTGCCAGTTGCATTCTGTAATCACCGGCAAGTTCATCACCAGCGCTTCGCTGACGCTGACGTTACCAGGCTTACCAGTAAAGAAATCACTCAGCTGCATGTAGCTAGCCATGTCGTCGGTAAAGCCTACGACAGCTCTTTTTTGCTTGCCTCTATAGGCTTTTAGTACATTGGCCACCGCTGTATTACGACCGCACATAAATATGAGCTGCACTTCGTTACCCAGCGTTTCTAGCTGCTGAGCAATGTCCACCATCGTTGTGGAACCATTCCCGCCAAACATCACCATGCCGGTGGGAATATCAGCCTCTAACCCCAACGCCTGAAGCTGTGCCATCTTCTTTGCGCTAGAAGGGGAGGCCTGGTTATAAAAGCTGGGATGGACAACGAGACCGGAGCTTTTGACAATGCGATGGGAAGAGATGCCGAGCGATCGCGCCTGTGCTACCGCCTGCTGTGAAGGACAAACCAGGGTATTCCCGGCCTCCGGATCGAACCAGAAAGCCGGCGGACAGTCGGCAAAATCCGTGAGCACCGTTATGTAGGGCGTCCCAGGATAAGCAAGCTGCAGGCTCTCGTACAGCCCTTTGTTGTATAGCGGCATTACCGACACCACCAGATCTGGTTTCTGTGTCTGCCAGTGCTCTGTAAAAATTTTCACCCCAATGCTGTGGTTCAGCTTCACCAGCAGCTTGTTCATCCGCATTTTCAGCGGCCATAGCCAGGTCCAGCCACCTTTCACCATAAGGTTGTACAGGTCATGCCCGCTAAATCCAAACGATTCGTAGGCATTCTGGATTTCACCTGCCTGTGAGAGCCCAGTGATAATCTCGTCCATGTCGGTGACTTGGAGGTCCCAGGGGAGGGTTTGCTGCTGTGCGATCGCGGCGATCGCGCGATAGGTAGCGTAGTGCCCACCGCCCCCTTGTCCAGTCACCACGTTGACTTTGAACCGTTTTGCCATAACGCAGACCCTTGAAAGACGGCTGCCGATTTGCTCGGCTAGCATCTAATACGCTTTGATTGTATGAAAGTTATGCCAATGTACATACAAAATGCAGATAAAGTTTATGTTTTGAGTATTTATTCTCATTCAACAAGCATAACTTAATTATGTTTTTATTTATTTTGCGCTCACATTTATTTTGCTCTCATATTTTGCTCTCAGTAGTAAGCGAACTCCATAGCCGAAATCTTCGATAACCATTTAGCTCGCCTCTGCATATCGGCGTTACACTAGTACACCGCCTTCTGTTCCAACATTTCTTTTGCTATGCAATTTATCGATCAGGCCGAAATTGAAGTAGAAGGAGGAACTGGTGGCGACGGCCTAACGGCCTTTCGTCGCGAAAAATTTGTTCCTGCGGGTGGCCCTTCCGGCGGTACCGGGGGTAAGGGTGGATCAGTCGTGCTAGCCACTGATCCAAATCTGCAAACGCTGTTAGATTTTCGCTATGCTCATCGGTTCAAAGCGCAAGACGGTGGTAAGGGTGGACCCAAAAACAGAACAGGTGCCAATGGCGACGATCTGATTATTGAAGTGCCCTGTGGCACCCTTGCCTACGATCTGGATACAGGCGAATTGATTGGTGACCTCACAGAAATAGGCCAGCAGCTGGTAATTGCCCCCGGCGGCAAAGGCGGCTTGGGCAATCGTCATTTTCTCAGCAACCGCAACCGCGCCCCCGAAATGTCTCAGCGGGGTATTGGCGGCATGATTCGCCAGGTTCGCTTGGAGCTAAAGCTACTGGCCGAAGTCGGCATCATTGGTCTTCCAAATGCAGGCAAGTCCACCCTGATCTCCACCTTGTCAGCAGCAAAGCCGAAAGTTGCCGACTACCCTTTCACCACCCTTATCCCAAACCTGGGCGTTGTCCGCAAGCCCACAGGTGATGGCACCGTCTTTGCTGATATTCCTGGCCTTATCGAAGGTGCTCACGAAGGTCAGGGCCTAGGCCACGACTTTTTGCGCCATATTGAGCGCACGAAGCTCCTGCTGCACCTAGTCGATGCCACCGCAATAGACCCAGTTGAAGACTATAAAACGATTCAGCAGGAGTTGGAGGCCTATGGGCAAGGGTTGCCAGATCGGCCACAGCTATTGGCCATCAACAAAATAGACTCTCTGCTGGATGAAGAGTCCGATGAAATCGCCGCCGAACTAGCCGCCGTCACCGGAGAGAAGGTGTTCAAGATTTCAGCTGTTAGCTGCAAAGGTACAGACGAGCTGTTGCAGGCAATTTGGCAGCTTTTAGATGAAACAAACATCGCTCTGAAAGCCAAAGCTGAAGCTGAAGCGCAGGCTATTATCGATTTCAATACGCCAGTGCTACGTACCGCTGAGTAGTCAGCATGCGATCGCCCGCCAGCTCAATTTGAAAAGCTCATCATACAATTAAAGTCAAAGACTGTTGTCTGACAAGCAACGACCTACTAACCATCAATCTATGAGCGTTCAACTCCAATTCAAGGAAACCGTTCCGCCGTTCCGGTTAGATGAGGCAGGCGGTATTCGCATTGCCGAAAGCCGAGTAACGCTCGATAGTGTGCTAGCTGCCTATCATTCAGGGGCAACCCCCGAAGAAATCTCAATTCAGTACTCAGTTCTACAGCTGTCAGATATCTACGCAACGATCGCATATTATTTGAGCAATAACACACAAATAGATAGCTATCTGGAGAATCGACGTCTAGAATCAGATGAGCGAAGGCGGCAGCTTTTGCAAAAGAATAACTTAGGAGACTTTAGAGCGCGTCTATCCGCTCGAAAATCATCACAAGATAGTGATTAGCTAAGGTGCGTTTTCTGACTGACGAAAACTTCAATGGTTCTATTTTGCGTGGCCTATTAAGGCGTTTGCCGATGTTGGACATTGTTCGTGTGCAAGACGTTGGGCTACTCAATGCAGATGACCCTAACATTCTCGACTGGGCTGCTCAAGAAAATCGTATTTTGCTTACTCATGATGTAGCAACTATCACGATGTATGCCTACTTGCGCATCGAGAAGCTGCTTCCTATGCCCGGCGTTATTGAGGTCATTGCGACAGCCCCTATCGGTAGAGTGATCGATGACTTAGAGCTGTTTGCCTTGTGCGCTCAGCCAGAAGAGTGCAAGGATAGAATCCTTTTTATTCCGTTCCCTCAATTTTCTGATCGTTTTACCTGATCATCCTGTTCAGTAATTCAAAACAAGCCCTTTTTATCACCTGTGCTCGCTGCGTGAGATTATAGACTCATGCGATGCGAAGGCTGACTGTAATGAAAGATCTGATTAAAGGGCTCAGAGAGTTCCAAAGCAATTATGTACCTCAACATAAGGAGCTGCTGCAAGAGCTATCCCAAGGGCAGCACCCCCGAGTTCTGTTTATTACCTGTTCAGATTCTCGGGTGCAGCCAGAGTTGATCACTCAGTCGGACTTAGGCGATCTGTTCGTCATTCGCAACGCGGGCAACATTGTTCCGCCTTACGGTGCCACGAATGGCGGTGAGGGTGCAACGATTGAGTATGCAATCAAGTCACTCGATATTCAGCACATTGTGGTGTGCGGTCACACCACCTGCGGCGCAATGAAGGGATTGCTACAAGTGGGTGAGCTAGAAGAAAAAATGCCGCTGGTATACAACTGGCTAAAGCATACCGAAGCGACCCGCGAGCTAGTCGAAGAACATTACGGTCATTTGCCCAAGTCGGAGAAGCTTTCGACGCTGGTGGCTGAGAATGTGCTGACGCAGATTGATAACTTGAAAACGTATCCTTCAGTGCGATCGCACCTTCACCGCAACGAAGTCCAGCTTCACGGCTGGATCTACAACATCATTGACGGCACCGTCCTCACCTACGACCGCGCCAACCACACCTTCGTCACCATCTCTAACTCACAATACGAAAGAGATGAATCCCCAGTTGCTTTTCAGTCGGACGGGTCCTCAAGATTGGCCCAGGGGCAGCGCGATCGCATCTTCAGAGGCTCCCCCGCCTTCTACCATCGCTAAGCACCAAAGGCTAATCCCCATCCCCCGGTGGCTGAGCGTAGCCGAAGTCCCCATCACACCAGCGCCACTTCTTCCTGCGGCGCATTAAACGCCCCAGAACACACCACCCCTCGGCTCACATCCAACGTCACAATTGTACCGTTGCGGATAATCTCAGTTGCCTTCTCTACCCCAACAATCACTGGAATTCCCAGACGCAGTCCTAACACAGCCGCATGGCTCGTCAGGCTCGCATCTTCCGTAATAATCCCGCCCGCTCGTCGAATGGCGTCGACATAGTCCGCACTCGTATACGGCACTACCAAAATCTCACCCGTATGGAAGTCCTTAATCGCTGCGGTATCGTGGGCAATCCGCGCCCGACCACTCACCGATCCTTCACCTATGCCCTGGCCTGTCCCTAGCACTGCCGTCACCACTTCCACCTTAATCAGGTCAGTCGAGCCAGAAACTCCCTGCAACGTCCCCGCCGTCATCACCACCAGGTCCCCATCATTTAGCATGCCGTTCTCCTGGGCCACATTCATCGCCGCCTGAAATGTCTGCCCTGTAGAAGGCAAGTCCACCACCAGTAGCGGATTGACACCCCACACCAGCTGCAGCTGACGAGACACATCCACCAGCGGCGTGACCGCCAAAATCGGCGCTCTGGGCCGAAACTTCGACACATTGCGAGCCGTTGCCCCACTGCGGGTCATCGTCATAATCGCGGATGCCCTCAGCTGATTGGCAATCTGCCCTACGGCCTGACTGATCGCATTGGGAATGGTGTGGCTTTTGTTAAATTCCTCATGCACTTGGTCCATTTTCTCTTGTTCGGTGCGTTTGGCAATTCGAGCCATTGTCGCTACCGATTCCACCGGAAAGTCGCCCACCGCCGTCTCATTCGAGAGCATGACCGCATCTGTCCCGTCAAAGATGGCGTTGGCCACATCTGAAACTTCTGCGCGCGTAGGCCGAGGGCTCTCCACCATGCTGTCTAGCATTTGGGTGGCCGTAATCACCGGGATACCCAGGCGGTTTGCAGTGGCAATCAGTCGCTTTTGCAATACAGGCACATCCTCGGCGGGCAGTTCTACGCCTAGGTCGCCCCGTGCCACCATCACGCCGTCCGACAGGGACAGAATCGCCTCCATCTGTTCAATGGCTTCGTGCTTTTCAATCTTGACGATGACCGGCACCCGGCGATTAGTTGAGTTCTGAATGATCTCTTTTATTTCCAGCACGTCCTGCGGATTGCGCACAAAGCTCAGCGCCACCCAGTCCACATTTTGATTCAGGCCAAACTGAAGGTCTTCTTTGTCCTTTTCTGTCAGTGCCTTAATCGATAGATATACGCCTGGAAAATTGACCCCCTTACTGTTGGAGAGTTTGCCGCCCACCACCACTTCGCAGACCAGATTTTTTTCCTCTATCTCTTTATCGACGACTTTCATCTCCACCTTGCCGTCATCAAGCAAAATGGTCGCGCCCGTGGGCACTTCTTCTACTAGAGGCTGATAGGTGACCGAGCTTTCCTTTTGCGTGCCCGGTACTTTCCGGCTAGTGAGGATAAAGGTATCTCCTTTAGAGAGCCGAATGGAGCCTTCTTCAAATTTACCGAGGCGAATCTTCGGTCCTTGTAAGTCCTGTAGAATTCCAACGGGTTGCTGAAGCTCAAAAGAGATTTGCCGAATCAGCTGAATATTCTTGCGGTGGTTTTCCAGGTCCCCATGGGAAAAGTTAAGCCGTAAAGTCGTCGCCCCCGCTTCGATCAGGGCTCTGAGGGTGTCAGCATCTTGGGTAGCTGGGCCAATGGTCGCAACGATTTTGGTTCTACGCAAAGCAGGGCGTGTGTGTGAACCCTTTCCCATGGAAAATCGCATACGTTTTAGTCAGTAGAAATACAAGGACAAAAGTCTGCTCAAACGATACCATTGTGAGGCCCCCTGTTTCGCTCCATGCAGGCTTTGTCCTCCATCTCGTTGATCAATTTTTATCCACTTTATTCGGTCTGGCCAACCCCATGCATGGCCAGACCGAATAACTTTCTGATAGGCCACAAATAGCTTTATAAAACGGTCGTATCCAACGGTTGCTTTTGAGCCGATGCTATGTTGCCCCTTCCCTGCTAGTATATTTTTTCTCAAAGATAAAATCATTAATAATTAAGCCCAGCGAAAGACTCAGTAAAAAGCCCTGTAAAAGACAACTTTTCCCAGGTTTGTACGTCGTTTTAGAAGGCTGTCTGAATGGCTTGAAGGGCTGTTTTGCTGCGAATTAAGACTCATTAGCTCAGTTATTACGACACCTTTATCAATTGTCATAATTGCACTGCACAAACGTCACAAAACTTTATTATTACTCTCAGGTAGCGTATACTACCGAAGACTATCGATTGAAAACGCGGTGTGAAAAAGGAGCGAATATATGGTGTCGGCGGCAGTAGAGCCCCTGGCGGTTACCCGACGAGTCCCTAAGCGGTTTCTGGATGCCGATGGTGGTGTGAGTCCCAATCTTTTGATTTTTTGTGGGGCTGTTTGTTTAGTAATAGTTTCAACTGTTGGGCATTTTTCTTGGCAGTGGCCAAGTTGGTTATGTTTTGCTCTCAACACGCTGGCTTTGCATCTGGTGGGTACGGTAATTCACGATGCCTCTCACAAGGCAGCCCACAGTAATCCTGTTATCAATGCGGCATTAGGGCACGGTAGCGCTTTGATGCTCGGATTTACGTTTCCAGTGTTTACCAGAGTGCATTTGCAGCACCATGCCCACGTAAATGATCCCGAGAATGACCCGGATCATTTCGTCTCGACGGGTGGGCCGCTGTGGCTGATTGCGGCTCGATTCTTCTACCACGAGATTTACTTTTTTCAGCGCAGACTTTGGAAAAAGAATGAGCTCATGGAGTGGTTTCTTAGCCGGTTGACGGTTGCGTTGTTTGTATATGCGGCCTGCCACTACGGTTTTATCACCTATCTGTTTAATTTTTGGTTCTCTCCGGCTTTGGTGGTCGGACTGGCCTTAGGCTTGTTTTTCGATTACTTACCCCATCGTCCGTTCAAGGCGCAAAATCGTTGGAAGAACGCTCGTGTATACCCTGGGCGTGTTTTGAACTACCTGATTATGGGTCAAAACTACCACTTGGTACATCACCTGTGGCCGTCTATTCCCTGGTACAAGTACAAGCCTGCCTACGAAGTTATGAAGCCTTTGCTTGATGAAAAGGGGTCTCCTCAGTCTCTCGGACTGATGCAGACAAAGGACTTCTGGAACTTCATGTATGACCTTTTTCTGGGCATTCGGTTTCACCCAAAGCCGAAGAAGAAAAAAGACGTGTAGATATGAAGTGAAAAATCCCCTGGTGAGTAAGTCGCCAGGGGATTTTATTGTGATTGGACTTTATTCAGCATCAAGTGCTAGCGACGGCTCTTAGATTCAGCAGCTCTGTCGGTGAGGCAATTAGCTTTACTCTGGCACTGATGAGCTGGCTGCTGTCATTGATGAAAAATAGCCAGCTGACATTTACCTGAAAAACCGTTGTTTTGACCTTTCCGCTCACCTCAACTTGCCACTGGTCATTCTCCCTTGGAGAGAAACTCCACTGCTGAGGCGTTGCTGACATGTTTTTAGCTTTCTTCTCCAGGTATGTCTGGATGTCGCCTGGCCCGACGGTCGCGCCTTCAAAAGGGACAATCAGCTGACCTGTTTGGGCAAACAAAGCGGCGGTTGTGACGAACTGCCCCTGGTTGAAGCTATCGAAGTATTGCTGCACGGTTTTACGTGCGATCGCCTGACTCACTCGCATACCCTAATCCTCAAACCAACCTTCGCAAACGCGCACTGCTTACGCACCCATATCTACAACCGCGTAGCGAAGTAGTGTAATCTGCTGCTCAAAGTCTAGCGCTGTGGTTGCGCTAAATACCTGAGACGTCGCGCCGGACATTTCATAATTGTCTGGCACGGGAATGACGTTACCAGCTGCCATTTCTTCGGCTAGCTGATACCAAAACACCAGCTTGTTATCGTCACTAAACCCACCATAGATTTCTGTGTTGTCTGTTTTCTTGTTTTCTACCAAATCTCGCATGAAGGCCATTTGCGCCGACTCGTCCATGCTCTTAACCGTATTTAGCAAGCCAACGGTAAACTGCTCTTCCGCTGCGCCCGGTGCGGCAGGGGTAACCGAACCACCCATATTGTCGTACAGCACCCACAACAAGCCAAGTTTTTCGTCAGTGGTTAGCGCTTCAAAGGCACTTAATTCTTGAGAGATATCGCTAGGGACGTTGGTTGTGGCAGAGGCGCGTGAGCTAGTTACCATGTCTGAATAATTTCCTTACGTTTTGGTCTTTGCAAAGCGTAAGCGCTAGTCGCCCAGTCAGTGAAGACACGCCAGAGGGAAGTTTTATGAAGTAGGTTCTCTCAAAAGTATTAGGTACACAAAAGCCGACTGCTGCGCTTACTGGCGGCTGTGGCACCTAGCCGTCAGCCGCTAAACACAAGTCAGGGCGCAGCTTCTGAGCGCCTCGCAAATAAGCGTGATGGACCTTGATGCTGTGGGGTAAATAGGTATGCAGCATTAATCGAATGCAGCGAGGCAGGCTTCCTTCCACATGCATTTGCTGAACGTCTAGTAGGGGAACGCTCTCCCAGTGGGGGCGTTTGCGAGCGATCGCCGCTGGAAACACTGCATCCAAGTCCTGCGTCACCGAAAACGTCACGCTCACAAACCGATTAGGATCTAGCTCGTTTCTATCTTCTACTGCGTCTAGCAGCTCACTTACCGCTGCTGCCATCGCTGCTACCGAATTTTCTGGAACGGTGGTCGCCCCTCGAATGGCACGTATTTGCCAGTCCATCTGCCCACTCACAGCGCTTTTTCCTTTGCGATCGCCACATTTCCCATAGCTTACGGCATCATTGGCGGCTGATATATCCACAACGGCATACCGCTAGTTGCCACCTCAAACTCTATGCGGGCCATCGTAGCGGGCATGTGCGCTGGCAAAAAGCTCAACGCCGACTGGTTTTCCGGTAGCAGCCTTGAAAGTAGCGGCTTCTTCTCCTCAAAGGTGTAGCACTCCGCCTTATCCGGGTCGAGCCCACCGAGTTCAGCCGCCCACCGACGCGCATCTTCCTCGCTCCCGAGGCGATCTACCATGCCAAACGCCAGCGCTTGCTCACCTGTAAAAACGCGACCGTCTGCAAATTCTCTTACTTTCTCTTCTGGAAGGTTTCGCCCTTCGGCCACCGTGCGAACAAACTGACCATAGCTAACATCAATTAGCTCCTGCAAAATAGTTTCTTCGGCAGGGGTCAAGGGCCGATCAAAGGCCAAAATGTCTTTGTAAGGACCAGACTTGATCACCTTAAAGGAAACGCCCACCCGGTCCAGCAGTTTCTCGATATTGTTGCCACGCAAAATAACGCCAATAGAGCCCGTAATGGTCCCTGGATTAGAGACGATGTGGTGCGCGCCTACACCAATATAAACGCCCCCAGAGGCCGAGATATTGCCGTAGCTAGCAACAATTTTGACCTTTTCCTGGAGCTTCTTTAGGGCGTTATAAATCTCCTGAGAATCGCCTACCGTACCGCCGGGGCTGTCTATACGCAGTAGCAGCGAGGGAAACTTTTTTTCCTCCACTTCTTCGAGCGCTTCGAGGACTCGCTTCCGGGTGGCACCCGCAATCGCGCCCGAAATTTCAATACGAGCAACTTGTTTTCGGTAGCGAGGCTTAAAAGGCCAAATCATGAAATCTTGGGGTGCGCTGGGCTTAACATTACTTTAAAGTAAGTATACGCCTTGCCATGACCGCTTGTGCTGCTATTCCTTCTGGCCGCCACGAATGGACTCCTCCTCGGATACTAACCTCAACACGTTCAGTTCAGATCAGGCAGAGGCGGCAGTCGAAGCAGGTAGCGAACGCCTGCGCCTGCCCGTTCTAGATCCGCTCTCAAAACTCATCACTAACCCGCTTGTCCTCATTTCACCGTTTTTCTTTTGGGGCACGGCGATGGTTGCTATGAAAGGGGTGATGTCCCAAACGAGCCCGTTGTTTCTAGCTAGCGTACGCCTGTTGCCAGCCGGTCTGTTAGTTGTACTGGTTTCCATTTTGCTGGGACGTAAGCAGCCACAGGGATGGCAGGCCTGGGGATGGATCACCGTATTTGCATTAGTAGACGGCACCTTGTTTCAAGGCTTTCTAGCAAGGGGGCTAGAACGTACAGGTGCAGGTCTTGGCTCAGTCATGATCGATTCTCAGCCGCTTGCTGTGGCCATCATGGCCCGATTTTTGTTTCGAGAGTGGATTGGTCCCTTGGGTTGGGTAGGCCTGATGGTTGGCCTGCTAGGCATTAGTTTTATTGGCCTGCCCGACGATTGGATCCTGGCGCTACTACACGGCCAGTGGTTCGATTTTTCACCCGTTGTCATTCTAGAGCAAGAAGTTTGGAGCGTACTCTTTCAGCAGGGCGAATGGTTAATGCTGATGGCTGCGCTGTCGATGGCAACAGGCACCATTTTGATTCGATTTGTGGCCAAAGTTGCCGACCCGGTCGCCGCTACTGGCTGGCATATGGTGATAGGTGGTCTGCCGCTAGTTGTCGTTTCCGCCCTCAGTGAACCTTCTACCTGGCAGAATGTGTCGTTAGCAGGCTGGAGTGAAATTGGCTATGCAACCGTGTTTGGAAGTGCGATCGCCTATGGCGTGTTCTTTTATTTAGCCGCCCAAGGTAATCTGACGAGCTTAAGCGCACTGACTTTTTTAACCCCTGTATTTGCCCTCCTATTTAGCACCGCATTTCTATCAGAAAGTTTGAGCCCGCTCCAGTGGTCTGGTGTCTTACTTACCTTACTAAGCATCTACCTAATCAACCAGCGAATACAGCTTTCCGCCAAGATTTCCGCTCTACGTCATCGCTTATCCCCCGATTGAGCAATGCTGATTGAGCAATGCCGTAATGAAGAGGTGATAAACAGCTGTACGGACATGAGAACCCCCTTTTTGCGTATGCATGTACTAATTTTGCTTGCGATGAACTGTCTGAATCATTTGTACCCTTTATCTCATGGGTGTTTTGGCTTTTTAGGCTGTCGCATTTATGGGATGCATTTTGGGGAAAGTACGTAAGTTTGTATTAAACCTCCATAAAGAAGGGAACAACCAGACGTCTTGAATGTGCGCCGGGGTTGAGGTTTACGATACGATAAGCTCACAAGTCATACAGAAAAGCTATTTAAGAGAATCGAATAACCTGTAAGCGCACAAGAGTTCCTGAATACTCACCCGCATCTAAACAATCAAGCTTATTACGAGTGCTCTTGTAGGTGTTCTCTTTGATACATGGCTCCGCTAAAAATCATCTCGTTCGTCAGCTATAAAGGATAAGAAAAACCGTGTCAGCGGGAACTCTATAGCCTGCAAGTGCTAATGATTAGCAGCCAACAAAAACTTTGCTTGTTTCTCCGTTTTTCGGGTTAAGCAAGCTGTATCTCTCCAGGACTACCACTGTAAGGTCTACCTTATTCAAGTCTTAAGGTCATTGGAACATAGCAGGTAAGATAGCAATGATTCGGCGTTCAACATTAGTATTTTTGACCTGCCTGGGCGTGATGGGGGCACCTGCTATCCATGCCCAAAGCGTACAGGCCCAGAGCACACAAACCCAAGGCGATAACAGTCCTACGTTACTGTCACAAACTCCTGGCTCCAGCATAGATGCCGACGTTTTGTCCATTGGTTCGACAGGGCCAGCTGTTAGAGCGCTACAGGCTCGCCTGAGCGATGCAGGCTATTATAGTGGTCCGTTAGATGGCATCTACGGCCTGGCTACCCAGCGCGCAGTCATTGCTTTTCAAGATGGCCAGGGCTTGGAAGCAACAGGGCGTGTGGACAATGAAACTTTGGACACCCTAGAGTCCTTTGAGCTGGCGCCGGAGGAAGGAACTTCTGCAGAATCTCTCGACAATTCACCGGCCAACGTGGAGGCAGGCTCAGAGCCGCAAGCAGTGCCAGTTGAGGACGCGCCGTCAGATGCAGCCGTCGCGACAGCAGAGAGCGAAAGAGGCGGATTGGGTCGAGTATTTGGATTGGGGCTGGCTTTAGCTGCGCTAGCCGCGAGTTTTGGGGTTGGGTTCTTTATCGCCAATCGGGGCAAAGAAGACCTGGAAGAGACAGGCGATGCCGAAGAATGGGGCGAGGCTGAATCACCGATGGGCATCCCGAACGGTCAGAAAATGGCGGGTTCCGCACTGGCTCAATCCCAAAACGGTACCCAAAGCGCATCCCAAAGCGGCTTTGCTGATGCCGGGATAATTGCGCCAGTGTCGGCTTCTTTACAGGCTACAGGGCAAATGGGTGGGACGTCTGCCCTTGCCCCTGTCGAGATTGTGGATGGTCTGATTAAAGATTTGCACAACCCAGACCCTTCTCGCAGGCGAAAAGTGATTTGGGAGCTAGGTCAGCGTGGTAACTCGCTAGCGGTACAGCCTCTAGTTGATGCGATGGTCAGTGCCGATTCTAAAGAAAAGAGCCTGGTCCTAGCTGCCCTGTCTGAAATTGGTATTCGCTCGCTCAAACCCATGAACAGAGCACTGGCGATCGCCCTCAAAGACGACAATCCCGAAGTGCGCAAAAACGCCATTCGCGACCTTACTCGCATTTACGAACTGGTCGTACAAATCAGCCAGATGCTAGGCCACGCTACCGAAGACGAAGACCCTGAAGTCAGGCAGACGGCGTCTTGGGCGCTCGAGCAGCTCAATCGCATTCGCCGCGTGCAGGATGTAGACTCAAACATGCGTTCCTTTAGCGGTGGCAACGGTCCCACCCTTCGCGCCATGGGCCAGGGCCAGTAAAGCTGCTAATCGGGTCAAAGCTATAAAGTTACTGCTACTGTCGACGCCAGTTGCACCTTTGGGCTCAGGGTTGGGTGGCGGCGTGGAACTTACCGTGGCTAATTTGGCTCGGGTGCTTGTGCAGTTTGGCCATCAGCTGACCATTGTGACGCCTGAAGGGGCGCAGCTAGGATCATTAGGTCTGTTGACCCTGCCGATAGAGATTATCCAGGTATCTGGAACGCTACAGACTGCTGCGCAGTCTACGTCGCGGGCGACGGGGCGCAATGCCCCTGTGACAGTGAGTGAGGTCCTAGCTAGTGCATGGACCTATGCTCGGTGCAATCAGGCTCGATACGATTTGATCGTTAACTTTGCCTACGACTGGCTGCCATTTTACCTGACGCCTTTTATGACGGTACCAGTGGCTCATTTTGTGAGCATGGGATCGCTGAGCGATCGCATGGACGCAGTGATTGCTCAAGTGTCGCATCAGTTTCCCGGTACGTTGGCCGCCTACACCCAGGCCCAGGCCGGTACCTTTTGCACCGAGGTGCCCATCGACTGGAAAATATTGGGCTGTGGGCTGGACCTACGTCAGTACGAGTATTGCCCAAACCCTGATAATCATGTGGCTTGGGTCGGACGACTCTCTCCCGAGAAGGGACTAGAAGATACGATCGCTGCGGCTAGCCGCGCCCACCAGTCACTCAAAATATACGGTGCGATTGAAGATGAAGCCTATTGGCGAGCGCTGCAGCCCGCCATAGAAAAAGCCACTGCCCAGGTTGAATACTGCGGTTTTTTGTCGACAGCGCTATTGCAGCGATCGCTTGGAAAGGCCAAGGCGCTGTTAGTAACCCCCCATTGGGTAGAGGCCTTTGGTATTGTCGCGATTGAAGCGCTCGCTTGTGGTGTGCCCGTCTTGGCCTACCGACAGGGCGGACCCGCAGAGATAGTGCGGAGTGGAAAAACAGGCTGGCTGGTCCGACCTGGGAATATAGCCGAACTGACAATTGCGCTCCGTAAGCTCAATCGGCTCAACCGGCAAGACTGCCGCCTACAGGCAGAGAAGCTTTATTCACTCAATGCCTGGGGACGGCGCTGCGAGCGCTGGTTCTATCAGCTCACTGGCGCTCTGGAAAATTGAATGAAATTGAAATTAAGTAACGTGAACCGCTACAGCGTTGCCTCAGCTGATTGTATGTGCTTAAGCAAGCCCATATCGCGGTCCACTTCGTGAATCAAAGACGGATTGTTGGGGTCGGTTTGTAGGGCCTTCTTCAGATACAGCCTGGCCTTTTGAAACTGTCCCTGGCTGATAAGCTGGCGTCCCCACCGCTGGTAGACAATGGCCTGCCACTGGTTAATTTCCGAATCTTTGGGCAGGCGGTGACCCAATCCTTCAACGAGTGCGATCGCCCTTGGGAATTTTTGCTGCTTCAAAAGATCCCTGAGCTGATTGTAAGCATCCTGCTTCAGGCTAACGTCCTGTTTTGAGAGCGGCGTCGACTGTTCTGTGGCTGTATTCTCTGGGCCTGCATTAGGCTGCTGCTGCTCCTTTGATGGTCGCTGACTCGCATCAGTTTGTGAGGCGTCTTGTGACCTGTTGGCTTGACTAAAGTTGCCAATCCCTAGCTTTTCTAGCTTTAGCTTTAACTCTTTGATGTTGAGTCTTTCTACAGGCTGATTGGCTACTGTTGTTGGTGACTGGTGTGAGCTATGCCCAGCCGTCTGAGTATCTGAGGCGGACGCTACTTGCAGGGTTTCACTAATAGCCGTGTAGGCGGCGTTGATTTGGATAAATCGATCAACTGCCGCCTGATCAGGATTTACATCAGGGTGGCATTTTCGCACCAGCCGACGATAAGCCGCCTTGACATCGCCAAACGATGCGCCAGGGCGAAGTCCCAGGGTGCGGTAGTGGTGGGCCAGGGTCATATCATCGCAGCTGGATTAGATGATGGTTGGATAATAACAGCTGCGCCAAAATTATAGGAGATATCTACCAACTCTAGTATTATGAGGCGCGAACGCGATCCTAGGCTGCTGGCAGCCGCTCCTCAATGACTCTGTCAATCAGGCCATATTCTTTGGCTTCAGCCGCCGACATAAAATAATCTCGGTCACTGTCTTTGGCAATCTCTTCAACCGATTTGCCAGAATGCAAGGCCATCAGTTCGTTCAAATCCTCGCGAACCTTGACGATGCGGGTTGCTTCGATTTCGATGTCTGTAGCCTGCGATCGCCCCACCCCGCCCGAAGGCTGGTGAATCATAATCCGCGAGTGCGGCAGTGCTAGTCGCTTACCCTTTGCTCCCGCATTCAGCAAAAAGGCCCCCATACTTGCTGCCAGACCCATGCAGATTGTTACAACGTCAGACTTGATGTACTGCATCGTGTCGTAAATGGCCATGCCAGCGGTGACCGAGCCACCAGGCGAATTGATGTATAGGTAGATCGGCTTGGTATTGTCTTCTGAATCTAAATAGAGCATGTAGGAGACGATTGCGTTAGCAATGCCGTCATCTACTTCGTCACTGAGGAAAATAATGCGTTCCAAAAATAGCCGGTTGTAAATGCCGATCCAGTCTTCGGCAGGGCTACCAGGGATGCGATAGGGGACGCTGGGAATTCCGATAGGCATAGGTTTAGCTTGTGTAAGGTTACGCGTGGGGTAAGGAGTGTGTTTATTCTCGGAGAGCTATTTGGCGATCGCGGATACTTCTGCAAGCGCAGGACTCTCAATCACCCGGTCGATCAGGCCATATTCTTTGGCTTCGGCAGGCGATAGATAGAACATCCGCTCCATATCCTTGGATATTTCTTCGACCGGATGGCCCGTGTTATCTGCCAATATTTGCTGAATCAGCTGCCGTTTTGCGAGCACTTCTTCTGCTTCGATTTCAATATCAGTGGCCTGCCCCGTGGTGTAAGTAGGCGGATGCGTCAGCGCGAGGCTAGTGTGAGGCAAAGCTGCTCGCTTACCTTTGGCTCCCGACGACAGCAGCAGAGCCGCCATGCCATAGGCCGTCCCCATACACACCGTAACCACTTCAGACTTGATGTGGGCAATCGTGTCGTATACTGCCAGGCCCGCTCTAATCGACATCATGCCAATCGAAGCATTGCCCATCCCCGCCATCACTGGGTCACCCACTGAGTTGATATACAGATAAATTGGCTTGTTCTGCTCTTCCGAATCCAGATACAGCAGCGTTGCGACAATGGCATTGGCAACGTCATAGCTCAGCGGCTGATTGAGAAACAGGATTCGCTCCTGGCTCATTCGCTGACCGAGGCTGACCCATGTTGTGCCACCACCAATAGGCATACGGTAGGGCACTAGCATTCTTTCAGACATACGCACTCACGCTTAACTTGGACGCTTAACTTGGGAACATACAACAGTCGAAGGCAGCTGATGACGCATTCGACCTTTGGCCAGGACACTGCTGACTAGGCCGCTGCGCCTGCGGGTACAGGAACAGGTAGCTCCTTAGTGCTGCTCAAGATGCGATCAATCAGACCGTATTCTTTGGCTTCTTCCGGGTTGAGGTAGAACATCCGGTCAGTGTCTTTGTCCAGCTTTTCGATGGACTGCCCAGTATTACTCGACAAAATATCCAGGATGGCTGCTTTGTTAGCCAGCACTTCTTCCGCGCGAATCTGAATATCGGTTGCCTGGCCCCTGGCCCCTGAGCGCGCTTGATTCAGCACAATGGTGGCATGGGGAAGGCTCGCCCGTGAGCCCTTTGTCCCTGCCGACAAAATCATGGCAGCGGTGCCCATGGCCTGGCCCAGACAGATGGTATGTACAGGGGGCTTGATGTACTTGAGTGTGTCGCAAATAGCGAAGGCTTCTGTCTCGAATCCTACTGACTCACCGCCATACCAGGAGGTCCCTGTGGAGTTGATGTAAAAGTAAATAGGCTTATCGGGATCGTCAAATTCTAGGTAAAGTAGCTGCGCGATAATCAGCTTGGTTACATCCATGCCTACTTGCTTTTTGGCGTCGCCAGAAACAAGCGGACCACCCAAATAGACAATCCGCTCTTTGAGCATGAGCGAGGGTAGATCCGGTGGTGGCTTTCGGTAGGCTACGCTGCCTCCACCGTACGGAGCTTGGACTGCCTTAATAGGAGAACTCATAGGGACTTGTACTTGCGATGACTTTACATACTTCAGCGGTCGTTACGCTGAAATTATCTGCTTTCCATAGTAGCTCGCTCGCGAACGGCCTGCGTCCTCTTCGGCTGGCGGATCGTGGCGGATAACCTCACCTTTTATTTCCTATGAGCCAACCATAAGAGAAGTATTAGGAATGTTTGATGGGTATGGCTAGGATTAGAGAATGCTACCCAAACTTATCTAGAATGTGGGTGTGTTTATCTGGAATGCAGGCCGGAGGGGCTGAAGTTCCTCTATCTAAATATTATTTTTACAGCTCAAACGTACATAGAAACTAGGTCGCAACATGAAAGTCGGTTTGCAATGGGCCTTTAGCGATGCCCACCTCCCAACCAATCAGCCCAATAGTCAACGTCAGCTATCGGTATCGGTGTCAGCGGAAGGTGCAGGCGAGTCTGCCCCGCTGAACCTTTGCTTTGTGCTGGACCGCAGTGGTTCGATGATGGGAGAGCCGCTGAAGACGGTGAAAGAAGCTGCTAATCGAATTATTGACCGACTGAGTGAGCGCGATCGCATCTCAATTATCGCCTTCGACCACAAGGCCGAAACCTTGGTTCCCAACCAAATCGCGACAGATATTGACGGGATTAAGCGACGGATCAACAGCCTTCAAGCTGGGGGCGGAACCTGCATCGACGATGCGTTAAAAGCGGGGATTGAGCAGCTTGCCCAGGGTAAAGACGACCGCGTTTCTCAATTGCTGTTGCTAACGGATGGCGAAAATGAGCATGGGGACAATGCCCGAGCACTAAAGCTGGCCCATGTGGCAACGGGCTACAACCTCACCATCAATGCAATGGGATTTGGTGACCACTGGAATCAGGATGTGATGGAGCAAATCGCGGATGAAGGGGCTGGGTCGCTTAGCTATATCGAGCATGCTGAAGAGGCGATTGCTATCTTTGGCCGGTTATTCACCCGCATGCAGTCCGTTGGTCTGACCAATGCTTACTTGAATATTGAGCTAGCAGACGGCACCCGTTTGGCCGATCTGAAGCCGGTTGCCCAGGTTTCGCCAGAAACGGTCGAGCTGGCGGCGATTCAGGAAGGCAACCAGGCAATGATTCGCATTGGCGATTTGATGAAGGAGCAGCCTCGGGTGATTTTGCTGAACTTGTATATTCCTGAGCGTCCAGTAGGGTCAGCGACGATTGGTCATATGCATGTGACGTACGATGATCCCGGGCTTGGTGCGGTGGCTCAGCGGACGGAGGCAATTCCGATTGAGATTGCGGTGCAGGAAGCTTATACGCCGGATGTGAATGATGGTGTACAGCAGAATATTTTGGCGCTAGCGAAGTATCGGCAGACGCAAATTGCCGAGACGAAGCTGGAGGCGGGCGATCGCAAAGGCGCAGTCACTATGCTGCAATCGGCAGCGAAGACCGCGATTCAGATGGGCGACAAAAGTGCGGCGACGGTATTGCAACGGAATGCGACGCAACTACAGGCTGGTAAGGATTTGACTGAGCGCGATCGCAAAAAGACCCGAATCGTGTCCAAAACCCAGCTGCAATGATCTCTCATCCTTATGATTACATTAGAACGGCTAGATCACCTGGTACTCACAGTTGCTGATATCGAGGCGACCTGCCAGTTTTACTCACAAGCCTTGGGCTGTGAGACAGTTCATTTTGGTGAAAACAGGCGAGCATTGCGCATTGGCAGTAGTCCACAAAAAATAAACTTGCACTCAGCGCAAAATCCCCTTCAGCCCGCTGCCCAGTCATCCCGACCGGGCTCTGCCGATTTATGCTTTGTGACGCAGACACCTGTGGCAGATGCGATAGATCACTTCCACCACCTAGGAATTTCGGTTATTGAAGGTCCAGTGCAGCGAACAGGGACGCTGGGGCCTCTCCTTTCTGTCTATATTCGCGACCCAGATGGTAATCTCATCGAAGTTGCGAATACATTGGCTACCTGACAACTAGCCATCTAAACACTGCTGAAAGAGAAACGGCTGGAAAAATGCCACAAATCAACTTTGTGTGGAAAGACTCACATGGGCGCGACCAGGCCTATCAAATGTCTTTGTTAAAAACAGATACCGACAAAAAGGTAAACATTGGCCGCGATCAGCAGAAGTGCGAGCTTTGGCTAGCGCACAATACGGTGTCTAGAGTTCATGCCGAACTGACCTTCAAGCCTGACTGGCAGCGGTTTTATTTACGGAACTTAGCACCCAAAAATCCGGTGCGAATAGATGGTGGTATTTTGGTCGAAGGAGAGGTTGCGCTTTGCGAACAAAGCGTAATTCAGTTTGGTCAGCTACTGCTGCAAGTCAGCAGTGTGACGATGGACGAAAATTCGTTCCATGGTCATACGCATCTACCGCCCAGCTCTCCGCCCGAGCTGCTAGTGCCACCCAATCCGCAGCAGTCTTCTAGCGTGGGGTCAACCGCGCCGCCCGGTGGCGGTGCTGCCAATGCCTCGGCGGGTTCTAGCGGAACGCCATCCCAAAATGCCGCGCCCAAACTGCTGTGTCCTAAGTGCAAAACCATGCAGTCCTTGAGCCTTAGAAACTCCAACTGTCCTGTTTGTGGACATTTCTTAGCAGATGCATCTAGTCGGTACTTTTTCTAACGTTTCTGAGCCATGCCCAATCCGCCTCAGATGGTTCAGCTCAGCTGGATCGATCCTACAACTCAAGAACCCCGACAGCCGTCACTCGCTTTACCAATTACGTTTGGACGGCGCCTGGAACAGATGCCTGAAACCCTGGGAAGCGATCGCGTCTCTCGCATGGTTCTACTGCACTCCGAGGTCTCCCGCTACCACGCCCTGATTTCGTGGGAAAACAATCAGCTGGTACTGACGGATCAAAACACCGCGAATGGGACCATTGTAAATGGAGCACGACAGCAGCGGTGTGTGCTGAGTAGGGGCGATCGCATTCAGCTTGGCCCCGTATCCATTCAAGTTCTACAGCTCCCTACCGGTCAGTCCTCTGGCCAGTCTTCTGGCCAACCACCAGGTCAATCGACCCAGCAGGCGACCCGGTTCGAGAGTCCAACAATATACCCAGATGCCCCTGCCAGTACGCCCCCTTTAGGTACCACCAGATACACATCTGATCCGATTCTGCCTGATGAAGGTGGAATATCACCCACGCCGTCGCCAGCACCACAGAGAGCATCTGCTGGCTCGCCTACTCAATCCAGCTTCCCACCCGCTTCGTTTCGAGATGCCCAGGTCGTTTCGGTTCAAGCATTAGAGCAAAGCGGACATTTTCAGCGAGGTCACAATGAAGTGCCCTACGCTGCCCTGGGCGCTGGATTAGGCAGCTATATTTGGGTCGACTACCTGAGAATTTGCGGTGTAAAGCCGCATCAGATAGTTGCACTAGGCACCCAGAGCGAGCCCTACGCCAAGTACAAGCAGCTGTGTTTAAACTCTCAGATTCCGCTACACGAGCGCCTGCGGTCAAACTCTGATTCTTGCCCAGACAATATTTGGGGCTGGCCCAGCTACGCGCTACGAGAAGCCTGGAGTGACTTTCAGCGAGGAAAGGTTGACCATGCAATGAGATACCTGTGGCAGGTGTTTGGTGAACCTACGCTGGTGGAAACCTATACCCCTCGCGCCAATAATGTATTCGACTCTATTGATCGCGAAGCCAGGCGGATTAGCTGGCCAGATATTTATCGTTATGGCAGCATTCGCAGCATTCGTAAAACGGACGATGGCCGGTATGCGGTTGCCTATTCAAAAGGACGCGGAGAGTACGGCTATCTGGTGGCGAAATATGTTCATCTGGCGACAGGCTATCCGGGCATTCGCTTTTTGAAGCACCTTCAGGACTATCGGGATAAGCACAACGATCCTCACTCTGTGGTGAATGCCTACGAGCAGCACGATCATGTTTATGAGCATCTGTCGCGGCATGGTGGGCGGGCGATTGTGCAGGGGCGAGGGATTGTGGCCTCCCGGATTTTGCAGCGATTGGACGAGGTGCGACGCACGTCTCGGCAGCCTGTGGAGGTGATTCACTTGATGCGATCGCCCAAACAACCCCACGAAGGCAACCGCTTCGGCTGGTCCCAGCGACCCGTCAAAAATCATTGGGAGTTTCAGCCCTTTAACTGGCCAAAGGCCTGCTGGGGAGGAGATTTACGAGATTGGCTAGAAAAAGCTGACCCCACCGAGCGACAGCGGCTGATGAAATCCTGGGGTGGCACCACCACCGCTGATAGAAAAGACTGGCAGGAGCTGGTCTCTAGAGGGTTAGCCGAAGGGTGGTATCGGGTTGTATTTGGCACTGTGCAGTCGGTCACCAATGTTGGTGGTCAGCTGCAAGTAACCTACGATGCTGGGCAATCTTCCGCACCACAACAAGCAACTCAGAGTGCAAACTTTATCGTGGATGCTACAGGGCTATCTGCTGCTGTCACCGAGAATCCATTGTTAAAGGATTTGATCGAACGCTATCAGCTGCCCTTAATTAATAAAAAAAGCCTGAAAGTCTCCAACGAATTTGAGATTACTAGCCTTGCGTCTTCAGATGTTCAGTACCCTCAGCGGCCCAATGGACGGATGTATGCTGCTGGGGTTACGACGCTAGGTGGCCCTTACGCGGCGGTAGATAGCTTTTTAGGATTGCAGTATGCGGCACTACGGACAGTGACGCATTTGACGCATATCAGAGCCGAGGGCCTCAGACCTTTGGGCGTAGGGCGTTCAGGCTCACAGTGGTTACGCTGGGTGATGAATCAAACGCCTTGATGAGGTGGTCAACCCTTTTGTTCTTTGGAAATTCTGTTCATTACTACACCCTGATATGACACCGACATTACTAGGACGCTGGCAGACGCGGATATTGCTGACATTGACAGTCGGTGTTATTTTGACTTTGCCATTTTGGTGGTTTGTCAATGTGGATGCGTTTACGATTTTATTCAGCCTTCTGTTTTGGGGCTTGCTGTGGGACTGCTTGTATACGCTCATGCAAAAGTTCCGGTGGGACCGAGATTGGCCCGCTGCTTATCAGGTCGCGGCGGGTGTATGGGAAGCATTTTTTCTGCTATTACTCATCAGTACTGTCGGTCTGTTTGGCGTATTTATAGACGACGGGTTTTTCTCATTATTTTGGTTTGTGGTTCACTATTCAACCGTTTGGCTAGGCATGTTTTTAGCCTCTCAGGTGCTGATGAGACTACTGTTTCCCCAATGGCGCTTTCGCGGTGGTCGGTGGTTGTGATAGAAGTTCAACCGAGTCAGGGCTAAATTCTAGCTTCAGGCGGTAAGCTAACGGAGATCGCTAATGTACTCACATGCAGATTGAGATAGAACGATTTACCGTCCATAAGCGCGTGGCGCTGACTATTAGCCGAGGCACTAGGGCTGAATCTACTAATTTGTGGGTGAAGGTGAGGGCTGACGGCATTGAGGGATGGGGGGAAGCTTCGCCTTTTTCGACGGGCGATCGCACCCAAACCACCGAACAAATAGAGCAGGACCTCCACACCCTCGCTCATACCCTCACTGCCCATCACCCACTCCAAAGACAGTCTATCGAAACAGCACTGATGCAAGCGAACGTTTGCTCAGCAGCGCAAGCAGCCATAGATGTTGCTCTCTATGACTGGCTTGGGAAGAAGACTGAGCTTCCACTTTGGCAGCTGTGGGGACTCGATCTTGAGCGCATTGGTCCGACGGCAGTGACTATTGGCATTAGCTCTCCAGAGCAAGCAGTCGTCCGTTTACAAAAATGGCTCGCTCAGCAGCAGGTCGCTTCGGTAAAAGTGAAGCTCGGTAGCCCTGAGGGTATTAAGGCTGACCAGGCAATGTTTGAGGCCCTGCTTTCTAAAGTGCCGACAGGTGCAAAGGTCAGTATCGACGCCAATGGAGGCTGGACCCTGGAAGAGGCTATTACTATGGCTCACTGGCTTGCCGAACGGGGCGCTATGTATTTAGAGCAGCCGCTTGCAGTAGCCGATGATGGCCTGCTCTCTCAGCTTTGCGATCGCTCACCGTTACCTGTGTTCATCGACGAAAGCTGCTATACCAGTGCTGATATTCACAGGCTGGCCCATTGCATACAGGGCATTAACATTAAGCTAATGAAAGCCGGTGGTCTTAGCGAAGCGAGGCGGATGATTCATACCGCCGAAGCCTGTGGGCTACAGGTGATGTTTGGCTGCTATTCCGACAGTGCGATTTCCAATACCGCGCTGGCTCATCTTTCGCCCTTGGCCAATCATCTAGACCTCGATAGTCACTTCAATCTCAAAGACGATCCCTTTAGTGGCGCACAGCTTGCGGATGGTGCTTTGATACCCAATAACCGACCTGGATTAGGACTTTCCCGCCATGCTGAAGCCTGATGATCGCATTGTTATTTTTATGCACAACGGCTTGAAGGGTGGCAAAGGGAAAACGGGTGTCTCTTTGCTTCGCTACAGTGGTCATGAGATTGTGGCGGTGGTGGATGAAACGGCGGTCGGTGAGTCGGTCTTGTCGCTGACGGGGATTGAGCGAAATGTGCCGATTGTACGGTCTGTAGAAGATGCGATCGCTTTCAATCCAACCGTTCTTGCCATTGGCTTAGCCCCTTCTGGTGGAAAGCTACCCGAACCCTGGTACGACGAGGTAAAGCGGGCGGTGGCTGCGGGCCTATCTGTGATGAATGGGTTGCATACGCAAATGAACCAGGACCCAGTAATTCAGCGTCAGATACAGCCGGGACGATGGGTGTGGGATATACGAAAAGAGCAGGAAGGTCTGGAGATTGGCGGAGGTAAGGCGAGGTTGTTGAAGTGCGATCGCGTTCTCACCGTCGGCACCGACATGGCCGTTGGCAAAATGTCTACCAGTATCGAGCTCAACAGTGCTGCAAAGGCAAAAGGTCTGCGCTCCAAACTAATTGCCACTGGTCAAACAGGTCTGATGCTTGGTGAAGACGGCATCGCCCTAGACGCTGTCCGCGTAGATTACGCAGCAGGCGCAGTGGAACAGGCCGTCGTCCGCCATGGCGCAGATCACGATGTTTTGTTTGTAGAAGGTCAGGGCTCTTTGCTAAACCCAGGCTCTACGGCAACGCTGCCATTACTAAGAGGCACACAGCCGACGCATCTGATTCTGGTGCACAAGGCGTCGATGACTCATCTCCACCACTTTCCAGACTTCAACATTCCACCACTTTCCAAAGTTGTTGCACTGTACGAAGCCGCTGTGAGTGCAGGCGGTACGTTTGGGAAAACATCAGTTGTGGGAATTGCGCTCAATACGTTTGGGCTAAGTGAAGAAGATGCTCGGAGTGCAATTGTCGCCGCCGCCGAAGAAACGAATCTACCTTGTACTGACGTTGTCCGGTTCGGCGCTGAGCCACTGCTCGCTCAAATCATAAAATGATTTATCTAGGCTTTTTCAGACGATAGGTGATGCGGCCTTTTGTGAGGTCGTAGGGGGTGAGTTCTACTTTGACGCGATCGCCCGGCAGAATCTTGATATAGTTCCGGCGAATCTTTCCCGAAATGTGGGCCAGCACGTTAAAGCCATTATCGAGGTCCACTCGAAACATAGCGTTAGGCAACGATTCTGTAATCGTCCCCTCCATTTCAATCAAATCTTGTTTAGACAAACTAACAGGTCCCTTATTTGTTAAAAATCAGAAAGTGGTATGTGGATATATACCTATCATAAGCCTAGCAAATCTCAGCAAAAATACTGAAACCTTTACAGTGGTAATCACCGTCTCTACAGCTATTGGTCGGCTTACTTCGCAGTTTTGTTCCCTTTCACAATGGCTGTCAACTCCTCACTAACCTTGGCCATTTCCTGATTGCCATTTACCGACACCAGCTGCCCTGATTTCGTATACAGCGCAATCAAAGGCTCAGTCTGCTCCCGGTACACTTCTAGCCGGTTGCGAATCACATCTTCCCTATCATCATTCCGGCCACGGGCCAATAGGCGAGTCACTAGCTCATCGTCGGGGACTTCCAAATTGATTACAACGTCACAGGTCTGATCAATTTCCTCTAGCAGCTTATTCAAAAACTCAGCCTGTTCAACGTTTCTAGGAAAGCCATCTAGAAGCCAGCTGTTAGCGGTATCTTCTTGGCCTAGTCGCTCACGAATGAGGCCCAGGATAAGGTCATCCGGCACTAGTTCACCAGCGCTCATAAATCCTTCAGCCTTTTGACCCAGCTCGGTTTTTGCCTTAACCGCAGCTCTCAAGATGTCGCCTGTCGAGATATGGGGAACCTTGACGCTTTCGCACAGCAGTTGAGCCTGTGTGCCCTTACCCGCACCCGGCGGACCTAAGAAGATTACTCGCGTCATTACTGTTTCACCATTCCTTCGTAGCGCTGAGAGATCACATAGGTTTGGATTTGCTTAGCCGTGTCAATGGCTACACCCACCAAAATCAACAGCGAAGTCGCACCAAACCCTTGAAACGTCTGAATTCTGGTAGCACTCTCTACCAAACTAGGCACCACCGCGACCAGTCCCAAAAAGATTGCACCTAAGAAAGTCAGCCGATTAAGTACCTTTGCAATGTAATCAGTCGTTGCTCTCCCCGGACGAATTCCTGGAATACTCGCACCCATTTTTTTCAGGTTACGGGACATATCCTCGGGGTTAACCACCAGCGACGCATAGAAGTAGCTAAAGAACACAATCATCACCAGGTAGACAAGAATGTACAGCGGTGAAGACGCTCTGAAGTTGGTATTCATGAAGGTTCTAAAGCCCTCACTAGGAATGAACTGCGTGAGCGTTGCCGGAATAATCAACATCGAAGAGGCGAAAATAATCGGCATTACGCCGCCCTGGTTAAGCCTGAGCGGAAGATAATTACTCTTCTCAAGATAGAGCTTACGGCCAACCTGTCTGCGAGCTGAGACGATGGGAATACGCCGAGTGCCTTCTTGTACAAAGACAATACCGATAATGGTTGCAATAAAGACTAGGAAGAGAATAACAATACCGCCAATCGTGCTGCGATCAACAGACGTTTGAGCCAGGTTGACTGTATCGCCTAATACCCGAGGCAACGAAGAGACAATGTTGAGGAAAATCAGTAGCGATGCGCCGTTCCCTAGGCCACGCTCGGTAATCAGTTCGCCAACCCACATCACAAACATAGAGCCTGCGGTCAGCGCCATCACTGTTTCAACAACGAAGGGCACGCCGAAATCGAAAGCGTAGGGTCTCAGCAAAAAGCAAGAAAGCATCGTACTTTGCAAAATAGTCCACCCAAAGGCCACGTAGCGAGTGACCTGGGATATTTTGCGTCGTCCGGCTTCACCTTCGTTCTTCTGTAAGTCTTCTAGCGCGGGAATGGCCGCTGTCAGCAATTGCATGATAATCGATGCGTTAATGAAAGGCAGAATGCCCAACGCAAAAATGCCGACCAGGGACAGACCGCCACCGCCAATAATGTCCAGGAAACCCAGAACACCACCGGCACCGCCGCCTTGCACGAACTCTGAAAATGCCGCCCGATCAATACCCGGAACCGGAATGTAAATACCCAGTCGAACGAGTATTAAAAGCCCAATAGTGACCAGCAAACGGCTACGCAGGCCTGCTGCTTGCGCCATTTGCAAAAAGGTCTCTTGAGCGCTAGGCGATTTGCCTTGACTTACAACCATAGTGTTTAAAGCTAATCTCTTTCTTTAATAATAAAGGGAGTAGGGACTGGCGAGCCGCAAATAGGTCATTCCTCTTGATTTCTTCTTTCAATTCTTGAGGTTCTTACAGAACATCAGTCAAGAACCTCAGGCATCAGAGGTTGAACCTATTTACTTCTCGCGCTTCCTACTCCCCGCTTCTATAACCTGCTTAAAAAATCGGACTAAACGATTTCGCAAGTACCCCCTGCGGCCTCAATTTTTTCTTTTGCTGATTTTGTGAAAGCCGCCGCCTTCACGTTGAGCGCAGTAGAAACTTCTCCATCACCTAGTACTTTGAGTGGACCGTCATTTGAGGTAATTACCCCAGCTTCCATCAAAGATTCCATGCTAACGTCGCCAGCGGGCAGGTCAGCCAGGTTTTTGACATTAATCACGGTGTAAACATTCTGGTTCACAATCGTGAAGTGCTTCAACTTAGGAACGCGCCGATAAAGGGGCATTTGGCCACCTTCGAAACCGGGCCGAGTACCACTACCGGAGCGAGACTTTTGGCCACGCATACCAAAGCCACAGCTTGCGCCCTGGCCCGCAGCGATACCTCTGCCTTTACGCTTACGGCGCTTTTTTGAGCCCGCTTTGGGCTTTGCATCTTCTAGTCTCATGTTGCAATTGTCTCCGTGTGATACAGGGTCGTACGTTCACGCCTGATGGCAGGCGCCGACGATCTATGCGTATAGCTTTTCAATAGGAATTCCGCGTTCTTCAGCAACACTTCCTAGTGTTCTCAATGAGTCGATCGCGGCAGCGGCAGCGCGAGCGTTGTTGAGCGGGTTGTCAGAACCCAGTTGCTTGGCCAATATATTTCGGATACCCGCAAGTTCTAGGACGATACGAACCGCACCACCAGCAATTACACCAGTACCTGGGGCTGCAGGGCGCATAAACACACGCGCACCACCGGCTCTGCCAGTTGTGGGGTGAGGGATAGAGTAAGCCTTGTTCAAAGGCACTTCCACTAAGTGCTTTTTACCGTCGGCAACGCCTTTTTTGACGGCTCCGATAACATCACTTGCTTTACCCACGCCAACGCCGACCTGGCCTTTTTCGTTGCCAACCACAACAATGGCTCTAAAGCTCAGCTTTTTACCACCTTTGACTACTTTGGTAACTCGGCGGATTTGAACGACGCGCTCTTTCCACTCAGAGTCTTTTTCTTTGTTTCTGTTCTTTTTTCGACGCTGGTCTGCCATCTGTTTACCCGTTGGTTACTTCCCGGTGATTATCCTTTTGGTTTGATATGTCTGGTTAGAGCGTGCTTACTCTAGACCTTTGCTAGAACTTCAGGCCTGCTTCACGGGCCGCATCGGCCAGCGCTGCGACTCTGCCATGATAGAGCTTACCGCCCCGATCAAAGACAACCTGTGAAATATTTTGCTTGAGCGCCCGCTCGGCAATCAGTTTGCCAACGACGGCGGCAGCTTCTGCTGTTGCACTTGCTTTACTGCCTGCATCTTTATCAAGTGTAGATGCTGATACAAGCGTTTTGTGCTGGGTGTCGTCAATGACCTGAGCATAGATATGCTGATTGGAGCGAAAAACAGCCAGTCTGGGTCTTTCGGTACTGCCCTTGACCCGGCGACGGACGCGGGCATGGCGACGGCGAGTCGATTCTCTACGTGTTGCTTTCATCGGTTGCTACCTGTTTTTACTTACCTGCCTTGCCTGCTTTCCGTCTCACCTGTTCGCCCAAGTAGCGAACGCCTTTGCCTTTGTAGGGCTCTGGGGGTCTGGCCGCCCGAATGCGGGCCGCTGTGTTACCCACGACTTCTTTGTCGATGCCGGTTACGGTCACGCTGGTGTTCTTTTCGACTGCGAAGGTAATCCCTTCAGGCGGATCGAACTCAACCGGGTGACTGTAGCCAAGGGCCATCACCAGCTTGCTTCCCTGGGTAGAGGCTCTGTAGCCAACGCCCTGGATTTCTAGCTTTTTCTCGTAGCCGTTCGAGACGCCTTCGATCATATTGGCGATCAGCGTACGCACGAGGCCGTGACGCTGTCTGGCATTGCGCGATTCGTTAACACGGGTAACCACAATCTCTTCGCCTTCTTGCTTAAAGGCAATCTCTGGGGGGAATTCCCGCGTGAGCTGACCTTTAGAACCTTTGGCGGTAAGCGTTTGACCGTCGATGGTGACGGTAACGGCTTTGGGGATTGGCACAGGCTGTTTGCCAATTCTAGACATTTCACTTTTCCTGTTTACTGAGCTGCTTAGACGGATAAAGACTTAATAGATGTAGCAAAGGACTTCACCACCAATGCCTTGTCGGCGGGCGTCGCGATCTGTCATGACGCCGCTGGAGGTGGAAATAATCGCGATACCAATGCCGCCAAGTACTCTAGGTAGCTCTTTGCGGTTGGAATATACTCGCAGGCCGGGCTTGCTAACCCGAGAAAGCTTGCGAATGATGGGCTGACGGGTTTTCCCTTTGTACTTAAGGGTGATTGTGACTTTACGCTCAATGCCTTCGCCACCGTCAGAAGAATCTTCGATGAAGCCTTCTTCTTGAAGCACTTTGGCAATACTGCGAGTCATTTTTGTCGATGGAATATCGACGGTTTGGTGCCGCGCAAGGGTCGCATTCCGAATGCGCGTCAGCATATCTGAAATCGTGTCGTTGGACGCCATAATCCTCTTTTTTGCTAACTGCCTCTAATTATCTCGGAAGGGCATGCCCAGTTCCTTCAGAAGGGCACGCCCTTCTTCATCGGAATTTGCGGTGGTGACAATGGTGATGTCCATCCCGCGAATCTGGTCAACGCTGTCGTAATCGACCTCTGGGAAGATCAGCTGCTCGCGCAGGCCCAGGGTGTAGTTGCCTCGGCCATCAAAGCTGCGTGGGCTAACGCCGCGAAAGTCTCTGATGCGGGGCAGAGTCAGGTTGATGAGGCGATTGGTAAACGCATACATCCGGTTTGCACGCAGGGTGACTTTTACGCCAACTGGCATACCTTCACGGATTTTGAAGCCCGCGATCGCTTTCTTTGCTCTGGTGACCACAGGCCGCTGACCTGTAATCATTGCCAGCTCGCTGATGGACGATTCCAACGCTTTGGCATTTTGAGAGGCTTCACCCAAACCACGGTTAACCGTGACTTTGGCAAGCTTGGGAATTTGGTGGGGGTTAGTGTAGCCAAACTGTTCTTTCAGCTTGGGTACCGCCTTCTCCAAATAAAGGGTTTTGAGTGAGTCGGTCATTGTATCCTCTAAAAAATGGGTCCCTGGTCTTGGTCAGGGCATCATGCTGCTTATTAATTATCGAAGTGACGATGAATTGGCTCTAAAACTTTGCCATGGGAGATCTGCTATGAGAAAGCCCGTAGCTAGTTTTCTAGAACCTCGCCGGTTTTTTTCAGCATACGGACCTTACGACCATCGTCATTGATGGTGTAGGCCACGCGACTGGCCACCTTTTGTTTGGTGGAGTACAGCATGACGTTGGAGCTGTGAATCGGAAACTCTTTAGTCAGAATCTGACCCGATTCACCTTCTGCTTGGGGCTTCACGTGCTTGGTACGCATGTTCACGCCCTGCACGATGACCTGAGAAGTCTTTGCATTGGTGGCGACTACTTCGCCTACCGTGCCTTTGTCTTTGCCAGTGATCACCTGAACGGTATCGCCTGTGCGGACATGCATTTTGAAACGCTTTCCGGCGTTTTTATTTTTGATGACCACTTACAGTACCTCCGGCGCTAGCGAAACAATCTTGGTAAAACTCTTATCGCGCAACTCGCGGGCAACAGGGCCAAACACGCGAGTGCCTCTGGGATTGCCGTCTTGGTTGATAAGTACAGCGGCGTTATCGTCAAAGCGAATGCTCATGCCACTGGTGCGACGAATGCCTTTACGGGTGCGGACCACCACGGCCTTGACGACGTCAGACTTTTTGACGCCCATGTTGGGTAGTGCGTCTTTTACAACCGCAACAATTACGTCGCCCACACCAGCATATTGCTTGCGCCCACCTAGGACGCGAATACACATAAGCTTACGAGCGCCGCTGTTATCGGCTACGTTCAAATAGGTTTCTTGTTGAATCACGGGTTAATCCTCTGCTTAAATCCTCATTTCGGGGATGAGGGTGTCGTTATAGGTTTGATGAGCTGAGGATGTCAGCGACAACCCACCGCTTATGGCGGCTGATGGGACGGGTCTCGCTAATGCGGACGCGATCGCCTTCTTTACAGTTGTTTTCCTCATCGTGGGCCTTATAGCGCTTGGTTCGCACCATAATTTTGCCGTACTTGGGGTGCTGAACCCGGCTTTCCACCGCGACCACCACTGTCTTATCCATTTTGTCGCTGACAACGAGGCCAACTCTCTCTTTTGCTGCCATGATTTACGCCTGTTCCTTTTGCGCTGCTTCGGTTTTTTGGGCTAGGGCTCTCTCGCTCTCCAGCGTCATCAGCTGAGCCAGCTTTCGCTTGGTGTGCTTGAACTGATGAAAGCCCGTTTCTAGCTGACGGGTCGCCTTTTGGAAGCGGAGGTCGAACAGTTCGCGCTTGGTGTTGGCGATCGCCGTTGTCAATTCCTCATCACTGAGTGCTCTCAGTTCCGCTATTTTCACAAATGCCATAGTTGCTTAGCCCTCCTCACTTTCTTTCGCGATGAACTTGGTCTTAAAGGGGAGTTTGAAAGAGGCCAGGCGCATTGCTTCGCGGGCGATTTCTTCAGACACACCGGCAATTTCAAACACAACACGGCCAGGCTTGATCACCGCAACCCAAAACTCGGGGTTACCTTTACCAGAACCCATGCGGGTTTCTGCGGCGCGCATAGTGACAGACTTATCTGGAAAGACGCGAATCCAAATTTTACCGCCACGTTTGATGTAGCGCGTCATCGCACGACGGGCGGCCTCAATTTGCCTGGAGGTCATCCAGCAGCACTCGGTGGCCTGTAGGGCGAATTGACCAAAATTGATCTCATTGCCACGGTGGGCCATGCCCCGCATCCGACCGCGATGCTGCTTCCTAAATTTTGTTCTTCTTGGGCTTAACATGATGGGTCACACTGGAAAATTGAAGAGAGAGTAGAACCGTTCGCCTCAGCGTTACGACTCGTTGTTAGATCTATCGTCGAACTGCTGACGGCGACGAGGTGTACGGCGACGAGGCTGAGCCTTGGATTCCTCAGGCTTGTTCTCTTCACCCGGAATGACCTCACCTTTGAACACCCAGGTCTTGATTCCTAAGATGCCGTATGTGGTTTGCGCCGTGCGGTAAGCGTAGTCGATGTTTGCGCGAAGCGTATGTAGCGGAACGCGGCCTTCACGAGTCCACTCGGTTCGGGCAATCTCAGCGCCGTTGAGTCGGCCACTAACCTGAATTTTGATCCCTTCTACGCCAGCCCGCTGGGCCCTTTGAATGGCCTGACGAACCACCCGGCGGAAAGAAACACGGCGCTCTAGCTGCTGGCAGATGTATTCACAGATGAGGCCAGCATCGGCATCAACCCGGGCGACTTCGACCACGTTGATACGAATTTGACGGCTGTCGTCCTTGATTTTTTTCTGTAAGCCAACGCGCAGTGCTTCAATCCCTGCACCCCCGCGACCTACCACGACACCGGGCCGTGCGGTACGAACTTCTAGATCAATTTGATCGGCTTTGCGCTCAATGTGCACATCGGAGATGCCTGCGTTAGCGAGGTTTTTCTCAACGTACTTGCGGATCTCGTGATCCTCTTTGAGAAGTTCGGGATAACGGTTCTTGTCGGCATACCAGCGGGAGCGGTGCTCCTGAGTGATGCCAAGACGAAGACCGATGGGGTGAATCTTCTGTCCCACTGATGTACTCCTTGGTAAGAAACGGGTAAAGGGTTTGAACGGTTGAAAGGGAAAAAGTCTAAGCGTCGGGGCTCAGGCTATAGGTGTCTATGCTTCGGTGCCTGGGGCGACAGCGATCGCGATATGACAGGTCGGCTTACGAATCTGGAAAGCTCGGCCCTGGGCGCGAGGTCGGAAGCGCTTTAGCACCGGACCTTGATCTGCGTACGCTTCACTAATGTAAAGGCTCACAGGATCAAGACCGTTGTTGTGCTCGGCATTTGCAACCGCAGAACGCAAAACCTTGAGAATAGGCTCACAAGACTTGTAAGGCATAAACTCCAGCATAATTAGCGCTTCACGGTAAGAACGACCGCGAATTTGGTCGAGCACCCGGCGCACTTTGCGAGGAGACATACGAACGAACTTGGCCGTTGCTTTTACTTGTAGATCTGAATCGATATCAATCATTTATTAGGGACTCCTCTAGCGCCGTGCCTTTTTGTCGCTTTTCGCGTGGCCACGGAAAGTGCGGGTAGGGGCAAACTCACCGAGCTTGTGACCCACCATTTGCTCGTTAATAAAAACGGGCACATGCTGGCGACCATTATGAACAGCTACCGTGTGGCCAATGAACTGAGGAATAATGGTGGACGCCCGAGACCAGGTCTTGATGACCTGTTTCTCGTTTTTAGCGTTGAGCTTTTCAATTTTGGTAAGAAGGTGGTCTGCCACAAAAGGCCCCTTCTTAAGGGAACGAGACATGCTTTGTACCTGAAATCAGTTTTGAATGCTTAAACAAAATAGTCTGATGAAAAGACTTTCGATAAAACGCTATGCGTTACGACCGCCGCGACCCCGCTTAGAAGACCGCCGACGGCGACGCACAATCAGTGAGTCACTGCCTTTTTTCTTCTTGCGAGTTTTGTAGCCCAGCGCTGGCTTACCCCAGGGTGTAACCGGACCGCTACGACCAATCGGCGCACGACCTTCACCACCACCGTGTGGGTGATCAACCGGGTTCATTACACTACCGCGAACCTCAGGGCGACGCCCGGCCCAGCGCTTGCGGCCTGCTTTACCCAATGTCAGGTTGCGATGCTCGATGTTACCAACCTGGCCAATCGTGGCGTAGCACTCACGGCGAACCATGCGAACCTCACTAGAAGGCAGCTTCAGGGTGACATAGCCACCTTCTTTGGCAACTAGCTGTGCACCTGCACCAGCGGCGCGAACCATCTGACCGCCCTTTCCAGCAACGAGTTCAACGTTGTGAACAGTGGTACCCAAAGGAATGCGGTGCAGAGGAAGTGCGTTACCAACTTCAAACGGTGCATCTTCACCAGAAATGATAGTCGTGCCTACTTCCAATCCCAGTGGATGGAGGATATAGCGCTTTTCGCCGTCTGCGTAGTTCACCAATGCAATGCGAGCATTGCGGTTGGGATCGTATTCAACGGTAGCTACTTTGGCCGGAATACCGTGCTTGTTGCGTCGGAAGTCGATTTCACGATAACGACGCTTGTGACCGCCCCCCCGATGGCGACAAGTGATGACACCACGGTTGTTGCGTCCCTTAGGACGGTGAACCGAATAGGTCAAAGACTTTTCGGGCTTATCAGTGGTGATAGACGCGAAGTCGGATACGGTACGCTCGCGCGAACCTGGCGTTAATGGTCTGTAGGAGCGAATGCCCATGGCTATAATCTGTCGCGTTTACAAGGGAAGTGATGAAAAGAGTAAAGCGTGAGGAAACACATGAAGTGCCTTGTCGCTTACTTATACATCCGGGAAGAGAGTGATGGTATCGTCGGGGGCTAGTCGGACGACTGCTCGCTTGTAGGCTGCGCGGTGACCGATGAACTGACCCACCCGGCGCTTTTTACGCGGTGGGTTTTGGGTGCTGATGTTGACAACTGTGACATCAAACAGCTTTTCGATGGCTGCTTTGATTTGAGGCTTGGTTGCTTTGGGCGCAACTTCAAATGTGTACTGGTTGTTCTCTAGGGCGATGGTCGCTTTCTCTGTAATCAAAGGCTTGCGAATAATATCTGGAATATCGCGCTCATCAATTCGTTTACTCACCGTATACCTCCTGAATCTTATCGAGGGCAGAGGCCGTAACGACGATGTGCTCGGCGTGCAGAATGTCGTAGACATTGAGATTAGTGGCGTCGATCATCCGTACATTCGGGACGTTCCGCAGTGAACGATACACGTTGTCGTTGCGCTCACTAAACACCATCAAAATCTTTTCGTCTTTGTTGATGCCCCATCGATCGATGGCGCTCAACATTTCTTTTGTCTTGGGCTGGCTGAGTTCGCTGGCGAAGTCTTTGACAACAACGATGCTATCGGCACAGCCTTGAAACGCGGTGCGAAGGGCCAAACGGCGCTCTTTGCGGTTCATTTTGGTGCTGTAGTCGCGAGGCTTGGGGCCAAAGATTACGCCACCCCCTCTCCACAGTGGAGAGCGGATAGAACCCGCACGGGCGCGACCTGTTCCCTTTTGTCTCCAGGGCTTGCGGCCACCACCACGAACTTCGGCGCGGGTTTTACTAGAAGCGTTTCCCTGACGACCGTTATTGATTTGGCGGACGAGGGCGCGGTGCACGATGTGCGCTGCGTTTTCTTCTTTGGCAACTTTCAGGTCCAGGGTCGCTGTGCCAGCGTCCTTTCCTTGCCAATCTTTAACTACACAATCAACCATGGTTTCTCTCTTTGACGTTTCTCTCCAGGCCTTATTCGGTTTTGGGGATTAACTCTTTAATCCTTTTGGAACTTTGCCTTTGGAATTTGGTGCTCGTTTGATAGAGCCAAATTCAATTGAGCGGTCTGTTGGCCTATTGCTGGCCAACGATAGTGGCAGGGGTAATGTTCAGCAGGTTGCCTGCCTTGCCAGGAACTGCGCCTTTGATTAGGAGCAGGTTACGCTCGCTGTCAACGCGAACAACGGTCAGCTTACGAACGGCGACTTTTTCTCCGCCCATACGACCCGCCATCTTTTTACCGGGATAAACGCGGCCAGGAGTAGTACCTGCACCGGTTGAACCAGGGGCACGGTGGTTTTTTGAACCGTGACTCATGGGGCCTCGACGGAAGTTATTCCGCTTTTGGTTACCAGCAAAGCCTTTACCAATGCTGGTGCCTCGGACGTCAATCAGCTGACCTGCTTCGAACCGGTCGGCAGCGATCGCCTGACCCAGTTCAAATTCACTGGTGTCATTAATGCGGTACTCGCACAGATGACGAACAGGGGACGCGCCAGACTTTTTCAGGTGACCGAGCTTAGGGCGGTTAAGCGCTTTCTCTTTTACGTCACCGTAGCCAATCTGTACAGACGAGTAGCCGTCTGTCTGCTGCGTTTTAATCTGCGTAATGACGCAGGGGCCAGCCTGAACGACAGTAACTGGGATTGCATTTCCAGTTTCATCGAACACCTGGGTCATACCAAGTTTGGTACCAAGAATACCGACAGACACTTAATCTCGACTCCGCTTCATAACGCGCCTAGTGGAAACCAATGATCGTGCATTCATTGAATTAGTCGAATGAATACAAAGGATCATCTACTCGCACCGGCTCTGGGAAACCCCAGTAGGACACACCAGCTTTTGTAAAAGGCCTTACAAAACGCCCGACACACTAAAACCTGGGAGCTAGTAATCAGCCCCAGATCTCAACAGGGAGTCGGCAAAGCGCTTGGTGCTTGCTTGGCCACACTGGAAAACAACCGATAAGGCTTCTTTGTCAAGAGCTTCGACTAAGTGACACAAAGGTCAACTTAGGAGCTGCAAAACTTGCCTTATCTTTTTCGCCTCAGACTTGGAGAATGCGCTCGTGACTTAACTGAGATGCCTTTCCTTTCTGCTGTTAAGAGCAATGAAAAGGAAGACTTGCAATCCTCTAGTATCTGCTTGACGGCGACAGGTCTATTATCATACACGCTTTTTCGGCTGTGTCTACACCCAATTTTTCTTTTGAAGAAACCTTTTGGTTGGTAGACACAACGTTACTAATTGGCTGTGTATGCGCGAGATTGCATCATACCGTAATTTCCGTCCTCTGCAACTTCTTTTTGTGTGTGGAGTTTTGTCTGTGTACGGGCCTAGATTTGTCTGTGTACGTGACCGGCGTGGGTGGGTCAGCACGGCAGGCTACTAACCATCAGCCTGCGCTAAGCACATACTTCTCTGTGCGCTTCACCGCGCCTGTGGTTTTGCAGTAGTATTACCTTGTCTCTTCAATTCGCTTAACTTCCCATGGCGCTGATCGCATTTAACAAGTTCACTCGTGATCTAGAACAGGCTGGTGCGCTGGGCGTACGCATTCCTTTGGAAGGTGGACACGAAGGCCGGTATCGTCGGCGTGTGCGGACGGCAGGTTACGACTGTGCGTATATGTCTGTCAGGGGATTGGGCGATTTGTCAGCGTATTTGTTAGACGTGCATGGTGTGCGTCCGCCGCATTTAGGCAAAAAGAATATGGATGCTTCGGCGGTGGGCGATCGCTATTTCGTCCCCCCAATTGTCAATTACCGCCTACAAGAACTCCCCGTTAACTCAAAGGGTCTTCTCCTCTGGCTAATTGAAGGTCACATCCTTTCTAGCCAGGAAATCAAATTTCTCATCTCCCTTCCTTCCATCGACCCTCGCATCAAGGTCGTATTAGAAGTAGGTGGCGAGCGCAAGTTTACCTGGTTCCCGTTACAAGAAGCGGTTGCGGCGTAGCTCCGAATTGATCAATAGCGGCAGGTCTTCCTATTCAAATGAACCTTTGACGAGTGACCCACTTGATTCCTTGCGTTCAGGTCACTGGTTCAAGCTAATTTGTGGTGCCAGCTATCAGGCGTTGCCAGCGGTAAGAAATCTGGCGCTGGCCTACAGTTTGGCGAGTGTGGACTGTATCGATGTGGCTGCTGACCTGGCCGTTATAGCTGCCGCGAAAGAGGGGCTGGCTGCTGCTGAGAAGTGTGCGAGCTTGACTGATTGGGAAAGGGCGCAGCGCTACAGGCGGCCTTTGCTAATGGTTAGTATGAGCGCAGGGGAAGATCCTCACTTTAGGAAAGCTTACTTTGACCCGGCGGTGTGTCCGATCGACTGTCCTCGTCCCTGTGAAGGCATTTGCCCGGCGGCGGCGATTGATAGGACAGGGGTGATTCGCGATCGCTGCTATGGCTGCGGACGTTGTATCCCGATTTGCCCACTGGGGTTGATTGAGGCGCGATCGCACCCCACTTCTTTGGATGCGATCGCGCATTCTGTCCTCAACCAAGCCGACGCGCTCGAAATTCACACCCAGGTCGGTCAACAGTCCGCCTTCGAGCGTTTATGGTGCACTATTTCGCCCTGGATAGGTCATCTGCGACTTATCTCAGTGAGTTGCCCAGATGGCGAAAGCCTAATCGACTACTTGAAAACTTTGCAGCGAGTTATGGGTCTACCGCGAAAAAATGGTCCAGCGCTGATTTGGCAAACAGACGGTCGCCCCATGAGTGGTGACATTGGCAAGGGCACGACTCATGCCACTGTTCGACTGGCTCAGAAGGTCCTTGACGCCGATTTGCCAGGATATATTCAGCTGGCGGGTGGTACAAACCAGTACACGGTTCTTAAACTTCGCGAACTAGGACTTTTGAAAGGCTCAATCGAAGACGTGGTAAGCGATCGCACAGTCTCTGGGATCGCCTATGGCAGCTACGCGCGGCGGTTATTAATGTCAGTTATAGAGCAAACCCATTATCTTGAAGAGGTACCCCAAGCCTTGCAGAAGGCCGTGGCACTCGCAGAATCTTTGGTAATGCCGCTGAAATACCCCTCAGCACCACCGCCAAAAGTCACTCAGTCGAGTCGCTAAGTCTTAGAAGATACATCGCATTGGCTCACTTGCTGATGCAATAGTATCGAGCCAGGTTTTTACGCCCTGCTGCATGTCTCTCGTTTCAATCCCCTTTATATGGCGAGCCTTAACGACGATCTGTTTGAACGTAATCTTTCGGTAGCCAAAGACGCTGCTACCGCCCCAAACAATAAGCCACAAGACAAGGCCAAATATTCCAACAAAGCCTCTAGCAAACAAGCAAGGTCCCAAGAAGTTACCGATGATTTACCTCAACTGCTGGCAATTCTGCCGGAATACATTCAGAAAAAGCTAGAACGGCACCCCGGCAAGGACCAGCTAATAGAAGTAATTTTGGACCTGGGCCGTCAGCCCGAAGCCCGATTCTCCGACTCGGTAGAGTACCTTTCCGAAATTCCCGTTTCCAAAGCGGACTTGCAGCACTGTATAGACCGCGTTGGTCACTTTGGCGGTGATAATCGCGCTGGCCTAGAGAAAACGCTGCACCGAATTAGTGCCATGCGGAACCGTAAGGGCGATGTAATTGGTCTCACTTGCCGTGTGGGCCGAGCAATCTTTGGCACCATTGGCCTTATTAGTGACCTTGTAGAGACAGGTCAGTCTATTTTGATGCTGGGTCGGCCTGGCGTGGGTAAAACAACCGCGCTCAGAGAAATTGCACGGGTGCTGGCCGACGACCTGATGAAACGGGTTGTGATTATTGACACGTCTAATGAGATTGCTGGTGACGGCGATATCCCCCATCCGGCTATCGGTCGAGCGCGGCGAATGCAGGTTGCTCGCCCTGAACTGCAGCACCAGGTGATGATTGAGGCGGTGGAAAACCACATGCCAGAGGTTATTGTCATTGACGAAATTGGCACCGAGCTGGAGGCATTGGCAGCACGGACGATTGCCGAGCGTGGCGTTCAGCTAGTCGGGACAGCTCACGGCAATCGGTTAGAGAACCTGATCAAAAATCCTACGCTTTCCGATCTTGTTGGCGGCATTCAGTCAGTGACGCTAGGTGACGATGAAGCTCGCCGTCGTGGTAGTCAAAAGAGTGTGTTAGAGCGTAAGTCAGCAGCGACTTTTGATATTGCGGTGGAAATGTTGGAGCGTCAGCGTTGGGTGGTGCATGAAGATGTGTCGAACACGGTGGACTTTATCTTGCGTGGACGAGTGCCTGGGCAGCAGGTGCGATCGCTTGGCCCAGACAATCAGGTCGTCATTACTGACGAACTTCCAGTTGATTCCAGCCTGGCCACACCAGCTCTCCGCTCCGACAAGCGCGGCAAGCTGCGTGCTGGTAGCCTCAAGGCGCAGCCAAGCCCAGGCGGCTGGCGGACGTCCGGCAAAATGAAACCGCCCGTTGTACCCTTGGGCTCTGACTCTTTTGGCAAGCGCGCAGGCCTTAGCAGTGTGCCAGATAGAACTGCTGCTCCCAACACTGTGGCTAACGACCAACTGCGGTTTCAGACCTTGTTAGATGACTCTATGCGACAGCTGCCAGTACCTTCGGACCGGATGGCAGCGGTGGTAGGGGACGACTACATCCCTGAGGAAGACGACCTGACGCGCATCTACGCCTACGGCATTAGCCGTCAGCAGCTAGACCACGTGGTTCGCACTTTGGAGTTGCCGGTGAAGTTTACGAAGGAGCTGGCTTCGGCGGATGCGGTGTTGGCATTGCGATCGCACATTCGCAATCATTCCAAGCTAAAGCAGGTCGCAAAGGCCAGGCAGCTGCCGGTATACACGGTGAAGTCCAATAGCATTCCGCAAATCACCCGATCATTGCGTCGTCTGCTCGATCTGGATGACGACGGTGCAATGGCAGAAGGTGTGGACCTTGATCTGTTTACTCGTAACGGGGCAGACGATGAGCTAGAGGCGTTGGAAGAGGCTCGGCTAGCTGTAGAGCAGATTGTGATTCCGAAGAGTCAGCCTGTGGAATTGTTGCCGCGATCGCCCAAAATCCGCAAAATGCAGCACGAGCTAGCCGAGCACTATCGCCTCAAATCCTTGAGTTTTGGGGACGAGCCCAACCGCAGGCTCAGGATTTATCCTGCTTAGGACGTGCGATCGCCAATCTTGTCTGCACCCATCCTGTGATCCCCAATCTCTGCCTTGGGGTATGTCCCTGTTGCCCACCATCGGATAAGCTGTAACATATGTTTATCTTTTCAGCAGGCACCAAGGACATACTTATTAAGTTTGGCTAACACCAAGTATGGCTTTCGAGCAGTGTGTGACTACAGAACTGTGGCTACGTTACAACTTGCCTGACCACCTTGCCTGACTGGGATAGCTCATCTCAAAACACTTTATGAAAAATCTACTGTCCCGTGTATTCGCGCTGATGCTAGTTGCTGTTATTGGCCTCACTGGTTGCAGCGCTGTTGGCCCAAGCGATGGCCTTACTGGCAACTACTCCGAAGATACAATTGCCATTATCGACAGCTTGCGTGAGTCAATCGCCCTGCCAAAAGACGCACCCAACAAAGCACAGCTACAAGAAGAAGTCAAAGAAAAAATCAACGGTTTCGCGTCCAGATATCGCCGTGATACATCGGTATCCAACCTCAGCTCCTTTTCTACCATGCGTACTGCGCTGAATGCTCTGGCTGGTCACTACAGCTCCTATCCGAACCGCCCGGTTCCTAAGAAGCTGCAAGATCGTTTAGAGCAAGAGTTTAAGCAAGTCGAAGGTGCGTTGCGTCGAGGCGCATAAGTCAGGGAACTGACGCCAATTAGATTTAGAGAATGGCACCAGCCTGGTCTAAGATGCGACTTAGATTTGGCTGGTGCCATTTTTTACGCCTGTATTAGACAATTTCGTTATATCTAGCTCTTTAGTCTCCAAGAAACAACATCGTCAATATGAACAATCAATTACGTCGTATCTTTACGGCTGCGGCTATGCCTGCTGGGTTAGCCTTATTAGGACTTGGCATCCTAACTCCGTCTGCTAAAGCGGAAACACTCACCGTCTGCGAGTACGATTCCTCCCTCGGTTTCGAGGATCCGCTAAATTCGGGAGATGCTGGAACTGGCCAGGCCACCATTATGGTGACAAATGTGGATGGCGTAACGGCTTTTAACTACAGCTTCCAACCGTCCCAACAAAGAAGAAGCGACGATGGCCGCAGCCTTGTTTTTAACAACCCACAGCTATCTGTTCAAAAAAGTTTGACCTTCTTTGATACAACGCTTGAGTCAGCGCGCCAGCAGATGCTGGAGAATCCTGAGTATTACGCTGAACTGATAGATGCGACCGTTGAAGGACTGCAAGGCCGTGGCTACGAGCTAGTTGATAGAACCCTCACTTGTCGCGAAGAAAATGCGACCAGAGACCCAGAATTTAATTCGCCTGCACCTACATCGCAGCCTACCTTCGATAATCTACCTGACGGTAACTATCGAGTAACCTCCACAGACCTTCCTTTCCGTGTCGTTACCGCCCAAGAACTCTTAGAGAGTGAGGGCACCGTCTTCCTCTTTAAGAAGATTGGCGACACTGTCAGCGGTGATTTCTTCTATCCTGAAACTGATGCAAGTGTCTGTATAGAAGGAACGTTGAGCGGCGATACTGTCAGAGGTAGAGGCCGTTTAGAGGGAACAGAAGGAACGGTTCCAGACAGTGACGCGCTCTCTGTTGACGACATAATCGACGGGCAGTTTTTAAGCGCGGTTGTGTTGGACTTGAGCAATTTCTCGCGTATTAACGCAGGGACTGTACTGCCTAGGAGGAATTGCGATTTTTAGGCTTAGCGGTGCGATCACCTACGTGGCTTCAGCCCCTCTGCAGAGTAGAAAACTCCGTATCTTAATTTGCTGATTCCCCAGGTCTTCTGATACGATACCTATTCTGTGAGTAAATAGGAAAAATTAGGACATGAAAGTCCGCGCATCTGTTCGAAGAATGTGTGAAAAATGCCGGGTTATCCGCCGTCGCGGTCGGGTAATGGTAATTTGCTCTAACCCCAAGCACAAGCAGCGTCAGGGATAGAGTTGCCAAACGGCATTGCCGATAGCTGAGAATAGGTAACGCTCTGTTACTTGTCCTTGAAGCTCGGTTCACTGGTTTGCGGCGCTTGAGTCGGTTTGTATGTGTTTGCAATCCCTCTTTCAAGTCCCGCTTTGATTATTTTGGTTAGATTTTGGTAATATTGTTTGCCCGCCTCCAGATCACGTAAGGATGCGAGCTGCGTAAATAAGGGAGAATTATCGGTGGCACGGATTGCGGGCGTTGACCTGCCAAGAGACAAACGTATTGAAATTGGCTTGACCTACATCTACGGTGTGGGCCTAAGTCGTTCTCAAGAAATTCTTGAGAAAACGGGCGTTGACCCCAACGTTCGCGTCAAAGATTTGGCGGATGCAGATGTCGTCAAACTACGACAAACCGTTGAAGGCGACTACCTGATAGAAGGTGACCTGCGCCGTCAGGTAAACATGAACATCAAGCGATTGATGGACATTGGCTGCTACCGTGGCCGTCGTCACCGCATGGGCTTGCCCGTACGCGGTCAGCGCACCCGCACCAACAGCCGAACTCGCCGTGCTGGTAAGCGCACTATCGCTGGCAAGAAAAAGCCACCTCGCAAGTAAGTTTTTGTAAGCCATCTTGCTAGAAGGCTTACACCTGCGCGCACTGACGCTACGTACTCAGCATTATTTGCCTGTACGGTCAGTTCGCGTTTTCGTGTGAAAACACGATAAATCATTATTTTCGTGTGTAGGACATGCTTTTAGGCACGATTGTATAGACGCTCTGAACACCTCGACTTTCAAATACCCTGGACGACTAAGGACGACATAAGAGACATGGCAAAACCCATCCGCAAGACCGGCCCCCGCAAGCAGAAGAAAAATATCCCCAACGGCGTGGCACACATTCAATCCACGTTCAATAACACCATCGTCACCATTACTGATGCGAGCGGCAACGCGGTTTCTTGGTCTTCGGCAGGTGCCAGTGGCTTTAAAGGTGCTAAGAAAGGCACTCCTTTCGCAGCACAGACAGCTGCGGATAGTGCCGCGCGCCGGGCGATTGACCAGGGCATGCGCCAGTGTGAAGTTCAGGTCAGTGGCCCTGGGTCAGGTCGTGAAACAGCGATTCGCGCTCTGCAAGGTGCTGGTTTGGAAATTACGCTAATTCGTGACGTAACGCCTATTCCTCACAATGGCTGTCGTCCTCCCAAGCGTCGTCGCGTTTAATTTTTTGTTTAACGCTTTGTAGCGTTACGTCCGAAGTCTAAAGTCTGAGTTTAGAGTCTGTTAGAGATTGAGTACCTGGAGAGGTCGTGAATGCCACCATTTCAAGTTAATTGTGTAGAGTCCATTGTCGAGGACGATCAGAGCCAGTACAGCCGGTTTGTGATAGAGCCTTTGGGGCGATCACAAGGCACCACTGTGGGTAATGCCCTACGTCGCGTTTTGCTGTCTAACCTGGAAGGCACTGCCGTAACGTCGGTGCGAATTGCCGGTGCAAGCCACGAATTTTCAACCATTCCTGGCGTCCGCGAAGACGTGCTGGACATTCTGCTGAACATGAAAGAGACCGTGCTGAAAAGCTATTCAGCGCAGCCTCAGATTGGCCGCATGGTTGTTCAAGGGCCCGCCAAAGTTACCGCTGCTAGCTTCGACTTACCCTCGGATGTGGATTTGATCAGCACCGACCGATACATTGCTTCTGTTTCGGCGGGTCACAAGCTGGAAATGGAGTTTCGGATTGAGCGGGGCAAGGGCTACCGGGCCATTGACCGTAGCCGTGAAGAAACTGGCGGCGTCGAGTTTATGCAAATCGACGCGGTATTCATGCCGGTACGCAAGGTTAACTACAGTGTCGAGAACTTTATCGACCCTGAAGGTTTGCCAAAGGACCGTCTGAATATGGAGATTTGGACGAATGGCTCTTTGACTGCTCAGCAGGCGATGAGTGAAGCAGCCGCACTGCTGGTGGATATGTTCAACCCGCTGAAGGATGTCACCCTGGAGCCCAAGCGGGACGAAGATACGAAGGAAGAAGATCCAACGTATCAGATTCCTATCGAGGAGCTACAGCTATCGGTTCGTGCTTACAACTGCTTGAAGCGCGCGCAGATCAACGCGGTATCCGACCTGCTGGACTACAGCCAGGAAGACCTGCTCGAAATAAAGAATTTCGGTCAAAAGTCTGCCGAGGAAGTGGTCGAAGCACTCCAGATTCATCTGGGCATTATGCTGCCGTTGGAAAAACCGGCTAAGTCCGTATAACAATCAGTCAATTAAGGAGATAAAACAATGCGACACGGTCGTCGTGTAGCCAAGCTGGGTAAGGCCGCTGACCAGCGCAAAGCCCTGTTGCGATCGCTCACCACTGAGCTGATTCGCAATGGCCGAATCAAAACCACCGAAGTCCGCGCCAAAGCTGTTCGCTCTCATGCAGAGAAAATGGTTAGCCTGGCCAAGGATGGTTCCCTCTCTGCTCGTCGTAAAGCCATGGGCTATATTTTCGACAAGCAGCTGGTTCACGCCCTGTTTGACCAGGCCCCTGAGCGATATGCCGATCGAAAGGGTGGCTATACGCGCATCGTGCGTACGGTTAGCCGTCGTGGTGACAACGCTCGCATGGCAATCATTGAGCTGACATAGTCAGCTCAATGATTGGTTACTTCGGTTTGCCATCGGTTTGTTTAGATGTCTGATACCGCCTCTAGTCGTTCTACTAATCGACGTGCCAGACGGACTTCAAGACAGCTAAATAATCTGCCACTGAACAAACGAGACGCTCAGCGAGTGGCCCTTGTTATTCAGTACAAAGGCACCCATTTTCTGGGTTGGCAAAAGCAAGCGACCGGGCGTACGGTGCAGTCGGAAATTGAAAGTGCGATTGCTTCCGTTTTAGGCGGGAGCTCGCCCCTTTCAGGCGCCGGTAGAACCGACACTGGTGTTCATGCAGCTGCCCAAGTAGCGCACTTTAGTGCTCCGAAGGTGATTCCGGCTGAGCGATGGGCCGCAATTCTCAATGACCGTCTTGGTAATGATGTTGTGATCAGAGCCTCGGCAGTCGTTCCAGACGATTGGCATGCCCAGTTCTCTGCCCAGTGGCGACGCTACCGATACACCTTCTATACCAGTCGGTATCCCAATCTGTTTGTGCAGCCCTATGTGTGGCACTACTATTACCAGCCGCTGGATGCAGCGCTGATGCGTTCCGCACTGAGCGCCATGGTGGGTTATCATAATTTGGCTGCGTTCCATCGGGCTGGCTCGGAGCGATCGCACTCCTGGGTAGAACTGCAAGAAATTCAATGTGATCGCGCTGGTGACTTTGTTCACATAGAGCTACAGGCCAAAGGTTTTTTGTACGGTATGGTTCGCTTGGTGATGGGGCTGATTGTTGATGTTGGGACTGGGAAGCGATCGCCCCAAGCATTTGCAGACATTTGGCAAAATCAGCACCGTGATTTGGTAAAATATTCAGCTCCCCCCCAAGGCCTTTGTTTGCTGCGTGTGGGGTATGACAACTTTCCATTTCCCCCAGAGGTATGGGTCGATACTCAACCTCGCTTTTTACTCTCCTCCGATTTTTCGCTCAACCTTCATTCTTAGATTCAAAACGCTTACGGTACATGCTATGTCCACGAAAACTACCCTTACTCCTGTCAAAGAAATCCAGCACGATTGGTATGTGGTAGATGCCGCCGACCAGCGCCTGGGCCGGTTGGCGACTGAAATTGCTCAGGTCATTCGTGGCAAGCGTAAGCCAAACTACACGCCCAATATGGACACTGGCGATTTTGTCATTGTCGTCAATGCCGAGAAAGTAGTTGTTACAGGGAATAAAAGCGAGCAAAAGCTCTATCGCCGTCACTCTGGTCGACCCGGTGGAATGAAGACTGAAACCTTCAATCAGCTTCAGAACCGCATCCCTGAGCGCATTATCGAGAAAGCAGTGAAAGGCATGCTGCCTAAGAACGCGTTAGGCCGTCAGCTCTTTACTAAGCTGAAAGTCTACGCTGGCCCTGACCATCCCCACGCGGCTCAAGGCCCAAAAACATTAACTGTCAACACTACCTCTGGAGCTAAATAACCATGGCAGACCAATCTGATCGCGCTGTATACTGGGGCACTGGACGTCGTAAGTCGTCAGTTGCCCGTGTCCGCCTGGTTCCAGGTAATGGCAAGCTAACTATCAACAAAAAGTCTGGTGAAGACTATTTGCAGGCAAATGCTGCATACATCACGTCTGCCAAGGCTCCATTGGAAACACTCGGCCTAGAAGGTGAGTACGACATCTTAGTAAACGTGCGCGGCGGTGGCCTCACTGGCCAGGCCGACTCTATCAAGCTGGGTGTTGCTCGCGCGCTGTGTGTGCTCGATCCTGACAACCGGATGCCTTTGAAGACTGAAGGCTACCTCACCCGTGACCCTCGCCAGAAAGAGCGTAAGAAGTACGGTTTGAAGAAAGCTCGTAAGGCCGGCCAGTTCTCGAAACGCTAAGATCGTGCCTGGAGAAAACGTGCCTTCGACTCCGCTCAGGCACCGGACTGGGAGCATGTATTTATGCTCGTGCTCTGAATTCTCATTTACCTTTGCTGCTAACCCGTGGGCTGAGCGGAGTCGAAGCCCAATTTATTCAAAGAAATCTCTAGAACAATGCCAAAAGCTGATATCCATCCCAAGTGGTACCCCGAAGCCAAAGTTTATTGCAACGGCGAGCATGTCGCGACTGTGGGCTCCACCAAGCCTGAGCTAAGCGTCGATGTGTGGTCGGGCAACCATCCTTTCTACACCGGTACGCAGAAGATTATTGACACGGAAGGTCGTGTTGAGCGCTTCTTGCGGAAGTACGGCATGTCTACTGAAGGCGACGATGCTGCTGCGACTGACGATAAGAAAGAAGACGGCGACAAGAAGTAGCAACGATAGTTTGAAAATGGATCCGGGTGGCAGACCTTTGATAGGTGGGCTACTCGGATATTTTTTTGTAATGATTTTTCTCTCTTTCTAGCAATACATTCTGGTAAAAGGCGATGGCTGAATCTTATTTACTCCAAAAACTAGAGTCGGTAGAGCAAACGTTTGACGAGCTGACCCGTCGAATGGCGGACCCCGATGTGGCCAAAGATCCTGGTGAGTTTCAAAAGATTGCCAAGATGCGGGCGTCGCTGGAAGAAACAGTGCAGACCTACCATAAGTGGCAGGAAACTGACGAAGAGCTGACAGGTGCTAGGGAAATTTACAAAGAAGCTTCTAGTGATCCTGAAATGAAGGAGATGGCGGGGATGGAAGTCTCCGAGTTAGAAGACTCTATCGAAACGTTAGAAAAGCGATTGAAGATTCTACTGTTACCGCGTGATCCTAACGACGACAAAAACATTATGTTGGAGATTCGGGCTGGAACCGGTGGCGATGAAGCGGGCATTTGGGCGGGTGACTTACTGCGACTGTATAGCCGGTATGCGGAAGGGCAGGGCTGGAAGGCGAATTTGTTAAGTGAATCGCGAGCGGATATGGGCGGCGTGAAAGAAGCCATCATTGAAGTGCAGGGCGATCAGGTTTACAGCAAGCTAAAGTTTGAGTCCGGTGTGCACCGGGTGCAGCGGGTTCCCTTGACCGAATCGGGTGGACGAGTTCATACCTCTACGGCGACGGTGGCAGTGATGCCGGAAGTAGACGATGTGGAAATTCATATCGATGCAAAAGATATTGTGATGACGACGGCACGCTCTGGTGGTGCGGGTGGTCAGAATGTGAACAAGGTAGAGACGGCGGTGGATTTGATTCATAAGCCGACGGGAATTCGGGTGTTTTGTACGGAGGAGCGATCGCAGCTCCAAAACCGCGAGCGCGCCATGCAGATTCTGCGAGCCAAGCTATACGAAGCCAAATTGCAGGAGCAAAAAGACGAAATCAGCGACCTACGAAAGTCACAAGTAGGCTCTGGCTCTCGCTCAGAAAAAATTCGCACCTACAACTACAAAGACAACCGCGTCACCGACCATCGCCTAAACCAAAACTTTTCACTACCTGCAATCCTGGAAGGCGATATCGAGACCGTAATTCAAACTTGCATTTCGCAAGATCAGCAGGAGCGCTTAGAAGAGTTAGCAGCTTCTACTTCTGAGACCGTTTAGCTGTGGATTGATCACTTTGGCTGAAATGCCAGTCTATGAAAGCGTTGAGAGCCTATGACAGGTAGAGCGATTGAGCCTATTGATGGCTTCCGATTTTTTGTTCTTTCTAACGATCATGAACCAGCACATGTTCATGTCAGAAAGGGGAAGGGAAAAGGTGCCTTTGAGGTCAAGATAGATATTTCTGGATCTGAAGCTATCCTAGTAAAAGGCGAAGAGCATAGTCGTGCAGCTGCGGATGCTAAGTTACGCAGAAAGGCGATGAAGCTAGTGAACGAACACCTAAAAGAACTACAGCAAGTCTGGAAGAGGATTCACGGATGAGTGTTATTGCAGATATTCAGTCAGGCGTAAAACCTGTAGAGGGTCGATTCATTGCCGACAGCAGAGAACTAGAAATAACATTCAACACAGGCTCTAAATATCGATGGCCCGTTGATGCACTAGAGATGAAAGAGCAGACGAGTGAAGGCTGGCAGCTTATTCCTCGACCAGAAAATCAACAGCTCGAAAGTATAGAAATTTGGAACAATGGTGAAGTCGTTGAATTTGTAGATATTGAGCAGTGCTTCAGTATTCCTGGCTTGATGCGCGGCCATCTGGGCTCCAAAAAATGGATGCAAGCCCTCTTGAAAGAAGAAAAGCTACCTACGAGCGCATAATCGCACACATAACTACAAAGACAACCGAGTCACTGATCACTGCCTGAACCACAAAACTTCTCACTCTCTGCCATCTTGGAAGGTGATATACAAACTGTGATTCAGACCTGTATTTCGCAAGATCAGCAAGAGCGATTGGAAGAGTTGGCCGCCTCTACATCAGAAACGGTGTAATCAGACTATCCTAGGAGTAAGTGTAGAGAAGATTCCTGATGCTTTTGACGGTCAGTCCAGAAGAATTGACATTGCTGCCGGGAAGCGAAGTAACACTGCGGGACCAATCTTGGGATGACTATGAATCAATCCTGGAGAGTCGTGGTGATAATGCGGCGATCAAGGTTTACTTCAATGGCGCAAATCAAGAGATTTCCCTTATGGCCCCAATGGCCGGTCATGGCCGTCGAATAGACACGCTTTCGAGCCTTGTAAAAGCGCTGTTGCAACACCAAAACAGAGATTGGGATAGTGCCCATCCAATTACTTTCAAACGACCTTCGTCGGCTGGAGCTGAACCAGATGCCAGTTTCTACATTCAAAACTGGCCTGCTATTTCTGGCAAAGAAAGAATCGATCTTAAGCAAGACCCACCGCCAGACCTGGCCATCGAAGTAGATCTAACGTCTCTTACACACCGAAACATCTATCGGATTTTGGGTGTTTCTGAACTGTGGATTTACCGCAACGAAGCTTTATCAATCTATGTATTGAGCAAAGGAAAATATGAGGATAGTGAGGTGAGTCCAACTTTCTCAACCATAGATGTCAAAAGCATTTTGCCTCGATACGTCGAATTAGCGTGGAGTACTTGCACCAGCAGAGCGTTACGTGATTTCGATACTTTCCTGAGTTCACTCTAACAACAGACTTCTCGACTCAGCAGTTCGTCTGTTCTAGAATAAATGCTCTGAGTTAGAACTCTCAAGTTTTTCAACTATGCCGAAATTTTTGCATATCTCTGACGTTCATCTCGGCTTTGATCGCTACGACAGCAAAGCGCGGACGTTGGATTTCTTTTTTGCGCTGAAGGACGTTTTCGAGAAATATGCGATCGCTGAACAAGTCGATTTCGTCATCATTGGCGGTGACCTATTCGAGCATCGCAACATTAAGCCTGCCATTCTTAACCATGCTCAGGTTTGCTTACAGATTTTGCAGGAAGCGAATATTCCTGTGCTGGCAATTGAAGGCAACCACGACAACGCCCCCTATGGGACGAAGTCTAGCTGGCTACGCTACTTGTCTGATTGGGGCCTGCTGAAGCTGCTAGAACCCGGCAACATCAACGATGGGGAAGCTTTTTATGCCCCCTGGGACGAAGCGTCTCAGCGCGGTGGATATATTGATTTGGACTGTGGCGTTAGGGTCTTGGGTTCTAGCTGGTATGGGGCGGCAGCGCCGAGAGCGATTGAACAAATTGCCGAGGCGATGGGCGAACTGCCCCCTGCGCCAGGACCGTCTATTTTGCTATTTCATCATGGGCTAGAGGGGCAGATTGCTCGCTATGCGGGAGCATTGCGCTATAGAGAAGTGCTACCGCTGAAGAAGGCAGGGGTTGATTACCTGGCGCTAGGTCATATTCATAAAAGCTATGTGGAGGATGAGTGGATTTACAATCCTGGTTCGATTGAGGCCAACAACGTAGAGGAGAGTCAGTTTGAGCGGGGGGCTTTTCTGGTTGAGATAGATGACAAAGGAAAGATATCGGCTGAGTTGAAGACGGATTATCAGCAGCGGCCAATTGTGCGACTGCAGCAGAAAATGCGGACAAGTGATTTGATTGAGTCGGTGGAAGAAGGCGCGATCGCACTCATCCAAAAGTCCATAAAATCCAAAAAAATCACTCCTGACCAGCAGCCTATCGTAGAACTCCGCATCACTGGCACTGTCGGCTTTGATCGACTAGATCTGGACACCCGAAAGCTTCAGCAGCAGCTCCAGGAAATGACCAACGCGCTGATATTTTTGCTGCGCTACGACGTAGAAGAAGCTGACTACGCCTCACCCATTTCAGAGGAAGCAAGCCGCCTGGAAGTAGAGCAGGAAATTTTCACAGACTTGCTAGCAGCAAACTCGGTTTATAAAAAGAAAGCGGCTCAGCTAGCCCATGGGTTGATTGATTTGAAAGACCGTCAGATGGAGGGTGAGGGCGAAGAAAGCCTGTATAAACTAGTGGAAGGTTTACTGGCAAAGGATTAGTATCGAAGGCTTGCTCATCAGTGCAGAAAGAGCGCTCTTTGTTGCCACAGCATCCAGACGCCGCTGAGCCCAATGAAGCCAACGACGGCTCTTTGGAACTGTTCGGCGCTCATTTTTTCGAGTACTTTGCGACCTAGCCAATTAGCGGGAAGCGCTGAACAGCCAATGACGAGTCCGTATCCAACCAGCGTCGGTGAGAGTACACCTAGCGCGCTGTAGGCAATGATTTTGATGATGTGGGTGAGTGTCAGGCTAGCTGCTCTGGTGGCCACCATTCGTTCTTTTTCTAGGCCGTAGTTCAGATACGCTGGGTTGAGAATCGGGCCAGTGCTACCGATTAAGCCTGAGGCGATCGCATTACAAAAGCCCATCGGCAAAAAATGCCATGCCTTGAACTGAAACTGAGGCAGCTGAATACGATCTGTGGTGAGTGAGCCAAGATAATTACTCAGCAGCGAATGAACGACCATGTAGATCAGTGCGATCGCAATAAAAATCTGCAAGCCCTCAGCATCTACTTGCGTAAACGCATAGGCTCCCAACAGCGAACCCAACACGACGCCCGGGATTTGCCAAAGCGTTACAGACCAATCTATATGTCGCCACAGCAGCGCAATCCGCTGCAAGTTACCCAGTACGCTGCCGATGGTCAGTACTGGCGCTACAGATGGCGCACCCAGCAGCAACGTCACCAGCGGAATCAAAATGAGTGGGCTACCACCGCCTACTAGCATGCTGATAAACCAGGCGCTAAAGCTAACAGAAGAGAGTAGTACAAGGATGGCTGCGTCGGTCATACGGGTCTTAACAATTTGTTAATGCATCCTTAATGGTAGAAGGTTTGGGCCACAAGTGCATGGTGATAACACTGATATGGGCAAACCTGACGTCAGCAAAATACCCAAGTTGGTGATCGCGACTGCTATATCTTTGGAAAATTTGCGTACCCTTAGCTCATTCAGTCGCTAATTCTATTCTGACTTTAAAAAGCCCATGACCTCAACGCAGGATCTAGAATGCTTGTTTCAGGAGGGTACCGCTGCCTACCAAAAAAGCGATTATAACCACGCGGTAGCAATCTTCTCCGGCTTGAGGAAGGCAGCTAGTCGGACCTATCGTGTCAAAGCGAGTATGGGCTTGGTGCGCACCTACATTGCTCAGCAAAACTGGTCAGCAGCTAAAGCACTGTGTCAAAAGATTGGGACAAGCTCAAACCCCAAATTGCAGCAGTGGTCACAAAAGACATTGAAGTCAATAGCGCAGCAGACAGGCGATAGCGTGATCGCTACAAAAGCAAAAAGTGGCTTTGAGCCGATCTCTGAGCCTATTTCACAGACGGCGACTAGTGGCTTTCAACCTCCATCGACAGGCACTGTCGCGACAGAAGACACGGTCGCGGCAAATCCCAAGGGCCGTTCTTCGGCTCGCTGTTCAGAGGCGGATGACTATTCTGTCGATCGTTTGGATGCCCAGTCGAGTCGCAAAGCCTCAGATCCAATAGAGGGTCTGTCGATGTTTCACTATGCGTATCTCAATGGTGAAGACGACGAGGGCATATCGAATAGCAGTGCTACAAGCCTTGCCGATTCGGGCGTTAGTGATTCGGGCGTTAGTGACTCCAACAGCTTGGAATGGCCTTACTGTGGTCGGTTAAATAAAGGGCGATCGCTTGGCAAAATTAAGCGCACACAGCTGTGGTTTATGCAGGTAGGCGGCGCGATCGCTTTTTACTTTTTGTGGCGATCGCTCATCCGCGCAGCGGCCTACTGGACTAACGAAGGGCTGTACTTTTTGGATGACCTCCTGCCTTTTAGAGTTAGCCAGCTCCCCCGCGCTGTGAACGATGCCACCTGGCTAGTGCTCGGGTCGCTGGGCATATTGCTGATTATCTCTCCCTGGGTGTGGGATTTTTGGCTACGGTTTGCCTGCAAGCGTCAGACTTTTTCGATCAACTCATTGCGATCGCATTCTCCAGAATCCGCCACGCTAATCAATCGCTACTGCCGTCAGCGTCGCTGGGCGCTGCCTAAGCTGTGGAAGCTATCGACGGATATCCCGCTGATTTTTTCCTATGGCTGGCTACCGCGCAACGCTCGCCTGGTGATTTCACAAGGGCTGCTCGATCAGCTCAAAGAAGATGAACTGGCTACGCTGATCGCCTATGAAATGTCTCATTGGAAGAGCTGGCACTGGCCAATGCTTTCTTTGCAGGGGTTAGTTTTACAGGGTCTACTCACGCTCTACTGGCAGCTGGCAAGGTGGGGCAACCAGCGGGGGACAGCTTTGAAGTGGGCTGCAGGTGTACTGGCGAGTGGGTTTTATGGATTATTCTGGCTATCACGTATTCCTGGGTTGGGCCTGGCCAGGGTCCGCACATATTACGGCGATCGCACCGCCGCCGAACTAACGGGCAACCCGAATAGTTTTGCCAGAGCCCTTGCCAAACTCTCTTTTGGCCTAGCCGCCAGTGTAGATCGTCATGGCTATACGCCTGCACTGCTCGAAGGCCTGACGCCTCAGCTGCCCGTCGCTGCCGATTTATCTCGCTACCGGCTATACGCTCAGCTGCCGCTGCCAGAGCTCTTTGTGTGGGATAGCTTGAATCCGCTGCGCCGATGGATGAGCTGCATGGATACGCATCCGCCTTTGGGCGATCGCCTTCGCCTAATCATGGCCTACGCTCAGCACTGGAAGCTTTCTCCAGAAATTATGCTGGCCCCTTTACCGAAAGGTCGCAAAGGGCTGCCTATGCAAACGTGGAAAGCATTATTTCGAGAAGCTACACCGTATGTGGGCTGCGCGGTGGGCTTGGGCATTGGGCTGCTGCTGTGGGGATTCGGTGCGATTGCGGCGATTGCCAAAGTGCCAGCGATCGCCTCCATGTACAAAGACATTGACCTGCTGAAAGTTTGCCTGCTGCTAGGCCTCGGCACCGGTATCCTCCTGCGGATCAATCGATACTTTCCCGACCTTGCGCTTTCGATGCCGCCCTCTGCGCACATTGCAAGCTGGTTTACTACCACTGAGCTACTACCGGCTAGCAGTCTTCCCACTAAGCTTTCGGGTACCCTTGGCGGCCGTCCTGGCATTGCTAACTGGCTAGGCCAAGATCTGTTGTTAAAGACGCCGTCTGGGATGGTGAAGCTCCACTTTTTCTCTGCTATGGGGCCACTGGGTAATCGAATCAGTTTGTCATTTCCCCCCGCACTAACACCTTGCATGCTCACCTCTTCTCAAAACAATGCCTCAGGAAAGTCTTCCTTTGGTGGGCAGACCGTTCAGGTCCTGGGCTGGTTTCGTCGGGGGAGTCACCCCTGGATAGATGTTGACAAAATTCGGCTAAGTGACGGCAGGTTGGTTTCAGCCCAGCACCCCATATTTTCCTTGCTGCTCGCTGCGCTGGCCATTGGACTTGGACTATGGCAGCTGATCGTTACCGCATAGCATGAAGAAATGTTGCGAATTTGGGTCAAAGGATGCTACATTTCTCGCAAGGACTTGATTATTTTTTGCCTCTGGGAAAACAGGCGGTTTTAACCATCTCGCCCCTTTGGTAAGCATCGGGTTCTCCTACTCTCAACACAGCACTTAAGCTGGCCGATAGTCTCGGTCAGCTTTTTATTTGGTTGTGTAACTGCAAGACTGAGCAGTTCAATCGTTCTTTTTCGCCTAGTTATGACTACTGACATCAACTTGGTCTGGCTACTGACATCGTGATATTTTAATAGGAGTCAGCTAGGGAAAAGTATCGCAGCCTATTGTTGTCAGTGAAAGCAGTAGTGAAGAATGCAGGGAGCTCTAAAAACTCTCTACACGCTAGAAACCGTTTTCTTCGGCGCGTGCTGTGGCCTTCTTGGCAGGCTAATCACAGCAGTTTTTTGAAAGCAACTATTTCAAGTGTGTTTTCTGTGAAAGGTAGGCCTCTACCTTTTACTTCGTTTTGTGATAAAAAGCTTTTCATACACCCACAGGTAGAGCATCAATAGCGTCTAGGTTCTAAGCGCTACTGAAGTTTGTTGTCGAATTTAAGAAAGTTAAGAGGTTTTTCTAGATGTCAGTTCGTTTATACTTTGGCAATTTGCCTCGGAGTTTAGAGTCTGAAGAATTTGAAGCCATTTTTAGTGAAGAAGCAGATAGTTTGGTTTCTATCAAGCTGATTTCAGATAGAAAAACGGGCAAGTGCCGTGGATTCGGTTTTGTTACGGCCAAAGATGATGCGACAGCAGACACCCTTGTGGAGAAGTACAACGGCTTTACATTGCAAGATGCCACCCTAAAAGTGGAAAAAGCCATGCCTCGCACAGAGAAAGACGGCGATAGCAAAGGCAGCAGTCAAACGGAGCAGCGCCGCAGCAAGAAAGGCGGTTCACGTAGAGGTGGAAACAATGTTGTTGTTGCTGAATCAAAAACAGCCGCAACAGGGCCGGACCCCCGCTGGGCACAAGATTTGGCTAAGCTAAAAGAAATGCTGGCTGCGCAAACAACGCCTTCTTAGACTTGAAAGTTGGACGATAAATCTTTGTTCGAGCATTCAAAAGGGCCTTCTACAAACTTTGTAGAAGGCCCTTTTGAATAGATATGAACGGCTGCTATAGTCCGCCGAACGATTAGCCACCGAATGGTCAGGATATGCGGGCTCTGATTAAAGCTTTGGGTAAGCATAGAAGCTTACGCGCTGTGGGCACAAAGGCTCTGCGCGTGAAAACGTCGTAGTCGTTTTCGGCAATGACATCTAGGATTTTGCGATATAGCATCAACGCGGTCCACACGGGCCAGCGAGCGTCAGGATGTAAGCGACCAATGCCATCCTCGGCTTCTTTGTAATATTTCAGCGCTCGTTGAATTTGAAAGCGCATAAGCGATCGCCAGCGATCGTCTACAACGCCGTTAAACAAATCTTCTTGGGTGTAGTCGAAGAGTTCTAAATCCTCTAATGGCAGATATATCCGACCGCGTCTGGCATCTTCACCGACGTCTCTTAAAATGTTGGTTAGCTGGTTGGCCATCCCCAGGGAAACCGCTTCATTAATCGGCGAAATCGCTGGGTTAGCGCGCATCCAGGGCGCCGTATTTATCTCGGTGTCCATGCCCATCACAACAGTGGACATGAGCCCAACGGTGCCAGCTACTCGGTAGCAGTACAGTTTAAGCTCTTCAAAGGTTTCATAGCGATCGCGCACCAAGTCCATCCGCTGCCCGGCGATCATGTCTCTAAATGGCTGAATTTCCAGGTCGTATCGCTCTAGCGTATCGACCATGGCCACATCCAAATCATCCTTGGGCTTACCCGCAAAGAGTGATTCTAACTGCGATTCCCAATGGTCTAGCGTGCCGGCTGTGGTGAACTTTGCCTGCGGTCCGTCTACTAGCTCATCCGTCCGCCGACACCACACATAAATTGCCCAGATTGCCTGGCGCTTGGCCTCTGGCATTAGCAACGTTCCCATGTAGAACGTTTTGGAAAACTCTGCCGTTATTTGCCGACAGCGTTCGTAAGACTCCCGAAGTGGAACAAATTTACGGGTGAGTGTCGTTGAAGGGTGAGTCAGTTGCAGCATCAATGCCTCAAACTGGAAAAAAATGAACAATAGTGGTCGGATAAGGTGACGCGCCTAAAAGCAGTCTCGAGACCGAATAAATCACTTTTATTACTGTATACGTCAATAGCCTCACAGGGCTAGCGCTGAACTTTGAGCACACCAGAAGATGGTCACAATGCAGTTAAGGGTCAAATGTAATGTTCTCATTATATGTTTCAAAGCGTTACATTTTGAGCCAAACCTGATTTTTGCTTGTAAACGCCACGAAACTAGCTATTGCTTTTGTTCATAGAAGTTTGAGATATTCATTCTTCGCTTCGGTAGGCTAGCGGGCTATTATAAGAGCCTTGAAAATAAGAAAACATTTGCCTGCAAGGCACTTTTACAAAGCCGTATAGAGGTGGCCCCGAAAAGATATACAAAGGCGGCATCCACCCTAAAAAAGAGAAGATGGAAGACGTAAGAAGGTTTTAGTTGATTAAAGGGATGAATTGATGACCAAAGCAAACGTTGATTTCTTACAGCAGCAAGATCCAGAGCTAGCAGCCATTATTGGAAAAGAGCTAAATCGTCAGCAAACTCACCTAGAGCTAATTGCCAGCGAAAACTTTACCTCGCCAGCCGTGATGGCGGCCCAGGGCTCTGTGCTGACTAATAAATACGCAGAGGGGCTGCCGACCAAGCGCTACTACGGCGGCTGTGAGTTTGTCGACCAGTCGGAGCAGCTGGCCATCAATCGGGTGAAAAAACTTTTTGGGGCGGCCCATGCAAATGTGCAGCCTCACTCTGGTGCGCAGGCTAACTTTGCGGTGTTTTTGGCATTGCTAAAACCCGGCGACACTATTTTGGGCATGGATTTGTCCCATGGGGGCCACCTGACCCATGGCTCGCCTGTGAACTATTCGGGTAAGTGGTTCAATGTGGTGCAGTATGGCGTAAGCCAGTCGACGGAAACCCTGGACTACGATGAAATTCGCAAAATTGCGTTGGAACATAAGCCGAAGCTGATTATCTGTGGCTATTCGGCCTATCCACGGACAATTCACTTCGATAAGTTTAGAGCGATCGCAGATGAAGTCGGCGCTTACATGATGGCCGATATTGCCCACATTGCAGGCCTAGTGGCTACTGGCTTACATCCCAACCCGCTCCCCCATTGCCACGTGGTCACGACCACCACGCACAAAACCCTGCGTGGACCTCGGGGCGGCCTGATCATGACGAATGATGCAGACCTGGGTAAAAAATTCGATAAAGCGGTTTTTCCTGGCAGCCAGGGTGGTCCGCTAGAGCATGTGGTTGCCGCCAAGGCGGTAGCCTTTGGTGAAGCGCTCAAGCCCGATTTCAAAACCTATTGCCAGCAAGTGATCAAAAACGCGCAGGCGCTGGCAGCTCAGCTACAGTCCCGTGGCATCAAAGTCGTGTCCGATGGGACCGACAACCATCTGGTGCTAGTAGACCTGCGTTCGATCAATATGACTGGGAAAATTGCGGATGCGCTGGTGAGCGAAGTCAGAATCACCGCAAACAAAAATACGGTACCGTTCGACCCAGAATCACCCTTTGTCACGAGCGGTTTGCGCCTGGGTACCCCTGCGATGACGACGCGAGGCATGGGTGAGAATGAGTTTGCTGAGATTGCCAATATCATTGCCGACCGGCTACTAAACCCAGAGGACAGCAGCGTAGAAGCCGACTGTAAGAAGCGGGTAGGTAATTTGTGCGATCGCTTCCCACTATATCCACACCTTCAAGTGGCGGAACCCGCCTTGGTGTAAGCCATTCTTTCAGCCTCTCCTGAAGATGTCATAACAAAAGGCCACAGATGAATTGAGCATCTGTGGCCTTTTTGAATGCAATGCTTAGCCGATTCAAAGGTGAGGACCTGTTGATAATTTTCCTACTTTAGAGTAGGTAGTAAAGGAGTATACTATCGCCGAGTAGCGCCACATCCGGCTAGATTAATCCACCTGCTCAAAAGTGGCGGGTGCAAAATAGCTGCTAGCTCCTAACGTAACTACTTACTCTGGGTACTACTAGAAAAGAACAATCTTTCTTGATGCTGCGCTAAACGAAAGACAAACTCAGTACGATAACGCACTGCTGTTGAAGGCCGGATTTTGACGAATCCCTACGTAGAAAGCTTATAGTACCTGTAGTTTAGGTCTTATCGTTAGGGCCCTAGCAGGCCTTCTCTTTAGGAGAATTGCGTTTACTCTTTTGATTTACCTACCTGTCCGATTTGTTCACCCTACAGATATTTGGTTCTGATGGCGTTTCCGCTCTATCATCTGCTCGCATTTATCATTTCAGCTACGGTTGTTTTGTTGCTAACACCAATTGTTCGTAAGGCAGGGTTAGCTAGCGGTAGAGTCGATATGCCTGGTGGCCGAAAATCTCACTCTCAACCGATGGTTCGGCTAGGCGGAGTTTCTATTTTTGTGGGTGTGGTGATTGCACTGCTGTTGGTCTGGGCCTCTGGAGGTTTTATCGGTGGTGACGGTGAACCACTCAATTCCGTTTCTGAATATTCTGTTTGGGGCGTGACGGTAGGCGGACTCGCTTTCTTTTTGATTGGGCTCATCGACGATCTATTTGGCCTGTCTCCCCTGAGCCGACTGATCATGCAATCTACGGTGGCTTCATTGGCTTGGTGGGCAGGGGTCGATATTCGATTTTTGACGATTCCCTTCTTGGGTCTGACACAGTTACCAGCGCCGATCAGCCTGATTGTGACCATTTTTTGGCTGGTAGGCATGGCGAATGCGATCAACTGGATTGACGGTCTAGATGGCTTGGCCGCTGGGGTGTCGGGTATTGCCGCTGTGGTGATGATGATTGTCAGCCTGTACATGGGCCAGCCCGCAGCCGCGCTGATTGCGGCCGCGCTAGCGGGTGGTTCCCTGGCGTTTTTAAAGTACAACTTCAACCCGGCCCAGATATTTATGGGAGATGGGGGCGCTTACTTTATCGGGTTTACGCTGGCGGGTGTCGGTGTTATTGGCCTGGTAAAAGGGGTGACTACAGTGGCTGTTTTGTTGCCGTCTCTCACCCTGGCTGTGCCCATTTTGGATATGTCGGCGGTGATTGTATTGCGCATGCGCCAGGGGCTTTCGCCCTTTGTGGCTGACCGACGGCACCTGCACCACCGCTTACTGAATGCTGGGTTTTCCCATCGCTTTACAGTGATATTCATTTATGTGCTGGCGATTTGGGTAGGGAGTTTGGCCGTTGCTTTTTCTGGCCTAAGCGCGGGCATTCCTTTCGTATTTGCGTCTACTGCGTTGCTGAGCTACACCGGGTGGCGCGCGACTCAGCACGCGAAGTAGATTTTGGGCTGGATCGATTCCTCAGTACGGGTAGGGATAAGGTTTGATCAGATTGTTTGCCTGATACAGGTAAAACGTTTCTGTCGGCTCATCGCCGCGTAGCGTAGAGATTTCGTCGATGAGTGTGATGCTCTCAAAGTAGGGGCTGAGCTTCCCTAGCATTTCTGTTTGAGGCTTGTGGGTAGAGCCCATGAGCAGTGCATTCTGGCCAACATGTTTCGCTGGGTCGAACCAGAAGGCATGACCGCGTGGATCGATGCTGAAGCTGGTGACGGGAAGGCTTGTGGCTTTGGGAATATTTTCGGGCATGGCGATCGCGATGTAGCCGCTGAGCCAGTAGTCTTCTGTAATAACAAAGTCGCTGTGGGCGATCGCCGCTCCAAACGCATCAGACTCACCCAACCGCCGCCGCAACTGCACTGCGTCAATCATTTCTGTAGACGGGTCAGCTTGCGCTGACACGACACCGCCAAAAAGTGCGTACTTACTTGGCTTTTGCAAGGTGCCCAGGCTGATATGAGTGAGTACAAACATGAGCAACACGCCTAGCACCCAACCCGTACTTTTTAGCCACTTGCTAACAGCCCGCCTGGGCCAGTGAGAGGCTGCGTGAGCCAGCAAAATGCTGAGGCTCCAAAGCCCCGGCGCTGGCCAGGCTGGAAACGTGTGGGTGATGCCGCCTACGAGTGTGAATCCGACTGCGACGGGCAGACCGCTCCACAGCAGCAGGTTGATTTTTTCTGCGACTATGTTTTCCTGGGATAGGTGCTCATGTAAGCGGTCTGCTCGCTTCCTGAATAATTTTCTGAACGTTACCCACCACAGCGGTAGCGCAATGCTGGGGCACAAGTAGCCAATTTGCGCGGCAATGACGCCTAGTAGGGCGCTGATAGAGTAGCGATCGCGCGGCTGATTTTCATAGGCTGCGAAGCGATCGCCTAGCTGAAAGCGAAATGAAATCCAGTCGTGCCCAGCATTCCAATAAATAATAGGAAATAGGCTGAGCCCAAAGACCAACACACCCAACCACAGCCATTTGGAGGCGAATACTGGGCGGTATTGGTTGCTAGTGAGGCAAAAAGCTACCAGGCTAAGGCCTAAGACAAACCCATGATATTTACCGAGGCAGGCCAAGCCAACGGATAGAGAAATCCAGGTGAGCCGCGAGCTGGGTATGTAGTCAGACGCTGGTTCATCGACAGGAAAAAACTCGCAGCTGCACAGGTACAGTGCCAGACTCCAGAAAAACATCAGTACGTTATCTGGTGCGGTGAGGATGCCAAAGCTGAGGAAAAACAAAGGGGTGAGGGAAGCAATCGCACAGCTCAAAAGTCCCACTCGTTCGCTAAATAGCTGTTTTCCCGTTTTGTACATCAGCCACAGGCTGCTTGTGAATAATGTCAAAGCTCCCAGGCGCATTGTCAGCGGCGTGACCTGACCTGTCAGCCAAAGCCCCATACCCGTTGAAATAGCGACTGCTGGCGGATGGTCGAAGTAGCTCCAATCCAGATGCTTGGTGTAGAGAAAGTAGTAAGCTTCGTCAAACCCGGCTGGCAAGAAGTAGGCAATAGTGCCGCGAAAGCCCAGCCCTGCGGCCAGCAAATTCCAGATCGCTGATGATGAGGATAGCTTGTCTCGCCTGGTGAGTCTGGATCTAGTCATTGGTCTGGTTGCTTTGAGGGGACTACAATCGAGCTATTCCTTCGTTCTGCGATCGCCTAGTGCCCATGAACCAAAGTGCTGCAGTTAATAGCGCCGAAATCAAAAGTGCTGAAATTATTTGTGTGGGCAGTGAGCTATTGCTAGGCGATATTGTGAATGGCAACGCTCGCTATTTGGCACAGCAGCTAGCGAGTTTGGGTATTGCCCACCATTATCAAACCGTGGTTGGCGACAATCCTACCCGCATCAAGCGCGCGGTTGCTATTGCCTGTGAGCGAGCCCGGCTAATTATTTTTACTGGTGGGTTAGGCCCGACGCCTGACGATTTAACCCTGGTAACCCTGGCCGATTTTTTTGATGCGGACCTATCAGAACGCCCAGAGGTGGTGAAAGACCTACAAGAAAAGTTTGCTCGGCGAGGGCGATCGCTCAGCGCTAACAGCCGTCGGCAGGCACAACTTCCAGACGGTGCCGACGTATTACCTAACCCCGTCGGCACCGCGCCGGGTGTGATTTGGGAGCCACGGCAGGGGTTGATTGTGATGACCTTTCCCGGTGTGCCCTGGGAAATGAAAGCGATGTGGGAAGCGACGGCTGTGCCTTATCTGCGCGATCGCGGCTGGGCCAATGGCATTATCCACAGTCACATGCTGAAGTTTTGGGGGATCGGCGAATCGACCCTGGCCGAGACCGTCGCGCCTTTTTTGGATGCGGATAACCCGACGGTCGCAACCTATGCGCTCGGTGGCGAAGTCAAGCTACGCATTTCAGCCAAGGCTGATTCTGTGGAAGCTGCCAATGAGCTCATCGATCCCGTCGCTGTGGAAATCCGTCGTCTCACGGGGACGACTTGTTACGGACAGGATTCAGACAGTCTGGCGAGTGTCGTCGGTCAGCAGCTAGCTATGCGAGGGGAAACGCTGAGTGTGGCAGAGTCTTGCACGGGCGGTGGGCTGGGCCGATTGATTACAGCGGTATCTGGTAGCTCTAGCTACTTTTGGGGTGGGGTGATTTCTTACGATAACCGGGTGAAGCAGGGCGTGCTGGGGGTAGATGCAGACGTACTGGCCCGGTGTGGCGCAGTAAGTGATGAGGTGGCCTGTGGCATGGCGAAGGGCGTACGCGATCGCCTGAATACAGACTGGGGCATCAGCATTACTGGCATCGCCGGACCCGACGGCGGCAGTGAACAGAAGCCAGTTGGGCTGGTGTACATTGGCATTTCTTCAGCCAAGGGCACCCGCAGCCAAAAGCATTTATTTGGCCAGCAGCTAACGCGTGATCAGATTCGCGATCGCAGTGCTCAAAGCGCACTGAACCTGTTACGGCTGGCTCTGCTTGGGCAGAATGATTAGACGTACTAGGCGATCCCCGCTTTCTGGATTTTATCTTTAGGCATTGGGACAACCTGGTTCGCCACTGATGATGACCGGCGCGTAGCGGCTGTTCGAGGCTTCATTCTGAGGGTGTAACTTTATAAAGGGCTTACTGATCCCCTGCGTAAATCTGCACTCTAAAGAAAAAGAGGAGATTATGTAAATTCCTCATCATCTTTCCTCGATCCTGACTCACGATTCGTTATCATAACTACACAGTAAGTGAGTAGAAGCGCTAAGCTTGTACTATGGATCTACACTTGTTTTTATAAGTGGTTGCTGCCGACAGTTCGTCGCACGAGCGGCGTGCAGAGGCACTACCGCTTTGTAGCAAGGCATTGCTAAGAATATGAGAGGGAGCAATCTAGCTCATGGACTATATCGATAAGGCATTAGACAAACTCAGAGAATGGGTCGATAAGGTGATGGATGCCTTGTTTGGTCCCGATGCCGAGCCTGATGTTGTGCCCATTCCTATTCCCGTCGATGACCGCCATAGACAGAATCGACGGTAAGTCGGTCGTTAGCTTAAGCCAGCTAGTGCCTACTAGATGCTAAGTATTCTTGTATTAAATGGCCCCAACCTTAACATGTTGGGCAAAAGAGAGCCGGAGGTATATGGTTCTCAAACCCTTGAGGACATCAGCGATAGTTTGAGGCATGTTGCTAGTGCTTTGAACGTGTCGCTGGTGTTTTTTCAATCTAATCATGAAGGTGCCCTGGTGGATACGGTTCAAGCTGCGTTGAATCTCCACCAGGGCATTTTGATTAATCCGGGGGCCTATACCCATACCAGTGTGGCTATTCGCGATGCGATCGCAGCCGTCGCCATCCCCACGGTAGAAGTACACCTTAGCAATATTCACAAGCGCGAAGCCTTTCGCCACCATTCCTACATTGCTCCGGTCGCGGTTGGGCAAATTTGTGGCTTTGGTGCCGACAGCTATCGGCTAGGACTAGAAGCACTGGTCGGCCATCTGCAAAAAGTTCGGTAAAATAAGCGGACCCTAACTTTATGCGCTTCTATGGTCGCCGCGAGCACTACCAGGCCCACCACAAAAATTAAGTTCCTCAAAACGCCGACGTCGCAGGCTTGGGTAGAGCAAGCGATCGCCAACATGGACACCATTTTGCTCGACCACGCGCAGTGTGAGCGCAAGGCGGCAGGCACGGCGATTCAAATGATGTCGCGCTATCCGTCGAGCGTGGAGCTGGTGCGGGAATTGACAGCGATCGCGCAAGAAGAACTCAGCCATTACGACCAAGTAAATAACTGGCTGGAACAACGTGGCGTCCCCCTTCAGCCAGTGTCACCGCCACCCTACGGCGCGGGTCTCAAGAAATGTGTACGCCGACAAGAACCCGATAGGATGCTGGACTTATTGCTGGTATCTGCATTGATTGAAGCGCGGAGCCACGAGCGGTTGGGATTGCTAGGCGAGCACTGCCCGGACCCGCAGCTAGCTAAGTTTTATCGCTCGCTAATGGCGTCCGAGGCACGGCACTATGGCAGCTATTGGCTACTGGCGACGACCTACTTTGATACGGACCTGGTGAATGAACGGCTAGAAGAGCTGGCTGAGGAAGAAAGCAGGATTTTGAGTACGCTGCATCCTGAGCCTCGGGTGCATAGCTGAAGGGAACTTAGTATGAGAGTTGAATTTAAGGACTTTTTGATTCGGGACTGGGTGGTGGGCGATCGCGCTGCTGCTGCCAACGTGGTGAAAACGGTCCTGCAAGAATACGGCCTGGGCTGGGAAGCGAACGATTCCGGCGCAAGCTGCTGTGGTGGTAGCGATCAAGATGCGGTAGAAGTTGAGAAATACTACCTGCAATCCGGCGGCGAGTTTTGGGTGGTAGAGTACCAGAATACGATCGTTGGTACAGGTGGCTATCATCCTATTGAGCGAGGCGATCAGGCCGTTGAGATTCGCAAGATGTACCTAAGCCCTGCTGTTCGTGGCCATGGACTGGGCCGATTTTTGCTGGCGCAGCTAGAGCAGGCTGCTGCCAAAAAAGGCTTTAAAGAAGCTTGGGTGGAGACTGCCACCGTACTCAAAGAAGCCGTCAAGCTGTACGAGAAAAATGGCTACCAGCCAATGAGCGGGGTAGAAACAGAACGCTGCGACAGGGTTTACAGCAAAGCGCTGTCGCCTACGACTGCCGATTGATTCGTTCAATTTATTACGTTTGAGTTTGAGTTTATGAGTTTGATTGATGCTTCCCCCACGAAGAATTTTTTCGTGGAAATGCTCACCCGCGATATCGATATCAAAGATGCCATTCTCGATTTGCTAGATAACTGTATTGATGGCATTCAGCGCACTACGCGCGGGCAGGCCCTTGCAGACAGGCCTTACGAAGGCTTCTGGGCCAATATTGAACTATCGGACAAGGTATTTTTGATTGAGGATAACTGTGGTGGTATTCCGCTGACAGTGGCCGAGCGCTATGCGTTTCGCATGGGAAAGCCAAAGGGCATCAATGACGATGACGATATTTTTACCATTGGCACCTATGGCATTGGGATGAAGCGAGCCATCTTTAAGATGGGGAAGGCGGCTGAGGTGTTGTCTGAGACGACGGAAGATGCCTTTAAGGTGAGCATTCAGCCTGACTGGCTAGCCAGTGATGATAGCTGGGAGCTGCCGGTGGAAGTGGTGGACGGCTCGGAAGATGAGAAGGGTACATCGATTGAAATTTTGGAGCTGCGGGAGGAAGCGGCCCGGCAGTTTGGTGATGACAGCTTTCAAGACAGCCTGGTTCGTGAGATAGAGGGGCTGTACAGCTATATTTTGGCGAAGGGATTTGCGATTACGCTGAATGGAGAGGAGATTGAGCCTCGGCCGATTGTGCTGCAATGGGAAGGGGTGAACAAGCTGAAGAAACGGGATACGGAGGCGATCGCTCCTTACCTATACGAAGCCACCCGCGACAATGTAGAAATTAGCCTGGCCGTTGGCCTACGCCGCAAATTGCCCACTGCCAAAGAAGTCGATAAAGCTTCCGAACGGACAGAGCGCAAACGGTCTGCCAGAGACGACGCAGGCTGGACGATTGTGTGTAATGACCGGGTTGTGGTCGCCAACGACAAAACGATTTTGACCGGCTGGGGCGAGTCGGGCATTCCGCGTTATCACCCTCAGTTTATTTCGATCTCCGGGATTGTGCATTTCAAGAGTACCGACGCCCGGCTGCTGCCGATTACCACAACTAAGCGCGGCATCGATGCTTCTTCGGAGCTGTATTTGTATGTAAAAGAGCGGATGAGAGAAGGGCTGCGGCTGTTTACCTCGCACACTAACAAGTGGAAGCAGGTGAGCCAGGCTCATCAGACTCCGAAGCAGGTGAAGGCAGATAAGCCGCCGAAAAAATCACGTCCCAAGCTAGAAACGCCCGATGTGATGTTTGAGCGGGTTCGAGCCATCGAGACGCCTGAAGCGACAAAAAGTCAGCCTAAGATTTGGAAATCTGTAAAATCTGATGAGTTTGAAGTGGAGCGACGCTACATTCCGAACTTGCCTTCGCCGCCAGTGGTGGATCAGCCGAAACGCGTCAGCTTTAACAAGCCGATTGAAGAAATTCAGCTAGTCGGTGAGTTTTTGCTAGATGATCCAGACTGCTCGCCGTCAGCGGTGGGTGAGGCGTGCTTTCAGACTGTCTTGGAACAAGCACAGGAAGCAGCGGAATGATGAAAGTTCGGAATGCTGAAGAGATAGCTGCGCTCTATGACCATGATTATCTGGCATGGATTGAAGCAACAACTGAATGCTTGCAGCAGCGAGACTACAGCAACATTGACTGGGAAAACCTGATGGAGGAAATTGCTAGCCTGGGGCGCGATGACAAGCGTCGGCTGGAGACCGATCTGGCTGTTGTGTTACGGCACCTCCTCAAGTGGCAATATAAGCCCGACCATAGAAATTGTACATGGGAGCTAAATATCGTAGAGCACCGTAGACGAATCCTTGAAAACCTTGAGACTTCTCCTAGCTTGAAAGCGTTTATGGTAAGAGAGTTACCGGAATCTTATGTCGATAGTGTTGGGCAGGCGTCGATTGAAACGGGCTTGCCTAAAGATAAGTTCCCGACGAATTGTCCTTACACGGTAGAGCAAATTTTGGACGAAGACTTCCTTCCCGAAGTAGCGGTCTAGCGCGAGTATCTTAGGTGGACACTCTCTGCTGGCTGAGCGGAGTCGAAGTCACAACCCATCCAAAGAGCTTGGTTGCATTCTGGCCACCCTACTCTACGAGAAGGCTACGCCAACGACTCCGCTCAGGGTTCGGTTGTTGATCTGCTCGTCGAAGCTTAATGCTGAGCGGATGATTATTGAATGAGGTTCAACTCGCTCTTCTTTTTGCCAGTTCCCTCAACACAGGCGTCATCTCCGCATCCTGTAACCCTTCGGGCTTACTCCAGGTAAAAGGCGCTTGCTTCGCCGCAGACATCCACAGCAACTTTTTAGCCCTAGTCATCGCCACATACAGCAGCCGAAATTCCTCCGCTCGCTTCAGATTGCTGGCCTGCTGCCAGGCAGTTTCAATATCGGGAATCGGCGCGGGCTTACTGTCTTGCGCGTACACCGCGTGAGTGTGTGCCCGTAGCTGAGCGCGAGCAACTTCATCGAGTGCGAAGTTGCCCAGAAATTTGATTTGAGGTGGCACCCAGTTTTCGCCTGGGATATTGCGCTTGTGTAAAAAGGGCAGATACACAATGTCCCAGTCCAGCCCTTTTGCCTTGTGCATGGTCATTATCGTCAGCTGACCGGCACGGGCGTATTGCGATTCGGTGTCTTCGGCTTCTACGGCGCGAAAGCGTTCGCTGCTCAGCAGCTCTTGCAGCGCACCAAGCATGGCAGTGAGGGTAGAATCTTCCAGGGTTTGCTGGGCGATGCGGGCGGCGAGCTTGTCGGCGGTGGCGAGTTCGCTTTGGTCGTAGCGTAGGGTCAGGCCCAAAAAGGGGATGAGGTGATAGGCCGGGAGTTCTAGCCGGGCTCGCAATAGGGCGGCGCAGTAGCGGCGAGCCTGCCGGGCGGCGGGATTTTTGGGTGGGGTGTCTAGTGGGCCTGGGTACAGGAACTGCTCGGGGTTGGTGGCGAGGGGATTGAGGTCTTGAGTGGGGACGAGCTGGCGAGAGACGAGGACGCGCAGGGCGGCTTTGATATTGTCGGGGGAGTGGGGGCGCTCGATGAACTGCAGCAGGTCGAGCATTTCGCGGGGGATGTGGCTTTTGCGATCGCGCGCGCCCACATCATAAATTTCAATTCCCGCAGCCTCCAAGTCCACACCAATCCGCTCAGGATCTTCCAACAGCTCACGAATAAATGTTCCCTGGCGACTCTCCCTGACCAAAATGGCCATGCTGAGTTCTTGGTTTTCCTCGTGAGCAGCAAGGGCTCGCTTTGCTAATTGCTGAACGGTTTTGGTTGTGGTTTCGGGCCGTACAATCTCGACGCCACCACCGATCTGCGGTGGATTGGCGTTGGGCTGTGGATCGTTTGGGCCGACGGGTAAGATGTCCTGCGTGCGGAAAGGATTGCCGGGGCTGTTGCGGTTTACCCAGCGGATGACAAAGTTAGCAGCGTTCATGATGCGATCGCAGCTACGCCCGGCCTGCTCAATGGTAGCTAGCTGCCCGATTTCTTGAGTGCGATCGCAAAACTGATTGAAAAATACCGGGTCCGCTGGCGTAAACGTAGAGTTAATCGCCTGATTTGGGTCACCCACTCGCACAATGTTCAAAGGTTTGCTGGCATCGTCTGGATCGCCTGCCAATACCTCTAACAGCTGCGTTTGCAACGGTGAAGAATCCTGTGCCTCATCCTCAAAAATGGCAAACACCCGGCTCTGCCACAGCTGACGAATAGCTGGTTCTTGCAATGTTTTTAACGCTGCAAGAATCATGTCGTCGTAGTCAATCAGATTGTTTTGACTTAGCAAGGCTTGATAGTGGGCGTACAGTCCAGCGGCAATTACTACCACCGCGTAGTCCGGCGCACCTTCTGGCGTACCAACTACCATGCTTTGAGCAATTTCCATCAGCGCGTCGGGCAGTAGCCCCGAGCTTTTGGCTTCATGAATCACAGTGTGTGCCAGCGCAGGCAGCACCTCGGTTCGCAGCACGGTCTTGCGCCTGAGCCGTTCGGCTTCTTCCCCATCGAAGTCACTTTGACCCTCTATTAACTGCTGATAGGTTAGGGGATTGTTAACGATCCATTGCTCAACGGTGGCCCGAACCAGCCGGTGGCTTTGGGTAGGCGAAATCAGGGTAGTACCTTCCGAGTCCATGCTGGAAAGGTTGATGCCAGAGACTTCTGAATGGCGGGTGGCAATGTTGAGCGCTAGGCCATGCAGGGTGTGTACGACAAAGCTGTTTTGCGGGAGGGAGAGCGTTTTGAGGTGTTGGCGAACCTTTGCCTTTAGGTTGGCGGCGGCGGAGCGAGTGAAGGTGACCAGTACCAGCTGCTTACGGGCGTGGAGCTGATGGTGGGCAATAGCGATCGCTGCTCCCACTGCCATCCCCGTAGATTTTCCTGAGCCCGGTACGGCTGACACGGCTAACGGTCCAGATGTCCATTCAGCCAGCGCCCGCTGCCCCGGGCGCAGCGTATCAGCGAGCTGTTTTAATAAAACGGCTTGCTCAGCTAAAACGGCTTGCTCAGCGTCCCTTGTTTGTTGGACATCTGTAGATTGAGGCGATGTTGCAACCATATAGACTTAATGGTGACTTGCACACCAGGCACACGTCTTGATTGGTGCAAGGAATTAATGCAAAGAGTGGTACAAATGAACGGCTTTGTTAGCCATGCAAATTGTACCGTAAGTCTCCTTTGGCTCTGTCAGGCTTTTGCGTTGCTGGGCTGCCAGGACTTGGGAAGGCGGTCTCGGTAGTTGGCGAGACAGTTGGAAACGAGCTGTCGGATAGGTTGCGATCGCGTCTCTTGCACAAAGGTAATCGGCACCAGGCTAACTAATCGAGCCAGGGCAGAAATTGCGAAGACCGCAGGCAACCCCCATGACGTCAGTTCGCCGAGCAAGCTACCGGCGGTGGTGCCCAATGCACCGCTAATGCCCATGACGGCAGCCGCGATCGCAAAATAGCCAGACTGCCGGGTCGCGGGGGCCACCTCCATCTGCACGTTAGATAGGCAAAGTTCCATGGCCGCAAACGTACCCCCCTGGATGATGTGCAGCAATGGCAGCAGTATCCACAGAGACATCAAACTGCCATCGGTATACAGCCATAGCAACGGCAACAAAGCCATTAGCAGTCCGTTAATCATCAGCACGGGTCGATTGCCGATGCGGTCGGCCAGCTGACCCCACAGCATAATCATTAAAAAGAATGCGCCGTATACAAGGCTGTTGTACAGGGTGACCCACTGTACGTCTATGGCCAGCGTATCGAGCAAATATACGTTGAAGAAAGGTGCGCTCAGGTTGAGGCCGAATGTCCAAAAGGCTAGGAAGCACAGCAGCGTGAGGAAGTTATGATCGCGAAACCACTTCGTATTTTGGGACGCAGTGTTTTCAGTCGATGCAAGCGAAGAATCCTGCTTTTGCTGGTTGCTATCAGAAGCACTTACCGCATTTGCCTGCGGGTTGACGTCCTGCATTTGGAACTGAAAGGCCAGGCTGGCTAGGCCTAGTGCGATCGCCACTATCAACACAATCGCATAGCCTTCAATTTCGCCGCCCATCCAGTGGGAAACCGCCCAGCCACCGACTGGAATAGTCAGTAGTGCGACCAGGCTAGAGAGCGATCGCCGCAAGCTAAAATACCGCCCCCGCAGCTGACTGGGGACCAACACCGCCATCCAACTTACCCATGACGCCGCACCCAGCGAATCTAAAACATTGCTCACTGCTAGTACAGCCATCGTCACTAGCGTCAGCACATGTGCGTTTATAACGCCGTGACTGAACAGAAAAATACCGCCTGCCGGTAATAGCCACAGCAGCCGAGAGACCCCATAAATCCAGAAACAGTAGCGGTGCCGACTGGTTGTTCTTTCTGAAAAGTAGGCCCCCAAAGGCTGCAACAGGTGGGCCAGCATGGGGATAGACGTTAGCAGCCCAACTTCAAACGTACCTGCACCTAATCCCAGCAGAAAGTTGCTGATCAGCACGCCCCGAACAATATTTTCAAATGCTGATGAAAATGCACCGTCTAGCGTAGAAGCTTTCAGACTTTGCCTAACCCTTGCCTGAGACGCAGGAGTGGCTCCAATTTGTGTAGAAGTCATCCGAGATAAAGGCTGCTAATGGCCATCCAAAACGTCAACATTTCTTTACATAGCTTATGTCAAGTTAATCATTGGTAGAGCATGCACTTCCCAAAATCTTCCTTTAGATAAGAAATTGCCCGCCCAGCGTGTCCTGTTATCACGGTAAAAATCATGATTTAGGCAATGGCCTTTATACAGAGACGTCTTGACTACAAAGGCGCATTGGCAAAGAATGCATTAGCGAAAGGTGCCGTGGTGAGCGATCGCCGCAAACTGGCACATCAAGTACAGTGCCAGTCGCCCAATCTGGTCCCTTCAGGACGCTTCATATGGTTTCCTTCGGCGCTCTTCGCCCTTAGCTGAACCAAGGCTCAGCTAAGGGCTGCTGTCCTGTGTTCCTTGCCACCCGCTAAATACAGAAAAATATTGATGAATTGCCTAATGGTTTGTGCCAGGCGGGTAAGCTATCGATAGATTCGGGGAGAGACTTCTTTGAGTGGGCGCGGTTACAACTGTCCCATTGCGCTTTTTTAGGCGGGAATCGGTTCTTTACCTTATGAATAGGGATAGGCCTTTTTCGTTTTACTTTCGGGTTCAAGTTATCGTTCTGCTCTGTAGACTTGTCAGTTCAGACTTGTCAGTTCAGCAAGCGCTAAGCTTATGCACTCACAAGTGCACTGAAGTTGCCTAGAATAAAGAGAAGGTGTGCGACGGGTGCTTTCTAACTTTGTCTCTAGAGGCTGCTAGTCTGAACAGGCTTATGAGAAGGTGGCTAAATTAGCGTGAAAAAAGAAAGCTATCCCGATTCAACTACCAGGGGATAAGAGCAGTTGTGATTCAGGAATTTGGGATATCGATCACTGCCGTTGGCGGCGATCAGTATTTGGTTCGTACGGAAAATGTAGTTAAAGGCGTACAGCTTGCTGAAGAAAAGGTGCGCTGGCCGGTCGCTGAGTGGCTAGAACAAACCAAGTTACTGATGCACGATCCGTTGCTCGGACTGCTGCAAGGCCAAAAAAGCCGAGCTATTCCGACTAGAGCAGGTGCGAGTCGCCCTCCCAAGCACGATGAAAACACGCCCGAGTTGGCGACGCTGGTTCAGCTGGGCCAAACCCTGCATGACGAACTTTTTAAGGGGCAATTGCACGATAGCTGGGTGACGGCTCAAGGCGTTGCGCAGAATCGTCAGGATCTGCTACGCCTCAGAATTGGTATGAAGGACAGCCGGTTGCAGCAGCTGCCGTGGGAAGCGCTACACGCAGGCACCCGGCCTCTGGCAACGGGCACAGACGTTATTTTTTCTCGCTATATTCTCAATCGTCGTCAGGAGCATTCTCTGCCACAGGTCAGGCCTAGCACCTCTTCGCAGGCCCTACGTATTTTGATGGTGATTGCCTCTCCAGACGATCAAGAGCGTCTGGAGCTAAAGCAAGAGGTCCATCAGCTACAGACAGAACTGCGTCCAGAGGCACTGCACTCAGAAGCTTTGTCGACTGGTGACCCGACTGTAGACGTACAGCTGACCATCCTCGAACAGCCAGGGCGCGCCGAGCTAACTCAGGCGCTAGATCGGGGAAACTTTCATGTGCTGCACTATGCAGGCCATAGCAACTTGGGGAATGCCGGGGGCGATCTTTATCTGGTTAGTCGCCAAACTGGCCTGACGGAGCGCCTTAGCGGTGAAGATTTAGCTGGGTTGTTGGTTAACAACGGCGTCAAGCTAGCGGTTTTTAACTCCTGCCGGGGTGGCTATAGCTCTAGTTCCGAGCAGGGCTGGCAAGAGCGTAATTTGGCTCAGGCTTTGGTCAATCGGGGCATGCCTAGCGTGATCGCGATGACCGAGCGGATTCCGGATCACGTTGCGATTACATTTACGCAGCTGCTCTATCGCAACCTCAAGAAGGGGCAGTCTATTGACCTTAGTCTGAACCGAACTCGCCAGGGTTTGATTTCAGCGTATGGCTCGCATCAGTTTTACTGGGCTTTGCCGACGCTTTATATGCATCCGCTGTATGACGGCTACTTGGTCAGGGTGGTGGGTGATGTGGAAAATTCCAGCCTGCTGGATTCTGCTAATGACCCGTTTGGCGATATGTTTGCTGAGCCAGGCCTAGCTGAAATTGATTTGCCTGCTCGTTCGTCCGAGGCTGGCTTGCCTGCATCGCCACCTACGGATGTAGATGCTGATCTGTTTGATCAGCAAGATGCTGTGCTGATTCCCAGTCAAGGGAGCGCGGCGGCTGTGGGCGTAGGCGGGATGCTATCGGTTACACGCTCAACGTTAGATGATACAGAACCTGTGAGTGATAGAGATTTAGTCATAAACGACGATATTCCAGAGACAGATGCTGCGGTGGAAAATGCCCCAGTAGAAAATGCCCCAGTCTCTGAGCCATCGGCAGATACGGTTGATATAGAGGGCGCTGATATAGAGGGTGCGCTGAGTGTGCCGAGCGATTTGGAAGCGCCGGAAGGATTTTACGGGGAGCCGGTGTCTGTGGATCTGGCAGTCCCTACACTAGATAAGCCTACCGAGCCAGAAGTTCCAGAGCTAGTGGGTGAGCGCCTGAAACGTAGCCATACTTTGAATACGAAGCTGCTGACAGGGCCAGGCATTGCTGTTTTGGTGTTGTTAGCGCTGCTGGGGCTGACGACGGTGGGCTGGTTGCGCAAGGGGCGATCGCCTGCGCCTATTGCAGCCACGCCGACCGCTACAAGTAATTTGAGAGAGCCTGCGCAAATTGAAGTGGCCCTTAATGGCAGCGATATAGATGGTGCCATTGGCCCTGCCAAATCGTTAATCGATCAGGGGAAGTTTACTGAGGTGGTGGCAGCACTACGCGCCGCTGACGATGAGCAGCAAGAAGACGTGGTCATTGCGTTTTTTCGCGGTCGTGCCCAGTGGGGCCTGGTAAAACAGGGCAATCCAGATTTTGCGGCAGCTGATGCCATGCGCTCATGGATGACCGCCCTAGAGAGTGAATCTGATTGGATGGAAATTACGATGGCGCTTGGATTTGCGCAGTATGAAATAAATAGAGAGGAGTTGGCATTAGAAAGCTGGGAGAAAGCTGTTGCCCTTGCAGATCGTCAGCCAGATGCGAAGGTGGGATTTTTCTCGGATGAGGCAGCTGGTGAGTATGTGCTGAATGCGCGAGCGGGGATTGCGATCGCCTCTCTTGCCCTGTCCAAAATTGAGGCAGACCCCACCGAACGCAACCGTCTGATTAATCAGGCAAAAGCGGCTTACTTGCAGGTCATTAACGAAGCGCCCACCGAGTTTGGCGCTAACACACTGGGCGGCAACTGGCTGTGGCTAGGCAGCACCATTGCCGATTGGGAAGACGCAAAAGAGGAGCTGTCCTTGCTGGTTGACGAAGGGTAGTCTGGGCTGCAGTTGTCTTGAAAAGAGAGTCCAATAAAAAGCCGCTACCTCGATACAGTCGGGGTAGCGGCTTTTTATTGGAGATTGAATTAGGTGTTATGACATGTGTTCTTCAGGAACGTAGGAGGTAATCCAGCAGCGTTCGATATGGCGTAGCTTTTGGGTATGCCAAAACTTACGAGGGTTGATAATGGGCTTGCGGCTAGCTTCCCCAATGGGTTGAGTGAGATACTGCCACAGTGGAAATTTAGCGTGAGAAGTTGCAGGGGTCATAGAGCTTACGAATGATGAGGTGAGAAGCGTGAGATGCAAAGCGCGATCGCAAATGACTGAATCGTTCAAAGCTTGAGGTGATATGCTCACATACCAATAGTTGGCAGTTTGGTTCTACTTCTCACTCCGTGTAACCACCTTAGTTGATAGGTCCTGAGCTATTCACTTTCCGCGCAAGCACCTCTTCTGCCAAGATTTTTGTATTCTCGGCGGTTCTGACAACAGCTACAAACCCCTCCAAAGATACACGCAGAAAAACAGCATAGATAAACAGGCCGAACAGAGCCATTACCAGCGAGCCAACACCGTCTACAAAACCCCAGTTGAATGACCAGCGTACGAACTGCAGGGCAAACAACGCTGCGCCAATCAGGCCTAAAACATAAAGGACGCCTACAATTTGAGGTGTAATGAACGAAGAAAAAGAGAGATCGGATAGTTTCTGGAAGAAACTTTTATTTTGATTCATGGTTAGTGCCGGATGACAGATCTTTTAGATAAGGCGCGACCGTAAGATGAGCGCTTCGCTTAAAGCGTAAGAGATCTCGGATTAAAATCGATTTTGGTTGATGATGATTTAATAATCACCTGTATTAGCGTTTTGCCTGTTTCTAACCACACTTTCTGCATATACCGTATGAATTCTCCCTCTCATGTCTCTGCTCAACAGCCAGCTGCTGGGGCACCACTTTCCCAGGATTGGACAGGTTTTGCTAAGACCTTAACTGGTATAGAGGCCATTTTGGAGCCGACCCAGGTAGCCCGGCTCTCGAAAGACTATTACTATTTCAGCCCTGTTTTGACCCGGCAGCTAGAAGACAAGACCGGCGACATCGTATTGCGGCCCAAGGATGAGTCCGAGGTGTTGCGAATTGCCAGGGCCTGCGTAGAGCAGAGAATTCCGCTGACTGTGAGAGGGGCAGGGACCGGCAATTATGGCCAGGCGATTCCGCTAGTGGGTGGTGTCATTTTGGACATGAGTGCAATGAACGCTGTGAAGTGGGTCAAGCCCGGCAGGGCCTGCGTGGAACCCGGGGCGAAGTTGGCCGCGATTGATCGGGTGGCGCGGCCTCAAGGTTGGGAAATTCGGATGGCACCTTCTACGTATCGAACGGCAACTATTGGCGGATTCGTGGGCGGTGGTAGTGGCGGTATCGGCTCGGTGATGTATGGACAGCTGGCCGACCGGGGGAGCATTCAGGCAGCTCGTGTGGTGACGATGGAGGAGATGCCTCGGGTCGTAGCGCTGCGGGGCGATGCTGTGCAGCAGGTGAATCATGCTTACGGTACCAACGGCATTATGACCGAACTCGAAATTCCGCTGGGACCGGCCTATCCCTGGGCGGAGGTGATTGTGACCTTCGATGAGTTCATGCAAGCGGCTCGCTTTGGTCAGGCACTAGGTGATGCGGACGGCATTATCAAGAAGCTAATTAGTATTCATGCCTGGCCGATTCCAAGCTACTTCAATGCGTTAAAAGAGGCGCTGCCAGATGGAAAAGCAGCGGCTTTGCTGATTGTTTCTGAGGCAGACCTAGAGGCGCTGAGTGCGCTGGTGAAAGCGTGGCAGGGCGATATTACGCATCAAAAAGATGCGCAGGCGGCGGGAAAAGGGGCTGCGATCGCCGAATTTACCTGGAACCATACGACGCTCCATGCCAGGAACGCGGATGAGCGATGGACCTACTTACAAACAGTGTTTCCCTACGACCCGGCGCTAAAGCTGGTGCAGCATATGCACGAGCATTTTGGGGATGAGGTGGTGATGCATTTGGAGTATTTGCGATCGCAAGGCCGAATTGTCCCAGCTGCCCTACAGCTTGTACGCTACACCACCGACCAACGCCTTGCCGATATCATCCGCTACCACGAAGAAAAAGGTGCCTTCATTGCCAATCCGCATACCTACTTACTCGAAGACGGCGGACGCAAGACCATCGATGAAAATCAGCTAAGGTTCAAAGAACAGGTCGATCCTTATGGCCTGCTAAATCCTGGAAAAATGAGAGGCTGGATGGAGCGCCACGCTTGATTTTGTGCAGGCTTTACACCAGAGACTCTATACCTGATCCACACCTGCTTCGTCTTCGACTATCACTTCGGTCTCAGCTTTCGCGGCCTCAACCCACCGGGTCAAAGGTGCGTAGTTCAGCATAAAAGACTGATACTCACTGGCCCTATCGGACAGTGAGACGCCGTAGGTTTTGAACCGTTGAACAACGGGCGCATAAAAGCAGTCGGCAATGGAAAACGCTTGGAACAAAAAGGGCCCATCGTAATCGCGCATGCACTGCGACCAAATCGCATCGATTCTGGCAATGTCTTGCTGAGCTGCCGCAGACATCTCGACCGTCCTGAGGGCTCGGCAGTTCATGGGTAGCTCACTGCGAAGCCCGCCGAAGCCCGAGTGCATTTCGGCGCAAACTGCTCTGGCTGCTGCCCGCTGTGCTTCATCATCGGGCCAGCCTTTCCCTGCCAGGTACTTTTCTGACACATATTCACAAATCGCCAGCGAGTCCCATATTGTGAGTTCGCCATCTATCAATACAGGCACTCGGGCAGCTGGCGCGTATTGAGCCAATCGTTCTGTTAGCCCTGGTTGCCGCAACGATTCGAGTACCTCTTCAAACGCTAGGTCGAAAGCTGCGAGAAGTAGCCAGGCCCGCAGAGACCACGAAGAGTAATTCTTGTTGCCAATAATTAGTTTCATCGCCCGTTATCTGTAAAAGATAGGCCCCAGTCTACTGAGCAAAGGCAGTATTAGCCATCGACAAAATAGATAAATTCTATGCAGTTTGTGAGATACGCAGCTCAAATAAATAGCCCCGCAGCTTCTGTTGAAAAAGCTACGGGGCGCTCATTTATATGCGTCTGAGCTAATAAGACCTTACCTTCCTCCGCTATCGGAAAACAGATAAGTCGTCAGACAGTACTTATAACAGTTTTGACTGAATGAATGATGCCCAATCAATTAGCCTAAGACATCAATAATCGCTCGCAAACCATCAACTTTAACCTTCTGTTTAGGATCGAAAGAGTGATTGCTCCTTACGGTGTGTAGTCGTAAGGAGAAGAGGGATAGTCATAAGAAATTGGGCGCTGAGGAGGATACTGGGTGGGCGGTAAAAAAGAAGGATCGTAGTAGCGGTAGCCTGTCGCAGGCGGCATGGGTCTGGGCATTGGCATCGGCATATGGCGAGCAGACATGCGCCTGTTGTGCTGAGACTGAAGAATTAACAACACCGAACATAAGATTAGGCCGCCACCCCCTAAGATGAGCACGACCACGACACCCGCACCCACCCATACCAGCGGTACAGAAGGCGTTGGCTGCTGGGCCGTTGCCGGACGAGTCGCAGCCGCTATCCGGTCATCTATGGCCATGTCTTCAACCGAGCTTTGATAGTCTTGGATTCGGGTGAGCAGGTCTTTTGTTTTCTCTTCTTGGGCTTCTAGCTGGTCCTCTAGTTCTGCAGAGATACCTTCTTGGGCCGACAGCTGTTCTTCTAGCTTTTGGGTTAGCTCTTGCTGCTTAGTCAGTTCCTGACGAATCTCGGCACTCAGCGCTTGCTCACTCAAAGAAGCGCTTTGGCGGGCGGGTTCTGCTGCTTCTATGCGAGCAATGCGGTCATCTAGCTGATTGGTATCTGCGCTGTCAGAGACCATGCCAACCCGGGCGACTAGTAGCACCAATGCCGCTACCCCTGTCGTGGCGCAGCCAGCCAGATATGCGGTTGTATCGCTCATGGGGCAATCCCCCCAGCGACTAAATGCCTCAACTCACCGGCCCCCATCAACCATTCAACCGAAAAACGTCAACACAATAAAAGCTAAACCCGCATCAATGCTTCAACAACCTGATGCAAAAATATCAATAGTAAATAACCCTAAGACAGCCTTCTATAAAGGCTATATCTGCTAAAGACTACCACACAAAACTAAGAATGATTATAGGTATACCCCATATAACGGTGGGCAAAGTATACCGCTCAATTCAAAAGCCCTTTAGGTAGTCAATTCCTAAGGGCTTTTGTGATGTCAATAGCTAACGAAATAGATAGCGATTCGGATTGGACAATAACCTATTGAACAATGACCTTGCCGACCATGCCAGCACCACGGTGAGGCGCACAGTAATAGGTGTACTCACCAGGCTCTACGTCAAAAGTACTGGAGTACGACTCGCCAGGAGAGAAGGTAAGCTGCTTGTTGGTTAGCTTGTCTGCGACTGCTTTACCGCCAGGAACGCTGTTCTCGTCGAAGATGACATTGTGAGGAGCCATTTTGTTGTTTTCCCAGGTGACGGTGTCGCCTTGGGAAATGGTGACAGTTGCCGGTTCAAATACTAGCAGGCCACCGTCGGAACCCATCTTGACGGTTTGGTCAGCGGCGAATGCGGGGGCGGACAGCACAGCGCAACTGCCAATGACAAGTGCTGCCATCATCAAAACACTGCCTAGGCTGCGAAGCGCTCTAGCGAAAATTTTCATAAGACCTCAATAACGGTTGAACGTGTGTAGTTTCTTTGCACTGATTGAAATTATATATTGCCTAGCAGCGCTTTTCTCAGACTCGGAGGTTCGGATTTGACGACCTGTCGTTATACGGTCCACGATTATCAGAAGCTTACATGCTGCGCAAGCTCTCTAACTCTTTTGCTCAGCTGCTTTGGAAGATTGCTTGAATGCCGAAGCGGTGGTGATTGTGGAAATATAAAGCTGAGCTTACAAAGTTGAGATACTTTACTAAATTTTGTGGTCAAAGGTTAAATGATTTAGTGGTTAAGTCAACAAAACCGATAGTTATTATTACGATTGATGAAATCAATGACACCACTGTGACTATGGCTATGGACGTTTTAGAGAAACAGGTGCTTGAGCTAAGCGACAAAGTTGACTCGCTCCATGGCTTGATAGCACAGCTCTCAGAGAAGGTAGATGTGGGTATGACAGCTACCCCTCTGACTAGCAGCAGCATTTTGCCAGATGCTGGTCCGGTGAACATTTCGCCCGCTGCGACCCGGCGATCGCCCAACCCAGACATGATGCACAAGGACATCTTGAGCGACGAGCCCTACCCCGATACGGACAAGTCCAGTACGGCTCACAAGCTGTCTCCCGAGATTCAGATTCAACGGCTTACCGCTCAGCTGACGGCGGCCTATAACCGGATTGCAGCACTTGAAGAGCAGATTATGGCTTACCGAGCCTATTAGACGTATCTGAGCTGCGCTTCCACCGCATGGCGCAGCTGAGACTGACCCCACCCCTTGTACAGGTGCGCGGCGATCGCACAGCCGCCTGCCCCGACGCCCTCTTTCACAAACCCCTGTTCGTAAGCGCGTAGCTGAACGTATGGGGACTGGCCAAAGCTGATTTGGCTGGCGAGATAGGGCGCCTTTAATTGCCTGGCGATCGCGACAGTATCTGCACTTTTATCCTCAATTACCCAGCGCGTAGTGCCAATGACCACCTGCTCTGGCTGCCAGGTAATGTTCGCGTGACGGGCGATCGCCCATGCCAGGCCGTACACTGCCAGCATTTGTGCGCCACCCGCTAGCAATACCCCGCCACGTTGGCTAGCAGAAAGGGTCATACCCGCAACCACCAGCTGCATGGGGTCGCCGACGGCGGCAGCCAGTGAGAAGGGTGTGCTTGTGCGTTGTGATCGCACAGAACTCAACCCCTGCTGAACAAGTGTCTGCTTTTGTGCGTGGTTGCCTCCTGGATGGCTGCTGCTCATTCGCCCGGCGACGGCATAGCCCAGCCCGCTCAGCACTGCCTGCGCGGTTGTGGTACCCCCTACAACGCATTCGCCTATGACCAAGTAGCTCCCTGCTGGCGCTAGCCGTTTCCCCCAGTGCAAGCCCGCTTGGAAAAGGCCCTTTGCCTGGGATAGCGACATCGCGCAGCCGGTATGAACCGCCCGCGCCCGAACGGTAGGTAGCGCGATGTGAGGAAACTGTAGCGGCGTAGGGAGGCCTGTGCTGAGTATGTAATGTGGGATGGAGAGCGATCGCACCACTGCTCTCGTAATGACGGCTGGAGACACGCCTGCGGCTAGTTTGGGGAGTGGGCTATGGCTGGCTGCTTGCAGCGTCGCATCCTCTGTCAGCAGAAATTCCCCATCCATGACTGCCGTGTACCGCCGGTCAGCAGCGGTCCGCCCTGCTGCTGAGATATGTTCAATTAGCCCCGTCTCGGTGAAGCTGAGGACGCAGGCAAAAGCGGGCTTTCTCCCTCGATACTGGCATAGCCACTCGCTGGCCGCGCCACTACAGATCTCGATCATTAGACAGCGATCATTCCTCGATCAGGACCTGGACCCAACCGGGCGGTTCTGGCATCTCAACGCCCAGCCGTTCTAGCAGCAGCCAGGCGGCCAAATGAACCGTAAATAAATACACCACGCTTGCAAAAACAATCATCACCACCGCCGCTACCGAAACGAAGCCCAAGCCTGGCTGTCCCAGAGAACCCAGCCCAATTAACCCCCAGTTTGTCAGCTTCCGAATGGCCCAGCTTAGTAGCTGCGTAATCTGAGCGATCGAGTAACCCCATAGGTCTTCACCAGCTAACAAAGACAGCAGCCACACCCGGAAAAAAGACCCCAGCGCCACCAGCAAGCCGCCTGTTAAAATAGACACATTCCAGCTCGCCTTGCGCCGCCACAGGCAGCCTAGCTGCACCCCCAACAGGGCATAGGGCATCACAAAAAAGATGCTGCGAGTCGGCCCCAGCAAAATCGTCAGCAATAGGCCTGATACCGTCGCTGCCATCCAGGCTGAACGTACGTTCCATCGCAGGTACACCAGCGCAATCGGCAGTGGAAATAAAATGCGTAGTAAAGGGCCTGGCGGAAAGTAAGTGTTGACCAGCCACATCAAACTCGCTGCGCTCGCCAAAAAAGCGGTCTCTACCAGCGGCAGCGGCCCTACGCCATAGCGAGGTGCTTTCCCACCCTCGCCACCAGAGTCCTCGGCTGAGCCAGCGCCATCAGCGTGACTTTCTGCAGCGTTAGGCGCTGCTGGCGGGATGGGAAAAAGCTCGGCAGAATGTTTTTGAGGCCGCTTGTGCGCGTCGGAGCGTTTGAGTGTCGGCGATAGCTCACTCGTGCCAGCGTCATCAGGCCCATTGAGTACGTCAGGAGCTAAATCGTCTGATATCCAAGGCTCGTCGCTCGGGGGCTCATCGCTCGGGTTTGAGGCAGCGTCTGAAGAAGAATGGGGCATGAATAAAGGTGAGCGATATTCAGTTTAAGGGCGGCTATACCAGCAGATTTTCGAGTGCTTCGATATCGATGATTCTGAGGATATCGCGATCGCGTTGAATCAACCCTCTCTTCTCTAGCTTACTCAAAACCCGAGTGACTGTTTCCCTGGCCAGCCCACTCAGTCCACTCAGCTCTCGGTGGGGCAAGTTCGGAATTTCCATTCCCTGGCCTGCCACCTTGCCTTGCCCATCCGCCAAAAACAGCAAAATATCGGCCACCCGCGACTGACTGTCCGACTCGCGCAGCCGTAGCCTGCGGTTCACCTGACGTAGCCGCTTAGCCATCAGCCGAGCCAGATACAATCCTGCCAAAGGCTCTGTGTGCAGCAGCTTTACAAAATGCTGCGCAGGCATATTCCCAATTACGGTAGGCACCAGGGTAATCACATCCGTCGATCTCGGAATTTCTTCGAGAGAGGACATCTCGCCAAATATTTCGTCTTTTCCTAAAATATTGAGCGTAACTTCCTTGCCATCGAGGTTATAGGTCCTAATTTTGACCCAGCCTTCCAAAATAAAGTAGACCGAATTGCCCCAGTCGTTTTCCAGCAAAATGACCTGATTGGCAGGGTGGCGACGCGTAACAATTTGAGAGGCTGCTTGTTTGGCCGCTTCAGGGCTTAGTTCCGCAAAAAAAGGAGTCATACGGATCAGTTCATTAGTATCGAAAGAACGTGCTTCCATGGGCAACAGGTAGATGCTGGAGAGATAACCAGAAGATGCTTAAACCAGAGGGTGCTTAAAAAGGACAGGAAAAAAAGAAGTTAACGTAAACCCAAACAAGTACTTGGCTGCCAGTGACAAAGCACGCTAACTCTAACACCCTAACTGTCGCCAGGGCCATTTAAGTAATCGAAAAGCGCTCAGAGGGTCTGATTTTTCCGGTGGCCATCCTTCTTTTTGCTGCTTTTTGGCTCTTTTCCGCTTTTTTGTGGCGGTTTAGGAGGGCGTGGCATGGCGCCAATGTTTTGCCAATATTGACAGTGAGACCTCATTAACCTGCCATTATCGCCGACACTGAGCAGCCGTTCTTAGCACAAATGACAAACTTTGCTACAAATATATTTGATTTGGACTGTGCATTTTTACTCTGCTGACTTAAACTTTGTGCACTTGCTCTCTCTATTCTTTGACTTAGTATTCATCGTAGGCATTCATGGTGACTTCCCAGAAGGATCAAATTCAATCACTCATCGCTGATATTGAAAAAGCGCTGGGCAAAGAAAGACCCCGAACTCCTTGGGTGAAGACCAGCGAAACAGAAGCCCAGCGTGAAGCACTTGCCAGGGCTCAGGCCTATCTGATGTCTTTGCAGCAGTCGTTTGATGCACCCGGGGGGTGGGGCCCTGTAGATCCGACGACTGGGCAAATTGCCGCGTCCGCGCCTACTGGTCCATCTTTTGACGGGCCTGCTACTAGCGCGTCGGCAGATAATGTCCTTCAGGCGCTGCTCACCGAAATGAAGTTTTTGAAGTCGAGTGCGCTAGAGCCGCTGCGGCTAGAAATGGATAGCCTGCGTGAGGAGCGCGACAGCCTAAACCAGGAAGTCAAGGCGCTGGCTGAGCAGCGTAACCAGGCACTCTTGGAGAATAGTCAGCTAGAAAAACGGCAGCTGGAGCTGGCGAGTCAATCGGAGGTTCGCAGTGAGGTTCGCACCGAGGTTCGCAGTGAGCCGATTGATGAAGAACAGCTCAATCAGTTTTTGCAGGCACTGATGACGCGCCTGCAAGAAAAGCTGTCGGTGCAGGTCAGCAATACCCTTGGCTACCTGGAGTCTGAGCACTCGGCGGCGATGTCGAAGCTGACAGCAGCCACTGAACTCGAGATTTTGGAGCTGAAGCCTACTGACCAGATTGAAGAAATTCGGCAAATTCAGTCGCGTTCCGACCAGCTACTGGCAAATATCGACTCGACGCTGCAGCAGATGTTCGAGACGATGCAAACGAATATTGACAGCTATCAGCTCTCACTGAATGAAGGCATTGAGAATATGCACAGCCTGGGTCGCCAGGGTGAAGTGATTGTGCGATCGCTCGTTGACCACCTCACCCAGCAGCTTGGACAAAGCATTCCTCCCGAGCCCGCCTTTTACCCAGGTCCTCCGCTGGAGCAGCGCAATGCCCTGGCAGATGCCGCCGTCCCCGAAGACGCTACATCCGATTCTGTTGAGACGGCCGATTCTGTTGAGACGGACAGGGCCGCCGAGAGGGATAGCGCTGCCGAGTACGCGCGCCAAGCTGATGCAGACAGTGCTTCTGATACAGTTTCTTCTCTGAATGAGATTTTGCCCGAAGCATCTCAGGGCGGCGGGTCTGCCCCCACCGAATCGGAACAACCCTGGCCGACAGGGTCAAACGCAGCCGCTATCGAATCGTTACGCGCATCGGTTGCAGGGCCATCGGTTGCTGGGCTTGCGTCCGACTCAGAATCAATAGCCTCAGAAACAAACGCTGAAGCAGCAGATGCTGAAGACTTCATCAAAGAAGACGGCACGATCGACCTAGACTTACTCAAGCTCGACATCGACAGAACGGAGGATGATCCCTCCCTCACCCGAGACGACCTGATGATTGACGCGGCGGTTGCCGACGAACAAGTTGCCGCAACCCTGGCTATCGACACCTCAGATATTGAGTCAAAAGTAACCCCTACTGCCGCCGCTGCCTTTCTCGCCGATTTAACATTTGACGATCTTGTATCAGAGTCAGACGTCACCGTGCCAGACGTAGAGGTGCCAGATGTAGAGGAGGTGCCAGACGTAGAAGTGCCGGATGTCGTCGTGCCGGATGTAGAGGTGCCGGATGTAGATACGGCAAATGCTGTTGATGCGCCACCTGAGGATGCTCGCTTGAGCGAGGCCTCTTTAGACCTAGAAACCACCGACAGAGGACTGAATTCGGTAGACCTGCCGGAAAAGCCTGATGGGGATGCGCCCGAGTCTGACTTGAATGCTGTAAGCCCCGAGGAAGACATCCCTGAGGAAGACATCCCTGAGGAAGACATCCCCGAGGAAGAGGCCACCAGATCAGCTGTCTTTGAGGAAGATGAACCGGCTGAAAAGCCTGAGTCGTCTCTTGTCCCAGATGTGCCAGACATGGCAGATGCGGCCATTTCAGACGAAGTCGTCGATGACATCCTCCCTGATGACTTGCTGTCCATCATAGAAACTGCCAACGAAGATGCCGAACGTATTGCTTTAGAAACGATTGATGCAGACCTTGACGGGCTGGCCTCAGACCTGGAAGAGACCGTTGTTTTTGAAGGAGACGTTCCCCCGACTGCCGATCTGGCAGACTCGGATCAGCCGTTAGAGTCTGCCGTTATTCCCGATCGCCCCGCAGATGATGACGCCGCAGTGGATGATGCCCAAAGTGACGCAGTGACCTTGAACGATGAACTCACTGAGGAGATGCCGCAAACCCGAGGCATTGGCATCACTCAGCTGCCGCCAGAACAGGCTGAACAAATCCCGGCCCAGACCGATCTGGACCCCAATGCTTCAAGCATTGAAGGTATCGTCACAAATGAACTCATTGCCGATGAACCCACTGTTGATGAACTCACTGCTGATGAACCCATTGCCGATGAACTCATTGCTGATGAACAGCCCCTTAGTGATCAAACCATTGATACAGCGCTGCAAACCATTGATGATCAAGCAGTTGATGACCAGGCAGCGGACGATAGCGCGGAGGGTAGAGAATTTGCTGACTCGCAGAATGAGGCAATGCCTACGCTGTTGAATGCCAACTTGCCGCCGATCGATTTTGACGACGATTTGGACTTCTTTCAGGCCGATACTGCGTCGGAGCTGCCAACGCCACAAGAGGATGCAGCGCCTGAAAGCCTACTTACCTCGCCCGAGGAGGTCCCGCTCGAAGGGACACCACCACCAGAGGCAACCCCTGAAGAGCCAGAAGATTTGTGGGGACAGCCGGTTGCACCCGTAGAAAGCCCTGCGGTACCAGAGGCGCTCACCGCTGCCGCTACCTTACAAGAAGCACCAGAAACTCAGCGCCCTGACGATGACAACGGTGAAGACGACCCAACGGGCGGCGCTCCGGCTGACTGGTTCTTGGGCATTGATTTGGGCGCAACGGGCCTATCTGCCGTTGTTATCAACCGACTTGGCGAGCAGGTGTATCCGCTGTGCTGGAACATTGCTGGCGATAGTGAAACCAACCGATTCCGGCTGCCAGCGGTGGCTAATGTTGTCTTTGACCCTCAAGATGGCGACCAGGGTAATAGCGTTAACCTGAGTCCGATTGGCCCTGCCGCCTTACACCAAAATGCACCGTTACTGCGTAACCTGAAGCTGATGGTCAAAGCGGGCATTCCTGAGAACACGGCAAATGTGCCCTGGATGCAATGGTCTGACCAGACGCCAATGCCGCTAACTAGCTTGCAAAGCGCGATTGTGACCTTGCTACAAACTCTACAGCCTGAGCATATGAGCTGTCAGGCGGTGGGCCTGAAGCAGACTGCACTCCGTCGTATTCTCGGTGAGCTAAAGGGGGTGGTGGTAGGCTACCCGACCAACTGGCCAGATACCTACAGCTTTAATATCCGAGAAAGCGTGTTATCTGCTGGTTTGGTATCGTCGGCTGACCAGGTGTTTTTTGTCGAAGAAGCGATCGCTGCTTTGCTATCTGCGCTGCCTGCCCCCCAAGCTGCCGACGACCTCGAAGATCAGCAGCCCGGCCTGTACAACTGCCGCTGGTCTGGCGGCACGGTCGTCATCAGCGCCGGGGCTATCTTGACTGAAACCGCAGTTGCCAATCTGCCAAAAGACTTGGAGCAGCTCACTTACGATCACTTCTCCATGCGTGGCTACACCTACGCAGGCGATGGTATCGATCAAGACATTATTTGCCAGCTACTGCACCAGCCACTCAAGACCGCAGACACCCCAACCGACAGTGCCGGTGAGGATCGTTGGGCGCAGCTAGGGTTAGACAATTTGCCACTGCCTCAGCCGGGTGAAGCCGACCGGGTTACCCGCCATCGCCTGCGTCAGCGGCTCAATGATTCTGCCCTTGGCCGCGAAGCAGTGAGTGCGGCCCGTGAGCTAAAAGTCGCGCTGCAAGAGGAAGACGAGGTTGAGGTGGAACTGGGTAACCACACCTGGATTGTGACGCGCAAAGACCTGGAGAGTAAGGTGTTCATGCCCTATATTCAGCGAATTAACCGTCAGGTGAACGCGCTGCTGAGCAAGCAAAATCTGGCAACCCAGGGCGTAAAGCAAGTGGTGTGCACCGGTGGGTCCGCGTCGTTGAGTGTGATTGCCCGCTGGCTGCGGCAAAAATTCCCCAACGCCACCATTATTCAAGACACCTACACCGGCGAATATTCCAACAGCTGTAGCCGTGTGGCCTATGGGCTGGCAAACCTGTGCCACTATCCGAAGGTGCTAGATGCTAACCGCCACCAGTACAACGACTACTTCCTGCTGCTAGAGCTACTGCGGATACTGCCAGAGCAGCCGCTGCCTGCTGGGGGCATTTTGCACCTGCTAGAGCAGCGCGGGATTAATACGCAGACCTGTCAGGCCCATGTACTGGCCTTGATTGAAGGACATTTGCCGCCGGGACTGGTGCCGACGTCGGGTGATCGCCCCCTAATCAGTGCTCAATCCTCAGATATTGCTACCTACAAGGCCCTATCCGAACTGCCCTTGTTTAGAAAGCAGGGGGGGCAAATTTACATTGCGGACCCAAAACAAGGCGAGCGGCTACGCACCCACTTAGAAAAGCTGTTATCTACTAAAGCGCAGTCGCTGAGTGCGCCCATGTCACCTGCTGCGCTAACGGCTACAAGCGTTCAGGTATAGATGCTGATCAAAATACGTCCCGGCCAAGGCGAAAAAGTAGCTAGTACGGTGGATGTCAGTCCTGCCGCAGACCGTTAGTTTAAAGAATGACGTTTTGTTTGTCGGCCTATCTATGAGCACTGTACAGGTTGTATGGCTGAAAAAATCCTTTCGCTTGTCAGACCATCCAGCGCTGACGCTGGCAGCCAAACAAGGACCCGTGCTGCCTATTTATGTGGTGGAACCTGAGTACTGGATGCTGCCGGATACCAGCTATCGGCAGTACATGTTTTTGAAAGGCTGTGTTGAAGAGCTGGCGGTGGAACTGGAGATAATTGGGGGGAGACTGGCGATCGCTCAAGGAAACGTACTCACTATCCTTCAATCACTTCAAAAGCAATTCACCCATATAGAACTTTGGTCTCATCAGGAAACTGGTAATAATTGGACTTTTGAGCGCGATCGCTCGGTCAGAAAGTGGTGCAAAAAGAACAACGTTGCCTTTCATGAGCCCATGCAGTTCGGCGTATGGCGAGGCTCCAAAATAGATCGCGATCACTGGGCCAAACACTGGGATGCGTTTATGGCACAGCCTGTTGTTTCACTACCGACAGAGATCTCTTTTGTAGAACATTCATTCAACAGTCCACTGCCAGATCCAGAAGAACTGATGCTGACGCACGACGGCATCAGCGATTTGCAAATGCCTGGTAGAACCGCAGGATTAGAAGTATTGAACAGCTTTTTGTATGAGCGTGGTGAGAAATATCGTACCGACATGTCCTCGCCCATTACTGGAGAATCAGGCTGTTCCAGACTATCGCTCCACCTCACCTATGGGACGCTCTCGATGAGAGAAATTTATCAGATCACGCAAAAGAGAGTAGCCGAAGTTAGAGAATTACCCAAAGCAGAGAAAGGGACCTGGGCGGGTTCTTTGTCCTCCTTTGTGGGTCGGCTGCACTGGCACTGCCACTTTACCCAAAAGCTAGAGCTAGAGCCAGAGCTGGAGTGGTTGCCGATGGCCAGGGCCTATGTAGGACTGCGTGATGAAGGTGACAATGCCACCAGGCTGAAGGCATTTGAAACTGGGCAGACGGGCTACCCGTTTGTAGATGCCTGCTTGCGATATTTGCGGGCGACGGGCTGGATTAACTTTCGGATGCGGGCGATGCTGATGAGCTTTGCTAGCTATGACCTGTGGCTACCCTGGCAGAAGAGTGGCGAGGTGTTAGCGCGGCTATTTACCGACTACGAGCCAGGCATTCACTGGCCGCAAACGCAAATGCAGTCGGGCGTTACGGGCATTAATGCTATTCGGGTCTATTCACCTATCAAGCAAGGCATAGACCAGGATCCAGAGGGGATTTTCACCCGGCAGTGGGTGCCGGAAGTCTCACACTTAAGCGATAAGTTGCTACAGACACCTTGGCTGTACGAAGGGGAACAACCTTTGGACTATCCGCTGCCAATTGTTGAGCACAGAAGTGCGGTCAGAGAATCAAAAGACAAGGTGTGGGCAATCAAAAAGACACCGGAGGCAAAGGAAGAAGCAAAGCAGGTGTACGAAAAGCACGGTTCTAGAAAACGCCCTCAAGGTGGCGCTAGATCCACTGCGACGAAGAAGAAGGTCTCTGCTAAGGCTAAGGCGAGGAAGAAGAAAACCGAGACAAAGCAAAAAGCTAAGAAGACTGCTGATGTTATTTGAGCAGACGATAGGAGATTTGCCGGATAGGGTGACAGTGGGGAATCAGAAGCCTGTCGCGAGCGGTGGACAGTATGTGCTGGTGGTGCTGAACAGGGCGCTGCGGGGGCAGGATAATGCGGTGATTGATGGGGCGATCGCTCATGCAAATCATCTGAGCCTATCAATTGTTGTGTATAGCGAGCTGGATGAAGGTGTGGATTGGGCAAGCGATCGCCTTTTCTACTTCGCCCTCGGGGCATTCAAAGAACTCGCTGTATCCCTACGCAACAGAAACATCTTCTGCATTCAACACATCAAAAGTGCCGATGACCAGCAGCTCACAAACTTAGCAATCAACGCCGCAGCTATTTATACCGATGAAGACTATACCCACTGGGATAGAGCCAAACTTCAGTCACTGTTAGAGGCCGCCAGGCAGACCGTTTTCCTGGTCGATGCCTCTCGCCTGGTGCCCACCCGCAAGCTGCCCGAAAAGCTAAGAACAACCTCTGCATTTAGAAAAGCAAGCGGCGAACTTAGAGAAAAGTATGCAGCGCTTAGGCAGCAGTGCCTGGAGAGCGAACAAATAAATGGGCCAGCCTATCAGAACAGTAATGAAGTGCTCGAGCAGCTTGCAGAGAAGTACAGCAACTTTGCAGACTATAACGATGCTGACATCGCAAAGCTCGTTGACAAACTAAATATCAACCATGACATTCCTGTTTCAATAGAACATCCGCCCACTCGAGCAGTGATCGAGCAGCGTATCGAAACGTTGAAGACAGAAATTTTGGCTCGCTACAAGTGGATTAGAAACAACCCTGCGCTGGAGCATTCTACGTCCGAGCTATCGCCCTATCTGCATTTCGGTATGGTAAGCCCGCATCAGGTACTAAGCGCAGTCGAAAACTCAGATGTTCAAAAGACCTACACCTGGAAGTTCAGAGACGAGTTTTTGACTTGGCGAGAGTGGTCTCATTACCAGGCTTTCTACAGCCCGAACATTCATGAATTTGATGGGCTCTCTAATAGCGCGAAGAAGACTTTACTGGCTCACGCAGATGACAAACGGCCTGAGCTAATGAGCAATGAAGACATCATAGAAGGGAATACGCCCGACGCTACCTGGAACGCCGCGCAAAGGGAATGGCTAAGTACTGGTTGGCTGCACAACAATCTGCGAATGTATTGGGCTAAGCAAATCTTACGCTTTACTGAAAGTCCCCAAGCTGCATGGGAGATGGCTTGCTACATCAACGACTACATCTCTCTGGATGGCCGCGACCCGGCCACCTACGCTTCTATGCAATGGGCCTTTGGTAATGCAAAACCGGGCTACAGCGAAAAGGAGATTTATGGCTGGGTTGCGCCGAAGTCGGATCGGGCCATTCTAAAACGTAAGGGCATGAAGGAATGGATAGCAGTTCGGCAGCCGACGTAAGTTATATCCAAAAGCCTCTACTGCTGAGGGCCGAAGTACTCCGCAGTAAAACTCCCGTGTAAGCCATAGGGTACGTGATGAGTCAGCTTTAAGGTGGCGATTGGGCCAGGAGTAATATCTCTTGCCTCAAAAATGGCAAGCTCGCTGCAACCGCGCTCAGCATTGTAAATCCACAACAATACCCAACCGTCATCTTCCTCGCTACCACCAGGGCGTGCGACAAACAGCGGTTCGCCACCAAATCCACGGGGGGCAGCACTCCAAAACTGTTCTTCCCCCGTCTTCAAGTCTCTTTTTATCAAAGACTGCAACGGTGCATTCTTCACCGTGCCGTGGGTTGCCCCCATGTACAGATACTGATAATCTCGACCCACATTCTGCGGGTTCAGCGTCGGGAACTCACAGGGGCGCTCAATTAACTTTTCAACCTTTACATTTTCTGTTGTCAGGTCAATCGTAAATCTCCACAGCTGACTGGCAGGTACATGGTCAAAGTCGACCGTGCTGTAGTCTTCTGCGTCATCCAACGTTGGGAAGCTGTCATAACAAACAGAATCTAGAATGAGCTGATTTCCCTGTTCGTACGCATTGGCATGGTGAAATACAAAACATGGAGCCGTATCGAAGAAACGTACCTCACCACTGCCGTCACGAGGAATGAGAACAATCTTTGTCGGCTGCTTTGGATTGAATTGAATGCACTCAGCCGCGCCCTGAAATCCTGTTACGAATGGGATTGGGTTAAAGCTCACTGGGTTTTGAACGAAGATGCAGTAGCTTGGCGTAATGGCAAAATCGTGTAGAAACGCAAACCCTGGCACGCTGTGCTTGTAGGTGGTCGCTAGCTTGCCGTCGGGCGTGAACTCGTACAGGCTAATCGTGCTCGAAAGCCCTGTCTTTACCCCAAAGTTCACCATGCGAGGCGTACCCTCACAGTTCGGGTCAAACTTAGGATGCGCTGCAAATGCATCTCCTTTGCCTAGCAAACCGTCCAGATATTCAAGCCCTTGCGTTTCTAGCGTGTACGGGGCAAGTCGATGAGGCTCAGCAGCTTCCCATAGCGCCAACAGCTTCTCGCCCCAGTACACGACATGAGTATTTGCAATGTTCTTCAGCCGCAGGTCAAAGGCATTCGCTAGCCACCCACCCGGCTTCTGCGTACCAAATACGCCCCGATACTCACACTTACCACTTTCCTGCTCAGCCAGGTAACCTTCCGTACGCACAAACTTATTACGATAAAACGCTTTACCCTCCTTGATTGCAACAGAATTAATCATGCCATCGCCATCAAAAGGATGCTTCAAGCGGTAGCCGTTTACATCCGTTAGCCCAGGTCCATTCCGAAAAATGGTTCCTGTTAACTCAGCCGGAATTTCGCCCTCTACATCGTCTATCCAATAGGCAAATTCTTTAGGCTGTGAGCGATAGCCGTTAGTCCAGTCTTCGCGAGTGTACTGTAATGATTCGGTTGGAGGTGTCAGTGTTTGCATGATTAGGTATGAAAAATATTGAAAGTTTAAGATTGTTCAGGTTAAAGCGTTACATCTAAACGAACAGCAGCGTCGTCAGAAATTTCGGGCGTAGAAAGCGCAAAGACTGGCTCTACTTCAGCCTCGGCACGTCGGTTTTCTTCTTCAAAAGCGTCTACAGCAGAAGCTGCTGGCAACAGGCCCAATAGTGGCAACGGCAGTAAAGTTGTTGTATTTGTAATCAGGACCAACAGCCATAAGTTGCTGAAGTCCGTTTCGGTCACGCCTAGCTGGTGGGTCAGCAATGCACCCAATTCGTGAGATAGCAAACCTGACAAATTGACAACAGACATTAGCAGTGCAAATAACGTTGCTTCTACCCCAGGGGGACATAGCCGAGCAGAAAGCACCAGCACTGGCATGAAGGCAATTTGACCAGCTACGGTCAGCACTAGGCTATCGCCCAGGCTGAACCACTGATCGTCTATACCTAAGCTGCGATTGAGATGCGTCACCAAAATCAACGTGGTCATTCCTAGCGCAGCAGAAATCACTGTGGACCAGGCAAAGATTTTGCGAAAGGAGACTTCCTTCAGAAAGCGCTGAAAAATCCAGATGCCAATCAGAGAAGCCAGACTGGTGACTAACCTAACGCGCCCCAGGAACTCAGGCGCAAAGCCCAGCTCGTTGGTTGAAAAGAAGAAAAAGGCCGAGTCTGCGGTCGGTGTTGCCTGCCACAAAAACAAGAACAACGCAGGCATCCAGATTACCTTTTGAGACACTGCGCCTTTTAGTAGCTTTACCTGATGGGTCACTACCTTCCAGTTCGACTTTTCGGTTACCGGGTCTTCGCTAATGAGCCAGGCCACCCCACATACAATCAGCGGAAAGGTGGCTGTAATACCAAAAATCACCTGATTGCTAGTGCGCTCTAGTAGCAGGCCACCTAAGTAAGCAGTGATCAGTCCACCAATCGCTGACGAGCCCCATGCCAAAGATTGCAGTGTGCCAGCACTGCCTTGCCCTTCTTTGCGGGCGCGTTCTACTACCAGCGAATCGACGATGACGTCGGAGATCGCAACTGAGAGAGACGTGAGAAGAATCGCAGCGGTTGCGGCAAGGGCGGTGTGGACGATGGTGGCCAGTGATAGCCAGGCGATCGCCCCCAACACCCCAGCAATAATCAAATAGGGACGCCTTCGATAGCGCCAAATTGGCAACCCATCAGACAAAAAGCCAAACACAGGCTTAATTGTCCAGGGCAGTGCGGCAATTCCCATCAGCGCCGACACTTCCGCTGGCGACAGCGCAATGTCATCTTTTAGGAAAAAGCTAACCGCCAGCCGCGCCAGCCCCAAAATTCCCTGCACAAAGTACACCGTCAAAATCGCGGTCAGCTCTAGCGTCAGGGGCTGACCTAGCAAGATTCGTTTTTCTACAAAGCCTTTTATCCGCTGCTTTGTGCCAAGCTCGGAAGAGGAAGACGCCGTCATATTAAGGAATGTAATGTTCTTAATATGATAGCGGGGTTCTCGCCTTTGTTAAGAAAAGTATCTCAATAGGGTGACTTCGACTACGCTCAGCCTACGAATTGAGACGTCAGAGGGATAATGTTTTTGGTAATTTATCCTGAGTTCAATGCCCCTCATCAAAGTTCAAACCTCTGTAGACACGCCCGCCAAAACCACCGTTGAAGATTTGCTCAAGCAGCTATCTGCCAGTTTATCGAAACATTTAGGTAAGCCAGAATCCTATGTGATGACAGCGTTCGAGCCTGGAACGGCCATGACGTTTGGGGGTACGACAGATCCGACTTGCTACATTCAGATAAAAAGCGTAGGGACAATGGGCAGCGATCGCACCCAAACCATGAGCCAGGACTTTTGTGCCAAAGTGCAGGCTGCTCTGGGTGTACCACCGAACCGCACCTACATCGAATTTGCCGACAGCAAAGGTGCGATGTGGGGCTGGAACGGCACGACCTTTGGTTAGCGCTAGGCTGCCAATTTGCGTGCTACTGGGCAGCGGGTTTCTCTTCTTCCCGCTTTACCCCAAAGTACTGATCTAACACCTGCTTTACCATCGGCGCAGCAAACGAACCACCGCCACCGCCTGAATGCTCACCAAAGGCGACAACGACAATCTCGGGATTTTCGTAAGGGCCATAGGCACCGAACCACGTATGATTCTCTCCGGGGGGTGCTTCGGCGGTACCGCTTTTACCCGCAATCGGCGGCAGTTTCGGGTCGTTTACCGCGCCACCCGTTCCGTTGGATACGACCTGGCGCAAGCCTTCGTCCAATACCTGAACTGTTTTGGGGGCCATACCCAGTGACTCTCTGTACTGGCTAGGATCTTCGCCTTCTTCTACTACAAAATGAGGCGTGACGCGATCGCCGCCATTCGCCACCACCGCAAACATCACCGCAATTTGCAAAGGCGTTGCCAGCACATTCCCCTGCCCAATCGAAGCATTAATCGTATCGCCCAAAAACCACGGCTCACCGACTACCGCCTGCTTCCATTCCTCATCAGGTACCAGGCCAACGTCCTCTTCGTCACCCAGCTCAATGCCCGTCTTTTCACCCAACCCGTAGGCACGCATCCACTTTTGCAGCTCTTTTTCGCCTACGCTGCGGCCCACCTGATAGAAAAACGTATCGCTACTCCAGGCCATCGCACCCCGAAAGCCCAAAGGCCCAAAGCCCGCATTGTTCCAGTCCCAAAACTGAATGCCCCCAAAGTTCAAAAAGGCATAGGTCGGCAGTACCACCTCAGGGTCAAACTTCCCAGATTCCATGCCTGCTGTCGCCGTAATCACCTTAAACGTACTGGCCGGTGGATAGGCCCGCATGGCTCGATTGACCAGGGGATAGCCGTTTTTTGTGATTTGCTCCCACTGCGCCTGGGTAATCCGTGTCGAAAAAATATTTGGATCAAAGGTAGGACGACTGACCATCGCTCGCACCGCACCATCACGCGGGTCAATCGCCACAATCGCCCCAATTTTGTCACCCAGTGCGTCTTCAGCCGCCTGCTGCAATTCCAAATCCAGCGTCGTCTGTATGTCTTGTCCAGAAATAGACGGTGCCTCACCAATCACGCTTAGCACTGTACCGCTGCTGTCTACCTCGACTTGCTGCCCGCCCCATTTACCTCGCAAGGTACGCTCTAGGGCCATTTCCAGCCCCATTTTGCCAATCACATCCCCCAGACGATACTCCATTTCTTCGTCTTCTTTGAGCACTTCTAGCTCTTCGGGGCTCAGCTCGCCGGTGTAGCCCAGCACATGCGCAGCCAGGTCACCTCGGGGATAGTTACGAACCGCCTCAGCCTCAACACGAACCCCTGGTAGTTCAGCCGCATACTCAGCCAGGGCCGTGGTTTGGGCAGAACTGACACCCCGAGAAATCGACACGGCCTTGTTCAGGTTGAACTTACTCTGCTCTAGTCGGTCATTAATTTCGCCAACCGGCACGTCCAGAATTTGAGCCAGTCGCTCAATGACCTGTGCTTTCTCGCTGTCGTCTTTGGGCAGTGCAATGGGCCATATAGATACCGAGTGAGAAAGCCTAGACCCAACAAGCACCTCTCCGTTACGGTCCAAAATGTTTCCTCTGGCCGGACGTCTTGGCAAGATCAAAATGCGATTTTCTTCGGCTAGCTCACGGTTACGCTCGCCTTGAATAAGCTGCAAATAAGCAAGGCGGCTACCCACCCCGCCCAGCATCACCAAGCTAAGCAGCAGCATAATGACCACTGACTGATACTGACGGCCAACCGTACGGCCACCCTTTTTCTCACTAAAACCAGGAACAGAGGAACGCTGAGAGAAAGCCATGGCAGGATCTTTTACTTCTTACACCAGTTTAATTCCTACACTAGTTATCTAGCACGCTAGGCCGAGGGGGCGCTGGTGCAGGGGCCGGTGCGGGAGCCGGTGCAGGCGGTGGTGGCGGTGCAGGCACAGGTGGTGGCGGTGGTACAGGGGCTGGTGGTGGCGGTGGCGCAGGAGCTGGTGCAGGCGCTGGTGCTGGTGCAGGGGCCGGTGCAGGCGCAGGAGCTGGTGCAGGCGCTGGTGCCGGTGCAGGGGCTGGTGTCTCTGAACCACCCCTATAGATGGGCTCTGGCTCAGAGGGTACTGCGGGTTCTGGATCCGGGGCCTGTTGACTGCTATCACTAGGCGCTGACTCACTAGAAGCGCTGCTCCGGCGAGCTCTGGGCTCTGCCTCACGCTTGGCATCTTCGGGCCGTTCGGCGATTACTCGGCCAGGATACACAGGCTTGGCCCGCAGCGATCCTTCTCGCCCGCCCAAACTAGGGAGCTCGGGAAAGTCTTCGTCTGGCAGGTCATCAATAAACTGATCGACAAACCGATACCAGGCCAAAGCAGCGGTACGACTCGCTCCTCCGGTGGGTGTGCTGTCGTCATTCCCCATCCAGACGCCTGTTACTAGCTGAGGGGTAAAGCCAACAAACCACAGGTCTCGGTTTTTCTCTGACGTACCTGTTTTGCCAGCGACGGCCCTGCCTGGGATAGCCGCGTTAGACCCACTGCCTCCCTGCACCACTCCTTCCATCATCCAGGTCATGATGGAGGCGGTATCCGGGTCCATGGCCTGTTTGGGCTTTTCGTCAAATTCGTAAATAACATCGCCCTGGGCGTTTGTAATCCGCGTGATGCCGTGGGGCGTTATCTGCTTGCCTTCGGCGGCAAATACACCGTAGGCACTCGTGAGCTCTAGCAGATTCACCTCAGAAGAGCCCAATGCTAGGGAGTAGGCTGGTAGCAGCTCAGACTTGATGCCCATGCGATGCGCCAGGGCAATCACCGGGTCAAAGCCAACGTCCACCAGCAGCTTGACAGCAACGATATTGATAGAGCTAGAAAGCGCTCGGCGCAAATCGACGTAGCCGCTGTAGCCGCCGCCGTAGTTTTTGGGCTCGTAGCCATCTACCACATAGCGGGCATCGGCATAGGACTTGTAAGGCGACATGCCAGTGGCGATCGCCGTTGCATATACAAATGCCTTAAAGGTAGATCCTGGCTGCCTTTGGGCCTGCGTGACTCGGTTGAACTGACTGTCGTCAAAGTCAGTGCCGCCCACCATGGCCCTAATTTTGCCGGTCTGGGGCTCAATCGCAACCAGTGAGGCCTGCTCGAAGCCCTGCCACTGACCATATTCGTCAATGATGCCTTCAATGGTTTCTTCAGCAGCGGTTTGCCATTCTGTATTCAGCGAGGTTTCTACAACCAGGCCACCGGCTTCCAGCTCCTCCTGGGATAGAAGCTGCTCCAGCTGCTTTTTCACATAAATGGTGAAGTAGGGAAACTGACTGTATAGATACTTGGGCTCTTTGGGCTCTAGCACCAGCTCTGCCTGTCTGGCTTCGCTGGCTTGGGCGGCAGTGATCACACCCGCTGCGGCCATTCGGCCAATCACCTTATCTCTTTGTACCTTCGCCGCATTTGGATCGATAGAATAGACCCCCGGCGCAGGGGCCATCCCGGCAATTAGCGCCACCTCAGCCACGGTCAAATCTTCAACTGTTTTGCCAAAGTAAATCCAGGCGGCATCGGCCACGCCATAAGCCCCTGCGCCCAGATATACCAGGTTTAGGTAGCGCTCTAGCACCTTGTTTTTGCCCAGTTCCTGCTCCAGACGCTGGGCCAGAATAGCCTCCCTGAACTTCCGCTGAAAGCTCTGGTCCTGATTGAGGAAGGTAATCCGCGCTAGCTGCTGAGTAATGGTGCTAGCCCCTTCTACCACGCCGCCACTGCTGACGTTGGCAAAGGTCGCCCTGGCAATAGAGCGATAGTCCACACCGTTGTGCTCGCGGAAGCGACGGTCTTCAGCCGCAATAAAGGCCTGCACCATCACCTGAGGAATTTCGTCGTAGTTCAGGCTCTCTTGTGCGGTTGGGCCTACCTTCTGCAAGACCTTACCATCTGAGGCTTTGAGGGTAATGGTCCCGCTGCGCTCGTACGTTAGCGCTTTGCGAACATCGGGGACTTGTTCTTGCAAGTTGCTGTACAGCAAATACAGGCGGGTTCCCGGCCCGGCGATTCCCGCGCCTAACAAGAGCAAGAGCCAAAATCGAATTTTCTTGTAGGGTGGCTTACGACCCGCTAAATATTTGGTATTGGGCTTGGCATTGGGAAAACTGCCCGGTATCGCTGTTGGGCTATTCGCCGCCGTTGCTCGGCTGCCTGTGGCCTGAGTACGCCTACCACCTGTGCGAATGGATTGCTTGGTTCTCGCAGTCGGTTTGCCTGGTGGTTTGTTACGCCCGCGCCGGGTAGACCATTGCTTGAGCTGTGAAAAGAGATTAGCCACGTCAGTTCGGTTCTCCGGGCGGCTGGGCCACCAGTCTATTGTCTCGATCTAGGTCTTGATTTGGATGCCTGATTTTGGTAGATAAATGCTACCACGTTCGGCAGTTTCACCGAGCCGCAGTGGGCCAGTGACTTCGACTCCGCTCAGCCACCGGCTTAGCCTACGAGGGCGCTGTGGCCAAGTGCGATCGCCATCACCAGCATCCCCAACACCAAAAACGGCTGGGCACTGGCCTGATACTTCACATCGTTTTCCAACGGATTACGGAGGAAATACATATCCTGGAATGTAATCTGCGGAATAATCAGCAAAATTAGCAGAACGGCATACAGATTTTTGTGAATCGCAATCAGGTAGGCGGCCATGCCTCCCTGAAAGATATCGATCATCAGTACGCAGATCCAGGCGGCTGTTTGTACGCCAAACATTACCGGTAACGATTTTAGGCCTAGCTGGCGATCGCCCTCCACTGCCTTAAAGTCATTCACTACCGCAATGCCCAATCCGGCCATGCTGTAAATCAACGTCAGCACAACGATAGTCCAGTTCAGCTCACCAAAGAGGGCATGGCCTGCCCACCAGGGCAAGGCGATGTAGCTAGCACCCAGGGCGTAGTTCCCTAGCCAGCCGTTCTGCTTTAGCTTCAGCGGCGGCGCAGAATATATATAGGAGACAAAAGAGCCCCCCACGGCCAAGGCAAACAACGTCGGAAACTCGTGCCCTGCCCATACGTCCAGGCCATAGGACACAGCCAGGCCGCTCAGCAGCAGCACCCAAATCTGTACCTGCACCTGTCCCAGGGAAATTGCTCCAGACGGAATCGGGCGATTCGGCTCGTTAATCGCGTCTAGCTCGCGGTCGTAGTAGTCATTAATTGTTTGGGTATAGCCGGTCAACAGCGGGCCAGACATCAGCATACAAGCCGCCGAAATCAGCACATTCTCTACCGTCCAGGTGAATTTTCCTGAGGAAGCCGCCCCGCACACTACGCCCCAAATCAGCGGAATCCAGGTGATGGCCTTCATCAGCTGAAGGCGAATCTTCCAGATCGAGGTTTCACCCGCTTCTGCACCCTTCATGCCCAACAGCTGACGCGCCTTGCCACCGGTTTCAGCCACGTCTGTTGCTACAGCCGCTATCCCGTCTGGTTCCACCGTCGATGTATCTGATGCCGCCAAACCTTGTGCCGAACCTTGCGATTGAGTGTCTTCAGCCATTGGGGATGAACTTTCCTCATTGAGTCTATTGGAACTGAGTCTTTGGAAATGATAGCGGGCCTTATCCTAACCAAACGAAATAATTAGATAGCCCGACTGAAACTTAGCGCCGGTAACCGCACGGCTATTCAGCGCGGGCGGCAGCGAGATATTGTGGCGCTGATCGCCCGCCTCGACGGTGACTTCGGGGCCGTACTGGGTTAGCTTCACCTGGGATTTGTCGAAGCTGGGCAAAAATAGCTTTACAGTGCTCGCCGCGACGTCCACGCTCATGGGAGATGGTGCATCGACGGGCCCGGTTAAATCGGGCAGGGCGTCGATAATAGGTTGCCAGGGACTATTGTCACTGCCGTGGGGCAATAGTGAAACACTCAGAGGTGCAAAGGCTTCTTTTGCAGCAGCGTCATTTGCCTGCGGAGCACGTCCAGCATTAACCAGTACGCCTGCTGTCGTTAGGCCAACTTGCTGAGCGGCGCTCCATAGGTATTGGCCAGTGGCGATCGCAATTGTCTCATCACTGGTTACCACGTAGGCTCGCAGCTGCATCGGGTCGCGTACCATCGCCTTGCCCTTAGCTACCATGCCTTCTACGCTCTGCGTTTCCGGCTGGCTCCAGATATCGCCCGATAGCCCACTGCTAAACACCGCTCCGGTAACTGGTGCAATAAACGGAGAAATCGATCGATAGAACTGTGAGGTTTGAAACACCTGCTTGAACCGGCGAAAATACCAGTCCACACCGCCGATCGCTCCCCACATTCGCAAACTCATCTGACTGCTGGGCCCATCGTGCACAATCACATCGTATTGCCCAGATTCGGTGTACTCACGAATGGCGTTGAGCGCTAAAAAATCGTCCATCCCTGGCACGACGCTTAGCTCTTGGCCAAACACCGCCTTAAAGAACGGATCGCGCAGATACTGAGCCTCAAAACTCTTGAGCTTTTCCCAGTTATCTTCGAGCAGGGTGGTGGTTTGAAGCTGCACCGCCTGGAAGCCACCAGCCAAACCGCTAGATGAATTTACTGCTGCTGGCGCTGGTCCTACTGCCGCGCCTAACAATATCGATAGCCCAGGACCAGCCTCCTGAGACAGCAGCAACACCCGTTTGCCTTCGTTAGTTAGCCTTTGGGCTGTGGCGATCGCACTTGTTGTGCGACCCGTGCCCCCCTTACCCAGAAATGTGAGAATAAGCGTCATTCAGCTATGGCCCGTGGCCTTTTTATGTGGCGTACTCAAGTGCTTCTTATATTAGTCAATCTACCTAGTCAACCTATTTATTCGACAGGGCGCAGCTCGTCTTCAAAGAACCAGGTCGTAAAATCGTCGGATTCAAAAGCGACCAAAGCGCCGATATTCTGGCCATCGAGTACTTTAAAGTCTTTGACAATCGCAGTTTTACCCAAACGAGCAGCAAAGTCTTTCGCGACGCGATCGCGCATCCGTCGAACCTGAACCCGCTGTCCAATTTCTAAATCCATGTCTAATAAACTGTATCCTTACTTAACTGCGTCAGACCACGATTGTCGGGCCACTATTTAGTCTATCAGCGTATTAGCCCATGCTTGCCAAACGAATTTTGCCTTGTCTGGATGTCAAAGCAGGCCGCGTCGTCAAAGGCATTAATTTTGTCGATCTTAAGGACGCAGGCGACCCGGTTGAGCTGGCCAAGGCTTACAACGCGGCGGGTGCGGATGAGCTGGTGTTTCTAGACATTACCGCCACCCACGAAGACCGCGACGTCATTTACGACGTGGTGTATCGCACCGCAGAGCAGGTGTTTATTCCGCTCACGGTTGGGGGCGGTATCAGCTCGTCAGACACGATTAAAAAGCTGCTTCGCGCAGGCGCAGACAAAGTCAGCATCAACTCAGCGGCTGTCCGCGACCCGGCATTGATTGACCGGGCCAGCGATCGCTTTGGCAATCAGTGCATCGTTGTGGCTATCGATGCTCGCCGCAGGCAAGGGGATGACGAATCAACCAAAGGCCCGGGCTGGGATGTATTTGTACGCGGTGGCCGAGAAAACACCGGGCTCGACGCAGTAGAGTGGGCCTGCAACGTGGTTGCCAGGGGGGCAGGCGAGCTGCTGATTACTAGCATGGATGCAGACGGTACCCAGGCAGGTTACGACCTGACGCTGACTGAGGCGATCGCCAGCCGCGTAGACGTTCCTGTCATTGCCTCGGGTGGCGCAGGCACCTGCGAGCATATTTACCAGGCCCTGACTACCGGAAAAGCCGAAGCTGCCTTATTGGCCTCGCTGCTGCACTATGGGCAGCTCAGCGTGAGCGAAATCAAAACGTACCTAGCAGACCGGCAGATGGTCATTCGTCAATAGATTGTTGACAAAACATTATGAATTCAGCCGTTTCACAAAACGTCACCTATTGTTAAGAAGTTACTGAGACTAGCTGCCAGCGGTTCTCCAGTCTTCTGAGATTCGTGTTAAGCTATGTAAAAGTTTTCTGCTAGCAAGTTTAATTGACCCCATTTGGTGGGTCAGTTTCAATTTTTTAGCTGAGGGATGGCCCCTCACGATAGCGAATAGAGTGACCGTGATTTGAGCGTCGAATGACATTTGCAGAGATTGGCCGTCAGGATAACTGTAGCCGAGCCACATGCATCTCGGGCGAGTTTCGTTCGTGAGTTTTCAATTCCAGTTGTGCCGCTGTCGGTTCATATTCTTGCTAGGCCCCAACCTTCGTCAATGATTTTTCTGATTCTTGTTATTGTAATTGGTTTGGTATTTTGGGCCCTGCGCCTGATGGACCGTGCTATTGAGAACCAAGAGTTTTCGCTGATGCTAGCGGGCTTTCTAGTCGCCTCATCTGCTGCGGCTATTGTCGGTGTTTACTTTTTAATGAGCGACTATCTATTATTTATCAACCATGCGGGGGCTAGCTTTGACGGTTACGACACTGCCCTGATGGGTAGTGACTTGCCTGTATGGCTAGAGCCGACTGACTAGCGTATCAAAGTGTTTCCCTCGTAAATTCAGCCTTTAATCAAACCTGGTTTTTAGCCCAGTGCCCTGGTCAGGGCGTCCCATGTTGATGGCCCTACAATCGCATCAACTTCCAGCTGCTGATCGGTTTGGAACTGCCTCACGGCTGCCTGGGTTTGCTCCCCATAGATGCCATCAATCGGCCCATCGTAATACTCTAGAATCTGTAGCTCTCTTTGCAGCTGGGCTACCGCCGGGCCCTCCACGTCAGGACGCAAAATAGGTGGCCCTGTGGGCGCAGCGGGCTCTTCAGCGACTTCTGTTGCTGGTTCTGGTGCTACGACGCTGCTCGCCGGGGGAACGGCCGCAGTGACGGTATCGCCGGGCCTGGGCAATAGCTTTTGCCAGGTTGCAGGACCCACCACACCATCTGGCGAAAGCCCAGCAGCAGACTGAAAGCTCGATACAGCTGCGGTAGTCGCTTCGTTAAACGTGCCATCAATCGGCCCTTGATAAAAGCCCATTAGGTTGAGCGTTGCCTGCAAACGGCGTACCGTTTCACCCCCGCTGCCCTGTTGCAAAATAGGATAGGTAACCGTCTGGGCGAGTTGCACGGTTGGTGTTTGTCCCCAGGCAGCTGTAGGAGAAACGATCGCGCAGGTCGCTAGCAGGCTTAGTAAATAGCGCTCACCTCTACTCAATTGCCCTATTGTCCGACCCATCCTCGCCTTCCTCACTTTTATGCGGTTTATTTATGTGTTTAGTTAACCTTTTTAGCCATACAAATATATACAGGTTATAAGCTATAAAGCCAGCATCCCTGGGCCACTCCGTAAATTGCTAATGGACGATGACACGCTCAATAACAGAACGCCAAGTTCCCTGATGCTAGGCGATCGCTTCCAGGGCGCCCTGCTAGGCGTAACGCTAGCGCCTGTCGCGATCCGCTCGCTGCCTGGTGTCACAGGTTCATCTACTCAAAAGATGACAAGCGTCATTCAGACTTGCCTATACGCGAAAACACAGTCCCATCCATGGCTATCACAGCTGCCTGTGCTGTTGAGGTACTACGACGAAGCTGCCCATCATAGACATCAGCGATTAGGACATCAGCGATTAGCCGCAGACGCTAGCAGCCATGAGGCGATCGCATATCAGTGCTTTTTGAGCGATGTTGTCAGCAGAGTGCTGAGTGGTTGGCCACTAACGTTGAGCTGGCTAAAAACACAGCAACAGCAATCCGCCTCCCAGACGCTAAAACCAGCGGTGATATCTCCTAAAAGCCATAGCCTTTACACCAACCTGTGGAATGATGTGGTGCAATTGGCCGTTAGTCAAACACCAATGCGATCGCAAATCGCTGACTATCACGGCATAATAGTTGGCACAGCTAGCATGGTTGCCTGCGCATCCTCTCATTACAGCGTTTGTGTCCCTGTAGCTGCGTTATCTAATGTTTCAATGAATTGGGAAGCTGCCCTTGTTGCAGGCCTGCTGGCTGGTGCCCTTGGCGGACGTGTTTCGCTGCCGGTGCTGTGGCAGCGGTCAGCAAGCTCACAGGACGCGATTAGGTTGGCAGATCAGCTGTTCAATCGGTGGGCGGGCCGATTAGCAGGTTAATAGCCGATGGCTATAGTCGTAACCCTAAACTCTAAGAAAGGCCCTAAAAAGAGGTCTTATGTCCTGTTTGTCCGTGGGATTTCTGTATTTGGAGATGTACTTTTTGTAGAAAGCTATGTCAGTATTTGACACAGGCGCCGACCTATAAGCTGCGTACTATAATAGCGAAATGATGACTTCTCTTACCCTGTGTTTTTTACGCTTCATGGTCGCCCGTAGCTTTGCTACAGCGACGCATTAGGTTAGCAATTGGTAGGGCTCATGAGTGTTCTGCGTCACATTGCTAGCTGGGTCTACAGGGGTTGGGGGCATACCTTTCGGCGACTCAAAGGTCCTGGGAACCAGCTGCAAAAGCAACTTCGGCAAAAAGTAGATCCGAATACGGCCTCGGTTTCATCCCCCTGGCACAAAGCCCCCTGGCTAGAGAAAGCATTCCAGTTTTTGCTAATCGATGGTGCCACCGAGCCAGTTTCTAAGCGCTCTGGTAAGGTTAGCCGTCCTGCTAGCAGGCAGTCGACTGGACAAGTCTTACTAGAGTCATCCCTTGGACGCTCTCGCCGGACCTGGACGGTGACCCTGCTGGTCGTCGTTTTGATGGCCACTTGCTTTGGTCAGCGATTTTACCGGCAGCCTACGCTCGACGTTCGCTCGGTGGCACCGCAGACGTTTTATGCCCCTGCCAGCGCGGTGGTAGAAGATAAAAAAGCCACCGAAGTCAGACGCGAGGATGTGCGCAGCGGTTCGGCCCAAGTGCTAAAGATCGACGAGGAACAAACGGCGGCAGCTAGGAAAACCCTCAACACGCTGCTTCAGCAGGGCAAATCCCTTAGAGAACAGGCGGGGCGTCCCAATTTCCTCAATCTGGATACGCTCTCAAAACCGACTCAAGACTTCTTATTTAGGGCGTCTGCAACAGAATGGCAGGACACTTGGCAGCTGGCCAAAACACCAGCGCTAACGGCTGCCTGGATGGCAAGTGATGGCAACCTAACGATAGAGAATCCGACGACAGAGAATCCAGCGACAGAGAATCCAACGGCAGATGCCTCGGTCCCGGCAGCGACAGTAGCTTCCCCTGAAATAGCCGCTGAAAGCGCAGAAGCGGACCCCACTACAGACGAATCTGCCACCCCTCCGCCGATTACTGCACCTTCGTCCGGTGTGGCACAGCAGGTGCGATCGCTCCCAAAAGAGCAACAAAATGCGCTATTGGCACTACTCGTCTACCGTGAGAACAACGACATCAGCGAGCTAGAAAAGCTACAGCTGCGTGTCGACACTCGCCGTAAGCAGTACCTACAGGCCTACGAGAAATTGGTCACTGCTGCTAGCGCCAAGAACCAGCCGCTATATAACTACCGACTATTTGAACTTTCAGAATCACAGTGGCAGACCCTAGAAAGTGGCACTCAGCAGATCTTTGAAGAGATGATGCTACAGGGCGTGAACATTGGCTTCCCTGACGATTTACTGCGCCGGGCAATTGAGGTGCGTGTCCGGGATGAGCCTAGCCCAGAAGTCAGACAGCTGACTAGTGACGTGCTGGCAGCGGCGATCGCTCCTAACTTAATCCCCGACGATGAAGGCACCCGCCGCCGCGCTGAGCAGGCCGTTCGTCAAATTGACCCAGTGATGGTTTCGGTAGAAGGCGGCGACCTCATTGTCAGAGCTGACGAGGTGATTACCTCCTCAGATTTTGCCCTACTAGATCATTTTGGGCTGACCAATCGTTACTTCAACTGGATTGGCCTGAGTGGCTTTACGGTACTGATGGGCTTAGCGGTAGCGCTGTATCTATGGATTGACCATCAGCAGCTTAATCAGCTTAACCAGCGAGACCACTGCCTCGTTATTGTGCTGTGTTTGGTTGTTTCTGTGCTGGCCGCTCTAAGGGTACCTACCCTGGGCCTGCCTGCGGTCGGTCTACTCGTTGGGAGCTTCTATGGGTCTATGTTGGGCCTTACGGTCGTTGGGCTATTGACGATTATGCTGCCCATTGGCACCGCTGTGAGTCCGATTCCGTTACTGGCGGGGAGCGCGGCGGCTATGCTAGGCGCTTTTATTGCGCCACAGCTGCGATCACGCGAGGAATTTGCCCTGCTGGGCGGTTTTGTTGGCCTTAGCCAGGCGGGTGTGCACCTGGTGCTAACCCTGATGCGCTTCACGATCGGGGTACCGCTGTGGAAAGCCGTGTTCGTTGATTCGGCGCTATACGGACTATACGGTATTGCCTGGAGTGTTGTGGCGCTGGGTGTGAGCCCCTATTTAGAGCACTTTTTTGATGTGGTGACGCCCATCCGCTTAGCCGAGCTGGCCAACCCCAATCGGCCCTTGCTCAAGCGGCTGTCGGCAGAAGCGCCTGGCACCTTCCAGCACACGATGTTTGTGGCCAATCTGGCTGAGGCCGCAGCCAGGGCCCTGGGCCGTAATGTGGAGCTTGTAAGGGCAGGCACCCTGTACCACGACATTGGCAAAATGCACATGCCAACTGGCTTTATTGAAAACCAAATGGGCGGACCCAACATTCATGATGAGATTGACGACCCCTGGAAGAGTGCCTGCATTATTAAAAAGCACGTGACCCAGGGGCTGGTAATGGCCCGCAAGTATCGCCTGCCAAAGGCCGTACAGGCCTTTATCCCTGAGCACCAGGGGGATATGAAAATTAGCTACTTTTATCAGCAGGCCAAGGCCATGCAAGACAAGGAGCCTTCGCTGGTTGTGAATGCTGCTGACTTTAGCTACGACGGTCCTCGGCCCCAAAGCCCTGAAACGGGTATCACGATGGTGGCCGATTCCTGTGAGGCAGCGCTGCGATCGCTCAAACCAGACGCCTCTATGGACGAAGCCTACACGATGGTGAACAAAATTCTCCGGGCCCGCTGGCGCAGCCGACAGCTGGTCGATAGTGGGCTTAGTCGTGGTGATATGGACACGATCGCCAGTGTGTTTATTCAGGTGTGGCAGCAGCACAATCACAAGCGCATAGAGTATCCCCAAAGCACGCTGGCAGAGCAAGAGGCAATGTAGGAGACCATACAGCATGATTCATCTCGATAATCTGCATGTCACCTTTGCCACCGGTACACCCTTAGAAAAGACCGTTTTCAAAGGGCTGTCGCTGACAATTCCGGCAGGTGAATTTATCACGGTGATTGGCAGCAACGGGGCCGGTAAGTCAACGTTGCTAAACGTGCTCAGCGGCGAAATTAGGCCTGGCTGTGGGCTGACGGCGGGCCGCGTTACGGTTGGCGATCGCGATGTTACCCCGTGGCCAGTTGCACGGCGGGCCAAGCGGATTTCTAGAGTGTTCCAAAATCCGCTGGCAGGTTCCTGCGCAGACCTGACGCTAGAAGAGAACCTGGTACTAGCTCAGCGGCGATCTCAGCCCTTGACCCTGCGCCCAGCCCTCACCAGAAAGCAGCGTCAGCAGTTTCGCGATCGCCTTTCTGCTCTGGAGCTGGGATTAGAAAATAGGCTAGGCGATCGCATGGGCCTACTCTCGGGTGGTCAGCGTCAGGCCGCTAGCCTGGTGATGGCGACCCTGGCGCCGACTCAGGTGCTACTGCTCGATGAACACACTGCCGCGCTAGACCCTAAAACAGCTGCTTACATTATTAAGCTCACGAGAACGCTGGTTGCTCAGCAGCAGTTGACCACACTGATGGTGACGCACAGTATGCAGCAGGCTTTGGAGTTGGGCGATCGCACTTTGATGCTGCACGAGGGTGTGATCGCCCTTGATATCAGTGGCTCTAAGCGTGAGGGGCTCAGCGTTAGCGATCTGTTAGATACCTTTGCTACCGCTCGCCTCCAAGACTCTGATCAGGCTGCCGTAACAGACGATGCACTGCTGTTGGGCTAGCCCATAAAGTTGGTTTTACGCTATCTGACGGATGCCACTATAGTAAGCATGAACTATAATTTCCCCACGCACACATCATGGGAGTTTTCTAAAAAATCAGTCTACGGGTTCATCTCTGCTGTAAATGCAAGATGTTTCTATAGAAGTAGTCATTAATTTACAAGTTTTCACACTGTTTTAATAATTTGCTGTTGCAACGATTAGGTAATAGTGCGTAATTACCTCTACCAAAAGGATTTAGACGCCTGTTATACAGAACCTTGTGTATGACGGAGCAAATAATTGATATGGGATCGCCAAAATAGTTCTAAAGGTAGATATCTCATATTCGTTACATTTTGTTACTATTAGTAAGCCTTATGCAACGGAGAAGTTTTCTCTATGCAAATTGGCTTCCTCCGCCTTCTTTTACTATCGCCGCCGATTTTTCATATGAAAGCTGCTGCTCCTTCTAGCGATTTGGTCCGTACTTACCTAAAAGAGATTGGCCGTGTGCCTTTGCTCACCCATGAAGAAGAAATCATTCTTGGCAAGCAGGTAAAGCAGATGATGTCCCTGAGCGCCATCCAAGCTGAGCTAGCTGAAACCCTTGACCGAGAACCCACCCAATCAGAATGGGCTAAGGCTGCTGGTATATCTGAAGCAGAGCTTGGTAAGACGCTGAGCGCCGGTGCCCGTGCCAAGCGCAAAATGGTAGAGGCGAACCTGCGCCTAGTGGTCTCCGTCGCCAAAAAATACATCAAGCGCAATGTCGATTTGCTAGACCTGATTCAGGAAGGCACCATTGGTATGCAGCGTGGGGTAGAAAAGTTTGACCCAGCAAAGGGCTATCGGTTTAGTACTTACGCCTACTGGTGGATTCGCCAGGCAATAACGCGAGCGATCGCCGAAAAAAGCCGTACCATTCGCCTACCTATTCACATCACCGAAAAGCTCAACAAAATCAAAAAGTCCCAGCGTCAGTTCTCACAAAAAAACGGTCGTGTTCCGACCGTGGCAGAAATCGCCGAAGATACTGGCCTGACTACCAAGCAAGTACGCGACTACCTGGATAAATCTCGTCAGCCGCTTTCGCTGGACCTACGTGTAGGTGACAACAAAGACACCCAGCTGAGTGACCTGTTAGAAGACGACGGTCCTAGCCCTGATGATTTTGCTACGCAGTCTTCACTTAAAAGTGATTTACGCCGTATTATCGCTGAGCTAACCCCTCAGCAGCAGCGCGTTATCTCCCTGCGATTTGGCCTGGAAGATGGTAAAAATATGACCCTTGCCAAGATAGGAGATGTGCTCGAAATTAGCCGTGAGCGCGTTCGCCAAATTGAAAGAGAAGCGCTTACCAAGCTGCGAAAGCGTCAAGGCGACATGCGAGAGTATTTAGCGGGATAGCTTGCTATATTGACTTGCTGAACTGATTTGAAGAGTGCATGGGTTGTATGGGTGGGCCGTATGGAAGTGCCAACTATCTACAGTCCTAGCGCTACAAATAGGGGGTTGTGGTCCGATGATGAAGGCGTATCGATGACCCGAGCACGCCTAGGAATTTGCCCAAGCCCCCGATAGAAAAGATGGTCGAGCGGCGGCGATAGTAAAAAACGTTTGAGATGCTGGCGGTCTTTTGATGGAAAGGTCACTGGCCTCAGGTCAAGGCCTTCTGTTATTTGTAACAGCGATCGCAATCGCCCTTTGCTCCACGTATTAAAATCACCTGCCAAGACAATGCCACCCTGATGCTGGGATAGGGTAGTAGCGATCACACTCATCTGCGCCTCAAACTGCGCCAGCGGCACAAAGTTTAATCGCATGTACGCTCACTACCATCAGGCTATTGGCGCGATCGGCAATCTCAAACTCTGAAAAATGGCAACCTTGGGTGTATTTGCAATCGGTTTGCTGTGCTTGGTATGTAGTGCCTGGTGCTTTACGCAGCTTGCTTTCGCCCCAATCAGCACACCACAATAAAGGTAATACCATTTTTGGTGCTGGCTCAATTATTACCGCTTTAGCGCTATGGACTACATGTCGGTTCGTGAAGCTAGAGACAACCTGTATCGATTGGTGGGTTGGATGAAGCGGCAGAACAAAACAAGCCTATCGCTATCGACGGAAAGCGCAACGGGAAAGAAGAACATAAACAATGAAGCCATTTGCCTCGTCGCTAGCCAAATTCTGACTATTAGCAGGGGCGCAAACAAGAATACGGCTTCCCGAACAAATAGTGAAAAGGAAGATGGCAAAACAACGCTTGGTAAAACTAAGGATAAACTCACAATCGACAAGCGCAAGGCCCCTATGAAACCCAAGGCAATTGTTCAATTTCTGCTCAAGCAGAGCTACTACATCAACTACCCTTGCTATCGACTGTATTTGTCGTTGCAAGGCCAGCTCAGTCAGGACAAAATTGTCATCTATCAGATGGCGAAAGTTGGCTCAACAACCATTTGGAAAAGCCTTGAAGCACGCTCTCTCGACAGCCCTGTTTATCACGTTCATACCTTGAAGCATCAGCAAATCAGCAAAGCAATCAAAAAAGATAAAGCGAACTTTCCAAAACAGCGGTTCATCTATCCTGAGACTGTTCATTCTGAATACCTTCGGCGGCAGCTAGACAAAGGGATAGGTACTCCCTGGAATGTCATTACGCTTGTTAGAGACCCTGTTGCACAGCGGCTGTCTAGTTTTTTCCAGATATTAGAGGGAGAACAACGGCTGGGGCGTGACTATATGGATAAAATGGAAGAAGCAGGAGAATCAAAAGTATTACAAGAGATTATTGCGCGGTTTTATCAAAAACGAGTGAACAACCCAAAACGCAAGCATCCTTTTGAGTGGTTCAATAAAGAGTTTAAGCATAATCTCGAATTTGATATTTTCTCTGAGTCTGCTTTCGCAGGAGAGAACTACCGCATTTACAACACTGACATGGCCAGAATTCTCTTGCTCAAGCTTGAGGCTTTGAACGACTCGCACCAGAGTGCTTTTCAGGAGTTTCTGGGCATCGAAAAATTCAGTCTTGTGCAGGCCAATATTGGCAAAACCAAGCGATACAGAAAACTCTACAAGCGCTTTTTGCGTGAGGTTAACTTGCCTGTTGAATATCTAGATAAAATCTATCGCACAGATTTGGTCAGATACTTTTATACAGCATCCGAAATTGAGCAGTTCTATCAGCGCTGGAGAACGCACTAAGCAACAAGCTGATTACACCGAATAGTCGCCTGCTCAAGCACCAGTCGCGCCTTCTCGAAAAAATGCAGCTATGCAATCGCATTTTACGCCTGTAAGCTCTACACTACTAGACGTTGAGGTGCCTACACTATAGGTAAGTAATATCCATAATTTAAAGACCATGAAATCTGCGATTGGATCTAACATCCAGGCCATGTTCGCCTCTCCTGCTGCGGTTAAAGAGCGATCGCGCAGCGTCGTCAAAGAAAAATACCCCAACTACAAAATCATTGTCCTGAACGACGATCACAACACCTTTGAGCACGTCGTTGAAACCCTGGTTACCTACATTCCTGGCCTCAATAGCGACCAAGCCTGGGAAATGGCCCACCAAATCCATAACGATGGTCAGGCGATTGTGTGGACTGGGCCCCTAGAGCAGGCGGAGCTGTACCATTCGCAGCTGATTCGCGCCGGATTGACCATGGCACCGCTAGAAAAAGCGTAAGCTATAGAAGTAGGCCAGAGGTAAAGAGTGAATTCGTGGGTAAAAGGAACACATCCGGTGATAGTTCAGGCGATAGTGGGCGCGTCGTCATTACACATTCCACCTATTTACCCAACCTCATCGATACGCTCCAAAAACTCGCCAAGTACCCCGGCATCAAAACCATCACGCCAGCAGTCATCTCTCGCGTAAAATCCAACGCGCCCAAATTCAGGCTCAAAGTTTCTGTCCCAATTACGGGTGGGCACAAGCTGATTGCCAGACATCGCAAGTCGGCCCAGGAAGTGTTTGTGGTCACTGACTTGAGTAAGGCCGAGCTGGAAACCGCGATCGCCCAGGTCTTACCCTAAACCGCACCTGCCGTCACCCGCGATGGACACCCTATCTTGGCAAACAGACGCCTGCCAAACAGAAGGCGCGGCCACATTCCACTCTGGCCAGGCCTTCTTTCGCAACACTAGCCAAACCGGACGCGACTTAGCGGTCTTAGCCGCTAGCATTTACCGGCAAAACCACGGCCATTTGCGAGTCCTCGATGCGATGACCGGCTGTGGTGTCAGACCGCTGCGCTACGTATTGGAGGCAAGTGCTGATTTCGTATGGGCGAACGAAGGCAATTGGGAGCTGCACGACTGCCTACAGGCCAATCTCGTTCATAGCCTGGAGCCCCAGCAATATCGCATTACTCACCAAGACGCCAATGCCGTCTTTTTTGATTGCTATCAGCGAAAAGACTTCTATGATCTGATAGATGTTGACTGCTTTGGTAGCCCAATGCCTGCCCTGGCAAACAGTCTATGGGCGATTAAGCTGGGCGGATTGCTATACCTGACCAGTACCGATGGCCGCGCAACCAGTGGCCGTGCGCCCAGTGCTAGCTTGCAAACCTATGGCGCTTATGCCCGTGCTCACCCAGCGGTACACGAACAGGGGCTAAGGCTACTGCTGGGGGCTGTGATGCAGCAAGCAGCCGCCAGAGGCCTGGGGGCTCAGCCTGTATTTTGCTGGTATCAGGGTGAGGTGAACCGAGTAATGGTCCGTATCGTGCGGCAGACCAGCTGGGACGATAGCTGCTATGGATTTTTGAGCTATTGCCATGGCTGTGGCCAGTTTGGAACGGTCGGCTGGAAAAAGCTCGGGCGGCAGGTGCGCTGTTACTGTCAGGCCGAAACGCCGCCTGTATTGAGCGGTCCTATGTGGCTAGGCCAACTGCACGATGCCAAGGCACTCATTGCAATGTCTGAACTTGCTGCTACGTGGCAGCAAAAGCGCCAACCCAGTCGCCAAGATAGTCAGTCGGGTTGGGCATTCTGTCATGAACAGCTTGCCATCCTACAGGCCGAGGCCGCCTTGCCGCCTTACCATTATCCACTGGCAGAAATCGGCAGACGCGGCAAAATGGATATTCCCCCTCGCGATCAGCTGATTACGGTGCTGAGACAACAGGGTTTTGGGGCTACTCGCACACACCTGAACCCCCAGGCTATTAAAACCGACGCTCCCATACGCCAGTGTATTCAGATAGCGAGGCAAGTGGCACAATCGTCACTATCACCGGAATAGGCACTCTGTAACGTGTAGACAAAGCTGTTCCCCACTCCTTTTCTATTCCTTCTAGTCCCCTTACGTTTTATAAAGCACCGTCCATGAAAGTACTTGTCCTTGGCTTGGCGATCGCAGCTACCGCTATCGGCGGTGGTGTTGGTTACAGCGCCCTCAAAACTGGCCAGCCCATTGGCGCTCCCCTATTGAATCGCAGCGAGCGTCCCATCGCGAATCGGGATAGCTCAAAGGATGACTCGGCCACAGTACTTAACGGTGAGACACTTAACGGTGAGACAGAGCCATTTGAGAATGAAAAGAGTCGTGCCAGAAATGGCGATCGCCCCACTAGCCAAAGCAGTTCAGAATCACCTGCTTCTGAGGCTGCAAGCCGTGGCAGCACTGCGTCTAGAGCCCCTGAACCGGTTGCTGTCGAACCCGGCGATATTGTAATTACCGAAGATGAGCTAAATCAGCTGGTTACCGATGCGATCGCCGCCCAACCGCGCACTGCCCCCATCCTCGACATTGCCAAAGACATCAACACCACCCTCGACGATGGCCGCATCGAAAGCAGCATGGTCGTTAACATTAACGAGCTTCCCCTCGAAGAGCTGCCGCCTGAGGCCCAAGCCGCAGTGGATCAGATGACTACCACCTTCCCTTTCCTCGCGAATCGCGACGTTTATCTAGGCATCGAAGGCAGTCCTACCGTCACCGACGAGGGCAACATCAGCCTCACCGATGCCCATATCAAGTTTGGACAGCTGAAGCTACCAGTCTCTAACGTTGCTGGTCAGATTGGTATCTCACAGGCCGATATTGAACAGCAGCTGAATGCGGTACTCGCCCAGCAAGGGCTCACGCCGGAAAGCATTGAAATTGTTGACGAGCAAATAGTTATCAGAGGGCTCTAGTACATCCTCTCTACTGCTCCTGAATCAACCGCATATAATTTTGCTTCAGCTGAATATTGCTAGCCGTCATCTTCTCCGACAGCCCTTTCTCCGCATCGCTCATCACCTGCCAAAACTCTGCGGAGCGTTGCACCGAAAGGTACTCCTTCCAGAGCTGCTGTAGCAGAGGCGCCACATCGGGGCTACTGGCTTTGACCTGACCTAGTAACGCTTCGAACTGCTCGGTTGCCTGGTCGTAGCTATCACCTTGCTTTACTAAGGCGATCGCCCCCGCCAGCGTTATTTCCAAAAGGCTCTTTTCCGCTGCAGCCTCAGACGATCCAGATTCAGACATTGAAATACCACTCATGAACTGCAAAACGACCGAGCGATTTTTTGTCAGATCGGCCTTTCCTATCATGAATTAATCGGCAAAAGTTTACCTCTATAAAAAAGCAGACCTTCAGCAACATCAAATAAATGAAAACAACTACCGACAGTAGGTTGTACAGCCCCAGTGTTGGCTACGGGGCAGCCTGGGGCCTTGCCAACCCCGCCGTCTCAGCTCCTTGGATATCAGCTTATTAATGCCACCGTGGGCAACTAATACCACCTTGCCTGAAGCTGTCTGCCCTTCTAGCACATCAGCTGCTGCTTTGGCCCGTCTTTTGGCATAGGCAAACGACTCGCCATGGGCACTGTAGCCTAGCCGCCATAGCGTGATCGCGATCGCACTCCAGGTCAGTGCCGAAAATCGAAAATGCCGGGGAAAATCAACCGGAAACTCAATCTCTCTAAACTGCGCATCAACCCGATGCAGTACAGGTGCACCCAACAGCTGCGCGGTATGTACCGCCCTAGGCCGACTGCTGGCAAACACCCAGTCCGCTTGCGCAATCACCTGCTTGGCCGCCAAAGGGGGCAGTGCCCGGCGTTCAATTCTTGCCGCGTCGTAGCTGGCCACAAACTGCCGAAACAAATGCCCCCTCACCCGCTGGCGCAAAGAAACCGCAGGCGGACCATGACGAATCAACGTAATCGTACCGGCGTTATGACGTAAACTCTTCATCAGTAACAGCTCATCAGCAACAGCGTACAAAACTCTGTCCAAAAATTTATGGTGAACACGGCTTCTCCTTCCACATCTGCGCGCCGACAGCAGTCCTCTGCGCCCGCTACCTCGTCGTCACATGCACCCGGCGATTGGCAACAGCTTGCCGATCAGGCCCTGGCAGGAGAGCCCCTCACACAAGCTCAGGCATTATCTGTTCTCAGCGCCCCTGATATTGATATTCTCGAGCAGCTTGCTGCTGCCTACCGTGTTCGCCATCACTACTGGGAAAACCGCGTTCGACTGCATTTCTTGCTCAATGCCCAAAGCGGCCTGTGCCCAGAAGATTGCCACTATTGTTCCCAATCCAAAATATCCGGTGCGGAGATCGAAAAGTACCCGCTGATGGCTACCGAAAAGATTGTCGCCGCCGCCGATAGGGCTCATCAGCTCAAGGCAGGCACTTTTTGTATGGCCATTTCTGGCCGCAGTCCTTCTCCCAAAGTCTTTGAAGGCATTTTAGACGCCGTGCGCACAGTAAAGGCTGCCTATCCTATGCGTGTGTGCACCACCCTGGGCCTACTCAATGAAGCTCAGGCCGGTCAGCTCAAGGCTGCAGGGGTCGACCGTATCAATCACAACCTCAACACCGCTGAGGCCCATCACGAGGATATTTGCACTACCCACAGCTTTCAAGACCGGCTCTCTACTGTTCAGGCCGTTCAGGCCGCTGGACTGACCACCTGTTCTGGCGGCATTTTTGGCATGGGCGAATCGGATGCAGACATTGTCAGTTTGGCACTGTCTCTGCGTGAGCTTAACGTCACAAGTGTGCCGCTGAACTTTTTGATTCCGATTCCAGGGACGCCCTTTGCCGATCGTCAGGAGCTGACGCCTCAGCGCTGCCTGCGAATTTTGTGCCTGTTTAGGCTGCTGCTACCGTCTCAGGAAATTCGGATTGCAGGCGGGCGGGAAGTTCATTTGCGATCGCTTCAACCCCTGGGCCTCTATGCTGCTAATTCTATCTTTGTGGGCGACTACCTCACCACACCAGGTCAATCTGCTCAGCAGGATTTTGCCATGATTACAGATGCTGGCTTCACCATAGAAAGCCCTGAAGAAAGCCCTGAAAATAGCCATTAAGCTGGACTCCCGTCATATCTGCTGGAATATACGGAGAGTAAAAGTACTAACGATAACTGAACTTTGTTATGATGCTTCTTGTCGCTTTTCGATAAGGCATAGTCGTGCATTGCTATAGGGCCGGTTGTTTCTAGGAACAATTCCTGCTCTTTAGTTGCCATATACTAAGTAAAGGCCACGTCATCTGCTGCCTTTAATAATACATAACCTTGCCTATTTGGTGTATGCAATGCTGTACGACGGCTGGAGGGGTGATCGACTTTATGGGGAAAATATTCGGCAGTCCAAAAACACTTGGGATGGCATGGCGATGAGGGCTGTGCTTTTATCGGCAATGGTAGGACTTACATCCTGTCAGCAGACCGAACAAAAGTCCGAACAGCCCCCTTACACCCTGCAAGCACCAACTGTTCTTAACACTGCAGAAGCTCATCCCTTGGATGAACTTACTATCCTTGTCCCGCCCAGCAACTTGTCTGGGAATAGTACGTTAATTCAAGTTGCGGAAAATTCCACCAGGGTGATTCAAGTTCAGGCGAAGGGTACGCCTGGTGCTCAGCTATCTTACCGGTTGCAATCTGGTGAAGATATAGACAAATTTATGATTGATGAAAAGACAGGTGAGCTGACTTTCAGAGACGTTCCCGATTGGGAGATGCCTACAGATGAGAATAAAGACAATAACTATTTGGTCACCTGGCAGGCTGTAAGCTCCAGTGGCAGCGCCCGTAGTCAGCTTCTGATTGTCAAGGTTGCTGACCTAGAAGATTGATTGATGCGGAAGATGGATTGAGCCAAGGCCTGCTCGATTTACCTAACGGCTGGTACAGGCTTGGTCAAACATGGTGGCAGTAGGCACCAACCAGGCATAATAAGGGTACACAGTGCCCCAGAAATCCCATGAGTCGTCGCATATTTATAGGAGATGTTCATGGCCACTACAGTGGCCTAATGCAGCTCGTTGCGATGATGGCCCCAGCTGAGGAAGACAGGCTGCATTTTGTGGGGGACCTGATCGATCGGGGGCCTCAGAGTGCGCAGGTTGTAGAATTTGTGCGCCAGAACAATTATCCCTGTGTGCTGGGTAATCATGAACACTTGCTACTTAATGCTTTCCCGGATGAAGATCCTAATTTGAGCGCTTTTCAAGGCTGGCTCAGTAGCGGTGGTCAGCCGACCCTAACCAGCTACCCAGATACAGAAGCGCTTTTGGAACATGTGTCATGGCTGAGGACGTTGCCACTTTATCTAGATTTGGGCGATGTGCTGATGGTTCATGCTGGGCTTAATCCTGGGAAATCGTTCGATAGTCAAACCCAGATGGATCTTTGCTGGATTCGAGATGATTTTCATCGTCATCCTCAGCCCTTCTTTGAAAATAAGCAAATCATCACAGGCCATACCATTACGTTTACGCTACCGGGCGTAGCGCCCGGACAAATTGCCCAGGGCCCTGGCTGGATAGATATTGATACCGGTGGCTACCACCCTAAAAGTGGCTGGCTCACTGCTATAGACATAGACCATGAGCTGGTGTATCAGGTGAATACTAAAACTCAGGAAAAACGTCTGAATACCCTTGCGGCTGTTTCGGTATTTGTAGAGCCTGCCAGGGTGCAGTCCAGGCGCGATCGCAGAAAGCAGCGCCTTGCTGCTAATTCGTGAGCTGTTTTTCTTACGCTAAATACGTATTCCCTACAGCTAGAGGCTATGTCAGGCCTGTTGTCCCGGCCAAGTAGTCCTGCAACTGCTGATAGTGGTCATGGGCTAGCTGGTCAGTCGGTATCGCCGCTGTCTCAAAAGCTTTGACCTCTAGCACCTCATCCGGGTCATTTATCGTCATTTCACCGTCTACAGTTGCTTCGAGTGCCACGCATACCGAGTGAAAGCGCTCATCCCGATTCGCCGCAGAATATACGCCCACCAGTCGCTTTACCAGCACTAGCTGTAGGCCCGTTTCTTCTTCTAACTCTCGCTTGGCTGCGGTTTCTACATCCTCACCCCAGTCCATCAGCCCGCCGGGGAGCCCCCACAGGCCATTGTCCGCGCGGCGAATCAACACCATCCGACCGTCTGACAACAAAGGAATAACGCTCGTGGCAACCAGCGGGCGACGCAGCGTCAGCTGTAGCAGCGTACGGCCCATTTGCCAGGCGCGACGAATCAGTTGAGTGTTTGGCATATCAAAGCCAGTCAGCGTAAGGAATCATCACAAAACAGACAAAAGATGCTGATTTGCCTGCCCGGTATTCTCTATTCATTTTGAACTAACTTGTCAATATCCGCGACGACTTCGGCTACATGCGGTTCAGGCTTTACCTTGCGGTAAATTTTTTCCAGTTTTCCGGACGGATCAATGATGAAAGAACTTCGGGTGATGCCCATATATTCTTTGCCGTACATTTTTTTGAGGCCGTAGCAGCCGTATCGGGTGCCCACTTCGCCTGCTTCGTCTACCAGTAGTGGAAAGGGCAGGTTGTGCTTAGTGGCAAACTTGGTGTGAGATTTGGCGCTGTCGGTACTGACGCCATACACCGCTACATTTTTAGACTGTAGGTCGTCGTATACGTCGCGAAAGGCGCAGGCCTCTTTTGTGCAGCCGGGTGTGTTATCGCGTGGATAGAAAAACAAAACGACCCGCTGTCCTTTTAAGTCCGCCAGTTTGACGATATTGCCGTCGGCGTCTGGCATCGCAAAGTCGGGAGCCGGGTCCCCTACAGTCAGTGTCATATCAGTACCGTATCGTGAGGCATTGGTCACCTTTCAGTATCCTTGATGTTGGGCATCTATGTTGCTTTTGACCACTGCAACGCTACTACAAGATCACTTTTACCAGGGGCTCAAACTTGGCCACCAAATCTGGCCGAGTCACGAGTGTGGGAAACGGATGGCTGCTGTAGTCCTTTCCTTTCTCTAGCGGAAAAGCAGATTTGCCATTTAGGTCTGTCCAGCTCGCACCGGCAGCTTGCGTGATCGCCCACACCGCTGCAATGTCCCATATCTTGGGTGTTGCTTCTACCGCGCCCAGGCTGACACCAGATGCGACGGTCAAAATGTTGTAAGTCGCTACGCCGAGCATGCGAATCTTGCAAGGGAAGGGATTTTCTAGCACCTTTAGGCTGCGAGCACACAGGCTGAATAATCTAGAGCCCGAAGGACAGTCTTCGCCGGTGCAGATAATTTCGCCATTCATAAAAGCGCCCGATGGCATGTCTAGCCCAGACTGGTCTGGGAAGAACCCATGAAAGTGCTGAGTCACGGGTGGTATGTACACATGGCCAAAAACGGGCGTGCCTTGATACAGCAGTCCTAGGGATACACCCCACAAAGGAACGCCACGGGCAAAGTTTGTGGTGCCGTCAATGGGGTCGATGACCCAACACCAGTCCGTGCCGGGGAAAATATGCTCGGCTTCTTCGGTAAGGACGCCGTGGTCGGGGAAGGCAGCAGCAATGCGATCGCGCAATTCCTGGTCAGCCCACTTGTCGTATTTTGTTACCAGGCTACCGTCTGCCTTTTGCTCTGCGGTGGCTGTACCAAATGCAGACATTAAATGGGTGCCCACTTCGTCGGTGGCTGTTTTGGCAAAGGTCGTGACCTGTTCCCAATAGTCTGCTGTTGTCATGACGATTACCTTAATTCACGAAGCGCCTACCGCAACCCAATGGTCACAAGCAGCTACCTAGTCTAGATCATTCTCTAGCACCGCACTGATCGCGTTTTTGGCATCTAGCTGAAATTCGGCAATATCGACGCGGCTGACCAAGGCGATCGCCACCAGCATCCCCACTGCCTGCACCACAAACACCAGTCCATAGGCTGGCAGCAGCTGCGCCTTTGTCGGTACATCAGCCGCCGCCGCGCCCGTCAACAGCTCACCCAAAGACAGCAACGCACCGCCTAGCAAGGAAGCCCCACCTTGAGCCATCGCCTGAGCCAAGCCCCAAGCGCCGATGAATGTGCCTGCTGCTTCAGAGGCCGTCAAATCCAGCATTAGCACAATCGAACCTGTCGTGAGCACACCCGAAGCCAAACCAAACAGGCCAACTGCACCATTTAGCACCATCGGATTGCCCGTGAGGCCAGAAGCTGCCAGCAGAACCAGACACACCGCCGCGCACAAACAGCCTATTTTTACGGTGCGCTTTTTTCCCAGCAGCGGCATCAATACAAAACCCGTACTGGCAATGCCCACTAACGTACCGCTCCCAAAAAAGGCGTTGATCATCGTCGTTTCGTTGATGGTCATACCAAAAACTTCACTGCCGTAAGGCTCTAGTACTGGATTTTGGGTAAATAAGCTCAGGCTCAACACCAGCAGGAAGCAAAAGAACAATCCTGTCTGACGGCTGGCGGTGAGGACCCTCCAAGCCTTGGCCAGGGTGATGCTGTCTTCGCGATCGCCCGCCACAGACCGCTGCTGCCGCCGTGAAAACTTTTTCTCCACACCGACTGTACTCACCAGCGAAAGCGCAAACACCACTAGTGGAACCACTATAAAAAGCCGGTTGATCGGGCCTTTTAGCAGCTCAATCTCCATGCCTTTATCCAGCGGCCCCAGCACGCTATTAATCAGAGCCACACCAGAGATAATGCCAAACATCAGCATCGACCAGCCCACACCCACAATCTGAGACTTTGTCTTTTCGTCTGAGACATCCACCAGTAGTGCGGTAAAAGGCGTCGTCGCCGCCAGGGCTAATCCATATACTGCAAACACCGCCGCCAGCAGTCCGGCCCACGGATAAGCGCTCGGTCCCCAGCCCGCACTGGCTACCTGCTCGCCCAGCTGCCACATTACCTGAACGGCCACAAAGGCCATTAGCCCCATACCTGCGGTCCCCAGCCATATGTAACCGCTACGATGGTGACCAAATAGCGGGCGAGCGTCGGACTGCTGGCCGAACCATACCCGGGCGGGTGACATGAATTGATACATGGCGATCGCACCTGCCGTAATCAGTGGCGGCACTGCCAGCTCGTCTATCATCACCCGGTTCAGCACGCCCAGGGTCAGCAACGACATCATCGCGATGCCCGTGTTAAACAGCCCTAGGCGAACCATCGAAAACAGCCCAATTTTCGGAAGATTATCTTCTTCACCAATAGGACCATTCAAAAAATCCTTAATCGGCGGCGTTTTGCTGCTCGCCATGACGGCTAATCCCTACTACTTACAACGGTTATTCCTTGCTTAATAGCATAGGAGATTCTAGAGTCGTCCCCGCACGAAAAGCTCATCCTATTCATCGATAAAAAAAGGGAGGCTATACAAAGCCTCCCGAAAAATTAGTACCTAAACTGTCTCTTTTCTCTCAATCCTGGATTTGATTCACTTCAAATATCAGGTTTAACAGAAACTCACTCCATGCTCAGCGGTCTAAAGTACTCAGCATGGAAGTCTCTTTGCCTCTACTGAGCCCCTCTACTGAGCGCCCTGGTTAGCGTCAGCAGCCTCAGTGTTCTCAGCCTCAGCAGCGTCAATGGCAGCAGGCGAAGTTCCAGCTACATTCACTTTCACGACTCGGTTGCGAACATCTTCAGCCTTGGGCAGGTGCAGGGTCAAAACGCCTGCTTCGTAGTTTGCAGTGACATCCTTGGACTCGATAGCCACTGGCAGAGAAACCACTCGGCGGAATGCGCCATAGCGGAACTCATTGCGGCGAATCTTTTCGCCTTCGCCGACTTCCAGTGTTGGGCGGTTGCCAGAAATAGCAACTACTTCGCGGTTAGCCTGAATGTCGATCTCGTCTGCGTTTACGCCGGGCAACTGAACATGAAGGGTCAGGGCATCTACACTCTCTACTAATGTGGCCGCAGGCGTCCAGGTAGTGGGCGCGCTTTCAACACCAGAGAGATCATCAAAAAGCTGATCTAGCTGAGTTTTTACTGCGTTCATTTCAGAAAATGGCTGCCAATAACGACGAACAAGCATGTTGTTTATCTCCTAATCTCGATGTATTCATCATGCCAATGCAGGTAGGCGATCGCGTAGTGTTACAAACCTCACTCGTCGGTAGAGCATCCCGAATTTCGGTTGCGGTACGGCAAGCCGTCACCACATTCGGCATAATAGGCACTACAGATCTCTTGCAAATGCTATGACTCAAACCGCTCTAATCACAGGTGCCTCTAGAGGTATTGGCTTGGCTTTAGCCAAGGTTTTCGCCCGAGAAAACCACAATCTCATCCTGGTCGCCCGCAGCACAGATGAGCTAAAAGCGGCGCAGCAAGAACTGAGTGAAAAACACAACGTCAATGTTGTTGTTTTCTCCCACGACCTGATTAACCCAGAAGAAAGACAGCAGCTATTTGAGAAGGTGAAACAACAAAACCTCACGGTGGATATTCTTGTTAACAACGCTGGCTTTGGTGACTACGGAGAATTTGCCAGTAGCGGCTGGGAAAAGCTTCAGGGCATGCTCATGCTCAACGTTGTTGCCCTGAGTCATCTGACTCATCTGTTTTTACCCGGTATGATTTCCCGTGGCAGCGGAAAAATTCTCAATCTAGGCTCTACTGCGGCCTTTCAGCCGGGTCCTATGATGGCTGCGTACTTTGCTAGCAAGGCTTATGTGCTTTCTTTTAGTGAAGCGATCGCCGCCGAAACGGAAGGCACAGGTGTCACCGTCACCGTTCTTTGCCCTGGCCCCACCCAGTCCAACTTTGGTAAAGTCTCCAACATGGACAAAATCGCTGCGGTCGGCAGCCTCAGCGCTGATAAGTTCCCCACTGCCAAGGAAGTTGCTGAATATGGCTACCAACAGCTCATTCAAGGAGAGGTTGTAGCCGTCCACGGTCTGCTGAACAAATTTCTGACATTTACCCCTCGCATTACCCCTCGCAATGTCATCCGCCAGGGCGTCAAAAAGTTCATGACACCCAAAGAATAGTCCTCAGTTTCCCGCTACTCAACGCTCAACGCTGCAAAAGCAAAAAGCCCGCCTGCAATCCACCAATCACAAACCCCAACACCCCCCCTAGGTTCACAATCGCCTGCAATTCGCTCCGCACGATGGTATTGATCGCACCTTCCAATTCCTTTGGAGAGGTGCCATTGACCCGATCAATAATCACCTGATCGATATTCAAAATTGGAATCACCTGCATCACAATCGATTCCAAATCCCGCTCTAGGTAGCGCTCCAAAATCAGCGCTAGCTCGCGGCTGATGGTCTCCAATGACTCACTCATCACCGGAGATGCCTGAAGCCGTCCCAATAGCTGTGACGCTAGTTTTTCCCAGTCAACAGAAGTACTCGCCGATTCCAGCAGGCTCCCCCCATTCTCTTTTAAGTAAGTTTTGATGGTTTGCCTGAGCGTACTCCTGAGCTGACGCACCGTTGCGACCGGCAACTCCTGCAAAGAAAACTGCAATAGCCAACGCTGTAAACGCACTTTTACCCCTAGCCCAGCTATCAGTTCGGCAATTCGTGCGTTACTTTTTTCTGGCTCGGTAACGCAGACGGCCCGCAGACGGGTTAGCGCATTGCGAACGCCAAATATATTGGCCACTACCCAATAGGTGCCGCTGGTTTTGGACCGCAGCGTTTCATCAATCACCTGAATATTGTAGTCACTCAAAAAATCTATCAGCAACTGCCGGACTCTATCCGGCGGCAATAGTCCATTCACCATCCAGTCAGATACTTGTGCAGCCTGCTCATCAGCCAGCTGAAAATCTAGCAGTACTCGATCGAAAATCTGATTGATCTGCGCATTCAAAAAATCATCTTGCCGTGACCACACTCTTAGCAAGCGAGGTAAAGACTGACCGACCAAGTCCTGGAGAACATTGCCAAGAATTTTAGCTGTTTTGTTTTGCGAGCTGCCCTGCATTTGCTCTAGTGCCAGGTGCAGTAGCCAGTTAATCGCCTTTTCGGTGCGCTCGGTTTCTAGCAGGCGGCGGGCTAAGCGCTGCAGTTCTTCGGGGGTGAGGAGCGATCGCATAATCACATCCGACACCTTCTTTGCCAGTCGTTGCTGATTGCTGGGAATCAGCCCCGGCGTAAAGGGTAAGCGCTGCCCAAATATATACTTCGGCCCATAGGGGCGAAACAGCATCTTGATTGCAATGTCATTGGTGAAGTAACCAATCACCCCACCCAATATTGGCGGCAGCAACACTATCCACAGGTTTACCTCGCCCATACCGTTTACATCTCGCTCTTGTCTAAATGCATCTACACCTTTTGGTTGGTCAAAACTCTTAGCTAGAAACTTTCGCCTAAGCCTTTTGGGCCACCAAAACGCCCATCATCCCACCAGCCACCGGATAGTGCACAGCCTTTGTAAATCCAGCTGCCTCTGCCATCTCCACCTGCGCTGGCCCCGCCGGAAAGCGATCCACACTTGGGCCAATGTAAGCATACTCCTCACTCAGGCCCAATCGCTCCGCCGTCGGGACGACAATTGCGCCCAAATACCACTTTTGAAACTGTATGATTAATGGATTTGTGGGTCTATGAAAATCTAGAATCGCCGCCGTCGCACCTGGCTTTAGCACCCGGTGTAGCTCGCTGAGTCCTTTGGGGATATTGGTTAGGTTGCGTAGACCGTAGGCCATCGTCGCTGCGTCAAACTGACCTTCATCAAAAGGAAGGGCCAGTGCGTTGGCTTCTACCCAGCGCAGGCGGTTTTGCAAGTAGGGCTTACGTTGGGCGGCGATCGCCAGCTGCTGCACCGCAAAATCAGCCCCTGTAACCGTCCCGGTTGCTCCCACCTGCCGGGCCAATAGCAAAGCCAAATCCCCACTCCCACAGCACACATCCAGGCAGTCCATACCTTCAGCCGCACCGCTCCATCGCACCGCCATCTGTTTCCACACCCGATGCAGCCCCAGACTCATGTCCTGATTCATCCGGTCATACTGCGGCGCAATCCGATCAAAAAGCTGCCGAATCTGGTCCGCTTCTGGCTGCGCTTTTGACGTCAGCGGACTCAAAACTGGCGGCTCAGAGGTCAGGGAAGAATCGTTCATCAAGCAGCGCCAGAGGTAAAAACGGTATCCAACGTATCCGCTTACTATCATGCCACAGCAAAACGAGGCTTCAGAGTAGTGTGTTCCGAAGCCTCGCGTTTACGAAGTTGAGTTTTAGCGTTCTTAGATTGCAGCACCAGATTACAGCACCGCTGCTTTTAGGCTAAGGGCTACCTGAGGAGCCATAACACCTAAGAGCTGAGCAACATCATCCACACTGCTGTAAGCCGTATTCCACTGAACAGAGATCACGCCTAGCGTTTCACCCTGATACACGACAGGACTCACCAAATGACATTCCGCCTGGCCTTGATACAGCGCATCGCCAGACTGAGCCTCGTCTGATTGAATACTTACTGCTGATTGAGCAGATCCAGAGGCGATCGCTTCTTTGACCAGCCCATTTGCACTCGCGGCTGCCGCATCACAGCTGCCATGGCACCCAACCTGACTACCGCCAGTGAGCATCACCACACAGCCATCTGCATTCAAAATTTGGCCAAAGCCATCGGCCAGAAATGTCAGTGCCTCCACTTTCGCCATCGCCTGATTCGCCAGCTGCCCGACCGTCATCATCAGCTTCGACTGCTTTTCTGCGCGATGCAGCTCTTCGTTCTGGCGCTTGATCAGGTCGTAGGTTTCCGAAGCCCGGTCTACTACATGCTTCAGCTCATCCGGATCCCAAGGCTTAGTGATGTATCGGTATACCTGACCCGCATTAATCGCATCTACCAGGTCTTCTACATCCGTAAAGCCTGTCAAAATAATCCGCACGGTATCTGGAAAGTCAGGCACCGTTTTACTCAAAAACTCAGTGCCTTTCATTTCAGGCATTCTCTGGTCAGAAATGATGACCGCGACTTCACCTTCGTCGGCCAGTACTTCTAACGCCTGCGTGCCACTTTCAGCGCGCAGCACCTTAAAATCGCGACGAAACGTGCGATATAGCAAATCCAAGTTGTCAGGTTCGTCGTCTACTACCAGCATCCGAGGCTTTTTAGACGGCTTGTGGCTAGCCAGTGTCAGTGGGCTGATGTTGCTCATAGAAGGGGTCGCCTTGCGAGAAAATTCCTGTCAGCATCGCCGCGCCATACGCCAGCGGCTGTGTGTGTTTTAAGTAAGCCCAGGCTTCTGACAAAAATAACCAATATGACGCTGCCCACGGACAGATATCAGGCTATTCACGCACCTCCAGCAGCTCTACGACATTCCCGTCTGGATCCTTGATAAATAGAGCGGCTCTGCCTGAAGAACTCATTTGAAAAGGCGTCTTTCGCTCCGTCAATAGCTGCTTTACAGATGCCAGGTCGTGAATTGCAAAGGTGATGTGTGGATGCCGTCCCCACTTATTTTCACGCGCTGGGTTCATCGCCCAGTCACTCACAATCAAATGCAGCTGAAAATCACCTATCTGATACCAGCTGCCTGGAAAGCTCAGCTGGCGCTCTACTTTTTGCAATCCTATTACCTCCGAATAGAAAGCATCGGACTTTTCTAAATCGCTGACCTGCACAGCAACATGAAGCGGATACAAAATATCAACCATGGTTTTTCCCTAGCTACCAATTCACCCTATTATCTACGGGGTTACAAGAACGTCGCGTTACTTCCAAATAGCACCCCCCATCAACCCATGAAATTCTGGTTTCTGGCAGGAAGCTTACTGGCGGCCCTGTTACTAATAGAACTCATTCTCCGTGTTGGCTTTGGCTTTGGGCGACCGCCGCTGTACGTGGCGGATAAAACGATGGGCTACCGGCTGGCCCCAAACCAGCGAGTGCGGCGGCTGGGCAATCGGATCCACATCAATGAGTATTCGATGCGGGCAGGGGCGATCGCCTCCAAACCCAGCCCAAACACCTTCAGGCTATTCCTATTGGGCGATTCTTTGGCCAACGGTAACTGGTGGACAGACCAAGACGATATTCTATCTGTGCTGATTGCCGATGCGCTGCGGCCTAATCTGCCAGCGGGCTACAGCAACATAGAAGCGCTAAATGCTTCTGCCAATTCCTGGGGGCCACGTAACGAGCTGGCCTACCTGGAGCGCTATGGGACGTTTGAGTCTTCAACGGTTGTTTTATTGCTCAATACGGATGATCTGTTTGGGACACAGCCAACCGCTTTGCAGGTGGGGCGCGATCGCAGCTATCCCGACTGCAACTTTCCGCTGGCGATCGCCGAAATCCTCAGCCGCCTATTTCAAAAAAATCAGCCTATCCCTGGGCTCAAAGAAATTCAGGAAGAAGGGGGCGATCGCGTCGGCAAAAACCTCACGGCCATTAACGGCATTTACCAAACCGTTAGCCATGATCTCAATACCGATAGCGCTCACAATTCGTTTGTCCTCATTCTCTCCCCGCTCAAAAGAGAGCTTCCAGGCCCTCGCGACTACGAACTGGTAGCCCGCAAAAGGCTACAGGACTGGGCCACCGAAAACGACATTGTCTATAGAGACCTGCTACCTACTTTTCAGCAGCATCCTGCCCCCGACACGCTTTACCGAGATCATATTCATCTGAGCCCCGCTGGTAATCAGCTCGTCAGCGACATCATCGCCACCGCCATCAGCCCCAAAAATGAGTCTCAAACAAAATAGGTCCCGACTAATCAATGACTAGCGGCTTATTGCCACGGGCTGTGCTGGTTCGAGCGCAGTCTTTAAATCAGCTGCCGACTTCCAGGCCTGGCCATCCAACGCCATTTGCTCAATCATACTGGCCAGCCGCAGTGCCTTTAGCGCTTGCTCACCCCCCACAGAAGGCTGATTACCCCCGCGAACGCATTGCACGAAGTGCTCTAGCTCGGCATGTAAGGGCTCTGTGTTACTGGTAAATACCTGCTCAATCAGACCGTCCTGACGATACAGCACCTGGCCATAGGCCGCCATACAGTTCTCCGTCGTCTGGCGATGAATCTCAATTTTATTGTTCAAGAAATCCGCCTCTGTCAAAGAATTTCGGCAGTGAGCCGAGATAGTCCTAATTTTTCGATGAGTCACCTTGCTGGCCGTAACGGTTGCCACAATGCCATTGGCAAACCCCAGCGTCGCCGTTACATAGTCCAAATAAGGAGAATCTGTGCCCTTACTACCACTCGCTGTTAGCTTCACCACCGGCGAGACCGCTAGCTCCAAAATCAAATCAATATCGTGAATCATCAAGTCGAGCACAACAGAAACGTCGTTCGCCCGCTTGGAATAAGGACTCATCCGCCGCGCTTCAATGGCCAGCACTTCTTCAGTTTTTAGTACATTGTGCAGCTCTTTAAAGGCAGGGTTGAAGCGCTCAATGTGTCCCACCTGCAAAATACAGTTTAAATCAGCGGCTGCATTTACCAGCGATTCGGCCTCAGCAATGCTCGCGGCAATCGGCTTTTCAATTAGCACATGTACACCCGCCTTCAGGCAGGTCATGCCCACTGCATGGTGCAGCCGGGTCGGTACCGCCACACATACCGCATCCACATGCTTCAAAAGGGTCTGATACTCTTCAAAAAAGTGGATCTGATACTTGCTCGCCGTTTCAATTCCCAGCTCAGCATTCACATCGGAAACGCCGACTAGCTCTACATCCTTTAGGCGTGAGAGGACCCGCGCGTGATGCTGTCCCATATTACCCACCCCAACTACACCTACGCGAATAGGCTCAGGGCGATTGTGATTGTAGGGCTTTGCATCTGCTAAGGGAGAAGGTTGGCTTTGCACGGTTTCACACCTCTTAACGATATTGAAACGATATTGAAACGGCGGACGAACAGCTGCAGTAGCCAGAATAACCGAGCCAAAATGACTGAGGAAACGGCAAAAGTTACAGGTGAGCGGCCTACTCACAGCAAGGATGCAGCGGACAAAAGACGATATCAAGATCGCAAGTTTGCTGAAAGCCACTGATATTGTAAACAGTACTATACAAATACTAATAAAAATTACAGACTTATCGGAAACAATCTGTGCCGATTTGTCAGGCTGTGCCTTCTGTCAGGCGATGAGGGACGCCATGCATTACAGGTCCAATCACTTACTTCCCGACCGTTTTGCCCAGCTGCTTTCTCAGGGCTGCTGAGGCTCTTACCTTGCTCAAAGTCAGTGGTTTCCCAGTCCGAGAAATCTGGATTTTGGTGATTTTGGGGCCTTCGGTCGCCACCACCATAAAATTTAGATCTTTGTAGTGCAGGGCTTCGTTGACCGCCGGAATTTTCTGCATTTCATAAATGACAAAGCCACCTAGAGTTTGATAAATATCGCTCGCAGGCAGGTTTAGCGATAGTCGCTCGTTAACATCTTCCACCTCAGTCTGAGCCGGAAAAATAATCGTATGGCTATCTTTGGTTACAACCTGAGCGTCATCGCTTATCTCGGTAATGTCTCCGATAATTTCAGCTGCCAAATCCCGGAAGGTTACCAGACCAGCGGTTCCACCATATTCGTCTACAGCAATGACCATTTCCCTGGCGGAGCGCTGCATCTGAGTACGCAAATCACTCAAAGATAGGGTTTCAGGGACGACCCGAGCTGGTGTTATCCAAGGTTTAATCGGCGTTTCCAAATCGATATCGCCTTCAGAAAGGGCCAGTGCCAAATTGTTGAAATGAATGATGCCTAAAATGTCGTCCAAAGACTCTCCCATAACGGGATAGCGGGAGTGCCCGGAGACAGCAATTTCTCTGAGAAATTCTTGAAATGTCGCTTCCCCATGCAGCGCGGCAATTTGCGTACGGGGTATCATCATTTCTTCAACAGTGGCTTCGCGAAACTCAAAGACGTTGTTGAGAATTTCTCGCTCTTCACTCTCTAGCTCCGGAATTTCAGTAGAGGTTGAGATCAGCAGCCGCAGCTCTTCGGGGGTTACTGGGCCGTAGTGCCCAGCGCTGTTATCTTTGATGCCAAGCAGCCCAAGTAGTAAAGATGTTGACTTATTAAGCAACCAAATAAATGGGCTGAGCAGCCGAGCGATGGTCAAGCTTGGAGGGCCTAAGGTACGTGCCAGGTATTCTGGATAGCTAAGCGCCACCGATTTGGGACATAGCTCACCGAGCACAATTTGCAAGTAAGCCAGGCTCAGGAAGGCAACGGGTAGCGCCGCTGAATGGGCTAAAAACTGAGCGGCCCCAGCAGACACAGGCAGCCGGGCAAACCAGTGCTGAATCAGTGCGGCCATGGTATGTTCCCCAATCCAGCCGAGTGCAAGGCTAGAAAGGGTGATGCCTAGCTGTGTCGTAGAGAGCAGGCTGTTAATTTTTGTCTGGAGCTGCTGAACAGTTTTGGCCTGAAGGTCGCCTGCTGCTGCCAGCTGATTAATGCGCGATCGCCGTACCGATACAATTGAAAACTCCACCGTCACAAAAAAAGCATTCAGCAAAATCAGAGACACCACCGAAAGTAGCCGTATGAAAACCTCTGGCCCAGTAAGCGATGGTTGAATCAGAAGAAAAGCAGCTGATGGCACGGGGGCAGGTGAACGGTTCGGTAAGAGGAAGGGAGAATAAACTAATGCGGCACACTAGTTACTGCCGTCGGTCATTCGATCTTTAACGTCTTCAATAATCTTATCTTCGTTCAACAGTACTAGCCCATCGTTTTGGTCCCCGCTGCGATTAGCGGTTGCGGCGTTGGAAGGGCGAGTCTCAGGCTGACGAACTCCCGTAAGCGCTTGACGACCAATGGCATAGCCCCATGAAGAGCTGACGATACCAGCGCCAAACATCATCGTCAGCAAAATCAGCGTAAAAGCAACAGCTGGGTTAATTCTCATGAATAATTCTTGAAGGAGCTAACAAAAATAACTTGATAAGTTCGTTACTTTGGGAGTCTACCCGATTCTCAGACCCTTTTATCTGATTTGGCTAAACTCGATATCGCTGAACTATAGTATATTAACCACGATAGCCAGGGTTGGCCGAGCGGATTAGGCAGCGAACTCATAATTCGCCTCAGGCAGGTTCAACTCCTGCACCCTGGATCTTTCCAATAAAGAAGCCCGAATGCATCATTCTCTGGTACATTCGGGCTTCTTTTGTTGGTGGAAATTATTTGCGGAAACTACCGGCCCTATCGACGAGGCAAAGGCTCGAAGTTAAGCTCACTGCCGATTACGCGGCTGTTGTTTTGAGATGCGGGTAGTAGCTGTACAGAGGTGGTGTACGGATTTGGTAGGTCGGGGACTCGCATCGTTGGTGTGTTTTGCGTTTGCAAAATCATCAGCTCCTCGATGGTGCCACTAAGCGCGGCAGAATCCCGGTTAATGCGCTGCTCTGAGAATCCGCCTAAGCCGGTGAGAAAACCGATTTGTCCACTAAAGCTACGACCGCGATAGTAGTCGCCAGAGCGCTGCTCACCAATGCGCTCTACTGCCTCAAGAACGGTCTCAGCTTCCTGAGCGCTGGCAGCAGGTGCCATAGCTGCAGCCATTGCCAACGCACCTGCAACACACAAAAGGCCGCTCACCGCCTTTGTTTTCAATCTAATAGCCATAGCCGTGGGTCCCTTTCAAAAACTTGCAAAAAAAATTACGTATCGAAAATATATGTATCGAACCATTTACCTGAGGGTACCCGTTGACTACCCAATAACCGATACACTAATCAAGATTTTGAGGACGAACCTGCTATGCCCAATGCGCCTGCTGATTTGCCGACTGCTGAGCTACCCACTGCCGACCTTGCCACCCTGCGCCAGGCGCTGCTCGATTTGATCTGTGAAGTCGCCTACAAAGCGGGCGACTTTACGCTGTCTTCAGGGCAAAAAAGCGACTATTACATCAATGGTAAACAGGTCACGCTGCATGCACACGGTGGGTTGATGGTTGCCAGATTGCTGCTGGATATGTTGCCCGCAGGCACCATAGGGGTTGGTGGGCTGACGCTAGGCGCTGACCCTATGGTTAGTGCGGTCAGCATTGCTGGTGCGTACGCCAATCGGCCAGTCACGCCTTTGATTATCCGCAAAGAAGCTAAGGGGCATGGGACGCGTGCCTATATTGAAGGCCCAGAGTTGCCTGAAGGTAGCCTGGTGACGATTCTGGAAGACGTGGTGACGACGGGGGCTTCGGCGCTTAAGGCAGTGGAGCGCCTGAGGGAGGCGGGCTACGTTGTAAAAGACATTTTGGCCCTTGTCGATAGGCAGCAAGGGGGAGAGGCATTGTATAGAAAAGAAGGCCTGAATTTTCGGCCTATCTTTTCTATAGATGAGATTAAGCAGTATTCGCAATCGCGCTAGCGAGCGATGTTTGCGTTGCGATTGACAGTCGCGTTCTGCATTGCTTCGACCAGGCTACGCACGACTGCAACCATCGCGAGCGGATCGTTTAGCTTATGAACTGCGGAGCCCACGCCCACACCTGCCGCGCCAGCTGCGATCGCCATAGGCGCTGTAACGTCAGAAATCCCCGAGGCACACAGCACAGGCACCGAAACCGCTCTGGAAATCGCGTGAGCTGCCGCTAGTGTAGGCGACGCCTTTTCAATCAAGCCTAGGACGCCGCTGTGAGTGGGCGCACTGCTAGTACCGCCTTCCGTTTGGATAATGTCTGCGCCTGCCTGCACAAGTGCTTCGGCCAGTGCCACCTGCTCGTCTAGCGCCAGGATGTGAGGGACGGTCACCGAAAGGGTGACATTGGGTAGAAGCGATCGCGTTTCTTTTGTCAGTGCCAGCACCTCTGGTGCCTCAAACCGACGTCCCTCGGCGTAAAAGGCATCAAAATTACCAATTTCAATCAGGTCTGCGCCAGCGGCTACTGCCGATACAAACTGCCGTGGCTCTACCGCAGATACACAAACGGGCAGCTCAATTAGGCCGCGCACCATGCGCACTAAGTCAGTATCTGCTGCGATATCGACAAAGGTTGCACCGCCTTGCTGGGCAGCTTTTACAACGTCACTGACATTGGCCGCATCTAAATTGGTCAGTCCGCTGATAATTTTAAGCGCAGACCCACTGGTCAGTGCCTGATGAAAGCGGTCCCATTGGAGGTTGGAAATAGCCATAAGTATTGTTTTGAAAAGCAGTTGAGAGGACTTGCAAGGATTATTTTGCCATTCTTCGGTCCCTTCTTCGGTTCACTCACTGTGGAAGCAGCGTCATCCCTAGATCGCTCACTATTGAGATTCTACAGAGTTCCTAGTGTCGCCATTAGCTCGCAAAATCAGGGGTTTTTCCTGACAAGTCTATATGTTCAATGATGGCGATGTTGGTGTAGTATTGAAGACTGCGAAACAGAAATTTACGTTGAGCACCTGCTGATTATCTCGAAAGACTATGCCTAAGCTCAAGACACGGCGCGCCGCAGCCAAGCGTTTTCGCCGTAGCGGAAGTGGAAAAATCATGCGCCGCAAAGCCTTTAAAAACCACTTGCTTGAACGCAAGGATCAAGACCGTAAGCGCAAGCTATCGAAGGTCACCACTGTGCACGAAAACGATGTAAAAAACGTAGAAAAAATGATGCCTTACTTGTAAGGCCTGCCTTCTGCAATTGAAGGCACCGTCCGATTTCAACCTAAAGGAAAACTAGACCATGGCACGTGTTAAGCGCGGTAATGTAGCTCGCAAACGCCGCAAGAAAGTTCTTAAGCTTGCAAAAGGCTTCCGGGGTTCTCACTCCAAGCTATTCCGCACCGCAAATCAGCAGGTAATGAAGGCATTGCGGAATGCCTATCGTGACAGACGCCGTAAGAAGCGCGACTTTCGTCGGCTGTGGATTGCCAGAGTCAACGCGGCGGCTCGCCTGAATGGCACCACTTATAGTCGTTTGATGGGTAATTTGAAAAAAGCAGATATTCAGATCAACCGCAAGATGCTCGCGCAGCTGGCGGTACTAGCGCCCGAAAGCTTTACCAAGGTGGTTGAGCAAGCCAGCAGTAAGTAGACGCTTTTTAGTCAAGTAAGCGGTTTATGCTACGCAGTTTGCTAGCAGGAATAGGACTTTGGATGGGGGCACAGTTTCTGTTGCCCCCTGCTTTTGTGGAATCGACTTTTGTTGGCTCGTCGATTGAATGGTTGGTGGGTTCACCGGGCGAGGCGATCGCCGCTGAACTGGATGAAATACGCGATCGCGGTCACCTCATCATTGCGGTCAAAACCAACCGTCCGCCCCTTGGCTTCTTAGACGAAAATGGTAATCTTGTTGGCTATGAAATAGACATTGCCCGTCGCCTGGCTGCTGAGCTGCTGGGTGACGAAACCGCCGTTGAGTTTGTCCCTGTCAGCAATCTAGAAAGGCTAGATGCGGTGCTAGAAGGGCGTGTGGATATGGCGATCGCCGCCATCACCCTCACAGAACCCCGCCGCCGCCTGATAAACTTTAGCAATCCTTACTACCTAGATGGCACCGCCTTTCTGGTTCGCCCGACTCAACAAACTCAAACACTGCAAGACTTACAACTCAGCCAGATAGCAGTCCTCAATCGTTCCAGCACAATTGCCCATGTTCGCTACATTCTGCCAGGGGCTCAGCTGATTGGGGTGGACTCCTACCAGCAAGGGCAGAGGGTCCTCAGCGCAGGCGAAGTCGATGCATTTGCCGGTGACGCTTCGGTGCTCACAGGCTGGGTTAACCAGCCATCTGCCGTTAGTACAGTTAGTAACTACCAGCTTTTGCCAGACATAATTTCTGTCGAGCCTTTGGCGATCGCCCTCCCAAAGGGCACCCAGTATAACGATCTGCAAGCTGCTATCAACCGCATAATCAGAGCCTGGTACACCGAAGAGTGGCTGCAAGCGCGAGCGGACTATTGGAACTTGCCCTCAGGCGTGCTGCCTTCTTTTTTGGATACGGAACCAGAGACAGAACCAGAGACAGAATCCGGCCCTGTTGAAACTGATGAATAAAGCTAACTATCGGCCCCTTCAACCGTGAAATACCAGTAAAATGCCAGCAGAGTAAAAACAGAGCATTGAGATAGCAGCGCTACATGAACACTGGCATGGAAAATAGCAACTATTTGGTTGTCTACTTAGGAATTTTGCTGGCGCTGCTCAGCGTCGCTACCTTTTTTGTGGTGCGGCAGGTCTGGCGCACTCGGCGCACCGAAGTCACCCTTTCCGATTTGCAAACTAAGCTGAGCAAAGAGAAAGGCACCGCCCTGGAATACTACGAACTGGGCAGCCTTTTACTCGATAAAAAGCTATACGCCCAGGCGGCGATTTATCTACAAAAGGCGCTGAAAGAGCTGCCCGAAGAAGAAGGTGAAAACGCTGTCCTGGTATACAACGCGCTGGGATATAGCTACTTCGCACAGGACCAGTTTGATTTGGCAATTCGGCAATACAACGAAGCGCTAAAAATCAGGCCCGACTACGTGACCGCGCTCAATAACCTGGGCCATACCTATGAGCGCAAGCAGCTAATGCCACAGGCTTTGGAGGCTTACGAAAAGTCGTTAGAAACTGAACCTAAGAATGAGACAGCCAAGCGTCGGGCGGAGTCGTTACGTAAGAGAATGGCCTAAATGAGCAGACAAGCTAGATGAATAAAGGGTTACCCAAGCAGGTGCGGGCCGACTGGCTAGCCCTGCTAACCCAGCACAGAGCGATCGCAATTATTCGTGCCAGCTGCCTGGCGCAGGGCATTTCAATGGCGAGGGCGGCGGCGGCGGGTGGATTTCGCCTTATTGAGGTGACCTGGCAAAACAACACTCAGCCGCAGCAAATGGCGCAGGCGATTCAGCAAGCACTGCCTGAGTGCACAGTGGGCGCGGGTTCTGTACTGACGCAAGCGGATTTGCATGAAGCGATCGCAACAAGCGCTCGGTTTTGTTTTACACCGCATACCGACCCTCAGCTGATTGAACGGGCCACTGCGCAAAGCATGCCAATCGTGGCGGGCGCAATGACCCCTACCGAAATTGTGACCGCCTGGCGAACTGGAGCCACTAGCGTTAAGGTCTTTCCCATATCAGCACTGGGCAATGCTGCCTACATTGCGGCCCTGCAAGGCCCCCTTGGCCCGATTCCGCTAGTGCCTACGGGGGGTGTCACCAGTGAAAGCGCGCCTAAATTGATTGAGGCTGGTGCGATCGCCGTGGGCCTATCCACCGCGCTCTTTCCCAAAGCCGAAGTCCAAAGAGGTGACTGGAGCGCAATTGAAGCGCGATCTCGCTACCTGTTAGCGCTATTGCAAGCCTGAGGCCGCCAGGCTAACTAGCTGCCCAGCTTGAAGGCTTCAACAAACAAGCCATAGATCATGCCGAGCTTGAAGGCGTTTAGGGATTCGGCCAGCGTAGAGCGTGATCGCACGGGGCCTAAGTCAAGACCAGTGCCGACTGTCATCGCTGCGTCTGAAGGTAGTAAGCTATCTTCTGCGATCGCCGCGTTACTCATGCGGCTATCCGTACGCTGTCGTGGTGCAAAGCGGTAGTAAACCCAGCTGATAACTTCCACCACAATCACCAAAATGGCCGAAATAGTGACATCTAGTTTTGCCGTTTGCCCCGCCGTCGCAGAAATAGCCGTTGCAAAGAAGTTGCCAAACAGAAGGCTAATCACAATGACAGCCAGACGCCGCCAGGGGTTAAACACCCACTGCCTGAACTGGCGAGTTGTCTGCGTCACGAGCGTGTTCAATCGAGTTCTTTGCATGGCGGTTACTCAGCAGATTTGGCTCGGTTTCCTACAGAGACTTGCGTGTAAAGGTTGGTATGTAGAGCCTATCACGGGTCAACTAACACCATTCTACGAAGTGTCACAACTTTCATCGTCGATGCCAATTGCTGAGGGCTACCATTTAAATATAAATACGCACTAGCTATAAAAATCGTCTCCCATCCAGAATCGTCTCCACTAAGGGGTTCCTCATGCGACTTTCTCCCATTCTTCTTTCCTTTGCCAGCGTCCTCGCTATGGGTACTGCTGCCCAGGCGCAAATTGCCCGTACGCCACTCGCTGAGCCAGTAGAAATCACTGGACGCACCGGTGGCAATGATGCCTCGGCCTGCGGTGCTATCAACCTTGATCAGTCCCAAACTATTCGGGTGAGTGAGTCCTTCGCATCCCTAAGCTTCGAGGTAAAAAGCGAAGGTGATTACACGCTCTTTATTACCGGAGAAAACGGCTTTAGTGAATGTGTATTTGCCCACAACTACGACGGTGGGGTTATTCAGGCACCTGGCTTGCTAGATCGCGGTACGTACCAGGTATATGTTGGCGATCGCAGTGGTGAACGCCATCCCTACACGCTGACCATCAGCCAGTAAATTAGTCGATGAATGAGTCAGGTTGGCCTTTTTACCCGCATCTGTTTTGACTGCTCCTCTCAACCGTAAGGCACACAGTACTCTTTTGCTGTGTGCCTTTTTTGGGTCAAGTCCTTAGCCTTCGGCCTCGGGCAAACGCTGTACTTCTACATCAATCACGGTTGCAGAATCGGAAGCATCTGCCGCGCTAGAAGATTGCACATCAACGACCTGCACATCTATCACCCCATCAGTCGCTACGCGATCAAATCCGTCAGCTGTTGCGACGACCTCCGTCCCACAGTTGGGACAGGGGATTTTCAAAGACTTTACGCCGGTAAGAGACTGTTCACACACAGGACAGTTCCCCTCGACAAGGTTGCGCTTTACCCAAAATTGAAGGCCCAAGAAAGCAAGTGCAGGGGCTAGCACCAGGAAGGCAACCAGCGCAACCAGAGACTTGATCAGACCGGAGAGGCCAATGGCCCAAACTGCAATAAACAAAAATAGCCAGCAGCCCAACCGAGGAAACCGGACCTGAAGCTGATTAAAATTTTGGTTCACAGCGGCTCTCCCGTATGTCGTCAGTGAACAAGGTTACTGACCCATGTCACTATCGTACGTAATTCTTCTATCCTAGCCCAGGCTGTCAGCGACTTGGGCAATTCCCAAAAACACTTCACCGATCATATTTTTATGCTGATGGGGCTAGGCTGACAAGGGCTTGTTAATGAGCGTTTGCATCCGTTCTACCAGGGCAGGTGCACTGAACGTCATTAATGTTTGTTCGCGCAGCCAGCTCCCACTACAGCGCTTATCTTCCCCTCTCAAGGCCTCGATACAGGCTACTGCAACCGCGTCAGGATCGCGATGTGGAACCTGCCAGCCCACCCGTCCATCCTGCACGGGGTCGGCAGACCCATCATCATCGCCAGCAATGACTGGCACCCCGCAGGCCATTGCCTCCAGGTAAACAATTCCAAAGCCTTCTTTGGAGGGCATGACATACACATCGGCCAAACGATAGTGAGCGACCAGGGCGTCGTCGGGCACAAACCCGGCAAATACCACCTGGTCGGCAACACCCAAGTCAACGGCTAGCTGGGCGAGTCGGGGCTGATCGTCGCCTCGACCAATTACCACATATTTCACATCAGGAAATGCCTGCGCAATTTTGGGAAGGGCGCGAATCGTTACATCTACACCCTTGTAAATATCCCCCGCCCACAGTCTGGCGACTGTCATTAGGACGCGATGGTCCGTAAGCTGATATTGCTCAATTAGTTCAGGAGAAGCTGCGCCCGGTGTAAACACATCACCATCGACGACACAGGGAAGCATGTCGAATTTCTCGGGGGGAATTTGATTGGCGGTGCAGGCCAAGTCCCGGCTGTAGCGACTAATGGTCCAAACCCTCTGAGCCTCTTGAATCGCTTTCTTTTCTTTGGCAGGCAGCGGATACCAAACTTCTTTGCCGTAGGTCATTACTGTGTAAGGAATGCCTAGAAGTTTGCACAAGGGGCTGACCAAGGGGGCTAGGTTGATATGCCCACAAAAAACGCGCTCTGGTCGATGCCGTATCAGATAGCTAGTGAGTGCAACAGCCAAATGAGCGCGCTCTAGCAGCGCCTGACCATGCTGAAAGTAGTGATGCTGAATGGGTGACTCGTTTGTAGAGGCTTTTGATGGGCGATCGCTTTGTGAATCTCGCAACAGAAAAACATCCGCCTGCCAGTCGTTATCCTCAGCAATTTGAGCGTAGCTATCCAAAATATCTTTGATGTAAGACTGGATGCCGCCCTCAGCGCTAAACACCTTAATAAAGACAAAAGCGTGCTTCATTATGAGTCAGCTCCTAAAGGCGCGATCGCACCTGAGGCTAGCTTTTCCAGGTCACTTCTCACCATGGTCTCAATCAACTGCTCAAAACTGACTTGCGGACGCCAGTCCAAATTTTCCTTCGCCTTCGTAGGATTGGCAACCAGCTGAAAATGCTCGTCTGCTCTGAGGAAAGCTGGGTCGGTTTCTACATACTTTTGCCAGTCCAACCCGACGCAGTCAAAGGCAACGGCTACCAAGTCCCCGACCGTACGCAAAACCCCAGTGCCAATGACGTAGTCGTCGGCCTTTTCGGCCTGCAGCATGCGCCACATGGCCTCTACATAGTCGCCGGCAAATCCCCAATCTCTCTTGGCATCCAGACTTCCCATAGAGAGGCGATCGCGCATGCCTAGCTTAATAGCCGCTGCTGTCAGCGAAATTTTGCGCGTTACAAATCGGGGGGGACGCCTAGGCGATTCGTGATTGTACAAAATACCACTACAGGCAAACAGGTCATAGCGTTGCCGATGATGCACCATTGTCCAGTGAGCATGCAGCTTCGCGGCGCCATAGGGATTTTTGGGCCGGAACTCTGTTTCTGCCGTTTGGGGAGACGAGCGTACATCACCAAAAATCTCAGAAGAGCTGGCCTGATAAAATCGAGTATTCAGCCCTAGCTGACGTGTTGCCTTCAGCAGACGCGTGACGGTACCGGTGATCAGGTCTAGCGTGCCTAGCGGATCTTTCCAGGAGGCAGGCACAAAGCTCGGCGCAGCCAAGTTATATATTTCTGTTGGTCTAAGACTGTACACAGCCTGAATTAGCTCATCCGCATTGGTCAAAGCTGCCGGATAAATCTCCACGCGATCAGTGAGATCGTCTAGCTTCCTGGCACTACCGAGCCGTCCGGGGGGTAACAAGCCAACAACACGATAGCCTTTGCCTAGCAACAGCTGACTAAGGTAATAGCCGTCCTGGCCAGTAATACCAGTAATGAGTGCAGTTTTAGTCATAAAAGTTTTGAGAGGGCCTGTCGGTGAGCGTCCAAGTTGCTGAGTCGTAAGGATACTCTGTGACTAAGCTGGGCTCGATTTTTTGATAATCCTAAGACAGTTACGGGGCTGCGCCATAGATGCCTGCTCCGAAGATGCTCCTTCAGTAGAGGGGCCATCAGATGTCACTTCACAGGCAGAAGTCCGATCGTAAGTCACTTTATCAGCCAGTCGTCGTAATAAAAACCAACCATATCCCCCTTCTCTGAGTGTGCCTGGCTGTGGCTCGACTAGGCTATTGGGATCAAACGGTTCACCCTGGTCAAAAATGCAAATTTCAATTTGTTTGGGTTGCAGTACTAACTCAATTTCAATAGGCGTTGCGGCGGGCAACCCGGCATGGGCATGGCGAACGGCGTTGGTAAAGCCTTCTGCCAACGCCAGGTTGAGCTGATCGAACTGCTCGTTTACCCAAGGTGTCTTGATCGCTAACCGTACAATTAGCGATTTAAACCACTGTTGCACCAAGGCAAGCTCTTCTAAATGACTTTTAACCGTAAGGTGGTCTCTTTCCAACATGTTTAACTTGGCGCGGGCTTAACCGCTCAATCTAGCGCTCGGTCTAAAGCGCCATTGGTGACCACTGTCTCAATCTATCATTTCGTTTCAGCATCAAGAATGTACTCATAACGGTCTTTTAATACCGCGTTACATATCTACAAGAGATGCCCCTTTATTTTTAGACAGTATGCCCAGAGTAAGTGCTCAGAGTCAGCACCCAGAGTAAGGCAACCAAAAATCGCCTTGATCTATTGGATCAAGGCGACTTCTAAAGGCTTATGTTAACGCTAGGAAAAGTCTAAACGTTAGAAGAGGCCCAATGTGAGAGATGTATCAATTGGGAAGGTTGCGCCGATCCCTAGCCAAAGCGTAACTACCGTACCAAACAGGAAGACAGCGGTTGCAACAGGACGGCGGAAAGGGTTCTGAAACTTGTTAACGTTCTCAATGAACGGGACTAAAATCAGGCCCAAAGGAATTGCGGTCATTGCACCGATACCCAAAAGTTTGTTGGGTAGTACGCGCAACATCTGGAAAGTGGGGTAAAGATACCACTCAGGGAGAATCTCTAAGGGGGTTGCAAACGGGTTGGCAGGCTCGCCAACCAGTGCTGGATCAAGAACAGCTAGCGCCACACAGCAAGCAATGGTTCCCATAATTACAATCGGGAACACATAGAGCAGGTCGTTGGGCCAAGCGGGCTCACCGTAGTAGTTGTGGCCCATGCCTTTCTTGAGCTTCTCTCTCAGCATTGGATCGCTGAGATCTGGCTTCTTGAGAATTGACATCGATTAACTTCCTAAAATAATGACACCGTTAGCTGATATACAGTGTAGCGGTCAATTGCAATTAGTTTCTACCCACTTGAGAGGCATTAAAGAAATAAATAATGTCTCTCGAAGCGAATAAAGCTAACTCAGCTTGCATCTGGTTCAATCCGATGTATGCGCGCTAGGCGAGCACTTACAAGGGGCCAGAAATGCCTTGCTTACGGATCATAATGAAGTGCAGCAGCATAAAGACTGCGATGAACCAGGGCAACACGAAGGTGTGCAGACTGTAGAAACGAGTGAGGGTTGCTTGACCAACGCCAGCACCACCACGCATCAGCTCGACAATAGTGTCGCCGACGACAGGAATCGCACCCGGTACACCCGATACGATGTTCACAGCCCAGTAACCAACCTGGTCCCAAGGGAGTGAGTAGCCAGTTACACCGAAGGATACGGTGATAACGGCCAGGATAACGCCGGTTACCCAGGTAAGCTCACGGGGCTTCTTGAAGCCGCCTGTGAGGTAAACGCGGAACACGTGAAGGATCATGACGAGCACCATCATGCTGGCAGACCAGCGGTGGACGGAGCGAATCAGCCAACCAAAGTTGACGTCTGTCATGAGGTACTGAACAGAGGCGAATGCATCTGTAACAGTTGGCTTGTAATAAAAGGTCATCGCGAAGCCAGTCGCGAACTGAATGATGAAGCAGACTAGTGTGATACCGCCCAAGCAATAGAAGATATTGACATGAGGGGGGACGTACTTACTGGAGATGTCATCAGCGAGCGCCTGAATCTCTAGCCTTTCGTCAAACCACTGATAAGTCTTTGAGTCGGTGACTTGCTTAGTAAACATGAAGCAAAGGGATTATGTCTTAGGGGTTGTATACCAATACTAAAAAATGTAACACAGCTGAAGGATAGACGGGTGGTTGCCGTGGCGATATGCGGCAAAGAATGTGACTACAATTTGCTAGTAGCCATCTATTCAACGACTGCTCAATAGCCTTCTGAATAAGGGCATGGAGCCCAATGACGCCTGCTTGTCGTTAACGCCTCTCTCGATTGATTAGAAACTTTAAGAAAACCTGGTATTTGATGTGCTTTACATAGCTTTACGTCAATAGGCAGGGTAGCGGTCCAATTTAGTTAAGCGCCAGGGTTATTTGCATAAGCGGTATCTTAAATAAGGAAGAGATAGGAACGCGATGTTTTGTCGGCAATTCTTCTCAGAATTTTCTAGGAATGTTTGGTTAAGGATGTTTGGAAGACTTGTAAGAAGACAGATTTTTCTGAGAATAGCTACTGTCGGATGGGCGATCGCACTCATAATTCCTTTGTCCCTGGTTACTGTGGGTGGCCTGGTCCCAGGCTCTACCCCAGCAGCGCTGGCCTTTAGCAACCAGCAGCAAATGGTGATGGAGGTGTGGCGGATTGTCAATCGCAGCTACGTCGATGAAACGTTCAACCACAAAAACTGGTGGGCAATGCGGCAAAAGGTGCTGAGGAAGTCGCTACCTACCTGGCAGGAAACCTATCGCGAAATTTCCGACATGCTAGCGGTGCTAGATGACCCTTACACTCGCTTCCTGCCACCACAGCAGTACCAGAGCCTGCAAACCAATACAAACGGCGAACTGATGGGTGTGGGTTTGCAAATCGCAAAAGACGAGGAGGGAAGCCCACTGAGGGTGATTGCGCCGATTGAGGGCTCCCCAGCAGAAGCCGCTGGACTGAGGCCGCAAGACAGAATTTTAGAAATTAACGGGACGCCGACTGACCGCCTAAGCTTGGACGAGTCGGCGGCGCGGATGCGTGGTGCCATTGGTACCCAGGTAACGCTGACGGTGGGTAGAGAAGATGAGCCCAATTTTGATGTGAATGTGGAGCGCGATCGCATTACCCTCAACCCGGTTTCTGCGGAACTGCGCGAAGTCGAAAACTTACCCAAGTTGGGCTATTTACGACTCGGACAATTCAACGGCAACGCCGCAGAAGAGCTGAGGGAATCTCTCCAAGACCTGGAGAATAAGGGCGCAGATGCCTACATTTTGGATTTGCGCAATAATCCAGGCGGTCTGCTGCAAGCTGGAATTGAGATTGCCCGCATGTGGTTAAACGATGGCACGGTGGTGTACACCGTGAACCGGCAAGGGTCGCTGGGTAGTTACGATGCCAACGGCAAAGCTATTACGCAAGATCCGCTTGTGGTGTTGGTGAATAAAGGGACTGCAAGTGCCAGCGAAATTTTGGCTGGGGCCTTGCAGGATAATGGACGTGCCAAGCTAGTAGGTGAAACCACCTTTGGTAAGGGGTTGATTCAATCGTTGTTCGATTTGCCAGATGGCGCGGGCTTGGCGGTGACAATCGCTAAATACGAAACCCCAAACCACCATGACATCAATAAGCTAGGGATTACGCCCGATCAAACGGTAGAAACTTCTGTCGAGCGGCGCCAGCAGTTTGGCACTGAGGCGGATGAGCAGTATCAGGCAGCGATCGCACTGCTATCCAAAACAGTCGTCGCCGCTAACCCGGCTAATCCATAGACACACCTAATCCCAGACACACCTAATCCACCTAATCCTAGACACCCTAGCTCCATAAAAGAGGTCTGATGTCGAAGCGTACCTACCACGATCCCTTACACGGGGCGATTTCGTTAGAAAGTGATGATCCGGTAGAAGCGCTATTGACCCAGCTGATTGATACGCCTGCTTTTCAGCGGCTGCGACGCATTCGGCAGCTAGGGCCAGCGAGCCTGACCTTCCACGGCGCTGAAATGTCTCGATTTACCCATTCGTTGGGGGTGATGGCGATCGCTCGCCGCGCATTCAACCAGCTATCGATGCTGCACCCGGTGCTAGAGCGCTACCGGGCGACGGTGCTATGTGGGGCGTTGCTGCACGATATTGGTCATGGGCCGTTTAGCCATACGGCAGAAGAAGTGTTTGGCTCTGAGCATGAGCAGTGGACCATTGCGATTATCGAAAACTCATCCGATGTTCGCAGTTTGCTAGATGGGTACGATCCGCAGCTGTGGCAGACCCTGATTCAGGTGTATCGTCATGAGCATCCGGTCCCTTGTGTGTGGCAGCTAGTGTCGAGCCAGCTGGACTGCGATCGCATTGACTACCTGATGCGTGACAGCTACTTTACCGGCGCGGCCTATGGTCAGCTGGATCTAGACCGCATTGTGCTAGCGCTGAATTACGACCCGGTCACTCAGCAGCTGATCGTAGAAAAAAAAGGCCTGGCCGCCGTCGAGCACTATCTGGTCGTGCGCTCGTTTATGTACGCCCAAATTTATAACCATGCCAAAAACCTGGCCGCCACCTGGATTTTGTCCCAGGCCTTTCGCCGTGCCAAGGAGCTAATTGCCAGAGGCGAGCTCACCGCCGATGAGACCGTTACAGCCTGGCTAATGGCTCAGGTGACAGAAGACCCCAGCAGCCAGCTGTCGCTACAGCACTACCTGGAAGGTGACGACATCGTCTTTGCCTATCACCTCCATCGTTGGCAACACCACAATGACCCCACGCTCTCTGACTTTTGTCAGCGATTTATCAATCGCCGACTGCTAAAAGTGCAAGAAGTCACCTATGCTACGCCTGCCGAACAGCAAAGCCTGCTAGCCAATGTACAGCAGCAGCTATTTTCAGAGGGCGTGGATGCCGACAGATACAGCGGTCTGATGAATACCTGGAGTAAGGGCTACAGCGTTTATCAGCAGGGCATTAGCATTCGCACTCGGCAGGGGCTCAAAGATATCAATCAGCTGTCGCCACTGGTTCAAACGCTTAGTGAGCCCGCCCAAAGAAGCTGGCTGGTGTATCCCCATGAAGTAAAGGCGGGCCTGTGTCCGTTGCCGGTTGGAGAGGCGATCGCTGGCCCCTGGGAAATCTGATATGGAAATTCCAAATCACAGCCCTGGTTTCGCGGTTGCTAGGCCATCCCAGTCAACCGATTGCAGTTGCTGGTAAGCGTTGGTTATTTTCTTTTCGCCGCGCAAGAAGCCAGTGTTGGCACCGGGGCAAATGGTACTGAGCGTCTGAGGCGTGAACTGAGTGAGTAGCTGCTGAGCTGCCCGTAGCTGGCGTGGCCAGTGAAACGTTTTTGAAAGCCGCAGTGGGCTGGGGGCACCGCCCTTGATAGGGAGCAGGTGACGCCCGGTGAATAACACGCCACCATAGGCATCGTGATACAGGCAAGCTGAGCCAGGAGAATGACCTGCGTTCCAGAAAACCCGACTGGTATTGGAGAGCGTGCGATCGCGATGAAATGTTGTAACAGGCACCGCCGGAAGCAAATAGGCTTCTTGCTCTTGAATCAGCACCTGAGCGCCGAGCGCTGACTGAAACGTTTTGACGTCGGCGATTCCCCCCCGATGAGTCACAAATAATGTCTGAACGCCACCGTGAGCGGTTATGAATGCCTGATTGGTCTCATTTAAGGCAGGGCAGTCCACCAAAATGTTAGCGGGCTGACCATTACTATCTTTTTCCAAAATTAAGTAGGCTGTACCCCCGAGAGTTTCTCGGTTGGGCGCAAAAGCGAAGACAGTTTCGAACACAGCTTGAGGCTGCTTTGCGACAGTAGAAGACGTAGCCGACATCTGAAAAACCTATTCTATTAAAAGCACTTCGTGATTGAAGCGATACAATACCGACACTGATACTCATTGATATTATCTATTGGCCTTTTTGGCCAGCCACTGTCCATGCCTCTCGTTTTATTTGCACTGTTTTTGGGTTTGATTACCTACTGGGTGATTAGTCGCAGCGTCGCTAGCCTGACGACGATTCCACTGTGGGTGCTGTGGCTAGTCATGATGACGCCGGTGCTGACTTTTACGGTGTGGATGCTGGTAAACGATGGAGAGCCTCCCCCAGCTGCGCTGCTGTATGGCCTGATGATCTTGTCTTCGATGGTGCTGTACGGAACGCTGACCATGGCTAGCGTCAAGGCAAAGCAGCAGTCGGCCAGAACAGCCGCCAACAGTACCGCCGATAGCAAAGTTGGCAGTGACTCCACCAAACCTGCGCCCGAAAAACCTACAAAGCCCATCACCCGCGAAGAAGAAACCCTTTTGCAGCGGTGTTTTCCCTGGTCTATTTACTACCTGCAAAATATTGAGTACTTGCCCCAGGCGATGATCTGCAAAGGCAAGCTAAAGGGCAAGCCAGCAGAGGCCTACCAAACGGTACAAAAAAACGTAGAAAGTAAGTTTGGTGACCGGTTTTTGGTGCTGTTTCAAGAAGGGCTGAATGGCACCCCCTTCTTTGCGCTGGTGCCAAACCCGCAGGCCAAAGATCAGGTGCTCCCCGAGTCGGCAACCCCAGCCCAGGTGGCCAGACTGAAGCGGATGAACCAAAAAGTACTCACGCGACCTTTTCTGGCGTTATTTTTGGCCACGATGACGCTGATAACGACGACCTTTGTGGGTAGCTTGCTGCCAGATCCAGAAAGAACGCTAGACCAGCTGTGGACGACGCCTGAGCTAATATTGCCAGGCTTGAGCTATGGGCTGACGCTGATGACGATTTTGGGTGTGCATGAAGCGGGTCACTACCTTGCTACTCGCTACCATCGGCTACGGGCCACGCTGCCGTACTTTATTCCGATTCCTTTTTTCTTGGGGACGCTGGGCGCGTTTATTCAGATGCGATCGCCCATGCCCAACCGCCGAGCGCTTTTTGATATTGGTATCGCCGGCCCGCTAGCCGGGCTAGTGGTCAGCTTGCCTATTCTGGCTTGGGGACTTGCTCACTCAGTGATTGTGCCAGTGGGTGAAACGGCTCAACTGTTCAGCATTGAGTCGCTCGATCCCAATCGCTCAATTATTTTACTTTTGGTCAGTAAGTTTTCTATGGGCAGCTTGCTACAGCCCGATAGTGCGATCCACCTGCATCCGGTGGCCATTTCTGGCTGTCTGGGTCTGATTGTTACAGCGCTGAATCTGATGCCGGTGGGCCAGCTAGATGGAGGGCATATCGTCCATGCTATGTACGGACAAAGAACAGCTGCGATTGTCAGCCAAATTGCCCGCATCCTAATGGTGGTAATGGCCTGCGTGTATCCAGAATTTTGGATATGGGCCCTTTTGCTGCTGTTCATTCCATCCGCTGAGCCTGCCTTGAATGACGTGAGTGAACTCAATGGTCCCCGCGATTGCCTGGGCTTACTTTCCCTGGCGCTACTGGTGATGATTATTTTGCCAGCACCTGCCGCGCTCAGGAACTTGCTGTTTTAAGGGGCTTGAGGCTGGTCTGATACTTTAGAAGTCGTAAGCGAGGACAGCTAAGGAATGAGCGAAAACGTAGCCCAGTGGCTAGCAGAGATACAGTCGTTGCAGCGCCAGGTGAAAACGCTGCAGCAAGAGCGCGAACAGGCCTATGCCAGTGCCGATAACTGGCGCAAGCTGTACGAAGGAGAAGCCCAGCAGCGCCAAAGAGAAGTCACTCAAAGTGCGCAAAAAGTAGAGGAATTGCAGCAGGCGCTAGCGGCATTTAAATCGACTGATGAGGGGGCGACGAAGCAGCTGGAGTCGGAAATTTTGTCGATTCAGCGCAATAGCTCTGTAGCGCAGCTTCAGAACCAGCTGGTGGCGGCGAAAAAGGAGTGCGATCGCCTCAAATCACTGCTGAAGGCTGAACAGGCCGAACATGAAAAAACTCGCGAGAGCCTAACCGCAGCGCTTGGAGACGCAGTGGATCTACTGACGAAGGAGCGCCCATCCTAACGAATACAGGCAAGTCACCAGCGGATTCATTGGCTAATCAATCTATCTGATCAATCTACAAATCGACACATGAATGAGCTTAGACGTTCTTTCAATTTAGTTAATATCTATATCTGTTATTCGAGTTACAATGCGCTGTGTTTGGAATAGGTACAAATAACTAAAGCGTAAGAGATCATTAACGAACGAAAGCCCCTAATAAGAAAGACAACCTTCATCTGTTGTGAGTGAGTTTATTAAAACGATGCCTGTAAGCCAACCAACCGCCATTCCAGGTCAAATCAAAGCCCCTAAGATGACTGCAATAACCTCAACGAAAAATTGCTCGTCAGTTGATGACACTAAAATTTGCTGGGTAGAGCTCAAGCAGTATCCCTATCAGCCTGACCATCAAGTAGAGCTATTGCATTTGCAAGCAGAGGCAGATGCGCTGCTGCTACAGCTACAAAACGAAGGCAAGCAGCAGCCGTAACCACGTTAAGAATTTGTTGCTAAGCGACACGACCCAGTTTGAGCCCTTTATCTTAAAGACGTACATGTATCAGTCGTCGTTCTTTAAATCAGATCGAAAAATTGCGATCAAAAATTGGTATGGGCCAAGTACAGCAGCCAAATCGAGCCACAGACCAGACGCTCGGCGGCAAAGCCTTTTCTGCAAAGCATCGTGTCTCTACAGCGCTCACATATCGTCATGGATATCGTTGCCCTGCCTGTGGCAGCGGCGACCTTAATCCAATGGCGATGATGGATGTTTTTGCCTGTGATTTTTGTCGGCATATGTTTACTGCCAACCTGCAAACCCAATCTGTACAGCTAGCGGATAGCTTACAGCCCATGGCCTGGCACTGGACGGGCCAGCGCTGGAAAGCTGCTTACCAAACCGATAGTGCGGCAGCGCTAGTATGGACCTTTGCCGTTGGGATTGTTTTTATTCCGGTTCTTTTAATCGCGGTTTCTAACTATGTATTTCCCCCCTCCGGTGGGTTGAAATTTGTGATGATATGGATAAGCCTGACCTGGCTTAGTCACAGCATTATTGCGGGATGGCTGCTAGCCGAATACCATCGGTGGCCGTGGTACATATCAAGCCGCGTTCGCCTACAGCGACTAACAGAACAGTGGCAATCTTAGAGAGTGTCGCTCCTAGCGCAGTAATGCTCTCAGGTGTCAGAATTTTTGGTTATATTATTTGCCGACTCCTCGATAAAAGTTGCTATTGCCAAGTTTTGTTTATTTGGGTGCTTGAGCCAAAGTTACCCATGAGGAATCCCGTAAAAACACCAAGCTCAATTGATATGACTACTGATATAACCGCAGTCAACTCAGTTGTCGCTGCTTAAGTAGGTATTGCTGATGATCATCGGTCGCTAGCCAGTAGTCACCAGTAGGCTTAATTTGAGTCACGATGGGCTGTTTGTAGCGATCGCTGTTACTTAAATCAGATTTTGATAGCTGAGCGGCCTTTTGTTGCTCAGTCGTATGGAAAAAAATGACAGACCGATACTGTTCGCCGCGATCGGGACCCTGACGATTGAGGGTGGTTGGGTCGTGGCATTGCCAAAAAATATTGAGCAGATGTTCGTATGCAACTATCTGAGGGTCGTAGTGCAGCTGGGCGACCTCGGCATGGCCAGTGATGCGAGCAAGCACATCCAGATAACAGGGGTCAGGGAAGTGACCGCCCATGTATCCTACAGAGGTGTGAATAACCCCTGGACATTTACGAAAGGCTTCTTCGGTGTGCCAAAAGCAACCTGCACCAAAAGTTGCCAGTCTCAGGGTATTGGTATTGCCAGCGCGTAGAGTCGTCATTGAGTGGAACTTTACAGTAGCCTTACATTACTTCCCGCAATACTGGCTCTAAATTGTCTCACATTTATTGTTTCTTCATACGGAAGTCCGTACATCGCCGTTGCACAGGCGATTTTACTGCGTAAGCTTCATAAAGAACTACGTATATTTTCTAGCATACGTGTATTGCATACACGTAGGTTATCGTTGCTAATCCGGATGTTGCTTCTTTTTGGAAGCGACTAGAGTGCTTAATGTGATGGTTCATTGTTTGCCCATTTGCCCGGTTTTTGAGTGCTAACAAAACCTGTCATTTCTACTGCTGTAGAAATAGCTCCGTATCTACCGAGGTTGATTACCCGAATTTGACTATAGCGTTTGTCACTTGACTGAGGTACAGTTTTTTGTCTGAAAGCTCTATGTATCAGCAGGTCAAGTGACCCGCGTTTCTCGAATGCATCCGAGAAACGCCATATCTAAATTTGGGCGCGCGCTCAAAACTTCCTTTTTAGCGGCGATTTTACGCACGGCTTTGTTGTTTGAGCTGGGGCGATCGCACTCCATAGCTCAGTACTGTGGGTTCAAAATCGCTGCTGCTATCACAACTAACTTTTAGCTCGCGTTTGTTGAAGCTGTAGGCCAATTATCCAACAGGTAGGGGACCAAAAGTCTTCCTGCTGCTGGACTGTGCTGTTTTTAGCTGAATTGATCAAACATACGTGACGCACTTAGCTATCTAGGGGTATGACGATGAAATGGACTGCCGTTTGGAGTCTGGTAATGATGGGCGCTATGATCACGGGCTGTGGTGGTGATAGTGGCGGTGGGGGCCAAGCTAGCGTCGAGGTTGTCACCGCGCCATCGCAGGCAGCTAGCGTTTCTAACGATAGCTGTACGCCATTGAATAGCTATCTTTCAGAGCTAGGTAGGCTCACTAATATAGAGCGCGCTAAGCACAACGCGCCTGCGCTGGAGTTCTCTTTGCAATTAGGGCAAGCAGCACAAAAATATGCACAGAAGATGGCCGAAGATAACCGATTTGACCATGTCGGGAGCAACGGTTCGACGTTCGGCCAACGCATTCGAGCGGAGGGATATAGCGGAGCTTATATCGGTGAAAATATAGCGGCAGGTCAGCGTACGCCACAACAGGTTGTTGAGGGTTGGATGAACAGTGAGTCTCATCGCAATAACCTACTGAGCAAGGCGTTTACTGAAGTGGGCTTTGGTTTTTTTGAGAATAACAGCTCTAGTTATAGTCGTTACTGGGTACAGAATTTAGGGTCTGGCAATAGTCAACAGAAAGGGATTTATATTCCCAGTAATTGCGGTGGAATGACGCCAGCAGTGGCTACTGATAAAGCGCCTAAGAGTGCTGTAGCGGGCCTCTCTAATATTTCTGTTAGCCAAATGGATGGCGATCAAAAGACGCAGCCTGAGTCGGTGTACACCGAGGAGAGCTTGATGCTGCCTGGCAACGGGACAATTCCTGTTGGCTCTTTGGCCTTTGCCGTTTCGGATGCAGTGAGTGGAGATGGCAATCAAGAAATTCCTGAACCTGCATTGATGCTGGGTTTGGCGAGTCTGGGACTGGCGCTGTGGCGCGATCGCAAGAACGCAGCAAAAAAAGCGCAGGCTCTGGCAGAGCAAGCATCTGATGAATAACGCTGCTAGGTAATCTACAGCTGTCGCTCTTGCACAAGCATGCGCCGGTAAGAGAACCAGCCAACTACCACCATCAATGCTGCAAAGATCAACAGAAATACGAAGTGACCCCCCTCGTTAATCGGAAGCTCTGGATCTAATAGTGCGTTTGTTAGCGCTTCGGTCATGTGATAAATGGGATTGAACTTAGCGATTTCTTTTAAAGAATCTGGAAAGAGTGAGATAGGTAAAAAGGCACCCCCTAGCACCATGAGCGGAACACCAAAGGCCGCAATCAGCGCACTGACATCTTCGGTGCGGCGTGCAAACTGAGTGCCTAGCATGAAGCCTAGCCCTACGTAGGAAAGAATGCTGAGCGCAATAATCAGAACCGCCAGGGGCCAAAGCGCGTTGGGGAAACTAGCACCGGCAAGGGATGCGATCGCAAAAATCACCAGCGTTTGCCCCACCCCAATTACACTGTGCGCCAAGAAAATGCCTAAAAAGTAAGAAACACCGCTCAAAGGAGACAAAAACAGTCGCTTCAACGTCTGTTGCTCACGTTCCGACACAACAGTAGCCACCCCACCGCCCAAGCAGCTGAAAAACAACGCCGCACCCACTAACGTCGGTGGCGCGGCCATTTCAAAGGCCGCGCCCACTTCAATCTCACGATTATTTCCCCCTGCTGTAATCAGTCCGTTAAGGATCAAAAGCAGCGCCGGAAAAATCAGCCAGGAAATAAGACTGCGACGTCGGCGAAACAGCTCTGTCAAGATCCGACGTGCCACGGCCCAGCTTTCGCGCCAGTATTTTTGCAAAAGGTTGACCATAGGGAGTTCAAGAGCGTGTGTCGCCAGCGTATAGAAAACTGCCACATCTTGCAGCGAGCGCATTATAAACTTGAGGCAGCCTTTATATCTATCGGGTCTATGACGCTCCAGTTTATTCGGCGCTCCTTTCTGACACTTTGCCTCAGTACTTTTTTAACGGTTTTGTTTACCTTGGGCAGTTTGCTCATTCCAGCAGTCACCCCAGCTGCCCATGCGCTTGGCGGTACGCAGCCGACTATTGATGAACCTGCCCCGGCTTTTACCCTGCCGACCAATAGCGATGATGGTGAGATTTCGCTATCGGACTATGCAGGCGAGTGGGTCGTTCTGTACTTTTATCCCCGCGACTTTACCTCTGGCTGTACCCTCGAAGCTCAGCGGTTTCAGCGCGATTTGAATGAATACCAAGCTCGCCACGCGCAAATTCTGGGCGTTAGCGCGGACGATGTAAACTCTCACGCGGAGTTTTGTGAATCGGAAGCCCTCGAGTTCCCATTACTTTCAGATACCAACGGCGAAGTCAGCAAAGCCTACGGATCTTGGATTAAGCCGATGTCGCGTCGCCACACCTACTTGATCGATCCAGACGGCATCTTAAAAGAGCGCTTCTTGGGCGTTCGCCCAGCGATTCACAGTCAAGAAGTGCTTGCCAGACTCGATGAGCTGCAGGCCGGATAACCGGCCCCCGCCACCTCGTCGATCAAACGCTAAACTGAAGTAATTACTGACCCAGGAGACTATCTTATGTCCACGCTTGCTTTGACAGAACCCAATGTCGAAAAAGTCTTAGATGAGTTGCGCCCTTACCTGCTGGCAGACGGCGGCAATGTAGAACTAGTAGAACTCGATGGACCCATCGTAAAGCTACGCTTGAATGGTGCGTGCAGTAGCTGTCCTAGTTCTGCGATGACCCTACGCATGGGCATTGAGCGTCGCCTGCGGGAATTTATCCCCGAGATTGCTGAAATTCAACAGGTGGTTTAAAGACCATTTGATTGGATTCACAATCTATCAAGCGCAGGGGCGGCAGAGTGATTACTCTGACCGCCCCTTTGACTGTTAACCTTGCTATTGGAAACGTAGGATAAGACCGTGCTGGATATTAAGCAGATTCGGAATAAAACCGAGCAAGTGCAAGCAGCTTTAAATCGACGGGGAGAGTACGATTTAACGTCGTTGTTGGAGCTAGACGCTAAGCAAAGAGATATCGAAAAGAAGCGATCGGATTTGCAGGCTAGCAGTAACGAAGTTGGTAAATCCGTGGGTCAGAAAATTCGCGGTGGCGCAGACCCAAAAGGTGATGAAGTGAAGGCGCTGCGCGAAGAAGGTAATCGACTAAAGCACGAAATTGGTGAGCTGGAGCCTAAAGAGCGGGAGCTAAAAGCTCAGATAGAGTCGATTTTGCTGACGTTGCCAAACTTGCCTAGCGAGATTACCCCCGATGGCAAAAGCGAAGACGACAATGTAGAGATCCGCCGCTGGGGCGACGAGCTAATTGAATCCGATAAAGACTGTTTGCCCCATTACGAAATTGGCGAGCAGCTTGGCATTATGAACTTTGAGCGGTCTGTAAAAATTGCTCAAAGCCGGTTTGTGACGCTGTTAGGGGCAGGTGCGGCGCTGGAGAGAGCGTTGATTTCGTTTATGCTGGCGCGGCATACGGGCGCGGGCTATACCGAAGTGCTGCCGCCGATTTTAGTCAATTCGGATTCGATGCAAGGCAGCGGACAGCTGCCGAAGTTTGCGGAGGATGGGTTTAAGTGCGATCGCGACGATCTATGGCTGACCCCCACCGCCGAAGTCCCCCTCACGAACCTGCATCGTGACGAAGTCCTTACCGCAGATCAGCTGCCGATTAATTACTGCGCCTATACCCCCTGCTTCCGTCGCGAAGCCGGTAGCTATGGCCGCGATACCAGGGGGCTGATTCGCCTGCATCAGTTCAACAAAGTAGAAATGTATAAGTTTGTACATCCCGAGCAATCCTTCGACGAACTCGAAAAGCTTACCGCTGATGCTGAAGATATTTTGCAACAGCTGAAACTGCCTTACCGCGTACTAGAGCTGTGTACAGGTGACCTCGGCTTCGGCGCTACCAAAACCTACGACCTGGAAGTATGGCTCCCGTCAGCAGGTAAGTATCGCGAAATTTCCAGCTGCTCCAACTGCGTAGACTTTCAGGGCCGCAGAGCCAATATTCGCTTCAAAGAAGCTGGCAAAAAAGGTACTCAGTACATCCACACATTGAATGGCTCAGGGTTAGCCGTTGGTCGGACCATGGCCGCAATTTTGGAGAATTATCAGCAGCCAGATGGCACCATTGAAATTCCTGAAGTGCTGCAACCGTACATGGGAATGGCCGCAATAAAGCCACAATAGGTCGTGTATCCCCACCATAGGACACACACATTACCTTGCTAGGGCCTGTACAATAACAAAAGTTAACTTAACGCTGCGCACCTATGACCGTACTGGCCGTAATTGGAGTTCTTGCTCTCCTTATCTTTGTTCATGAGCTGGGTCACTTTATGGCCGCGCGCTTACAAGGCATTCATGTCAATCGCTTTTCCATTGGGTTTGGACCCATTTTATGGAAATACCAGGGTAAGCAAACTGAGTATGCGCTCAGAGCCATTCCGCTGGGTGGCTTCGTTGGCTTTCCAGATGATGATCCAGAAAGCGACATTCCACCGGATGATCGCGACCTGTTGCGCAATCGCCCTGTAGTGGACCGAGCCATCGTGATTAGCGCAGGCGTCATTGCCAACATGATTTTTGCCTATTTGGTGTTTGTGTTGCAGTTTGGCAGTCTGGGCGTACCAGCTATTAACACAGGTGTTCTGGTGCCTGAGGTGGTGAAAAATTCTCCGGCTGAACGGGCTGGGCTGCAAGCGGGCGATGTGATTTTGACGGCGGGTGAGCAAACCTTTGGACGTGGTGATGGTGTGCAGAGGGAGCTGATCAAGATTATTCAGTCGAGCCCGAACACAACTGTTGACCTGACGATATTGCGCGATCGCAAAGAGCAGCAGCTTCCCGTAACGCCAAAGGTAGACTTGGAATCTGGCGATGCGGTGATTGGCGCTGTCTTGAGCCCTAACTACGAGATTACAGAAGACGGTACGGTCGTCTTCCGGTCAGCCAAAAATCCAGTCGAACTTTTTAGCGTAGCGGCCAGGGAATTTCAAAGTAAAACCCAGCTGGTAGCCACCGGAATGATCGGCCTGTTCACTAATTTTGCCGATATGGCCGGACAGGTGGGTAGCCCCGTCAAAATCGTGGAGCAAGGTGCAGGGCTCGCCAAAGACGACATCAGAACACTCTTTCCCTTTGCGGCTATCATCAGTATCAACCTTGCCATCATCAATATTTTGCCCCTACCGGCACTGGACGGTGGCCAGCTGGCTTTTCTATTAATTGAGGCCGTGCGAGGCAAGCCATTGCCTATGCGAATTCAGGAAAGCGTCATGCAAACCGGCATTTTTCTACTCTTAGGGTTAGGCATTTTCTTGATTATTCGAGACACTACTCAGCTAGAAGTCTTGCAAAACCTAAGATAGATAAAGTAATCCAGTCACAAATCCTGTGAGCCCCTACGAAGGACCGACATCTGCCAACGGCTACAAGGCAATTCCGCTGCCGCTACCGGAATTGCCCCCGCCACCACAAAGGCCTTTTCAAAAGCTGAATAAAAAGCCTCGGGCATTGGAGTTTCTCTCTCGCTTGAAGCTCATTTACCCGCAAGCCCCCTGCTCGCTAGATTATGAAACGCCTGTGCAGCTGATGGTTGCAACCATGCTGGCCGCACAATGTACGGACGCAAGAGTCAATAAGGTAACGCCCGCGCTGTTTGAGCAGTTTCCAGATGCCGAAGCCATGGCCGCCGCTGAGGTGAGCGAGCTAGAAGAGCTGGTGCGTTCAACCGGGTTCTATCGTAATAAGGCCAAAAATATTCAGGCGGCAGCCCGAAAAATTGTGCATGACTTTGACGGGAAAGTGCCTGGCTCGATGATGGAGCTGACTAGCTTACCTGGCGTTGCCCGGAAGACAGCAAATGTTGTACTGGCTCACGCCTTTGGCATTCATGAGGGGGTGACTGTCGATACTCACGTCAAGCGAATATCGGGGCGGATGGGCCTGACGAAGCACACCGAACCGGTCAAAATAGAGCAGGCCCTGATGAAACTGCTGCCCTGTGAGGATTGGGAGAACTGGTCGATTCGGCTGGTGTACCATGGCCGGGCGGTGTGCACGGCGCGCAATCCAAACTGCATGCGGTGTGATTTGCTCGATATTTGCCCCGGCGCGGCGAAAATTCAAAAAGAAGTGGAAAAGACGCAGAAGGCGAAAGCGAAGAAGGCGAAAGCGAAGAAGAAAAAGTGAGCAAAGTAGTTTACAAAGGGCGATTGGACCGATACTATTAAAGACTGTGTAATGGAAATAAACTTAACTTCGCCTCATGGCTAAAAAAAGCATGGTTGCGCGCCAGAAGAAGCGCGAAAAACTCGTTGCAAAGTACGCGGAAAAGCGCGAAGCTTTGCTCAAAGAATTTAATGAAGCGCCTAACCAGGCACAAAAGCTGGCAATTCATCGCAAGATTCAGCAATTGCCTCGCAATAGTGCACCCACTCGGCTGAACAACCGCTGCTGGAAGACAGGCCGTCCTCGTGGTTACTATCGCGACTTTGGTCTGTGCCGCAACGCGCTACGTGAAATGGCTCACCAGGGTCTGCTGCCTGGCGTTGTGAAGTCTAGCTGGTAAGGTTTGGGCTAGAGATTTAATCGCGAAAGATTAAATTAATAAAGTAGTAGAGAAAGGGGATGAGCTTACTATGCGGGCTCATCCCCTTTCTGCTGTTGGTAGGTATATCTCTACAACTTTTCTGTGCGACTTTATTGTGGTTCAGCATTGCCGCAGCAGCGTTCGATGCCGAGACTGTCGAGCAGTAAATCGCCCACTGCGTTTGCCACTGCAAACTCGCTGTAGAAGCTTTTTGAAAAGTCGTAGCCCTGCATTTCGGTCAGCACGGCTAGCACCAAGGCGTTTAGATTGTTTTCGCCTTCCATGCGCTGACGAACGAAAACCTGAGACGCTTTGGCTGCGATGTGTTCATTGATAATCTCGGGCAAAAATTCTTCATCGAGCCATTTGTGCAGGGTTGCTTTTAGCCACTGCCCTTCTTGCACGGCGTCTTCTGGTGGGGGGAGTTCAATCGATTCGATGGGTTGAGGAGTAGACGAGTTGAGGTCTCGTGGCTCAGACATAGCGAATATTTTCACGCATGTAATAAGGCTAAAAGGTGATGGCAAGTATCAGCACAAAAGTTGTCATTACTTTACGACTTATCAGCTTACTGTCGCACTGTTTGAGACTTCTCGTTAGGGAGAAACGTTTTGCGTATGGGCGCACATAACTTTGTATCATAAGAGCTATGGGTATTCTGAGAACCGTGGCTCAAGCGTTTGTGGTGGATTAATTGTTTATGTGTTATTCAATACCGCAAATTCTTCAGTGCTACGCCCAAGGCTATTTTTTGATGGCGGAAGAGGATGGTCAGGCGCTGAACTGGTATTCCAGCAGCAAGCGAGCGCTGATTCCCCTAGATGAGCGCTTCCGCTATCCCAGGTCTTTACAGCGCGTGCTGAATCAAAAGCGGTTTACCCCAGCTATTAACCGAGATTTTGAAGGGGTGCTTGAAGGGTGTGCTAATCGAGAGGTCACTTGGATATCTGATCAGCTAAAGGATGTTTATAGACGTTTGCACCGGGCGGGTTATGCTCATAGCTTTGAAACTTGGCAAGGCGATCGCTTGGCAGGTGGATTCTTGGGCATTGCGCTTGGCGGCGTGTTCGTTGGCGAGTCGATGTTTTACAACATTCCAGAAGGATCTAAATCGGCGATGGTGATGCTGGTAGAGCATTTGCGATCGCGTAACTTTCAGCTATTTGACGCCCAAATTATCAACCCACACCTGGCCAGATTCGGCGCCTTTGAAGTTGATCAAGCTGTGTACGAGGCCCGCCTGTTTGAGGCAATGCAGTATAACTGCAAATTTGATTGACCGGGTCTTAGGACCCAGGCTATGCATCCATCCGCGTGAGCAGGACCGGGCAGTTGGCATACACACGCATATAGTCAGAAAGCGACTCACCGAGTAGCCGATCGAGATCCGGCATTGCTTTGGCAATAGTAGGACGGCGATCGGGCGAGCCTAGAATGAGCAGGTTGACGTTGAGCTGATCGACCAGTTCGCACAGGCGAATACCCGGTTTGCCCTGAGGTGCCATGCATCGATAGCGAATGCCCATTCGTCTGACTTTTACAATAGCATCGGCAATCAGAGGGTCCGTCTCAGGATTTTCGGTGATGGCGTCATCTAGCCGACCGCGTAGCTTGGAAATGGTGTGCACCAAAATCAGCTCACTATTGTCGATATTTCGAGCCATATCGATGGCAACATCCAGCCCGGCCTGAGCCGAGTCAGACTTATCTAGGGCGACCAAAATACGCTTGATAGGCTTGATGGCATAAAGGTCATCTTTGACCAGTAGCATGGGCCGGGACGACAGCTGAAACACGTACTGACTCACTGAATTGCCAATGATGGCTTTTAGCCCTTTTAGCCCTCTAGAGCCCATCACAATCAGGTCAGAGTCAGTTTCGTTGGCGACCTCGCCCACCATATCTTTGGGCTCGCCTTCTCGCAAAACGGCGTTGACTCTAGAAGGATCTAAATCTAGCTCGGTGACGGCTTCTGCCAGGGTTTTGCCCCCTTGCTCCCAGGCGGTAGCCATCGCAGCGGCAGAAGACTGGGTTGGCACCACGTGAAGAATGGTAAGACGCGATCGCCTAATTCGCGGAATCTGCATCAGCATCTTCATCATGTCACGGGTATTTCCAGTACCTGAATCAGCCAGCAAAATATTCTCAATCATGACGGAGTCGGTTCCTTATGCGCATATAAAAATAGTAGAAAGAAACGGACCGGTTCCGACAAACTATGAACAAATCGAAAACAGACCCCAGTGCCTGGTTTGACTATCCTGTGAGAGTACAGCCACACCACACCGACTATGGCGGGGTTGTATGGCATGGCACTTACATTACCTGGATGGAGTCAGCGCGGATTGCTTGCATCCGCGCTGCGGGACTATCTTTCGAAGACCTGGTTAAATCAGGTTACGACCTGCCCGTTGTGAGCCTGGATCTGCGCTATCGGCGTCCTCTCGGCCTGGGTATGGAAGCCATCGTCAAAACGCGGCTTTTGCCCACGAGCGGAATTCGCCTCGTGTGGGAATATGCCATCGAAACGGCTGCTTCCGCCGCCGATGCTTCGGCTGATTTTTCAGTTGAACTGTGTGTCAGTGGGACAGTCACCTTAGTCACTGTAGATGTGCATAGTCGCAAGATTGTGAGACGCCAGCCACCAGCCATTCAAAAGCTGATGACCAGAGGCACATGACCCATGGTGAAACATTGCTGTAGCCTGCGTAGCAGAAAAATGCGCGTACCCAGAAATCGGTGAGAAAGGCCAATACAAGTAGATGTTTACAATTATTTACATTACCGTCTGCTTTTCCACAGGCTTTCCACAGTTTTTCCACAAGGTTTTCCATAGTTTTCCACAGGCTATAACGGCGCTTAGGTCATCGCATCGCTATCTGTGGAATACTCAGCAGCCCGCTTTTTGCCAGACGCAAAAGCACGAGATGTAAACTTTTAAGACAAAAAAGGGGGTGAAATAGCCCTTTTTTTGAATATGAATTTTTTATTAGCACTTCGTCGAAAAACTATCCGTTGCTATTTATAAACACATGCTCCACAATAGGCAGACGTCAATCGACCGCCTCTTCGGACAACGCCACTTATTGACCGTAGTAACGTCATTTCATAACGTCACTTATTAACTTGCTACGAGTAATATCTTCCCCGTAGATGCGTGGATATTTTCGCCTGTCAAAATATCAGTTAAAGGAGCCTTCGTGGTGCAACAGTCTGTCAGCTTATCCGTTGAAATTCCTGAAGAGTTACATTCGTCCGTGCAGCATTATTTGGACGTGCATTCCGGGTGGAGCCAGGACCGCTTATTTTGCGCGGCGCTGTCCTTGTTTTTGATGCAAAACGGGGTTACCCATCGCCAGGTTAGTCGCATTTATCTAGACAGTTTGTTTGGCCAGCAATCTGAGAATAATAAAGAACCGATTGTTTCTAATGCCTAATGATTTTTCAGCGCTCAATGCAGCGATCGCGATCGCATCAAAATAGTATTCATCTAACAGCTGGTAAGCGGAATTATGTACTATTTGGAAATAGTAACAGCAGCATAAGTTAGATTCCATTTTATGGCTCATTTCTGCCTAGCTCATGAAAAAAGCCCCTGTTAACCTGGTTAACAAGGGCTTTTTATTATCCTGCTAGTCCTACGCAAACTTTGAGTTTTTAATAGATAAAAATTATTTGCCAATTGCCTTAACTAGGCCAATACCGCCAAAGTACAAAAATAAGACCGCGCCGCCAAGCAAACTCTGCGTAATCGGGTCCGTAGAGGGGGTGAGCACAGCTCCCAAGATTGCCGCACCCAGAAGTACATAGCGCCAGCCAGCCAGCATTTGCTTGGAGCCTACAATGCCCAGTAGGCCTAACAGCAGCTGAATGACCGGAATTTGAAACGCAAGTCCGGTGCTAAATAGCAGCAACAGCACAAACTCAAAGTAGCGGTCGATAGACCACATCTGTTCTACGACATCTGCGCCGTAGTTGATAAAGAAGTTCAGCGCAGCCGGGACCAGTGCGATGTAAGCAAAGGCCAATCCTGCAAAAAATAGAACGCTAGAGCCAAGCACCACGGGCCCGATCAGGCGGCGCTCACGACGTGTGAGCCCAGGCAGAACAAACTGAATAATCTGATAAAGAATGAATGGACTGGCCACCAAAATGCCGCTGTAGCCAGCTACCTTGATTGAAACAAAGAAATACTCTCCAGGTGAAAGCTGTAGAAACTTCGCTCCCTGGGCGGGAACTTCCAGTAGCTCTACAATCTGTCTGACGCCTGCAAAGCAGCCAACCACACCAACCAGAACTGCTAGCAGCGCATAAAAAATGCGCGTCCTGAGCTCATCGAGATGGTCAAATAGTGACATCTCAACATCATTTGGCAGCTCATCTAAGTAAGCGTCACGAGTGGTGGGCTCCTCTATCACTGAGAGGTTAGCAGAAGGTGCTGTCTCAAGGTCAGAAGGCGGCGTCATAAAAAAATGAGTTGGGAGAAGATGATTGTAGCGAAGATGATTGTATGGCTGCAGTTATATGGCTACAGCTAGCTTAGTTTAGCGAATATCGATTGTGTGCCGTTAGCGTAAGTTGGGAATATGCGCTGCCATCGAAGTTGCAGGCGTCAGGGGCAAGCCACTAGGGTGTGGTAAATACCTTTTGTCCTAGCTGACCACTTTCACCTAGCAATTCACTGGGTCCACCGTTTGCAGCAATAGACAGGCCACCCGCATTCCCAGAGTAGACGTCGATTGACTCTTGGGCTTCCCATAGCAGCTCGTCACCAGGCAACATGGTTCCTTCGAATGTAATCACGCCATCTGTTTCAACGCTGACGTAGGTTTCAGCCGTTGCCTGGGCTTCTACGTATACAGGCGCGGTGCTAGCAGGCGGCGTTTCTACAACTGGCGTCGGCGGTAGTTCTGGCAAAATCTCGGTATCGGGTTCGACTAGCTCACTTTGGTCGCCTGAACCGCTGCTGTCGACCACATTGGGAGCGCGATCGCTACTCAACACATTGGCTAGTAGCACCATCCCCCCGGTAATTGCTGCAATTACCACCGCACCGATTGCAAACGGCTTCAAATTAGGCCCGTCTGTATCAGACCCAAACTCTACACCTACTGGCTCTGGGGTATAGACCGGTGAGCGGGTTGCTATGGCTGGCGGTGCTTCTGGCGTAGTCTGTGGAGATTGGGTTGTAAATGTAGCCAATGGGGTGTCATCAAACTGCGGAAATTCCGTTGTTGAGGTATCGGACGCGCCTGCGCTGGTTTCCTGGTTAAGAGGCGTAATGTCCAGGTTTGTATCTAGCGAACTGGTCGATAGATTTTGTGGACTAAATGCTGGTGCGTCATTTGAAAAATCGGGACTAGCAAAATCAATCTCAATCTCAGGCTTAGACTCAATCTCAGGGGCAGGCACTTTAGGTTCCTGTTCTGAAATGCCAGGCTCCAAATCGGTGCTCTCTTTGATGGGTGTAGTCGATTGCGCTAAAACCTCATCGTCAATAACGAGGGGAATATCTTGCGGGTTGAATTTTGGTTCAGAAGGCGCTATTTCTTCTGACGCGTGGTTAGGGCTATTGGGAAAGGTCTCGCCTACAGGTGACAAACTGCCCGCGTTAAACATGGGAACGGAGGGCGTGGACCCAGATGCTGCGTCAGTAGATGTACTGGCCGCAGCTGAAGCGGCTGAATTCGTAGCTATTCCGGGGGCAGGCGTTCTTCGCGTTAGCCGAGTGGTAGAACTTTCAGTCGACTCGGGTGGGCGCGGTGGCCTGGGTGTCGATGGAATAGAGGTTACGGTGAACTGCTGAGATAGCTCAGTGCCTTTGAGCCCTAGCGTTTCTGCGTAGCGCCGAATAAATCCCTGTACAAAAATGGGTTCGGGCAGCAAATCAGGATTGCCCGTCTCGATACCGCTGAGCAGCTGTGGCCGAATATAGGTGCGAATCGCAATGTCTTCCAAAGACTTACTCTGCTTTTCACGATGTTCGCGCAGGAAAGCACCAATTTGAGCTAGCTGGCTTTGCTGCGAGGCGCTGAATTTAGTCACAATACTCCATCAACTGAATGACGATTACATCTGCCAGGCTGCCTGGGGCACATCCGGAGGCCGTAGACCCTATCTCCCCTATTTTTAAGTAAAGCAGCTCGTCGAGCTAGCGGATCAACCAATCAATCCGCTAGCTGCACCGTAGGTACACTTATCGTATCAATGATTTGGTCACAGCGTTGTGTTTACCCATGCCTATGACTAAAGCGCGTTGACCTTAGCTGCAATCTCTGGATCGTATAGTCGTAAGTAATTCCAGTACCCGCCAAACACAGACTCTACATAACCTTTGGTTTCTGGATAGGGAATTTGCTCTACGAACTCGTCGGCGTTGGTAAATTCTTTTTCCTCTATCCAGGTAGAAACCGCTCCAGGCCCGGCGTTGTAACTGGCCACGGCATACAGAGAATTATCGCCATACTGCCGATGAGTAAAGTCCAGATACCACGTGCCAAACTTCACATTGTCGGTAGGGTCGCTGAGGGTAAAGTTATTCTCCCCAATCTGCTCGCTAATCCAGTCGCCGGTTTCGGGCATCACCTGCATCAGGCCCACAGCTCCCACAACTGATCGAATATCGGGCTGAAACCTGGATTCTTGACGGACTAGGGCGGTAACCAGTAGTGGATTGAGCTCGCGTTCTTTGGCCCAGCCCAAAATTAGATCGGGGTAGGGAAAAGGATAAATCGCTTGCCAAAACGTCGGCTTGCGCTTGAGAGATTCGTATTCGGCGACCTCTTCCGGTAAATCTCGCCAGGATAAGCTCGACACCATAAAGATGCCGTCCAAATTGTCACCTACGCCCAAGCGCAGGATGCCATCGGTAAACTGTTCGCGCACGGTTGGCATTTGCTGATCCACGAACTCTGTTTGCCATTGGTACCAGGCAGTTTGGTTGTGCCCAATTAGGTATAGCTCCTGGAGTTCGGGGGTGCCTGCAGGGAGGGGCGATCGCCGCTCGGGCAAGGCAATCTTGGGCTGAAAGGCCCGAACGGTCTCAAAATTACCGACATTCCAGTCTAAATAAATCGCTGAACGCCAGGCATAATAAGACTCTGGGTGGTTGGCAATCACTTGCTCAAAGGCCTGACGCGCCACGTCCGGCTGGTTTTGCCGAAAGGTCCACTTACCCAGCCAGAATCCGGCTTCAGCGGCCAGCTCGTCGTTGGGCGCGGCTTCTACCAGCTGCTGTGCCCAGCTGATGGCTGCTTTGTAATTGCCTGCTTTGGCATTGGCACTTGCTTGCTTCCATCGAATCTGCGCGGCGGGCGCCGACCCGGAATACTGCGAAAGAATAGAGGCCTTGGCCTGCTTCGCAGAATCTGGACTTTTCAGCTCATTCAGTATTTCTGCGCGTTTCACGAGCGCTTCAGCAGCCCGGTCTGGGAATCTGGCGATGATGCTATCGAGGGTTTTCATTGCCGACTGATCGTCTTGCAAGTTCGCCAGGTTTAAGAGGCCTGTTGCTGTTTCAGGCGCTTCTGGAAAAGTCTGACTGAGCAGCCTGTATGTCGCGGCGGCCTGCTTGCTTTTTCCCCCGCGCTCTTTTCCCCTGGCGGCTCGGTATTGGCTGCGCGGCGTTCCGGGGGCTTTGGCATAGGCCTCGCCTGCTTTGCCGTAGTTCTGCGTTTCCCAGTAGCCAAATCCGATGGCTGCCCAGTCCTCTGGCACTAGCGAGCTGCTGTATTCACTCACCAGACGGTCGAGCGCTTGCGTGTACTGGCGGTGTTCTAGCCCGTGGTAAGCAATCAGCTTTAGCAGCGATAGCTCGTCTGGGGTTCCTTCATTAGCAGCTGCGGGTTGCCCAGGCTGCGCCAGCTGGCGGAAGGCGATATCTACGCTGAGTGGGTGACTAGGATGCTTGCTCAGCAGCTGATTCCAGGCGTCTGCTTTACCGGGCGCGGCGGCGGCGGGTTCGATGTTGGTAGGCGCAGGCTGCCCCAATACATAGAGGGCTTCGGCGGCGGCGGCGCTTTCTGGATAATTTTCGGTGAGCTGGGTCCAGGTGGCGATCGCCCCTTCACGATCACCGGTTGCATTTTGAGCCTGGCCCCGACGCAGCAGTACGTAGGCCGCTAGCGTTTCATAGCTGTCTTCTAACCCTTCTAGCAGCGGCAGTGCCTGATCTGCCTGGCCCTGATTGATAAAGTCGGTGGCTAGCATAAACCGAGCGCGATCTCGCTCAATTCCTTCACCTTGCTGGGCGATCGCCAGCAGCATTCCGGCCCGCTGCGCCGCAGGCTGATCCGCATAGCCCAGTACCGCCGATGCCGATGCCGACTCAGTCGCCTCGAGTTCTACTTGCTCTGGCGATTTAAAGGCATTGGTGGTTTTGAGTAGGGTCACTACCAGTCCAACAGATAGCGTACTAATACCTACCAGCGCAATCAGTGGCCATTTGTCCTTGAGCGTTTTCAGCATGCTGGTTTGTTTTGGTTTATTTGGGGGGAGGCGATGGTGAAAAGGGGCGACTTCTGAAGTTTTAGCAGAAAACCGATGCCATTGTGATGTGGAATATGCGAGTTCTCTACGTAAAAAAACTGATAGCGGATGAAACGTCAGGGCGTGAGCTGCAGGCGTCTGTGCAAACGTTTATCCAAAGTTTGACCAAGACCTCTAACGAAAAGAAACGAAAAGCGCCAAAATCAGTAGATACTATAGAGCGGGATATAAAAGTAAGTAAACGAGAGACCAGCGAATAGGGAATGGATTTAATAGCGTCGGATCAATCTTGTCTTAGCTGGCAGGGAGACTGCCTGATTATTGGGCTATTGGAAGAGTCTTTGCCACTTACCGGCATTCTGTCAGACTTGAACGATAAAGTAGACGGCTTGCTGCAAACGTTGATAGACGAAGAAGACTTTGAGGCAAAAGTTGGCAGCAGCGCTGTGACTAGAGTAGGCAAAGCGGGCGGCATCAAAAAAATCGGTGTAGTTGGCTTGGGCAGCTCTGATGGTATGAACCTAGAGGCCCTACGCCGAGGCGCAGCAGGTGCCGCGAGGGCTGCGACCAAGGCAAAGGTCGTGTCCTTGGCCATTAGCTTTCCGGTATGGAATAACAACCCATCACTCACTGCCCAGGCGATCGCAGAGGGCACCATCCTAGCGCTAAATAAGGACAGTCGCTTTAAGTCTGAACCCGACAAATCAGCCACTAAAATCGACCAGGTCAATTTGCTCTCTTTCCCAGGAGAAAGTGCAGCCATTGAGCGAGCCGAAAAGGTCTGCGACGGCGTGATTTTGGCTCGCGAACTGGTTGCTGCGCCGCCCAATGTGGTGACTCCGACCAAGCTAGCAGACACCGCCGCCGAAATTGCCAAGGACTACGGCCTAACGCTAGAAGTTTTAGAACAAGAAGACTGCCAGCAGCTGGGTATGGGGGCTTATTTGGGGGTTGCCCAAGCCTCTGATATGCCACCTAAGTTTATTCATTTGACCTATCGTCCGGAAGGCGAAGCAAAGCGCAAAGTGGCGATTGTGGGCAAGGGGCTTACTTTCGACTCGGGGGGATTGAACCTGAAGCCAGGCGGCTCGGGTATCGAAATGATGAAAATTGACATGGGGGGTGCGGCAGCTGTGCTGGGCGCAGCGAAAGCGATCGCCCAAATAAAGCCCAGCGTTGAAGTACACTTCATCAGCGCCGCCACCGAAAACATGGTCAGCGGCCACGCCATGCATCCAGGCGATATCCTAACCGCCTCCAACGGTAAAACCATCGAGGTCAACAATACCGATGCCGAGGGTCGCCTTACCTTAGCCGATGCGTTGGTCTATACCGACAAGCTGGGGGTAGATGCCATGGTTGATTTGGCCACGCTGACAGGGGCTTGTGTGGTTGCCCTAGGCGACGATATTGGCGCCCTCTTTAGCGCCAACGAAGAGCTGTCCCAGGCCTTAGCGTCTGCGTCGAGCCTATCGGGAGAAAAAATCTGGCAAATGCCCATGGAAGACAAGTACTTTGAAGGGCTAAAGTCAGTCGTTGCCGATATGAAAAATACGGGCCCCAGAGCGGGTGGCTCTATTACCGCAGCCCTCTTTTTGAAGCAGTTTGTCACCGATACCCCATGGGCCCATCTGGATATCGCAGGTCCCGTTTGGACTGAGAAGGAATCTGGATATAACAGCCCGGGCGCTACTGGCTATGGGGTCAGAATGTTAGTGGAGTGGATCAGCTCGCAGTGATAGTGCAAGCTAACAGACGCTGCCTTGCCCTTCGTGTAAGGCATGTTCTGACGACAGTTGGGACAGTACCAGTAAAGCTGTTGCTTATGCAGGTGGCGTAATACCCTATTCTCACAAAGCCCACATATCAAGCGCCTCGCCATAGACTGGTTCTGTGAAGAGGCGCTTTTTAGCGGGTTAGGTTGTGAAGAAACGGGCTGTGAAGAAACGGGCTGTGAAAGGCCAGTTTGAAACAAGCTGACACCTGTGGGCATGCCACTTGAAAGGCTACCGATAGCAGCTCGAGTGTTCTGCTCGCCGTTAGACGTGTTGCGAAAAGTCTCTTGAGTCCTTTCTACGATCTGAGCCATGAGCCTTTGCCTTGCCGAACGAGCCTACAGGTGCGTTTCAAAAAGCGTACTTTGCCCGGTAAACGAGGTTCACCCGTCTGTCGGACTATTCACACTCTTTTCTGTAGGCTCAACTTCTGTAGGCCAAACATAGCTGGCAAAACAGGCCTATCTGTCTAGAGAAAGTACTGAGGTTACATCATGGCTTCAAATAACCCGATTAGATTACCGGCGGGATCTCGGAAGTAGGCCACTTTTAGAGCAAATTCTTTGTTCTGTGTGGGTGGCTCGTCAAAGTGGACGTTGGCGTGACGTAGCTCGTGGTAAATGTCGTCTATGTTAGTCACATTCAAAATCAGGCCAACCGTATCCTGGCAATCTTTAGCCACAGCTCTATCGCTAGTCCGTAAGATTTCAGACATTTCCTGCTGACGGAAGAGGGAAAGGTTCATGTCGCCGACTTTGAACTCGGCGTAGCCTTTCTCGATTTGTATGGTGACTGGCTCAAGCTTGAGAATGTCCTGGTAGAACTTGGCACACTCGCTAACATCAGAAACAAAAAAACGAGTGTGAGCAGCTTTAACTTCCATATGTGTATTTTGGGGCTTGGGGCACAAGTGTTTACAGCTGACGTTGGCTAACCAACACCTTGATTACTTATAGCAAATATGGGTGGCAAACACGGGTAATTGCATAGGTGCGTTTATTGCGGCGTGTTTATTTCAGGAATAGCCGCGATCGCACTTGTAGCTCTTCTTTCAACCGTCACTGTCTGGCTATCCCATGCCCAACACTCACTCGTCTAAGCCTTCTGTAAAACCGTCTAAAAGCGTCATCATTTTATCCGCTGGCTACGGTCTTTTCTTTTTACTCATACTCATACTGGCCTACAACGGTACCCTGCCAGTTAGCGCACTGCTAAGTAAATTCCAATATTCGGACAAAATCGGACATTTGATTTTGTACTTTATTCCTAGCTATCTGGGCCATCGGCTCTGCCAGTACAAGCACGTTCGCAAGCACATTCCCCTTTTCCCAGCTCTCTTCACGCTTTTCACCGTTACAGAAGAACTGATTCAAGGGCTATCTCCCAACCGAACCCTAGACGGTGTCGATATGGTTTGTAGCTTGCTGGGCATTGCGGTGGGCTACTGGTTGGCACAACGGCAGAAGCCTGTGGCCCTTAAAAGCTAAAAGAGAATGCTAAAAAGCTTCAACCTACAGGTTGAAGCCCCGCAAGGTGCCAGAAGACTGACCCGCAGGTACAACGTGACGGTTAACGATAGCTTTGTTACTCTCTTGCTGGGTGGCCATGTCGACGGCGATCGCCGCAATTTGTACATCCAAACAGCCCATGGGTACTCGCAGCTCGGTGCTGGTTTCCAAATAGCCCAGCGCATCGGGCTGAAGATTCGTTAGCAGTTTGGGTTCACCCACCAGGGTTCGGCTCTGACGATCGATCATCCATAGCTTTATGAACGGTTTATATGCAGAAGGTTGCGATCGCACGGTAATGGTGACTGTACCGCCCGCAATCAAATCTCCTGTTGGCATGCTAATGACTGGCAGCATCATCTCGGGCAGGTCTTCTGTCATTTCGGGCTGTTGCCCTAACCGCGAAGGCTGAAGCGGTTGGGGTGCGATCGTCGATGGACTCCCCACAGCATCTGTACTTATATTTGGCGCAATATTTGGCGCAATATTTGGCACAGACGAAGGCAGCGCATTTTGCACAGGTGAAGGTGCTATAGCCTCAGCGCGTTCTGGCATTGACGCAGGATTTTCTGTCGTCAATGGAATCTCCGAGGCAACCACATCCACAGTAGAAGGCCGATCGTAAATGACGACTTCGCTATTAGCGGGTAAATTCTCTGCCGAAACAGGCGTTGAGGACAATAACGGCAAACCCTGATTTCCCTGGGTAGATCGCGTCCGTGGATTGACGCCTGCCGCCTTCATATCCTTAGCAAGCTGAGCAGCTTCATCTCGACTCTCGTGGGTCAGGTTAGACAGTCGCTGCCAAAAATGATCCTTGAGCTTCAAAGACTTGAACGCCGTGCGGGCTTCTGATTGACGCTGCGATCGCTGACGTCGCTCAATCTCAGCCCGTGTCAAGAATTCCTCAGCCGGTGCTGATTCTTCGGACGGCTGAGCGAGTGGTTGGCTAACACGCTGCTGCCCGGTTGGCCGCTCAGTTGGCCGCTCAGATAGCTCACTTGTCCTTCCCGTCATTGGCAAAAGGGGCTCTGCGGCCTCTTCTGTCATCCCGAATGGGTCTGCCTCGACAGGGCTATCAGCGGTATGCATATCGACCGGGAAATCTTCCTCGGGCAAAACAGCCGCTACCCCGGTCGGCTCTAGCTCATCCATCTCGATAGTCTGCGATTCCAGATTGCCGTCAATGTCTTCTAGCAGCGCGGCAATCTGCGAGGCTTCAATATCGTCATCTTCGATGCTGGTGCCCATAAATTGAGCAGGCTGAGTCACCACTGGCGGACGATTGGCAAACTCAGCAGGCAGCTCTTCTCTGACACTTTGTATGGGCGTAGCTTCAGCACCTGCGTCGTCAAGCAATGCATCAGAGGCCAAATCAGAGACCAGACTCTCTTCATGGCTTAGGCTCTCTTCATGGCTTAGGTTCTCTTCATGGCTTGGGCTCTCTTCATCTCTTAAGTTTTCTTCATTTCTATCGTTACCGATACTGTTGTAGGCACGCCCATCGCTGACCTGCAACGGCGCTTCGTTCTCATTGACAAACGTAGGCAGCTCTGGTCGCTCGATAGCATAGGCATCGTACTCACCGTCATGCTCTAGCTTGGGTGGGAGCACAACACCGACTGCTGGCACAACTGGCTTGTGCGTAGGGTTCAAAATGGGCGAAACCAGATCAGGCTCTGTCTGGCTATTCTCTTGCGCATAGTCAGAACCAGATTGATACAGCGCATGGGCCTGACTATCGGCTAACTCAGAAATTTCTTCTTCAAACTGACTCAAATCTCTATTGGCAATTTCATCGAGCAGTTGAGCAATCCCTGCGGTGATCGTAAACGCAGTAGAACTCAGAATTTTAGCCGGTTCGTGGGCATCGACAGACGCCGTACGCAGTGAAACCTCACCTAGTACTACCCGGGTTTTTACGTTGGCAGGTAGCTGAATTTTGACTTTGAAGTCGGCGGGCAGGCGACCCAACCCCAGAGGCCGATGGGCCTCCATAATGACCTGAGCCGTTTCAGGATTTTGCAGCCGCAACCACAGCTGACTCACCCCTTCAAAAGTGGGCGCATCGTTTGTCAGTGTCTGTACCTGACCCATAATGGTCATGGCCTGATTGCGCCGCGCCAAAAAGGCCTGCTGTTTGAGCGAGATTCGATAGGCCGATTCCTCTGGCGTGCTATCCGCTGAAGTTGCTAGCGGCTGCGTATTACCCAAGGCATCTTCAAGCTGCGCCTGGGCTTGCACCAAGGGCATGTCTTCTGGAAGTTGGACAGGTGCTTCGCCTTCGGGGACTTCGACCAAAGTGCTATGAGCGGTTATGCCATGTGCTGTCGTGGAGCCTGGCACTGGCCATTCGTCCGACCAGTCTTCTTCGGTAGGTGCAAATACCTGAAGCTGAACCTGATACTGCCATTCTGGTGATGGATGCGACTCGTCAACCAGGCTGCTACAGCTGAGCTCCCACTGTCCTGGCTTGAGGTGAACGTAGGGCATTACCACCACCAGGCCCGTATCGTTGGTTTGGCCAATGCGCTTACGCACACGCCTGCGGGGCGGCATCTCCTGAGTCATCAGCTGACTCACCCGAATGTCCATTTGGGTATTGATGCGGTCAGTGTGGGCAACTACCCGGTAGCGACCTGCCAAAATTTCTACCTGTTGGGTTTCCAACGGCAGCCAGGTCTCGTCGCCTTCTTTCTGAATCAGGAATTCCCAATATTTCATGTCGCTCGCGTCAGATGGCCGAAATGCACTTCAGTCTGTATTAGATTAATTTTGCTTGATGCTTTACTTTAAAGATAATTCCCCACATACGTAGAATCACACGCTCCTTAGTGTTCGCGGTATCGTACAGGCACTATCCCTAGAGCAGTATATAGCAAACCAAGAGCTGTGTTCATGGGTGCGAAAGGTCAGCTATTCCTGATAGTCGGTTTGAATCTCAACGCTGAGGGTTTCTTCGTCAATCGAGACGTAGAGAATATTGGGCCGACAGCACACCTGACAGTCTTCTATGTAGGACTGAATGCTACCAGCGGATAGATCGATAAAGGTCGTGCTGGTTTCGCCGCAGAAGGCGCAGGTGTAGTCGGCTGTGGTTTGCATAGCTCTACTGTGGCTCTTTCTACTGTGGTTCTCTCTACTGCGGCTCTGTTTATGTAATCACAGTAGGCTTATCTCGGCCTGTCAGCGCCTGAAGTTTTGATACTTCATCGGCAATTACGATCAATGGCTTTAGCGCCTCTTGAGGGTCAACGTTGTGTTTTGACTCGTCTGGCTCATAGCTCTCCAGGTACAGACGAACGGTTGCGCCTTGGGTGCCTGTGCCCGATAGCCGGAATACCATCCGCGAACCGTCGGTAAAGCCAATGCGGATGCCTTGCTTTTCGCTGATGCTGCCATCAATGGGGTCGGTGTAGCTAAAGTCATCGGCGTAGTCTACGGTGTAGTCGCCGAGCGTTTGGCCGGGGAGGGTGTCGAATTGCGATCGCAATCCCTCTATCAATTCATTCGCCTTCGCACTATCTACCCCTTCATAGTCATGGCGCGAGTAAAAATTGCGCCCGTAGGTCTTCCAGTGGTCTACCACAATCTCTTCAACAGACTGTTTGCGCTCGGCCAAAATGTTTAGCCAGAACAGCACGGCCCATAGGCCATCTTTTTCGCGCACGTGGTTAGAGCCAGTGCCAAAGCTTTCCTCACCGCATACCGTAATTTTGTCGGCATCTAGCAAATTACCAAAGAATTTCCAGCCTGTTGGCGTCTCGTAGCAGTCGAGGCCGAGCTTTTCGGCGACGCGATCGGCGGCCTGGCTAGTGGGCATGGAGCGAGCAACACCGGAAAGCCCGTCCTTGTAGCCAGGTACGAGTTTGGCGTTAGCGGCGATTAGGGCCAGGCTGTCGCTGGGATTTACAAAAAAGTTGTTGCCTAGGATCATGTTGCGATCGCCGTCCCCATCCGAAGCCGCCCCAAAATCAGGCGCATCCTTGGCAAACATAGTTTCCACCAAATCATGGGCGTACACCAAATTCGGGTCAGGGTGTCCGCCCCCAAAATCTTCCAGGGGCTCGCCGTTGGTAACCGTACCTGCCTTTGCCCCCAGCGCCTGCTCAAAAATCTGCTTGGCATAGGGGCCAGTGACCGCATGCAGCGAGTCCATACACATAGAGAAGTCACTGGTCAGCAGCTGGCGAATTTTGTCGAAGTCGAACAGGTTTTCCATCAGCCGGGCGTAGTCCGCGACAGAATCAACGACCTCCACGGCCATCCCTTCAATCTCGCTGCTGCCCAGGCTATCGATGTCAATATCTTCGGTATCGGTGATTTTATACTCGCTAATGGACTTGGTATTAGCAAAGATAGCGTTGGTAATTTTCTCGGGTGCCGGGCCACCGTTAGAGACGTTGTACTTGACGCCAAAATCGCCTTCGGGGCCGCCAGGGTTATGACTTGCAGAAAGAATGATGCCCCCAATCGCGTCGTTTTTTCGAATCAGGCAGCTGGCCGCCGGGGTAGAGAGAATGCCGCTCTGACCGACGAGCACTTTGCCTACACCGTTGGCAGCGGCCATTTTCAAAATGGTTTGAATCGCCGGGCGATTATAGTAGCGACCATCGCCCCCAAGCACGAGGGTTTTACCCTTTAGATCTTCCAGGCTGTCAAACGTTGCCTGAACAAAGTTTTTCAGATAGTTCGGCTTTTGAAAGGTGGGAACTTGCTTCCGCAGGCCGGAAGTCCCTGGTTTTTGGTCGTCGAAGGGGGTGGTCGAAACCGTTTTAATAGGCATTTTTCTGCGTCATCAAAAAATACAGATGGCTGGGAGTACCCGCATCTGTAGTTGATGATCTCACAGAATTAGGATCCCGAAGAAAATCTTAAGTGAGATTGGCCGTTGCCGCTGTGTTAGGCACTACGCCAAAATTTCGACGGCGGCACCTACCTGTAATAGACCAAGACTGTTGGGCTCAGAAATTTCCTGAATCAGATTTTGACCAAACCAAATCTCTTTATCCCAGGCGCGATAACCTGCCAGGGTTTGGCTGGGCTCTTTAGTGCGCTGTCCGTTGGTTTGATCCACATTGGGTATCGAGCAGCGAGCACAGGGTTTGGCCACGTTAAAGACTACTTTGCCAACCCGAATGCGTTTCCACTCATCTTCAGCATGGGGCGCACACTCACCGCTAATCACGAGGTTAGGCCGAAAGCGATTCATGGGTACAGGGGCGGCCTGTTTTGCGCTCAGCTTTTGATTGAGTCCGTCTAGAGATGCCCGGGACAGTAATAAATAAGGATAGGCATCGGCGAAGCTGACAATCTCGTATGTGCCAAATCTCCCGTGGTCGGTCGGCCTCAGGGTGGACGCTGGCATGTACACAAGCTGGCAGGGTGTGGAGAGAAAATCACTGAACCAGGCCTGGGCTGTTTCGCCACAGGAGAGGGCAAGGATGCGATCGCCCCACACGTCCACCTCAAGGGCTTGGGCTGTTGGTGCATCGTCGCTGGGCTGTTGCACCTCTAGCGAAGACATACTGGGCGCTTCCACTTTTAAGGAGAGGTCTGTAGCTGTTTCTTCACCCGCATTTACAAATGCGGTCCGAATCAGGGACATTTTAGGAAAACGGCGCTGGGTTAGAAAGTGACCCTCTGGGGATACCAGCATGTAGCGGCGATCGCCCTGCAAGCCCCGAGTGGTTAAGTTCGACCGTTCAACCGAAATACCCGCCGCCGACTTGAGTGGATATACAAATAGCCCACTCAGCGTAAGTGCCACCATAAAGCTGCCACAGAAACTTGTTGATAAACAAGTCAGAAGTATAGCCAGCATTGGAAGCGTTCGGATAAGAATTCACAATCTTTCACGCTAAGGCTGACTCCAGGTTTCACGCTCAATTTTACGAGAGTCCAGGAATCCTCATGAATCAGAGGCCAGCGTAGTCTCCCCGATTTTTTCAACAGTCTCTACAACAGTCTCTTGAGAGATATCTGTAACAGTTTCTTGAGGTGCTGCCACTGCGCTTTCAGAGCCAACAATATCTGGTCTGTTGTATTCCATCCAAACAGCCTGAGAAGAACCAGACTGTACGCTATTAGTATGCGGCAGCGTGAAGCTGTAGTGAGCACGCCCTTCTATCATAAGGGGCTCGGTTGCTTCAGATAGTGGGGCTTCGGCCTTAGCCGCCTGCTGAAACAATAGCGCCTGAGACAAGATTATCAGACCATAAAATGCACTCGTCAATATTTCACTTTTTGAATGGATCTTTTTCATAAGTTAAACAAAAGATAAAACTGAATGGTGGCCTGAGAACAGGCGCATAAAAAATGCCGCTTTCTAGCAGCATTTGAAAACAATACTTGGAGAAAAGTCTGTACCGGGCGATCGCGCTGAGATGATTTCTTATATATAAAAAATGGTCTCAACCGGGCCGCCCGATACAAACTCGAACACCTTCTCTCATACCTTTGTGCTCGTTGAACCTATCTTATTCCATATGTAAGATTAGTAAGCGAGTGATTATACGGATATTTCTTACTTTCATTACATTTAATCGTAACAGTCAGCAATCAGCGCTCAGTCCCTTCATATAGCTGCCATGTCACACAGCAATATCCTTCACAAAAGAACCCCCTAGCAGCTGGTTGCTAAGAGGTTCTACTGAACTGACACACTCAGACAGTGTGTGCTAGTCGACAATGACCCGAAAGCGAATGAAGCCAAAGGCATTGAGCGGTGTGCCTTCACCGGTTGTATTAGGGATATCACTCAGGTCAACAACAATCGCGCCATTGTCGTTTGCGCCATTGCAATTGATTGGCATACCGAGTGCTGTTCCTGGCTCTACGCCTGCAGGAAAGTAATATCCGCCTATGCCGTTGTCTGCACCGATAGCGCTATCTGCAATCTCATCACCGTCGTTGGCATTGGTGAGCGCTACTGTTTGAGTGTCAAAGCTGAGGAGGATGCCGCGATCGCCAGGTCCTGCAGCGGCAGGTGGGCTACTGTTGAATGCTGTTGGGTTGAAGGTGGTGTTGGTTGGAATGCGATCGCAAATCAACAAATCCTGTGCCCCTTCCTCTCCATCAGACAAAAAGCTAATAGTATATTCCAAAGACTCTCCTGGCTTGATGACGACACCTGCAACAGGCGATGCCGTCTGCGGATTAGGAATACCCGGATCAACACCTGCAATTCCCGCGATGTACTGTTCTACCGTCCCTGCGGCCCCACCAAAATTTTCGCTGATAGGCGGGCCTGGCCAGTTGGTTGCATTATCATTATCATCATTAGTGCCAACGTTTATGTAGCTAGTATCGAACGTCTGTTCATCTGGTAGATTTCTGTTGATGGCCGTGATCCTCTTGGTTAGTAAGACACTGGGGTCACTAGCGATCGCAAAAGCATAATCTTCTACCTCCCCATCAATCGCTCCACCCGTTGGCCCTAATCCCTCTGTGGAACCAAGGCGAAATCTTACATAGGTTGTTCCTGCCGCGATATCCGATGGAATTGTGTTCCACACCAAGTCAGCAGTCGTATCTCCGCTGGCAACCGTGCTTACGGCCTGCTCATCACTATCAAATGTCCCCGACTGGTCAAAGTCTACCCAGCCAACCAGATAACTCGGTTCGGTAGTGGTATTCGTCACCGCGATACTACCTACGGTGTAAGTTGTTGCATCTAGCCTTAGTTCAGGAAGTGCAATATCACCTTCATCGCTACCGCTAACGTCATCTTCGTCAGCAGCCGTATTTTGCTGAGTCCCATCATCTGTATCAGGGGCTGCGCCAATCCTCAGCCCAGGTACAATAATGTGATTAGGGCCTCCGTCGGCTTCTGTTGTTTCGTAGTCAGCGATGCTATTCCCTCCAGCGCTCGTATCAGGTGCGTCGCCATAGTCTTTTTGTAACGGCGTATCGGTAGTGCCAATAATTGCGGCAGAAGTGACTGTTGTTTCATCGCCATACACGTAGGTATCAATCATGCGGCGGTTACCGAAACCAGCCGCATCGTTATTGCCCCATGTATGTCTCGAAAGCGGGCTAGAAGACGGTTGTCCATTAGGAAGCGTTGTAGTTGCTCCTAGCAGTGTTAGGTCATCCCAAAACACAAGTGTGTCAGCATCAACGCCACCTATCGACTCAAACACAGTGAGGCCGTCATTTGCCCCGCCACCGCTGGTTTCTGCGTCGCTAGCAACAAAGTGAAACTCTCCCAGTCGTACCTGAAGCCGAGCAGTATAGGTACCTTCCGGTAAGGGATTTCCTTCATTATCTGTACCATCCCACACGACGCTGTTAGAGCCAGGTGTTGCTGTTCCAAAAATGAAGGTATCTTTCGGGCTATTAGGACTTGGTGCGTACTGCCCATCTTGGTCTGCGTCAATGACAATCAGGAACGTTCCATCAATATCCGTATTAAAGCTAAAGGTTCCCGTGTCCTGAACACCGCTTGTATCTGAAGGCGAAATACTGTTATCTACGCCATCGCTGTCTGTAAACTTAAACTGAGTCACCTCTGGAGGTACCGTTGGCCGAGTGCCCACAATCTGTGGAAACGACAGATAAAGTGGGAATCTAGGCGTTAGCGTATTGGTAATGCCATCTTCAACAAAGTTTGCGCTAAGTCCTTCGTAAGGGGAATCTATTCCCAAGTTGTTGGCGATAATTTCGTAGATGAATCCTGCGAAGTTGTTCAGGTCTAGCCGCCATACAAAGTTATCTCCAGGGCGTCCACCCGGTACTTTGATAAAGTAATCGGTGTTAGCAGACTCTGCTGTTGTGTATCCCCCTGCATTGAACGCCCAACTGTAGGCGTATATTCGCCCCTGACTAAGCGTCGGGTCAACAGGCGTTGCAGCATCAGGTGTAACCGTAACATCCACTCTTCTCAAGATGCCGTTAGCTGCCGTAGATTCATTAAAAAGTCGGACTTCGTAGGTGCCCGGTGTTGACGCGGTAAACTGCAATGGCGTCGTGAGCGTTGTCGTCATGCCGTTGGCACAGTCGACATTGCTAGATGCTAATGCTTGGTTTAATACCTGAGTGCCTGTGGTGGGGACTAATACAGGATCATCCAAGTTTGGCGTTGTCTGATAAATTTCGACGCGTAAGGGATCAGCGTTTGTGTTTCCGCAAACGGAGATGTTGATCACCTCATTGGCACTAATCGTATCGACATAAATCGCGTGGTTAGGCGAGAAGATTCCAGTTGCCGTGTTAGAAAAACTAACGCCGTATTCAAACATTGGCTGATTGAGCCCTATCTGAGCGCTTCCTTCTGCCTTTGCAGTTGTGGCACAGCCTATGAGTGTAGATAGCGCTAGCGTGGAGGCGATCGCCACGTTAAAGACTAGCTTTCGGCAATTGTTAGTGATCGCCACACCACTCCCCCCGAAAACATTGCTCACAGCCTTATCAGCCACCTTCTCTACACACGGTTTCATAGACTTTTATACCACTTTAAGCACTTTTCTTACTTTATCTATCCCACTTAATTGGACTAATCAACAAAAGTAAGATTAAAATGCAAAGTCCTCCTAAAATAAGACACGCAGCCTATCTAAGATGCAGGTAATAGAAGCGCTGCCTTACATGTGAGATGGTTGAGTAAGAATGTAAGGCCATTTCACATGTTTAGGTCCTGTCATCTGTGCTCAACCCAAATAGCAAACAGGAAAACGTATTTTTATACCGTCCCAACAGTTGGCTTTGAATCGATGTTTATCAGTACTTCCCTATGTCTCAAGGCCAATTATCCTGGGAATCTTAGCGTTGTTAAACGTTTGGAATAGCTGATGAAAATCCGAAAGTCTTTCCGTGTATTTACTGTGCTAACTTTGCTGGCTTGTGGTCTTATTCTGCCTGTAGGTGCACAGCAAGCAGCGGAAGAAGCAGAGATGGAAGCATTGCTGCGACAGCTAGAAGCACAGGAAGCAGAGTGGCAACAACTCGATCGGCAAATGGAAGGCTTTCGCGAGGAGATGCGGGCATTTGAAGCAGAACTGGAAGCATCAGGTATGGCAGATGCAATGGACCGATACCACTCTCATTTGGCAACTTGTTCGCCGGTCACGCTGATCGATTTTCCCTTCCCAGGCGCAACAGAAACCATCCGTGGCTGGGAAGGCGATCGCTGTCGCATCGATACTCAGATGACTTTTGGTGATGAGTCAATTGTCTCTAGCTGTCTGTATACTCAGCAAGACATTGCACTCATTGTTGGACCAGAGCTATATTTACCCGAAGATTTAGAAAGAACGTGTCAGTCCTAATATTGAGGTTGTACTAAGCGCCGTTATTCCACCGTTATTCCACTACGGCCCGGAACCGAAAATATCCATAGGACTCTGTTGGCACGCCATCACCAGTTGCGGGTAAAAGATCGCTCAAATCGACAACCACAGCGCCATTGGTATTGCTGCCGCCGCAGTCTACGTTAGCGCCGAAGACGGTGCTGGGCTCCACGGTCGCTGGGAAGTAGTAGCCGCCAACTGCATTATTATTGCCGCCGGTTGCAGCAAGCTCATCGCCATCGCTAGCGTTTGTGAGTGCCACATCATTACCACCCAGGCTAAGCAAAATGCCGTGATCGCCCGCCCCTGGGGTAGCCGGTGTAGCGCCATTGAATGCATCCGGTATAAACGTTGTATTGGCAGGAATGCGATCGCAAATCAACACATCTTGCGCCACTGCATCCCCATTCGATAAAAATGAAATTGTATACTCCAACTCATCACCTGGCTGAGTCGTCACATCAAACGCTGCCGTACTGCTATCAACGCCAGTAATTCCTGTAATATATCTCTCAACAGTACCGCTGCCAATCGTCTCAGGCACGGCCCCGCCTGGCCAGTTCACCACATTGTCATTAGGCGTGTCGACATCCACATAGTAATTGTCAAACAGCTGTTCCCCCACAGCGCGTCCACGATTAATTGCCGTAATTCGCTTATTCAACAAAACGCTGGGATTGCTAGCCACAGGCGGGGCGATCTCCACCAGATAATCTTCCACTTCGCCACTCCCTACAATCCCAGTTGGCAACAACCCCGCCTGAGCACTCAGGCGAAACCTGGCGTAAGTATTACCAGCCGTTGCCCCCGGTGGAATTACAAAGCTCAGGCTATTCGCCCCCGCACTTAGAGGCTGATCGACCAGCACCTGCTCGCCAGCATCATCCCAATCTCCATCAGCATTAAAGTCTATCCAGGCACTCAAAGGTGCTGCCACAGAGACCACCACCTCAAGCGTGCCAGTATCGCCAGCCGTTAGCCCAGAGGTAAACGTCACCCCATCTTCATCATCAAAGCCGTCCCCGTCCCCTGCAATGCCATCATCACCGTCCGCAGCAGTAGAAGGCTGACCATCCAAATCGACCCCAAAGCCCGACCCCAAAAAAGTCACCCCGTCATTCACATGGGCAGCGCCCCCATCTGCTCGAATCACCGGATAACTCGCATCAGCATCACCATGGTCGCACAGCGGCCCAAATCGCACAGCATCAATAAAATTCCCTGTAGATTCGTTACCATTCGCTGTCGACACCGCCACATACTCAAATCGAGTGGTTGTCTGTCCAGCCGGTACGGTATATGTGCCCTGGTATTGCACCCAGTCCGAATTTCCAGTAGAGAAACTCGTGGTTCCTGTTGTCGAATTTATCTGAGCAACTTCACTACCAGGTGGGCCAATTCTCAGGTTCAAGGTATCGACACCTGTTCTTCCCCGGTGTGCAAACTGCCAGGTTAAAATAGAGCCAGGCGTCGTAGCAACATCTTGAAAAAGAGACCCTTCTACATAAGCATTAATTTCAGCAAACTGTTCATCTTCTAAGGCAGATCCTGCAATCGTATTTCCAGTGCGCCATAGCTCAATAAAATCATCCGCTGAGCTAAACCATCCAGGCACATCGTCCTCATCGTAGGCCGCAATGGTGTTGGTTTGAAACACCTCAGCAGGCGTAGGCGGCGTCTGGTTTACAGCGGGCACTTCAAAGCTACCATTCACCAGCAAAACCTCACAGGCACCCGCAGGTGGGGGCTCCGGAGGGCTTGCAACAATCACGACATCCTCACCTGTACTCGATGTCGCAACGTAGTTGCTACCTGGTGTCGGCTGTCCCGCTTGCGAACCCCCATCGTAAGTCGTATTAGCACCCGGCAGCGCTCCGGCAGAAGGACTAATTCGCCGATCTGTTGTTCTCGCCGGATCCAGATAGCTTACATAGGCTGGGTTCTGATATGTTCCGAGGGCTGTTCCCGGCGCAATATCAGCGGTGAATGTTACCGATACAGAACCCCCCTCTGGAATCGTATAGTCTCCGAAGATGGGTGCACTAGCACTACCGCTATTTGCGGGAGCGGCAGGCCCGCTCGCGCCCCCGCTAAAAGTTGCGGCTGCGCCACTACTATAGGTAAATCCGCTAGGCAGTACATCCGAGATCTGTACGCCGGTTGCCCCACCAGGGCCAGCATTAGTCGTCGTAATTGTATAAGTAGCACTGTTGGGTGCGCTCCGACCACCCGGCGTACCTGGATTGGCCTCTGTCTTCGTTACCGTTAGGCTAGGAAAGCAGTCTGCACCCTGCTGTGCTGGTGGAACTGCTGCAGGGTTCAGCGTCCCTGTAACGCCCTGTACACCATCACCCGCACCATGCGGATCACCTGCGCCCAGCTCGGTTCTACCGCTTACCCCTCCAGCCAAATCAGGCGCGGGTACCTGCCCACCAGGGCTAGCAGAAACTACCAAACCACCACCACCGCCGCCGCCCGGACCGTGGGGCACACTATTGGCATCGTTGGAGTTTCCACCTGCACCCCCGCGAGCATCTACATCTAGCCCCGAGAAATCGCCCGACTTAGCAATCAGTGCGACTGTGCCGCCCGCACCACCGCCACCTGCACCATCAGGGGCGCCATTCAAATCACCTTCTTCGCCGTCGCTACCGTTGGATACAATCGTACCTGACCCCACAAAACGGTCCGCACGCATAAAGACAATGCCACCGCCCTGACCGCCTCGAATGCCGTCCGGGTCGTTGTTAACGTCACCGCCACCGCCGCCACCGCCCATGATCAGGCGATCGCCTACTGGCATCGAAATCGGTACTGCACCCCCCAAACCTCGGCTGCCGTTCAGGTCACCATTAGCCCCTTCCCAGCCAATACCGCCAAGACCACCCTCACCCCCATTGGCACCGCCACCGCCACCAGCATTGTGAGCATTACCACCACCACCACTGTTACCAGGGGCACCTCTACCCGCATCTCCCCCCGGTAGCTGATCTGAGCCCAGATCGATTGCGTTTGTACCATCCCACATATAGCGAGGTGTTCCTGCGATGCCCTCGCCTTTCCCGCTACCTTCTGTTGTATTGCCAGGGAGCACATAGTTGTTGTTGTTGGCTCCAGAGGTATTACTGGGATCGTTTGGAATAAATCCACCTCGAAAGCCGCGCGCCGTGCCGTCGATGGTAAAGCCGTTAAAGTTCATATCTCCGGCAATATCCAGGCCGAGTACTCCGCCTACCTGACCATTCCAGTCGGGCACTGTAATGTCACTCGTTAGCGACAAGCTGGCATACTGCACCATCCGGATAACCTGAAAAGTCCGGCGTCCCCTGGTCGCAGTCGGCGCGGCATTCACATAGGTATTAATCGTGCCGTCGTTAGTATTACCGCCCTCAAATGTGAGCGTGCCGCCGCTGACTGGAACAGAATTCGTCGCCCGTACGAATTCGTAAATGCCTGTGTTTTCCAGGCTGACCTGTCCCCTCCCATCATTGGCCGCGTTTCCCGAACCGTAGGCCGCCGTATTGCTGCTGTCGATGGTTGCATCCTGCATTTGGATGATCATCAACATGTCGCCTTCAGAAATTGGCGTATCTGCACCTTCCGTGTAGTAGCTATCTAGATTAACAGAGGTCTGACCACTCGCTAGCGTACTGTTAGCGATAGGGGGAAAGTAAGTATTGACAATATCAGTAGCATTTACCGGGCCGTCTTTTCCGGGTGTTGCACAAACATTGGCTGCAGCATAGGCAGGATAGGTGTGCAATAAGTTCAACCCCTGACTAGATAAGAGTATAAGAGAGACGGTTCCAGCTAGCCATCTAGGAGCTTTGCCAGCTGTTTTACCCAAAGAAGTTGCACCCGTAACCATCAAAAAATAGCCAAAATTACTTGTTATGATTGAGGGTGCCCACAATAGAGTCAACGCTGTTCGGTGTATTACCTGAAGTATCAATTTCTTTTGTTAGATTTCTTTCTTAAAATATTGTTGTTGCATCGTGATCGCAAAAAAGGACAGCCTCTGAGCATCAGAAGCTGTCCCTAGTAGTTACAAAAGACTACGCCACTATCAAACAGCAGCGCTAAAGTATGGCCTAGTCAATAGTCACAGTGAATCGCATGAATCCAAACGAAGTGTTAGGAGCTCCAGCGCTAGTTGCATTCGGTAAATTTTCCTGTAGCTGAATGAATACACCGCCGTCTGTATTTGCTCCTGTACAGGGCGCGGGGGCAGGGCTCACTGTATCATCAAAGAAGAAGCTATCTGGATCTGCATCAACGCCGCCTTGTGCATCGGTTTGTGCGCCGCCACCTGTGCCAGCAAAATCTAAGACCAAAGAGCCGGGTACATAGGTCGTATTATCCGGGATAAGGTCACACAGTCGCACATTAGCCGCAACAGAGTTACCATCCGAGAGGAAATATACAGTGTAATCTACCTCCTGTCCGGGCTCAGGCGTTGCTGTTACATCACCCTGTAAATATCCCGCTGGCCAGTTGAGCGCTGCATCGTCATCTGGGTTGCCAGTCTCATCTACTACTGTCGTGATGTTGTTTTCAGCAGTCGTATCTGTTGCACCCAGGCGAGTAATTCGCTTCACCAGCCTTAGGTTGGGTGCTGCGCCTACAATAGTAATTTCATAATCTTCTACTTCACCATCTGGCGCGGCACTTGTTGGCGTCATCCCATTGGCAGTATCCACAGTGCTGTAACGGAATCGAGCGTAGGTCGTACCCGGCACGGCATCAAATGGCACCACCAGATTGTCCAGGTCAATCGCGCCTCCACTGGGAGCCTCGTCAACAATAATATTCTCATTAGGGTCGTCAAAGTCTCCGTCGCCGTTGAAGTCAATCCACGCATTTAGCACACCCGCTCCAACCGTTGTAATATCTAGGTCAAAGGTCTGCCCTGCGATCAAACTTTCGCCGTGGAGCGTTGCTGGTGAACCATCATCTAGCTGTACACCATCATCTTCAGTAGGGCCGTCTTGACCTTCTACGGTTTCAGCATCGACACCATTCGTACCCAGTGAGTTACTGCCTACAACGTGACTAGGACCTCTCCCTGGGGCAGTTTCGTAGTCACCTGCCGCAGTACCCGCAGCTAGGTCAGGTGCATCACCATAGTCTAGCTGGGGAGTGCCAACGGGTACATCAAGGCGATCGCTCGCTTCTCTTTCTGTATTTGGCCCACCCGCAAGGTCACCAGGTGCAATACCGCCCCCATCTGCATTGTCTTGCGTGGTCACATCGTTCGCACCCGAAAATTCATTTGTCGCCGAAATAGGTTCGTTTTGGCTAGTAGCATCTGTTGTATTACCTAGTACCACTGTCACGTTACCAGTGGTTACGCCCGAGTTCACCTTTACTGGAATCTGCACATCAATAAAGCCATTCACCGGAACAGAGCCATTATTAGGCAATCCTGTTCCTAGTACGCCAGCACCCGTTGCCAGTCCACCATCGGGGATAGGAATATCCACCGCTGTTGTGGTTGTACCATCGTTGTAGCCAATAACTCTGATGCGGCCTGTCGCTGCGGTATCAAAGGTGGCGTTGGTAACGTTTGCAGGCGCTTCTGGAATAAAGAACTGAGTTTGGTCGTTACCAATGTTGGTAATGCGGAAAGTATACAAAACAACGTCTTCTGCGCTGACGATGCCATCGCCCTGCGCTGGGCCTGCGTTCTGTACGCCGCTCGGTGCTTCTTCTCCATTGATGGCATTTACATCAATACCCGCAATCTCTGCAATGGTTAGAGTAACGGTGTTGGAATTCACCTGGATAGGCGTGCCTGGGTTGGCAGGACTCTCGAATGAACCGAAGGCGGTGTTATCGATAGTATTGCCAGCAGGTGTAACTTGAGCGGTTACACCTGCTGGCAATACACCCGCACTCAATAAAGACACCCCGACCAAAGGAGCCAGATAATAGCGCTGCCAGCGATTCTTTCGCTGTTCAGACTGAGGCGAGCGACGAGTAAGTTTCATAGTGGTAGAAAAAGAGAGAAAAGGATTTTGAATACTGCATACGATAGGTGTATGGTGCTTAGCAATCAGTGTGTTGCTCGGAGGCGCCCAGAGGAACAGATCTGAAACTTAAAGTCAAAAGCAGTCTTGAGTTGAAATTTCAAATTTGTTGTGGTGTAACTGTTTTTGGATTTTCTTACCGGAGGAATTGTTCAAAAAATTAGTCAACAGTGACTCTAAATCGAATAAAGCCATAAGCGTTGCCAGGCGTACCGGGGCCGGTTGCGTTTGGTAGTTGGCTCGGAGAAGGGGCAAGATTTACAGAAACGGTGCCATTGCCGTTAGTTCCTGGGCAAGGAACAGAGGTCGTATCGCCAACTGACAAAAACTCAGCACCGTCGTTGTCTGTGTCAGTATCAGTCAGGTTGCTGGTGTTGCCATCGGTGAAGATCACCATGGACTCAGGTATGTAGTCTGTACCTGCCGGGACGCGGTCACACAGCATTACATTTGTCACCGGAAAGTTGCCCGTCGCTAGGTAATAGATGGTGTACTCCACCTCATCTCCTGGCTCTATCGTGCGCTGTGTCGCTCCTGCTAAAAAGGTGCTAATACCTGCACCTGTTGTTCCACTAGGCCAGTTAGAGTGATTATCATCATCGAGCGGATCGTCAACGCTATCGGTTAACCTCACACCGTTGATTGCAGTAATGCGCTTTACCAGCGCCAGATTAGAATCTGTGAAATGACCAAAGTTGTTCTGGTCATCTAGCATCATCAGCCCGGAGCCGAAGTCGGCCGCTTCCAGATTATCAGTGGTGAAGGTGTTGTTGTCAGAGGGTAAGCTAGCCGGGTCGACATCCAACACAAACGCTCCGTTGGCCGCAAAAATAAAGCCATAAGTGCCATCAGATAAAGAATCTTGAGACACAATCAACACATCGCTACCGTCCACGAGGCCATTACCGTTAGTATCTCGGTATAGTCGTACGTTGGCACCGCCTGTTCGACCATCTCCACCGTCAAAAGCTGCATTGGTATTGGTGTCTAAAAACACATTGCCCGTAATTTCATTGGGCGGACGAACCAGACAAGCTACGCTTTCATAGTCCGAAACCACCGGACTACCAGCCGTCAGCGGTGACCCAATCGGAGTAGCCGCACCAGATACTTTGTTGACGCTATAGAATTGACTAGCATCTCCTGTCGTCGCATAAAATGTGCCATCGTTAAAGGATGTTAATCCTTCTACGTCATTCACGCCAAAAGAGCCAATGGCAGTGACTGTGCCAGTTGTTGTATCTATACGAACGTAGCGATCGCCGCTACTGCTATCTTGATTGGCGATCGCATATAAGAATCCAGTTTCCGGATCAAAAGCAATGTCATCAACGTCGCTAAAGCCAGTAGCCGTTGCTGTTTGAATGACTAAATAGTCTTCTCCAGGTCCAAAGGCATCAGAAACACGAAGTCCCGTTGAAGGATCAATTTTAATCAGTAAATCTTCAGGGGAACCCTCTCCATCACGAACAGAGCCATAAAGTTCGCCTGTATAAGGATGAAATGCTAAACCATCTATATCAGAGAACGTTTTGAATCCGGCACTGCCATTGCCTGACCCAACCGTATTCAGATTAGAGTAAGCGCCTGTGTTTGTGTTTAGTGTGCCTATTTGACCTGCATCTGCTGCGTATAGTGTGTCAGTAATAGGCCAGTATGCGATCGCCTCAATATCAGTAACGCCCACTGCTCCGATATCTGTTGCTGCGCCCGAATTGATGTCGATGCCTACAAGCCGATCGCCATCGTCAGCCACAGCATAACAAAGCGTCCCACTCGGCGGTGCCACTGTGTTAAGGACAGTTTGTGCATCATCTGTATTGTTATCGAGATTAGGATCTGTGATATCTCTGTTGCGGATAGCGGTGGCAGAATTAGTGATCGTTCCAGACGCAGACGTAGAGAGATCGCCAGTCACCGTGTAGGTAGCTACTGCCTGATTGTTCAAATTAAGCGTTGTATTGATGGTGTTTCCATTACCGCTTGCTTCATCACAGCTGCCTGTTCCACTTGTAATCACGCACTCCCAGTCGACATTGCTCAAAGATGCTGGGACCGTATCTCTAAACGTAATGCCGTTTTCATCATTCGGTCCATCATTAGTAACCGTAATGGTGTAGGTCAGCTCATCCCCTGGGTTTGCAGTTTCTAAATCCACCTCTTTATTAACAATCAAGTCGGCTTCTCTAACAACAATGCCACCAGAGAGCTCGACATCAGTAGAAGGGTAATAAACCCAGGTATCTATACCTCTGCGGTTGCCAAAGTTGCCGGAAAATTCATGCCCTCCGCTTGAGCTATTGATCCCTGTCAGTGCTTCTCGCGCGGACGGTGGGTTTCCATCGCAAACAGGATTTACAACACCTGGGCTATCGGCACTTTCGCCATCTGCACATAGCGAATAGTCACTGGGCGTATTGGGATCGCCATCATCATTGTTGCGGTCGTCGTAGTAAATGTTGAAAGGATTTTCTGACGAACTAGTCGGGCCCGGGGCCTGGTTCAATCGTTGAATGATAATTCCATTTGGATTGTGTTCCGCATCAATCATTGGGAAATGTGCTTCCCCTGCATACTGATTGATTTGGACCGTGTAGGGAATTGCGCTGGGCGGAACGCGATCGCCATTGCCATCCAACCCGTCCCAAAAGACGCTGTTCGCACCAAAAACAGAACGGCCTATAAATGTACGGTCATTGGCATTGCCGTAAATATTGTCTTCGTTGAGGTCAATCGTAATAGAAAAAGCACTTTGCGAAGTACTGTCAAAGCTGAGTGTTCCACCCAAAGGAGCTGTTCCTGCTTGCCCAGCAGTTCCCTCAATTCCGGTAAACCCAAAATTGCTAGGGATGGGTGGTGGCTCGGGCAGCATATAAAGCCAGGTATTGCCTGTTGGAGAGTTAGCACTACTCGGCATACTAGAATCTGGCGTATTAATAAACATTTTGTGGGTGACATAAATCCCAACATCTGGATCGTTAGGATTTTGAAAACTATAGCCAGGTGGCAAAGCGCCAGGATTGCCCCCCGTAAACTGTAAAGAGCGAAAGATAGAATCTCCAGAGTCGTTTTCAAAGAAACCGTTTCTATTCGCAAAAAAGATAAATCCGAAGGGATCTAGCCCATTGAGATCGATTCTGTACTGATAGCCCTCTTTGGTTAGCACCCGAAACTGAGAACTGAGCGATTGGCTGTTGCCTCCCATGTTGAGCGCATAGTAATTGGCATATACTCTGCCAGGAATGGCCGTGCCAGTACCAGCGCGAACGGTAATATCCCAGGCCGTTACATAGGGCTTATTAGCATCCTCTGTCCAAATATCACTAACAGAACGCCGGACCGGGTTACCACCACCAGTCGGATTAGGACTAACAAAATCAATCTCCCAAATTCCCGTTTGCCCGGCCCCAACCGTCACGGTGCACGGCGTAAACCCGCCCGGTGCACTGGGCCCTGCAACCTCTTGTGCCCGATTGGCTATATTGCCAGCTGTCCCACATGTTCCACTAACGTTGTTAGGATCGCGATAATTGATTTCACCAACGCCAACACCAACCGCGCTAGATCCCAAATCAATTGTCTCACCCTCAGCGGCGTACACCTTCATCACCGTCCTTCGAAGGATGCCGCCGTTGAGCTGGTTATCCTTAAATTCTAAGTACGGCCTATCTCCGCCACTGCTAATTAAGTCAGCAGAACCTTCAGCGTAGGCAGGCAAACTGATAGTGCCAGCCAGGCAGCTCAGCCCAGCAAATATGCCACAGGTGAGTGAAGAAAACTTAAATGCCATAATAGAGGATTAGCAAAGCACTTTTGGAATGAGAGAAGGTGAGAAAAGAGATTTGGTATGTATCAATATTTCCCAAAATGTCTGATAGAATTTGTCCTGGAAAACTCTGAGAATGGCTATTGCCAGACGATTCTTGAAGAAAGAGAACGCGTTGGATAAAACTAAGGCTCAATCTGTAAATCTTGCTCTTGATTAACAAAAGTAATATTCGCGCCACGGACATCTTCAAACACTATTTCGACTCGTCGATTACGGGCAAAGTTCGTCCGGTTGGTTTCTTCTACCAGTAGCGCTGTTTCACCAAAGGAGCGTAGCGTCATACGCTCGGCACCTATGCCTTGGCGCAGCAAGTACTGTCGCACACTCTCAGAGCGTCGTCGTGCCAAATCTTGGTTATAAGCCTGACTCGCTCTTGAGTCAGTATGTCCGTGTAAGTCGACTACAATGGTAGGGTACTGTTTTAGCACTTCTACCACCTTATCTAGTACTCGCGCACTCTCTTCACTCACAAAGTCCTGGTCGAGGGCAAAGTGTACGTTACGAGGTACTTCTAACTGAATAGTTTCTGGAGGTTCTACCGGCTGTGGCTCTACCGGTTGCGGAGGTATAGGTGCAGTTGTGCATTGTGGCATGTTCGCTGGTGGCGTGATAGAAACTTGTGTTCCACCCAGCGATCGCACCACAGTATTCATCGCAGGCTCAGACGTGCCATAGCGTGGGTCAGTAGCGATCGCGCTCAACACCTCACCCCCTTGCAGTGTCGTCAGCACTAGCTCAAACGCACCCTGCCCATCGGTAGTCGTATTTCCAATCGGCTCACTCAAAGGACCAAAGTCTCCTGAGTCTCCCGTAGACTGATAAAGCTCGATTGTGTTACCCGGATCGGCCTGCCCACGCACTACCACGCGCCCGTCAATTACAAACAGCTCGTTGCTGATAAATCTAGGAGCGTCGACCGCACCGTTGCCAGTATCCTGACGGCGGTTAGCCGAATTTCGTCTGGGGTTAGGTCCATCGCCTTTTTGAAAAGCCTGCGGTGTGCGAGTTCGTCTTGTGTTCAGGTCAATACTCAGCCCTTCAATGCTGTCGATGCGGTTCCCTGTAATGACGTTATTCACGCTTTGAGTATTTGGGCCTTGTCCAAAGGCAGTGACTACAACGCCTCCCCCTTTTTGATTAGAAATGCTGTTGTTCTCAATGCGGTGGTTGCTGCCCATCACGTACACAGCCGCGCGTCTTAATCGTTGACCATTAAAGCGGATGGTGTTGTTGGTGATTGTTACAGCTCCTTCTGGCTTGAACAAAAACACGCTGCTGCCATCGTTGCCACACAGCAAATTGCCATCAATTATGCCATTGTCTACGCTGCCATCTAGCCGAATGGCATCCGGCATGCCTGCCCAGCCGTTGCCTACAATAATGTTGTTGCTTACTTCCAGATTGTTGGCCGTGCGTCCGGTAATGACGCCACTGCCGTTGTGATACTGAATGCGATTGCTGTGAATGCGGGTGCGATCGCCATCAAAAACAGAAACCCCAAAGCTGGAATTTTTAGTCGGAATCGACTCATCCGGCGGCAGTCCAAGCCAGTTGTTTTCTATCACCACATCTTTAGGCGGTGTATCTTGAACAGGGCCAACAAAATTGTTTGGCGTCTCCCGGTTGAGCGCATAAGGACGATGACTGATAAAGATATCAGCCGGAGGCGTAGAATTTGTAATCTGACTCTGCGAAGTAAATCCATAGAGACTCAGCCCCCTAATTTCTACGTTATCTACCGCAACTGTTAGCCCACGGAATACTTCTATACCGTCTGCTGGGCGAATGGTTACTATCGGCACCGGAATCGCAATCTCGGCAGTCGCTGAACCATTTGCATCGTAACCAGCCTGTGTAGCCCCATCTACAATTAACCCAGCGTTCACAATTGCTGGCAGCAGCGATGTCAGCTCAATTGTTGTTTGCTCTACAGGCAGATCAAACGAAATTTTTGAGGTGGCTTGGCTTTGTCGAATCTGTTGTTGTTCAGCCGCGCTCAGCGCATCTACTGTCAGCGTTCCATTTGTCAGCTCAATAGCTTCTCTGAGGGTTAGTGCTGCGTCCGCCAGAACTGGACCATCCGCAGCGCTGTTTACGGTGATTTGTAAAGGCTGAACCCTGGAGGCAGGCAAATCTTGTGCGATCGCCTCTCCCCAACGAACAGAAGGTAAAACGACCGCGCTCAAAAGCAGGCAGCCAGCCAGAATCCTATTGCGATATTGCTTACAATTTAGTGAGATCATATTAAAACTCCACAGCTTGCCTTTCTATCTCACTGTCGCCAGTGGTTACATCTATCACCGTTTCATCAGACACTTGAATCACAGATTCACTGGATTGAACCGGCGCAATAGGTTGCGACCTAAATCCATTGAGCAACCCGCTTAGCTTGGCAGTGGCCCCCACATAAAAGCCACCGGCACTTCGGTTTTCACCGAAGTCATAATCTGTTGCACCGCCACTGTAGCCAGCTGACAGGCGCAAGTCCGGCAGTGGATAGTAGCCCGCTTCTACCGAATAGCCAACTTCGTTATAGCCATTACCCCCCAGCCAGCGAGCTTCGCCCACCACATCCCAGTGATAGCCCAGTCGATAGGTTGCTCTTGCCTGTGCCAGGTGAGTACTGCTGTTGCCAGAGAAGTCGTTACTAGTGCCGCTGATATCCGTGCTGCTATTGCGGAACGCGTACTTGCCGTACAGCTCCCAGCGCCAGTTTGGCGTATAAATTCCCTCAGCCGAGAACAAATGCTCCTGGGTTGTTGTACTAGCTCCCAGGCTCGCAGTATTCGGCAATGAATTAGGATTCATTCGATGCTCGTAGCGCAGCAGTCCGTTGAAGCGATCGTCTTCAGGATCGCGGTAGGCCAAACCTAGCTTTAGCAAGCTAGAGGTGCCAGCTCCTCGAAGCCCCGGGTTGGCAGTTTGTGCCAGGCGATAGTCTCCTAAAATTGTTAATGCCGGATTTAATCGACCCACCGCAGATAGGTTGAAGACAGTATTAGATCCCGTTGAAGAGCTACGATGCTCAAAGCTAGAACTCGCCTGAAAGTCGGCGCTATCCGTGTAGGAAAGGCCAATGCTGTAGCTTTCACCCCCTGATAGAGCCAATGCGGAAGCGCCTGACCCTGTCGTCACCGACCGAGACAGTTGTGTGCCCGCAGCCGTCTGGTTACCTAGCGTGCTAAACACTTTCTCGTAACCGAGATCCAGGTCCAGCCCTGGTGCTAGGTTGATGCCTTGTTCTAGGCCGATGCTGCCACCAATTTGACGGCCATCAACTGTAGAGAAGCGGCCTCGTACAGTGGTGTCAGAGGCAAAGGTGTGTTGACCTGTGATGTCCAAGCTGGTCGAATTTCCACGGTTGTTACCACCGCCACCGTAGAAAATTTGATTCAGGCCAACATTAAGCCCTGGCATTGCTTCCCAATTAATGCCGACGAGAGTCCGGCTGGGGTAAATGGGGTCAACGTCAGAAGAGAGATTTAGCTCATTTTGAGCAACCAATGTTAGGTTGCGAGCTAGAGGGGTAGTGAAGCGGCTTCTGAGCTGGTCGGAAGATACGGTGCCTAAGTCTGTGAGGCGATCGGTGCGATCGCGATGAATCCAGTCTATTTCAGCGGTACTATTGCCTAGCTTTTGAGTGAGGCCAACAGAGTATGTCGTCAGTGAATTGTCGAGTCTTTCGCCGGGCGTAGATGTTAATCCCGAGAGCAAAGGAGAAAGACTCGTATCGATTCTAGGCGTTGTGCCAAAGTTGTTTTCTTGGTCGAACTGCGCTCGCACGGAAGTTGTGCTGCCTAGCTGACCGCTGAGCTGCGCGCCGTAGCGGGTTTGCCCAGGTACAAAGGAGGTGGTTGCACTATTGCTAAAACCGGGGTCGGTGGTTCGGAAATAGGTTCGGCCATTCAGTCCGCCTAATGAGCCTTCTAGCTCTACACGGTAGGCACCACCATTGACAGTTCCGGTCCCATCAAAGTCGTGAGAAGACTGAGCGGCTTCTGCGGTGAGCTGTGCATTTTCACCCAGGGAAACTCTGGCATCTACACCGTACAGAGAAAAGTCTCGGTTGCCCTGGTCTTGAGAAAAGTAGCTTGCCCCAACCCAGGATGCTCGCTGTGGTTTGGGGTCGAAGGTATATTGCAGGCGACCGGCTAATATATCTGTGTCGGTGCCATCCTCGTACTGATAGGTGGTTACGATACGGCGCACCAACAGCTGTCCCAAACTGTCAACGGCTGTGCGTAGAATCGGATCGCTGAAGAGCAACGAGCCTCGGTCGTAGTCAATGTCGTAGTCTACGCCACGCGCTAGCTGTTGACGGTCTATAACGATACCGGGCCGCTCTAACTCTTCTGTTTCTAAATAGACCGATTCACTACCTGCGACAATATTTCTTTGTGAGGTAAAGTAAAAGCCACTAGTGCCATCCGGCGCAATCGTATCTCGCTCAAAGCCTTCTACATTGTTGGCGTACAGGCCTGTTGCGGCCAGGTTGCCAAAGTTGTAGTTGGCCTTGAATCCGTGTAGCTGCCGCGTTGTGGAGGTAAATAGCTGAGCTGGCGTTGCAAACTCTTGCGTGTTGAAGTCTCCCCACATTGCGTAGTCAATGGCCGCCGGGTTACTAGGAGAGTTGCGCTCGAATCGGAGGTAGACGCTATCGAGAGAAGGGGCTACAACATCGGAATAAGAGTCGTCGCCATAGGTAGGATAAATGGTATCGCAGTCGCCCGATGAACCTCTAAAGAGAGAAGATTCGCCGCGACAATTTTCGTTTAGGCTGCGATCGCTATTGTAAGCTCCTGTATACAGCCATTCACCAACATTACCCGTCGCAAAAACAGCTGCCTCAACGTCAAACTCGTAACTGTTGTCGCCATCTAACGGCAAAAACTCCCGATAGCTATCGTAAAAGTCGGTGCCACGAGCGCCCAGACGCAAATCAACAACACCAGAAATCAGGTTAGAACGTTGAGGCGTTACAAATTGGATTTGGCTGAAGGCTTCATATTCGCCTACCTTCGCCTGCAGCTGTACCAAATGAGACTCTAAAGAAGACTGCAGCTCGGCAACAAATTCTCCCTCATTCATCAGCACCTGAAAGCCAGGCGCATCCACATCGTAATCGGCACCAATGAACTGACCATCGCTGGTGTTTAGCGTTGCAACATTGCCCCACAGCGAAATGTTACCGGCTTCGTCTAGCAGCTGTCCGCGAATGGTGCTGGTGGAGCGCCCGTCAGAAGGAATAGAACGAGGCGTCAGTAATACGAGTTCTGTCGGTAAGCCTCGAACGGTCAGCGGCAGACTTTGCAGCACCTCTCCTGTGTCAGTCGAAACCACTTCTAAAACGTTCTCGCCGGGCAGTAGCGATACGCCGTACCAGGTCTGGGTGCGCTGACCGGTCTCGTTGTTAGTTTCTGTTCTACCTACCAGGCTGGTGTCTACTTCGCTGCCGTTGGCCAGCAAAGCAATTTTGGCACCGATAGGAAACCGTAAAACGACCGGAGTCGATGCAATATCTAGGAAAGCATCTGCTTCTGGGCTTAAAAACTCAACTTCACTGGAGCCAACAGCAACTTGCGATTCTTCCCCATTCGCCAAGTAAGTCGGCGTGATTGCGACCAGAGAAAGATCTTCTAGGTCATAATTGTCAGAGCTGGCACTGGGCTCGGGTGTGCTAATTGCAACCTCGTTAGTTGGTACGTTACCGGGTGCTGTGAGCTCCGGAGGTGTCAAAGATATCCAATCGGCTGAGCGCTTGTCAGGGATAGCTGCCTCTGGGTTTACCGCAATCAGAGAACTGTTGACTGTGTCCTCGTTTTCGTCATCGGGAGTGGACAGCGCCAGTAAAGGATTCTTGGGTACTTCGCTCTGTTCGCTGGTGATATTTTCGGGTGCACTATTAACAGGTTCGCTATCAAATAGTGCAATCCAGTTACCTTCACGCTTGGTGGGGCGATCGCTATTTGCAGCCGTAGGCAGCAGGGCTACCTGCGGCACATCTGACTGGGCTTCGTCTTCGTCCTCGTCCTCTTCACCCAAGTTGAGCGAAATTAAGGGAACCTGACCGTTAGCGTCTTCTTCGTCTTCTTCCTCATCTTCGTCTTCATCTGCCAGGGTAATTAACAAGTCACCCGCAGGCGCTTGCCAGTTCGGCCTGGGAAAAACAACATTGTCTTCTTCTTTTTCTAGTGCAAGCGTAACCAGGCGTTCATTTTCTTCAGCCGCAACATCCGCTTCAGAAGGAAGCTCTACAGACTCAGCAACGGTTACTTCACCAGGAATCGCGCCAGAAACCTCGGGCGCAACAACCGCAGCAGGTTCGATAAAGCTCTCGCTCTCTACTGACTGGGCAATCAGCACTTGCTCGGGCTGATCGGCCCAGTCTGCTTCGGGGGGAATGGTTTGCACTGGCACCAGGGTCTGTGCTGGCTCAGGCGCTTCATCAACGGTGGCTAGGCCAATAAGAGTGTCGTTAGTTCGCGGGGTGGCGAGTATTGCCTGTTGGGGGGCTTCTTGGAGTGCGGGTTGGAGTGCGATCGCTCCCGTACCATAGTCTTCTTGATCCGCACCCGTTGTCGAATCTGTATCTAGGGGAAAGGTCTGCTCTGCCTGTGCTTGTGTAGCACCTACGACTAGGCTAAATATAGAGAGTGCACTTACTACCCCAGACTGTAGCGCGATCTTATTGTCAAATTTCTTAGTCATCACTCAACCTCCTGGAAGGTTGGCGTGACGCCAAAGTTCATTTTTACCAATCCGCCAGGAGAGAGGTTTACCAAGCGAGATACGCTATTGCGCTCATTGAAGTGCAGATTTGGAGCCAGCGTATAGCCCGGCAAGCTGCTGATATCGAGCGTTCCAGTTCGCTGACCCGGCAGCATCTTTTGAACAGAGAACAAACCATCTGCATCGGTGACCACGCGGTTTCCATCATCTAAAAAGATGACTGCGTTAGGGATGCCTGCTTCACCGGGCTGTTGTTCGCCATCAAAGTTTTTGTCTTCAAACACGCGGCCAATCAGCGTGCCACAGTCGGAGAGTATGCCAGGGTCAAGTGTTAGCCTGTGGATGCTCGGGCCGTCTTGTAGCTGAAAGTTACTATCCGATCGTCTGGCCGTTAGCAGTACGCTGTTGCGGCCTGAGCCTCTCAACGCATCTGGCGAAATCCTGGCGGCGTAGATGATGTCGAGTGTTTCAGCAGGGGCCAGCGGAGCTGTGGCCACAAAGGTAACGCGGTTGCCAGCGGCAGAAGCCGTTACCGCAACATCATTACCAGCAACCTGCGCCGAGACAGAGTCGGCTACAAACTCGAAGCCAACTGGCAGCGTATCAGTGGCCGTCACAGTATTGACATCTACCGGAGCCAGGTTTTTGATATTGAATCGATAAACGACTAGGTCGCCAGGTTGAGCCGCTGAACGGTCTGCTGTTTTTACAATGCTGACCTGCTCGGCTTCACAGAGCACTGAGTCGATGCCAATAGAAAAGGTGATTTTCGTATCGAATCCTTGACCTCTCTCTTCTAGGTCGAAAGACTGTGCTGTTACACCATTTAACGAGATGGGCTGTCCGTCCAGAGAAGTGACCGTGTACTTTAGTGTGACGGACTGGAGCGCGGTGATTCTTTCTACGCCTCGCATTTCAATTCGTAGCCTGCGCTCGCGAAATGGACCGTCAGCGGGCGGTCGAATCACCAAAATATAAATTCTGCCGGTATCCGTTTGCCCTAAAGACTCATCAAGTAGGAAGTTGTAGCTTCCATCTGCTGAAAGGGGAAAGGGATTGATGTTAGCGGTATTTGGCGGGATGCTTTCTGCGCCGGATGTGGCGGTTAGTGGCAGTAAATTCCCTAGGCCCAAACCGCTGGCGTCTGTTTCGTACAGGGCCATGGAAAAGCCTGCATAGCTGGCTAAAGGCTGGCCATCACAGCCCAAAACGTTGCCTGCTGGATCGATCAGCGGCAGCTCGACAGCTGTTGAAATTTGGTTGGAAACTGAATCGATAGAGGTGCCTGCACTGGTATAAGTGGCCGTTGCCGTGTTAGAGAAGGTAGGTAAGGCTTGCGGTAAAGGGACTTGTTGAGCTGTTGCCGCAGGTACTGAATGAAGGAGTACGCTGAGTGCGAAAGTGAGTACAGCTAGGCACTGCCAGCGCTTTCTCTGGAACCACATATTGTGGAGGAATTTCGGCATCTTGTCACAGAAGATAGATTTAACCCTGTTGCAAAGTGCAAGAGAGTGGAGTTCTTAAAACGCACTAAGGTAGAGAGAGAGTGCTGCGTTCACCTAATGAGTGACGAGGTGAGTGTTCTTGTATAGGTCAAATCCTTTTAGCTAGCTATCGGACTAACAACCTGGAAAGACTCAAATCGTCCTTCATGTGAATGTCTTTGATATGAGTGGTTTTAGTAGATAAGTGTCTTAAGAGAAACGGGTAAGGGAGAGATGGAGCACCCACCCGTTTCTCTTAAGACTTGCTGTTACTTAACGACGACTTCGTTAGAAACAGCTACGGCTTCAGCCGCGTCTAGAGACTCTGTGAAATCCCACTTGATGTGAGTGTAGGCTTCGGCAGGCGCGGGCTTCATTTCTACTGTGCCGTCGGGCAAAGTGACTTCTACCATGGGCTCGGCAACAAAGGTAGCGCCGCCGTCGATGCTGTAGGTGGCTTCAGCAGCGTCGTTACCCTTTTGTGAATCCAGAACAAAGGTCATTTCAGCAGGAATGGGCTGAGTGATAACCAAATCTTCTGCGGAGAGGTCGCCGCTGTTAGAAGACGCGACCTGATAGCGTAGCTTGTCGCCAGGCTGTACAGTTGCGTCGCCTTCTAGCGCCTGCCATACAGACTTCTCTTCGCCGTTCTCGTCTACGACGACAACTTGCTTTTCTACGCCCATTTCGAGCTTTACTTCGGGGCGCATGATGCGCTGAGCGATCGCACTGCCCGCTTCTTGCAGGCTAGCGAATACAGGAGTGCTTGTTGCGAAGGGTGTTGTTGCGACCAACGCAGCAATACCCAAACCAAACATAAACTTACGTTTCATTGATGTTCAACCTTTTTTAGATAAATGTCAGAGGAGAAAATAAGAGAGGGCTAAGAGCGGAAATAGTTTCCGCTCTACCCTATGGGGGGCTGCTAGGAGCCCACTAGCATTTACTGAACTTCGCGAGTAAATGTGAGGTTGCCAGTACCCTGAGGAGCAACCGTGCCTGCGTTGTTTTCGTACGCAGTAACAGAAGAAGGACTAGCAGTATCTTCATCGGCAGGCTCTGCGCTGCCTAAAGATGTACCACCGTTGAAGTACTCAGTAGAACCAACTGTTACAGTTGTGCCAACCTTATGAACAGTGACGCCTGCCCAGTTGTTGGTTGTGACAGCACCATCAACAGATACTGCAGCAGTACCATCATCTCGAACAGTGAAGCTGTTCGCATTTAGGATGACGTTACCACCACCGCTAGCAGGCTGAATTTCAGAGATGTTGGTATAACTGATACGGTACTGAATCTCGTCACCAGGGCGAGCACTTGGTGCCGCAGCATCCAAGCCAGCCTGATCGAGGAAACCAGTCGCAGGAAGTGTTACACCATCACGCTCGGCATACACGATTTGCGCTTCCTTCACCAAAGCCATAAACCCGGTGTAGACCCGATCGATAGTGATGTTGGAAACTGTCTCGCTACCAGGGGTAAACGCGCCGTTTGCATCGTTGTCAACAAAGGCTGCGATAGGTACACCGAATCCAGCAACCTGCTCAGTACCCGTTGGCAAGTCGATTGTTACAGTGTAGTCTTGAGCGTTACCAGGCGTGAGGGTACCAACGACAACAGGGCTAGGCACTGTGGTGTTGTCACCAACGGTGTGGAAAGGATCCGCATTACCCGCTGTGTACTGATAAGTTACTGATTGACCACCAAACGCGATGGTGACTAAAGTGCCGTCAGGCAAGTCGCCATCTGCACCGTAGTTCCCGGTTACACCAGTGTTTGCTGCTGCGTCAGCATCGGTAGGCGAGAGTGGCAACAGGGTAACTGTGTCCAGATTAGTAGGTGCACTTGCTGGGTTCAGCAGTGTGTTGGTGATTGTGACTGCATCTGGATCACCAGCTGTAGAGCCAGGTGCACCTAGTACAGGTACATCTGTCGCTGCGTTAGTGAAGTCGTCGTCAGTGTCGTTAGGGCCTGTGGCATCTGCTACGCCGCTAGGACCGTTGAACAGGTCGCCGACTGCAACGGGCTGAGAGGTAATGGTGTCAACGGTTGATTCACCATTCTCCCCAGTACCTGTGTTGTTACCAGGATCAGGGTCGCCCACATTTGCAATACCCAGGTCGTTACCAGGATCGAAAGTGGTGTCGTTGTTGGTAGGATCAACACCATCATCTAGGTTGTTGAACTGTTGGTCACCAGACTCATCGTAAACAACGTTATCATTGCCGTCGCCTTCGGTTTCACCAAAGACCTGAGCGATGTTAGCGATGTCTCCGCCAGGAGGCGTGAGGCCTGTAGTCGTCACGTTAAAGGTGAAGCCTGAAACGCTTGTGCCTGGAATCAGTACGCCATCAGTCACTGCGTCGTAAACAAAACCGATACGTGTGACATCACTATCAAGAGCAGGTGGCGTTGTAGATAGTGTCAGCCAATCGGCATCAAGAGCGTTAGTTGTGTTTACATCGTCTGTGGTGTAAACAACGGTCCAACCTGTAGGTGCAACAGGCGCAAGGCTCGAGTCGAACGTGGTGTTCGCTGGGATTGCATCGGAAACTAAGACGCGAGATGTGTTAGGCGTGCCATCTAGCGTGATGGGAGTACCTTCCAGATTACCGGGGTCGATACCTACAATGGAGTTGTCGTTGCCAACTTGTAGCTCCAACGAATACTCAATGTTTACATCGGCTGGATTCTCTGGTGTAATCGCTGCGTTAGTAACGTTAGAAGATTTGAGAATTAACGCCTGAGCTAAATCAACAACAGCAGTTGCGAAAGGAACATCGTCAGAAGCAGCTGCCTCACGCTCACCATTAACTGGCGCGTCTGTTGTAGGACCTTCTGGGTTCACAGTACGAACATCATTATCGTTAGAACTTGGCGTGGCTTCACTCAGGTCAGGAATGTTCTGCTGGTTTTGCGTGTCGTCTGCAGGTGACTGATCGTTGTCGTCAGTATTACCAAACTGCACGGCGACTTCTTCGCCTACTGCATCAGCGTCTACTCGAACCGTTACACGAACGATAATGCTTTCTTCAGGCGCGAACGTACCAGCAGCTACACCCAGCAGAGCATCTGTGGTGCCACCAGTTGTTGTGATTTCAGCCTGGGAAGAGCTGGGTGCGCCTACGGTCGGTGCCGCCGGACGTGGCGTAGAATCGTTGGCCTCTGCGGTTGTTGTTGGTGCAGCAGGGTTGCCAGGAGTGCCTACAATATCGACGCGAGCGATGGTACCTTCTGAAACACCAATGCTGTCTGGGCCAGGTAAGTAGAAGAAGGTTGGTGCGTTACCTGTGTTGGTGACTTCAAAGTCGAAGGTGACGATATCATCGGTTACAACACTACCACCGTTGGGGTCGTCGGAGCCAACGCTAGTGACTGTAATACCAGCAACTTCTGCAACGTTAATAGTCACAGTGTTGGAAACGGCATCAAAGTTGTTTGTACCGTCGTTGTAAGTGGCTGTTGCCGTGTTGTTGATAGGTGTACCCGCAGCTGTACCTTCCGCTAGTACTGCGCCCATCATGTTGAAAACGCCTGCAACTGCTAGTGCGGTTGCTAGGAGAGGCTTGTGTGCTAGCCAGCGGAAGGTTTTTTGTTTCTTTGTTTTTGCCATTGTTGTGATAGCTAAGTTTTTCAAGCAGAGTAGGTGGAAATCGGTGAGAGATTTCTAAACATCACTGGTTAATAAGCAGCTAATTGAGATGTTGTCGGCAAAGGGTGCTCCTGTGGTTTGCACGGCAGAGCTTCTTTGTAAGACTTTTGATATAACCAGACTCGGAGCACGCCTGATGGAGCGGGAGCTGCCGAACGGTTTCAGCTGAACATTAGTCCTGTGAGGTCTTCTTAAGAGAAGGTAATCTCCTAATAGGTTTTGTTCCGGATAGCAGACACTTACTCTTGTAGTAATAAATGTTTGCTCTGAACTTAACCGAGATCATCTTGCCCTATCGTTAAAGCTTGGCAGTCAGGACATACACGGAAGTATCAGGATTTGTTGTTTCTGCTGTTACTGACAGCGATTACACCCAAAATATAGAGAGAAATAAATCTTGTTGGTATCCGCATAAGTAAAAAAGAGCTTTCCAACAGCGAAACCACGCTGTTTGTGAACGCCACGCTTCATTCACTTGAAGAAAATACGCGAATAACTGTTGGTTCCCCGGTTGACAAATTATTTGGGAAGTGGCTGTCGAATAAATTTTAAGAAAGTTGCAGTGCAATGATACTGGAGCAAACAACAGACATAGTTTGAATCTATGTCTAAATGGGGAGACGTAATTTGATGCTTGGCCCTCTGACTAGCCAGTAAAAAACTCACTCCTCTTTATTCGAGAAGTGAGTATTTGTTATTTATGTAGGACGCTACCGAGTACGGTGTTTTCGTATTAATGCCTTGCTGATTAGGATAATGGCAGTGATGGCAGCGTAATAATATAGCGGTAGCCAGAAGCCGCCGATCCTTGCACAGTGGCTTCACCACCGTGCACCTCAATGAGGTGACGGCTCAGCAACAAGCCTAGTTCCTGCCTGGATGCATCCACTTTTTGTGCAGTTGCCAGGGCCTCAAAGGCCTCACCCTGCTCGAATGCATTGTCTGTAGGGCCGAACCGCTGAAGTGATTCATTATTAGCAACATCGTCATTTGACTGAGGTGCAAGGGTCTGATTACTGTGAGCACCAGCAGTCTGATTTCGATTCCAGGCAATAATCGCCTGTGGTAAATCTTCACCAAGCCATGGATTGGACACCCACAAAGCAATGCTGGCACTATTGTCCTTGCGAGACACGTGCAGACGAATAGTGCTGCCTGCTGTTGACATTCTGATAACGCTGAACACTAGATGGTAAATCAGCTGTTTGACAACTCTTTGATCTAAATTCCAGATGCGAGAGCCTGGTTCGACGGTTAGCTTGAGCTGTAAATCGTGTTGCTTGGCGAGGCTAGTTAGGGCGGCTAGTGCCTGCTGACCCAACATTTCAATATCGGCAGCTGTAATAGATAGTTGATGGGTATCTTCTTGCAGATCGCCGATTTCAACAATCTCATTCACCATTGATAGGAGCTGTTGGGAACTGCTAAGCACAATTTTGGCGTATTCTTGTTGCTTTTCACTGAGGGGGCCGTATATTTCACGGCTGAGCATGCTCGCCATGCCCGTTACTGACGTTAGCGGATTGCGCAGCTCCTGAGTAAGCTGCACCATGAGATCGAACCGAACCTGATTGACTTTGGAAAGTATAGAGCTCTGTGAAGGTGTTCCTACTGGTTGGCTCGTGCTGATAGAAGAAGACACGGCTTGCTGATGTGCCTGCATTGCTTGCTGCTTTTCAAACTCACTCATGCTCCAGCGAGCGCTGAGTTCTAGAAAGGCAATTTCTTGCTGAGTGAACTGATGCGGGAGCAAATCCATGACCGCCAACGTGCCAATACAGCAGCCATCGGTCGTGATTAGCGGCACACCCAGGTAAGACTGAATACCATATTGCTGCACCAGCAAGCTTCGAGAAAATGCTGGATGGGCTGTGGCATTAGGCAATATAAACGTTTTGCCACTGTCGATTACGTGGGTGCAAAACGACTCTTCCTTTGGCAGCATGCGAGCGGACGCTAGCTGATTCATTAGGCCCAAGCTAGATAGCCCAACAACCGACTTGAAGCGCTGTACGTCTGCATCCATCACACTAAGGATGCAAATGGGCATTGCTAGCAGGCGTGAAATATTCTGGGTAGCCTCTTCAAAAACGGGCACCGTGTCGTTATCTAACAGATTGAGACGCGCTAAAATTTCGGAGCGGTGACGATCGCGATTTGCAGGAGAACGTCCTTCTATCAGACAAGCGAGCTGAGCCTGGTGGTGACCACTGTCTGGCGAGAAAGTCGATTCTGTTGCGTTGCGAGACGTACCGTAAATCATGCGTGGTGCACTACAAAGGCGTTTGTTGAGTTCATCATTCCCTAGGCCATGATAAATTCAACCCGTAGCTTTACAGAATCTTTGAGATATCAGGGGTTTCCCCTCGCTGTGAGTACGTATGTTTGGGTCCGACGAGTCGCGGGACTATCGGTGAAACCATGCACTAGACTATTGAGACATTAGGATGAGACGTTAAGAACGGTTTCGGCTATGCAATCTGCGATTTCTATCGGCACGCTTCTGCAAAATCACTACCGCATTGTTCAGCTGTTGGGGCAGGGCGGATTTGGCCGCACCTATCTGGCCGAAGATCAGGGTCGGTTTAATGAACGCTGTGCCATCAAAGAATTTGTCCCCATTAAAGGAGAAGACAAATTCTCTGACAAGGCAACTCAGCTATTTCAGCGAGAAGCCTCTGTGCTCTATCAAATCGATCATCCGCAAATTCCTAAGTTTAGAGCCACCTTTGAAGAAGAAGAGCGCCTGTTTTTGGTGCAGGACTATGTAGAAGGCCCGACCTTTCATGAGGTACTCAATCAGCGCCGCGCCCAGGGACGCAACTTTTCGGAAGGCGAGGTCAGACAGTTTTTGAAGCAGCTGTTGCCGGTGCTGGCTCATATTCATGCGAAGGGCATTATTCACCGCGACATCAGCCCAGACAACATTATTTTGCGTAAGGACGATCAGCTGCCTGTGCTGATTGATTTTGGCGTGGTGAAAGAAGTGGTGACTCGGATGCAAATGGACCCTAGCGTCGCCCAAGCTACGACGGTCGGCAAGGCGGGCTATGCACCTAGCGAGCAGCTGCAAACGGGTAGAGCTTATCCTAGTAGTGACTTGTATGCGTTGGCTGTGACTGCAATTGTGCTGCTGACGGGAAGAGAGCCACAAAGTTTGTTCGACGATATCAACTTTGCCTGGCAGTGGCAGGAATTTGTGCAGGTGACGCCAGAATTTGCAGCTGTGCTGAACAAAGCTCTGAGCTATCGACCGGGCGATCGCTATCAGTCAGTCAGTGAGATGGCCAGAGCACTAGAAGCGAGTAACCGCCGAGCGACAACGAGTGCGGCTGCGGCACAATCGCCAAATGCTGTGCCTCCTGTCTCGCAAATGAAAACAGTTGCGGTCGGGCGCTCCAATCCTGATGCTACTCATAGTCAGGCAGGACCGACGATCAATCGTCCTAATACGGTTCGCCAGTCTACCTCCACCTATACAACGGCGAAATCGGCAGGCTCTGATCAGCGCTCTTTCTTGGAAAATCCGCTAGCTGTCGGCGGATTGGCCGCAGGTCTGGCGCTAACCGCAGGCTTCGGTGGCTGGGCTGTTGTCAGGTCGTTACCTAACCAAGGACCGACGCCAACTATTACATCACTGCCTCCTTTGGGTAGCACAGAAGAGCCAACCGCTCAGCCAACGCTGACGCAGTCGCCGCCGAAGCCTGTCAACTATCAGCAACCACAGCTGGACCTGACCCCTGGCGTAACCAAAGTTGTAGAAGGCAATATGCGCGGCGGCGACACTGTGAACTATCCACTGGTCGCCGAAGCTGGCCAGCGTCTAAACGTATCCGTCGCAGAAGACGACGTGGAGCTGAGCGTACTAGGCCCCGATGGCGAACGTGTGGCCCGCAATGCCCAAAAGACCAGTCAGTGGGAAGGTGAACTGGAAGAAGCCGGTGAATACACCATTCAGCTGAGCACGGTGCGCGGGGTGACCAGCAGTGACTATCGCTTGGAGGTTGCCCTAAGTGAACCCCCAGCGCCAGAAGTCCCAGATCCTGTAGAAACACTTGAACCAGACCCTGTAGAAACCACTGAGCCGGATAGCCCTGACGAAGTGCCCGGTGAAGTGCCAGATGAAATACCTGAGCCGCCTGCCGAGACCCCCGAGCCGCCGATTCAGCCCAGTGTTCAGTCTCAGCGGGTATCATTCCCAACTGGGTCAGACTCTATTAGGGTGGCTAACAATGTTAGTACGGGCCAGATTAAGCGATACATTATCAACGCGCAAGAAGGGCAGATTTTAACGGTGCGTGTTTTGGATTCGCAAAATCCGGTTGGGTTCGACTTGCTAATGCCTGGCGGCGAGATGGTTGCTGACGCGGCGGGGCTTAGGTCGTGGGAAGGTATTTTGCCGGTGGGCGGAGACTACAGTATTGATGTTAAGGGCGACCAGCTGACCGAATTTACCCTGGAAATTAGAGCGACTGCGGTTATTCCGACGGAATAGGGGTCGCTTTGGAAAACACGTTAAAAGTTGAGAGTAATTTGTCGGCCTTATTAATTTCTAGTACGAATACAGATAGTGGAAAGACCGTTTTGACCTCCGCACTGATTGCTTATTGGCAGCAGTATTGCTGGACTTATAAGTTAGGCGTGTGTAAGCCGGTGCAGTCGGGGGTGGGCGATCGCGAGCTGTACACAAAGCTATTTGACCTGAAGCAAACGCCTGAACAGATCAATCCGCTGTGGTACCAAACGCCGATAGCTCCGCCACTCGCAGCTGCGCTAGAAGGTACCCGTGTTGACCTGGCAAGGGCCTGGAAGACAGTAGCGCAACTGCAGGCCGAACGAGACTGGGTGCTGATTGAAGGGGCGGGTGGCTTGGGCTCGCCGGTAACAGCTGAGCTAACGGTGGCCGATATTGCGACGCAGTGGCGTTTGCCGACCGTGTTGGTAGTGCCGGTAAAGCTAGGGAGCATTGCGGATTCGGTGGCAAGCGTTGCCCTTGCTAACCAGAAGCGAGTACAGCTGCTGGGCATTGTGCTGAGCTGTACTGAGCCTTGCACTCAGGCGCAGCTAGAAAGCTGGGCGCCTGTACGGATGATTGAGCAGCTGACGCAAGCGCCTGTACTTGGAGTTTTGCCGTATCTAAGGCAGGTAAGAGATTTATCGGCGCTTTCTGATGCAGCGGCGCAGCTGGATTTGGAGCAAATAATGCCGCAGGCCTTTTGGGCATGAGAATGCCAAAGGACATTTACTATGAATAATCTGACAGAATAGAAGGGTTCATTGCTACAGGGGCCCTATGCTGACGCTTTCTCAGCCTTTGACGACTGATTTTTCGGCGGTTCGACCTGAGATTAGGGCGCTGCAATCTGATTTGGTGAGCTGGAGAAGACGCATTCACCAGCGACCAGAGCTGGGTTTTCAGGAAGACATTACGGCTGCCTTTATCGCTGAGCGGTTGACGGAATGGGGGGTGGCTTATGAAGGGGCGATCGCTAAAACCGGCATCGTCGCAGTTGTAGAAGGGACTAAAAGTGCTGGGCAGCAAGGCCCTGTGCTAGGAATTCGCGCCGATATGGACGGATTACCCGTGCAGGAACTTAATGAGGTGGACTATCGGTCTGTGCATGAGGGCAAAATGCATGCCTGTGGCCATGATGGGCACGTGGCGATCGCACTTGGCACAACTCAATATTTGCAAACCCATCGCGATCAGTTTTCGGGCACGGTGAAAGTTATCTTCCAACCGGCTGAAGAAGGCCCTGGGGGCGCGAAACCCATGGTAGAAGCAGGCGTGTTGAAAAATCCAGACGTCGATGCACTGGTCGGTTTACACCTGTGGAACAATTTGCCCCTGGGTACATTGGGCGTTCGCAGCGGGCCAATGATGGCCGCGACAGAGTTTTTTCATTGTACGATTCAGGGCAAAGGTGGTCACGGCGCGATTCCACAGCAGACGGTAGATGCGGTGGTGGTGGGTGCCCAGGTCGTGAATGCATTGCAGACGATTGTGTCGAGAAATATTGACCCGCTGAAGTCGGCAGTGGTGACGGTGGGTGAGTTTAAGGCGGGGACGGCGGTGAATGTGATTGCCGATAGTGCTTTTTTGAGTGGGACGGTGCGCTATTTTGATGCGGACTATGGTGAGCTGATTCCTGAACGGCTAGAGCAAGTGATTGCTGGGGTGTGCGAGGCCCATGGGGCTAGCTATCAGCTGGATTATCACAAGCTGTATCCGCCGGTGGTAAATGACCGGGCGATCGCTGAGTTAGTTCGGTCGGTTGCACTTTCCGTCGTAGAGACGCCAGCGGGTGTAGTTCCTGAATGCCAGACGATGGGCGGTGAAGACGTTTCGTTTTTTTTGCAGGCGGTGCCGGGATGCTATTTCTTTTTGGGGTCGGCGAATGTAGAGAAAGGACTGGCCTATCCTCATCATCATCCTCGTTTTGATTTTGATGAAACAGCGCTCGGTGTTGGGGTTGAAACCTTTGTGCGAATCGTAGAAAAATTTTGCGCGTAAGCTCTCTTCCTTCAGAAGTGATATAAATTGGATTCGTCTTCCTTCCGCTTTTTTATGGGTAGCTCGTCTGTAGGTAACTCGAACATGCCTGATTCTGTGTCTTACGATTTGCCTATAGAGGCAGATGAGCGCACTGAAGTGCTAAATGCGATCGCCAACAAGCTAGACGAGTATGCCTTTCCAGACGTGGCTGAGAAAATTCAGGCGGACATACGCGATCGCCTTTCCGCAGAAGGCTATCAAGACATCAAAAGCGGCGCGCAGCTAGCCGAAACCCTGACCGCACAGCTGCAAACGCTCAGCAGCGATCTGCACCTCAAGGTCCATTTCAGCCCGGCAGTTTTACCCCATTTGGAGCCACAGACAGAGATTCCGCCAGAAGAGCTGGCGCACCAGCAGAAGCAAGGTGCGCTGAGAAATTTTGACTTTAATCGGGTAGATCGTTTGCGAGGGAACGTTGGCTATTTGGAGCTATTTAGCTTTGAACCGCCCGAATTTGCCGGTGAAACGGCTGCGGCTGCCATGCAGTTTTTGACCAACACCCACGCTCTGATTATTGATCTGCGCCACAACAGGGGTGGGTCGGCGAGCATGGTGGCGTTACTTTCTAGTTACCTACTACCGCCCTATCCCGCTGTGCATTTGACGGATCTGCACTGGCCGAAAGAAGGCAGGACTCAACAGTCCTGGACCTTGCCCTACGTAGAAGGCCCCCGATATCTGAACAAGCCGGTGTACGTTCTGATTGGGCCAGAGACATTTTCCGCCGCAGAAGAGTTTGCCTATAATCTGAAGCATCTCAAGCGGGCTGTGATAGTAGGCGAGACAACTGCAGGCGGCGCAAACCCAGGCGCGGGCTTCAGAATACACGACCATTTTTGGATGTTTGTCCCGACGGGGCGGGCCATCAGCATGGCGACCGGTGAAAACTGGGAAGGGAGCGGCGTACTGCCCGACTTTAAGGTGCCGACGGAGCTATCGCTGAAAACGGCGCAGCTGTTGGCCCTTAAAAAATTACTGCGTGGTGACGCTGAAGAGAAGACGACTCAACTACCCGGCAGCCTGAAGCGAGAGATAGAAGAGTCTGTCACGGTGATTGAAGACGACCTGAATCGGATGCAGCAGAACCTGGTGAGCGAGATGAGCAAGGTGCGCTAAACCCACGTAGTAAAAAAGGCTGTACAAATCACTACAGTTTTAGAAGGATTTAGCTACGAAGCCGTGAATACTATTACTATGTGACAGCTCACAACCTGGTACCTACCTGTGGTTGGTGAGCATGTAGCTCTACGGTAAGTATTGGTTTAAGGCAGGTTTCGATGACTCTACGTTCTACGTCTTTTGTGAATTCTTTGACAGTGAATTCCTTGCCTCAGCTGGGCACTAGTCGGCTGAAGGAACGGATGGCCAATGTTTGCGTGGGGTGCGTTGGGGCGATCGCGCTTACTCTTGCGCTAAGCTATTCCCTTGCTAGTGCCGCGCAAGCTCAAACCGCGCAGACTGAAACCACACAGTCAGTAATTCCCTTAACGGTCACACCTCCAGCGACGCCTACGGCATCGAACCTGACGCCTTTTTCCCCGACCGTTGCAGGCATTGTGGATCTCTCAGCGAGCGAGAGCGAATCTATGATGAGCATTGGTCACTTGCGACCGCAGGATGTGGAGAGCCTGGGTGATGATGATGTTAATTGGCTGTCGTCAACAATTTTGCCGCTGTATGTGTCTCCTGGTGGTGAGCACTGGGGCTGGATTTATCAAGGATGGCTAGTGTTAGAAGGACAAGCACCTATAGCCATTGGCCGTGATGCTGGATTTGCCATGGTGAAAGCCTACGAGAATCTCTATACTTTCCCGGTGTTAGAGGCTCGTGATGATGGCTGGTTTAGAGTGCAGTACACAGCGGGTGGTAGTGCCTGGGCACATACTTCCCAGCTGGCACTAGGGGATACGCCGCTGACGCTTGAAGACTGGAGCGAGCATTTGGAATCACAGGCGTCGGTTTTCTTTTTGGATCGTTCAGAGACTCAGGCATTGCGATCGCGCCCGGAGCCTGCCAATAACCTGCTTAGCCTGGTTGCTGCTGACAGCCTAATAGAACCCTTGGATTTTGCAGGCGACTGGATGCGCGTACGGGTGACTCGCCCCACAGCAGCCTGCGAGCCTTTGACAGGCGCGACCGTTACTGAGGGCTGGATGCGCTGGCGCAACGAAGCAAAAGAATCTTTGGTATGGTATGCGCCTAGCGGCAGCTGTCAGCAGGGTTGAGTACAATGGACGCGTCTAGCGATGGGACGCAATACACATGGTATCGACGCAAGCAAGGACAACGAAGATATCATCGGCGGTAGAAAAGGAGGTTCTACCGTTAGAGAATGGCGATCGCCTAACTCGCGTAGAGTTTGAGCGGCGCTATGCGGCTATGCCGCACCTCAAAAAAGCCGAGCTGATAGAAGGAGTCGTTTACTTGCCACCTGCTGTTCGCGCTAAAAATCATGCTCAACCTCACAGCGATATGCTCACCTGGATAGGCGTATATCGCGCACTCACACGAGGTGTACTTAGCTACGATAACGCCACTGTAAGGCTAGACGAAGATAATGACCCGCAGCCAGATGCACTTTTGCGCATTGAAACTAAAAAAGGTGGACGCTCAAGAATCAGCACAGATGACTACATTGAAGGGTCGCCGGAACTTGTTATAGAGATTGCCGCAAGCAGTGCTTCTTACGATTTGCACGATAAAAAGCACGTTTATCGACGCCACGGCATACAGGAGTACATTGTTTGGCGTTCAAAAGACAAAGCGATCGACTGGTTCTCGCTGCAAGAGGGCGCATATGTTTTGATAGAACCCAACGAGCAAGGCGTCTTGCAAAGTAAGGTTTTCCCCGGTCTGTGGCTAGATGCCGAAGCCTTTATTTCGGGAGATCTTGGTAGAGTGCTTGATGTGCTACGAGAGGGGATGAACACTCCGGAGCATCAGACTTTTGTAAAGATGCTCAGCAGCACTTAGCTACCTGTGGGTCCGTTGGCCCTGAACTCAAAATATTAAGATTTTCTTATCTTTGGATAGCCTTTTGCCGTACAATCACTTAAGCGTATGGCGTAAGATTCGGCATGACTTGCAGGGCTAATGCAAGGCTAATGCAGGGCTAGATTGAGCGCTTTTCGCCCTTTAGTAGAAATTCTATATAGGCGTTCTCTCCCATGTCGATTGGCTATCTTGCACTCGTCCTTCACGCCCACCTTCCTTTTGTTCGCCACCCCGAGAGCGACTTTGTCTTAGAAGAAGAGTGGCTATTTGAGGCGATTACAGAAACCTATGTGCCCCTGCTGACTATGTTTGAAGGGCTCAAACGTGATGGTGTCGACTTTAAAATGACCATGAGCATGACGCCACCATTGGTGGCCATGCTGCGCGACCCGCTACTGCAAGAGCGTTATGACGTGCACCTGACCCAGCTGGAAGAACTGCTGGAGATGGAAATTGCGAAGAATGAGCACAACGGCCATATTAAGTATTTGGCTGAGTACTATGCCAAAGAATTTGCCCATGTTCGCAGCGTATGGGAGCACTATGGCGGTGATTTAACCAAGGGCTTTCGCAAGTTTTTAGAAAGCGGCAATCTGGACATTATGACCTGCGGGGCGACGCACGGTTATCTGCCGCTGATGAAGATGTACCCAGAGGCAGTATGGGCACAAATTGAGGTTGCCTGCCAGAGTCATGAGGATGCGTTTGGCCAGCGGCCAACGGGCATTTGGCTGCCGGAGTGTGCCTACTACGAAGGGCTAGAGCGGATGTTGGCCGATGCTGGCCTGCGCTATTTCCTGACAGATGGCCATGGCATTTTGTACGCGCGTCCGCGTCCGCGCTATGGGGCCTACGCACCAATTTACACAGAAGCTGGCGTAGCTGCCTTTGGCCGCGATCATGAGTCTTCGCAGCAGGTGTGGTCTTCTAAGGTGGGCTATCCGGGAGCGCCGGAGTACCGGGAGTTTTACCGTGATTTGGGCTGGGATGCGGACTATGAGTACATTAAGCCGTTCATTATGCCCAACGGTCAGCGCAAAAATGTGGGCATTAAATACCACAAGATTACCGGTAAAAACGTGGGCGGCAACGATAAGGCCTGGTATGACCCCTACTGGGCCAAGGAAAAGTCTGCTGAACATGCCGAAAATTTCATGTTCAACCGGCAGCGACAGGTTGAGAATCTGCATGGGATGATGCAGCGTAAGCCCATTGTGGTTTCTCCTTACGACGCTGAGCTGTACGGTCACTGGTGGTATGAGGGTCCCTGGTTCTTGGACTATTTGTTCCGCAAGAGCTGGTTCGATCAGGGCACCTATGAGATGACCAATATCTCTGAATACCTGAAGGCGAATCCGACGCAGCAGGTGGCTAGGCCATCACAGTCGAGCTGGGGATATAAAGGCTTTCACGAGTACTGGCTGAATGAGACTAATGCCTGGGTGTATCCGCACTTGCATAAGGCTGCTGAGCGGATGATTGACTTGGCGAAGCGAGAACCGGCTGACGAGCTGCAGTGGCGGGCGCTGAACCAGGCGGCTCGTGAGCTGTTGCTGGCACAGTCTTCGGACTGGGCGTTTATTATGCGTACAGGCACGATGGTGCCCTACGCGGTACGACGGACCCGAGGCCACTTGATGCGGTTTAACAAGCTGTGGGAGGATATTCGCGCAGAAAAAGTCGACGCTGGCTGGCTAGAGAAGGTTGAGGAAATTGACAATATTTTCCCGAATTTGAACTATAGGACCTACCGTCCACTGTAGAGAGTCGCCATAGCGTATTGATGCGTATTGATGCGGAGAAAAAATCCGATTAAATGTGCTTTTTTACACAATATTACAGAAGCCAAATATTGGGAAAAGCTTTGAAATCTTCACAGAGTCGAGGGCTATTTTCTCAGTAAGCCGTGTGATGATGAATTCACGACGGTATTAGGATGGTGTCCTTTTTATGTTTGGCCTTTGGCAGCTGCCTATTTTGGCAATGACGGTACTTTATCAGGCGATCGCCTGCAAGAAAGAAAACAAGTTACGTCCGCCGGGCCTGATGATTGATGTCGGTGACCATCGTTTGCATCTGTTGCATTTGCCAGCGCTGAATCCTGATGACGAAGTTAGGCCAACGGTGGTGATTGACCACAGCCTGGGTGGGGTGGAAGGCTATGTGCTGGTGAGGGAAATCGCCCGGATGGCAGAGGTGTGTATGTGTGATCGCGCTGGCTACGGCTGGAGCGATATTAGCAAATGGCCTGCCACTAGTGAGCAAAGCGTCACTTCTTTGGAGATTGCGCTTAAATTAGCCAAGGTTAAGCCCCCTTATATACTCGTCGGCGATTCGCTAGGCAGCTACAACATGCGGCTATATGCCCATCGCTTCCCCGAAAAAGTGGCTGGGATGGTGCTGACTGATGGACTCCATGAGAAAGCGCTGCTTAAAATGCCGAAGCAGCTGCGACTGTTACAGCTGCTGTTTTTCTCCGGCTTTGTCGCCAGTATATTAGGCTCTGCGCTAGGGTTTGTTCGCATTGCGGCCAACGTCGGTATCTTTGAAAAAATTAAGCCCGAGCTGCGCTACTTGCCACGTCACGATCTAAAGCCTGTCGCCCGGAGCTTTTACCGGCCTAAGCACTGGCTGACGATGGCCCGCGAAATTGCCAGACTTGACGCCAGTGGCCGTCAGCTAATACCCGCTAACGAGTTTAGGGATTTGCCGATTGTGAATATTCGAGCCGGGCGATTTTTTAGACGAACCTGGTTCACGAAATGGCTACCGTTGAGGAAAATTGAAAAGGTGCGATCGCAAATGCACTCAGACCTGATGACTCTTTCCACCCGCTGCACCCAAATCCCCGCAGAGCGCAGCAGTCACTTTGTATGGATAGATCAGCCCGAAGTTATCATCAACGCCATTGAGCTGTTACTACTGCGCGTACCTGTAAAGCCCACAAGCAAATAAGCCACAAGTCAATAAGCCACAAGTCAATAAAAAAGCGGACTCCACCTGGTAGAGTCCGCTTTTCCCAAAATATTGTGTTTGGCAAGACGAGACTTAGAAGCTCATTTCAGCCGCCTGAACGCGCTCAACCTGCTTCTTCTTCAGCACCAGGAAGATTTGAGAAAGGCTGATGGCAACCAGGAAGGCAATCAGACCCTTAATCCGGTTAGGACTTTGAAGGACGAGCTCTCGCTCCGTTTGGCCAAAGCCACCAACATTAGGATTAGACGTTAGCGCCGCACCCGCATCAACCGTATCGCCTTCGCTTACCAGTAGCTCTGCGCCAGCCCCGATTTCTTCGGTTACAGTGCCTTCTGCGGTAGAAAGAGAGACGGTGTAGCCTGCATCGGTCTTTTCAATAGAGGAAATGGTGCCCGCCTTAGACGCTGTGTAAGCGACGTTGTTAGACGCCAACCCTGTTGGATATACCTGACCGCGACCACGGTTGCCACCCACATAGACCAGATTCTTCCCGAAGTGGACTTTTTTGTCAGTCGCGGGGTCGGGCGAGAGGACAGGAAAGACAATCTCTTGATACTGTTCGCCAGGAACTGGACCCACCAAAACAATATTCTCTTCTTCTGCGCTGTAAGGCATGAAGTAAGTACTACCGACCTCTTCCTTCAGCTCTTCAGAAATGCGATCTTCAGGGGCAATTTTAAAGCCTTCGGGCAGCATCAGCACCGCGCCCACGTTTAGGCCGCCTTTGCTCCCGTCGCCCAGTACCTGTTGAGCATCGAGATCGTAAGGGACTTTGACCACTGCCTTGAACACAGTGTCAGGGAGTACAGACTGTGGGACTTCTAGAATTGTATTTTTGGCACCCAGATGGCAGTTGGCACAGACGATTTTGCCAGTTGCTTCCCTGGGGGAGTCGTAGTTCTCTTGAGCCCAGAAAGGGTAGGCCGCCGCTGACTGAGGGACTGCCCAGCTACTGGCAACTAGAATGAGCAATGCCGCGAATGCCACGGTCACGCCCTGGTTAATCTTGTGGCCAATTTGTTGGGCGACTTTTTGGCTGAGCTTGCCCAGCGTGGAGGATGTAAAAGATGAAAGTAGGGTTTTCATGCGTGATAGCAAATGAATAGTTCTATTGACACAGGTGAAATTCAAACGATAAAGCCGAAAAGCTTTACGGGGAGAACGGAGAGAGCGCTACGTCCACCAGGGGCTGTCGCCTGTACGGAAGTCGGTTTCTTCCCAGTTTGTTAGGACGACGTTTTCATCTTCGGTGACATCCGCATGGGTTAGTGCCAAAGACAAAGGCGCTGGGCCGCGAACAACCTTGCCCTGGAAGTCGTATTGTGAACCGTGGCACGGGCACATAAACTTGTTGGCATTTGCATTCCAGGGAACAACGCAACCCAGGTGAGTGCAAATAGAGTTAATGCCGTAGCTTTCGATGCTGCCGCCTTCGTCGGTAACTACCAGATAAGTAGGGTCGCCCTTTAAGCCTTGAACCAGCACCCGTTCGGCAGCACCGTGTTCTTCTAGAAATGCGCTGACATTAACATCCATGCCCAGCGCATCTTTGGCGGTTACGCCGCCGCCACCGCCACCGCTGCTGGGTGGTATGAAGTATTTGATAATCGGGTATGCAGCGCCTAAAACGGTTCCTGTAATGGTCCCGAAGGTCAGCAGATTCATAAATTGGCGACGCCCTAAATCGGGAACATCGGGGTTTCCAGAAGCTTGAGTCATAGGTCAGCTGTCTAAACGCTACATTAATGGAAGGAAACAGTTCTTATGTCACAGAGTCTAATGTCACAGAACGTTGCAGTTTCACTAAACATTATTACATCGTTCAGATACCTCTACTCATTAGGTCTGGGCATCTCTTGTAAAGGAATGTTCTGGCAAAATAGATCAGGCGCTGTAATTCGCGATCGCCCAAGTATCGTACCAAAGGCGTAAATCTCCCGAATCACAAGGCTTACACAAAGATGCAATGGATGTTAATGACCAAGGTGACAGTGCCACTTCAGACTTTTGACGGTGGCGATCGCAGCTTAAAATTGTGACCGCAAAGTGTAAACAAATGTAAATAGAGGCCCCGGAGCTCATGATGCTCTGGCGTATAGGGTTCAGTTATGACCGGACAAGACTTACACAGACTCCTTATCGAAAAGTGGGGGTATTCCTACGATGTACAGCTGCGCAAACAGCCCCGTAAGGTGTTTTTCCAGGTGATGTGGCGCTATTTGGAGCAGGCCTCGTTTCCGATGAGTGAAGCAGCCTATGAACTACACTTGGACGAAGTCGTGAGCTATTTGAATGCGTGGGGAGCCGCCGAACAAATTCAGGCCTTTATTGAGCAGACAAACGAGCGGCCTCGGCTAGGTAAAGCTGTCAGTATTCCGGTTGATTTGGGCGCGCGTGCCTCCGAATGGCTTTTGGATAATCGGTGAGCAGATGATTTTGGAGATTGACGCGAGAGGGCGATCGCCAGAAGAAACTAGAAGAAAGCTGAGAAATAAGAAGAAATCTCAACTGCTATCAATACCTGTTAAGTAAGCTTCCTGGCTGAAAGCGTTACTGATAGTGTTGTAAACGCTGTGATGGGTTGTGAAAGATTAGACGCCCTTGTGCGTAGACTCTTTTACGGGGCTTCTCGGTTTCTAAGGGTAGCCGCTTATACTACAATTATTAAAATTTAAACTAAGTTTAAGACAAGTGATACTCAAGCAAACAACAGGCGAACAAGGGAACTTGTTTGGTGTGAGTTTTGGTTGTGGATATGACTGGGCTACAAAGCCTGTGGCAAATATGTTCGCAAACCCAGTTTGTGGCTTAAAATGCCAGATATTGGCGACGTTTTCGATTTTTTCCTTAATAAAGCCTCTCTTAAAATGGCTGAAAGCCAGCAAAAGATTGCTACTCTCCACTACTACGCTTTGAGGGCCTGCTGCTGTGATTCGTTCTGCAACGTTGCCGCTAAAGACGGTGCTTTCGCGCATCGAGACGAACAACCGCCTAAAGTTATTTTCGGGTTCATCGAACCGTACGCTTTCTAGAGAGGTTGCTCGCTACTTAGGCACTGATTTGGGTCCTATGGTGCGAAAGCACTTTGCCGACGGCGAACTCTACGTTCAAATTCAAGAGTCTATTCGCGGATGTGATGTTTATTTGATTCAGCCAACTTGCCATCCGGTCAATGACAACCTGATGGAATTGCTGATTATGATCGATGCTTGTCACCGGGCATCGGCTCGCCAAATTACGGCGGTTGTTCCTTATTATGGCTACGCGAGAGCCGACCGTAAAACCGCTGGGCGTGAGTCCATTACGGCCAAGCTAGTCGCCAACTTGATTACCCATGCCGGGGCAGATCGGGTGCTGGCGCTCGATCTGCACTCGGCTCAAATTCAGGGCTATTTTGATATTCCGTGTGATCATGTGTATGGAACGCCCGTCCTCGTAGAGTATTTGGCTAACAAGGGAATTGAAGATTTGGTGGTGGTATCTCCTGATGTGGGCGGGGTGGCCAGAGCGCGGCATTTTGCAAAAATGCTAGATGATGCGCCGCTTGCGATTATTGATAAGCGTCGGCAGGCTCATAACGTTGCGGAGGTCATGAACCTGATTGGCGACGTTGAAGGAAAGACGGCTGTTCTGGTTGATGACATGATCGATACAGCTGGAACCATCTGCGAAGGTGCCAGAGTGCTACGGGAAAACGGTGCCAAGCATGTATATGCCTGCGCGACCCATGCGGTTTTCTCTCCGCCTGCGGTAGAGCGCCTGTCGGGCGGACTGTTTGAAGAAGTGATTGTGACGAATACGATTCCTGTGGTGCCCGATCGCCAGTTCGATCAGCTGACGGTGCTTTCCGTTGCGAATATGCTAGGGGAAACCATTTGGCGAATTCATGAAGAAAGCTCGGTGAGCAGCATGTTTAGAGAGTAGGTTGGGTTACATAAAACCCAACCCATCTACAGTTCCCGTCTATATACATATATAGTTTCTGGCTTGAACACCACAAACGAGAAAGGCGATCACATTACAAAATGCGATCGCCTTTCTCGTTCAATTAGTCTTGCCGCGTTGCATTACCGCCGGGAACGACGCTTACGCTGGCGCTGACGGGCGAGCGCTTTGCGCTTGTGCTTTTCGGGAGGTGTCTCAAAATAGCGGTTTTTCTTGATATCTTGGAAAATACCTGCTCGCACTACTTTGCGCTTAAACCGTCTGAGCGCTGCTTCGAGATTTTCGTCTTGTCCGAGGACAACTTGAGCCATGTGTTATTTCACCTCCTTATAAATAATTCAAAAATACTCGGAAGACGATTGTAGCCTACTATCGAAACTAGTTCCAACTGCCGCCACCTGAGCCGCCTGATGGGCGATTGTTACGGGGTTCTCTGGGTTTTGCTTTATTGACGCGCAGCTCGCGGCCCATCCACTCTGCGCCGTCGAGCGCTTCGATGGCTTTTTCCTCGTCTGGCTCGGATTCCATTTCTACGAATGCGAATCCACGGGGACGACCCGTTTCGCGATCGGTGGGCATTGTGATGCGCTTGACCTTACCGTACTCGGAGAAGACGCCGTCTAGGTCTTCTTCTTTTGCGCTGTAAGACAAGTTGCCTACGTATATTGACATGGCCCGCTGGCTCTCCAAAAAATGAGATTGTTAAGGGATAAAATTTGCGCTGCGATCGCACAATCTATTGATCTTTAATACTATTGAGCGAAATGATTGGTATTGCGCTCAATACAAGCAATGAGTGAGTGTGAATTGACAGCCCGTACGCTCAAAGTTGAACGCTCAAATATCATATCAATCTTGTTTGGCTTGTTGAATAGCGATCGCTCGTTATTTTGACCCTTGAAGCAACGCCGGTAAGCGATTAGCGCAACCCTAAGTATTCGGGGATACAAGTTTTCTTTAACGGCTGTCTGTAGCGGCGCGGTGCCTGGTTTTGACCTGCGAAAAGCCTAAAATATAAGGTTTTGTGGCCTAAATGCAAGGACGCGTGAGTAACAGTAATGACAGGCCACATGATGGCAGGACGTGCCTGCATGTAGCCTTAATACGGCGCTCTAATCAGTAACTTAAGCCCGCTAGAAACCTGTTATCTTTCGCAATTTTTATTCACATAAACGCGGGTAGAAAGCATTAGAAAAGGCTTCCTGACGCAGCCATTAACCTGTTGCTTTAACGGGGTAATGCGCTGCTGTGAGAAAGCCTTATTATTATTTTTGATTAGAGGTTATTGTAATTGTTCAGTAACCCTTATCGAGTCTTTTGAGACCAGACCCGCGTTGGCAAACCCCATACATAAATAAAGCCCTCAGCAGCCTTGTGGTCGAACTGGTCATCGGCGGTGTAGGTGGCGAGTTCTTCAGAATAGAGGGCGTTGGTGGATTTACGACCCGAGATGACCGCGTTACCCTTGAACAGCTTGACGCGAACGGTGCCCGACACGCGCGTCTGGGTCTGCTGAATGAAGGCATCTAGCGCAGACTTGAGTGGGCTGTACCACAGGCCGTTGTAGACTATCTGCGCGTAGGACTGCTCGATATTGCGCTTGTACTGGGTGACATCGCCTGTAAGCGTCAGGCTTTCGAGGTCGCGATGTGCCGCAATGAGGACGAGCAGGGCAGGCGCTTCGTAAATCTCGCGAGATTTGATACCGACTAGGCGATTTTCGACCATGTCGATGCGGCCAATCCCATGACGACCGGCTGCGTCGTTGAGCTGAGTGACTAACTCTACCGGGGAAAGGGCGTTGCCGTTGAGGCTGGTGGGTGTGCCTTGCTCGAAACCAATTTCGACGTACTCGGGTTCGTCAGGCGTGTCGGCGATGCCCTGGGTCATGACGAAGATTTCTTCGGGGGCTTCGGTCCAGGGATTTTCGAGGGGGCCCGCTTCAATGGATCGGCCCAGCAGGTTGCGGTCGATGCTGAAGGGGGAAGATTTTTTGACGGGGAAGGTGAGACCGAACTTTTCGCCGTAGGCCATGGCTTCTTCGCGGCTCATTCCCCATTCGCGGGCGGGGGCGAGGACTTTGAGATTGGGGTTGAGCGCTGCGATCGCCACATCAAACCGCACCTGGTCGTTCCCCTTCCCCGTACAGCCGTGGGCGACTGCATCAGCGCCGTATTCTTCGGCAGTATCCACCAGTAGCTTGGCGATGAGTGGACGGGCGAGTGCTGTGGACAGCGGATAGCGATTTTCGTAGAGGGCGTTGGCCTGGATGGCTGGAAAGGCGTAGTCGGTAATGAACGGTTCGATGACGTCGGTAACTACAGAGTCAGCCGCGCCGCAGTCAAGTGCTTTTTTACGAATGGGCTCTAGTTCGTCGCCCTGCCCCAGATCGGCTGCGAGGGTAATCACTTCTTTAACGCCGTATTCCTCTTTTAGGTAAGGAATGCAGACTGTGGTGTCTACACCACCTGAATATGCCAAAACAACTTTATCCGCGCGGCCCATAGCTGATTGTGTCCATAATATGAAATGATCCGCTTCATATTATGTCAGGGCGTGGGCGATCTCAGAAGTTCAGCATTGACTAACCGATTGGTAAAGCGTGTGCACAGGCTAAAGAAATTGATTGTGGCCTTAAAATATCACATACTTTCAAACGAATCGGATATGTTTAAATGACATCCGATTGCCTCATTATTTATGTTTTTTAGCGTTGTTATCCCTACTTACAATCGCAAGCCGATTCTAGAAAAATGCTTGCGGGCCATGGAGCATCAGATCCTGCGTGCAGAGGGACGAGCAGATAGTGGTGTGGAAGGCTATGAGATTGTGCTGGTGGATGATGGGTCTACTGATGGCACGGTGGAGTGGATACGGGCTAATAATGCTGAGCTTTCGCACGTTGTGCTGTATGAGCAAGACCACAAGGGGGCGGCGATCGCCCGTAACTTTGGCGTGACTCAGGCAAAGGGCGATACGATTATTTTCATTGATAGCGACCTGGTGGTGCTTGAAGACTTTTTGCAATACCACGCAGATGCTCTGACAAAAGCTTATGACCAGGGTAATGAGCGCGTCTTCACCTATGGCAGGGTTGTAAACACCTGCAATTTTGAAGAGCCGACTTCTGAGCCGTATAAGGTGACGGACTACTCACGGGCGTTTTTTGCGACTGGGAATGTGGCGATCGCCAAAAAATGGCTCATCGAAGCAGGCCTGTTCGATACGCAATTTACTCAGTACGGCTGGGAAGACCTGGAGCTTGGCGTGCGACTCAAAAATATGGGGCTGTCTTTGGTGAAGTGCCCGGAGGCGGTTGGCTACCACTGGCATCCAGCCTTTTCGGTGGATGAGCTGCCGAAGCTGATCGATCAAGAAATGCAGAGTGCGCGAATGGGCGTGGTGTTTTACCAAAAGCACCCCACCTTTGACGTCCGCATGATGATTCAGATGACCTGGCTCCACAAAATTCTGTGGGGCGTGTTGTCCTTAGGTGGTTTACTCAATGAAAAAACGCTAGGGCCTGTGATGCGTTGGCTAATTGATCGGGGGCACCCGCAGCTGTCACAGCAAGTCTCTCGTATATTTTTGAATTGGTATAACGTAAACGCAGTGCATGCTGCGTATCGCAAAGCACGGTAAGCCAGTGCGGTAAGCCAGTGCAGTAAGTAAGCAAAGTGAGCAGACAAACTATGGCTGACGATGCGGTTCGACTTTTCCGAATGCTGATAGAAGCAGGGGCCAGGCCTGGCGAAGACTTCTCGTACGACATGGGTACCCAGTCGGCTCAGATTAGTGATGCGGCCTACGAAAAGTTGAAAGTTGCCTACCCAGATATTGACTGGACCGAAGTGTGTAAGCGAGTAGAAGTTGACCCGGAACTGCCTGCGGAGTACATCAACAGCTATTTGGGTATAGATTTTGTGCCTCGTATACTGGCCTGCATAGAGCGGCGAATGGATGAACTAACGCCAGAGGAGACGACCTGGTACTTACAGCAGGTACTGGGCGGCGTAGAGCATCGCACAAATGTACCGTTGTATGTGCTGTTGCAAAGGCAGCTGCCGCTGAGCAAGCAAGCGAGACTTGAAACTTTGCTACGGCAGCCGGGGAAGCCCTGCTACCTCTGGATGAGCGACCTGATAGAAGCCGCCGGGGGCAGCGCCGAAGATGCCGAGCTAAACGGTGATGAGGCCACCCTTACCCAGCGCGGGCTGGCGCTGCTAACAGCAGTTTGGGCAGGAGAGTATGACCTGATTGAGGAAACATGAGCCTGTAGGCTACGGGCGATCGCGCTCGGATTCGTCTGTAAGCTCGGTTTTACCCGCTGGTGCTGTCTGCATCGGTGCTACTACCAGGATTGACCAATAAGGCATAGCCATGGAGCGGACGACGGCAGGTTGCCAGATACATGGCTGCATCGCCTACAGTCGCAAACGTGGCTGGCGTCGTCGCGGTGGTGATATGGGCGCTACTTTCTAGTGGTCCGTGGAGAATTTTGTCAGCGGGTAGCGCCGGAATAACCGATGAGTGCCAGATTAAGTTAGCGGCTACATTGCGGTTGGAAAACTGATGGGCGATCGCCTGGGTAAGTGCCAATATGCCCCCCTGGCAGACGTCGGCGATCGCCTGTTCGCCCATCGGACTCGACTGTTCTACCAAATTGATAATGATGCCATCGCCCGCATGCTGTAAAAAAGGCAGCGCATACTGACAGCAAAAGAACGTCCCTTTTAATGTGGATTCGACAATTCGATCCCAGGCTGATTCGGACACGCTGAGCATGGCACCATCGCGTGAGTGAGGGCGGCTCGCGCTGTTAAATAAAATATCTAGGCGACCATAGGTGGCGATCGTTTCATCGATGGCGGCGCGGACATCGGCTGCGATCGCCACATCGGTGAGGACAAAATTCGCCCGTCCGCCGCTACTGCGAATTTCCGACACCGTTGCCCTGCCGTGCTCAGCACTGAGCCCACAAATCATCACCTTGACGCCTGCTGCCGCCAGTTGCCGAGCCGTACTTGCACAAATATCCCGGTGGCTACTCGTAATTAAAGCGACTTTTCTATCTAATTCTGCTCGGCTAGAGCTTGCGCCATCCGACGAGCCCTGCGCTGTTGGTAGACTCATCAGAATAGCCTACTAACAGCAGGAAAAAACAGACACAGGCGTAGTGACGACGAGCAGATATCTCGAATCATAGGAATGATGTAAACACAGATGCCTGTTGGTGCCACAGCACCAGGCAATAGCGTCAGACGATTTTAGGCAACTTCAGGAGAAAAGGTCGTTGCAGACCATTTTCATAGTAAGAATTTATACCTTGCATAGCGACGGGTCAACGCAGTTAAAGCTCAAAATAAATAGTGAATACTGGGCAATATCGCAGTTATCTGGTGAGGCACCGTCTCTGAGTGCTTCTACCACGGTTTTTGCCAAGCGTGCGTCGAACCGCAGAACTCAAGCATAAAAAAGAACTCTAAACATAGTACCAAGCCCGTGAGCCTCTACTGGCGATCGCTACTGCCCCAACCTCGGTTGACAAAAGATACACTGTCAACCACCGAGACCACGGATCGTAGAATCTGTATAAGAGAATACGCTGATGCCTTAGATACCCGCCGATAGTTTAGTAAATTTGCCCTTTAGCAAATTCTCTGATTAAAGATTTTGATGGTGAATGACACTAGGCCATCACCGCTGCGGGCATATGAGTCATCACCTCCACCCCTGATTTGGTCACAGCCAGGGTGTGCTCAAACTGGGCCGAGAGCGAGCCGTCTTTGGTAATGGCAGTCCACTGGTCGTCTAGCAGCTCTACTTCATGGCTGCCTTCATTAAGCATGGGTTCAATGGTAAATACCATACCTGCTCGAATCTTTTTGCCCTTGCCTTTTACACCATAGTGAGGCACCTGCGGCTCGGCATGAAACGTGCGGTGCACCCCATGACCTACAAAGTCACGCACCACCGCAAACCCTTCAGATTCGGCGTAGGCCTGAATCGCCGCCCCAATATCACCGATGCGCCCCCCTACTTTGACCGCTTCGATGCCGACCCACAGGGATTTTTTGGTCACTTCAACCAGGCGACGAGCCTCTGGGGAAACCTCACCCACCAGAAACGTGCGTGAGCTATCACCGTGGTAGCCGTTCAGTAGGGGCGTTACATCTATGTTAATGATGTCACCGTCTTGCAAAATGTCTTTTTTGTTGGGAATACCGTGACACACAACTTCGTTGATGCTGGTACAGATAGATTTGGGGAAATCGATTGCACCCGGCGGCCCAGGATAGCCTAACGGTGCACTGGTTGCTCCATGTTTGCGGGTCCATTTCTCCGCAGCGTCATTGAGCTCTAGCGTGCTTACCCCAGGGACTACCATCGGCGTCAAAAAATCCAGCAGCTCGGAAGAGAGCCGACAGGCCGGACGCATGGCCTCTATTTCTCGGCTAGAAAGGAGCGTGATGCCTTTGAAGGGAGCATCATCGGTTTTTTGTTTCACCACGGCTTATGCAAAGTAGTTAGGGTCTGTTTCTACTCTAGCGTTATTCCTGGCACTTGTTTATTCGCCACTTATTTGCCATTTATGATTTGCCATTTATCCATATGCGTGTCACGAGCAAAACGCAAAACCGGGTATGCTGCTTTTTATTGAGCATCCACTTGGGAAGAGACCTCATGAGATTCTGGCTGGCTGCTTTTGTGCTGGTGTTTGCAGCTGTCGAGCTATTTAACTGGTTCGCAGCGCTAGGTAGCTGGCATCCCACGGGACTATGGCTGTTGCTGGGCGGTGTTGGGTTAGCCCTGTTGAGCAATCTGCCGACGCCATCAGATGAAACGGTCAAAAGCACTGCTGACGACAAAACCGAGGGAACGCCACAGGCTCAAAACAAAGCGACCCACTCTTCAGAGCCGGTCGCACAGGTCTCTGCTGGGCAGGGACAGGCAGTCGCGCCCCTTTCAGCAGATAAAGATAAGGATTCAGTTTCGTTTAAGGTGAGGCCTCTAAAACGATAGTGCCCTAGCCGAATCGACCAGAGACGTAGTCGCGGGTGTACTCTTCCTTGGGATTGCTGAAGATTTCCTGTGTGTGGTTGTACTCAACCAGATAGCCCATTTTGCCGCCCTGGTCGGTGGCGACTGCGTTGAAGAAAGCCGTCCGATCGGATACGCGAGACGCCTGCTGCATATTGTGAGTCACAATCACGATGGTGTACCGAGACTTCAGATCGTGCATCAGCTCTTCGACTTTAATCGTAGAGATGGGGTCTAGGGCGGAGCAGGGTTCGTCCATAAGGATGACTTCGGGTTCGATAGCGATCGCCCGTGCAATACACAGCCGCTGCTGCTGTCCACCCGACAGGCCCAGACCGCTCTCGCTCAGCTTGTCTTTGACCTCATCCCACAGCGCCGCGCCGCGCAAAGAACGCTCTACCAGCTCGTCGTAATTGCCCTGGTAGCCGTTGATTTTGGCCCCAAATGTAATATTGTCATAAATCGACTTAGGGAAAGGATTGGGCTTTTGGAACACCATACCGACCCGGCGGCGTAGCTCTACTGGGTCTACCCGCTTGCCGCTAATCTCGTCACCGTCGAACAAAATTCGACCCTCTACCCGTGCACTGGGAATCAGGTCATTCATGCGGTTAAAGCAGCGCAAAATCGTACTTTTACCACAGCCGGAGGGGCCAATGAATGCCACAATTTCATGCTCAGGGATTTCAAGATAAACATCTTTAACCGCTAAGTTGCTGCCATAGTAGACCGAGACTTTCTCCATCTGTAGCGCAACTGTCTTGGCGTTAGAGACTTCTGAAATTGAAGTAGAAGGAAGGGGGGTAGCCATAGTAGAACCGTGTGAGATGACAGTTAAGTAATAAGTAAGTAAACCGCTGAACGTAAGAGGTGATGAACTAACCGATCTAGATAGTTTTTTGGAAACGATTACGTAGGTAAACAGCAACCCCATTCATCATTAGCAGCATCGCCATCAGCACGATGATGCCGGAAGCTGCAATGTAGTGAAACTCTTCTTGGGGTCGTCCAACCCAGTTGTAAATTTGAATAGGCATCGCCGTAAACTTACTCTGCAATCCTTCCGGCAAAAAGGAGATAAACACAGCAGCACCGACCGCAATCAAGGGAGCGGTTTCGCCGATAGCCCTAGAGAGCGCCAAAATGACGCCTGTAAGAATCCCTGGCATCGCGGCGGGCAGCACATGGCTCCAGATCACTTGCCAACGGTTTGCACCTAGCGCGTAGCCAGCCAGTCGCAGGCTGTTGGGAATCGCCCTTAATGCTTCCCGGGTGGCCACGATAATAACCGGCAAAATCAGCAGCGACAGCGTCAGTGAACCAGAAAGTACGCTACGGCCACCGGTAATGGGTGCCATGATACGAGCAAATACCGCCAATCCGAGCAGGCCATAAATAATAGACGGCACACCCGCTAAGTTACCAATGTTGATCTCGACGAAGCGAGTAAACCAGTTGTCTTCAGCGAACTCCTCTAGATAAATGCCTGCGCCAACGCCAACTGGGAAGGAGAAAAGCGCAACCAGGCCCATGACCCAAACTGTGCCAACTAAGGCCGCGAGAATACCTGCTCTTTCGGCTCGGCGAGAAGGAAAGCTGGTAATAAACGCCCAGTTGAGCGTACCGATACCGTCGACCACGATAGTGACTAGTAACCATGCCAGGATAAGGACAGAGATACCTGTTGCGCCCCAGGCTGCGTACTTGAATATTCGATCTATGGTGTAGCGTTTGCTAAGACTGGCAGTGAAATTCGACTGCTCTTTGCTTTTGTCAACGACACGAGAAGAAACGTCTGTTTTCATTTCGAACCCTCAGATTTGCGCTTTAGTGTTTGATTGCTCTGTGATTTGGTCTGACTAGTTTGGTCTGATTGCTTTAGTCATACTTCTCGCGGAAGCGGCGAACGAACCAGAAGCTGAAGATATTGAGCGCGAAGGTCATAAGGAACAGCGTCATACCTACCGCAAACAGCGTTTTGTACTCAATGGTGCCGTAAGGGGCATCGCCTTTTGTGATCTGCACAATGAACGCTGTCATGGTCATGACTGGGACAAAGGGGTTGAACCCAAGTGTAGGGTTAGCACCCGCTGCCAGGGTCACGATCATGGTTTCTCCGACTGCGCGCGACGTCGCCAGAATGAGCGAAGATACGATACCTGAAAGGGCGGCAGGCAGAATAACCGAGACAACCGTCTCTCGCTTGGTTGCACCGAGTGCGTAGGAGCCATCTTTTAGGCTACGCGGGACTGCGTACAGGGCATCCTCGCTCAGAGAAGCCACCATGGGCGTAATCATGATGCCTAGCACTAGCCCAGCGCTTAGCGCATTGAAACCCTGAAGGTCAGGGAAAAACTTTTGCAGAAAGGGCGTGACGGTAAGTAGCGCGAAGTATCCGTACACAACCGTGGGAACGCCTGCCAAGATTTCCAAAATCGGCTTCAGAATACGTCGAAGTTTGGGCGTTGCGTATTCACTTAAGCAAATCGCAGAGAGGAGCCCTAACGGTAGTGCAACCAGGATAGAGATAACCGCGATCATCACGGTGGCACTGACAAGCACGAAGATGCCAAATTGCTTACTGGCAAATAACGGAGTCCATCGAGTATCAGTCAAAAATTGACCAATGGGAACCTCTCTAAAGAACTCGATGGTTTCAAAAATTAAGGTTCCTAGAATGCCTATCGTCGTGAAGATAGAGATAGCGGCGAATGAACCACAGATGATTTTGACGATGGTCTGGATTATTTTTGCGCGATCACGCTTCGGACTCCAGCTACCCGGTGCAATATCCCCTGTTACATTGGCCGTCATCTGTATATGTCTCCGATAGAGGGTATAAGTAAAACGTTTAACCCACGCGGGCCACGCGTAGGTAAAAAACCGCTTAACAGAAAGGAAAGCTGTGCTTAACCTCTCAAGCATCATGCTCAATACAAAATCACAGGCCTGCTTTTTAAAGACTACGTTGTCTCGAAACAGACCTGCGATTTTGCTCAGGCGTTAGCCAGGATCCTTGCCCAACTTGCCTTCGTCAACACGCGCTTTAGACGCTGCAAGGTCTGAATCAGGCAGGGGAACATAGCCTGCTTCTTGAACCAAACCGCCGTTTGCAGGGTCTAGTTTGTAGTCAACAAACGCCTTTACTTGAGGCTTCGTGTCGTAGGCCTCTTTCTTCACATAGAAGAACAGTGGACGAGACATGGGGTTATAAGAGCCGTCTGCAATAGTTTCGAGTGTAGGGGTAATGCACTCGCCTGCTTCGTTCTCAATCTCCATCGCCTTGAGATTATCCTTGTTCTCCTCAAAGTAGGCATAGCCAAAGTAGCCCATGCCGCCGTTAGAAGATTCAACCCCTGTAACCACTACGTTGTCGTCTTCACTAGAGGTGTAATCGCCACGGCTAGCGCCTTCTTCGCCGTTTACTTCGTCCGTGAAGTAGTCGAATGTACCAGAGTCGGTACCAGGGCCGTACAGCGTCAAAGGCTCGTCAGGGAACTCAGATCTGATCTGACTCCAGCTAGTTACTGAACCTTCTGCCTCAGGTGCCCAGGCTGTATTGAGCTCTTCTACTGTTAAGCAAGTAGCCCAGTCATTGGCTGTGGAGGTTACAACGGTAATGCCGTCGTATGCGATGGGCACTTCGATAAACTCAATGCCTGCTTCCTCGCAGGATGCAACCTCTTCTTCCTTAATGGCACGAGACGCATTGGAAATGTCAGTTTCGCCGCCGCAGAACTTCTCGAAGCCGCCACCAGAACCAGAGACGCCTACGGTTACACGGGTGTCGGGGTTAGCGAGCTGAAACTCTTCTGCCATCGCTTCAGAGATGGGGAAAACAGTACTGGAGCCGTCAATCGCGATCGCGCCACTGATACCTTCACCGTCGGCAGCGACTTCGCCATCAGTGGTGGTTGCACTGTTGCCACAGGCAACGAGGCTAGCTGTTAGCGCTAGAATAGAAACAGAATATGCGAGGCGAGCAGAACGCGCTCCCAATCGACTAACAAATTGCATGAAACCTATAACTCCTTTAAATTACCAATCGAACAGCCGAACGCATGCAACGTGACTTGTCACAAAAGCCAGGTCACCGAAACCGGATTCCAAAAGCTGTGCCCCAAAGCCCTGCAATGCGCTTGCGCTAGTCATGCACAGTCGCATTGTGACTGAAACGTATCCCTCGTAAGTAAAGGCCAGGTTAAGGATTATCACTGGGAAGATTACGCTTTCGTCATTTTTATATGTATTTCAGACGACATTTTTTTAGTGCCGGACACTACCATTCCCTATGTACAACGTAATTTATGACGGTAACTGCAACCTGTGTGTAACCCTGGTGCAGCTGTTAGAAAAATTGGATAAAGGGCAGCAGTTTCGTTACGTTCCCATGCAAGATGAAGCGACCCTTGCTCGGTTTGATGTGACGGCAAAAGACTGCGAGATGGGGATGATTTTGATTGCGCCGAAAACATCGGAGGATGCACTAGCCAAGAGATGGCAGGGTAGTGATGCCGCTGAGGAGATCGGTCGGCTGTTGCCGATGGGTGCGGTATTTGTGCAGGCGTATCGGGCGCTGCCGGGGGCGAAATACTCGGGCGATCGCACCTACGAATTTATCCGAGATAACCGCTATCGCCTGTTCGGTAAGCGCGACCAGACCTATACCTCTGACTACGCGGTGTGTGAAGACGATAGCTGTCAGAAGGCGTTTTAGCTCTTTCTTTGGGTATAGCCGAAAGCCACTAGCAGAATACGGGCCTGCAGAATATGGGGCTATGGACCCTCAAAAATAGCCTTTTCCAAGTCACTACGGCTGAGTGAGTACTTGAAGGTGCGCTGCACGGCTTTACCGCTGCTGCTCGCGTAATAAACCACGATTGAGTCTACATCTAGCCTGAGCTCTGCGGTCCAGCCGGTGCTGGAAAAACGCCATCGGCTGATGTCGTCTTGGTCGCGCTCGGCACCAAGGTCGGTAAGCCAGGCTTCGATGTCGGGAAGGGGGTGGCTGTAGAGGGGAGTGGAGGCGGGGGGCATGTGATAGAGAATGGGGGATGGGGGATGGGGGATGGGGGATGGGGACTGGGGAGTGCGCTAACGACTACGGCAACGCTCAGCGTACGAGAAGTGGGGACGGAATGTCTGGAGATGGTGAGCTGTTTGGTTGTGAGGAAATGTCTGGCTGAATGGTGTCTGGCTGAATGGCGTCTGGCTGAATAACTTCTGTTGGGTGGGTAGCCCCTTGGGTGGTGGATAGCTCGCTTTTGGTGAGGCCTATTGTAAATACCAGAATTAGGCAGGCGATGAAGGTGATGCCGAGGATGAAGAGGGCGAACAGTTCTCCGGCGGAGAGGGGGCGATCGGTGGGGTCTAGGTAGGCACTGGCGGTGGGGTCATAGGGTTTATCTCTGCTGCTGCTAGCCCTGGGTGCGTTGCCTTCGAGGGGTTTTAGGACTGAGAGGCGAGAGTAGCCGATTTGGTAGTCGTAGGCGATGCGCTTTTCGGGGCTGCTGAGGGTGGCGTAGGCTTCGTTGAGGGCCTGGAATTTGACGGTGGCGATCGCACTATCTAGTTCGGTGGTGTCTGGATGGTATAGCTTGCTCAGGTCGCGGTAGGCCCGGCGAATGTCCTGAACAGATGCGTTGGGCCGCAGGGAGAGCAATTCGTAATAGGTTTGTTGGGGAGAAGCGGAGGCGCTGGCAGTCATGGGCGGGGTGGATGGGTTTCCTCGTGCTAAGCGGGGGTGCCTACTAGGCAGGAGATAGGTCGATCGGACTGCGGGTGAGACGGATTTGAGCGACCGTAAATATGACAGGAATCACTCTGGTGTAGTTAGTGGCGATCGCCCGCCAGCCCAAATCAGCCAGAAACCAGGTCCACAGTGCGGGGCCTAGTACAGACAGCAGTCCTCTGGCCGCACCATAGCGAACGGTCGAAGCCGCCATGCCCCTGGTGGCCATGCTGGCGGCGACTCTAGAGTGCACCTGGGCAGCGGCAGAGAGCCCTCCTTTTACTAGGGTTTGCTTGGCAACCTGATAGCGGGCCATGTGCAGGGCGAACTGCCCGGCAATTTGTTTGAGTAGCCAGGGCCGAATTAGGGTGCTAAGGGCGATCGCGCTACTGCCTTTGGCCAGCAGTCCCAGAGGGTTTTTCTGCAAGGTATCAGGCAGCTGGGCAAATTCTTTGGTGTTTACCAGAGCTGTGTGTAGCGATCGCGAGATTTGAGCTTGCTCTGCATGCGGCAGTCGCTGCCAGGTTTTTTCCAGTAGGACCAGGAAGACTTCTGACTCTAGCTCGGCAGTTGACAGCGTGTCGTATTGGCTCATTTTAAGATAGCGGCATACCTGCAATAGCGCCTGGCGATAGCTTACCTGCTGGGTTTGGTTACGCAGTACGCTAAGACCATCTGCGGCCAGGTATCGAAATCTATCTTCTAGCAGAGCGATCTGTGCGGTGCGCGATCGCTTGCTGATGTCAACCGGCTGCGGCGTATATAGATAGTCCAGCGGATTGAACCTGGGCTGAAATAGCAGCTGGGCCATCGCCTGTAGTTCGTCGTCGGTGGCAAGTTCAAGGCCGCTCCTTAATTCATCCACTGCTTTGCCTGTTTTGTCGATACTTTGCATTTTATCAGCAGTCTTCGTTTATCAGTTCTGATTAATGGAAGAAGAGCGGGCATAGAATAGCAGTAATGCTTTAATAAAGGCCTGTGAAGCCTCGTTGCCTTTGGCGTGTAAAGATGTGGGCACAGTGCCCCAACCTATTGCACCGCTGATAATGGGTCGTATTCGCACGCCTGGTATGAATGTTTGCTATGTTCGGCTTTTGCTGTATCTGGGCCGTGTAATAACGATTTGACCTGCCTGGCATGGTGGCAGCTATAGATGCTTTATTTCACGTTGGTATGGACAGGGCTTTGTCTGGCCTGTTTGACCGTAGGTTGTGGCTTACTCCATTGCCTGCGAGCTGAGCGGGTACGCAGGTGGAGCGATCGCATTATTTTGTCAGTGTGGCTAGGGTTAGGCGTCATTGCTGTTTTGCTGTTAGCGATCGCGCTGGTTGTTCCGCTCACTCCGCTGGTGGGCATGATCACGATTCTGGTCGCCCTTTTAGCTGCGCTTCAGGTGAAAGCAGCCCGGCTGGAACTGGCCGACTGGGGGCAGCAGCTAAAAGGGCACGCCTGGTGGAAGGCAGCTGTACTGTATGGACTTTGCTGCATAGTGAGCGCACTGTTTAGTAGCCAACAAGTCACTTGGCTAGATACGGGGCTTTATCACTATGGCTTTGTTCACTGGTTTGCTGAGTATGGTGTAACGCCCGGACTGGCTTTGCTTAATCAACAGTTCGGATTTGTCTCTGCGTGGTTTGCTCTCTTGGCCCCGTTTAACCCAAGCGCGCTAGCAGGCGGCGCCAGCGCCCTGATGAATGGGTTTGGGCTATTGCTGACACTCTTGCAATCGACCATAGTACTTCGGATTTGGAAATTTTCTCCTGGCAGAAGAAAGTCTGTTAGCTCAGAGTCTGTTAGCTCTGATATGTCTGAGACACCTGTCCCAGACATATCAGAGCCAGACTGGTTTTTGGCCATTTTCTCGTTGATTAGCGTGCTCTTGCTGACCCAGACGCCCTTTCTCTCTACAGTGACGGTTTCAGCCTCTCCAGATGCAGCAGTTGCACTGTTTACCGTCATCGTCGCCTGGTCTATGTACTTGCTCAGCACCTCAATTCCGATCGCAAATTTGTCATCTAGACGTCCATCTAGATTATTGACTGCTGACATTATTCCGCTTGTGCTGGCGATCGCAGCGGTCTCCTTAAAACTTACAGCACTGCCATTGCTCCTTATCACTGTTGGGTACTACTGGGCGCAGCAACCAGGCCTTTTGCGAGCAGTTTTCGTGAGCAGCTTTGCAATTGTGGGGTTACTACCCTTATTTTCAGCCCAAATACTTACCTCTGGCTGCCCCTTGTATCCCTCTACCGTTGCGTGTTTTGACCTGCCCTGGACACAATCAACTCAACTTATCCAAGAACTCGCCGCTCAGACCCATGGATGGGAGAACTGGTTTGGTCAGCCACCTGCTGTTGCCAATCGACAGCTGTGGCTATTTTTGAAGTGGCTCAACAGTAACCAGTCCAGCAAGCTAGTAGTGGTGCTAGCTGTCTTCTCTGTACTGGCAGGTACGTATCTGCTCTGGCGCTGCAAGCCACGTCTTCACGATGCGCTGCTATGGCTGGTCGCGCTTTCTTGGTTGGGAATCACTTTCATGCTGTTAAAAGCGCCCCTGTTCCGATTTGGCATGGGCAGTATTTTGCTTATTCCGGTGTTTACAGCAGCCACACTCTGTACTCAAGCTGCCAGAAAATGGCCCTTCTTTAAAGAAGGAAAGTGGCTCTCTTTACCCTTGCTTGTAATCAGCCTCTCACTGGCAACTCTCTTACATAGCTTTAACTACAGCAGTTTGGATAAGCGGCTAATTGTGCCGCCTTCTCTACCCACTGTCAAAACCCACATTCAGTACGTAAATGACATTACTTATGTAATCACTCAAAACAACAGAGGACAATGCTGGTCGGCATCGCTGCCTTGCGTTTCTAGAGCCCGACCGGATGTCGTCCTGAGAAATCCGGCGGCGGGCATCGCGGGCGGATTTGTTCACAATGAGCAGACAGATACCCCAGAAAAATAATTGAGCATAAAGATTCACTGTCCGGTAGAAATAGCGTAAATATACGCACTTCTGTACATGTTCTTAACATTTCTTGCTGTATGATTGAAAAGAGAGTTGTACGTTTTCTCCTAAAAGCTACGTACATCACATTTCTCTGAATTCGCCAATATTCCTGAATTCGCCAATATTCCTGAATCTGTCATTTGCCCATTAGTACGGTTTTGTAGGCGCTCTTGTTTCTTAATCTCATCGTCCGGCATTGTGTCGTTCGACATTAGCGTCACAGGTATCAGCTACGGTGCATGTTTTCCCCAAGAAAGCAGATCGTGTCTTTTCAAAAAACAGAACCTTAAAGATAGATATAAACCCATAAGTTGATTGTTCTGTCGGACAGCTGAGTTAGTGAGGGTCCAAGGTCCTATGTGGCCTGGGTTCCCTAGCCATATGCTTCCGATCTGTTCTAATAAACGTATCTCTATGGTTTCAATACTGCTAGACGAGCCAAAAATATCCATCGTTGTTCCGGTTCATAACGGTGGAGAGAGCTTTCGCAGATGTCTTTCCAGTATCCAGTGTTGGGGCTCAGCGGCAGAAGTTATTGTCGTTGCTGATGGTGACTCAGACGGTAGTTGGAAGACAGCAGAAGCCTGTGGCTTTAAAGTTGTCAGACTGCCGGAGTCGAAAGGGCCTGCGAACGCTCGCAATGTCGGTGCGGAATCGGCTTCGGCTGATATTTTGTTCTTTATAGACGCGGACGTTGAACTTCATCCCACGACGTTAGCTCGTGTGCTCTATGCCTTTAGGCGCCAGCCCGAGTTAGCCGCACTGATTGGCTCATATGACGATGAGCCAGGTGCTGAGAACTTTCTGTCTCAGTACAAAAACCTGTTCCATCACTATACTCACCAAGAAGGGAAAGAAGAAGCTTCTACCTTTTGGGGGGCCTGTGGTGCTATCCGAAGAAATATATTCCTAGAGATGGGTGGATTTGACCAGAGGTATCGCAGGCCTTGTATAGAGGATATTGAGCTGGGCTACCGGCTACGTCAAGCAGGCTACAATATCCGGCTCTGTAAATGCGTCCAGGTAAAACATCTGAAGCGTTGGACATCGTATTCTTTGCTACGCGCAGAAGTGTTTTATAGAGCATTGCCCTGGATGGCGCTACTGTTAAATATTCGTCAGCGCGATCCAGAGCAGTACCAGGCATTTACTAGTGACCTGAACTTGAAGCGGTCTAGCCGCTTCAGCGTAACGCTTGTGTATGGTCTATGTTTGTCGCTTGTACTTTCTTTTTGGTGGCCGTTATGGCTGTGGATAGTATGTATATGTGGCGCAGTGCTGATTGCTATCAACTGGCCTGTATACCGCTTCTTTTATAGAAAGCGTGGTGGGTGGTTCGCATTGCGCGTGTTGCCCTGGCACTGGCTCTATTACTTCTACAGTGGCCTGGCGTTTGTCGTAAGTACAGTACGGCACTACCTACAGCAGAGCTGGCTCGGCGGCGGTTTGAACAAGAAAAAGCAGGTTGCTTAGCCTGTTTTCATGAGTATCTGTTTTCGTGAGGGTAGTAGTGCAATCGCTACATCATTCTTTTAGCAGTTAGTAAAACGTCCTCATTTCTGGACAAACAGGAGATTTTTAGATGAAGCATACAGTGGTCATGGGCGCAGGTCCCGCAGGATTGACAGCAGCTTACGAGTTGGCCAAAAACGGTGAGAAAGCTGTTGTTATAGAACAGGCGGACAAAGTGGGCGGTATTTCTAGAACGGAGACCTACAGAGGCTACCGATTTGATATCGGGGGACACCGATTTTTTACCAAAGTGGGTGAAGTTCAGCAGATTTGGAAAGAGATCTTAGGGGATGAATTTATTCAGGTTCCTAGGCTGTCGCGAATCTACTATCGCGGAAAGTTTTTTGACTATCCCCTCTCCATATCCAGCACGCTTAAAAACCTGGGTATGGTTGACAGTACGCTGTGCGTTCTGAGCTACTTGAAATCCAAGGTCAACGGGAAAATTAATCCCGGCCCGGAGGCAGAAAACCTGGAAGACTGGGTTGTAGAACGATTCGGTAATCGTCTCTATCGAACATTCTTTAAGTCTTACACCGAGAAGGTTTGGGGCATCCCCTGCGATAAGATTCAGGCAGAGTGGGCAGCGCAGCGAATCAAAGGTCTCTCTCTTAAAAAAGCGGTGATCAATGCGATGTTTGGCAGTAATGACACCAAAACGCTGATCAAAGAGTTTGACTACCCCATCTATGGCCCAGGCATGATGTGGGAGCGTTGCCAGGAGATTTTGGAAAGTAAGGGCTTACCGGTTCACATGGAGACAAAGGTCACCAAGGTAGAGCATAGCGACAATAAGGTTACTCACGTAATTGTAGAAAAAGGTGGTGAAACCTTTTCGCTAACGGGCGAAAACTTCGTCTCTAGTATTCCGGTTACGGCGTTAGCTAGGTGTCTGGACCCGGCCCCGCCACAGAAGGTCTTGAACGCTGCTAGAGGCCTCAAGTATCGTGATTTTTTGATTGTGCCCCTAGTGGTTGATCTCAAGGATATTTTTCCAGACAACTGGATTTATATTCATAGTCCTCAGTTTAGAGTGGGCCGCATTCAGAACTTTAAGAACTGGAGTATGGCGATGGTGCCAGATCCCAGCAAGACTTGTGTGGGTATGGAATATTTCTGTAGCGAGGGTGACAGCTTGTGGGAGATGTCGGACCAGGAGCTGATCGCGCTAGCAAGCCGAGAGATTGTTGGATTGGGCCTTGTGCCGGATATCAAATGTGTGGAAGATGGCACAGTCATTAAACAAAAGAAGGCTTACCCTGTGTACGACGGAGAGTATCGTCAGCACTTGGACGTTATTCAGCGCTATCTCAAGACGTTTGAGAACTTACAAACAGTAGGGCGTAACGGTATGCATCGATACAATAACCAAGATCACTCCATGCTGACAGGGCTACTGGCAGCAAAGAACATTTTGGGAGAAGACCACGAGCTTTGGGATGTAAACGTCGAGCGCTCCTACCACGAGGACTTTACACAAGAGCAATGGGATAAGGCAAAGCAAGAGCTGAAGAATCCTGTAGAAGCTTACGCCAGCTAGGTGTACTCTGGGCGTACTTTAGGCACACTCAAAGGGGGAACTTCAAGGAATGGGTAATGCTCCGTTGGTTTCAGTGATTGTTCCTGTTTTTAATGACGCTGACCGCTTGCAGCTTTGTTTAAATGCGCTTGCTGTTCAAACTTATAAGCAGGAATGCTACGAAGTCATTGTGATTGATAATGCCTCAGACAAGGCACAAAAAATTTCTGATGTGGTAATTGGCTTCTCCTTTGCAACCTATACGTACGAGTCGAAACCAGGGTCGTATGCAGCACGGAATGCAGGAATTGCAATTGCGCGAGGCACCATCCTTGCCTTTACCGATGCAGACTGTATTCCCGAGGCCGACTGGTTAGAAAAAGGAGTATTTCACCTGACCCGCATTCCAAACTGTGGGCTGCTCGCGGGCCAAATAAAGCTGTTCTTTAGAGGTGGAGAGGCCAGCCCCGTTGAGCTATACGAAAGCGTCACAGCCTTCCCTCAGCAGCGTCAGCTCCAAGAACAGCGTGGCGCGGCAACAGGTAACGTGTTTACCTTTAGATCTGTTATGGACAAGGTGGGCCAGTTTGACGATAGGCTTAAGTCCAGCGGCGATTTGGAGTGGGGTGAGCGGGTATACAGAGCGGGGTTTCAACAGGCTTATGCTGCCGATGTTTGTGTAGCGCACCCAGCTCGCCATAGTTTTCCAGACCTACGGCGGCGGACGCTTCGATTGGCGGGTGGTGTTTTTGGTCGGTTTATTCAGCCACAGCACAGCCTCCTACAGCAAAATATGACGTTCGCTCGGCTGCTAGTAGACGATTTAACACCGCCTGTAAATTTTGCTATCAGCGCCTTTAAGGATTCCCGGCTGAGCGGGATTCGGCAAAAGCTAACGGTGACGCTAGTGCTGATTTGGGTGCGCTATGTCAGCGTAGTAGAAAAAATCAGACTGAAGTTTGGTGGAATTCCATACCGAGAGTAAGAACATGCCAGAAAATCAACCCAAAAAGCTGAGAGTCGCCTTTTTAGTCAGTCGTTTTCCGGTACTGTCTCAGACATTTGTCATCAATCAGGCGACAGGGCTCTTAGATCGAGGGTGCGAGGTTGATATTTTTACCGGGCGCCTTGAAGACGGCGTCAAAATGCACGCAGCTATCGAAGAATACGGTCTGCTTGCACGAACACATGTGCTCCCTTCTGTCCCAGATAACTATCTCGTGAGGCTAATCAAGGGCATACAGCTTCTTGTGCGCTACGGACCTCGCTATCCCAGGCAAATTTTGCAGGCATTGAACGTCAGGCGCCTAGGCATCCGGGCGGTCTCTCTTTGGGCGTTGTTCACTGCTATTCCTACACTAGAATTGCCTAACTATGACATCGTTCATTGTCAGTTTGGCGATTTAGGGTTTCGAGGGCTGCTACTGCGAGACCTGATACGCTTGCGCCAGCAGCAGCTTGAAAGCCCAACGCGGCTGGTTGTTATGTTTCGCGGCTTCGATATCAGCGCAAAGCTACAGTCTGAGGGTGATCGCATTTACAGGTTTTTGTTTGACAAGGCTGATTTTTTTCTTACCAACTGCGACTTTTTTCGGCGTCGGTTACTTGCTCTAGGCTGCCCGCCTGACAGAATCAAGGTGCACTATTCTGGCCTAGCGTGTGACAAATTTAACTTTCAAGTGCGCCAGCTACCTCCCAATGAGACAGTTCGTATTGCCACAACCGGACGTTTGGTAGAGAAAAAAGGGTTGGCGTACAGCATTCAGGCGGTTGCTAAGGTTGCTGAGTACTATCCCAATGTTCACTTTGATATTGTGGGGGACGGTCCGCTGCGCGAGACGTTGGGAGCGCTCATTGAGTCTTTGCAGATGGCTAATCGCATTCACCTGCTGGGGTGGAAAAATGAAGCCGAAATTATTCAGGTACTGTCTCGATCTCACCTTTTTGTAGCGCCTAGCGTGACGGCAGCCAATGGTAACCAGGACGCTCCCATCAATGTTCTGAAAGAGGCCATGGCCTTAGGGTTGCCCGTCGTCAGCACTACCCATGGCGGCATTCCTGAGCTAGTAGAAGATGGCGTTTCGGGCTTTTTGGTCCCTGAGCGAGACGCCGATGCGATCGCCAGGGTACTCATCTGGCTGATAGAGCATCCGCAGCAATGGCCTGAAATGGGCCGAGCCGGACGAACCTATGTTGAACAACACTATGGCCTTAGTGATTTAAACGATCGTCTAGTTGCGCTCTATGAGCAGCTAGCGACTAACTCTTCCCAGTTATCCTACGAGCAATCTGCTTGCTCTTTGGAGGATTTATCCGTGCTAGTTCCTCCTCTTTGAGCTGCTTATCGCTGGCGCTTTTATCATGTAAGGGCTTTCTCTTCTTTACCTGTTCATTGCGTTATTTCTGTCGCCTGCTCATACTCTACTAAATTACACTCTACTAACCAGTCGCACTCTCCCAACTCACATGAACACTGCTAACCTCTCAACTCAGTCTTCAACAGCTTTTACAGCAGCTACTTCCACTGCGCAAGTAACGCTCGTTATTGTCCCCAGAGAACGTTTCAGCGGTAGTGAAGCGTCACTAGAGAGCCTGTACGAGCATACCCGTGTTCCCTTTGAACTGATATACGTGGATGGGAACTCTCCCCCTAGAGTCAAACAGTACTTAGAAGCGCAGTCAAAAACACGGAATTTTGAACTCATTCGCACTGAACAGTATCTTTTTCCTAACCACGTCAGAAACATCGGCCTAGCGCAAGTCAAAACGCCTTATTTGGTTTTTGTCGATAATGATATTGTTGTCTCTCCCGGCTGAACAGCCTGGCAAGATACTTTTCGGCGGTCGTTAAACCTGCACAAAATCATTAGAGAGATCGTTAGAGTACCTATGAGAATATGGCTGTGGAAAGGCATTAAGAAAGTCATAACGGCGACTCGCTTTTGGCGAGAAAATCGTTTGATTGTGCGTGAGCTTCGAAGGGTTCGCGGGGTGACTATTTTGGCGATCGCATTTGCCCTAATCGCCGCTTTCTTTGAAGGCGTCACGGTAGGATTTATCGCCTCATTTTTGCAGGGGCTCACTAGTCCTGGAGAGCCCCCTATTCAAACTGGACTTGACTGGTTTGACACAATATTCTTAGCAACAGAAGCATCGCCTATTCAGAGAATCTACAGGCTATCAGGAATCTTGCTCATTGGCGTTTGGCTACGGGCCGGGTTTGACTACGGGGCTAACACCTATGCCAAAAAGTCATCGCTCAGGCTAGTCAATCACCTACGCTGTAAGATTTTCGATCAGCTCGCTAGCTTTCGCTTGAGCTATTATGCAACGGCAAAACCAGGCGAACTTATTAATACGCTCAGAGGGGAAGTCAAACAGGTTCAAAAAGCCTTTGACCTGCTGGCCAATACGTTTGTTTTTAGCACGAAGCTACTTGCTTATTTACTCGCTATGCTGCTGTTATCCTGGCAGCTGCTGCTGACGTCCGTGGTGGTGCTTGGGCTATTGTCTGTTGGGCTAACCGTGCTGACGGGGCGCGTTAGAAAAGCCAGCTTTGCTGTGCCAAAAGCAAATAAAGTTTTTACCTCTAGCGCGCTGTCTTTTATCAACGGCATCAGAACTGTGCATGCTTCCTGTACACAGGAGATGGAGACTCAACGCTACTACCGATCGACCGAAGATGTCTACACCACCCAGATGACTGTTATTAGGCTCTCGGAACTGGTCCAGCCGATTGTTGAAGGTGCGGGCGCAACGCTCCTCGTAGGAATGGTGGTGGTTTCTTATGGATTGTTGATTTCGACCGGACAGCTCACCGCCGCAGAGCTGCTAACATTTTTGTTTGTGCTGATTCGGGCCACACCCATTATTTCGGCGCTAAATGGGACGCTCGTTAGCTTTGTGGCCACCCAAGGCTCTATAGATACCGTCACCACGCTGCTTCGGCGTGACGACAAGCCGTATCTTATTGATGGCTCACACACATTTACCGGTTTACAGCGCTCCATTGACTTTGAGTCGGTTGACTTTTCTTACCGGCCAGATGCCCCTGTGCTACAGGATATTACGCTATCGATTCAATGCGGCAAAACGACTGCTTTGGTAGGCTCTTCGGGAGCAGGAAAGACAACTTTAGCTGATTTGATTCCAAGATTTTACGATCCCACGCAAGGTCGGATTTTGGTGGACGGGCTCGACTTGCGATCGCTCAAAATCAAATCCCTCCGCCAGCGTACGGCTATCGTTAGCCAAGACACGTTCATTTTCGATACTTCCGTGCGAGAAAATATTGCATATGGCGTGAGCTTTAGCATGGATAGCCATGGTAAGGCAGCACATGAGGTGAGCGATCAGGCAATCTACGAAGCCGCCAGAATGGCGAATGCGCTGGATTTTGTACTGGAACTGCCACAGGGATTTGATACAGCACTCGGTGAGCGCGGTGTACGACTATCGGGTGGCCAGCGCCAAAGAATTGCGATCGCCCGTGCCCTGCTGCGAAATCCTGAAATTCTTATCCTAGACGAAGCAACCAGCGCTTTGGATTCTATTACGGAAAACCTGATTCAAGAATCACTGGAAATATTGTCACAAGGGCGGACAGTGATTGTCATTGCTCACCGGCTGTCCACCATTATCAGTGCCGACAAAGTTGTTGTGCTTGAAGCGGGGCGCATTGTAGAACAAGGTAGCTATCAGACGCTATTGCAACGCAAAGGCGCGCTCTGGAAATATCACCAAATGCAGTTTGAGACGAGTGAAGCGTAATGCTGTCGCCTTACTGACCGCGCGGGTCAAAGCTCTCTGGTTCAAAGCTTTCTGGTTCAAAGCTTTCTATATCTGCATAAAGCAATCTGAGTCTTTCAACTATCATGCTACCTTTTTTCTCTATCGTCGTTCCCACCTACAACAGGCCTAGCCAGTTAGCTAGCTGTTTGCATGCCCTGACGCAGCTAGACTATCCTCAGGAGTGTTACGAAGTTGTTGTTGTTGATGACGGTAGCCAGACACCGTTAGACACTACCGTTAAACCGTTTCAATCGGAAACGAACATCACACTGCTAAGGCAGAAGAATGCAGGACCAGCCGCAGCCAGGAACACAGGCGCTCGGCAGGCAAAAGGAGACTACATCGCGTTTACTGACGATGACTGCATGCCAACGGCTGATTGGCTGCGGCAGCTTACGATGGCGTTGCAAGCTCGGCCTGATGCGATGGTTGGTGGACGAACTTTAAACGCTCTGCCTGGCAACGTTTATTCTTCAGCTTCACAAGCCTTAATTGACTATCTTTATAGCTACTACAGCTCTGCGAGTCAGGGTATCTTCTTTGCCTCGAACAATATTGCCATGTCGAGGCAGCACTTCCTTGACATCGGTGGATTCGATATTTCTTTCCCGCTTGCTGCCGCAGAAGATCGCAACCTGTGTGATTGCTGGCAGCAGGCGGGCTATCCCATGCATTACGCCCCTGCGGCGACCATTCAACATGCCCATGCACTGTCTCTCAAGTCTTTTTGGCAGCAGCATTTTGGCTATGGTCGCGGCGCATTTTGCTTTCATCAGGTCCGCGCCGAGCGAACGGACCAGTCGATTAAAGTGGAGCCGCTGAAATTTTATCTTGACTTACTGACCTATCCACTAAAAAAGGAGCGCATTCGCTCAGCGCTGAGCGTATCGAGTTTATTTTTGCTTTCTCAGGTGGCTACTACGGTGGGCTTTTTCTGGGAACAGCTGACGGATTCTCTGCAAAAAGGTGGCGTCGTGGAATAGACTTTTGGATGCGCGTTACCGTCCATACTAAGAATTGCTGGCATTCTATCTAATACATCTTAGTATGTAGGGTAAAAGGAGGCCGTGCACTATGTGGGACATCGCTATTGTTGGAGCGGGCCTGAGCGGATTGACTTGTGCACGGCAGCTAAGGGCGGCGGGCTATCAGGTATGTGTGCTGGATAAGTCGCGGGGGCTGGGGGGGCGCATGGCGACTCGGCGGGTGACGGGCTTAGTGCGGGTGGATCATGGCCTACGCTACTGGGAAGATGAAGCGGCGATCGCCCCGCTAACCCAAGAGCTATTGAGTGAGGGCGTCCTAAAGCCGTGGCAGGCAAATGCCTACAACCTGGTTGCCGATGGTGAGATAAAAAAAGTTCCACAGCCGCAGCCAGTCTATATTGCCAGTAGTGGAATGAGCGCGATCGCCAAGTATTTGGCTCAGGGGCTAGTTCCTGAAGAAACGCTGCTGAGCGAATATAAAGTAACTAGCCTAACCCCCTATGGACAGCCTAATGACCGAGGCTGGCGACTGGAGTGCGAGGGCGGCAAAGTAGTGATGGCCAGGCGATGTGCGATCGCTATTCCAGCCCCGCAAATCGCTGAGCTCCTCAACAGCAGCCTGGCGACTGTTCGCCCGGAAGAAATTCCCTTCGACCTCGATGCCCTAGTGCCCTTAAAGGCGGTTACATACGAACCTTGCCTGACCGTGCTCGCTGGCTATGACTCGCATCCCAACAACGAAGATCCAAATGGCTGGCGAATTACGGACGTTGTCGGCACCTCTACACGCTGGATTGGCCTAGATAGCAGCAAGCGAGAGAATCCGTCTGAAACCACGGTGGTGATACATAGCAAACCCGGCTTTGCTATGAAATATCTGAACGTGGGTGACCTGCAGCCAGCTGCCTCTGTGCTGCTACGCGCCAACGCCCGTAAGTTTGGCGACTGGATTGCCCAGCCCAACTGGTTTCAAATTCATCGCTGGCGCTATGCCTTCATTCGTGAGCCGTATCCGCAAGCTGTGCTGTCACTCTGCCCCTCTTTGGTCTGTGGCGGTGATTGGTGTAAGCCCGTATCAGGTGAACCCAGTAATGGTCAGGTATCTAGCCGCTCAGTCGCGGATAGTCCAATTGCCGCAGCTTATCAATCGGGACTGGCCATGGCTAAAATACTCCAGACAAAATAAAATTGTTTCCTAGGATCAGGTGGGCTCAATCTGCCCACAGCATTCGGGAAATCTAGAGCCTGGCCGTTACTTACTTTTACCAGATGATATGCGATCGCTTATCTCTTTTCTGCGGCGACTTAGCTTGCGCTGGTTTCATCATTCGGTGCAGGTTGGCCTGGTTCCGGTCGCGGCCATTGTACTCAGTCTTTTATTACTCAATCCTGGCGATCGCGCGCCTGAGTCAACATTTCCTGGGCCGGTACGGATTGATTCAGCACAGATCGATTCAGCACAAATTGAGACCCGCCTGGACACAGCGCCTGCCCTGTCGCAGCCGCACACCAACAGACTACGGCGACCCGAAAGTGAAATTCGCGGGGTCTGGATTACCAACGTGGCCAGCAGCGTTATGTTCTCACCTTGGGGCATTTCTCGTGCCATCGGTCAGCTCAGCGATATGCAATTTAATACGGTGTATCCGGTGGTGTGGAACCGGGGCAAGACTTTTTATCGCAGTGACGTGCTCAAGCAGATGACAGGACATGCGATCGCGCCCCTCATGGCCCTGATGCATCCCACCGAAGACCCGCTCAGCGAAATGGCCAGGGTCGGTCACCAAAAGCAGATGCGTGTCATCCCGTGGTTTGAATACGGTTTCATGGTACCGCTACATTCACGGCTGGCCCGGCAGCACCCCGACTGGCTGACCAGTCGGCTAAACGGTACGCGCCGCCTAGACGAATCGGCACTGACCACGGGCGAAGAGGCGACAAGCGGCTTTGTCAGTAGGCTGCTGAGCAGCGGTGCACCCAATGCGCTGGGCTGGCTGAACCCGCTGCACCCTGAGGTGCAACGCCTGATTGGCGACCTGGTAGAAGAGGTGGTGAGCCGGTATGACGTAGACGGCATTCAGCTGGACGATCACTTCAGCCTGCCAGTAGAGTTTGGCTATGACGAGTACACCGTAAGGCTGTATCAGGCAGAGCATGAAGGGCGTAAGCCACCGAACGATGAGGCTGACGAGGAGTGGATACAGTGGCGAGCCGACAAGCTGACTGTATTTGTAGGCGTGCTGCACAGCCGCGTGAAAGCGACCTGCCCCACCTGCATTTTTTCGGTGTCGCCGAATCCTGCCAAATTTGCCTATCGGTTCCATTTGCAAGACTGGCGGACCTGGCTGGAGAATGATTGGCTAGACGAGCTGGTGGTGCAGGTGTATCGGGAAGAGCTGGATAGGTTCAACGGTGAGTTGGCCAAAAATACGCTCCAGGGGGCGATGGACAAAATTCCGGTGAGCATTGGCATTTTGACGGGCACCTGGCGACGCCCCATTTCCTTTGAGCAAATTAAAGCGCAGGTGATTAGCAGCCGCGATCATCATTTTTCGGGGGTTTCGTTTTTCTATTGGGATACGCTGTGGAGCTATTTCACCCCAGAATCGCCTCAAAAACGTCGCCAGAACTTCCGCCAGCTCTTATCTGAGGAACTGGTTTAATGTCTTTTTCTAATTTCTCTGACCCTTTTGTCGACCGGATGACGCATCGCTGGATGATGGTCTCCAAACTGTGGGGCCTGAAAGCGGTGCCGCTGGTGGAAGGGCTAACACTCTGGCTCGGCTGGACGGGGCTGACCTGGCTGGCGTTTGGGTGCAGCCTGTTGTTTGTAGAAGTGGGTGAGCGGAGTGACCTTTCGCGAGTGGAAGGGGTGATCGGCGGGCTGTTGGTTGGTGGGGCGCAGTGGTGGATGCTGCGATCGCACTTACCCAAGCCCCATCGTTGGCTGGTGGCGACGGTGCTGGGATGGGGCGCACTAACGCTGTTTCATATTGGGGCGTTGGGATGGATGGCACCGGGAACGCCTCATCTATTTGTTCGGGTGCTGCTGGGCTTGCTGTATGGGGCCTATGTGGGAACGGTGCTAGGGACAGCGCAGTGGCTGGCCATGCGGAAGCAGGTGGTACGAGCGTGGCGATGGGTGCCGCTAAGCAGTGGAATTTGGGCGGTGGCGATCGCCTTTGGCTGGCTGATTGGCGGCAGCCTGCGAGCGGTGAGCCATTTGTTTGTAAGTGAGGTGATTGGGCTGGTGATTGCTTGGGGTGCGATCGCGGCCTTATCCGGCATTGGCATTGTTGGGCTGGTATATCAGGCACATTCCAGCCACCCGTACTCTACGAGAAGACCAGAGGCCTACGACTCCGCTCAGGGTTTGGGTAGCGATCACTGACCGCTGGCTGAGCGGAGTCGGGGATTCGGCTACGCTCACCCCTCGGGTGCCGATCACTGACCGCTGGCTGAGCGGAGTCGAAGTCACAACCCAGCCAAAGATCTCAGGCACAACCCAACCGACGATTGGCCTCAGCCAGGCTAAACGCTAACGGGTCAAACGAACCGTACTTGTCGAGCATATCCAGATAATTTGGATCCTCTGGATCTTCGATAGTCAGCAGCATTTCCTCGAAGCCCCACACGCCACAAATTCCCTCAGGTGGACAGGCTGATTCTCCGGCGATACAGGTCGGTAAATTCTCTGGCGAACCACCTGTACCCTCAGCCAGTGCCGACACATCTAGCGCTTCTAGCTCTATTCTGTGCAGCCAGCCACTTTCAAAATCGTAGGTGTAGTACATCGGCTGATCTTGCATTAGCACTTCACTCAACCTTTGCTCAGGCGCATGTAGCACCTTATCCGCGCCCAGCCCCACCTGAAAAGCATAGGGATGCAAATTCTCCCACCCTACAGCCAGCTGAATCACCTGGTGCAGCTCACTTAGCACTATCTCCGCTGGAACCACGACTTGCCGCCACACATCAGGCGCACTATCTACCAGCGTAATTTTGATCTGATAGGCCTCTGAGGCGGCTAGCGGCGGCTGGATCATAGCGTTGTCCCAGCACTATCTAGAGTGCGTTATCTAAAGTTCTTCGCCATGCTCATACAGCCAGTCTTCGCCCAGCTGAATGGTAATGTCTGACTCTAGGCTACCAGTACTTTCGACACGAACTTCGCCAATTCCAAGGAACCGCTGAATCGACTCGGCGCTGTCTAAATCGCCTCGCTGGGCCACAATTCGCGTTTCCCGCAGAGGATCGCGCAACGTGCGGTCCACAAACACGTTGTAATAGCCTGTGTCGTACAGCGTATTAATGAGCGATTGCACGGCTACATCGTCGTAAGTGCTGTCCTGAATTGCCACCCGCAAGTAAGACGGATCTGTCTCTTCAGAAACCCGGTAGCTGCCGTTGGCAATGTCAAAGTAATCCGCGCTAATGGCGTCAATTTCGGAATAGTCAGGAATCCAGTAGCTCAGCTCGTAATCGTCGTAGTTACTAAATTCGCCGGGTAGCATCAGCATCTGCACGTCGGAGCGATCGCGCTGCGAGCTATAGCCCACCAGGGCCACCAGCTCTTCTACTGACAGGTTGGTATCCACATGGGACTGAATCACCGAAAGAATCTTCGGCAGGCGAGAAATCGTCGTGGGGTTTAGGGCCTGCTCGGTGAGTGCCCGCATGAACTGCTGCTGCCGCTGTACCCGGCCAATGTCACCGTTATCGTCGTAGCGAAAGCGCAAAAACTGCATGGCCTTGTCGCCATCGAGTCGCTGTTCACCGGCTTTCAGGTTGATATACAGGTGCTGAGAATCATCCTGATACTTCATGTCTTTGGGCACGTTGACCTTGATGCCGCCCAGGGCATCAATCAGCTTTTCTACGCCCTGTACGTTAATACGCATGTAGCGGTCAATAGGAACGCCGCCCATCAGCTCGCTGACAGCCTGAGCGCTCAGTGCAGGGCCCCCTTCGCGGTTTGCCTCGTTAATTTTGGTGACTAACCCATCTACATTCGTGCGCGTGTCGCGAGGGACAGAAACCACCGTTACTTGCTGATCGCGCGGGTCAAACCGCAGCAGCAGCATCGTATCGGAAAGGCCCTCAAAAGAATTGACCAGCGCGTCGTAACCATCTTCGTAAATGGCGTCATAGTCGTGTACGTCAGAGCTGGTGACCTTTACGCCCAGAAGCAGAATGTTGACCGGACGAGTCAGGCTAGGCAGCTGTAGGCTGTTCGCGGTGGCGATTGGCTCGTCTGAAGAGAAAACCGCTGCTTCTTCTGCAGTCAGTGTGCTTTGAAGCAGAGGCGTTGTGCCAAGAGACACCGCCAGTAGCGCACCTGCCGCCATCGAAATGCTGGTAATGCCACCTAGCAAAACGCTCACACCAACCCAGCGAGGTAATCGCTTTTTCTTTCTGGCCGGTTGGGGGCCTCTGGGGGGAAAGGATTTTCTAGGCACAGAATTAAGAGATGACATGGATGAATCCGGGACGTGTGGGCGACGCGTAAACCAAGGACGAAGGGAAAGCAGTAGCAGAACGGTCAGAACACACTCGTCATGTGGCGTCAACCATCATCAGTTTTGTTTTATCAGATGTTGGGAGCATTGTTTGTGAAGAGTGTGGCAGCTGTGGAATAAAAATTAACTGGTCGGACGGGCTGGGCTAGGTACGGTCGTTGTTAGCTAGGGCAGCCGACGGCTGAGGTTGCTAAGGCCAGGAATCCGAATCGATCGATTGGTGGCGACTCGGTACATCAGTCCCAGACTCAGTAGAAAGTAGCCGGAGCCGACGAAGCTACTACTAATGAGGAAGCGGAGGCTGGCGGATTGAGAGGCTTGAGAGCTGGCGCCAATACCTAGGAGCGCGATCGCGCTAATAACGCCCAGTCCCAGCACCACCGATAGCCGACTGGCTGCCCGCCGCTGGTAGGCATCGGTAGAGGTATCTTCAACGACAGGGGCTTCTTCTCCGTATAAAGTCCAAAGAGAAAGGACCGTGCCAAATACGGGGACTAGATGCAAATAGGTCCGTAGCCTTTGTAAGGATGGCAGCGTTTTAGACGTTTTAGAGTGGGCAGCCGAGGAAGGAAACGAGGGTGGGGCCATGGGGCGCTCCAAACGTATCAACAAATTTCGGTATCACAGAGGATTGTCTACATGAATCCCAAAAAAGTGCTCTTAACTAACACTTCATACACAATAGGCCTGAAAAGTCCCACGGTTCCCCGAATGACCACGGCTATGCTACTTTCTACGAGGCCTGTAAAAGGCGTAGAAATACTGAGTGGAACGTATGAGTGCTGAGAGTTGGGCAGAGATGTGGGGGCAGGCGCAGCCTGTGCTGCTGAATTTTTTGGGTCGAGTTGGGGTGGCGATCGCTATTCTCATCGGCGGCAGACTGCTCACCGGCATCGCCAAGCGTCTGCTAAAAAAAGCCCTTACCAGAGCGCAGGTAGAGCCGACTCTAATCGTATTTGCCAGCAATCTCCTGTTCTACGGGTTGATGGCATTTGTAATTCTGGCCGCGCTTAGCCAGGTTGGCATCGAAACAACCTCGCTGGTGGCGATATTGGGTGCGGCTGGTCTGGCGATTGGCCTGGCCCTACAGGGCTCGCTCTCAAACTTTGCGGCAGGTATTTTGATCGTCATCTTCCAGCCATTTCATGTGGGTGACGTGATAGAAGCGGGTGGCCATGTTGGCAGCGTCGCCGATATTCAGCTATTTACTACTGCCCTGGTCACTGGCGATAACCGTAAGGTGATTGTGCCGAACTCGCAGCTCACTGAAAACAGCCTGGTGAACTACACTGCCCTGGGGCAAAGGCGCATAGATCTGGTTGTCTCGGTAGACTACTCGGCGGATATTGACCGGGTGAAGGCTATTTTGGGTGAGGTCATTAGTCAGGATGAGCGTATTCTGGCGGACCCAGAGCCGACGATTGGCCTATTAGAAATGGGAGAAAGTAGCCTAGATTTTGCGGTGCGCCCATGGGTACTGAGCGCAGACTACGGTGTCGTTCGTTTTTCGGTTCAGGAAAATATTAAAAAGCGCTTGGACGCAGAGGGCATTGCGATTCCGTTTCCTCAGCGAGATGTTCACTTGTTTACAGCAGACGCTAAAGCGGCTGAAAGTAACTAGCCTGCGGCATTTGGGCTGATAAATTAATGGGATTTGGTCAGCTGCGATACTTGAGGCATCCTTAAATTCGGTAGACTGGATAACTGAAAGAGCTATCCACAAGATTTGTCCGTTTCTAGAGAGTGACCTAAATGCTTGAGTCTTATCGCAAACATGTAGAACAGCGTGCTGCTTTGAACGTGCCTCCACTGCCGTTAGATGCTGAGCAAACTGCTGCACTTTGTGATTTGCTCAAGGCCCCTCCGGCTGGGGAGGAGGTTTTTTTGATGACGCTGCTGTGCGATCGCATCCCACCCGGCGTAGATCCGGCCAGCTATGTTAAAGCTTCCTTCCTGACTGCGATCGCCAAAGGCGAAACCACTAGCCCGCTGCTGTCTCCCAAAAAAGCCGTACACCTCCTCGGGACTATGCTCGGCGGCTACAATGTGGCCTCACTCATTGAACTGCTGAAAGACGAGCGCAAAGAAATTGCCCAGCTCGCCGCAGATGCGCTGAAGAAAACTCTCCTTATATACGATGCGTTCAACGACGTCATTGAACTATCTGCTAGCAATTCGTTTGCGAAGCAAGTCGTAGATGCCTGGGCGGAAGCGGAATGGTTTACCAGCAAACCCAAAGTCCCTGAGACGATTACCGTCACCGTATTTAACGTACCTGGCGAAACCAACACCGATGACCTGTCGCCTGCACCCCATGCAACGACCCGGCCAGATATTCCATTGCATGCTCAGGTAATGCTGGAATCGAAGATGGATGACCCACTAGGAACCCTGGCCGAGCTGAAACAGAAAGGGCATCCGGTTGCCTATGTTGGCGATGTGGTAGGCACCGGCTCGTCGCGTAAGTCGGCGATGAACTCGGTGATTTGGCATATTGGGGCGGATATTCCCTTCGTGCCGAATAAGCGCACAGGCGGAGTGATTTTGGGTAATGCGATCGCGCCCATCTTCTTCAACACTGCCGAAGACTCCGGCGCGCTGCCCATTGAGTGCGACGTCAGCAAAATGAACACTGGCGACGTCATCACCATCCACCCTTACAAAGGAGAAATCACCAATGAAACAGGCGAGGTGATCTCCACCTTCACCCTCACCCCCGAAACCATCCTCGACGAAGTCCGCGCAGGTGGCCGCATCCCGCTCATCATTGGTCGCGCCCTTACCGACAAAACCCGCGCCGCCCTAGACCTGCCCCCTTCCGAAATATTCGTTCGCCCCAGCGCCCCCACCGACACCGGCAAAGGCTTCACCCTCGCCCAAAAGATGGTCGGCAAAGCCTGCGGCCTTCCTGGCGTACGCCCCTGGCACCTCTTGCGAACCCCTGATGACCACCGTGGGCTCACAAGACACCACCGGCCCTATGACCCGCGACGAAATGAAGGAACTCGCCTGCCTCGGCTTTAGCGCCGGACTCGTGCTACAAACCTTCTGCCACACCGCCGCCTACCCCAAACCCGTAGACGTACAAACCCACGCCACACTGCCCGATTTCTTCGCCTCGCGCGGCGGCGTTGCGCTAGAGCCCGGTGACGGCATCATCCACTCCTGGATGAACAGAATGCTGTTGCCTGATACTGTTGGAACCGGCGGCGACTCTCACACCCGCTTCCCCCTCGGCATCTCCTTCCCCGCAGGCTCCGGCCTGGTTGCATTTGCAGCAGCCATTGGTGCCATGCCGCTCGACATGCCCGAATCTGTTCTTGTTCGCTTCAAAGGAGAACTACAGCCCGGCATTACCCTACGTGACGTGGTAAATGCGATTCCGTTAGAAGCGATAAAAAGAGGCTTACTGACCGTAGAAAAAGAGAACAAAAAGAATGTATTCTCTGGCCGCATTCTGGAGATGGAAGGTTTGCCTGACCTGAAACTAGAACAGGCCTTTGAACTCACAGATGCCTCTGCTGAGCGTTCCTGCGGCGGCTGCACCATCAAGCTCAGCGAAGAAACAACAGCCGAGTATCTGCGCTCTAACGTCGCTCTGATGAAGAACATGATTGCCCGTGGCTACCATGACGAGAGAACGCTGGCCCGCCGCATCGCCGAAATGGAGAAGTGGCTGGAGAATCCGACCTTGATGAGCGCAGATGAAGACGCGGAATATGCAGAAATCATCGAAATTGACCTAAACGAACTGAAAGAGCCCGTACTCGCGGCTCCCAACGACCCCGACAACGTGAAGACACTTTCAGACTGCGTCGGTGCCAAAATCGATGAAGTCTTCATCGGCTCCTGTATGACTAACATTGGCCACTACCGCGCCGCCGCCAAAGTGCTAGAAAACGAAGGCGTGGTAAAAGGCCGCCTGTGGGTTTGCCCACCGACCCGCATGGACGAAAAGCAGCTGCGCGAAGAAGGCTACTATGGCACCTTTGCAGCCGCAGGCGCTCGCACCGAAATGCCCGGCTGCTCGCTCTGCATGGGCAACCAGGCCCGCGTGGAGGACAATGCAACAGTCTTTTCCACCTCTACCCGAAACTTCAACAACAGAATGGGTAAGGGCGCTCAGGTATATCTAGGCTCTGCTGAACTCGCGGCAGCCTGCGCGTTGCTAGGTCGCATTCCCGATGTGAATGAATACCTGGAAGTTGTGGCTAGCAAGATCAAGCCTGCTGAGAATGAGGTGTATCGCTATCTGAACTTCAACGAAATCAAAGGCTTTGAAGATGAAGGTAGGATGCTGCCGAAGGAAGAAGAAGAGAAGATTGAGAAGGAGGCAGTAGCCGCTGGTTAAGTCAGTTTTCGTTGTGCTGACGCACTCAAAAGTAGGTAAGACGCTATGACCGCAAAACTTTCTCCGATCGATTTAGCCGAGCTATACGAGCGCGATATTGTTTTGTGGTCATAGCGGACGATTGAGCTGCTAAGGCAGGGAAGATTTGATGAGCTGGATTTGGAGAATTTGATTGATGAGGTGGGTGATTTGGGGAAGCGGGAGCGCGATCGCCTCATCAGTTCTATTCGGCTGATTATGCACCACTTGCTGAAGTGGGAGTATCAGCCGGAGAAGCGATTTCGAAGCTGGGCGAAAACAATTCAAAGGGAACGAGTCAATGTTCAAGAGTATTTAGAAGAGACTCCGAGCCTAGCTCGAGTGGTTTCTCCCGAATGGCTTGAGAAAGCGTATAGAACCGCCTGTAGGCTGAGACAGATCTTCTTCTCAAAATCTTTCCCGAGAAATGCCCAGTTGATTCCGTTTCACTTATTTTTATCGCCTCAACGATAGAGATGTCTTTGGAGTCGTTCTGGCAGGTTCTAATGGGTCGGTTACCCACACACTGACACTCCCTGCTCCTAATTCAGCCTTCGACAAAGATAACGCCTGAGGCTAGTGGCTTCTGCTCAAAGCTAACGCCGTCTCGCTTTTGCTGAATGCTGATGAGCTTTACGTCTAGCTCGCGAGTGACTTTGTTTAACTGACCTTCTATGGCGGGGATGATTTTTGTTTTCCCTGACTGCCGAAACCTCTCTATGCGAGCGTTTAACTCTTTTTGCTTGCGTTCGGCAAAGGCTCGGGCGCTTTTTTCTTGCACGTTGCAGCGGTTGTCGTTTTCAATGTCGAATTCGGCAACCGCTTCTTCAAAGGCGACTTCGATGGTTTGGCTACAGACTCTTTGGTGCTGAAGCAGATTGTCTACATCTGCGATGAAGTTGTCGGCGTTAAGTTTGACTTTGCCGTGTTGCATTAGGTTAGCGAGGACGGCTTCAGAGGTTTGGTCGTCTAGAAGTTGACCGTTTCCTGTGTGGATGAGTTTGTAGGCGATTTGGCTTTCGGTTTTGAGCCCTTCAAAGGTCCAAAGGTGGACAGCGTAGGCGTAGAGTCCTGTGGAGAGGTCACTTTGGGCAGGGGTTGTGCGGATAGCGGAGACGGGATGAAGCTTTTGGGCGGCGGTGGCGTAGCGATCGCGTATCCACAAAATCAAAGGATGAGTCGGGTCTAACAGCTCATTGCGCTTACCCATGCTGCCTTTGACTTTGGGGTCAAAAAAACAAACGACGGGTGCACTCGACTTGTGCAATTGAGTTGGTGTGGCACAGCGATTTTGAGAGATGAAAAACTGCAAATCAACCTTGGCTTTCTCAGAAAGAGAAATGTTGAATAGTGTGGTGTGGTTTCCATTGTTGGCTTGGGGCTCAATCACAGTGCCTGGATAGTACCGATTAAAGCAGTCATGCACAAAGGCATACATCTCATCAGGCTGTAGCCATCTACCTTGGGTTTTACTCTCTTTGATCGCTTCCAAAATGTGGTCAGAAAAGGCCAGCATGTTGATGGCTTCTTTCTCTAAGTCATCTTGCAGAACGCGCTTATTTTCTAACGCGATGACAGTTTGTTCAATTCTTTGCTGCTCTTCTTCAGGTGTCAAGCTCTCGGCAAAGAGGTCGACCATTAGCTGTTCGGTCATCTCGCCTAAGATACCTTCAATGTCACCAACGCTCTCTTCAAAAATCCGAATTCGCTGATAAAGCCGAGCTAATATTTCGGCTTCTACTGTGTCTTTGAGGCTAAAGTTCACGATCGAAATCCGGTCGGCCTTTTGATTTAATCTGTCCAAGCGACCGATGCGCTGCTCTACCCGCATGGGGTTCCAAGGCAGGTCATAATTTACTAAGAAGCGGCAGTGCTGTAGGTCGATGCCCTCACTGCCGACCTCAGAAGACAGCAGCACTGAGGGGCCCTCTTCCCGTCGAAAGTTCTGAACGATGTCCCATTTAAGATCGCCCATATCACCCATAATCAGGCCTGTAGAGATACCTTCTGCTGTTAGCCGTCGCGCTAGGTATTTTAATGTCCCTCTAAAATAGGCAAATATAACAAACTTCTCAGCGCTATTCTGGCTGAGCTCTCTGTGCAAAAACGCTCTGAGTTCGTTGTATTTGCTATCTTCGTTTTCGAGATCTTTGATGCTGATGCGATTTAAGGTGAGAGGCGATGTCGCCACCTCAGAGGCGTCAGAGGGTTTTCGGAGTTGGGCCGCAACACCGAGATCTTCCCATAGCGACTCTTCGATTAATCCTTTTAAGCTGTTATCGGCGCGCCATGTTTCTAGGGCAGCTACCATGCAGCTGGCCATCTGTCGTTGCCGAGAAATAAGACTCAGCAAGGGGACGCCTTTTTTCCCTTTGGTTTGTTCGCGGATTTGCTCGGTGACCTCGTCGTAAAATTTACGTTCTAAGGGTGAGAACGTGACTTCGAGTGTTTGGGGCGCACGTTTTACCCGGTTGGGCAGGACATCTCGTTTTCGGCTGCGGGTGATGTATTGGCCGAGAAGGGAGGTTTTTTCGAGTTTGTAGCCGATTTCTACGCGATCGCATTCTTCCAACTTCCGAGAGGGTGCCAACGCCACCTTAACCTGCTCCAGCAAATAGCTGTCTTTAAAGTAGTTCGACTTCAGGGCCTGATTAACCGCTACTTTCGCCTTGTCAGCTTCGGGTGGACTGGCCCATAGATACCGCAATGCATTCACCACAGGCTGATTTGCAGTGAGCATATTGTTGAAAATATCTTCATTGAAGAAATCATCTGGGCTAATAAGCCGCAGGAGCTGATACAGGTTCGAGCTATCGATTTGAACCGGGGTGGCGGTGAGTAGGATGAGGTGACGAGAAGCGTCTCGAATCAGCTGGCCGATGCGGTTGCTGGCGGTGGTAGCATTTCGGAGGTAGTGGGCTTCGTCGAAAATAGCTAGGTCAAAGAGACCGAAGTCGTTGCTAGCGGGGTTGGCATCTAGCAGGCGAGCGAATTCGGCGCGGGCATTCTTTGCGCCAGCGTCTTCCCAGTTTTTGTTGGGGCGCAGCCCTTCTAGGCTAGCGATACAGGCAAAGGACTGGTTTCGCTGGTTTTCTAGGCAGAGCTTGGTACGGCTGAGCAGGTCTTTAGCATCAACGATTTCGGCAAAAATATTAAATCGCTGGGCGAGGTCATCTTTCCACTTTTGGCGGAGCATGGCCGGGCATACAATCAGCAGCCGTCTGGCATCGGCGCGGGTTTGCAGCTCTTTCCAGATGTACATTGCCTCAATGGTTTTCCCCAAGCCCACTTCATCCGCAATCAGGATACGACCGACGGGAGAGTCGAGAAACTTGAGCACAGGTTTAAACTGGTGAGTATAGAAGTCCGTTTGGCTAGACTCCATGCTGTAGAAAACGTTGGTCAGCTGGCCTTTGATTTTTTCAAAGGTGAGAATGCGGCGCAGGTCGTCAGGGCCGCCAAATCTGCCCTGACGTAGCAATCCTTCGATGCTTTCGTCATCACCGCAGAGTTCTAAAAGATTTTTGGGTTTGTAGATTTTTTCGGCAGGGCCAAACTGCACTTGAACTAGGGTTCGGGTGCCTGCTCGCTGAATCTTTCCCGTCGTTTTCCCCCGTCTGCCAGGGTTGGCTTTCATTCGTACGTCTTGTCCGGGCTGTTCGGGATTCCAGTCAGAGGTGGCAGGTTGAGATAATTGAACCATGGGTTTGAGTGATTTTTGGGACGTGACCGTTGGGTGGTTACATTAAATCTTTGCCATCTTCGTATTTATCAGGTCTGTGGTTAGAAGTCTCTGCACCCGATTCTACCTTGTCAAACTGGCTAGGGAGTCGGATGGAGGGCCCTTCTCCTTCGGGGATACAAAGACCATAGGCGATCGCAAATCGATTGAAGTCCTTTTTGTCTAGCCCATTGATAGAGAGGTCGGTGGGTGTAGGAATCTGCTTAATTTCGTAGGGTGGAATATCGGCACTGCTTTGCTGAAAGTCGTCGTGGGTCGCGTGGATAGTTTGTGGGAAAAAGGCGGTGTTGCTTCCCCCGCCGCCCACAAATACTTTTAGGTTCTCTCCAATGTCCTGGCTGACTGAGTACTTTCTCATTTGGCCATGTTTCTCGTTTCCACTCATGACGACGTTGGCCACCATTTTCTGTACTTTTTTCCGGGTGTTACTCTGCTGCATTTTTGCTTGGAGCGCAGTGTCTTCATCCTTTATTTCTGTCCCTAGCGATCGTCTTACCTGATCGGTCGATTGGTTCAGCTCGCTGGCCGTTTTTTCAACAAAAGCTGAGACCCCAAGCGGTTCTACCTGTCCGATGTAGCAGTCTACTTGTCGATCGCCATCGGTGCGATTGAAGATAAATGCCGCACCGTCTAGCGTGCCGTCGCCAATATCAAAGAAGGTATAGAAGCCTTCTTGGGCCTGACGCGAGTTGATAAATGACCACATGGCCGCCACGATTTCAGGGGTCGTGGTACAGTCCAGCTCGTCCATGGTTTTGTTGCTATCCATCCACTGTTGGAGATGTTTGATGAGCTGATTGAGCTGTTCGATGTTGATCGCTGAGGTGTCTACATCGGTACTTTTGAGTAGCCACGCAAGTGCTAATACTTTCTCAAATCGCTTGAGTGCAGGAGAATCGCAGTATTCTACGGGGACGCCAATATTGACGCTCCAGCGAACGGTTTGGTTGGTGAAAAGGTCAGGTTTGTTTTGCCTGATCCATTGCTGTGATCGCGCAATCACTCGACTCAAATAGTAGGCGCACAGACTCTCTACTGTATCGTCATCATCTAGCTCAGGAATCTGTTCCAACCGCCATTCCTCTTCTTTGTTCTGTTGACGTAAGTCAATAGCGGCCAGCCGCATTTTGATATAGTCAATTTGCGTTTGAATCGGTCTGTTGTCACTTTCCCATTCTTCGACTGTCAGTCCAGTGAGCAGAGTGCCGTCCTTCAGAATGGATAACCGAGTCGGCATGAGCGTAGCGGCTAAATTGAGCTTGCCTTGCGTGGGTTCAGCAAAGGTGACCACCTCTGACTGATCACGGGCCACATCTCGAAAGCAAACTTTGGTGTAGCCAGTGCCAAAATCAATGCCTAAGTTGATGTCTAAATCGAAGTTATCCTCAGTCGGTAGCTGTGGAATGAGATGATCGAAAGTGGGTGCTGAGGTTTCCTCTTCCGGCACTGCTACAGGTGATTTTTCAACTGTTTGTTCTTGTTTCTGAAGCGTTAGTGCAGTCAGTTCTCTCTTAAAGCTTTCAAGGTTACTGTATAGACCGCTGACACGAGTCTCTAGCTGGGTGACCTGCGTAGCAATGGTTGCTTGCTGTGCACTCGACTGCTGTTGGGCTTCGGTTATATAGGTATTCTGTTGATTGATTGCCGTTTCGGTTCTTTTGGAAAGGTCGTTGAGGACAGTCCGCAGTTGCTGAAGTGCAGTATTGGTTTGCTGCTGTAACTGTTCTAAGCTGCCTGAGAGATCGGGGGGGCGATCGCCTTCTAGCACTACTAGCTGTTGTTTCTGCGCCTCAATGTCAATGCGAGCGGTGGTCAGTCTTTTCGCCAGTGCGGCGATCTCACTTCCTGTGCTTGTGGTTGCTTCGCTAAGGTAGTCTAATCGCTGCTGACGCTCAAGGCCCTGCTGTCCAATAACATCTAGACGTTGATTAGCCTGCTGAACTTTTGGCTCAAGGGCTTAGGCCTGTTGTGCGGCAGCGATTGCTTCGTCTGTTTTCTGGGATTGCTGGTGGCGGCTGACTAAGCTGAGAGCCGCTGACACGGAGAGCGGGGCGACGGCGTAGGCTGGTTTCTGAGTTTTGATGGTTGCGATCGCGCCAGCTACCGAAGCCAAAACAGCGGAATATTCAGCAAAACGTATGAGTCCAGAGCGATTAGCTGGCATGAAATATCTATCGAAAACTACTCAAAGCGTATCAAATAATCTGACTTAGCAAACCCGTGATGAGAAAAGTGACTCGTAGCAAATGAGTCAGAACGGCTGCCTGCTAACGCCACTAAGCTATACACTACAGTGGGTGTAGACTTTGCAAGAATACATGAAATTCTGGAAGAATACGCGGATAGTCAGCTTGACTTTGTAGATATCGTAATTATAGCGACCGCAGAAGCACGAGCTCAATCAGAGCCTAAATCTATTAGCCTACTTACAGCGGATTCCAGCTCTGGCAAATAGTTTTCTACAGCAGTCCAGACTCGTTCAATATCAATGCCTTCTAGATAATCGTGAACCAACACGTTGCGAAAGCCAGACAGCGCACGCCAGTCGACTTCTGGAGCTTTAGACTTCAGCTCTTCAGAAAGGCGTTGGGTCGATTCAGCCATTGTTTGTAGCCTCCTCAGAACTGCATCTCGAACAAGCACGTTCGACAAAAATGCGTCCTTACCATCCTTGGTATAGGACTGAATTAACGTAGTGCATTCTAAAATATGATCCAAGTAAATACGGTCTTTGTTTGCCGTCATAGCGGCCTTGCTTCTGACAGAACATGTTCTCGAATTAGCGGACTAATTCCTTGGTCTGTCAATATGTCTACCTTTCGTCCTAGTAAATCTTGCAAGTCCATCAACAGCCCACCAGGAAACCAGGGGGTGACTTTATCTGCGTCATAATCAACCAAAAAGTCGATATCACTATCTAAGGTTTCTTCTTCTCGTACAACCGAACCGAATACTCGAACATTGAGTGCGCCGTGCTTTTCTGCGATCTGTAAAATCTCAGTGCGCCTTTCTTGTAGTGTTTCTAATAATGACATATATAGCATTACCCGTTCGAATTGATAGTTTGTTGAAAAGTTCTGACGGCTTCGACGTGGTTAGCGAGATTGATGCACTTCGTAAGCGTAGCAATATCTAGAGAGGGAAGTACCTCACTTGACTGAAGTTGTTCATACTCGATAGATTCATCTGTGCTTCTCAAACAGTAGATGGCTAGCGAGCCATTCTCCCAGAACCACACTTCGGGCATTCCTAAACGCTTATCAGCAGCTAACTTATCGATGCCGCCACTTGTAACGACGACTTCTATCGCTAAGTTTGGCTGAGCCAGTCCAGACGATAGCTTGTAAGACTTATCAGCTTTGCGTTTGACCAGGCCTTCTTCACTTTCGAGCGTCATAGAGCCAGTCGGAGTGTAGTCGATACCCGTCTGAAGAAGATAAAAATCTAGTAGCGTTCCTATTCGCTCTTTAATAGTTTCGTGCTTTTCACCAGGCGATCGCCGAATTTCCAGTACCCCATCGAGAAAAGATAGCCGTATTCCAGGCCGATCAATTAGCTGCTCTGCGGCCTTGAACTCGCGCCAGGTCAGGTCAGTAATCGTGATAGGTATTTCTGGTTTAGTTAGAGTTGAAACCATAGTGGTGCAAATTTCGCTTGCTGCTATTGTAGCCACTATTTATGAATGATTTTAAAGCTGCCTCTAATGGACTGCAACCTTACCTATGAACACATAGAGAGAGTGTATCATGGGTAGTAATGGACTTGTGACTATTGGTTTAGAATGGTGATGATTTGTGAGTGAGCGTACTACACAATCCACGATAGACTTTGAACCAGCTCTACACGAAGCTTTGACGTCAAGGGCAGACGCTGCTGGGGGCTCAATTTCTGAGCTTGTCAACAGCGCAATTCGCTTGCTGCTTATCGAAGACCAACAAGATTTAGCAGTGTTTGAAGAACGTACTGATGAGGAAACTGTGCCACACGAAAATTTTCTCAATCATTTGGAGACTACAGACCTTTTATCTGACGGTGAGATAGAAAACACCAATAATTCTTATAATTGGATCAGGGCTTTCGACCGTGAGGAGATTCAGGCATTGGTTGCAGAAGTTTCGGAGGCTTACCGAAGTGCAGCTTCGATGACTGAGAATTGGGAAAACCTGGAAGCCGTTATTCATGAATGGCGTGAGAGTGCGATCGCTATCCTCAGCCAAGACTTAACAGAAGCACTACTCGATACCGAAGACGAAGTCCCACTGACGCCACCTGCAAAGTCGTAATGCCTCTTGAAGAAAAATTAACATCACCAGTGCCTCAACCTGATAGCAACTGACGAGTTCAAACAGAAGAGGCTCACTCCTTAATAGAAGCGAACCTGTTTTCTGTTGATATGTGAACTAGTCAGCCAACGCTATTAGAACGGCAAGCCGAATCCGCCTGGGATAGGAATATTGCGCTCAATCTCGTTGATAACACGATCTGTCGCTCGTTCGACGACAACGTTGGCTACCGCGTTGAGTGCGGCGTTGGCAAAGCCAGTGTTACCCGTTGCGGCTACGTCAAACACACAGCCGTCCATCATGTCTTCCGAGACGCCTGCGGCTTCGCATTCGGCGATCGCTGCTTCCAAATCCTCGTCACTCACCCCGTTAAGCGTCAAAAACTGCTCGGGGAAATTGCGATTGGTAAAGCTAGCGGTCGTCATACCGGCAGGATAGTCGAACAGAGACTCTGCCTGGTTGATGCGCCAGCTGTCGCCAAACTGTTTGTTCAGCTGCTCAAAATATGCGGTTTCTATCTCAGCAACGGGAATGGCAGCGGGTAGGGCACGGCTGAGGGTGTTACTGGCAATGCTGTAGGTAGAGCGAGCCGGTAAGGTGGTGCCATCACGACCGGTAAGGTCGTCATCTGGGTTACCGTTAAAGTTCCCGAGCAGGCCAGCCATCTGGTTCATGCGCGCTCGGCTAACCATCGGCATAATGTTCAAAAATCTCGCGCCGCTGACGGTGATTTCTTTGATAGCGACCTGGTCTCCGCTGGGCCAAATAACCGTGTAATTGCGATCGTCCAGTCGCTGGATTTCGCCGCCATTCTCCAGCGCAAAGCCATCATCAATCTCTACAGGCTGACCGTCTACCCATACCGATGAGTTGCTGCCATCGGGTGTGTCTTGTACATAAAAGCCGACGCGCTGGTCGCATACGCGCATGGCCACAGCGGTGTTGAGTGAAAGGTTGCTGCGGTTGGGGACGCCTGCCTGGCGGGTCTGCACCTCAAAGGAGCGATCGCTTGAATGGGTCAAAATGAATTCGCCGACCGTTTGAAAGCCGTAGTGAAACCCGTCAAACGTATTGATATGTGGATCGCCGTAGCTACGGCCCTGCACCACGTCATTGGAAATCTCTTGAGACTGGCAAAAGGGGCTATTTGTTTGGGCGGCTGCGGGCCGTGGCGTCCATGCCGCACTCACAGCTAGGCTGGCCAATGATAGACCAAGGCAGCGTCGGAACGTTTGATGGGAGAAAGAAAACATAGTTTTTAAGCGAATGAGTGCACGTCTTGAATTGTCACCTTTTAATTTACAGAGCGATCGTGCCTACTTCCGTGATGTTTGTTCGTAGTTTTATTAAGAGCGTGACTATTTTTAATCCAAAACCCGGTTGACGCTTAGGCGTTTACTGGTCTACCAGCTCACTATGATAGAGAGATGTCTCGGAGGGAAGATAGTCTGTTACAGACAGAGCGTTTTGCTCCAATCGAAATGAGTGGGTGATATTGATACGGCTCAGAAAATCCAGATCGTGGGAAATCACGCAAAGTGCACCTCCATAGGTATTTAACGCATCTACTATTTGGTTAACCGTGGCAATATCTAGATTGTTCGTCGGTTCGTCGAGGATGAGCAGGTCTAGCTCTGAGATAGTGATCAGCGCGATCGCACATCTCGCCAGTTCTCCACCGCTCAGTGCCGCCGCGCTTTTGTATACATCGTCATTAAAGAACAGAAAATGACCGAGCTGTTGTCGCAGTAGCTGATACTCAATAGCAGGATTGGCCTGATGCATGTTCTCCAAAATAGTTTTGGACTTATCTACAAGCACGTACTGCTGATCGAGATAGACGGTTTTCATCGCTGCAATCTGTTGTTCGCCACCCGTTAAACGAACTGAAGCATTTGCGGTCCCAGCAATTGATTTGACCAGGCTGGACTTGCCCGAACCGTTTGGACCGGCGATCGCAATCCTATCCCCACTGTTGACCTTCAGCCGCACAGCTTGCAACAGCCGCCGCTCATCTACCCACAAATCAGCATCTCGAATATCGATCAGCGTGCGTTGCTTTTGGCTTCGGGCCGCTAGCTGAATACTCATGGCCTTGAGCGTTCGTACTTTTGTCTCCGCCACCTTCTGAGTTGCTGTTTCTACTGCTTTCTCATGAGCGGATTTTTGCCTGCCAGCAGTGGCTTCTGCCCTATTTTTCATGCTGCCTGCCGCCGTTCGATCGACCCGGTTAGTCAATCGATGTTTGACGCCAGTTCGGTTAGATTGAGCGGCTCTTTTTTGTTCGCTTTGGGCTGTTGCTTTAGCCCGTTTGAGCTCTTTTCGAGCGGTCTCATATGATCGCATTTTCGCTGCCTGCTCCAACCTTTTCTGCTCCCGATACAGCGAATAGCTACCGCCAAATACATATAGCCCAGTAGACGTGAGTTCCCATGTGGTAACTGTCGCATGGTCCAAAAATGACGGCTTGTGCGAGACAACTACCAGCGCACCCTTAACCCGAGACAGCGCCTGAATAAGCTGCCCTTGGGCTATATAGTCCAGATGATTGGTGGGTTCATCTAGCAATAACAAATCGGGCGATCGCCACAGGGCAACCGCTAATGAGAGCTGCATCAACTCCCCTCCGCTCAACGAATCTACGGATGATGCGAGGTCTAGCGTAGTATTGAAAGTTGTTTTTAATGTGTGCTCTATTTCCCACCAAGTGTTTGCCGTAGTCGTCAAAAAGTCGAGGACAGACTGATGCCGGATGCTGGCCGCTAAGCTACTGAGCTGAGGAACGTAGCAGGTCGAGGCTTTGCTAGTGAGGGTGCCCTGGGTGGGCGATCGCTGCTGCGAGAAAAGTTGAAGCAGGGTGGATTTCCCGACGCCGTTGTTGCCGATTAAAGCAATGCGATCGCCTGGAAAGATGCTGGCCGATACGGCTGCAAATATCGTCCGGTCAGACGCGAGTGTGTAGCTGAGGTTATCTGCAACTAGGCAGGGGTGCGTGTGCTGAGGCATTGAGACCTCCTGATATTCAATAGGAAAAAGCACCGAATCTGTGCAGAAACTACACGTGAAACGGTGAAAAGATATTAATTGTGAAAAAACTAATGCCAGAACCTGAGGTGGCGAGCACGGCTGGTTATGAGCTGTCGCACCGTGAACTACCCATTTTGTGCTGCGGTAGTGTTATCAGCAGCAACCTACTCGCAGTATTACAGCGTAGGCAGGTATTTTTATTGTCTACTGGCGTCTGGGAAGCTACTTCATTGCGTTGAAGAAAGGAGTATCGATAAAACAAGGTGTTGCTTCAAGATACCTAACCTGAATCGAATCGTCCAGTCTTGCTGCGGATAAGTCCACATGTTTAGAGCGATCGCCTCCAAAAAGGAAAATCAGCGTAAGGGTTCTGGTATTCTTTTAGTCAGCTGAATCGGTCAATGACTTCGCTAGCGGGGACTACCGTTTTTTGAAAAGCTGTTTTGATTCTGGCAGGCGTGACAGTATCAAAAACGCTGCGGTCTACAGCAGTGATTGCACCGCACATTTCTAGTGACCCCAACACGTCTCCTGGAAATTCTGACACAACAGCATGATTGCCTTCTCTTGCAATGACCAGCACTCTATTTGCCAACATGATTAAGTTGAAAGGCACAGCCAGCTGATGTAGCTTCAGGATGTAGTCAGTCAGCTCAGCTCGCTGTTGCTGTGGATCGAAGACTGCTGCTTGTGCGGGATAATTGGCTAGCAGCTGATAGCCTTTGTAATTGAACGCTGGGGCGGATTCTATGGGTAGCGATCTCCAGTGACGAACCGCTTGAAGATGAATGTGATTAACCGATGCCCCGGCATGTGGCCCATTGAAAAAGAGAATAGTGTCAGATAGCTGCGCAAACAGCCCGAGCGCGTCTTCGATGATTGCTGGCGTTAGCTGTTGAAGCAGGTGAGGCATTTCACCCTCGGCAGTGGTCGGAATCCATAGAAAATGTCCCGAAGCCTCTATCGGAGCAATGTTGTAATAGGCCTTCCAAGTGAAGTGCGTAATCGGTACCGTCAGCAACGGCTCACGGTGAAGCAGGCTAAGGGGATGGTCATTATCCTGGCAGCGAAACCGACATAGGGAGGCCTCGGCGGGAAGGTCTTGCTGACGGCCAATGGGACGATTGCTCGCCCCTGGCCGCAGTGCCCGGTAGCTGTTAAGTCGGCAAAGGTAACCTGTATCGCCGACCTGCTTTTGCTCGGTCGCGCCTTCAATATCTTCGTTTTGGGTGAGGTTGCAGGCGTAGTATGTGAACTGGCCTGCGATAAGTTTTATCCCGTAGGTAATGCGATCGCCCTTCGCCCACTGTCCACTCAGGCCATCTTGAGCAGCCTCGAACTGATTTATCACTTCCCCAGCGACAACCGCTTGCCGCCAAGCATCGTAAAGACGGGTCGTAAGCGCTGTCATGATAGAAATACCAAATCTTTGAAGTGCCTAGAGCACAGCCTGGAATGCTTTACATCGCCCCAACGCTGTCCCTCGCTTGTTCTTTCGGTTGCTAGTTGCTCAGCAACCGTTGCAGACACTTTCACTTTAGCAGACGCTAACTGGCCTAACTGCCTCGCCTGCCGGTAGTGAAAAGACTCGCAAAGATATTCTTCTAACTGATGTGCCAGCAAGCTCTCATCGGTGCTGAGTTTGTCTAGCAACAATGCATAGTGCTTTTGGGGAGACTGTACAGGAACAAGGCTTTGAAATTGTGCGGGAGATAAATTTAGGCGATTAAGCACACTACTCACGAATTGGGCATGGAGCTTTTCTCCGACCATATCACTGATGTCTTTCCCACGCCCCTGAAATTCTAGGCAGGGCGTTTGTTTATAAAAGTGACTTACCTTCACTCGATCACCGATTCGATAGCGATACAATCCGCCCATCTGGGAGATAATGACTTCGTAGGTCTTCCCGACTGTTAGCTGGTGCAGTTCGTGGCACTGACCCGCGTCGTCTTCAAATTCAAAATAGACTTCGTTGAGCAAAGGGACATAGCCTTTTGCGGCGATGAGGGGCACTGTCATAGTGGCTTCGGTGGCAAGTAGGCCTTTTCCCTGCACGAGGACGTTTGGGAAGCGCGATCGCAGCCCATCGGCACCATCTGCCGCCAAGGCACTATCCCAACAGGAGATCAGTTTTAGGTTGGGCCACAGCGCTGACCATTGGATATTTGGGGATAGGAGAAGATGCGATCGCGCCCCACACATTTCTCCTTTCAACACTTTACACAACCGCTCCCGATTCTGTTGAATATAGTCCAGCTGCGTGGTCAAAAAGCTAGGACTCCAGATAGAAATAATCTCCAAATCTTCTGCCAGCAGCAGCGTCTGTGCTAGCTGATCTTTAAATTCTTCTGGTGTGGCTGTCTTTGGTGCTATGACTAAAAAAGGTTTTAACAGCCAGCGTAGCCAGGGATCTAAATAGTCAGCATCATCTGTTGTTCCAGTATCTATGGCACTTTTACTAAAGCTAGGTGTAATAGAGAAATACAGCTTTCCTCGCGAGAATGCAGGGCCGTTTGTGACTAGGTCGTGAGCCCACACGCAGAAAAGGTGATTGAAAGATTTGCGGAGCGATCGCGTATATGGAATCCGCTTTACCGGCCCACTACTCCCAGACGTAGGCTCATAAAAGAGAATCTTTTCAGGGGTCAGCGAGCAGTCATGATTTAAGGAATCTTCTATCCACTGCTGCAAATCTTCATAGCTTACGATGGGCAGTTTGTGCCAATCTTCTATACTGTGAATCTGATGCTGGCGACCATAGTCGCAGCGCTTTAGCCTTTCTGTTAGTTTTCTTTTTACCTGCTGTTGAGCTAGCTGAGGCTGTTCTAACGCAGTTGCAAACTTTCTGGCGATGTGCGATAGCAAGTAGCCAAATGCACGAATCACTAAGCGCATTTCTCTAGCTCCTGACTGTGCTTCTGCAAGGTCACTGTTTTGTTTGGATATACCTTACTACCTGATTCTAAATATGCTCCCGATGTCAGCACAACACCTGGGCTAATAGACGAACCTGAACCCACAAATGCACCTTCCCCAATCTCAATGGTTTTGACATACAGCAACAGATTGTCTCGCTTGGGCTTAATGATGTGAGCATAAAGCCCCACTCGATGACCAACGAGCGCTCCATCATCGACTCGTAGTAATCCTCTATCGGCAATCTCTCCTATCGAACCCCAATAGACCTGCTTGCCAATCTGCGCGCCCCACAAGCGTAACCACGCGGAGAACGCACCTGGTAATAGCCGCAACACCGTTTCGAGTGCTGGAAATGCGATGTAGATACTCTGAATTTGATGAGCACCCCACCAGGGAGAATACTGTTCTCCTTTTAGGTAGCTGATACCTTCAGAGATTTTATAGAAGCGGCTGTGAAGTTTGTAGGTGAGTAGAGGCAGTCCGTAGAGGACAAACAGAAGTAAGCTGAAACGGAGCAAAAGGGTGAGCCAGGTTGTGGATGTGCATAGCCATAGGAAGGATGCGATCGCCAGCCCTATCACCAACCCTGGAAAGAATGCTAATAGTCGGCTCAGTAACGTCATTTTGCTTCAAAGGGATACAACAGTTTTTGCCAAAAGGTGAGCGTTGTTTTTATCCCCAGCGTTTGAGGATAGTGTGTCGCTTGCTGGCAGGTACCGTGTAGCTTATCCCAAATTTTGAGATTTGCGCCAAAGTTGCAGCGGTGGTGCTGAGCATGATGCAGCCCGTGGTCTTGTGGCAGTGTCAGCCAGGGGGAAAGTAAGCGAAACGTCAGGCTGCGGGGACGAGGGCCAAGCTGACTGTGCCGCCATAGATCTAGCATTGCCGTTAGGCTAATACCCCACAGATAGCCAGTGGAATTTTGTAGGAGATAAATCATCAGGGTGTGCACCCACACATAAAGGATAAAGAAACTACTCCACAGGCTGTTCCGGGAAGAACCCAAGACATCTAGCTCGGTGACGGTATGGTGAACCTTGTGAAGGGGCCAGGCAGCGCTGTGCAGCCAGCGATGGTTCCAGTAGTAGGCATAGTCTATAAGTACCGTAGAAACAAGAAAGCTAGTAACCGGTGAAAGAGAAAGACTGTCGGCCCATTGCGGTACCAGTGCGCTAAGCCCCTGGTAGAGAAACCCAATTTGCAGGGCTGGGATGAGAAGACCTTGCACGGCTAAACCAGAAATGTCCAAGAGCCAGTCTGCCGCTGATTTTTGGCGTAGGCGCTGCCAACCTTCGGGAAGCAACAGGCCAAGTCCGATGAGTAGCCAAAAGGTGATGAGTATGGGGAGGTCGAATGCGGTCATGGTGAGTGCCTCTTATACCCAAAATGTGATGTCGGCGGATTTCTCTGGGAGGGTACGTGGGTCTTTCCCATGGGCGATCGCCTGCCGAATCGACTCTACAAACACATGAATCGTATCGACTGGCGTATGGGAAAACTGTTCGCCGTACTTTTCAATAGTCTCCTGCTGAAGCTTCAGTGCCACGATGTCTTGCGAAATGATTTTTTGCGCTGTCCAGTGCACAAAGGGACGTGCCAGCTTGTTCCAAAATCCATAGTTGAAGGTCACATCGGTGTAAACCAATGTAGAATTTTCTGTTTCTGGTACGGATTGACTGGTGATAAAACACTGCCGCCTGAGACCCATGTTGTACTCTACCCGGGTGATGTTTGGCATAAAGAATTGGTCGGTATGCTGTATCTCTCGCTTGTCGGGGTTTAGGAACCAGCCAAACCAACCAAGATTGTCAGTTTCCTGACGGTAGGTTGCAGTTACGATTCCATCTGAACGGCTTACGCTCATCTGTAGCTGTTGTTGTTTGGCATTGCGAAAGATGCCAGGATGCACAGAGGCTGTGTGAGGGATATCGATAAAGTTCTCAGCGCAGTTAGTGACACTGTTGTTGAATCGGTTGATGACTCGAACAGTTTCCCAGCCGGGTTCCTGATAGTGAATCATCAGAAACGGAGAGATTTCCGGATTGTTTGCTAGCTGCACATATACGTAGCCATCTTGCTCGCGAGTTGCATAGCGTAGAGCCTGACGAGCGTTTTTTGAGCAGGTGGCTAGGCCTCTGGCTGCGCCTTCTGCGGGTATTTCAATGACTTTGCCTTCAGCATTGTATTTCCATCCGTGGTACGGGCACTGAATGTTGCCATCTTGCAGGGTTCCTTGTGAGAGGCGGCTGTTGCGGTGCAGGCAGCGATCGCGCAAGGCAACGGGCTTTCCTTGCGCATCGCGAAAAATCACGAGCCACTCATCTAGTACGGTTCTTGCGATGGGTTTCTTGTCTGTCAGCTGTTCACTGAGGGCGACTACATACCAAAAGTCTTTGACGTCCATGGGTGTTGCTATTCCTTCAATGGCGTTATGGCAAGGTCGCCATGGGGCTTTATTTGACAGGCGAGACGGGCCGTAGAACAGGTTGGCGCGAGCATTTCTAAGACTTCTTGTTCTTCTTCGTTGGGGGGTGCCATTTTGCCTGTTGCGGATACCAGGCAGGTGCCGCAAATGCCCGTGCGACAGCCGAAGAGGATAGGAGAGTTTTGAAGCGTTAGGTGTGTGGAAAGGGAGGTGGACTGGTCAATTGTGACGGGCGAATGGTTGGTCCGTGGGAAGGTGATTGTGTAGTTGATGGTGTGTGTCATGGGCGTGTGTGTCGGTGTGTGCAGTATCGGTAGACCAGCGCGATCGCTCTAACCCATTCACATAGCGCATATACTCTACCAGGGGTTGATCGACTGACAGTAGATTATGAGGTGCAAACTGAATGTTGTCGTAAATTTTCCCATCCTCTCCTCGTAGCGCGTAATAGCAAAGACGTGTCATTAGTAACAGAAAATGATTGGCGACCCAGCCGAAGGGACCTTTACGCTTTTTGGTGACATAGATGGGTTGAATTTTGGTGCCACCATTGGGCAAAGGCACGTATCCATATACCATGTGCAATGGTGGTAGCAGGCGACTCTTTTTTAGCATGGTGAGTAGCCCTATGCAGCCGTGAGCATAGCGCATGGAGTAGGTGTAGCTTGTCCCCAAAAATCGACGACCTATCCGGCTTCGCCAGTTGTTGTTGGGCAGATCTCCGCTCAGGATAAAGTCAATGACATCGCCTGCTGCATCCTGGTTTAGCGACAGGTCCATATCTACCGATAGCTTGTGTACTGTGTTTAAATGCTGTGCGTCAATACCGTTCATCATGCAGATGTGGTGATGACAGTTGCGCGTTAGAGGACGGTCCGATTGTGAAATGATTTGTTTGCCTTTTAGTTCGTCGAATTCTGCAATGGGTTTGGGCGCGATCGCGTCCGGATACACCCAAATAAACCCATACTTCTCTTCTGTCGCATAGGGCTGTAGCCTAGCAGCCGCCGGAATATGGCTTTGGCAAGGAATATCAGTGCATTGTCCGGCACCGTTGAACGACCAGTGGTGAAAGAAGCACCGGGCTTGATTGCCCACAACGCTGCCAATGCCTAAGTCTGTTCCCATGTGTGGGCAGTAGGCTTCTAGTGCGCGGACTTGGCCATCTTCACCGCGAAAGACAGCGATGCGCTGACCGCAAATGTCGAAGGATTGAATCTGTTTTTTGGCTAATTTGTGACTGGGACAGACAATGTACCAGCCTTTGGCGACAACGTTTGGGTTGTTGAAAATGGTAGGTGACATTTCTAGCCCTCCTGAACAGCACGAAAGAAACGGGGTAATGCCCATTTCTGGACAGTCAAATATTTCTCTACAGAGGCCTTTGCCATCATCGACATTGCCTTATTACCACGCCAAACGTAATCCAGCGGAGCAATGTATGCGCGGTACGCCAACATTGCCTCCTTGTGAGTTTGATAGCTCTGATGCAAGCCTTCAGACGGTTCAGTGAAGCAGCGATGCATCATGTCTTTTGCTGCGGCATCGTCCATCTCAAAAATAGGCGATCGCAGCAACCGATACACCGTGCCATACAGCGCCGAATCCTGCCAAAATATGCCATTGATCACCACCGAAAACGTACTGTGGTCTTTCTGACAGCCGCGAATTCCCAGGTTTGCAACGTTTTGTTCAAACGCGGTCGGCCTCGGCAGCTCACCAATCACATCTTGAGAAATCAACGTGGAACTGTTGAAGTGAAAGCTCTCATCCATAAAGTGATAGTGAGAGATTTGACTCGGAATCGGGGCGTCGCCATCGCAAAACTGACTGAGCTGATGCTGCACAAGCTTGCCGTTTAGGGTTCGCAGCCCGCGAACGGTGAAGTACTGACAGGCCAGAAACGTATTGCCCGCAGATAACAGGCCAAATGCCTGAAGCTGTAGCTGTTTCCACCATCGCTGTAGTTTGTTCGCATCGGTGAATATCATCGTTTCGGTGAAGGGGCCACGCATTGGGTAGGAAAACAGTGGCCGATCGAACAGGGCGGCTTCTACCTGGCGGGCGACGGTTTGGAAGGCATTGATGTGCGATCGCTCCTGAGAAGATTCCAGATCGAGCATGTCACAGATACTGCGAAATCCCTCGTAGGCGTACAGCCCAGCAGCACTGGTTTGGTTAAAGTAAATCGTGGCAATCTCCGCAGAGATAATTTGCGAGTAGTAGGCCACCCAGTAAAGATGGTTGAGAATGCGACGCTGATCTTCCGTAGCGCTGTCCCAGAGGGGAGTACCGTACAAAAGAGAGAATTTTTCGCCTTGCCAGTAGCGATCGCGACACGCCTCATAGCTAAATTGATGCGCTGCTTGATCCAGGCACTCCGTATGGTCTTGCTTCTGATTGCGGCGATAGTTCAGCTGAATTTTTCGCTCTAGTAGTTGACGATGAGAGCTGCTATCTGGATGGGGTTGTTTTAGAACAGGTTTGGCTACAGAAATCATAAGTTTCCTCCTTCGCTACGCACACTGTGCGGGAGACAACGGCATAAACAAGTCTTTCGCTGCCAGGCTTTCGGCAATGGTAGGGGAGACCTGGGTGATGAGCGATCGCAACAACTCCAGCCGCATTCCACTATGGGCTTCAGTGTCTAGCTCGCTTAGCAGTCGAATTCGCTGCCCCTTCGACAGCCCACCTTTTACGGCAGAGAATGCAGCCACTAACCGCTGTGGCCCCACCTGAATCATTTGCAAAAAGGCAGCGAGCGTTTCTTCAATCAACGATTGACTCTGCAACGACAAAGATTTGTGGTCAAATAGTATGACGCCTGCACCGTGGTGTCTGGCTTCTGCCTGCAAAAAACTGCGAAACAATGCCTTGAGATCAGGATTGCGACAGGTTTTACTTAGCATCCGATAGTGACTAAGTCCCCAGCCTTCTAGCACTACCTGAATAACAAACATCAGGGCTGTTCTATCATTCGTTTCCAACAGAGAAGACAAAAGCTGCAAAAAGGGATCGCTCTCTACCGTTGTCTTTTCTGCTGTCTTTAAGTGTGCCACAAAGGGCATTAGCTGTGCTAGGTGGGTCGTTTCATCCGCACTAAACAGCGAATAGAGCATTCTCTCTTGGGTGGTCTTGGCAAGTAGCGTCATCTTTGCCATATAGCCGACGCCAGCTTTTTCGATAGCGTAGCTCTCACTGAGCAGCGAATCGCTCGCTAGCCGCAGAATTTGAGTTTTTTCTGCCGTGCTCGACTCGGCGAATAAAGGGCTGTAAGCCAGGCCAAAGCAGTCTGCATTCCAGGGAGGAACATCCATGTCTACAGAAGGCGTTGCAGGCTTTTGTGAAAGCGTTGCACTTAATATTCTATTGAGCTTGTGGGTTGGTTTTAGCGTGGGCAACTCTAGCCCCGCAACAGAATAATTCATGAGGATCTCCAGGTTTTCCAGGTCAAGGCGGGCTGTTTTTCAACATGTTTTATAAACTGTACAATTGAGCGGTCGGCCTCTAGCGGTACTTTAAAGTCGAACTTAATACTGTCGAATACGTGGCGATCGCCCTTCGCAAAGTACGAGGCTACTAGCTGAGTAATCCCTAACACTACGCGATTGAACAACCAGCCGAGCAGTCCTTTTCTCTGTGGTGTAATCAACATCATTTGACCTTCAGTGGTTCCACCTTCACCTGGCCTTAATGCAAACATAAGGTAGAAATGCAAGAAATCTGGCCCCAGCGTGACTGTTCCCGTATTGCCATACCAATAGCACAGGCGGTAGGTCACCTCATTCGCATACAGTGGACGAATGAGGCGAACAAAACGGGACGCTTCACCGCCACGGGTTGTGTTGCAAAACTGTACGGCGCTTTGGGAGAGAGATTTCACGTCAAAGCGAATTTCTAACGGCAGGTTATGAACAGAATTAAAGTGATGGGCGTCGATGGCGTTGATTAGCAACACGTTGGGATGGCATTTTCGGTGGAAGCGATCGCTCAGCATCGCATCACAGGTGCGATCGTCCAGCTCTGGCACATAGGGTAACGGGTTTATGTCTCTCCCTTCCTGGCCAACCCAAATCCAAATCAAACCATACCGCTCGGCAACAGAATGACTCTGGGATTTACCTGCTGGCGAGCACGTTGCATCTTGAGCGCTGAGCACTCCTGTGGCATCGCGCGCGATAATTAATGGGCGGCCCAAAAGGGTCAGCGGGTGAGACTGATTGGGCTTTAGGTGGCGCGATGCGATCGCCCAGTACCACCCTTCAGCAAATCGATCGGCTCGGTTGAATATTCTATGAGCCTTCCGAATATCTCTCGCATTTGCCTGTTTCATAACAGATGTGCTAGCCGCCGTATGCGCTGAATCTACAGCTGTCATGCCATCACCTCCTTCAATGGGTAGCAGGTGCGGCAACCGCCACTGGCCCAAACCACATTCGCTGTCCTGCTTTTGTTAAATTATTTGCCGAAATTTCTGTCAGGCACACTAGCTCATCACCTTGCGCCGCTCCCGGATTGTTATTAGCAAAAAACTTAATGTGCGGATTCCGTAGCCGCTCTGTTGGAATTCCTTCCAGGTGTCCGCGCAGGCGCTGTGGTGAAGGGAACCTGACAACGCCTGCGGCTTCGTCGTACCATTCGCCAAACTGCCGCCGACTCAAAAACGTCATCAATCGCTGTACCTGAGGCGGCGTAGCCTGATTGTGTCGAGGGTAAAATGCCTTCCAAAACGTCGGCAAAAAGCGATACGTACGAAAGCCCGACGATATCAGCAGCCAGTACAGCCGCTTTCCCTGATACTGGTCTTTCAGCCCATTGACTGCCTTCACCCAGGCCTGCGACAGCCCAGAGCTAGACCACGCACTCGGGTCCATAATGGTATCGCCTGAGTACACTACGGTAATCAGCTCACCTTCAAAGGCAACGTCGTACATCATCATGGTGGAGAAACCTTTGAGCTGGTTGTGCTCGTCTTTTAGCAGCAGCACCCAGTTCTTTAGGCTTAGGTCGGTTTCAAATACCGTTGGCGTTGCCCCTTCAAAGTGAGCGTCCAGCAGCGTGTACATTGCAGTGGTGTCTGACTCTAGCAGGTCGAGGGTTTTGACTAATTCTGTGTGCATAGGAGTGCGATTGCTTCAGTGTAGATTGCACTTATTATGCGTACTTTACCCAGGAAGGTAAAAGGGTTATAACGTACGGTGAGTACATAAACTGAACAGGGGTGAAGCAGCATGAAGCGCTAAGCTCTCTATCCGTTCTGATTGCTATGAGTCAATTAAAAATCAACGTCCCCTTTCTCGATGTTTGCTCAAGGCTTGATACAACAATCGCTCACGAGTTTCCTGACCAAAATAGTGATTGGCTTGACGCGCTTTGGCTCGCTGAATTAAGAGAATCTGCGAAACTGGAAAACGGTGGCTACGACTGTACCCCGCTTAATAGCCTTGCTTTTGCCCGGACGGGTACAGAAGGCCAACACTTTAGCTTCCTCGTTCAAGACTCTAAAGTGGATGGTAACTCGCCAGTAATTTTGACAGCACCGGATAACTACTGGGCAGAAAATGTAATTGTCGCCAAAAACTTTCGCATCTTCATACGATTAGCTCTCCGATACGGCTGTTTTGAGCTAACAGAACTCGCTTATGCACCTCAAGAAGCCATTCAGGCATTCACAGTGGATGCGAAGCCGATCGTAGGGATGAAAGATGACTGCTATGAAGCAAAAGAACGAATCCGCACCTACGCCGCAAATTATCTTGAGTTGTCGCCTTTCTATTACACAGCGGCTAGCTTTGAGAACCTACAGCAGCAGTATAAACCTTTGTTGAAAATGTCTCCTGAGTATGTAGAAGCATAAATTTGTAGCGATAGCTATTTATTCATAATGAGACCATACAGAAACAATTTTCACTATTTTCTCCTTGCTGTTTACAGAATAAACCAGACGATGCTTGATATTGATTCGTCTGGAGTAATATCCCTGTAGGTTGCCGATCAATTTCTCATAAGGAGGTTCAAAGGGATCGCGCCGCAGGATATCTAGAAGGACTTTTGAGGTTGTTTCCTAAGTTCGCCGATTTTATCTTTTTTGGCACTCTTCAGTGCTTTACGGCTGAATTCAATCGTCCACACAGCTAGTCTTCCAAATTGTCTGAATCGTCTTCTAAAGCTTTTAGAAAAGTCTCTTCTGATATCCAATCATCTGCCTGCTCGACATCTCTCACAGACTCTACAAAACCAGGCATAGATTGTAAATACAGCGTTTCTTGAATGCTTTCCCAATCTGCTTTCGACAACAAAACAGCATCGCCTTTGCGGCTGGTGATCTGTCGAGGCAAGTGATCTTTATTCACTTGCTCTACCAATTCAAAGAGCCCAGCTCTTGCTTCGCTTGCACTCAAAGACTCCATATCATAGCCACCATTGTGAAACGTCAAAGGCTGATACAACTTGTACCAGTTGATATTCTTGCTGTCATCAAAGAAGGAAAGGACTGTAATAATCTATTCGCACATACATATTTTTGCTAGCTAGCCAGGCATTGCAGCTGCGATTCGGTTAACTCTATTCCCTGACGGTTTAGATAAGTGAGCACGTTAATCTGCAAAAATAAATCTTTCAGCTCTTCTTCAACATCCGCTGGAGGAGAACCTGACAAAGCTCTGGCAATCAGCTTCTCAGCTGTCAATTTATGTTTTATTGATGCCTAAAACTTGCTTGACCCTACCAACCTACATAGGTACAGTCGCTCTCCACTGCACATTTTTGGCTGATTAGTATCAATTAGCACCTTACAGTGATCGTCACTGAAGGAATAATCACCAGGAATAATCACCGAACAGGAGAGCATTTAGCCTTCCTGCTGCTCCTCACGAGGGAGATTCAAAACAGTGCGAGTCTGCTTTTCTATATTCTTAACAGCACTGAGCCTATTGCGACGAAAATTGAATAACCCGATCAGACGACGCACATCCGAGCGCGAGCCTAAGAACAAAGCCCGAGAAAGTGTCGTTGTTGACAATAGCCAATGGGTTACCCAACACACCCCAGTAATTACGACTGCTGTCAGTACCGAGGGCCACTTAAAGAAGAACTCAGGCAGCGTATACTCCACTGTTCGGTGGAAAAACATCACCGTCAACGACGATAAACCGACAGATGCAATCACGTTAGCAACGATAGGCACCTGTACCAGCCAATTAGATACCACCGCAATCACCTTCATTAGCGATAAAGCTGCCAGCGGTGACAGTATAAAAAAGCCGTAGTAAGCATCTTTCATGACGAAGCTTAACTCAAAGCCTGCTTCTAGCATGACAGCAGATATCGCGGAGATAACGAATGCCCCAAAAATAACCTTCCGATTAGACGATTTAAATAAAGTGTGGCCGTAAACTGAACCAACCACATAAAAGAGGAATGAGCAAAGGACTACGTTTGCATTCCACGGAAATCGCAAGCTTTCAGGGACAATCGCCTGCTCGATACCGACGCACAAATACGTTACGGCTGCGATCGCCAAAACCATCTTTTGCGATCGCACCCGAAGGCTTACAAAGTTATAGAGCTGCTGGGTAAGAAACAAACAGGTCACAAACCAAAAAACGCCCACATAGCCCGTTAGCCATTCTCCGCCGTAGATAAGCCTGCCCATGTAGTGCAGAAAATTCAGCAGCGATCCAACCGACGGATTATCAACCACGACCCCAAAGAGCTCGCGGATCGGTGGCCCCTTCAAAATCACCAGGTAGACGAAATAAGGCAGCAGCAATGAAACACATTTGCGTCTGAAGTATCGACCTTCTTGCTCATCTACCCGGTGAAAGTATCCGCTAATAACAAAAAAGAACGGCATGTGGAACAGGTATATTAGCTGACCTTTCAGCCCTGTATCTATATGCCCTAAGACAACCGAAAATATTGCTAAGCCTCTGAAAATATCGAGCTGCAGATCTCTATTTTTCATCTCGTTAAATCACCCTAGGGCGGCGTTGACGCCAGCCGAACAAAAAACCTAGATCGGCTAACCGCAGTCGAAGGGGCAACTCTGCACTGTAAAACAAGTAAAAAACTTGAGCATGTTACTCCGGCCTCTGCATCGCAAGCATCCAGGCACTAATGCAGTGTCAAGACCCAAAAAATTAGGACAGTTGAACCGTTGGAACCCGTTCCTAAAATTAGACGTCGACTCTACATTAGAACGGTAGTGTTAAGTTTTTCTGTGTTCCCTAAGTATATTCACGGCCTATATATTTGGCAACCTGGATTTGGCAACCTGGCGGCCTACTACGATAGGCCGCCAAAGATCAGGGTTGTCCATACCCGTTTGCCTATGATCGCTGCATCCGAAAGAACTCCTCGACTTCCTTTGCTGTAGGCATTGCAGTTTGCGCACCCTGGCGAGTGACTGCGATCGCCGCCACCGCCATCGCATAGTTAATGGCCTCTCTCAATACCTCTGTCGATAAGGGCTCGCCCGGCACCCTATTCACCTCACACAGGGCCGCTGCTAGCCCACCGTTAAACGCATCCCCTGCGGCTACGGTGTCAATGTCATCTACCGGGAACACGGGCACCGCAAAGCTACTGGTCGCTGTCGCGCAGACACAGCCCATGGCACCCATTTTCACAATCACCGCCTCTATCCCCTGACGCTGAAGCTTTTCAGCAGCGGCAACCGCACTTTGTATATTGTCTACAGGCTGTCCTGTCAGCGCCGCTGCCTCGGTTTGGTTTGGCGTCAGGATCGAAATGTAACTGCATACATCTGCCGCCAGCGGTCCCTTCGCAGGCGCAGGATCGACAATTACCGTGAGTCCAGCGGTGTGGGCTAGTGCAGCGGCCTTTTCGACTGTCGCAATCGGAATTTCGAACTGTAGGAGCAGTACCCTGGCCTGCTCCAGATAAGGCATCAGTGATTCTAGCTCTACTTCGTCTACGGTGCTGTTGGCACCCGGCACCACAATAATTTGATTGTTTGTAGCTGACACGGCAATCAACGCGGTCCCAGAGGATAGTTGGGTACTGGTGGCAATGCCTCGGACGTCGATGTTTTCTGCCTGTAAGCGCGATCGCAGTGCCTGCCCTATGCCGTCGTTACCTACCCGGCCAATCATGGCGGTTCTGGCCCCTAACCTGGCTGCGGCTACCGCCTGGTTCGCCCCTTTGCCACCGGGTGTCATCACAAAGCGATCGCCCAAAATCGTTTCACCAGGCTGTGGCAAGTATGGTACCTGGGCGACCAGATCCATATTCAAACTACCCAGTACAACAACGTCCATTCATTAACCTCTACACAGCGTTTTTGTCGTCGTTTTCTTCGTCGTTTTTATTCCACTCTGCTGGGGGACGATCAGAGCTCCATCCCCACCAGATCGTGCCACACTGGCACTGATAAAACTCCTGATACTTACGCTTACGGTTGTCGGTAAATACGGGCGCCCGGCGATTTAGCCATACATTTTGCGCTTCTGTGCTACCGGCACCGCAGCTGGGGCAGCCGAAGGGCTGAGCATGTACCGCGTTTTGAGTCCAGTCAGGCGGAATGGGAGAAAAGGCGTTCTTCAGGGCATCCATCGGCGTCCATCCTATATCGCTTTAATATTATGCCGCTTCTCACAAGGCTATGCGTGCTGTAGCAATTCTGCACTTTGCTTTATAGTGATTCTAAAGAAAACATTACAGATGGTATCGCTTTGTGAAAGCCATAACGCTGCTCGGTTCTACTGGTTCTATTGGCACCCAAACGCTGGATATTGTATCCCAGCATCCTGATAAGTTTCGGCTGGTAGGAATTGCGGCTGGCAGCAACGCTACGCTACTGGCCGAGCAGGTCAGGCAGTTTAAGCCCGAAATAGTTGCCATTTGTGATGAAAGCAAGCTCGGTGAGCTACGGGAGGCGATCGCTTCTGTAGACCCACAGCCCACTATCCTGGCAGGCGAAGCAGGCATTGTAGAGGTCGCTCGCTATGGTGATGCAGAAGCCGTGGTCACGGGCATTGTTGGCTGCGCAGGTCTGTTACCTACGCTCGCTGCTATCGAAGCGGGCAAAGACATTGCCCTAGCGAACAAAGAGACTCTGATTGCTGGGGGACCGGTGGTGCTCCCCTTAGCAGAAAAGCACGGCGTAAAGCTGTTGCCTGCCGACTCCGAACACTCGGCTATCTTTCAGTGCTTGCAGGGCATTCCCGAAGGTGGCTTGCGGAGTATAGAACTCACTGCGTCGGGCGGTGCATTCCGCGATTGGCCTGTAGAAGATTTGAAAAAGGTCACGATGGCTGATGCCATCAAGCATCCTAACTGGTCGATGGGCCGAAAGATTACGGTGGATTCTGCCACCCTCATGAACAAAGGGCTAGAGGTCATTGAGGCGCACTATCTTTTTGGCATGGATTACGACCATATCGATATCGTGATTCATCCCCAGAGCATTATCCACTCCATGATTCACACGCAAGATACGTCGGTACTGGCACAGCTGGGCTGGCCCGATATGCGCCTGCCGCTGCTGTATGCCCTTTCTTGGCCAGAGCGCATTCGCACTAGCTGGAAGCCGCTGAGCCTGGCGGAAATTAGTGAACTCACGTTCCGCGCGCCCGATCATGACAAGTATCCGTGCATGGAGCTGGCCTATGCGGCGGGCCGAGCAGGCGGCACGATGACGGCAGTGCTAAACGCGGCGAATGAGCAGGCGGTGGCGCTGTTTTTAGAAGAGAAGATTCATTATTTGGAGATTGCGAAGGTGATTGAGAAGGTGTGCGATCGCCACCGAAAAGACCTCAACACCACCCCCCATTTGGAAGACATTCTCAGCGTAGATCGGTGGGCTCGCACGGCTGTTACCGAACTCACAGCCGCCTTGGCCTAAGCAAGCCATGATGTCTTAGACTGGCTAAGAGAATGATTGGCATTTGGCCATAGCTAGAGGAGTGCGAGATGGAGATAGCGTTAACCGTTGGTGCAATTGCGATCGCAGCTGTCATTTTCTTCTGGCTCGTCGACTTTCTGAAAGACACCCTCAAGGCAGCCTTTATCGTTGGCTTTTTCCTGCTTGGCCTCTGGCTTGCCTTTGGGATTGGTCCTTCTCAAGTGTGGGAGACCATTCGTGGCTGGCTGCCCGACATACTGGTCGGAGAGTAGCCTAGTGCCTACAGGGCGTAGCCTTAACCGCTGCGGAATCTTTCTCCTATCTTTTACTACAATCCCTTGGGCTGATAGCTTTTGACGACTCTGCCAAAGCAGCGTAATAGCGCGTAGTAGCGCTGACTCACCGGATGACTCAGGTCAGTAATAGAATCAATGCCAATCCCATGACGGCCTTTATCTTTGCCTGAACTATGGATATAGTCGCCATCTCCCAAATACAGCGCTACGTGAGTTGTCCGCTCCGGCGTTCCAAAAAATATCAGATCGCCTGGCTGCAAATTTGAGCGGTCTACTCGCTGGGTAAAGTCTTCTTGCTGATAAGAGTCTCGAGGCAGCTGGATTCCACTTGCCATAAAGGCCGCTTGCATTAGCCCCGAACAGTCATAATCAGGCGCTGTCGCCCCGCCCCACAGGTATTCGTTAGGTGTTGCCATCGCCGCCTTGGTAAAGGCAATAACCTCTGGAATTTTGGCCTGAATCTCTGCTGCCGTGAGCGTTGGGGCTTTGTATGACGCTGGGGCCTGCATCAAATGATTCAAATGCTCAGCGACAATCCAACCAGGGTAGTCGTCTTTGCAGCTACAAACCCGCAGAACAGTCTGATTTTTAGAGACTTCCAACAGACGCAGGTGCTGACCGACATCTACCTGTGTGACCAGTCCTTGACATACAGGACTTTGGTACAGATTGATTGGCAAATTGCTCACATATTGCCGCTGAGTCCCTCGGTAAATATCGTCTTGTACATCCTCAAGCGTAACCATGAAACCCCTCAACCCCATCGCCCAATAAGCTGATACCTTAACCCACCCGATCCAACAATCAAAGCGTCTACTCAGCGCCTTGGCTGTATCAAATGTAGCTGCCGCGAGTATTTGTGTGAAGGCACTCACTTTGAGCAACCCCCTTTTCTTGTTTTCCTTCCTCGCGGTAATGTAGGTTACAGAACTTTTACAGATTTTTTACTTGTAAGGCCTCATGACAGCGACTCTTTCGACCAACAAACCAGCGATCGATAACAGCCATCTTAAGTCTTTGAGCAAGCTGGATATTCCATCACGCCTGTTATTAGGGCCTGGCCCGTCTAATGCTGATCCGGCTGTGCTAGCTGCTATGGACCGTCAGCCCATTGGCCACCTCGACAAGGCCTACCTGCAGCTGATGGACGAAGTGCAGGCGCTGATGCGCTACACCTGGCAGACGGATAATCGTATGACGCTGCCGGTGAGTGGTACGGGTTCGGCGGCGATGGAGGCAACCTTTGCCAATGTGATTGAGCCTGGTGACAAGGTAATGGTGTGCGTGAATGGCTATTTTGGCCATCGCATGATGGATATGGCGGGCCGGTATGGCGCGCAGGTAAGTCAGATTAACCGCCCTTGGGGTGAGGTTTTTAGCCTGAGCGATATTCGCGCGGGGCTAGAAGCCAACCGTCCCAAGATTATGTCGATTGTGCATGCAGAAACCTCTACTGGCGTATGTCAGCCGATGGATGGCATTGGCGATTTGTGCCGTGAGTACGACTGTTTGTTGATTTTGGATACGGTGACTAGCATGGGCGCGGTGCCGTTGTTTATTGATAAGTGGAAGGTGGATTTGGCCTATAGCTGTAGTCAGAAGGGGTTGAGCTGCCCGCCAGGAAGTTCGCCATTTACGATGGGCGATCGCGCCCTCGAAAAGCTAAATAGCCGCAAGGGCAAAGTCGCCAACTGGTATTTGGATATGTCCCTACTCGCTAACTACTGGGGCAAAGGCCGCACCTACCACCACACTGCGCCGGTGAACATGACCTACGCTATCCGCGAAGCCCTCCGCATCATCGCAGAAGAAGGCCTGGAAGCTCGCTGGCAGCGCCATGAGGATGCGGCAGAGCGCTTATATGCTGGCTTGGCGGATATGGGTTTGGAGTGCCACGTCCCCCGCGAGTATCGGCTGCACACGCTGACGACGATTCGCATTCCTGATGGGGTCAATGGCAAGGCGGTGACCAACCGCCTGATCGATGAGCACAACATGGAGCTAGGTGGTGGCCTGGGCGATTTGGCTGGGCAGGTATGGCGCTGCGGCCTGATGGGCTACAACGCGACCCCTGAGAATGTGGATACGTTCCTGGCAGCGTTAAAGGCTGTGCTTGCGTAGCGGGTCAGTTGCGCGAAGCGCTGGCCTGCCTGTGAGGTCTGTACTTCGCGCGACCGATGAACAGCTTAGGCTAAACAAGTTACAAAGCTACCTTTGTAACTGGAGTGTCTGGGGAAACCTGAGAGGAGTGATTTCTGTGTGCACTAGCGCCATTGTTCGCGTGTCGCTAGCTGTCTTGAAACGGCTCCGTTTTTCAGGTTTTTTATGTATCCTCGCCTTGATTATTCAGCTGCGACAGGCCCCAAGATTAGTTTAGAAGAGTCGTTTGCGCAGTCGCAGCAGCAGGTATCCCGATACGAAAAGCTGTTGCAGGGTGTGGCTTCTGCTACCAATACTCTGCTTACGGGGGCAGACTACTACGAGTCTATTGAGCGGGCGCTGGCGATTTTGGGGAGCGCGACGCAGGTGGAGCGCACGTACATTTTCGAGACGCATCCGCATCCAGAGAATGGTGAGCCTGCGATGAGCCAGCGGTGGGAGTGGGTCGCCCCTGGCATTCCACCGGAGATTGGTAATCCTGATTTGCAAAACTTGCCGTACAGTGTCATTTTGCCTCGCTGGTACGAGGAGCTGTCGAATGGTCGGCCACTCTACGGCCCTGTCAAGGAGTTTCCCCTGCCGGAAAGGGAGCTGCTAGAGCCTCAAGGTATTCTCTCTATTGTTGTTGTTCCTGTTCAGATTCGCGATCACTTTTGGGGATTTATCGGGTTTGACCAGTGTAGTGTTGAGTATGTATGGACGGTTGTTGAAATTTCGACGTTGCGGGCAGTTGCTGGGTGTTTGGGGGGTGCGATCGCTCAGTACCATACAGAGCAAGCCCTACAAGAGTTAAATCAAAGCCTGGAAAAACGAGTAGATGAAAGAACAGCAGAACTAACAACAGCAAACACAGAGCTATCTGTTGCAATGACGTCTTTAAAAGAGACTCAGGCAAAGCTGATTCATACGGAAAAAATGTCTAGCCTGGGTCAGCTAGTGGCGGGTATTGCCCACGAAATTAACAATCCAACCAACTTTATTAACGGCAATCTCAAACATGCTCAGCGCTATACCGAAGAGATTTTGTCACTGGTAGAGCTATATCAGCAAGAGTATCCTGATGTTACCCCTGCTGTAGAAGAGGCGCTTGAAGAGATTGATTTTGAGTTTTTGAAGAAAGATTTCACTAACTTGATGCGCTCTACGGGGGAAGGGGTGACGCGGATTACGCATATTGTGCGATCGCTCCGCAATTTCTCTCGCCTGGACGAATCCGACTGTAAACAAGTCGACATTCACCAGGGTATAGAAAGCACCCTCAATTTTTTGCAGCACCGCCTGCAACCAGAAGATGACGCTCAGAGCATTGAAGTTGTTATTCAGTTCGATTCGCAGATGCCGCTGGTGGAGTGCTTCTCGGGAGAGCTGAATCAGGCAATTATGCATGTGCTGACTAATGCGATTGACGCGCTAGAAGCAAAAAGTGTGGAAGAAAGAGTGCAAAGGCCAAATCGCCTGGAAATTCGCAGTGAGAGAATCGATGATAATCTCATCATTTTATATATTGCAGACAACGGCAATGGTATGACCGCTGCCACGCAGGCCAAAATGTTCGACCCATTTTTTACAGCAAGGCCGATTGGTGCTCGAACGGGCCTGGGTCTTTCTATTGCTCACCAGGTAATTGTCAAAGACCATGGCGGAGAAATTACCTGTCAGTCCGTGGTCGATCAGGGGACAACTTTTAAGATCTGTTTGCCAGTTCGGCAGCATGCTATGGGTCGTCACATGTGAAGCTGCTATGGTTAGACATAGGGCAACTTTGCCTTCCAATGACCCAATGACCCGATGACCCGATGAATTTTCAAGGAGGCTACCGCAATGCCAAAAACGCTTCGACAAGCCACAACTGTTAAGCCCGGCGGCGTCATTGAATTAGAGCCTACCGACATACCTGCTGGTAGCGCAGTGGAAATCATCGTCATGGTAACCGAAGACAATGGTGAGCAATCAGCTAGCACCTCCTACAGTAACGACGACAAGTGGGCCAGGTTTTACAAAAATGTAGTGGGTGTATGGAAGGATGATGATGACATCAACCAAATATTTGCAGAGATTGATCGAGAGCGTCACTTAGATCGTAGTGATGAAACACCCAATTTTGACGATGACGTTAGCTAATGTACTTCCTCGATACCAACACCTGCATAGCCATTACCAATGCTAGTCAGCCTGTTTTAGAGGCTTTCGGTACTAAGCGCAACGATTGTGCCTTACCAATTATTGTTGTTTCAGAACTGTACAAGGGTGCCTACTGCTCCAAAAGAGTGAAGCGTAATCTAGACACTGTAGATGAGCTGTTACAAATGTTGCCAGTTATTGAATTCGATTTGAATGCGGCTGAAGACTTCGGTCGCATTCAGGCAGAGCTCAGGAGAATTGGACGACCGACAGGTGCTATGGATGCGTTGATTGCAGCCATAGCACGTTCTAACGCCGCTACGCTCGTCACCCACAACACAAAGGATTTTCAACGCATACCAGATCTAAAACTAGAAGACTGGTTGACGTAGGGGTAAAGCGGTTTTACCAAGCCGCCTGCTCAGCCAGCTTCTCACGTAGCCAAAGATTCACCAAAACCTTAGTATCTACCCCCTGCTGACTTGCCCATTGCTCTATCTCATTGAGCAAATTTGATTCAACCGTCACATTGCAAGCGACTTCAAACTCAACATCAGGCAAATCAGGATTGTCAAAGTCTGTAATATCGTGCGTATCCCAGAACTCTCCCATTTTTTCGTAGATATCTACTCTAGAAATGCTGCTAAGTCTACTTTTGGCCATATGCTTTACGCTCCTTACTTGCACATACAACGAGCACTAACGCCAGAAATAAAACCATACAGTCTCATTCCCCTATCCCCACTCTGCAAGCTGATTAGCCCGCCCCACCGCATCAATCACCAGCTCCGCATCCAACCCCTTCGCTCGCTCAAACTTCCGCACCGCCCCTTCTACATCACCCTGCCGCGCCAGCGCACTCCCCTGCGCCACCGCAAACTGCGCCGACTGCTGCCGCGTCCACACCTGCTCGCACACCTTGCAAGCCTGTTGCGCCGTTTCATCTTGTGGCAGGGTTAGCGCCGTGTGATGCATCAGCATATTGCAGCAATAGCGCAGCTCATCCTCCCAGGTACCTACCCGCCACAGCCGCAGGGTATTGTCAGTGCTACCGGAGACAATGCGATCTCCCTGTGGGCTAAACGCCACAGAAGAAACCCA
>JBCBBK010000001.1:458096-489484 GCA_038531675.1 Cyanobacteria bacterium J06581_3
CCCACAGCCGCAGGGTATTGTCAGTGCTACCGGAGACAATGCGATCTCCCTGTGGGCTAAACGCCACAGAATAAACCGAACTGCTGTGGCCTTCTAGCTTTAGCCGCTCACGAATCATAAACCAAGCGCAATGCAAAGCATCCTGCGAAGAATACACAACCTGCCCGTCAAAATCATTCTGGCTCTTGCCCACTAGCGAAATCGCCGCTACCGTCGCCGATACCGTTTGTGCAGGCGTAGACAACAGCTTGTCACGAACTTTACGCGATGCCTCCTGAATATCAGCTTTTGCCAAAGCCTGCTCTAGCGCAGCAACTTTCTGCCGCTCCCGCTCGTCACTTAGCGAAAAGTACCTCATCAGTTCCGGTCGCCCATCAGCCAACGTTTCATTTATCGCCACATTCCGCTCCCGCAGCTCCGCCAACAATCCCCCGGAAAGTAGATAGTCATCACTCTCTTTTTTCTCTATCCATTCCTCGTAGGCATCTCGTAACCGCTGCTCCAGCTGCCGCTGCTCTCTATTTTCCTGCCGCCACTCAGCAAACCGCCGCCACCCTTCCAGCAGCGCCTCATGCGCCACATCTACATACGCCTCATCTCTCTCATCTCCCCCACTCACCAGCAGCCGCCCATCCACCAAATCCTGAATCACATCTCCAACAGTCTGTCGCTTCCCGGCATCCTTCCCCGCCAACACCAGCAAAGTCTCCTTTTGCTGACGCTGTCGCGTATCACGTCCATCACGCCCAATCCGCACCAGCTGCAAACAAATCCGCTTTGCCCATGCCCGCTCCGGCTCCCGCATCTGTTCATACACCTTCTCCGCCTGCCGGTTCAGCGCCCCCGTCAGCTTCTCCATCTGCCGATAAGCCGCCACCGTCAACACTCTTTTTCCACTATCCCTATCCTTCCACAACGCCTCCAGCGCAAACTCCAACAGCGGCAAGCTATTCTCTTCCGCCGTCACATCCTCCAACAACAGCGCCAACAGCTCCGGCTCAATCTCATATCCCTGTAACCTCGCAGGCTCCACAATCGCCGCCTTCAAATCCTCACAGTCCTCCCCTCTCAGCGGCGACAAAGGAACAGAATAGTCACTCACCAGCGCCGACGGCTGCCCCGTCAGCAGCCACTCATTATAAAAGTCCGACCGCATCGTCATCACCACCGCCAGCGGCGTCTGCGCCTGCCCCACCGCCACCAACGCCCGAATAAAACAATCTCGCCTATCCGCCGCACACTGCGTAAACACCTCCTCAAATTGATCCACCAGCAACAGCACCCGCACCCCAGGCAGCTCCACCGCCCACTTTTCCGCCATCGTCAGCAGCCCATCCTCCTCCAGCGCCGCCACCAGCCGCCGCCGTCCCCCTGCCGACACCGTCACATTTGGCTTCGCCAAAAACCGCTCCACCTCAGCCCGCAGCCGTCCCAACGGATCGCCCCCCGGCATCATCGTCAGCACCTGCCACCCCTCATCTTCCAGCCGCTTCGCCAACCCTGCCCGCACCACCGAAGACTTCCCACTCCCCGAAGGCCCCAGCACCGCCACAAAATTCGACCGCTGCAACCGCTCCCACAGCAGCCGCTTCTCCGCCTCCCGCCCAAAAAAAAACCGCGCCGTCTCTGGCTGAAACGCCCGCAACCCCTGATACGGACACTCCTCACTCACCGTTGGCGCAACCGCCACCCGCCGCTCCAAAACTGCCACATCCGAACCCGCCCCTACATACAGCGGCTCCTGCCCAGTGTTCTTCAGCTCATGTTCTACTCGGCGCTGCACATCCAGCGCCGTCACCCGCGCCGCCTGTACCCGCAAAGCCGCCAGCACCGCACCCGAAAAAACGCTGTGCTCAGCATCCGTCATCGCATACGCCTGCTCAAAGCTGCGACAAGCCGTAATCAAACAGTACCGGGTCTTATTCAACGCACTCAGCTTCTCCCTTGCCTGCCCCGACTCAATAAAAGATCCCCCATGACAGCAATCCAACAGCATCACCAAACTGCTCAGCTCAGCCCTCGCAATCAGACCATTCAACGATTGAAAAGAAAATCCCTTACGCGCTGACAGCACCCGATTCCCTTCTATCTCCACCCGGCAATCCTGCGTTGCCAAATACCCCTGTGCCTCGTCCTCATCTTCACCAGCCGTAAATCCATGCCCCGTAAAATAGATCAGCACATCGCTGTTTTTGCCCCGTTTTAGCAAGAGGGTTTCCAAGGCTTCTCGCAGCTTGTCGCGCGTCACCCCTTCGTTCAGCAACGTCACCTCAAACTGATTATCTGCCTGCAACACATCTCGCATCGCCGCCGCATCCACCTCAGGCTTCGACAGGTTTGGCAGATGGTCATACTTGCCAACACCAATAATCAGAGCGTAGCGATTCATATAGCAGCAAAATTACAAATATTTTTCTTACCATAACCAACAAGCCGCCTTGATAGGAAGCAAAATCAGAGGGTCTTGCCTGGTTTTCACCACCACTCACTAAAATAGAAGGCACAGACATCGTAGGTGAGCCATGACCATAACAACTGCACCGCCAAAAATTGATCCCGTCACACTAGAGCTTCCTGCCCTTTCCCGACATGCTATTGATGAGCTGTATCATTTTTTGCAATATCTACAGTTCAAGCACCAAATCGATCTAGAACCTGCTATCGAAGCTCTCGAAGACGAGATAGATGTTTTTGATGTAAAAGTTGCTCTACAGCAGCCAGAGGCGTCAATATCTTGGGAACAAGTTAAGCAGGAGTCGGGGCTAGCGTGAGCTATCAGATTTTGATCGAATCGGCGGCAGCACGACAATTCAAAAAGCTGCCGGTTTCTGTTCAAAAAGACTTAAAGGTTCTCATTGATAGTCTGGCGAGCAATCCTAGACCGCCCGGTTGCAAGAAACTCAAAGGCAGAAAAAATGAATATCGTGTGCGTTCCGGGAGCTATCGCGTTATTTACACGATTAAAGACTCTGCTTTGCTCATCAACGTGATTAAGATAGGTCACAGGCGAGAATCTTACGATTAGATAGATCCCCATCACAAAGGAAATACATGAGCAATATTCAACCCGTCCAGCTACAAGATGAAGACGGCACCACCTATACCGTCTATATCGAAGCCACCAACCCAAGTAACCTACCCAGCGCCACAAATAGCGAACCCACTCGCAGCGGACGCGAAAGCTACAGCCTTACCGAAAAACTTAAAACAGAACTCAAAGATATCCATGGCACCATTCGCGCCTATACCTGGTACGTCATCGGTGCATTCAAAAGCCTCTCCGGCGTTGAAGTCGAAGAAATCAATCTCAAATTCGGCATGAAAATCGGCGGTAAAGCCGGATTACCCATCTTCACTGAAGGCACCGCCGAAAGCAACTTTGAAGTCTCCGTCAAATGCAAATTCCCCGATCAGGCTTCTAACGGCTGATATTTTTGATCTATCCACTAGCCGCTAACCATCTAGAAAAAGCAACTAATTCTTCCTCAACCTGAGTATAGGTAGCAAACGACATCGCCACGAGTACCTTCAGTTTCTCTGGCTCCAGCTCCTGACCGTACACATTTCTCACAACGTGGCGAAATCGTCGATACTCATCCAATTGCTCAAGTACCGATGCTGAAATCACCGCAGGCCTCACACCTGTAACGTCATCTGCCATTTGCTGTAGCAAGTCTCGATGCCAGCTATTGCCACCTGGCACTTGGTTGTCTACACCCTTGGCAATTCGCTCCAATAGTTTTTCTATGCCGCTATAAAAGCCGTGCAGATTAAGCGCGACGCTATCTAACAGAAAGTCATTTCCAGTCTTTTCATACGTTTGCCAAGCTGACTGAGCACGTGTCACCACTTGCTCAATGCTGACAAGCTCCTTCCCAATACGGCGACTCAGCGAAATATAGTGCGCGGTCACACTTCTATTCCTTCTTCTTCTATATCTGCTTTCAAAATGGATGATTTGCAGGTTCGAGGATTCACCAAGTCCACCTTTATGTCTTGAGATAGCTCATTCACTGCCTCTAGCGCATCGTAAAACTGCTCCGACGGAATATCCCAAACAGCAAGGTCAATGTCAGACCAACGTGTGTAGCGTTCCTTGTCGACCAAAGACCCAAACACTCGAATTCGCTGTGCACCGAATTGCTGGCGTAGAACAGAGAGCAACTTTGGTAATCTAGCCTGAGCCTGCTCCCACCGCAAAGGGTCCAGAATGTTATCCACATTCCGGGTTGGGTCGTATTGCTTTAACTCTTCAGGCGTGAGCTGACTAACTGTTTTTCCCATACATAAATCATAGCAGCCAGGTTTTAACTTCTCCTACTACGCAGCCGCCTTGCCTGCTTTGCCCGCTTCGCCTTCTGCTCTGCCAACAGCGATCGCACCATCCCCACCAAAAACAAACCCACAAGCGGCGACAACACCAACACAATCACCCATTCCCCCATCACCAGCATCCCGATTCCAGCAGGTGCGATAAAAGCGATCGCCATCCCCAACATAAACCAGCTCTGCCACACCGTACCGAGCCCCGATTCTTCGTATTCATAATGTTCAAACTCCACACCAACCCCACGGTAAGGCCGCTCCAGCCCAGTCCGATATCGCCGATGCAGCTTAGGCGGCGCAGGCGGCACATCTATAATCAAAGGCCTATTTTGCGTCGGCTCTGCTCCAAAGAAACCCTGATATTCGTTTTGCCTGCTCATGACAATAGCCAGCTAATTGCAACGGATACCGGCATTATAAAAAACACACCATCGCCACGACATTACCCGCACGGGTACGTTACTGAGCCTCAGCCATCAACAACCCCATAATCTCATCCTGACACGTCTCAAACTGCGGCAACGATCGCGTTTCCCGATTCCTCTCTGGCTCAAACTCCACCGCCACCTCAGCCTTCACCGTCCCCGGCCTCGACGTCATCACATAAATCCGCTGCGACAAAAACACCGCCTCTCGCACATCGTGCGTAATCATCAAAACGCTGATCCCCGTTCTCTCCCACAGCTCCAGCATAAACTGTTGCATCGTCTCCTTGGTTTGCACATCCAGCGCCCCAAACGGTTCATCCATCAACAGAATTTTGGGCTGACTAGTCAGCGCACGAGCGATCGCCACCCGCTGCTTCATCCCCCCAGATAATTGCTTTGGCAACACCTGCGAAAACTCCACCAGCCCCACCATCTCCAGATAATAAGAAGCCTGTTCCTTTCTTTCCCGGCTCCCCACCCCTTGTAGCTTCAGCCCAAACTCCACATTCTTCTGCACCGTCATCCACGGATACAGCGTGTAGTCCTGAAACACCATTCCCCGGTCCGCCCCCGGCCCAGTCACCGCCTCACCATCCACTTCAATCAGCCCCGAAGTCGGTACCTCTAGCCCGGCAATCAGTCGCAATAGCGTAGATTTTCCCGATCCCGAAGCGCCCACCACGCACACAAACTCACCCTGCTCCACATGCAGGTTCATATCTTTCAGTGCGACGGTTGTTTCCTTTAGCGTCACAAACTGTTTATGCAGGCCAGCCACTTCCAAATGCATCTAATCCACCGCCCACTTACAGGTCGCCCTTAGCAGCATTCGCAAAGCAAGATCGAACAGAAAACCAATCACACCCAGAATAATCAGATAGGCAAAAATCTCGTCTGTTCTAAAAAACTTTTGAGCGATCGCAATCCGTTTCCCCAGCCCCTCATTCGCCGCAATCAGCTCCGCGACAACAACCAAATTCCACGCTGCCGCCATATTAATGCGAAACGTATCCAAAATATTCGGCACCACATAGGGCGTAATCACCTGCATCAGCGTCTGAACGCGTGACCCCCCCAGCGTATAAGTTGCCTCCAGCAAATGCTTCGGCACAAACTTCACCGCATCCATAATCATCAGCGTATTAAAGAAAATCACGCCAATAAAAATCAGCGCAATCTTTGGTTCTTCATTCAGGCCCAAGTAAATAATCAGCAGGGGAATAAAGGCCGGGGCAGGCATATAGCGCACAATACCAATGATAGGTTCTAGCAGCGATCGCACCGCCGCAAACGCGCCCATCGCAATCCCCAAAGGAACAGACAGCACCGCCGCTAGCAAAAAGCCAGACCCCACCCGAAAAAGACTCGCCCTCAAATCATCAAAGAACAGACCCTTTTCCCACAGCCGCCCAAACGCGCCAATCACATCAACCGGCGATGGCAAAAACTTAGGATTCACCAGCCCGCTGGTAGAAAGAATCCACCACAATATCAAAGGGACCACGACCGAGGCTATACGTAGCCCCCAGTCCATCCGAGCGGGAATGGGCTCCCCTAGTCGCCAAAAGGTTCTGGGTGTCAGGCTTTTTCGTCGCCGAGAATCTTTTAGAGTTTGTTCTTGCGATCGCCCCGGCGCAGTCCCATCAATCGTCATGCAAAATATACCCAGAACGTCCTACCAGAATTTTCAACAGAATTTTCCACCAGACTCTTCTCTTTGAAGCTGTTTATTCAGCTTCAGCCAGCGCCTTCACAAAGCGATCGTCGAAAATAGGTTCCAGCTCAGGCGCTTCGTCAATAAAGCCAACGCTCACCATAAAGTCAGCCATATCCACCGCCGCAGAGCGCATGTACTGAATCCCTTCACCATCACCAAACGCTTCCAAATTCTCTTCTAGCGTAAAGATCCGAGTGCCCTCTTTCAGCAGCTGCAGCTCTTCTACCGTTACGTCAGCCCGCGCTGCCATAATCTCATCAGCTCGCTCAGGATTCTCTTCCATAAATGCCAGCGTATCAAACCAGGTCTTCACAATCGCCTGTATATCGTCGGGCCGCTCATCAATGATCGTTTGGCTCATTACCAACAAGTCAGGGATCGCCCCCGGATAGTCAGCAGATGTCACCAGCTCTTTACTGCCCTCACGTTCTAGGGCCGTCAGCCAATAGGGTGGAAATGCGCCCACCGCGTCCGCCTGACCCGCTGCGAATGCTGCTGCCGCTGCCCCAGTCTCCAAAGGCAGAATTTCCACATCATCACGAGAAAGTCCCGCGTCTTCTAGCGCCAGGCTCAGCAAGAAGTCATCAACAACCCCTTCTTCTATCGCCACCTGCTTCCCTTTTAGGTCAGCGACACTATTAATGTCTTCAGTCACAATAATTTTGTCGTTCCCGGCAGAATTATCGTTTACCAGTACGGCCACTTCACCGTTTACCGCATCTGCCGCGAATGAAATGGTGTCGTTCAGCGTTTGACAGTTGCCATCTAGCTGACCGGCAGCAAATGCCTCCATCGACTCAATGTAGCCATCAAACCACCGCATTTCTACCTTGACGTTGTTCGCTTCAAATAGCCCTTCTTGTTCGGCGATCGCCCATGGCCACCAGCCTGCCCAGTTGCTGTAGCCAATCACAATCGGTGGTGCGCTATCTGTTGCCGTGTCGCCGCTAGCCCTATCACCACTGTCAGAAGCCCCTCCGCAGCTCACGGTCACCAGCATTGTGCAGAAAAAGGCCAAACAGAGCGAAAGTAACCGACGTCTTCTCATGTAAAAATCACACCTAACTGAGTGCTAAAAAAATCTTTATTGGAACCAGTCGCCGAGAGCTATCACCGAACAGCGCCAGGTCCCATCTATTACCCTATCAGCTCAGCTGCGACTACATAAGTTAGATCCGATACCGTTCCCAGCGCATGAAGGCAGGCTAGCTAAGGCGAGCTAGTTCCAGCCTGCAATTAGTCCATGAAGCATTCACAGGCCGAAAACATCGTTCTATACATTCGCCAGGTAGCAACTGGAGCACGACGACGAGACCGAAAAAATGAAAACCAAAACATTAAAACACCATCTGTAAAATCATCAAGCAGCTTGGGTGCGAGCGGCAACCATCTGCCGAATCCAAGCACACCACTCGCTTATACCTTCACCGTTTTTGGCAGATACCGGGATAATTGCAGCCTTTGTGTTCAGCTGCCTCACGTTACGTACAATCGTCTCAACATCCACATCCAAGTGTGGTGCTAAGTCCATTTTTGTAATCAACAAGCAATCCGCTTCTCGAAACATAATTGGATATTTCAACGGCTTATCTTCGCCTTCAGTAATACTGAGCAAAGCAACCTTGGCATGTTCTCCCACTTCAAACTCTGCAGGACATACCAAATTCCCCACATTTTCGACAAAAATCAGATCAAATGTATCCGGCTGTTGTTCATGAGAGAACTGATGCAGCCCGCCCGCCACCATCTTGGAATCTAGATGGCAAGAGCGACCGGTGTTAATCGCGACCACAGGCACCCTGTGTTGACGCAGGCGATCCGCGTCTAATTGCGTGGTCATATCTCCTTCTATAACAGCCATTTGCAACTCGCTTTGTAGCGCCTGCAACGTTCTTTCTAGCAGCTGCGTTTTCCCTGACCCCGGAGAGCTCATCAAATTTAGACAGGTAATGCCCCATTTGTTCAAGCGATCGCGATTTTCATCTGCACCGTGCTGATTAGCATGGAGCAAATTCATCTCTATAGCAGCATCAAACGTTTGGTGCATAAGTCAGCTCAAAGTTTTTGGTTGTTTTTTGGAAAAATCCAGAGTTGAGTTGGCTTTCGCATCTGCACTAGGAATGAGCTATGTGCCAGCCTGTGTGCGTAACATCGCTATTTTTTCACACAACCCATACTCTGTAAAATAATTATGTGATCTGCGTCAGTTCTTTTGAAAACTCTACACGGCCAATCTTTAGTTCGCGCCCCGAACGAATATCATCCATGGGCGCTGCGCAGGTGGGGCAGGCGTAGTGTAAGCCAATCTTGGGCCGATATTCTTGCTTGCACGAATGGCAGTAGGCAATCAGCGGCGTTTCATCAATCACCAGCTCCACGTTTTCTAGAAACGTCCCCTTGGTTTGCGCGCTAAATGCGAACTGCAATCCTGCTGGCTCCACGCAGGTAAATTCGCCCACGGTCAGATGCACTTTCTCCACGGTTGGATGCCCGGGCTGCTCAGCCAGCCAGTCTCTAACCGTAAAGATCAGTGCCTTCGTCATATCGGTCTCATGCATGGCTATTCCCAACCGCTTCCCACATCCATATTCGCCTCTTCAGTAATGTAATCAGGCTTACCCTCACGCGGCAGCTGACCCGACAGCACCAGATGTGCCATGGCATCGCAAATTACCCTGGTCGCCATCAGAGACGTCATATCACTCACGTCATAAGGGGGCGACACCTCAACAATCTCCAGACCACACACAGGCGCTTTCTCGACGATTTTGCCCAGCATGTACAGCGCCTCGCGGGGCAGCAGTCCACCCGGCTCTGGCCAGCCTGTTCCGGGGACAAAGCCTGCGTCAATGCAGTCAATATCAAAGCTGATGTATACGCAGTCAGTGCCATCCATCGCCCGCTCTAGGGCGAAGTCTACGGCAGCATCTAGTCCCATTTCTGTAATGTCAGTCACCGTCAGAATGTTCGTCGCGCGCTCCCGACAAACCTTGACACCCGGACGTGGCACCTGCCAGCCGCCGATGCCCAGCTGTACTAGGTTCTTGGCAGGCGCGTTGTCCATATTGGTGGCATGGAACCAGGGGCAGGTATGCATCCGCTCATCCAGGTCTGTTTCCTGAGTGTCAACGTGGCGGTCAAAGTGGATGATGCCTACTTTTTTGTCTCCTAAATGGCGACAAACGCCTCGCACAGTTGGGAAGCCGATGGAGTGATCCCCACCCAAAATAATGGGGAATGCGCCAGAGCTGAAGATGTGGGCAACGCCTTTTGAAATTTGGTCAAAAGACTTTTCATTGTTTGCCGGAATCGTGAAAATATCACCGACATCGCACATGGTGACTTGTTCACGCAGGTCGACGCCTAGCTCAAAGTTGTAGGGCGTGTAGAGCGCGGAAATGCGGCGAATACCCTGCGGGCCAAACCGGGTCCCTGGGCGATAGGTCGTCCCAGAGTCGTGCGGAACACCCACGATGGCAATGTCGTAATCGCCGACTTTTCGCACGTCTTCTATGTAGGGCGCTTTCATAAAGGTGTTGATGCCTGCGTAGTGAGGCAGCTCACCGCGAGAGAAGGTGGGTATAGTTCTATCGCGAATGCTCTCTGCTGCCTCTAGGCCAAACTCCAGGCCTTTATCGACCTCTTGCTGCCAGCCGGTCATCGGCAGTCTGGTTTCTTTCTCCAGGGCGTATTCGGCCTCAGTGCGATCGCCGTTTCCAGGACTGCTGAACGTGGGTTGATCACTCATAACAAATGGTTGCTCTTACTTACGGCGGCTACGGTTTCTTTTCTAAGACTTGGAGATGACAAATAGTACAAAACAACAGAATTTCACAGTAGAGTGGACAGGCTGTTGCTTTATCCAGGCCTATGACTTGTCAACAAAAAACAAAAAGAACTGTTGGGAGAACTAATGGCTTGGGAGAACTAATGGCTTGGGAGAACTAATGGCTGAAAAGAGAGTTTTTGGGGCTTTTTAAGCGAGGAGATAAATACGAAGCGGATAAATATAAAGAGACTCACATAACAGAGCCCCCATTACCATACTAAAAATTGGCTCGATCTCAAACGCTTATACAGCTCGATTAAGACTCAAAAAGACTCAATACAGAATGTGAACATACGTTAAGCTGTAGTAGCACAACCCCTCTTTCACGACGAACCCTCTATGCTGCTGGAAACGACACAACGCAACAAGCTCGATCCCTCCGATGATGGCTTGTTTTATGCCCAGCCAAGGTTTGTTACTCATGTCGATGAGGGCTTTATTGCTCAGCTAACGAAGCTGTATCGCGATCGCATCCCTCCCAACAGCCGCGTCTTCGACATGATGAGCAGCTGGGTCTCCCATCTCCCTGGCGACGTCACTTATGCCCACGTAGAAGGCCACGGCCTTAACGCCGAAGAACTGGCTCGCAACAAACAGCTAGACCACTACTTCGTCCAAAATCTCAACGAAAATCAAACCCTACCGCTAGAAAGCAACAGCTTTGACGCAGTGGTTAACACTGTATCAGTGCAGTACGTGCAGTACCCCGAGAAAGTGTTTGCCGAAGTCTACAGGGTGCTAAAGCCTGGCGGGATCGCGATATTCAGCTTTTCCAATCGCATGTTTTATCAGAAGGCGATCGCCCTCTGGCGCGATGGCAGCGAAGCTAGCCGAGTAGCGCTCGTCAAAAAATACTTCGACTCAGTCCCTGGCTTTGGCAACATCGAAACGGTGATGAATATTTCAGAGGCCCCCGCCATTATGAAAATGATGGGCTTGGGCGGTGGCGATCCCTTTTATTCGGTCATTGCAGAGAAAATGCAGCTACTGGTAAATCAGTAATTGCTTTACTCGCTGATGATCAGTCGTTCCATTTCAGCCTGAAGATCTGCGGTGAGGGTGGCGATCGCTCGCCGCCGTTTCTTCTGATAGTCCGAGTAGCGCTCACTTACCACGATCGGGTTGCCGATGGTTGCGATCGCCCTCTGCGGTCCCAGCTGAGTCTGACTCACGGGCTCACCCTTAATCTTATCGATCATATCGCGCAGCAGCAGCGCCGTCTCTGCAAAGCGATCCGCGCTCGGGTGCTCTTTCACATAGTGGCCCGTCACCGCCACAAAGCTTTCCACCAAGTGCATATGCCAAATTCGCAAATCAGCCTCTTCCGCTACCCGATTCGCTAGGCCCAGCTCCACCGGAAACAAATTCTCCGTATCCTCCCGAAAGACCCGATCCCAGCCAGCTTGCTCCAATCGGCGACAGCGATCGATCATGCTGCCCTTAGGCCGCAAGCCAAAATACTGCTCTGCAACTTTGAGCGCCTCATCCATCAGCACTCGTAGCCTTGTGCCTAGCTGCTTGTTTGGCTCGTCGTTGGGCGCTACCTCATCAAACGCCACACCATAGAACTCGGTGTAATAGCCTTCCATCATGGTTAGTAAATGCTCAGCGAGTCGATACAGCCGACCATACAAATCCAGCGCTTTATCGTCTTTTAGGCCGCTATCTGACTCCATCTGCCCAATCAAATTATCCAGCGGCTTCCAAGGTTCCTCCAAATAGCGATACTGAATCCCGATCGGTAGTATCACCACCGATTCGGTTCGGTTCTTCGCCTGCAAATCTTCAGCACACCAAAATCCCATCTGAGCGATCCCTGGCTCTAACGGACTCACAATTTCGTTGTGGCCATTGGTTCCCCCTTCAGGCGCGGCTGCCAGCGGAAATTTGCCCTCTAACAAAAGTCGCCGAGCTGTCTTCAGTGCCAGCAAATCTAGCTTGCCACGCTGAATGGGAATGCCGCCTAGTCTGGAAAATAGTCCGCCTAGCCATTGCCCAGCCCACAGCGGAATGCCCCGGTCGTATAGGAAGTGGGCGTGGGGCTGATTGATTTTTATGCCCAGCTCTCTGGCTTTTTTGGGGAGCGATCGCCACAGCAAATAGCTCAGCACATAAGGGTCTGTCGTACTTGGATGCCGAAAAGCCAGCATCAGCCGCGTTTTGCCCGCATCAAATTCCTGATACAGCTTTGCCAGCGTTTCTACATTGCGCGTTTCCACTTCAGCCAAATCCGTTTTCCAGCTCGTCCAGGCTGGCATCAGCGGCTGAATGGCTCGCCTCAGCAGCGGGCTATAGTTTGGCGGAATAAAATCAAGGGCTGGCTGAGCGCGATTAGTGGCAGAAGTCATGCATCAAAGGGGTGAGCGGACAGGCAAAACCAAAATAGTCAAAGATGCAAAGCCCAAAGGGCAGGAACGGTCATTAAAACCCGAAGCGGTAGCGATGCATCCTTTATATCAGATTTCCCTGTTACGACCAGAGAACGCCCCTAGATAGCAATTTTTCGCGACCGCTGGCTGCGATCAGCCGTTCTCCGGTAGCTACTCACCTTCGCACCCCGGCGGCTGGTCGCAGCCTTCGCATCCCGGTAGCTGAGCGTAGCCGAAGCCCCCGGTAGCTGAGCGTAGCCGAAGCTAAGCCCGCTGATACTGCATCCCTGGCAGCTGCACCACCAGCCCCGAAATTTCCAACTGCACCAGTGCTGCCAGCACGTCACCCGTTTCCAGATTCGAGTCTGCTACTACATTATCTAGCAGTACTGGCTCGACCGAGACCGCGTTCAGCACCTGTCTGAGCTGTGGCGTGAGTTCTGGCGCATCAGTTGCGGGTGCGATCGCAGCGTTTGTAGCAGCAACCTCACCCCGCAAACCAAATTCACCTTGGGGCCTTACTTCATCTTGTAGCCCAGCTGTGTCAAGCATAGCCAGGTGACTGACTCGGCTAGCAGATTTACTCTCAACCAAATGCCCACCCGAGACATCTACCCTTGGTAAGCAGGTAAGCGCCTCTAGTAAGGCCCTTTCTCCCGTAATCATCTGTGCCCCTTGGTCAATCAGTCTCAAGCAGCCACCGCCTTGCTCATTATCTAGCGAACACGGTAGCGCATACACCTCACGGCAATAGTCATTTGCTAGTCGCGCAGTAATCAACGCGCCTGATTTAGTCGGCGCTTCGGTGACCAGCGTTGCCCGGCTCAATCCTGCAATAATCCGATTGCGCTGCGGAAAATGAGCCCGGTCTGGCCCGGTCCCATCTGGGTACTCACTCACCACCAGCCCGGATTCTACAACCTGTCTGTAAAGGCTTTTATTTCGTGCCGGATACACCACGTCTACGCCAGTGCCCATCACCGCAACCGTTAGTCCACCACTATACAAACAGCTGGTATGCGCTTCCGTATCGATGCCTGCGGCCAGTCCAGAAATAATGATCGCACCCTGATCGCTCAGCGCCTGGCTCAGCCGCCGGGTCCATCGTTTGCCGTAGGCAGAGGGTCGGCGCGTCCCCACAATGCCCACGCTCAAATGGTTCGGGTCGTTCAGCCGCAGCTGTCCGCGATAGTACAGCACTGGCGGCGGGTCGTTGATGGCAAACAGCAGCGCTGGATAGTCCGGATCCGCTGGGGTCCAAAACGCCTCATTTTCTTTTTCGTGTTCAATGAGCAACGTCTCAGGGTTTAGCTTGGGGCGCTGGGCTGTAATTCTTTCAGCAACCAACAGTCCAATGCCGTCTACGTTTAGCAAGTCACCTGCATTGGCTTGCCAGGCGATCGCCAGCGAGCCAAAGTGCTCCCACAGCCGTTTGATGGTTACCGGTCCTACATGCTTAATTTTCGACCACGCTAGCCAGTATGCTCTTTCTGTTGCCACCTGCTCATTGCCTGCCTTGACCTACTTGCTCAGGATGCCCACGCTATCTGGTGGGAATCGTTCGGTGCCCGGATGGCGGTAGGATAGCGATTGGCTAATCAGTTATTAGGAGCGCACCCGTGGCCGAACTCAAAGCCCTCATTTTCGATGTCGATGGCACCCTGGCCGAAACCGAGCGTGACGGTCATAGACCTGCGTTCAACCAGGCATTTGCAGATAATGACCTCGACTGGGAATGGTCCGAGGCACTCTATGGTGAGCTGCTAGAAGTATCTGGGGGTAAGGAAAGAATTCGGGCCTTTGTGCAGCAGTCTAAGCCGAACTTTGTGCTGCCTGATGGTTTTGAGGATCTCACCGCGTTTATCAAGCATTTGCATGCTGCTAAAACGCAGTATTACAAGCAGTATGCGAAAGAGGGTAGGATTCCGCTGAGGCCGGGGGTGGAGCGATTGTTGAATGAGGCGCGGGAGAAGGAGGTTAGGTTGGCGATCGCCACCACAACCACCCCCGCCAATGTCAAAGCCCTACTCGAAAATACCCTCGGCCCAGAGAGCATGGACTGGTTTGAAGTGATTGCCGCAGGCGACATGGTCCCCCACAAAAAGCCCGCCCCCGACATCTTCGAGTACGCGCTAAAGCACCTGAAGCTACCCGCAGAAAACTGCCTCGGATTTGAAGACACCAACAACGGCCTCCTCTCCGCCACGCAAACCGGCCTCAAAACCATCGTCACCGTCAACGACTACACCCGCAATCAGGACTTTGCCAAGGCCACCCTTGTGATCAGCGACTTTGGTGAACCTGATAAGCCTTTTGAAGTGCTTGCAGGCGACGCAGGCAGCTCAAAATACTTTGATATTGAGCTTGCGAAAGCACTCTGTGAGTCTTAGGCCCCAGAAAAACTTCCCCACGCCTTCCAGAACATATACACAGACAAAATCACCAACAGCCCGCGAAATAGCCGATTCACCGTATCGTCGCTCAGCTTTGGCAAAAAGCGGGTACTCATTTGTACACCTACCAGCCCACCTAAGCCCAGCACCAGCCCAGGAATCCACTGGATGTTGTCATGAATTGCATTGCCCACACAGGCTGCAATCGAAGTCAGCACAATCACACCTAGGCTGGTGCGTACCGCTGTTTTAATCTGCTCACCTAGCAGCAAAATCTGCATCGGCACCAAAATCACGCCGCCCCCAACGCCAAACAGCCCGGCCATACAGCCTGCCAATGTCCCGGTCAGCAACCGCGCTGTGATGGGATTAATCGCTGGTCCGGTAGCGGTTCGGGTATCTCGCAGCTGCGCCTGCCGAATCACTCGTCGCTTCAGCGATACCAAATACAGCGTCGTCAGCAGCAGCAATCCAAAACCACCCTGCCGCAAGTAGGCAGGAATACTGTTTCCTACTAGCGTTACCAGTAGTGTCACTGCCGCTGCCGGTGCGCCCAGCAGCAAAATGGGCCGAGGCTTCACGTAACCCATTCGCCAGTTCTGAAAGCTACCCACGGTAGATATCACCAGAATCGCCAGACTACTGGTTGCGGTAGCGTACACGCCGCTCACATCTAGCTGCTCTAGCGTAGGCACCAGCAACGTACCGCCGCCAATACCCAAAAAGCCTGCCAGTATGCCAGAGAGCAACCCAGCCAACAACATTATCAAAACGTCAAGCGTCACGCCTTCACCCACATAGCCGATGGCAACCTACCACTAAGTCATAAATCATCGGCTTGTGGGCGGCAAAATCGGATCGAGATTGATATACCCTTCAATCGTAGAAGCCAGCGTGTTCAACATGCCGTCGCGCTGCTCACGATAGTTAGAAATCCCCGTTGGCATAGATTTTAGTCCTCGCTGCTGACGCAGTCGGTTGAGCCAGGCACGACGCCAAGGGCCATTGTCAAAAATGCCATGTAGATAGGTGCCCCACACTGACTGCGCGGCATCTACAATCCCCAAACTGCGGTCATCAAAAATAGGCAGAAATGAATTTTCTTCGTCATTGCCCGTCGAGACGACTAGCTGAGTGCGACCCTGATGAATTTCGTAGCCGGTTACTGGTAGCCCGTCCTGCGGATACTTTGAGCTAACCGTGCGCTGACGGGCCACTTTTTGCTGGGTAATCACCGTGCGCAGTGGTAGCAGTCCCAGGCCATTGAAGCGGCCCTCTTGCCCTTCTAGGCCTTCTGGGTCAGCCAGCATTTGGCCCATAATTTGAAAGCCACCGCAGATGCCCATTACGGTGCCACCGGCGGCAGCGTAGTTCACAATAGCTTCGGCCATTCCCGTCTGCTGTAGGGCCAGCAAATCAGAAATGGTTGTTTTTGTCCCTGGCAGAATCACCGCGTCAGGATAGCCCAGATCGTCTTTAGGGCTCAGATACTTCACGTTCACAGTGGGCTCAGCTTCTAGCGCATCAAAGTCCGTAAAGTTGGAGATGCGCGGCAGTCGGATTACCGCCACGGTAATTTCTGCTTGGGACTTCACGGGCGGGCGCTCTAGCAGCGATAGGGAATCTTCTGCTGGAAAGGCCTGATCAATCCAGGGAATGACGCCAATGACTGGAATGCCCGTGCGCTCTTCAAGCCAGTCGATTCCTGGCTGCAAAATCTCCCGCTGCCCTCGGAATTTGTTTATCACAATGCCTTTGATCAGCGATCGCTCTTCTGGCTCTAGCAGCTCTAAGGTGCCAACGATATGGGCGAACACGCCGCCCCGGTCAATATCTGCAATCAAAATCGTCGGCGCATCCAGATACGTGGCAATGCGCATATTAGCCAAATCTCGATGCTTCAAATTCACTTCGGCGGGGCTACCAGCTCCCTCGCAAATCAGCAGGTCAAACTCCTGATTTAGTCTGGCCAGGCTTTCTTGGATGGCCTGCCAACCCGCATCAAAAAAATCTTCGTAATACTTTGCTGCCGTGGTAGTCCCAATCGGTCGCCCCTTCAAGATCACCTGAGAGGTTTGATCTCCCTGAGGCTTTAGCAAGATGGGATTCATCTCCGCTTGAGGGGACACCCCAGCGGCCCAGGCTTGCACGGCCTGCGCGTAGCCAATCTCTGCGCCCGTTGTACTCACATAGGAGTTAAGGGCCATATTTTGCCCCTTGAAGGGCGAAACTCGCCAGCCTTTTCGGCTCAGCATTCGACATAGAGCAGTCACCAACATGGATTTTCCCGCGTGGGATGTGGTGCCCACCACCATTATTGATTTCACTGCTTGCTCCCCTTAATCGATCGAATACTTTCTCACATTACCCAAACTTAGCCCAATTTAGTTAAGGCGTGAGGCACAAAATGGACATTACACTAGCCAGTCTGGGACTCTGAACCAGCGAACCAGTGCATTCTTTACATAATCCAGTAGGTTGGCTCGCTGGTCCGGACAGCCGCGAGATTGCCAACGGGCAACCACTTCACGACCCAGTGGCGTCAGCCGGAAGCTGTCTGTCAGGCCCTGTCCATCTACTTCCCGGCGCAAAATGCCAACAGAAACCAGCCACATCAGTTCTGATTCTGTGGCAACTTCCGACAGGGGCTGTTGGGTATAGCCCTTGATAGCACCGCTATTTTCAGCAATGGTTGGCACGCTGACGCTTGATACTCGCATTTCTGCAAGCAGCTTGTGATAAAAGGGCGAGCACCGCACCGCTCTTTGCGCCCGACGCAGCACTGCGGCATCAAAGGACAGTGTTGGACCGGTAGATGCTGTAGATTCTTTTGGCAAGGAGGTTTCGGTCACTGTTTATCTTTAGCTGCTTGCTTCTAAGTTTACAGGTCTCAAGGACACTTCTAAAGATTCAACCCCTGTCGCTAAAAAAGCAGAAAGCGCATCGAACAGCTTGTTCAATGCGCTTTCCTAAAGATATGAGACTTTTATTCGGAGTAAATCTCAGTTGAGCTGGGGTGCTAGGATTCGAACCTAGGAATGGCGAGACCAAAACCCGCTGCCTTACCACTTGGCGACACCCCATCGCTTTCGCTTAGGTATTGTAGCACCAGCACCGCTGTTTCTTGCAAGGGCAGATCACTATTTTTTCAAGTGGCGGATCATGCCTTATCGGCGAGCGATCGCCCGCGCCCGACAAGCAGCACATCCGTATCTATGCTTCTCAATATCACAGCGACATCATAGCCTTAACACCACAGCCCCACTAGCCTAAACTGAAGGCTATGTTTCTCCAGCACCTCCATCTACAGAACTTTCGGAACTACCAGAGCCAATCTGTAGCGTTCGGTGCACCAAAAACTATTCTTTTGGGAGACAATGCCCAGGGCAAATCCAATCTGCTAGAAGCTGTAGAGCTACTAGCAACGCTAAAGTCGCACCGTACGAGCCGCGATCGTGACCTGGTACAAGAAGGCTTCACCACCGGCCATATCAAAGCTCAGCTAACCAGAGAACTCGGCGTCAGCGACCTCAACATGGTGCTTCGCAAAGGCTCCCGCCGCACCGTCGTTCGCAATGGCGAAACCTGCAAACGCCAGCAGGACTTCCTCGGCAGCCTTAACGCCGTTCAATTTTCCAGCCTGGATCTGGACCTGGTACGCGGTGGACCCGGCGAACGTCGCCGCTGGATAGACACTCTGCTCACTCAACTAGAACCTGTCTACGCGCATATTTTGCAGCAGTACAACCAGGTGCTGAAGCAGCGCAATGCCTTTATCAAACAGCACACAGGTGAAGAAAATAGCCAGCCCCTCGACCCTACGCAAATGGCCCTGTGGGATGCGCAGTTAGCGACTGCCGGGACTCGGGTTATTCGCCGCAGAACCCGTGGCCTGCAAAGGCTAACGCCGATCGCTCAATCCTGGCACAAAGCCATTAGCGGTGATACCGAAAACTTGGTAATTACCTACCAGCCTAACGTATCGCTGACCGCAGAGTCGGAGCCAACCATACGGCCCGCAACAGAGTCACCTACAGAAATCAATGAACCAAGTCAGATTCAGCAGGCCTTTCTCGACAAAATCAAAACTCGCGCCGTCGCTGAATATCATCAGCGCACGACTTTAGTCGGCCCTCACCGAGACGACATCGATTTTTCAATTAATCAAACCCCAGCAAGGCAGTACGGCTCTCAAGGGCAACAGCGAACCCTGGTACTCGCGCTGAAGCTGGCCGAGCTAGAGCTGATCGAAGCTGTCATCGGAGAACCACCGCTTCTATTATTAGATGATGTTTTGGCCGAATTAGACCTGAAGCGACAAAACCAGCTCCTGGAAACTATCGAAGATAGGTTTCAAACACTTATAACCACGACCCATCTGGGCGCATTCGACGCTCGCTGGCTTAAGGAATCTCAGATATTGACAGTCCACGATGGCGCACTCATCACGTCAGAATAAATGCGCCAGCGACGCTGGCTATACCAGCTGGCTCAATGTTTTATCCAGCAGACTCAGTGCTTCTTCCACTTCAGCCTCACTCACGATGAGTGGCGGTACCATTCTCACGACCTGAGCGCCCGCTGGAATGATTAACAACCCTTCCGCTAGCGCGGCTTTGACTATGTCAAGCGCAACTTTGTCGCTTTCAGGATTGAGGACTAAGCCGTTGATTAGGCCCCAGCCACGGACGCCTTTGCAAAGGGACGGGTACTTCTGGGCGATCGCCCTCAACCCTTTCCTGAGCTGCTGACCACGCGATCGCACATTCGCCACCACATTTGCCTGCTCCAGCGTCTTACACACAGCGCCCGCAACACCGCACACGAATGGATTACCGCCAAACGTACTGCCATGCTCACCCGCGCGCAGCACATCACAATGCGCCTTAGTCAAAATTGCACCGATGGGCATTCCCCCACCTAAACCCTTCGCCAGGGTAAAGATATCCGGCTCCACACCTACAGTCTGATAGCCCCAAAGATTGCCCGTACGGCCCATCCCCACCTGCACTTCATCCAAAATTAGCAAAATGCCCAGCTCGTCACACAGCTGACGCACCTGCTTGAAGTACACCGGGTTGCCCGGGCACACGCCCCCTTCGCCCTGCATTGGCTCTAGTAAGATCGCTGCTACCTGTCGCTGCTCAGCGTCCAGCTCCGAAATGGCAGACTTCAACGCCTCAATATCGTTGTAAGGCACATAGTCAAACCCTGGTACCAGCGGGTTGAAATTTTTCTGATACTTCGGTTGGCCAGTGGCTGTTACAGTTGCTAGCGTTCGGCCATGGAAGCTGGAGTTGGCCGTAATCACAATCGGCGCTTCTATGCCCAGCTCCGTACGGCCATATTTCCGAGCCAGTTTAATCGCACCCTCATTTGCCTCAGCACCGGAGTTGCAGAAAAACACCCGGTCCGCGCAGGACCTATCGGTCAGCCACTGTGCTAACTCGCCTTGCTCGGGAATGTAATACAGGTTGGAAACGTGTTGCAGCTTACGAATCTGTGTACTGGCAGCTGCGATCATCGCTGGATGACTATGCCCCAGGGTGCACGTTGCAATCCCCGCCACAAAGTCCAAATACTGGCGTCCTTCCAAATCCCAAAGGCGACATCCTTCCCCACGATCCATCGCAATGGGGAAGCGACCGTAGGTAGCCATTACATGCTGATCGAAAACATCTGGCTGAAATGCTGATGGGATAGCTGTGTCATCTGTCAACTTAGATGGACTTAGGGCAGACTCAGAAATCAGGGTTTGAGAAGTCATAAATTAGTTAGAAGGTATAGCAGGATGCCAGAAGCTCCAAGGCTCGAAGACTCTTTAATTGTATCGCTCGTATAGAGGGTTAAGCGTACAACCTTATACCAAACAAAATAAGGCCAGCCCCATCAGCAATCGCCTGGGAGACTGACCTGTATTCAGTGTAGATGTCCATTACAGTGGTGAAACGCCTTTTAAGCGTCGCCCAAATGAATAGCGAAATTTAGCGGTTTTTCTTCGGCCTGCAAAGAGACCTGCAGCAAATAAGTTTTGTCGAAGCCTGGATGGACTAAGACCAGATCGAGTGGGCCGGGCTGCGATCGCAATGCCCGCTTCTCTAGATCGCCATCCCACAGACGGACCTGTCCGCCATCGGGCAAGGAAACCTCCAGCGTTAGCTGTTCGGGTGTGTAGCGAACTGACAGGCCGAGCGTGCCCAAGGACGTTAGCCACTGACGCGAGGCCTCTGGCTGATCCGTCGAGACAGACAGGGTGAGTGCACCCAAAATCTCTTGAGCGGCTAGCATTGAAAGCGCGATTTGCTGTTCTGGCAATGCGGTATCGTATTCTCCGGCAACTGCCGTTAGCTCCTGCGTGAGGGCAGCTTGGGTAGAAGTGTCAGACGAACGATAGGCGGGCACCAGTACCATATTGGCAATGGGCTCTAGCAGTTCGCCCTGGTCGGGGAAGCTGGCTTCCACGGCGCGCACTAGGCGGATACCTTCTTTGATATGTTCGCTGACCAGCGACTGGCAGCGAGCAAACAAAGCGTTGAGTAGAGGTGTTGGCAGAAGGCCTGACACCTTGAGCGAACTCATATGAGTGCCCCAAAGCGCGGCGGGCTTAGAAATTGCCGCACCGACAGCATCAGAGACTTCCGCAGGATAGTCACCCACTTCCGATTCCCAGGGGAACAGGGGTGGATTATTTTCGTACTCCGAGAGGAGACGTTGTTTGATTAAAGCTTGAAAACGATCTTGCACAGCGTGGATTTCTCCGAAGTTAAACGACTGAGCCGTCTGAGAGTTCACCTTCTGAGTGGAAGAGGCTCTCGAAGCCATGGAAAAACTAGGATGGTGCGTCGCCCAAAAAGAATTGAACGAGACCACGCTAGACAATGTAGATGGGTAAATCTTAGAACCATTCGGTTCTAGCGCTTGCCCTTGCTGGTTGGTTGGCTTACTAGACGTTGCATCAGACCCGACTCCGAACGAACTAGCTTCTATTGTGTTGGCTTCTGATGTAGACCCATTTCCTGATGGTGTAGAAAATGTCGGGTCAAACTTTTGAAGAAGCCATAAAAGCATGTTCTGAGTACTAACTAAGTCACTATTCATACATACCTATCCTGGTCCGGACAGATCTCAATGTTACTGCTTCGTCCCTTTTTCCTCACAGATTTCGAATATCCCAGGCAATTTCCAAAAGCTTAGACCACTGTTTTCGCAGCTGGGTCGGTGTTACGTCTAGCCGTCTAGAGATGTCAGCATCGCACAGCTGCTGCTGTTTGAGTGCAAGAATCTTAGACTGTGTTTCGGAGAGCTTTGTCTGTAGATATTCCCACTGCTGAGGGGTCAGACCCAGATTCTTTCCTAATTCTGCCCCTAGCCACTCATGAACTAGCTCCCAGTTGTGCGCAAACGAAAATTTCAGCAGATGATATTTAAACCGCTGCTGCAAATAGTCCCGCTCCCTGGGGGTAATCCCTAAAATCAATTCGATCTCGGGCGTTGGCAAGTCAATGAGCCGCAGGCTAAAGTAATCGGCGCAGTCCTGTTGTCCCTTTTCGACCAGGTAGTCCATGAGCTGCTCTACCACACGCGATCGCACCGTACTTTCGGCGTCGATGTTGTCTTCTTCCATGGTCAGCTCTTCGCGCAGCCGTTGCAAAGGGGCAGTACGCGGGTGATCAGAATCGCCGCCTTCTATGGCCTGCTGAATATCGATCACCGTTTCGGGCGGCTGCTGTTTGGAAAAAGTTTGCGTCCGTAAAATGATCAGCTGCTGCGATCGCCCCCGCGAAAGCGGAATCCGCCGCTTAGCGTAGCGCTCGGTGAATGCCATATACTCGGCCAGCTCCAGTGACGTACGGGGCCGGTAATGGGGAGCGACTTCATTTTCCCGGCGAAAGGCATTGATGCTCTCGCCATAAAAATTCTGCAAAAAATCCTCAATCAGCGTCACCCTGGCCTGATAGCTAGACTGTACCTGGGGCGGCGTCATGTATCGATACACAATTGCGCTGAGATTGCTGTGCATCTCCAGGCGGCCTCGCGTAGACCCGAGCTTTAGGTACTGCAAACACTGCTTCATCCGCAGGTCTGCCAGATTATCTGCCCAGCCGCTGACGTCTCCAGAGTCCTGAATACGCTGACTCTCCCTGCAAATGCGCTCCACTTCCTGGGCGATCCGAGTCGCGACTTCACGACAGCTCTTTTTAGAAGCGGGTGTTTTTTGTATTAATTCTTGGCACAGTCGTTCAAGCAGCGTTTCCACAACTGATTACACTTATCCCCTGATGGTTGAACCGTTTGGCAGCTTTACTGAAAAGCAGCTTACAAAGATTTGGGCTCTGTAATGCTTTTCAAGCGGCTGCACACCCCTGATTAAAAACAGCTACTGCTGAGCGATCACACATCAAGACCTGGCTATGACAAGCACTTGGCTTTTGGATGACTCGCACACAACATTGAGTTTCCTTGTGTAAAAATGACCTGCGAAAATGTAGATGGGTTTAAATCGTCAGTGGGTAGGCACCATTTAGAGCATAGACAGATTAGGTCGACTTCTAAACACTTCTGCCGTGATATTCACAGAAGTATTAAAGTTGATAGGTACATTTATCGAAATTGACATACTCTTTTGTGGAGGTTGGCTGCCATCTTTAGGTGTTGTCCCACCATAAATGTCCTAATCATCGTACAAAGGGGGCTCAGTGGTTTCCGGGTAGTTTCTGTTTTTGGTGCATCTTTCTTAGCTGTGTTTCACAGTTTATTCATTTTATTCGTTAGATTTTTCGTACTTATTTTTACTGGCTAGTATTTATGGATATCGAGCAGCAGCTTCAAGCCCTTATTGACGGCGCGCCACTAGAAGCAGACTTACAGAACGCTATCAAAACGGTCGCGCCAGTCATTCGAAATGTCGCCAAACAGCTTAAGCATGCTGAGTACTATATTTTGCAGTCCGTGAGCAGGCAGTGGCTACAGGCTACCATCGCCCACAAAGATTCGCCCTCGCAGCCCAAGCGTGTGGTGTATGCCTATCCTTCACTGGCCGCTGCAGCTGGTGACAAGCTTGCCAAGAGCAATCCCGGACTCATGGCGCTGCCCGTGCCAGTGGCTCAGCTCCTGTTTCAGCTTCCCTCCATCGAACCTGTCGATAGCCTGATTTTCTTAGAGACAGAGGCTCGCGATCAGGCGATAGAAGTTCGTCGCAGCGATCTCAAAACTTTATTTCAGAGTCAGCTAACTCAGAAAATGAAAGCGCAAGTTCCCCCAGATATTGCCTAGTGAACTCGTTGTTTCTTTTCCCACAGGGATAGCCCAGTGAGATAATTCAGTCAGATAGCCTGGTAAGGTAACAGTCCAAGAATGCTAAAAGCCCCCCTGAAGCAATAATGTCAGAGGGGCTTTTTTCAGATTTTTGCACCGAGTAGTACAGTCAGGGTAATACAAAGACAGGTGCAATCAGATAATAAACTGCCTGATGCCAGCGCGTCAGCAGACCTAAAACTATGACATCACTTAAGGGACATAGAGATGGGGCCGGAGGTTCTAGCTAGCTGGAAGGGTTAAAGGAGGTGAGCAGAAATAAGCTCGAAGGCTAGGGCAATGAAGAACCCTACCATTGCAATGCGGCCATTCCACAGCTCTGCGTAGGGCGTAAACCCAAAGCGTGGCTCAGGCATGTAATAACGAGTGGCACTAACGCCCAAAGTCTTTTTGGCCAATGCATCTGAAGCGATGCTTGACTCTATGGAAACCGTTTGCGGTTCTTGTTTCATGAGAGGTGCCTTGTACTTTTCTCTACTTACCTAAAGAAAGTATAAGCGATGTACTGATAAATTAACTGTGATCAGCGGAAGAGTTGTTTAAATATTCATGACATCTCTGTTGCAAGAAGCAGTAACACCACTACTGCTGGATAGCCGAACAAGATATGCGTACTACGTGTGCTGGGCGTATCTGTCGAACACATCTGCCGAACTGTAATCACGCCGTTTCTTTATCAGCTGCTGGATTCATGGGTTGCTCAGACGTAGATTCCTCAGTCACTTGCTCGGGCTCGCCGTCTGAAATGTCTCCATTATTGTCGGCTGCCGTTTGCGGGTCGGCTATGTCTTCTGATGTATTGGCGATCGCCGCTTCACCTGTGTCAGCAGAGTCATTGGCTGATGAATCGGGCGGATCGAGCACTAGCAATTCGTCAGACGCCTCAGATACTGTGTCCGATTCTTCATCATCCAATCCGGTCCGATCAATATCGAGGGGAGCATGAATAGGATTGGCTGTATCCTGATTTGTCTCTTCAAACCGTCGTAAGGCCGCTTCCGCCTCTTGCGCATCTAGGGACAAAATTTCTGCTTGAGACGCCAGCTCAATTTTCTTCGCTTCCGCATCTGGTGCAATAGGCTGGTCCGCCCCTCGGCCCAGGGGACGAATTCGGCGAATCGGGAGGTTTGCTGTGAGCGCGGTGACACGCTGATCGGTCGCCAGGGAGAACTCCAATGCATCAAAATCAACCTCTACGTAGCGCGACACCACGGCAATGATTTCCTGCCGCATCATCTCCAGGGTTTGAGGATCTAACGCTAGCCGGTCATGGGCCAGCACAATTTTGAGCCGACGCTTTACATCGTCACGGCTATGGGGATCTTCAGCTGGGCCAAAGAATCGTTCTAGAAGGTCGCTAATAAGAGGAATTGCCATGATGGGTAAATCACCGTGATGCCTGTGCGTGTTGTGAATTTTAGTCGACTACATACCAAACAGCCGTTTGAGCCGGGTAAAGAAGCCCTCCTGCGGGATGCTCAAGTCCATCAGCGGCACTTTTTCGCCTTGTAATCGTTGGGAGACGTTGGTAAACGCAATGCCTGCTTTTGAAAGCTTTTCTTCCAAAACCAGCGGCTCACCTTTGTTGGTTGAAACAATTACCTGCTCATCGTCTGGAATCACGCCTAGCAAAGGGATCGAAAGGATGCCCTGAACATCTTTGACAGACATCATCTGCTCGGCGGCCACCATGGCGGGCCGTAAACGATTGATGACCAGTCGCACAGCCTTGATGTCGTTGGCTTCTAGCAAGCCGATGACCCTATCGGCATCACGCACTGCCGAAATTTCTGGCGTAGTGACAATAATCGCCTCTCTGGCGGCGGCAATAGAATTGCGAAAGCCCATTTCAATGCCTGCCGGACTGTCGATCAAAATAAAGTTATATACCTTAGTGAGCGCTTTGATCAGGCGCTTCATTTGTTCGGGTTTGATAGATTCTTTAGAGCGATTTTGGGCGGCGGGCAGCAGTGCCAGATTGGGCTGACGTTTGTCTTTTACCAGGGCCTGGTCTAGGCGACATTCCCCAGCGAGCACATCTAACGCGGTATAAACAATTCGATTCTCTAAGCCCAGTAGCAGGTCCAAGTTACGTAGTCCAAAGTCGGCGTCGACAACGGCGACGCGCTGTCCGGCTTTGGCAAGGGCCATACCTAAGTTTGCGGTACAAGTTGTTTTACCAACACCTCCTTTACCGGAGGTCATAACGATAATGCGGCTCATGTGCTCTCTTCGGGGCTCCCTTGTATTGTTAAATCAGCTAGGGCGAACTCGGCGGCGAGTGCGATGCGGATACCATCGGGGCCAATGTAGGCAACCTCGGGTTGGTACTCGGCGGGCGGGTCCTCGGGCGACCGCGCTACTTTATCGGCTATTCGCAGCTGAGTGGGCTGCATGTGCAGGGCCATAATACGGCACTGCGTGTTCCCGTCGGCCCCCGCATGGACCACCCCCCGCAAACGCCCCCACACAAAAACGTCGCCTTCCGCCACGATTGAGCTGCCCGGATTGGCGTCGCCAAGCACAATGACAGTGCCTCGGTGGCGGACTTCTACGCCAGAGCGCAGCGTAGTTTGTAAATACAAGGGCTCGTCTAGGGCCTGACGTGAGGCTTCTTGGCCCTGGCCTAAATGGCTTAGCGTAGTCTGCTGCTCCACAGAATAGCCCGCTGTGGCCGCCGCGACAGCGGTTTGTCGTCTGCTGGCATAGATTCTTTTGAGGGGGAGCTGGGCTTCGCTGAGCAAGGTGTCTATTTCCTGTACCTGCTGGGAGTCGAGGAGGCGATCGCGCGCAATTAAATGAACAGGTGTATGAGGCTGTAAAAACCGCTCACCGCCACTAATTCGCTCCTTTAGCTGACGTCTGAGCTCGTCCCAGTACACCGGGTTACGACTTTTTTCGGGCGCGGGCGGCAAAATGAGGAGCAGCCTTCCGTTCTCGCTTTTGAATTGAACCTGCAAGTTAGGATTGCTTTCTGGTTTTGTTTGCACCGGTTCTGCTTCTGGTGAGGCAGGCTCTGGTTCAATCTCTAAAATAAAATTGTTAAAATCCAGCCCACCGGGGGCTCCAGAACCATCTGGAGATCCTTGGGGCAATCCTTGGGAAGAAGCGGAAAAATCTTGAACCATCTGGCAGACACCCTTTGGCCGCACGTCGTAACCGAAAAGCAAACGAGGTCGTCAGCAGCGTTAAATTCAGATGCACAATGTCTGAAACCTACCGTTGAAGCCAGCCGTAAGCCTTGGTTATCTTAGAACACTATTGCTTTATGGGACATAGCGCGTGGATAAATATATCAGACTTATCAAGAGAAGTTGATACTTTGTCTCACCGTACATGCACGTAGGGGAAGTAAACCTGCGTGCAGGTGAAGAAAACATAAATTCAAGCAATCATTTGATAAAGCGGTCTTACCGTGTAAGGTGCATAACTATTGTCATTGGCTAGCAGCCTCCCTAAAATAATCCGGTTCATCTGAAGTTTAAGTACATAGCAGAGGTGTCATTACAAAATGGTTAATCGCAAAACGGTCTCAGCTTTCACAATCGCGGCTTTACTGTCCTGCGCTGTTCCGCTTAAGTCTGGGGCCTCCAATTTGCTTGCACCTGCTTTGGGGCCAATTACGCTAGGGCAAACCACATTTTCTGTGCCTGCTTCTGTCGCTGAGGGTACAGAGGTCGCTATCAGCAGCAGTTCAGGTAATATAAGCGCTATCAGTGACGCCCTTAAAGCAGGATTTGAAACGCAATACAAAGGTTCCAAGGTTTCTATAGATAGTAAAGACGCTAACGCGGCCATTCAAGATGTGCTGAACGGCAATGCTGACCTAGCGGCTATTAGCCGACCTTTAACCGCAGAGGAAAAGGGAAAAGGGCTGCTCGACACGACCGTTAGCCGTTCAAAAATTGCCATTGTTGTAGACCAAAGCAACCCCTTTGCTCAAAGCCTCACAGGCGAGCAGTTTGCCAAGATATTTAGAGGCGAAATCAAAAATTGGTCTGAAGTAGGCGGTCCAGACAGTGAGATCACGCTCGTCGATCGCCCTGCAAACAGCGAAACCAGGCAGGCCTTAGCGCCTTATCCTGTCTTCCAGACAGCGGAGTTTAAGGCTGCAGCCAACGCAACCACACTTACAGAAGATACCTCGGAGGCTGTGGCTAAAGCGCTGGGTGCTAACGGGATTGGCTACGTATTAGTCGATGAACTGGAAGCTAATCCTAGCTTGAAGGCACTGAGCTTGCACCAGACGCCCCCAACTGAGGCGGCGTATCCTTTCTCGCGACCCTATTCCTTTGTGTATGCAGGGGGTGCTTCACCTGCGGTGTCCGCATTTTTGGGCTATGCAACGGGTAATCCTGGTCAGGCAGTCGTCAAGGCTGCGGATGTTTCTGGGATTGGAGTGATTCCGGAGCCTGTGGCCGCCGCGAGCCCTAATTCTGCTAGTGCTAATGCAGAAAGCGGAGAGGCTGGTGCCGTTGGCGATACGGGAGGCTCAGCTGCTGAGAATACAGATGCTAACGAGGCCGAGGCTGAAGAGACTGAGGGTGCAGGTGCTGAGGGTGCATTGTCCGAAGAAGCCGCAGCAGCAGCTGGGCCGGACGGTGTACTAGGTACAGAGGATGATATTGCCTCGATTGATCCAGCTGGGCCGGACGGCGTGTTGGGGACTGAAGACGATATTGAGGTGCTTAATAGTACTGCTGGGCCAGATGGTATCGCGGGCACCGAGGATGACATTGAGATTCCGGGTGAAGAGGCTGCTGGTGCTGGTTTAGAAAGCTTGGCTGGAAGAGGTAGCTGGTGGTGGCTGTTGCTGCCGTTGGCAGGCCTAGGCCTTTTGATTTGGGCGGCAGGGAAGCGCGGCAGCGAAGAGGATACAGGCTATAGCGTGAATACCGGACGCGACAACATTGACAGCAATTATGACCGTGGTGACTTTGATGGAGAAGGTCGTGTCGGGCTAGGCGGGTTAGATGCGAATCTGACAACGGCTGGTAAGACGGCGGGCGCTGGGTTAGGAAAAATGGCTGCGGGCGGTGCGGCGATCGCTGGTGGTGTAGCTGCAGCAGGCGCGGGTTTTGCGGATCGTGCCAAAGACGTGTCAGGTGCTGGCATGACGGGTGTTAGGGGCGGTGTCAGTGGTACTGCAAGTAGCCTCAAAGGTAGCTTACAGGACGGTATTGAGGGCACTAAAACGAATATTCAGGGGGGCATTGACGGTGCCAAAACAACTATTCAAGGTGGCATTGATGGCGTTAAGGACAATGTTCAAGGTGGCATTGATAGCGTCAAAGGCGGTTTGAGCGGCGGTGTTTCTGGCCTGAGCGAGAATGTTCGAGATGGTGTTGACGGCGTTAAGGACAATGTTCAGGGCGGCATTGACAGTGTCAAAGGTGGCATTCAAAGCGGTATTGAAAGTGCAAAAGCCGACGGTGACAGCTGGCTAGACCGCGCTAAGCAGCGCATCAACGAAGCTACCGAGCAGGTGAAAGATACTGCTGGCGATATCAAAGACGATATTACCAACGACTAATAGTCAAAGGTGTAAAGCGATCGCGAGCAAGATATGACCTGGTCACTGGCCCATGCCAAGCTGCATATTTTGCTCAGAGCTAGAGTCCTGCTTCCTAGAAACAGCCGCATTTTGATGGCAGTTTCCGGGGGGCAGGATTCTTTGTGCCTGGCGCAGCTGCTTGTCGATTTGTGCTCAAAGTGGCAGTGGTCTCTGGCGCTGGTTCATTGCGATCATCGCTGGCGGACAGACTCTGCCGACAATGCAGCGCATGTTTTGAATCTGGCCGAGCGTTGGGGGGTTCCGGCCTGGTTGGAAGTGGCAGACCAGCCGCTAGAGAGTGAAGCGATGGCCAGACACTGGCGATATGATCGTTTGGCTGTGGTGGCTAGGGCACAAGGCTATGACTATTTGGTGACAGGGCATACCGAGAGCGATCGCGCTGAAACCGTTCTGTACAATCTAATTCGCGGTACGGGGACGGATGGGATTGGTACGTTGCCTTGGGTGCGATCGCTCGATTCCCTCTCACCCCCTATTCACTTAGTTCGTCCTCTCCTTACTTTTAGCCGCCCAGAAACCGCCGACGTCTGCGAGCAACAGCAGCTTCCCGTGTGGGAAGACAGCAGTAACCAAAATTTGAACTTTCGCCGTAATCGCATTCGCCAGGAACTACTGCCCTATCTGCGCGAGCACTTTAACCCGCAGACAGAACGCGCCCTGGCTCAGCTGGCAGAGATTGCCGCCGCTGAAACTGCTTACCTATCTGAACAGGCCGCAGCGCTTTACACACAAACTGTCTCAGCTGAGCAGCAGGCAACCGCCCACAAGGTCTGGGAGATTAAGCGTGTTCTACTTAATAAAGCGCCCCTAGCATTGCAGAGACGAGTGATTCGCCAGCTATTGCAAACAGCGATCGCATCTCCTCCCAATTTCTTTCACATCGAGAAAATGATTGAACTATTAGCAGCGCCTAACGGAACAATGAGTGATCCGTATCCAGGTAATTGGATTGCTCAAGTATGTGGTTCAGTCATTCGACTCAGCAAGCTGTAGCTGCGTACTTATAAATAGCTGAGCTCGCCCTAAACTTATGAGTTTGTCAACCAGTTTCTTAATATTTGTCTAATTATTTGAGGCGTACTGAGTAGGGATGTTAAGAGATAGGCACAATGCGAAGACAATTTGGAATCTCTGTAATTGCCTGTTTGCAGTGTTTTTGCAGGCTGAAGCTGTAGTTGAAAGCTGTCTATACCCAAATGAGTAGATACTCACTTGCAAGATGAAATTGCTTTACAAAAGTAATTACTTCCGCTAATGTTAAGTCATAGGCCGAAGCGGATTTTTTGCCGCCAAGCCTCGTACCTCGATAACTAAAAAGGATTCATAGTGACTACTACTCTACAGCAGCGCGAAAGCGCCAACCTGTGGGAGCAGTTCTGTCAGTGGGTTACTAGCACCGACAACCGCCTCTATGTAGGTTGGTTCGGCGTGTTGAT
>JBCBBK010000002.1:0-422880 GCA_038531675.1 Cyanobacteria bacterium J06581_3
AGGAATCACACAACATGCCGATTCTATCGACTTATCCTTCGAAAAGAAAGCGACAGTTATTGATAGGCCCTTCCTTATCTACATTGGCTGGAGAGACAGTGCTGATCGTTGGCGGTGGGCTCTCTAGTGCTCATCTGGCAATGGGTGCACTGCGGCGTGGTGCGAAGGTGCTGCTGCTAGGGAGAAGAGCTTTTCAAGAGAAGATTTTTGATGCAGAACCGGGCTGGCTAGGGCCAAAATATCTCAAGGGGTTCGAGGCTGAAACTGACTGGCACACCCGGTGGCAGATGATTCAGCAGGCGAGAGATGGTGGTTCCTTTACGCCGGAAGCACTGACAAAACTGCGGAAGCTGTCTCGAGAAGGCCGTCTCTCCCTTTATGAAAACTGTGAGGTGACGAGTGCGGTCTGGCAAGCAGATGGCTGGCGGGTGAAATGTAATAACTCGGCAGTACACGATTGTTTTGAGCACCAGTCGATCGACCGAATTTGGCTGGCGACTGGCAACCGGATGAACATTACAGCGCACCCACTTTTAACAGAGGTACTGGCACAATACCCTGTTCAGGTTGTCAACGGGTTGCCTGTGTTAAATGAACATTTACGCTGGCCAGGCTGTGAGTTGTTCTTGATGGGGCCATGGACGGCGTTGCAGGTGGGGCCTGTAGCCAGGAATTTGTTTGGGGGTAAGATGGCGTGCGATCGCATTGTTCCAGCGCTGACCAAAGCTAGCCTAGCGTTTTCAAATAGGTAGATGATCGTGGTGTGTAGCTCTTCTTTCTCAACGCCCATAGCGATTAATTCCATTCGTTGTTTTTAGGCAAGCTGTCAAACGGCAATCATCTAATGGTGTTCAGTAGCACTGACTTCAAAGTCATAATTAGCAGTAATATAGAGACGTTCTTAAGGTATGAAATGCTGTATGAATACTCGACTAGAAGTTGAATCGGCAATCAGGCAACTGCCAGAAAGTGAAGTTCGCAATCTGTCAAAGTGGCTCGAAGATTATCTCCATGAGATGTGGGATCGGCAAATCGAAGCGGATCTAGCATCAGGCAAGCTAGACTGCCTCATCACACAGGCAGAAGAGGATATTGCGACAAACAACGTGAGGGATCTAGGTGAAGTCCTTCGCAACAGCTAAGTTTTGGAAAGCGTACGCTGAATTATCGCCTGAGATGCAAGCGCAAGCGCGGAAAGCTTACCAACTTTGGCAGGAAAACTCACTTCATCCTTCTTTACGCTTCAAAAAAGTTGGTAAGAATCTGTGGTCTACCCGTATCAGTGGTGGATACCGAGCATTGGCGTTAAAGAAAGGCGACGATTATTACTGGATTTGGATTGGTGATCATAATGAATACGAGAGTTTTTTGAAGTAGCCAGTTGTGGTAATCAGACAACAATACGTTGCATCATTTACCACGGGTCAGAATTCCTTGACTAGGGCTAAACAACAAGGCTAATAAAAAGCAGCTGAACAGGGTGAGCGCGATCGCTGGTCCAGAAGGCGTATTGAAATAGTAGCTAATGTACATGCCAACCATGCAAGAAAGCACGCCCACCCCTGAGCCAACTATCATCATCCAGTGCAGTTCCTTTGTAACCAGGTAGGCTGCTGCTGCTGGACTCACCATTAGCGCCACTACCAAAATCACCCCCACCGCTTTGATGCTGGCTACAATCGTGAGTGTAATCGCCGCCATCAGGCAAAAATTAATCTTCGCCACTGGCAGGCCAACCGCTTCTGCGCCTAGCCGATCAAAGGTAAAAAACAACAGCTCTTTGTAAAAGACCTTAACGCCAACTAGCACAAAGAGGGTAACCAGTCCGACTTCCCACACATCCGCTGGAGTGATGCTAAGGATATCGCCAAACAGCAAGTCTTCAAGATCTAAGCGACTGCGTAAACCAGTCAGCAAGGCAACGCCTAACGAGAAAAAGCTAGAGAAGGTAATCGCCATCGCCGTATCGACTTTGACTTTGGACTGCGCTCGAATCCAGGATGTGACAAAGGTGCTAAACATTCCAGAGACAAAGGCTCCGGCCACCAAAGGGAAATTGAAAAAATTGGCGATCGCCAACCCCGGTAACACTGCATGCGCTACCACATCACCCAGCATCGCCATGCGCTGAACAATCAGGTAAGTGCCTACAATCGGGCACAAAATGCCGACTAGCACGCCTGCTGTCAGCGCCTGCCGCATAAACTCGTAGTTAAAGGGATCTAATAGCCAATCCATTCAGTCTTACTCCAACATAGCCTGAGCCGTTGCCTGATCGCAGGTGCCACCCAGGCCATCGACGATAGTGCACGTATTGGTCATGAGCATACCTTGGTAGCTGGCGGCGGATGTACCCGCTTCTCCTAAGCTATCGGCATAGATAGGATCTTCTGAAACAGCAATATCTGTTTCTCTAGAAACGGCTTCAATCAGGCCCGGATTACTTGTAGATTCCACAAAAATGCTCGCCACGCCTGTCTCCTCGACCACTTCTATCAGTTCTCGAATGTTGGCGGCTGAAGGTCTTGCCTCGGTGCTAAAGCTGTCGAGCGCAGGCTTTAGTTCAATCCCGTAGGCACTGCCGTAGTAGCCTAGTGCGTCGTGGGTGCTAATTAGCGTGCGGCCTGTGGCAGGCACCGTGTTTACCTGAGTTTGAATCCAGGTATCGAGTTGTTCTAGTTGAGCGATTAGGGCTGCGGCATTGGCTTCATACAGCTCGGCATTCTCTGGGGAGATTTCACTCAGCTGTTGCTGAATCTCTTTCACCATCGCGACGCCATTTTCAGCATCGTGCCAAACGTGAGGATCGGCTGCCATTTCCTCGTCACTGTGGTCGTCGTGGTCATCACCGTGCTCTTCGTCATCATGATCATCGTGCTCATCATGGTTATCACCGTGCTCTTCGTCATCATGATCATCGTGGTCATCGCTGTGACTTTCTGCACCATGGTCGTCGTCATGGTCGTCGTCATGGTCGTCGTCATCACCGTGTTCTTCATCACCGTGTTCTTCGTCACCGTGTTCTTCGTCACCGTGATCGCCATGATCATGAGCACCGCCTATCAAAGGCTCTGAGACCGCGACTTCTGAGACCGCGACTTTCGGCGCATCAGTATCCGTCGCTTCAACCATTTGGATAATGTCGGGCTCAAAGTCATAACCGTTGAACAAAACCAAATCAGCGTCTTCAATGGCCCGCCGATCGGATGGGGTTGCACCATACACATGGGGATCTTCACCCGCACCAATCAGACAGGTCAAATCTACGGTGTCTTGTGCGATTTGCTCGGTCAGGTTGCAAAGCACGCTATAGCTGGCAACCACTTGAGCATTGCTTTGAGTGTGTCCGGCCTGGGTGTGGCCAACAATGCCTAACGCAAATGAGAGGGCGGATAGCTTGGCAAAAAGACGTGAGGAGGGCTGATTCATGATCTTAGGTTATCTGATAATGATTATCATTCTTACGCTACAATACCGCATACGGTAACCCCAATCCAGTTAATTTTATTGATTTGACATTAGTGAATGCCCGGAGCAAGACTATCAATCGCTTCCGCAGTGTGTGTGGCCAGTCCAGTAGAATTCGGTCCAGTGGATTGATGCTGTGGTTGTCTGTGGTTTTGCATGGTGCGATCACGCTTGTTCCTCTAAAAGCTGTCCCCGAGCGCCCTGAGGAGCCTGTTCTAGAATCATTCGCTCCGATTACGATCACGAGCTTGCCTCAGCGCTCACAGCCAGGACCAGACGATAATGCCGATTCTCAGCCTGTTACGCCTCAGTTTGTTCCCCCGCTGCCCGTACCGCAGCCTGTTGAACCGACTGCTGAACCGATAGAGCCTGGCTCAGTGCCAGAGCCTGTGATTACAGAGTTTCCTGTTGATGCAAATACACTGATTGCTAGTGGAGACATCGTTACAGAGGATACGTTTGAAAATGGTGGTCAGAATCAATCTTCATCTAGCTCAGATGAGATTAAAGCTGCTGAGATGGCGGCCATTTGGGAAGGTTTTTTGGACAGCGTGCCTAGTGAAACACAGAAATTAAGTCTTGAGCACATCTTAGATATTTATAATCAGCCAGGCGTAAAAGCGTTGTTCTTTGATGACGATGGGGAGCATAGAACATCTGTTGTTAACCACTACTGGCTAGCAGATAAAACGCCTGAGCAAGTGTTTGAAGAAGTTGTGTATCCTAAGTTTTATGATCAGCAGGGTTTTGACGTTCAAGAGTATGGCGAGTTTGCTGGTGGACCGGTTTATCAGATTATGCAGGGCGAGATCGTTCATTACCTGAATATCGTGCCGCTCGCAAGGGACAGTGTTTTAATCGTGGGCGATCGCGCGCCTGAGTAGCCCAGGCCGATGCCGAATAGAAAGCGGATGTGACATCTATCGCCTTGCAAACTAATATGAGAATGATAATCATTGTTAGTTTATCTGTCGGATTGCGTCTACCGAGTTCGATTTGGGCGCAAGGCTACACAAGTTGTCACGTTTGTTGTCATGAGATTCAGCTAAGTCATGAAACCCGCTTCTCTCAACCCTGCATCAAGGCTCTCTTCTAAGGGCTCTTCCCAGTCTTCTTCTTCCCAGCCTTCTGCTTCTCCCCATTTGACTCGTGCCCAAAAGCAAATTCATCTTTTGCTAGAGCAGGTTGACGAGGCGCTAACGGCTCAGACGATTTATCAGCGGCTAAAAGATCAGCAACGGCCCGTCGGACTGGCGACGGTGTATCGCTCGCTGCGATCGCTTCAAATAAAAGGCCTCGCTCAGGCCAGAGCGCTCCCGAACGGTGAGTGGATGTACACCCTCACCTCTGATGATAGCCACTACCTAACCTGCCTAAATTGCGGCGCCTCTGTTCCCGTCGAGGAGTGTCCGGTGCAGTCTTTTCAAGATAGATTGGGGCAGTCATCCCACTTCCAGATTTTTTATCACACGCTTGAGTTTTTTGGGCTATGCGCTCCCTGCGCTGGCGCTTCAGCTGCTGAGAGCCCATAGCCGGTAGTTGACCTAGCTATACCGGCAAGGCAGCGGGCGCTACACAGTCTTCTAGCATTTGTATGATGGCGTCTTGGTCTAAGTCCTTGCCAATAAATACGAGCTGATTGCCGCGAGGGCCATCCCATTCACTATCTTCGAGCTGAAACCGTTTTCCCGTCAGCTGAAAGAAATGTCTGGCAGGACTCTCTTGAAACCACAGAATGCCTTTGGCGCGAAAAACATTCTCGGGTAGTTGATTGTCCAGAAACTGCTGAAACTGTTTGAGCGCAAAGGGGCGATCGCTCTGAAAAGAAAACGACACAAATCCGTCGTTTTCTAGATGGCCAGCGTGATGATCATGAGTTGCAGGGTCGTGCGAGTGATCATGATCGTGTGAATGGTCATGGGCTGAATGATCGTGAGCGGCATGGTCATGATCGTGTGAATGGCCGTGCTCGTCGTGATGCCCGTGAGACTTATCCAGCTCCGTTTCTCTTATTTTCTCCTTGGCTTTCTCCTGGTATGCGCCTATCTCTCCCGCCTTGACATCAATAATCAGCGGTAGCGGCACTTTGCCCTGTTCAGCTCTGATGATTCTTGCACCTGTTTTAATGTCGCGAATGCTTTGTTCTAACGACTCTATGCGATCGCTCGTTACCAGGTCAGTTTTGTTGAGCACAATAATATCGCCGTAGGCAATTTGGCTATAAGCTGCCTGACTCTCAAAAATATCTGGTGCAAAAGATTCCGCATCTACCAGGGTCAGTATCGAATCAAGGCGCGTCATATCGCGCAGCTCTGTTCCCAAAAAGGTGAGCGTGATCGGCAGCGGATCGGCCACCCCTGTGGTTTCTACAACCAAATAGTCAATCTGGTCTCGGCGGTCTAGCATCCGATAAACCGCATTGCGAAGGTCATCGTTAATACTGCAGCAAATGCAGCCGTTAGTCAGCTCAATCATGTCTTGCTCAAGCTTCACGATAAACTGGCTATCGATATTGATATCACCAAATTCATTCACTAGCACGGCGACTTTGTAGTCTCCAAAAGTTTCTAATATGTGGTTGAGCAAGGTGGTTTTTCCGCTGCCTAAGAATCCTGTCACAATCGTAACGGGCAGTCGTTTGTCGTCTATTGCTATGGGCATTGTGTTGCCAGAATCTGTTGCTGAAGGGATAGTCATAACTTTCTCCTGATGATATCTTCTGGTGATGGTTAAACGGGCTAACCTGTTAAACAGTTGCCCAGCTGCTGGTGAATCTGTAGTGGGTTGAGCTTGTGCCCAATGAACACGAGCTGGTTTTGGGTAGGGCGTGTTTTTGTGTCGGGGGAAAGGCTACATCGCTTGCCTGCTAGCTGGAAAATATATCGATGGGGCTGATCTTGAAACCAGAGAATGCCTTTGGCTCGAAAGATGTTTTCAGGCAGCTGCTGCATTAAAAAGTGTTCAAACTTAGTGAAGTCAAAGGGGCGATCGCTGCGAAAAGGCATAGAAACAAAATGATCGGAGACTAGGTGATCAGAGAGTTCTCTTTCCGAAAGGGCATAGGTTTCAACATCGGTTGGCCCTACATCCAAAATGGCCGATAGTGGCAAGTCAGACGAGCTTTGTAAGCTACAGCTCAAAATCCGCGCATCAGACTTTAACAGATGAATATCTTCCTCAACGGCAGCGGCTTTTTTATCACTCACCAAATCGGTTTTATTCAGCAAAATGACGTCGCTATAAGCGAGCTGATTAGCATACACTGCATGCTTTAACATCGCTGGGCCAAACGCTTCCGCATCGACCACCCCCAGGACCGAATCCAACCGGGTTAGATTTTTTAGCTCTGTGCCCACAAACGTCATCATAATCGGCAGCGGATCGGCCAGTCCGGTAGTTTCTATCACCAGATAATCTATCCGCTCTTCTCGCTCTAATACCTGATAGACCGCATCGACCAAACTTTCGTTAATTGTGCAGCAAATGCAGCCATTACTCAGCTCCACCATCGTTTGATCGCTTGAAACCAGAAGCTGAGTGTCAATATTAATATCGCCAAACTCATTCACTAATACAGCGACCTTGAGGCCCTGAGCGTTATTCAAAATATGGTTGAGCAGCGTAGTTTTACCACTGCCCAAAAATCCGGTAATTATTGTGACGGGCATTCCCTGTTTGGGAATCTCGATTGCTGAATCGTTTTCAGGCGAACGGCTTTCAGTTAGACAATCTTCAGTCAAGCAGTCTTCAGTTAGACAGTTCTGAGACTTAGCGATCATAAGCTAATAATGATTATCATTCTCAAAATTTTACACGCTAAATGAAGTTATGCAGAAATAGTCTGCTAAACTTTTTCCATATGCGATAATGATTATCATTTCTCTCAGTATGCTAGCGGTTCAAAACTTGTCGGTTAACTATCGGGGAATCGAAGCCCTCACAGGTGTTTCGTTGACCTTGCGGGCAGGCGAATGGGTGGGGCTCATTGGCCCAAACGGTGCTGGCAAGAGTACCTTAGTCAAAGCCATTCTGGGGCTGACCCCCTACCGAGGTGAGATTTTGTTAAACGGGGCCTCGCTGAAGCGGCAGCGGCGGCAGATTGCCTATGTGCCGCAGCGATCGCAAATCGACTGGGACTATCCCATTACTGCTTGGAATGTGGTGATGATGGCGCAGACAAGAGCCCTAGGTTTGGGGCGATCGCCTAACGCCAAAGCCAAAAAGCTAGTGAGCGCCGCGCTTGACCGGGTAGAAATGCTCCCGTTCAAGCACCGCCCCATCGGTCAGCTCTCGGGCGGCCAGCAGCAGCGAATTTTTCTGGCCCGCGCCCTGGCTCAGCAGCCCAATTTATTTCTGTTAGATGAGCCCTTCAGCGGCATCGATAAAAAAACTGAAGCTATTATGCTCAGCATTTTCGCCGAGCTGAGCGGGCAGGGTAAAACGCTGCTGGTTTGCAGCCATGAGTGGGGCGAAGCGCTCAATCGCTATCATCGTCTACTGCTGCTCAATCGCCGCGTGTTGGCCAACGATACGCCCCAAGCGGTAATGACGATGGAAAATATCCAGCAGGCTTACGGTACCAATATTCAAGCAGCCTTACATAATCAGAATGTGATTCCGTTTGCCTGCTAGCTTGCGCGATGGGTGCGATGCATGTTTCCTGTTTATGCCTCTATTTTTTGCCTTTATGAGGACGCATGCCTGAGCGCTGACTGTTCGATCTGGTAACCCATCGACATGTATCTGTATATCTGAGGTACGCTTCCGCCGCGCTCGTGGCCATTGCTACTTCAGTTAAGGTTGGCTATGCTATGAGCAACTAATATTGGCGAGATTTATGCGTAATCAGCAAACTGTGTTAACGGCTTTGGGCTGTGCGGGTTCTTTGGCTGCAATGCTGGCAGTGAGTGGACCAGCGATCGCAAGTCCTATCTCCGCAGCTTCTCCGGATGAGCCCCTAAGCGCAGTTCCTGGCCTAGCGCAAGACGAATCCAACCCTATTATTGATGCGTTGGGTTGTACCTGTGCTAGATGCACTATAGGAGAACAGCAACCTACTTTTTAGAGATGGCTGACGGGGAAAAGCCTTTAGAGACCGCAATTAAGCTTTTTGTCGCCTGTAATCGCGTGTCAAAATTCCCTGGCTAGGGCTAAATAACAAAGCCAATAGAAAGCAGGTAAATAGGGTCAGTGAAATGGCTGGCCCTGTTGGTGTGTTGAGATAGTAGCTGATGTACATGCCAATCATGCAAGAAAGGACGCCCAATCCCGCACCTGTCACCATCATCCAATGCAGCTCTTTGGTCAGCAAATAGGCCGCTGCCGCCGGGCTCACCATCAGTGCCACCACCAAAATTACCCCTACCGCTTTGATACTGACGACAATCGTTAGCGTAATCGCCGCCATCAGCCCAGTATTAATCGCCCCTACCGGTAAGCCAACCGCTTCAGCGCCTAGCCGGTCGAAGGTGAAAAACAACAGCTCTTTATAAAACACTTTCACAAAGACCAATACGCCAACTGTGATGACGCCGATTTGCCATACGTCTGTTGGGTTGATGCTAAGAATATCGCCAAACAAGAGTTCTTCCAGGTCTAAGCGGCTGCGAAACGCGAAGAGCAATGCAATGCCTAGCGAGAAAAAGCTAGAGAAGGTAATGGCCATGGCTGTATCGACCTTCACCTTTGATTGTGAGCGAATCCACGACGTGACAAAGGTGCTGAACATGCCAGAGATGAAGGCACCCGTGAGCAAGGGAATGTTCAGGAAATTAGCGATCGCCAACCCTGGCAACACCGCATGCGCAATGACATCGCCCAACAACGCCATCCGCTGCACAATCAGGTAAGTGCCCACAACTGGACACAAAATGCCTGCCAGTACGCCTGCCATCAGCGCCTGCCGCATAAACTCGTAGCTAAAGGGATCTAACAGCCAGTCCATAACGCCACTTTGTGGATAGTGATTGCTGTGCAATCATCTCATCTCTTGCCACGACTGTGTAAGCACTTGCCCTGCTGACCGGGCAAAAACGACCGTTAGCACAAACCCTACCGCCAAATCGGGTAGCCCGGAGCTTGTTAAAAACACCAGTCCTGCCGCCGCCAGTACCGATGTGTTGGCAATGATGTCATTCCTGGAGCATATCCATACCGAAGACATGTTCAAATTGTCCTTTCGGTGTCTGGAGAGCAGCATCAGACAAACCAGGTTGGCTAGTAATGCCATGATGCCAATTGTGCTCATAATCGCTGGTGCAGGGGCAACCCCAGCGAACAGCTGGTAGGTTGCTCTAGCGAAGAGTGCGATCGCAAACAAAAACATCAAGATCCCCTTAAAAAAGGCAGACCCCGCCTGAGCCTTACGGCCCTTGTTCACCACATACAGGCTACTGGCATACACCAATGCATCGCCTAGCATATCTAGCGAATCTCCTCCCAGGGAAAGCGACGCCGCTCGAATGCTCGCCCCAAGTTCCACCACAAACATCACCAGGTTAATGACCAACACAGCCCATAGCACCTGGGTCTGATTCTTCTTAAGCTTCGTTAGCTCACAACCCTTGCTCTGACAGCAGCTATCACTCATAATTGGCTCAATGAAATAACGTTCAAACGAATATTAGAACGTTATCATAAAAAGACTGATGGGCTAACAGCAGACAAGCCTCTTCACGGAGCCCCTTCACTGGATGATTGTTATGGGCGTCCTTTACTCAGCCAACTGCCGCAAAGCAAAGTCCAGAATAGAGGCAATCCGCCGATCTTTCAGAGAGTAGTAAGCGAGCTTGCCATCGCTTCTATGTTTTAAGATTTTGAGATCGCGCAGCTTCCGTAGATGGTGGGACGCAGCTGCTACCTTAACGCCTAGAAGGGAAGCCGTATCGCAGACACAAAGCTCTTGTCCATCGCTGAGCGCATGCAGAATTTTCAGGCGTGATTTATCTGCCAACGCACCGAAAAGAATTTGAGCATTCTCTAACAGCGCCTCCTCTGGCAGTGCCTCACTGACCTCACTCACCAACGCCTGATTAAAGCACCGGACCTGGCAGACGTCGCTAGACTTGCCTTCAGAATCGATGCTGTGTTTGACCTTGGTCTTTACGTTGGTTGGAACTTTAGTCACAAGATTTATGCAGAGAGTGCAAAGATTATCGCTCGATTTTGACGGTCAGCTATCACTGTACTGCACCCATGAACCTCAAACCCTATGGACTTAATTGAAGTCCATAGTGAACCTTTCACTACAAAAGAGGTTGCTAAGGGAGAGTCTTACGATAGAATACTCGACAATGATAATCATTATCAAAGCGTGACGCCATGAACAAATCACTTCGTTTTTTATCCAAATTAACTGCCTTGTCTTTGGTGCTGAGTGGGGTGAGCTGCACTCAGGCAAATACTAACCAGCAGGATGCCAGCAGTGAATCGCTGACTGAAGTGGCTTTGGACGGTGCCCCTCAAGTGACAGCGTCCTACAGTGTGCTTTGCGACATGGCTGAGCAAATTGCTGAGAATACTATAGACCTAACCTGCCTGATTGATGCAGGCCAAGACCCTCACGCTTACAGCGCCACGCCTGCAGACCGCCGCGCCATTGAAGATGCTGATTTGGTAATGTACGGCGGTTACGGGTTCGAGCCAGAAATTATTCAGATGGTTGAAGCGACTGACACGCCTGCGCCCAAAGTGGCGATTTCAGAAGTTGCTGTGTCACAGCCGTTGCTAGGAGAAGCTCACGACCACGGAGCGCATGCGGAGGGCGACGATCACTCCGAGGAAGTCCATGCAGAAGGCGACGACCATGACCATGAAGAACATGCCGAAGGCGACGACCATGACCATGAAGAACATGCAGAAGGCGACGATCATGCCGAAGGCGAACTAGCGTCGGATCCTCACGTTTGGCACGATGCTGAAAATGGTGTAGCCATGGTAAAAGCGGTTCAAGAGCAGCTCAGCGAGGTCTCGCCAGAGAATGCTGAGCTATATGAAGCTAATGCTGAGAATTTAATTGCTCAGCTAGAACAGCTCGACACCTGGATTCAAAGCCAGGTAGACACTGTTCCTGCTTCTGGCCGTACGCTGATTAGCACCCACGAAGCACTCGGATACTATGCCAATGCCTATGGCCTTGAGATCGAGCCTGTGCTCGATAGCTTTAGCACCGAGGCTCAACCCTCAGCAGCCGATGTTAAGCAGCTAACGGAAGTTGTTGAATCAAAGGCGGTATCGAGCATTTTTGTAGAATCTACCAGCAATCCAGGGCTAATTGAAACAGTCTCCAGAGAAACAGATATTAAAGTCTCTCAAGCCCCGATTTACGCAGACGGACTGGGCGAAGCCGGAACAGCCGCCGCAAGCTATCAAGGCATGCTCATTGCCAATACCTGTACCATCGTTGATGGTTTGGGTGGTACCTGTGATCAGGCCGCAGCTGAGGCTTTGTTGGCCAGTGAGTAGAATGGCTAGTCAGTAGCGTTTAAGGCCAGCAACGCTACCGGAAAATTCTGGCACAAGTCTCTGACCAAAGCCCTTTCCGTCAGTTGGATTGCGCTACCGGTTAGACAGTTCTTTCCGCTTATCGTTTCTGTGCCTGCAAGGGTGACGGCGGTATCTTGCCATATGTTGTTTCCGCAGGGGCGATCGCCTGCCTGGGTTAGGCTTGTGAGGAATCGGGGAGCGATCGCAACCACCACTCTCTCCCCCTTCCGCCTGGCAAACGCAATCACATTATCGGCATACTTCCCTGTTACCTTCAGCGGCATATAGTCGCCATCGGTAAATACATCAGCAAATTCTTTCCTGGCGGCAAGTCCCCGAAAGGCAAGGAATAGCTTGATGCGTCCATCTTCCCAGTTATCGGTTAGGTCTGTGACTAGCGCTGTGGGATCGCTTTGCCACTGGGATTGAATGTCTGCGAGGCAGCGCGATCGCTTCTCATAATCCACCGGACGACGATTATCCGGATCCACCAGGCTCAAATCCCATAGTTCCGATCCTTGGTAAAAATCGGGAACACCTGGCGAGGCAATTTTCACCAACATTTGCGAAAGAGAGTTACAAACGCCGTACTGCTTTACCTTGTTTTGAAAGCTACGCAAGCTGTTCAAGAACGGACTCTCTGAATCCAACAGCGTATCGATAAAGTCAGCATAGCCTTTCTCATAGGCTTCATTAATCGCAGTCCAGTTCGTATTCTCCTTCGCCTCACGCCCAGCTTTTAGCACATAGGCCTTTATCCGCTCTGTAAATTCAGACAGCTCAGCCTCATCAAAAGGATAAGCACCCACCAGTGTCTGATACAAAAAATATTCATCATTGGCGGTAGGAATAGGACGCTCATCTACACGCTTTTTATCAGCGTTCATATCTCGCCAGGCTATAACCTGCTTTTCCCACGCTTCGGGTATCTCAGACAACACATTTAACCGAGCTCTCACATCTTCACTACGCTTAGTATCGTGGGTAGAGCTAGCATTCAAATTGTGCGGCCAATGCGATTGCTGATGCCGGTTATAATCATGAAACTTCTCCAGGGATAGGCCAAACTCTCCTGGTACGCCGCCCACTTCATTTAGCCCAGTAAATCTGTTGTACACATAAAAAAGAGTGTCTTCTATTCCCTTCGCCATCAACGGACCTGTGAACTGTTGCATCCGCATGATGAAATGCAAACGCGCGGACTTTACTTCGTCTGACAGAGAATCTAGGTCCTTTAGTAGCAGTAGCTTCTCTATGAATGAAAGTGCTGTGTTGAACTCAGCACTTTTCTCAGGGCTATGAGACTTGACGGTTGCGATCGCTTCCTTTGTATAATCCTCATCCTTCTCACTACGCCCTTCCTTACTCACGTAGCTGCGATACACCGGAAACGCAATCATAATCTCCTTAAGTGCCAGCCGTAGATCCTTTTCGCTAATCGCCTCCTTACCCATCAGCTCAGCAACCCGTACCAAAATATGCGCCAGGTTATCAATATCGCCCACCAGCTCCGATGCAGCCAACAAACGCTTCTTATCCAAAAACAGCCTCTCGTAATTGTCTTCTACACCCGCAAAAGACTCATACAGCTTGCTAAAAGCTTCCTTACTCTCTCCCCGACAAAAAACGCGATTCACATTCGTCAAAAACTCATAGCCCGATGTTCCCTGAATCGGCCAGTCATCCGGCAGCGTCTCAACCGCCTCCAAAATCTTCTCGACCGTGGTGTACACACTGCCAGTCTCTTCTGTCAGCCGCTTCAAGTACGCCAGCGGATCGTACAATCCATCAATATGATCCACCCGCAGCCCAGTCATCTTCCCTTCTGCAACCAGTTTCCGAATCAGCCCATGGGTTTGGTCAAACACATGCGGATGCTGAGCATTCAAGCAAATCAGCTCATTTATTGTAAAGAAACGACGATAGTTCAACATATCCGACGCCACTTGCCAATGAGAGAGTTTGTAGAACTGATGCTTTAACAACGAGTCGAGCTTTGCAAAGCTGTCGGCATTACCCGCCTCACCATTAAATTCAGTCAGGTTTTTCTCAATCCACTGTTTCACTTCGCTCGAAGACTCCGCCAGTGACCACAGCTGTTGTTTAATCTCCGCAGATTTCTCAGTTCTTTGTCTACCCGATAGTGACAGTACGGAACCTTTAATCTCTCCTAGCAAAGCCGCAATCTTTTCCTTTCTCTCTCCCAACTCAAAAAGATTGTGTTCAAAAAAATCCGCATAGGACTCTAGTCTAATCGGCAGTTGCAGGCTGTAATAATTGGCCTTCAACCCACTTTCCGTAAAGCTCAGCTGAATCTCCTTACCTGCCAGACACTCTTGATAGTCTGAGCCCAGCATCGGCGCTAGTACCCGACCATTTAGCTCATCGTGATACGATGTCCAGTCGATATCAAACGTATCGCTATAGTCAGACTCTGGTCCGTGCTCCAGCGCATCCATTAAGTACGGATTTTGCTGACTAAAGGCCATATGATTGGGCACGATGTCTTGCACCCAGCCCAGCCCATGCTTCTGTGCTTCTGCGATTAATGCTTCGTACTCATTCTGCGAGCCTAGCTCAGGATTCAGGCAATTTTGATCGACCACATCATAGCCGTGCTGACTACCACTGCGAGCCCAAAAAATAGGTGAGGCGTAAATATCTGAAATGCCCAACTGGGCTAAGTATCCAACGATTTCTTTGGCCTGAGCGAAGCCGAAGGCAGGCGTAAACTGTAGGCGGTAAGTAGCAGAAGGAATACGCATAGCTGGTGAAGGACTAATTAGACTACAGGCACAGCCTTCACCATATCAAAATATATTCATAAGAAAACCCTATCCTCCGACACAAAAGCGGATAGAGCAAACAAAGCGTTTGTTGACGTGGCGCCATTAAGGAAGAAAACCTAAATAACATCCAAACATCGTCGCCCTCATCTCAGCCTTTCTCGGACACAGTTTAGTTATCCCTTGGCGGCACCAATGCGTTTTCCCAAACTTGGGAGAGGGTCGGGGTGAGGGCCTCGTCAACCATGAAACTTGGTCAATTTATTTGATCCTCATTCCCAAAGTCTTTTGGCGCTATGCCCAAAAGCTGTCCCCTTCGTAGGTAATGCCCGGATAAAACCAAGATTCGGGCCCAACATAGCGGTACTGAATATCGATATTATCTAGCGCTGTTCTGGCTTTAGCCGAAAGTGAATGGGAAGCCGCTTCCAGGTTCTCAGCAATGCGACCTGGGTCTGTTGATTTTGGAATCACCACAGTTCCTCGGTCAATCGCCCAGGCAATCAACAGCTGAGCAGGCGTAATATTCTCCTGGCGAGCGACCTCATTCACCACTTCATTCTCTAATAGTGGGGGCTCTCCTTTTTGCTTCATGCTGTCAGGGCGATCGCCCGACCCCAACGGTGAGTAAGCCGTTATCGCAATTCCCTGCGCCTGGCAATAGTCCAACAGTTCTGGCTGCGGATTGTAAGGATGCAGCTCTATCTGATTCATCGCTGGACTATCATCACAATTACTCAGCTTCTTCAGGTTAGTAATGCCACAGTTCGACACGCCCACGCTTTTCACCAATCCCTGTTTACGCAATTGAAGCATTGCACTGAACGTATCTGCCAGCGGCATCTCATCCATTGACCAAAAGTCTTCTTTATTCTTATGCTGCGCTATATCCGGCTTAAACGCCACTGGCCAGTGGATCAAATACAAATCAAGATAGTCTAGCCCCAGCGCCTTTAGCGTTTCCTGGCAGCCTTTTTTCACATCCTGGGGTGCGTGAAACGTATTCCACAGCTTAGAGGTGACAAATAACTCATCGCGATTAATGCCAGCAGCCTGTAGCCCTGCCCGAATTCCCTCACCCACTTCCTGCTCGTTCTGATAAATCCAGGCTGCATCAATGTGCCGATAGCCAACGCGAATTGCTTCTTTGACAGCTTCACGCACCTTTCCTTTTGGAGACTTCCAGGTCCCCAGGCCAAAAATCGGCATGGTATTACCATCGCGCAGCGTTATTGATTTCATAGCAGAGCCATCAGGTGCAGTTCAGCCCTGCAAGGGTAATCTTTTCTACATCGAAAATCAACTACCCACGAGCATACTGTACCAATCAATATGTCCGTCCTCTGTCCGTCCTCTGTCCGTCCTTTGTATGGGCGTTCCCACCAAATTGGAGTTAGAAAGCCCCGTCAGCTTGTATCAGGAAAAGGCCTGTGAGCGCTGGTAGAATAAAGCCTGACACGCCCATTATTAAAATACCTGAAATGCAAAAGCAGCCGTCGCTAACCGTACTGACCAAGAGCGCGATCGCCAGCCTCCTGATCGTAGGAGCCACAGGGGCAATCGCCCACGCCGAAAACCCAGACCACATGCGTCAGCTCCTACGTACCGGCGACTGCCCCGACTGCGACCTCAGCAGCGCTTCCCTCAGCCAGTTAAATCTTACCGAAGCCAACCTACAAGGCGCAGACCTCAGCAACACCCGATTCGACAACGTGCAGCTATTGCGAGCAAACCTATCCTCTGCCAATCTGAGCGGTGCCACCTTCCAACGGGCAAACCTCACAGGCGCAAACCTACAAAATGCCAACCTTTCCGATGCATCCTCTCTTTTTCTGTGTAGCGAAGACATCAGCGGATTCGGCAGTGATACAGAAGATTGCGTAACCCAGCTGTTGTGGTTCCGACTCGCCCCAGAAGTATGCGCCGAAGGCTCTGAGCTATCTGCCCTGCTTAGTGGTGTATTAGGTGAAGATTCAGAAACCTTTTGTGCCGATAACGGGGCCGAATATTTTGCCTACTCATCGGCATACGCCCAGATAGCCCAGCCCGGACTGATACTGCGAGGCGCTGACCTCAGCGGCGCTAACCTACAAAATGCCGTACTTTCTGGCGCAGATTTTGACTACGCCGTCCTCACAGATGCCGAGGCTGACAACGCGCAGCTCGACTACGCCACCCTGTTTTATGCCGACCTATCGTCTCTGAAGAACGCAGACCTTACCGAAGCATGGGAAAGCCCACAGGCACTGGTTGATTGGGTTGCTGTGATTCAGGCCAAAGCCGAAGAAGAAAGCCGCCAAAACTACGGACGCACTCATATAGGATCCATCAGCCGAGCGCAGCAGGCCTACTATTACGAGAATGAAGCCTTTGCCTCAGAAATAGTCGACTTAGGCGTGAGTGAACCCAAAGAAGATTCGCTGTTTGACTTTGGCATCCTTGAACAACAGTCTACAGATGACAAAGTTGTTCAATACGCCCTCAACCGTGCAGGTGATTTGCCCAGCGTTATTAATTTTGTTTGGTCTTACGCCGACCCAGAAGCAGACGGCGAATCTTATCTCTATGCCACCACCTGCGAATCCGATGAAGCAAGGGTCTTTGCCGTCTCAGACCTCCCAGAAATTTCTATTTCTGACGAGGAAGGCACTTGCCCAGAAGGTTGGACCAGTACTTATTAGATTTTGCTCTAACTAATGCTCCCTCACCTCCCACAACAAACGCCCCCAACTGGCGAAACCGACGCGTTCCTAACCGCCCTAACCCGCACTCCCTTCTCCGGCGAAACCCGCGCCGACTTTGCCAGCCGCCTACTCACCGCTACCGACAACAGCATCTACCAAATCCTCCCCCAAGCCGTCCTCTTCCCCAAGACAACAGAAGACGTTGCCCAAATCTTCCGCCTTGCCAACCAGCCCCCCTTCCAAACCCTAAAATTTTCCCCACGCGGCGGCGGCACCGGCACCAACGGACAATCCCTCTCCCCTGGGATCATCATCGACTGCTCCAAATTTATGACCCAAATTTTGGATGTAAACCTAGCCGAAAACTCGGTCACTGTCCAACCCGGCGTCATCCTCGACCAGCTAAACACTCACCTCAAGCCACATAACCGCTTCTTTGCCCCAAACCTCTCCCCCAGCAGCCGAGCCACCCTAGGCGGCATGATCAACACTGACGCCTGCGGCAAAGGCTCACGCATCTATGGCCGCACCAGCGATCACATCCTGGAACTTACCTGGGTTCTGCCAGACGGTACCATTGGCACCTCCAAATCTGTCTTGGCTGATCACGTATCCAGCCTTAAGTCGCAACCCGACCCAGTCGGTAAAATCTATCATCTTATAGACAAAATCGTCACGACAAAACGAAACCTGATTGAACAACAGTTTCCCAATATGCCGCGATTTTTGACCGGGTATAACTTGGCCAAAGTGTACGATAGTAATTACACAACATTCGACCTCAACCGCATCCTGGCAGGCTCCGAAGGTACCCTCGCTGTCATTACCGAAGCCAAATTAAAACTCACCCCTCTCCCCTCAGCTAAAGCGCTATGCGTCATCTACTACAATAGCTTCGACGACGCGCTCAGCGACTCCGAACGCTTACTCACCCTTCAGCCCGCTGCCATAGAAACCATTGACGAGACCATTCTAGAACTTGCCAAGCAAGACGAAATTTATACTCGGGTCAGCGGGTTTATCGCAGCGGCAAAAGCAATTAATCTCGTCGAATTTGTCGGAGAAAATGAGACGCAGCTAAATGACAAGATTAAACAGATTGAACAACAGCTGACAGATCATAGGGCCGTTGGCTACTACCGGGCCAAGACAACCCAAGAGATTCGAGACCTCTGGACGCTGAGAAAGAAAGGCGTCGGCTTACTAGGTAACCGCAAAGGCCCCCGCAAGCCCATTCCCTTTATGGAAGATACAGCCGTCCCGCCAGCGCAACTATTCAAATACGTCCGAGCCCTCAAAACACTGCTAAATTCTTACAGTCTTGACTACGCGATGTTTGGTCATGTGGATGTGGGCTGTTTGCATGTACGCCCGGCGCTGAACATGCAAACCCCGCAAGACGAACGTCTTATCAGAGAGATTTCCGATCAGGTCGTCGACCTGGTACGCGACCATGGCGGCGTAATGTGGGCTGAACACGGACGGGGCTTTCGCAGTGAGTACACCCCGCTTTTTTTCGGAGAAGAACTCTACGAAGACCTGCGCCGCATCAAAGCGGCCTTCGACCCGCACAATCGGCTGAACCCTGGCAAAATAGTCACCCCAGCTGGTAGTGAGGAGACTGTCGTAAAAATTGAAGCTCCCCTCAGAGGTCACTTCGACCGTCAAGTTCCTGCAGCAGAACAGAAAAACTACGAAGTGGCTTTTAGCTGCAATGGCAACGGCGCGTGCTTCAATATCGACCCTACCCAGTTAATGTGCCCCTCTTACAAAGGCAGCAAAGAGAGAATTCACTCCCCCAAAGGACGGGCCACCCTGCTCAAAGAATGGCTACGACAAATCGCAGAGCGAGGTAGCTGTAGCGAGAGTGAATCTGTTGATGAGCCTGCAAGCTTACCAATAAAAATGTGGAATAGCCTCACCAAAGCCGCTGGCCGCTACGACTATTCCCACGAAGTCTACGACGGTCTGCACGGCTGCCTTTCCTGCAAAGCCTGCGCCAGCCAGTGCCCCATCCATGTGGACATTCCCAGTCTAAAAAGTAAGTTCCTCCAGCGGTATTACACCCGCTACTTGCGATCGCCCCGCGACTACCTCATGGGCAATATTGAAGTGATCGCCCCCCTACAGTCCAAATTCCCCACCCTCAGCAACACTCTCCTCCAAAATCCTCTCTCCGCCCAGCTAATACAACAACTCTTCGGCCTCACCCGCCCTCCAAAACTTAGCACCCCGTCCCTCACCCAGACACTAAACAACAGAAATCTCCCTACCCTCGACCTCAACACCCTTAACCAGGCAGACCTCACCAACAGCGTTATCCTTTTACCAGATGCCTTCACCAGCGCCTACGAAGCACCGCTTGTACTCGCTACCTACGACCTATTCACACAGTTAGGATTTCAGGTATACCTACCGCCCCCACTAAAAAGTGGCAAGCCACTCCACGTCCTGGGATTTGTCGAGCGGTTCAACGCGATCGCCCAGCAAAACATTGAATATCTGAGCCAGCTGCGATCGCTCAATCTCCCCATCATCGGCATCGAACCCAGCCTGACCCTCACCTACCGAGACGAATACGCATCCATAACCAACCAACCACCAAACGTACAGCTCCCTCAGGAATTTCTGCTCAATCATTTAGACCGAGTTCCAAAGGTCGCTGACGCACAACCTTATCAGCTGTTTGGGCACTGTCACGAAAAAGCGATCGCGCCATCCTCACAACAGCAGTGGCAGCAACTTTTCACAGCAGCAGGCCTATCGCTAACCCTCATCGAAACGGGTTGCTGTGGCATGGCAGGCCTCTACGGCTACCAGGCCGAACACCTGGAAACCTCCCGCAGCATCTATCAGCTCAGCTGGGAAGCGCACCTTCCCGACGCCGCTCATATACAAAAAACGGTTCTCGCCACCGGCCTCTCCTGCCGCTCCCAGGTAGAGCGATTTTCCCACTGGCGGCCATTGCACCCACTGCAAGCTCTGCAACAAGCATTAGCGCAGCACCCAAACAACCAACGCTTGCCAGCTATGCCGAGTCAAATCCAAGCCTGGCGATAGCGGCTGCGAAAGTTTCCAACCTTGCGCGCTTTGCTTACACTTTAGCTCTAGCGTTCTGGCAATATTTTGCTGATCTTGGCCGTACCATCGCAGCCGCAACTTTTTGCGTCGGCTAACACCCGACAGGTTTTCACCATAGCTATCGAGCTGAGGCGTATCACAGTAAACATTGTTCACTTGCCGACGCGGAAAAGAATGATTAAAACAGGCCGAATGCAGTCAGCACCTACTCGGGTCCTGGCAGGAAAAAATAGGAACCTAATAAAAATAACAGTCCTTCTGCCAAATGAATAACCGCATAAGGAGAGAATTGCGTGGCAATCTCAATTGCCGAGTCCAGCGTAAACAAAAGCGAGCCTAACAGGAAGGACCAGCTAGCAATCAGCGTTCTCTTTTTCTGTTTGTCTTCCAATCATCTCACCTACAACTTATGTTCTTCAAACTAATGCATTGTTGCACTATCTGCCCAACCATAAAAAGTTTCCCCGCTACGAATGAACGCAGCAGGGAAGTTTTGATCAATCAGAGTTTGAACTAAGAGGCCTCACTGACTTCCCAGGCAGTCACATCAATGACAGAAGGCGTAGGCTCATACTCAGAGCGATAAGCGCTAACGGTAGGCTGCTGAGCGGATGTGAGGTTTAACTTTTGGCCCAGCTCAGCTAGCTTTTTGTCCAAACCTTTCTTGTAAAAATACCCCGTGAGCGCAGTACTCACAAACGAGAGCACCACAGGCCCCAACAAAAAACCGAACAAACCATGAACGGTAAAGCCAGATACTACCAAAGAGGCCAGCCAAAAACAGAACCCATTGATTACCAGCCCAAAGCTACCCAGGCTCAAGATTGTCACAGGAAGCGACAGTAAGCTAAGAAATGGCTTGATAGACGCATTGACTAGGCCGAGGGAAATAGCAGCGGCGATCGCAGCCCCAAAGGTGGCAATCGTCACCCCCGGAACAGTCCAATCTACCACCAGTAAGCTAATTGCGGTAATGACAGTCGTAATAACAAACCCATATAGAGCTGTGTTGTTGTTTTGAAGGAGTTTCTTCATAGCCTTCTTCCTTTTTTTGATTTCTTTGACGTTTTTAGTATCGCAAATACGATGAAGTTGCCAAAGTGTTGAAAACCCCCAGTCGCGAGAGATTAAAGCTCTTTCAGGAGTGAGGTTTACCGCCTGTACTAGTACGGTCCGGCTAAAGTTGCAAAAACGTACAAGACAGCTAGAACACTTTCTTTCTAAACTATCTTTCGTCTAGACTAAGCGTGTATTTAGCGCTAACCAATTCAACGTCGCGATGTCTATGACTTCTACCCGTTCTGTATCGCCATCTCAAGAATTCTGGGGCGGCGCACGTGACATTACCCCGCTGATTGTAGGCGCAATTCCTTTTGGCATTATCTTTGGGACACTGGCTACGAACAATGGCTTGTCACCAACTGCAGCCCTGGCAATGTCAGGCTTTGTATTTGCTGGGTCTTCCCAATTTATTGCGGCAGGTATGGTGGCAGCTAACACCAGCTGGCTGCTGATTGTGCTCACGACCTTTGTTGTAAACCTACGGCATCTGCTGTATGCCGTGAGTTTAGTTCCTTACATAAAACATCTTCCGCAGCGATGGAAAGTGCCGCTAGCCTTTCTGCTAACGGATGAGGCCTACGCGATTGCTATCGGACGCTACAACCAGAGCGATCGCAATCACCACCGCCATTACTACTTTCTAGGCGCAGCCCTTGCCATGTACGTGAACTGGGTATTTTGTACATGGCTTGGCATTACCGCAGGCAGGCTAATACCCAACGCCGCCAGCTGGGGCCTGGACTTTGCCATGTCCGTCACTTTTATTGGCATGGTAGTGCCCTACGTAAAAACAAAGCCTATGGGATTAGCCGTCTCTGTTGCTGGAATTGTCGCACTGCTAGCCAATCCCCTGCCTCATAAGCTGGGGCTAATGATAGCGGCGATCGCTGGCATCACCGCAGGCATCCTTTGCGAACAAAACCAATCTACCCCGCCCCAAACCACCACAAAACCATGAACGAAGTTTTGCTCATTTCTGGCATGGCGATCGCCACCTTTACCATTCGCTACCTTATGTTTGGCGCCAGCAGCCGCATTACACTTTCCCCTACCCTGCTCAGGGCCTTACGCTACGTCCCGCCCGTAGTTCTCACAGCGATTGTTGTTCCAGAAGTGTTACTCACTGACGGCGCGTTGAATATTGGCTATATGAACCCACGATTGTTGGGTGCGATCGCTGCAATTCTGGTCAGCAGCCTCACCAAAAATCTGTTGCTTACCATTGTCATTGGCATGGCAACCTTTTTCGCATGGCAAGCTGCGCTGGGCGCTCAATTTTGAACATAAATATGAATATGGTCAAAAGAGTTGCGTTCAATCACCCCAGAGAATCCCCGCGACTCAAAAGCAAACCGATCGCGATCTCCTTGCCTCACCGCCTCTAGTCCCCCTACAATCTCCTGATTCGATCGCCCATCTAACATGCCTGACAGCGTCGTCCGCATCACCAGCCGGTCAACCGACCCCGAAAAAGTTGCCTCCGACTGCTGCACATTCTGACTGTCAGGGTCGTACACATAAGCCAGCATCACTCTATTCGGCACCAGCTCATACACACTCGTATCGTAACCATCAATATTCGATTCCCTTGTCGGGTCACCCAGTCTGGACACGATCTGCCCTCTGGTATTGCCCGGTGCAAAGCCAGGAACAGCTACAATGCTGCCTGTATCACCCGGCCTAGCATTCGCCGGATTCCCACTATTCGCAATCACTAGCGGCGGATTGCTGCCCCTATTCGGCTCAATCGGTTCCGGTTCAACCGTTTCATCGCGATCTACAGGTTTATCTTTTTTAGGCTTTTCCAGGTCAGGAATTCCGTTCTCTTCAGCGTCTTCATCTCCTGTTGTATCTTCCGAACTTTCGTCCTCAGCTGTTTCAGTCGAATCTTCTACAACAACCTCCTCAGGCTCCTCCCCCGGCAGCGCAATCTCAGGTATCGCCGCTCCGCCTGGATTCAGCTGATTGTACAGCCAGTAGCCCCCAGCCGTCCCGATTCCAGCCAGTAATATTGCCGCCATCAACAAAGAAGAAAAACAACCCCCACCTTTCGACTTTTGAGGCTGGGCCGCTGGGATGTTTGTTCTTGTTACATCTGTTTGATCATTTGTGGGAAGCTGCACTGCAACAGTTTTACCCCCTGTCGCGTTGGGAACAGACTGATACCCGGGAGATACTACTTTTGTCGGGAAAGTAGATGCGCCGGGCGTCGGCAGCTGCGTTTTGGAATTAGGCTTACGAGTACGGCCCAAGAAACCAGAGCGCTGCGTCAGGGTACCTAGCCAACGGCCTACCGACTGAGGCCGATCTTTTAGCTCAACGGCCATGCCCTGTGCGATCGCATCCACTACTGAAGGGCTCACATCCGAACGCAGCTGATGGACCGGCACCAAAGGCGTGCGATCGCGCAACACCGCCGCCACTGGTACCACCCCCGTCAGCAGCGTATATAGCGTCGCCGCCAGCCCATAAATATCCGTCGCCGCCGACCGCTGTGCCTTCGGCAAATACTGTTCAATCGGCGCATACCCCTCAGACACAATGCTGGTATGCGTCTTATTTGGGTTCTGGCTCAGCTCGCGGGCAATGCCAAAGTCAATCAGCACCGCCTCTCCTGTCAGCTGGTGCACCATAATATTTTGCGGCTTCACGTCGCGATGCAGCAGTCCCTTGCTGTGTACCGCCTGCAAGGCCTTCCCAATTTGCTGCACGTAGTTTACGGCTGCTGCTTCGCTGAGGGGCTGTGGTGAACCGGTCTCGGGAAGGACGATGTCGTAGAGCGATCGCCCGGGAATATAGTCCATCACCATGTACGGCAGCTGATCTTCCACAAAAAAGTCGCTGACCCGTACCACATTAGGATGGCTGCACAGCGCTAGCCGCCGGGCTTCATCCTGAAACTGCTGCTGTAGTTCCTCCAGGTTAGGGTCGCTCCAGTACGACTCATTGAGCGTTTTAATCACCACCAACTGGTCCAGGTAGTTCTGGTGTGCCCGAAACGTCAGCCCAAAGCCACCGCGCCCCAGCACATCTTCCAGCTTATATTTGCCCCCTTGCAAGGACTTTCCGATTAAACTACTCATAGCCGCGTTTTAACCTGTAACCACCTTCATTTTGTCCGTCCGTCCGGCTAGCGACAACACACCCTAGTCCGGTTTTCCCGCTGTATTAGTCTCAGCACAGTCCCTTTTGTCCTGCACCTGCACTGCACCTACACATATGCAAACCATCTCACCAACCACTACAGCTTCCCAAACCGCCTTTCCACAAATTTGGGACAATAGCCAGTTCTTCTCTGGCACAGATGATCCCAAAATAGCCACCACCGTCGACGATATAAAAGCAGATGTTCAGGCGATCACCCACCACTGCGAACCCTTCGCCCTCTTCGCCGAAACCGCTGACGACATCAGCCCCGACGACTTCGCAGACATCATCACCAAAGTCAAAACCATCTACGACCAGCGCCGCACCCTCTCCAAGCGCATGGGTAACCTTAGCACTTACATCTACACCGCCCTCAGCACAGACACCCAGGACGCCAGCGCCAATAGCTGGATGCCCATTCTCCAAAAGCTAAGCGCTGACCTAGAGCAGGCCCTCACTCCGCTCGACGTTTTTCTAATCCGCGCTAGCGAAGTCTTCATCACCCAGCTATTTGCTGACCCGGCAATGCAGGACACCGCTTTCCTGATCCACCACCAGCGTCAGCACAAAGACCAGCTGCTAAGTGTCAGCGAAGAACAGCTAATCACAGCCCTGGCTACCAATGGCCTGCATACCTGGGGCAACCTTTATAGCGAGATTGCTGGAACCCTCCAGGCGACTATTCAGGGAGAAGACATGGGCCTGGCAAAGGCTGCAAATTTGCTGAGCCATCCTGATAGTGAAACGCGTAAGGACGCTTACGAAGGAATTCGTGCCGCCTGGGAGACACAGCAAGGTGCGGTGGCAGCGGGCCTGAATGCAATCAATGGCTGGCGACTGGAAGAGACAGAGAAGCGATCGCGCACCCGCCGTCTTCACTATTTAGATAGCAGCTGCCACCTCAGCCGTATCAGCCGACCCACGCTCGACGCGCTGATGGAAACGACCTATCAGCAGCGACAGATTGGCCAACGCGCGCTGACAGCCATGGCTAAGGCGATGGGGCAATCCGTCGCGAACCCTTGGGATGTGATGGCCCCTGCGCCCGCTGCTGATGGTGACAGCTACATTTCGTTTGAAGATGCGATCGCCATAATTGCCAACGCCTTCAACCAGCTCACCCCCAAAATGGGCGACTTCGCCACCATGATGGCCCGTAATGGCTGGATCGACGCCCAGCCCACACCCAACCGAGCCACAGGCGCATACTGCTCCGGCTTTTCCGACCCCAGGGAGCCACGCATTTTCATGACCTACGAAGGCACCATGACCAATGTACTGACCCTGGCCCACGAGCTAGGCCACGCCTGGCACAACTGGGTCATGCGTGACCTGCCCCGCCTGAAGTGCCACTACCCCATGACGCTGGCCGAAACCGCCAGCATCTTTGCCGAAACCCTGGTTCGTGAGGCGCTCACCAAAGAAGCCAAAACCCCTCAGCAGCAGCTAGAAATTGCCTGGCAAGACGCCCAGGAAGCGGCCATTATGGTGCTGAATATTCCAGCCCGCTTCGAGTTTGAAAAGCGCCTGGTAGAACAGCGCAAAATTGGCGCTGCGCGTCCAGCGGAGCTATGCAAAATGATGAACGACAGCTGGCAGCTCTGGTTCGAAGACAGCCTCAGCGAATACGACGATCTCTTCTGGGCTAGCAAACTACACTTCTCTATTTCCGAGCTAGGCTTTTACAACTATCCCTATCTCTTTGGCTATCTCTTTAGCCTGGGAATTTACGCCCAGCAGCCCGTCTACGGTGACGAGTTCAACAGTCGATACACCGCTCTGCTACGAGATACCGGCACCATGACTGCTGAAGACTTGGTACAGCATCATCTACAAAAAGACCTCAGCCAGCCGCAGTTCTGGCAAGACAGTCTCAAAATTGTTGATCACGCGGTCTCTCACTTCGAGCAGCTCGTAGCGCAAACATCTCTTGGGTAAATATATCCTTTCTCGATGTCGCTACTGATTGGCTGAATTTGGCAGGCGGCGGTCCGGTAAAATAGCCGTACCTCGTATACCACTGCCAAATTGACAAGTCCTCAAACGCTTACCCTAACCCGGCCCGACGACTGGCATTTGCACCTGCGCGATGGCGCTGCGCTAAAGGCCGTACTGCCCTATACGCTGCGGCAGTTTGCCCGCGCTATTGTCATGCCAAATCTGAAGCCGCCAGTGCGCACGGTAGAAGATGCTGCGGCCTATCGCGATCGCATTCTCACCGCCATCCCAGCAGGCCAACAGTTCGAGCCTCTTATGACGCTCTACCTCACCGACAACACTCGCCCAGAAGATATTCACGCGGCTAAAGATAGCGGGTTTGTAAAAGCCGTCAAATACTATCCGGCAGGCGCTACCACCAATTCAGAATTTGGCGTAACCGACATCCGCAAATGCGACGCGGCTTTTGAGGCAATGCAGCAAGCAGATATGCCGCTATTGCTGCACGGGGAAGTAACCGATAGCGCTGTGGATATATTTGATCGCGAGCAAGCCTTTATCGATCAACAGTTAATTCCACTCAAGCAGCGCTTTCCTGAGCTGAAAGTGGTTATGGAGCACATTACCACCTCACACGCCGCAGAGTTTGTTCTAAGTGCTAACAATATTGCAGCCACCATCACGCCCCAACATCTGTTGTTTAATCGCAACGAACTGTTCAAAGGCGGTATTCGTCCTCACTTTTACTGTCTGCCTATTTTGAAGCGCGAGACTCACCGTCAGGCGCTGGTAGAAGCAGCCACGTCTGGTAATTCTAAGTTTTTTCTGGGAACGGATAGTGCGCCTCATAGTCGCGATCGTAAGGAAACCTCCTGTGGCTGTGCGGGTTGCTTTTCAGCGCTGCATGCTATGGAGCTGTATGCGGAAGTTTTTGAAAAAGCCGATGCGCTAGATAAGCTTGAAGCGTTTGCCAGTTTCTATGGCCCCGACTTCTATCAGCTACCGCGTAATACTGAGAAAATTACTCTTGCTAAAACAGCTTGGAGTGTTCCGGCTGAAGTCTCTTTCCCAGGGACAAGCCTTGTTCCCTTACGTGCAGGGGAGGAAATGGCTTGGCGGATGGTGTGATTGAGCAGGTTATAGCTTGACTTGTTGGCGTCCCTCACACCAAATTTGATACCGCTGGCGAAATACGTATTTCGCAATATTGGCTGAGCATCGAGACTGCTGAAAGGCCCCCAGCGGAAGAATCAAGCCTCTTTCGACCACATAGACAGTGACTAACTGAATGGCTCGGTGAGATTCTGTGTTACTCGTTGGCGTCTCTAGCAAGTATGACTCTCTCAAAACCTTGCTATCTAGCGCAATCATTTCGCCGGCTAACGGCTCAATCTCAAAGAACTTGGCCAAACATAGGCTGTAAGATTCATAGTCTAAGTTCAGCAAGACCCGACGAATCGTACTGTATGAGGGGAGTCGATTTTTCGGAGGTGAAAACAACTTTAACAGCTCTTTTCGATAGCTAGGAAGCCTCGACAGCCTGCACTAACGGCTAGGATAAAGAGTGACAAACAAAGCGCTTGGTCATAGCGATGACCCGCACCCTGACGCGGGTCGGGTAATTCTCGAAAGCTTCTACGATAGCTGACGTAAAGCTGTCATTTAGAATGAAACAGCCTTGTACGCATCACTGTCTATGTGCAGTACGTAGAATCAGACAAAGTGAGTAGCAGAACATGAATGCACGAGTGCTTTACCCTGTGTGTCTGATATTGAAATGCGAGAGCACTGCTGCCATTCCACTATTTCCTGCTGATTGCTGCCATAATCATCAGCGAAGATTATGGTCCTCTTTACTCAGAACTATAATCTTCTGAGATACTGAACACCAATTCTCAGTAGCCTAGTCAAATAAATAATGCAAATGTACTAAAGTTCTCTTCATGTAGAACGATAGAATAGCTCGATCATGTTAGAGCTAGGATGATGTTCGTACTATGCCTAATCATCGAAATACAACTGACAAATGTGTATCTTAAGATACACATTTGTCTTGTTTCTTCATCTATCGTTTGGGGCTTAACTGCTTAGGGTATTAGGCTTTCACCTTTTCTATGTAATTGATTGTATGCGGGTAAACCTTCGTAGAGATATTCAAGGAAGTTCACCGTAGAGTGTGAAAATTTAGCAATGACCGCAATACTTTCCGGGCAGAATAGAATTTCCTTGCATGTTTACATGTAGCGTTTGTGGGTAGGTCCTATCTATGAAGTAGATTGCTTGGCATAGCCTACATAATGTATTTTTTGCTTTGAATTTAGATATTGATGTTAAGGAAAAAATGTTGACTGGTACTCCTGAACTTGTTCGTTATATTCGCAGTCACGACTGTTATAATCATCCAATTTTTCATCATTGGGTTGAGGTTTGTCCTTCGCCACAGGTCGTTGCTGCCTTCTTTTTTCAACTCAAGTGTTTTTGTTCTGCCACTCGTTACGGGTGGAACTTTCCCGAATCCTTAAAATCGTTCAATCTCAACTCAGCAAGCAAATTACTAGAAGACATCGTAGATAGTGAAGTAGGACATGGTGCGGATCTTTCAAAGATGGCTGGTTTTGTCATTAACCGCGCTACTAAATCCAATTTGTTTAAGGAACTCAGTAATCAAGAAACTGTTGAGGCTCAGCTTAAATATTACTCTGATGCTCTGTTAGGACATTTGTACGGATATAATCACGACAGCGGATTAACAGTAGAGACAAAGAATGCTGCATCAATTTTTGAGCGCCGAAAACTTGTCGACTACGAGTCAACCATAATGAATTTAGGTTCTGCACTAGCACTGGAATTAGTATCTAACAACCACCTAATACCAGGCCTCAAATACTGCTTGATTGATAGTGGGCTGTACAATGTCAGATTAGATATTCCTGAGATGTACTATATAAAAGAACATTGGGGAGAATTAGGCGCAGAGCAACAGCACGAGAATCTGATGATCGAAGCTATCAATTCCGCACATAGCAGTGCCAACATGTACTGGCTGACGAAAGGAGCAAGCGAATTACTTGACTCATTACTAATTCTCTGGAGACTTCTTGACAGAACTCTACTGATAGATAATCAAAGGCAGAACAACAAAATAGAATTCGATATAATGGCTGTATAATCGGTCCAACCCAACATAAAAAATACAGACGTTGCACAAAAATATCCTTTCTCAGAAAACTGCGTATACATTAACTTCTGACGGGAGCTATCGCTCTACAGTTTGCTATCGAATACGTGCTTCACTGATTCCCAAAGCTAATGATTGTTTCTAAGGAACTTGTATATAGTTTTAGCACCGTAGCTAAAAAATTGATTAAGTATCAACCTATCTCGTACCCTTTTGCACTGATGACAATTAAATAGTGACAGCTGATACTGAACCAACTCACGGAGGTACTATTTCCAGCTTCATTGTTCATAATACGAAAATTCGATTTCAAAGTCCTATAATTACTGACGCCAGTTGACGTTTTCGAGGGAATATTGTAAGACTGCCTTGAATTCACGAAGCGACTTAGCTTGAACTGAGTAATTATGAAAAAACTTCTATTTTCTTTCATTCTTATCGTGTAGAGAGCATTGATAAAATTAATTAACAATAGGTAAAGTTTTTCACTTAAAGCGCTAGTAGATATATACTCAGTAAAATAACTTATGTCTGTACTAAGGAGCGCTCTAAGTGGAACCCATAACTTGGGCAGGGTTGATCGCAGCTGCGCTGAGCGGAATTATAGGTAATAGGGCCGATGCTGCTTTTCAGTTTGCCTTGGAGCGTGGTTTAGGATCTACGCTTCAGGATTTCCAAGACTCTGACGATAATGCATGTGATGAGCTACAGAGATCGTTTCAGAGAGCCTTCCTACGTGCTCAGACGAGTATCGCTTTAGAAAGATGGGATGAATTAACGTCTGAGGTACCCTTTTATAGAGGAGCTTATTCGTGCTCACCAGAACAACATGCTGAGATTCAGTGGGTATCACGTAAATTAGATAGCTTGAAAGCGCGGCTCAGCCAGATTGACAAATCAAACTTAGTGACCACTCAGTCTGTTGTGTCCTCAGAAACTTTTGAAGTCTTATTAAGTGGTGAGGACGTTTTGGGTACAGACACCATACCAACTGTCCACCGGGAGTTAGTTGAACTCGCAAGCGATCAGAACGCTCCATCCTCTTACAAAGATAAAATCAGTAAGGAACATACAGGAATATTCGAACGAACCTGCAACTATTTTTCCATCGAGATAAAAGAGAATTTAGTTGTCCGCGATTTGCTCAACAGCCTATTGCTAACAAAGATCAACGTTAACCTCAGTAGTTTAGGGAATCAGCAATTAACTATTGATGATTTAGAACGTTCGCTAGGAAGAATGTCTAGATTCATGTCTGATGCTTTAAAAGAGGATTTCATACATATAGAAGACAAAATCCAGGAAGTAATTTCCAACCAGAACAGCGGCTTCAGAGAAGTGATTGAGTTCGTAGAAGAAGAGCGTAAGAAGAATAGAGATTCAGACCAACAATTACGGCAAAAACAATCTAAGCCCCTATTCAATCAACCGAACTGGAACGTTAAAACTGTCAATCAATCAAGCAACATAGTTCAGAGCTTTAGTGAAGAAGATTAAACATACGCTTCTGGCGCAATGCAACCTCTTGCCGCAGACTCCTGACTCAATTGATTGACTATTAAGTACTAATTTATTGCCAGCACAAAATAATCGCAAGTCAAATATGTCCTCTTACAGTGAAGAAATATCACAAAAAATCGATGAAATTTGGGATAGTATTCAGTTAAGTCCTGAAATTATCGAACTGAAACAATCTATACAGGATGCTAAGAGGAAAGCGATTACACTGGGAGTTCCTTTAGAAGTTCATGAGATGTTGACTTCGCTCATTAGCGGCATAAATGGTGGGGCTATGAATAGTGATTTAGACGCTCCTGCTGACATCCTATATAACCAGGAAAACTGGACTACTGAGACTGTAAATCAAGCAGGTAGTATTTTTCAAGTTTATATCGGGGCAGAGTTTTCAAAGGTTCAGTTGCAAAGTAGGCAGATAGAACTCCCTATCGTACTAGTTGTAATGAATCAGAAAGAAGCGGAAGAGCTAGCTTCTGCCCAAGCTTGCAGATTTTCTCCAGAGCAATTACAAGTTGATAGTCAGGCCATAGAAGAAATAACAGGCGCAGAGAACTGGCAACAACGTTACTCGGGAGCAGCATCACAATGGAGGCCGGTAGTTGATCCTTCTTACGAGTCAATGACTATCAAACAACTCGTCGAACAGGCCCTCCAAGACTTACAGACTCAGGAACAGTATGAAGGGATTCTATCTCCTAGATTTGTTGACATACATGAGGTCAACTATCCAGAAAATCGGAGCTTGCTCAGAAAGCTCCGCAGCGAAGGTTGCATTGTCATAATGGATAGCATTTCTATTAGGCATCCCGTTATTCAACAAGCCTTACAACTGTCATTAATTGATAGTTCACCTAGGACTTCAATTATTACAATTGCAAAAGAAGATTTATTGAACACGCTTTTGAATATGTCTGTCGTCTTGGAGCTGTGTATTTCACAGATAGAAGCTTACAGGCGAAGAAGTGATCGCTTTGGAGAAGATCACGAGTTCGTGCGTGTTTCCTGTCAAGAGTCAGATAATCATTGGCAATTTGAATTTGTGAAGAAGCTACGCAACAGACTTAGAACTCTTTACCCCTCCAGCAAAGATATGACAGCTCTCTTTTTTAATGATGCCAACTCTCTTTTTGAGAAGAACACATAATACCACTTAGCAATTGAGCGCTCTAAAGGAGATCCTTATCATGATTTATACATTTTATTCCTACAAGGGTGGAGTTGGTCGCTCAATGGCGTTAGCCAATGTTGCCGAGACTCTTTATCAAAACGGATTGAGAGTTTTGATGATAGATTTTGACTTAGAGGCACCAGGCCTTGGCAGGTTTTTCCTGAATTCTGAGCATCAAGATAGAGATCTTCTAAATCGCCTCGGTTTAATTGATTTGTTGAATTCTTATATAGACTCACTACACTTATACCATATGGGCGTAGGTCGACATGACTCAGAAGATGAACAAGAAATTCTTCCATTTAAGTTTGAACCCATCCAAAGCTTTATTACGCCTCTATACGGCAAGAACAGCTTAGGTGGAGAGCTGTCTATAATTACCTCAGGTAAGCGCTCTGAAGACTCCTTCAATAAGTATGCAGAAAGCGTACGCGAGTTCAATTGGAAGGACTTCTATAAAGAGAAAGAAGGAACAATTTTTTTTGATTGGCTAGTTCAAGAAGTTACTAAAAAAGATGTTTCGGATGTAGTTTTAATTGATAGCCGCACTGGATTAACTGAAATGGGTGGGGCATGTACTCATCATTTAGCAGATGTAGTAGTGCTTCTGGTGACGCCAAATGAACAGGACTTTTATGATACGCTTAAGATCGCAAGGAGTCTCAAAAACCCTAAGCTACAGAAGGTTAGGGGGCGAACCCTCAATTTAGTCTTTGTGCCTAGCAGAGTAGATAATGCTGAAAGTGAAAAGCAAACAAATTTTCAGAAGCTCTTTGAGTCACATGTTGGTATCAATCAGGAGAATTTTACCAGTAATTCTTTGGCGTTCGAGGATAGGGCATTTCTCGATCTAAAGCTACCGTATCTTCCTTACTATTCTTATGAGAGGGAACTAGCAGTCCGCAAGTCTTCTCATGGCCCCTCGTCAGATCTTAGTAAGGCTTACAAACGCCTGTCAGTAACTCTTTCTCAGCTAGCACCGAAAACGCACCGCTTTCAAAAAGTATTCTCTAGACATCTAGACTTACTCTACGCGAACCAATACGAGCATGAGCGTGCTATTAATCGTCAGCATTGGGGAGACGCGCCCGAAGTTTCTAACCTTTTTGGACGCACTCTAGAGTTAGGTAAACTGAACAACTGGATTGTCAAAGAACATTGCCGCATAGTTGCAATTTTAGGGATGGGAGGCAGCGGGAAGACTAGTTTGACAACAAAACTCGGAAAAGGCGGAATAGGAAAAACAGATCTATCTATAAAGCTAGCCCGAGGTATTCAGTATCACTTCGAATATGTTGTTTGGCATTCTCTGCTTTCTGCGCCGGCAATTGTTGATGTTCTGTCAGACATCAACAGAACTCTTTCAGATCACACGTTGATTAAACAGTCCGGCACCACAAAGGAACAACTTCTATTGTTTCTAAAGTACATTACAGAATATAGATGCTTAATCATTTTTGACAACTTTGAATCCGTTTTGTGTAGCGGAGAGCGCGTTGGTCAGTACAAGGCTGGATACGAAGGTTACGGTGATCTGTTAGATAAAGTCGGGCAGATGACTCACCAAAGCTGTGTGATATTTACAAGTAGAGAGAAACCATCAAATATTGACAGTTTGGAAACAAATAGCGCTCAGGTTCGGAGTCTTTCTTTGCAAGGACTGGATGAGAAGTCCGGACGGAAGTTGTTCGATTCTATAGGAAAGTTCGAAGGATCTACCTCGGAATGGGAAAGGGTAATTGAGGTCTACAATGGTAACCCTTTAGCCCTGAAACTGGCAGCAAAGCACATCCTTGAAGTCTTTGACGGAAACATCGGTAGTTTTCTGAAATCTGGGAAGCAAGTCTTTAGCAACTTGCGTGAGTTGTTAGATGGACACTTTAATCGGTTGACACAAGCTGAAAAGGAGATTATGTACTGGCTTGCAATAAACAGAAAGCCAGTACCGATTATAGAACTGAGAGAGGACATTTTATCGTCTGTAGTTAGCGACAAACTCACGGATGTCTTGCAATCTCTTCAAATGAAATTGCCAGTTGAAAAGAGGCGGATCACGACTATTGTGTCTCAAGCATTAGAAACTTTAGAAGGAACAGATGTCATAGCCTTTTCGCTTCAGCCGGTGTTAATTGAATACGTAGTCGAACGTATAGTTAATGATGTCGTGAGGGAACTTAAAGCAGAAACCCTAAGCATTTTCAACAACATAGCCTTACTCAAAGCAACAACTAGCGAAGCTATAAGAACAAGTCAACGACGATTAATTCTTGAGCCAATCTGCAAAAAAATGGGTGAGGAGGCAGTTGATCTCAATCAGCTACTCGGAAAGCTACTCAATCACCTAAGAGGAGGAACCACAAGCAACAACGGTTATGCTGTTGGAAATATAATAAATCTGCTTAGTCATCAGGGGAAAGATTTATCAAAATATAATTTCTCAAATTCAACAATTCGACAGGCATACTTGCAAGGTATTCAGTTACAAGGGACTGATTTTTCTTATTCTAAGATATCTAAATCAATCTTTACTAATACTTTGAGTAGTGTCTTATCAGTGACTTTGAGTCCTGATGGTAATACTGTCGTGACAGGAGATTCTAAAGGAAGAATTCGACTCTGGAATACTTTGGACGGACAGCAGTTGTTGGATTTTCAGGGTCATACTAACTGGGTCTGGTCAGTTTCTTTTAGCCCCGATGGTAAAAAGTTGGCTAGTGCTAGTGATGATAAAACAGTGAGGATTTGGGAAGTCAAAACAGGGCGCTGCTTAAATATTTTGAAAGAACATACAGATTGGGTCAGGGCTGTAGCCTTTAGTCCTGATGGATCACTATTAGCAAGCGGCAGCGATGATACGACTATTAGAGTATGGAACGTCGAGAAAGGAGAGGAGCTTAGTATTCTGACTGGCCATTCAATGAGGATTTGGTCTCTCGCCTTCAGTCCTGACAATCATGTTTTGATTAGTGGAAGTGATGATAGGACGCTAAGAATTTGGGATGTTCAAAAGCAACAATGTCTCAAAAGGATCTCTGCCCATGCAGATCGAGTCCAAGCCGTCACATTCAGCCATTGTGGAGACAAATTCGCTAGCGGCAGTGCAGACTCGACCATAAAGTTGTGGGACTTTAAGCAGGTTGTATCTAATCAGGAGACGGAAAACCTTAAGCCATTAAAAGAATTAAATCTACAAGAGAGCAGAGTCTGGAATGTAGCCTTTAGTCCTGATGATGTAAACATAGCTATTGCGAGCGATAACAAGGAAGTGAGGCTTTACAACACTGAAACATTACAAACTTTTAGAACCTTTTGGGGACATGAGAGTAGAGTCTGGTCGGTTGCCTTCAGTCCTGATGGACTAAAGTTGGCTACTGGTAGCGACGATAAAACAGTTAAAATTTGGGACATTGGTACTAGTGAGTCGCTACAAACTCTGCAAGGAAAAACAGATAGGGTCTGGTCAGTTGCCTTTAGTCCAGATGGTCGATTTTTAGCCAATGGTAGCGAGGATCAAAACGTAAGACTATGGGATTTGCGCGCTGGTAGGAAAAGCCAATATACATGTATCAGTAAATTTCAGGAAGATACTAATTGGGTTTGGTCAGTCGCCTTCGATAAAGAAGGTACTATGCTTGCTACTGGCAGTGACGATCAGGTTGTTAAAATTTGGGACTGGAAAGCTCGTAGATGCATCAGGAAATTAAAAGGTCATAGCAATTGGGTTTTATCTGTTTCTTTTAGCCCGGATGGTAAAACGCTTGCTAGTGCCAGCGAAGATAAGACCATTCGATTGTGGGATGTTGAAACAGAAACTTGCTTTTTAACGCTCAACGGTCATAGCGATCGGGTTAGATCAGTTGTCTTTAGTCCGGACAATGATTTTGTAGTAAGCGGAAGCGATGATAAGACTATAATTGTATGGCAGCTCCAATCCGGCAAGCAGGTTACAGCACTGACAGCGCATCAAGATAGAGTTCGTTCGGTTGCATTTACTCCCAATGGTAAATTTTTAGCTAGTGCTAGTGATGACAAGAGTATTAAAATCTGGGATGCTGAGACTCATGAATTAATAAAAACCCTAGCAGGAGAGACTGGCCATACTGATCGTGTCGTATCAATTGATTTTAGCCCCGACAGCAAAATTCTGGCGACTGGTAGTGATGATACAACAGTAAAGATTTGGGATATTAGAACAGGGAAGTGTCTGACAACATTGCGAGAGCACTCTAGATGGGTTAGATCAGTTGCCTTCAGTCCAAACGGCAAATTACTAGCAAGTAGTAGCCAGGATGAAACTATCATCATTTGGAACATTGAAACCTTTAGCGTAGAGAAAATATTGAAGGCAGAAGGACCTTATGAAAAGATGAATATCACTGGTGTAACTGGACTGACTGAAGCTCAGAAAGATACATTGAAAGCACTAGGTGCTGTTGATTCGAAAGTATTTGATACTGTTGGCGAACTAAGTAATAAACGCTAAAGCAACACGAACTCGTGAGTTCAGTTAGGGAGCTGAGAAGGAATTTACGAGATATAGTCGAATCTGGTGACAAAATCAGGCAACCTTCTTTCCACTCTGATTCGCGACGGCGTTTTCAAGTTGAGGCTGACTGGCAAATATTAAGACAGTTTCATTGAGCAAGCAACATCTGATCGGACTATGTGATCGCGCTCAACCCCGTCAAAGATTGCCAACTTTCGATCCGTTGTCGCATTGTTCCTCGATAGTCTGAAGCAGTCTGTTTATGTTGATGGGGATGGAAATGACCGCGTATCGGCTCAAAAGCGGATAGAAATCGCTGGGCCTGCCCCATTGATTTGAATCGACCCATTCGCCGTTCCCTGACGCGGGTAGGCCGATGTGAGTTCTCGGCTCGATTATTTAATCCCTTGTGCTGTCTGTGCTCCACACCTTTCAAGATTTCCTTCTTAGCAGCCCCATACTCTTGGTGCGCGTTCCCTAGCGCCGCAAAGCGACGCGGGGTCGCACCGCAGCTTTTCAGCTTATCGGTGATGATGACTCTAGGTGCAAAGCCGGTTGATTTGAGTAGTTTTCGGAAAAATCTATACGCAGCCGCTGTGTTGCGTCGGCGCTGCATCAGGATATCGAGCACTGTGCCGTGTTGGTCAACGGCGCGCCACAAGTAAAATTGCTCGCTTTTAGTTTTGATGACTACTTCGTCTAGATGCCACTTATCACCAGGTTTTAGCCGCTGGTTACGAATCTGGTTGGCATAGCCTTGAGCAAGCTTTAGGCACCATCCCCTGATCGCTTCATAAGTAACCGTGATGCCCCGATAGAGCATCATTTTTTCGATATCACGGAAGCTTAACGGAAACGTATGGTATGGCCAGACACAGTAGTTGATGATTTCGGCGGGGAAGCGATGGCCACGGTAAGGGTTAGTCATAGATGCAGCTTCTCAAAATCAGCGGCTCACAGTCAAATCCAGCCAACTTAACAATGCCTTCTTGCCTCAAAGTCCCCCAAACTCGGGGGATTTAGGGGGCCTCAACGCTCCTTCTCGCTACAACTGCTATCTTCATCGAAGCCGGGGGCGCCAAAGTCAACCCACGGCGAGCAGGCCGCAACGGACGATCGCTCGTCAACGATAGCTCAAAGTCTTGCAGCAACGTCGCTATACTCAGCTTCAGTTCCATCATGGCGAGTGCATAGCCAATACAACGTCTGTGACTGCCCCCAAACGGAAAGTACTCATGGGGCGCAAACTGATGATTCAAAAATCTCTCAGGCTTAAACTGCTTGGGCTCCGGATAAATATCTGGCCGCTGATGCACCAGATAGGTCGCAGGCATCAGCGCGGTACCCGCCTTGAACTGATAGCCGCCAATCGTTTTAGGCGATCGCAGCGACCTCACAAAGGTCGTTGGCGTAATCGGATATATTCGTAGTGTTTCCTGACAGACCGCCTGAAGGTAAGGCAGCTGCGCGATCGCCATAGGGTCAGGCTGTGGCCCCAACTCCGCCAGCTCTGCCCTTAACTTCTGTTGAACTTCTGGCAGATGGTGAATCCAGTACAGCATCCACACTGCCGCAGAAGCAGTCGTTTCGTGACCGGCTAATAGCAGCGTCACTAGCTCATCATGCAGCTCTTCGTCACTCATCGCCTCGCCGTTCTCGTCTCTGGCCTGAATGAGTAGGGTCAGGATATCTGTTCTTTTAGTCTGTTCATCGTCAGATGATTGCAGCAGCTGACGGCGATCGCTAATTTCTGCATAAATCAGCGATCGCACCTCTTCTCTCAGCCGCAGAAACTTTCCCCAGGGACTCCAGGTACCCCAGTCTTTTTGCAAACTGGGAAAGAACAAAAAGCTAGCGCTAATCGGATAGGCAAAAGTATCCAACAGCGTACTCATCAGCTGTTGTACCCGCGCCAGTCTGGGTCCCTCTCGCAGTCCAAAAACAGCTTGCAAAATGATGCCAAGGGTCAGTTCTTGCATGGGCGATCGCGCCAACAACGTCTGCCCAGGCTGCCAGTCGGCGCTAACCTGATGGGTAATATCGACAATGAGCTGAGCGTAGGTGCGGAGGCGATCGCCATGAAACGGCGGCATCAGTAGCTTGCGCTGGCGCTGATGGGGCGCGTCATCTAGCAGCAGAATGGAGTGATTGCCCACCATCGGCTGCAGCACCTGATTCCAGTTTCCAAGATCTACCTCAGTGTGATCAAGCGCAAAAATCTCTTTTACGACCGCCGGATCGCCCACATATACCAGTGGTGTCGCACTATCTGCCCCAATTTGAAACAGGTCACCATAGCGTTCAACGCTACTCTCCATGTAGTCTATCGGTCGCAGAATTAAATTCAGTATTCGCAGAACCTGTCGTAGGCCTTTCGCTTTGGGTCCCCCAATCGCGCTTGCCGGAATGCTGTTTGGCTGTGGGCTAGTTTTAGCAGCGCTGCTGAGCGTTTCAATCGTCATCGGACTGCCTAGAGAATGACTATTATACGAGTGTACTCATCAAGCTAGCTTTCTGCATCTGTCCTTGTCGTTCTCGCTGGGGGGCTACGCCCGCCATTTCTAAAATCTGAGGAATCAAATCTTCGCGTCTGACGGCCATCATGTGTACGCCCTGACAAAGCTGGCGAGCCGCCTGTACCTGTTCAGCTGCGATTTTCATGCCTTCGTTTAACGGGTTTTCGGCTTTATCTAGTCGGTCGATAATGTGCTGTGGAATATTAACTCCGGGAACGCAGCGGTTGATAAAGGCCGCGTTTTTGGCGGATTTGAGTAGGAAGATTCCGGCCAGGATGGGGCGATCGCACCCCGCAGCCACCTGATTCATAAACTTATCGAGTGTGTCAAAGTCGGAAATTAGCTGGCTTTGAAAAAACTGTGCCCCCGAGGCTACTTTCTTCTCGAAGCGGCTTTGCATTCCCGACCAGCTAGTCGATTGTGGATCGACAGCGGCCCCAGGGAAAATATCGAGTGCCCCATCATTCATGGCTTTCTCGTTGTAGTCTACGCCGCTGTTTAGGCTGCGAATCAGGCGCAGCAAGCGAATCGACTCTAGCTCATGAACAGGTTTAGATTTGGGATGGTCGCCTGCTTTTATCGGGTCGCCTGTGAGGGCGAGTACGTTGCGAATGCCCAAAGCGTGAGCACCCATCAAGTCGCCTTGAAGGGCGATCGCATTGCGGTCACGCCCCGTCATCTGGCAAATCGGCTCAATCCCCGCCTGCTTCAGCAGCACCGAACAGGCCAGTGAAGACATCCGCAACACTGCTCGACTGCCGTCAGTGACATTTACCGCATGGACCCAGTGCTTCAAGTGATTTGCCATTTCCAACATATGGCCGGGGTTTCCACCTTTGGGCGGCATCACCTCAGCCGTCACCAAAAACTGACCTGATTGAATCGCTGAGCGAAATCGATTCTGGGGCAAAGCCGGAGCGGCCAACAACCCTTCAGCGTATCCATTAGGTACTACAGGCATACTGTGTTTGTATTTTTGGCTGTATTTTTTCTTATCCAGCTATCTTACCGAGTTTCCCCATCGAAAGAGGTCATAACACACAATTGAAAACGATCATAAAGCCCCTCTATCGCAAAAATCCCATAGCATTTTTCACCTTCTGTAAGGTAGGCGCCGCCACGGCCTGAGCCCTTTCCTTACCATCGGTCAATACCTGGTTCAAGTAAGTGCGATCGCTCATCAGCTCATCATACTTTTCCTGAATTGGTCGCAGCGCCTCCACCGTTGTCTCCGCCAGTAGCGGTTTAAACTGGCCCCAGCCCATTTCCTTACACTCAGCGGCCACCGCCTCTTTAGATTGGTCAGACAGCAGCTGATAAATACCCAGCAGATTGTTGCATTCGGGCCGTTCAGGGTTATCGAATTCCAGCCCCCGCTCAGGATCGGTTTTTGCTCGCTTAATCTTTTTCGTAATCGCCTGCGCTGTGTCTGTCAGGTCAATTCTGCTTTGCTCAGACGGGTCAGACTTCGACATTTTTTTGGTCCCGTCGGTCAGGCTCATAATCCTGGCTCCTTCCTTCTGAATCCTGGGCTCTGGCACCTTTAGCACTGGCTTTTTCTCCGTGCCAAACTGCGCATTAATCCGGCCTGCAATATCTCTTGTTAGCTCCAGGTGCTGCTTTTGGTCTTCACCCACTGGCACCAAATCCGGCTCATACAGCAAAATATCCGCCGCCTGCAGCACCGGGTAGTCCATCAACCCAACGCTGACATTCTCTCCCTGCTTTTTCGCCTTCTCCTTAAACTGAATCATCCGCTCCAGCCAGCCCAGCGGCGTCACACAGTTAAACAGCCAGGCCAGCTCACTATGCTCAGGCAGCTGCGACTGCACAAAAATAGTTGACTGTTCTGGGTTAATGCCGCAGGCAATATATGTTGCAGCCACCTTCAGCGTGGTTTCCGCCAGCACCTTCGGATCGTGGGGTACCGTAATGGCATGCAAATCAGCCATAAACAAAAAGCATTCATAGTCTTCCTGCATTTTTACCCAGTTCCGAATCGCACCCAGGTAGTTCCCCAAGTGAAGGTTGCCAGTCGTTTGAATACCAGAAAGAATGCGAGGCTTGGCCATGAATAAAGCGAAGAAGATCGCTACGATTGTACTTCACCCAGTGACTGAGAGTATCCAGTCACTGCAATTCCGCTTTAATCACCGATGTATCCTGTGGTCCCAGCGTTAGCGTTAGGGGGCGCTCCTTCTCAAATGCCTTCACCGCCTGCCGGTAAACGTTGTAGTCCGTCGGCAGCGTTGTCTCTTCCCCAGCCTGGTTGAACGTAATTTTATAGGCGACAGACTTAATCACCTCTGGCGGCCTAGCCGTTTCACTCCGGCGGCGACGATCTTCAATCTCGTCTACAGTGGGTTCTGGCGGTAACACGGGCCACCATAGTCCTTTGCTATCTGGCCCAGACCCTTCCGCTTCAGGGCGGATACCGTTAACGCTGGTGACCGTTGTCGATTCAAATTGCTCTAGCCGTCGGTCGTTGGGCCGATCCTGACTAACGCTGCGAGGAATGTATTCTACCTGCCAGGTAAAGGTGGTTGCAGCGGTTGCCTGAAAATCGCTGGTTGCTTCGACCGCCGCCGTGTTTACCTGGGTACAGCCAACGCTCACTACGCAGACGGCTAATGCACTGACAATCGGTAATGTAGCGGTCGTCCAGGGATGGCGAGTGGGGAGAGTGTGCATTTTTATACATCCTCGTAAAGCGCGCTAATAGCTTAGCGCTCTGTGCCCCCAATCGGTAAGGGGGGCTAGGCCATGCCAGAGACGTCAGCCGGATTCGCAAAATATTGCAGCACTTCTCTGACCAGGCCGCTTTTGCCGTGGCAGCTGACGCGGATACATTCACCGGCAAGCATCTGCGTATCTTTCAGCTGTTTTACACACTTAGATACAGAGTGGTCGACGTAGCTGGTGATGGTAATAACCAGGTCGCACTGGCTGATTTTGTCTTTGATTTGGTTGCGGCTGTTGCTGGCGATGCTGTGGGGTGGCACATGTATGCAGGTTTTAAGGCCGTACTGTTGCAGTTCTTCGGTGACTTTGCGATAGGTCGTTTCGTGTCCGCCAATTAGCGCCAGGGAAATATTGGAAAGGTCAACAGCGTCGGCAGATGAACTATCTGGAGATGCGATCGCCGATACAATCTCTCCTTCTGTCCTAAAATTCTCTTCTGTTGTAGAAAACTCGTCGTCGTCCGCAGTTTGATAGCTGCGCAGGTCTAGCTGGCTGTTCAGGTAGGCGATTTTGCCCAGCAAGGTACCGTTGACGTTTTGGAGCTCAATTTTTTCGTCTTCGCTCTGCCTGAGCCTGCTTTGCAGCTCTTGATTCTCGGCGACTAGCTCTTTGGCATCGGTGTCAGCAAAGTTTATAAAATCGTCTAGCTCTTTTTGTAAGTAGGTCTGGCGCTGTTGCAGATCGCTGTTGGTCGTTGATAGGCGATCGCACGTTTGCTGCAGCTGCGAGTGCTGTTGCTGCAACTGGTCGTAGGCAATCTGTACCGCTAGCAGCTGATCCGATATGTTCTGCTTAGCCTGTCGGTCTTTGCCAGTGGCTCCTTTCAGGAACATCTGAACGGCCTGAAATACTGGCTTGAACATAGAGGGACCTCACTGGTGGGTGGCAGAGCGCAAAGACGAGCAAGCACTCATCTACAGTGCTCGTCAGACGGGCGCAGCTGCCGTAGGTAACATCAGCACCGAGAACAACCATTCCTAACGGAAGTTGATATATCTAGAATAGCGGTTTCAGCTGAGGATTCGCTGAGTGTTAAGTACTGACTCCATGACGTTACGAGAGGGACGTTACGAGGGGGACGTTACAGACGAAGCCATGAAAGCGCGGATGATGTCTTCAAAGGTGCGATCGCCCTCAAACCCAAGATCTAGTGCGGTAGTGGTATCAAACCGACTAGGCCATGTCGCAACAATGCTAGAAATAGCCTGCTCTATTTGGTAGTCAATTCGTCCGGCCACTTCTTCACCTGCGACTGCACGCAGTGCCTCTATCATCTCTGCCACCGTGACTGTAATCCCAGGCAAGTTCAGCGCCCGAATGGACTCAAATCGCTCGGCTGGAATACCCAAGACATGAGCGAGGTTGCGAGTAACTGCTTCTGGGCTCGATAGCCATAAGGGCAACGAGACATCCACCGGGCAAATGGCCCGCTGGCCATGCAGAGGCTCACGGATAATGCTGCTTGCAAAGGAGGAGGCCGCCGCATTTGGTTTGCCAGGACGAACACACACTGTGGGTAGCCGCAGCACTCGGCCATCGATAAATCCTTTGCGGGTGTAGTCATTGACCCATAGTTCGGCGATCGCTTTTTGCGTCCCATAAGAAGACTGTGGCGTGACAGCAGTGCTATCGGTAATCATCTCAGGCAAGTTACCCCCAAAAACCGCCAGTGAGCTGGCAAATACAAGCCTCGTGCCCGGCGCGTTATGACGCATGGCTTCGAGTAAGTTTCGAGTCCCTTCTACATTGACCCGAACGCCCAGATCAAAATTTGCTTCAGCCTGACCACTAACCACCGCTGCCAGGTGAAATACCGCTGTGGTATCTGAAGTGATCAAATCTTGCGTAGCTTGATAGCTCGTCAAATCAATTTGAACACAGCGCACTTTATCATTGTGTTTGTTGCCCTTTCCAGGGGCAGTGGGCAGCACAATATCCGCTAGCGTCAGGCGCTGCAAGTCAGGCCTATCCAGCAAAAAACTAGCCAAACGCTGACCCAGAAAGCCCGCACCACCTGTAATTATAATATTCATGTATTCGGCTCCTTACGACAGGTATAGCTATATCAGAAATGTGGTTAGATACCGACAGGTATTGATTAGTCGCCGTTTACACAGGCCGTGTATAGGCCTTTCACACAGCTATGCCTGATAGTTTCTTACTCAGTCGCGCCCTACTGCAATTTGATAGCGATCTAGATGATTTAATTTGCGAGATATCGGCGATCGCTTTCACTCCCGATGGCAGCTTGTGGCTCGGTTCAGACGAACTGCTGACCATAGAGCGCCTATCCCCTATTTCGCCCGGCATTTACGGCCAACACAAACAGTTTCAGGTAGGAGACTTCGTTGATCTTGTCGATAAATCAGAAATAGACATTGAAGGGATGCATTATGCTGACGGATATCTTTGGGTTGTGGGCTCTCACAGTACCAAACGAAAGAAGCCCAAAGGCAATCAATACAACAAAGACATCGATGCTCTCTCTGAAATTGAAACAGAGCTCAACCGCTACTTGCTAGCCAGAGTGCCTGTCATGAATGGTCAGCTAGTAAAATCTTACAAGCGACCAGATTGCAACCAAGAGACACTCACGGCTGCTGCGCTACGTAAAACCAGCCAGTACAACCAGCTCATAGAAGCACTCATAGACGACAGGCATTTAGGCCCGATCATCAAAGCTCGCATCCCCTCTAAAGACAATGGTTTAGACATAGAAGGGCTAGCTGTCTGCGGCAAGCGCATTTTCCTGGGGTTACGGGGCCCTGTGCTAAGAGGAAGAGCGGTCATTTTAGAGATTGAAGTAGAAGACGAAGAACCCGGTATTCTAGGCCTCAAAGCAATTGGCGATAATAACGAACGATACCGCAAGCACTTTGTTAATTTGAACGGTCTCGGTGTCCGTGAGCTTTGCCTACGAGAAGGCCACCTCCTTATTTTGGCCGGGCCCACCATGGACCTTACTGGTGCCATGCAGGTGTTTCAGCTCAAGAATCTGTTAGACCATAGCAACAACACAATTTGGGAACAGTCATCTGGCGATTTGAGCGTATTGTTCGATCTACCCTTCGTCCCAGGTGCGGACAAGGCCGAGGGCATAGCCCTGATCCCTTGTCTGGGCTACGACACAGCGCTAATGGTCGCCCACGACTCGCCCAGCGACAACCGTCGGCCTAGTAAAAAGTCGATATTTGCAGATATTTTTCGCCTACCGGATTAGCTCCGACGACTCCTCAAGGGCAAGGACCTTCGAAGTATCCTTCTTGCTGGCCTCGTCGGCAGCGAAACTGACGACCTGCCCGCTGGATTATCCACTGCTCACTTTCCAGCTGCATATCAAATCGATGCCGTGAGCCTGCTACAGAATCATCTAAGAATCCACCTTTCTCAATGGTCACGATTACCCTACCAGGCGACTCAATATTATCGACAGGCAGCACTTCTACAGTCAATGGTGCACCCGTACGAGGGGAGGCGATCGCCAATGCCATTTCCAACGGATCGTCACCGCTACGCGCTGCAGCTTCAATCTGGCCCAAAATATCTTCGTGTCCAATAAACGTAGGAGAGTCGCGCCAGATATTACTAGCAATAGAATCTGCGGCCAGTAATTCAGGGTTGTCTTGCTCTATTTGAGTTTGCAAAATTCGTATAGCCGCATCCTGCTGTGGCAAACCGCTGTAAAAACGAACAATATTCCAGAGATAAAGAGGCGGCTCGTTACTTTGTGCGATCGCTGATAACGGTAAGCCGCTACCGAACAGCGAGCCCAAGCAAAGGCAGCCCAAGCTAGCGATCAGGCACTTACCCTTGAATGAATTGAACATAATTGATTCTCTCGATTCCGCGCCAGTTACTATCTTACGCCCGTTTATCCGCCCGCTCAATTCTCTTTTTATTAACTTCATCGCAACAAATCCATGAAAACCACCTTCAAAGACAGATGCCTCGATGCTTAGGACGTCGGGTTACGCACGCTGCGGTAGTGATCGGCGCGAATCATCGCCATGGTGCTATCGTGCTGATCGTCAATCGCACCCAAAGTGGCCAGTAAGTGAGTTAAAAGTGCCAGCGCCGCTTCAAATTCTGGCTGTACAACTTCCTGTGCGCCAAGCTGGCCAAGCTGGTCGAGTTCCTTGGTGGTGTGAGCGCGGGCAATAATATCGAGCCGGGGAGCGATCGCCCGCGCCCGTGTCAGCAGCAGTCGGGTACTCATAGGATCGGGCAGCGCAATCACCAGTGCCTTGGCCGCCGGCAATGCCGCCTTCGCCAAAATCAGCTCAGAATCTGCATCGCCCATCACAAATGGAATCTTTTTACGGCGCAGCCCCTGAACTGCGGCTTCGCTATTTTCCAATACCAGCACGGTATAGTTTTTCTGCCGCAGCAAGCTAACAATCACCTGACCGACTCGGCCATAGCCTGCCACCACCACATGCCGCGATAGCTCACCCTCACTGACAGCAACAGCCGACCCCCGTCGGGGAAACAAACGCGCTAGCAGCGCCTGAAAGGCCTTACTGTCAGCGAGCCGATTGGCAATGGTTGGGGCCAGGTTAAAGGCAAATGGGGTCAGCATCAGCGTAATCGCTGTCGCCCCTAGCAGCAGTAGATAAGCCTCTGAACTCATCAGCCCACTTTCTTTACCCACCAGCGCTAGCACAAAAGAAAATTCCCCAATCTGATTGAGCCCGCAGCTTGTAAAGACAGCCGTCTTTAGCGAATAGCCAAACCCCATCACAACTGGCAGTACCAGTAGCGCTTTGCCCACCATTACCAGGCTAACAATGCCTAAAATTGCGCCAAAGTTATTGACCAGCACCATCGGGTCTATCAACATACCGATCGAAACAAAAAACAAGCTGGCAAAGGTATCTCGCAGCGGTAGCACTTTTGCCAGTGCCTGGTCGGCATAGTCAATTTCTGCAATCATCAGCCCCGCTACAAACGCGCCGATTTCAATCGAAAGGCCCAGATTCGCGGTAATCAGCGCAACCCCTAGGCAAAGGGCAATCAACGTCAGCAGAAACAGCTCACTACTTTCGGTCAGCACTACCTGGCGAATCACCACCGGAATAATCCAACGGCCTGCCACAATCGCTGCAATCAAGAAGCCAACAACCTTCAGAAAAATCAGCCCAATAACCTGCCACAGTGGTGCAGCGGTCTCAGGCTGGCTCACCGCCGGGACAATCGCCAGCATCAGTCCGAGCGCCAGATCCTGGGCAATCAGAATAGCCAGCATAATCTGGCCGTGCTGAGTACTAATTTCGCCTCTCTCATTGAGCGTTTTAAGCACGACCGCTGTAGAAGAAAGCGACAGCAGCGCCCCCCAAAACAGACCCTGCGGCCAGCCGTTCACCCAACCGAAGGTCACGGTTATCGTAGCGACCAAACCTGCCGTCAGTGCAATCTGGCAAAGGCTGCCCCAAATGGCGATCGCCCGGACCCGGTTGAGTTCTTCTAGCGAGAACTGTACGCCCAAAGCAAACAGCAAAAAGGCAACGCCGATTTTAGCGAGTTCCTGAATACTGTTGACATCATCGATGAGCTGAAGCCCCAAAGGCCCAATCACAAGTCCACTGACCAAGTAGCCTAGGAGTACAGGTTGCCGCAAACGGTTGGCGCTGTAGCCACCCACCGCAGCCGCACCCAGCACCTTCATCAAATCGACTGTAAACCCTAACTCTGCAGCCATACTCTGCCGCCATTAATTCCGTTCATATAGCCTTGGCTATACAAACTTAGCGGATGTGGTAGGCAATAGCCAGAAACCAGCCATAGCAATAAACTGTATGGAGACGACGCTATAGCTGCATACGGTGGCTTTAGACGATGCCTTTTAGCAAGCGCGCTGCATCTCAGCCAAATAACAGGTGCTATGGGTAAAAATTTGCTGATAGATTTTGTTCGCGACCTGAAGACAGTTATTGTTCTCGACGACAATCCCAGTCAGAAGAAGCTCAGCCTGCAGGCGGTCTTGACAGCGATAAACGCAGCCACCACTGTGAATGGTTTGATACAGGCTCAGGAGCGATTCATGGTAAGGGCTACAGGTCAGGTGATTGAAAATATCTTTGAAATGTAGGGGATGATCTTGGGTTTGCCAATTTTCTATGATGTGCGATCGCACCAAACCCTCCACCCAGCTATCAACCGTACGCGTCGAGAGCACAATCGGCTGGTCAGAAGGTTGCACTAACGAGCCGATTAACTCAGTGGCAATAGAACAGAGCTTTTGGGTTAAAAAGGGCTGTCCGCCTGCCCATTTATAAATGGCCTTCAGGACAATGTTCGGCGTATTGAAGATATTTTCAAACCCTTGGTGTAGATAATACGTCTCGATTAGGGAGAACGGACGCAGCTCCACTGCCTGAGCTGTCTTCAGCAGCTGGCTATTAAGGCACAGGTCTGAGGCCACGGCTCTGCCAAACACCGCAAACTGTAAGTTTTCATAGGCCGTATCGATCTGACGTAGCTGATAGCAACGTTCTATCCAGTCAAACAGGTCGTCCTGGCAAGCGGTCCCAATCAGGGCATCGATTTCATCGATAAAAATCACGGTGGGCGAGCTCCCCACCGCAGTGGCTAATACCTCTTGTGTAAATTTATTCAGTCGCTCACTGGCATCCATCTGAGAGGTAGAGGCCAGCCAGGCGAGTAGAGAGGACGTCTCACCTATATTTAGCTCTGACCAGATGATGGAGATCAAGGCCGCGCACCATCGGTTCTGGCGGTGGCTATCGGCTGCATCGGGCGTGTAATGGCTGATATACATGTGATGGTCCATCAGCTGAGTAGCCTGGATGGTGACGCACTGATATCCCTGCTGAGTGAGCTGGTAGCGCGTACGAATCCGCAGAGACGATTTGCCCATTTGTCTGGGGGCCAGCACATAGGCGAATGTGCCTGCCCTGAGTGCCTGAGCCAGCTCGGTGTCTGCCGAACGTTCAATGTAGGTCGGATCGTTCCAGGTCAGTGCGCCGCCTACTCGATATAAAAAATGGGAGGTCAACATAGTCTTCACGCTTGTTCGAGATGCGGATGCCTGTTGATGCTTCGCAGCTGTAAGGCAAAAGAGCATCTGGGTTTGTTCAGTCCGGTTCATTTGCTTAGTAACAGCATGACGGATTGGGCCTGGCGCTGTCCTCCTGCTACGGAACAGATAGCTTTGTGCTGATGGGATAGTTGTTGGCATACCCAGTTGGGTAGGGGTGAAAAATTTAGCAATTGCTGTTCCAGTTGACTGTGCTTTCCCGCTAGCTGTGAGCTAGGTCACCAAAGATATGTCGATAGATGTCATTGCCGCTACATAGATGCCCATCACAGGCGATCGCCAAACCGCTCAGCATGAGTTCAGCCTGCAAGCGATCGCCGTTTAACTTTACAGGTTGATCGGCCAGAATGCGCCTGTACATAGCCATCAGTGGCTTTTTATACTGCGAACGTGTGAGTAAATAACAGATATCCCACAGGTAAGAGAGATTATCCTGGCGGTTCCATGTTTCAATTACTGACGTCGTCACCAAATGGCTCACCCACTGTTCTAAACTGGCCGATAGTGAGGCGGTAGGCTGCGCAGGCGTCTCAAATTCATTGAGCAGGGTGCTTACCAGGCCACAGAGCTTTTGCGTAAGCAAAGGCTGACCGTCTGTCCATCGAAAGATGGCCTTCATTAGCTGCGCGGGCTCAACCATGTGGCTTGCAAAGCCCTGCTGTAAGGGCGCGGTATCTTCAATTTTAAAATTAGTCAGCGTGATGGCCCGCCCTGAGTGTAACAACGCTTCACTTTTAATCAGGTCTGTTGAAATAACATTGCCCAGCACGACAAAATTTAGCCGTTCGTAAATGGGATATATTTTGCGCAAGCACCGGCAGTACCAAATCCACTCAAAGACGTCGTTAGCCAAAAAAGGAACATCCAGTAGTGATTCAGCCACATCGATAAAAACGACCACTGGCGCTTCTGTCAGAATTGGCTGTATCAGCTCACGGGTAAAGCGCTCTAGCCGCTGCTGAGGCAATAGCCCTTCGGTATCCTGTAGCCATTGAGCCAGTCGGGCCGACTCGTTGGGTCTTAGGCTATCCCACACCAATGCGCTCAGCTGTTTGTCCCAGCGGTAGTAGTCCTGGGGAGAATCTAGCAGCTGTGTGCCGTACACAGTAGCACAGCAATAACCAGCCGACTCTAAGCGGTGCCTGGTGTGTACCCGCAGGGAAGATCGGCCCATTTGCCGGGGACCTAGCACGGTTGCAAACCGATGCTGCCGAATTGCCTCATACAGATCGATATCGGCCTGCCTACAAATATAAACAGGACTATCCCAGGGCAAACTGCCCCCGACTTGGTACGAATAGCGATTTCTCACGATAGGCTTCTCTAGGAGCACTGGAAATACCAGGAGATAAAACAAAGCTTGCTCCTTTTAGCATCGTCTGTTGCCAGAGAAATGACATGCTGCGACCGGGCGTATTGAGTGTGCTACAGGTGGGTAGTTGTTCACCTACTCTGTTGGATGAGGTAGGTCTATCTGATTGGGTAGGGTAATGGTAAACAGAGTGCCGCCAGAAGAATGAGCAGAAGAATGGGTAACTGCAATGCTGCCCTTAAGCTTCTGAGTAACCAGGTTATAAACCAAATGCAGCCCCAAACCGCTGCCACCTTGAGCTCTAGCCGTAGTAAAAAAAGGTTCAAAGATGTGATCTTGCGCATCCGGTGGAATGCCGCAGCCATCGTCGCTGTAGCAAAGTGTTGTATGGTCTTTTGTCTGCGTGACCTCAAGGCATATTTGGCCCGCTTCACCCGTTGGGTAAGCATGGGTAAGCGAGTTGATAATCAGATTAGTCACGACCTGAGCGATCGCCCCTGGATAGCTCGAAAGGGCAATCTCTGTATCGGCCAATAGCTGTATCTGATGCGGCGTTTGCTTTAGCTTTGGCGTCAGGTTCGTAATCACCTCCTGTAAATAGGACCTTAGGGCAAAGGTCCGCTGCTGTAGGCTGCTTTGATCGACCGCGACCTGTTTAAAGCTTTGAATCAATTCTCCTGCGCGGCGCAAGTTACTAGAAATAAGATGGCTGCATTCTGTCGCAATCTCTAAATAGTTTTGAAAAGACGACTTTTTCAGTTCTCCCTCAGAGAGGGCTGCGGCAATCTCCTGACTGGCATTCTCTAGGCTAGAAGCCGTCATAATGGCGGTGCCGACAGGCGTATTAATCTCGTGGGCAACGCCAGCGACCAGGTTGCCCAAAGCAGCCATTTTAGCAGAGCGCACTAGCTCTGATTGAGTCGCCTTTAGGTTATCGAGTGCCTGGGTCAGTTCTTCTGTTTTTTTGGCAAGCTGTTGTTCGGCTAGCCTGCGCTCGGTAATATTAATAGCCGTACCAATCAGCCGCGTCACTGCTCCAGACTCGTCACACAGTGGCGTATGGGTAGAGAGCCACCAGGTTGTTTTTCCCATCAGTTCAATGGGTTCTTCTCGGGTGACGGGCTGCTTTGTTGCCACGCAAACTTCGTGATTTCGACGAATCACCTCAGGTGCTACAAACGCAGTCACATTGGCCCCAATCATTTGCTCGCGGGTGTAGCCTGTCATCTTCAGCGCCGTTTCATTGACATCAACAATCTCGAACTGATCGCGCTCTACCACCTCCAGAACCGAAATAAAGGTATCAACGCTGTTATAAATGACCTGCAAAAAATCCTTCTGGGCTCTCAGCTGTTTTGCTAGCGATCGCAGCGCTATTCGATTTTCCACTCGTGCCAGTAGCTCTCCTGTTCTAACGGGTTTAGTAATATAATCTACCCCGCCCAGCTCAAAGCCCTTAACAATATCAACATCATCATCGAGAACGGTCAGGAAAATGACTGGAATATCAGCCGTCCGAGCATCCGCCTTGAGCTGACGACACACGTCATACCCGTCCATCTCTGGCATTTTGATATCCAATAAAATCAGCTCCGGCGGTTCTAGCTGCGCCGCTGCAATCCCCAAAGCACCACTGGTTACTGGCCTAACCCGATAGCCCTGCTCACCAAGCACCGTTAGCAATAGGCGCAAATTATCTGGATTGTCGTCAATCACAAGAATGTCAGCAGACGATGGCGATAAGGAAGGCATTACGAACCAGAGAATGTGACGCTGGTTAAATACTCTCACAAGCTAGCCGAACGCAGGTAAGAGCATCTTAAAATTTTGCTCCTTAAAATTTTGCTCCTTAAAGTTTTGCCTGAAGGCCACCTGCCGTTGCACAGGCTTTTGAATAGTCTTTTGAATAGGTTTGGATAGCTGAGTAGCCTGAGGCGGCGCATGAAAAAAAACAGGCTGTTGTTGGTTCGCACTCAGGGAAGGCGTCAGCTGTGAACAAACGGGCTTAACCGACCCAAACACCGCAATGCTGAGATGTCGATACGTCAAGTAGGTGTCACGCAACTCATAGCAGCAGGCAATCCAGTCCATAATTCCTTCTAGTGCACCCGGAACATTAAACAGACCGTCAATGTTGTCCAAACACAGTAAAAAGGGGCCCTCACACAAATCGCTTAGCAGCAGATCGCTGGCAAACTGGTTCAGCCTGGCCACAGGTGACAGGTGCTGAGTTGTTTCCAGCCATTTAGTCAGCTGGGTGCGATCATCAGGATGTAGCGTTTGCCAGATAGAGTAAATAATATGCCTATCCCAGGAGGCCTTCGTCCGAGGCGCATTCTGTGGAGCTGGCATAGCAACCTTAACCATCTGGTAGCCACGCTGGGCCATTTCTATGCAGGTATGCTGGCATAGTGACGGGCGGGTGAGGGGCCTGGGGCCTGTAACATAGCAAAACTTTCCTCTCTGTAGCTCAAGGCATAGTTGACTGGTAAGGTGGCTCAGCATAGTGACAGACTCTTTTACTGCGGATAGATGCATCGTTGCGGCAATTGGGCTTGCGATGGAATGCCTAATCGCTGTTGTATGCCAAGTATGCCGAATTTCCCATTCGTAATACGTGCTGCTAGTGGAGAGCTTTTTACATAGCAGTTGGGTAGTTTTGTACCTACCCGACTGGGTAAGTAACAGGTGTCTTCTCACTTGCCAACATCTCACTTGCCAACAACATATGCCCAGTGAATATGCTCAGTGGCATAGCTGAATCACTGAACGGAGTGACTTATTTGGCTGAAATTGTTTGCAAAGTGTCTAAAATTTGCATGTACTGAAAGTTGTTGACGGTGTCGCTTAGGGCGGTAGCTAGGGCTGCATCGCGATCGCGCACCTGATCAATCACCCCAAAAATTTTGTCCCAGCGTTCTTCTCTAGCATTGGCCAGTGACTCGCTCGCAGCCGCTAGCTGAAGTAGCGGCTCACTAAATCGGCGAGCTAGCAACACAGCCACAACAACAGAAACACCCAGCGGAATCAGACACAGCCACAATAAATTTCGCTGATTGACATTAATTTGAGCCGTAAAGTCCGATTCGGGGACAACCACGACTAGCGCCCAGTTCATTGCAGTCGTTTGAATGACCGGATTTTCGAGGCGGGTGGCCTCAAATCAGATCTACGGCCAGTACGCCGCGCCGACTGTGGCCAGCAGCTGTGAAGCACGAACGGAACGATAAACGCAGCGCGTAAAGGAATCAGTCGCCGCTGGGTAGGGTTTTGAGTCATGTTTCAGGGTGCAAACCATCTGGCAGCCGAAGGAATAGCTCAAACCAAAACTGGGTGCCTGGTCCATCAGCCTGATGAGTGGGCGGAGAAGCAATATGAATTGTACTGCCATGGGCTTCAATAATTCGCCGACAGATATACAGCCCAAGCCCAAATCCCTGGGTCGCTCTGTGGGCACTGCCCCGACGATAAATATCGAAAAGCCGATCGGCCCGTTCGCCTTTTATACCTACACCGTTATCACGCACACTGCAGTAAACAAGATTACCGCCCTTTTGCTGCGCGGTGACGGTTAGCGTAATGCCAGGCGGATTATACTTGAGTGCGTTGTCAATCAAATTTTCAAAAACGCGCCACAGCTGAGTGCGATCGCCCTCTACATCAGGTAAGTCAACATCAACCTGACAGACTGCCTGCACCCGTTTTCGCTCAAACCGAATCTCCCAGGTTTTAAGTAGATTGCCAAGCATCTCACTAAGCGAAAACGACTGTGGCTTTAGGGCTATGCCCCGCAGTTCAATGCTGCGCGTCTCCAGCAGTGAATTGATCATTTTCAGCTGGCGATCGCAGCCATCATTCATTCTTTCCAGCACAGAAACGGGAATTTGCACCGTGGGTGGTTCACCCATCATGTTTTGGTGCAGCAGACTTTGCAGCACATTCGTCATACCCGTCACCGGATTACGTAGGTCGTGAGTGAGCGCATGAATGTAAAGCTTGAGCGCTTCTTCGGCCTTTGCTCGCGATTGCACTTCATGGGCCAAAGACTGAGTGCGATCGCGTACTCGCTTTTCTAGCGTTTGATTAAACATCGTCAGCTGATGGTTCACCACGGCCAGTTCGGCTCTGCTTTGCGCCAAAGCAAGCAAGTCTCGGTAAGCCCTAAGGCCCGAAACTAGGGTCGTAAATAACTTTTTCTGGGTCAGTTCTAGCTTGGTTTTGTAATCATTAATATCGTAATTTATTACCACAGACTCTTCAGGAACATGCCCAGGCTGTCCCGTCCTCAAGATAATCCGAATAGCGTGATTTTGAAGGTTCTCTCGAATGTACTTAGCAACCTCTAACCCCGATTCCCGTGATTCCATAATCACGTCTAAAAAAACGATTGCAATGTCCGTTTGCTGACTCAGTAATTCCTTCGCCTCCGCACCAGAGTAGGCAGAAATAAACGCCAGCGGTTTATCTTCAAACGTAAAAAACTTTAAGGCAATCTTAGTAGCCTGATGCACCGAAGGCTCATCATCCACCAGCATGATTTTCCAGATAGCACCCGGCTCACTGGCATCAGGGGCAACCGCTTCATCAGCAAAAACCAAGCGATCATCATCTAAACCAAGGGAAGTGTCCGGTGTCTGGATAGAGAACATAGATAAAAAGCACACCCTTCTGTTTTATAGCCCCTTTCTGTCAATGCTCTGCCGATAAAGAATCACCGATAAAAAATCACCGATAAAAAATCCTAAGGAATCGGCCTAGAAAGCTAGCTGAGGAAACAGCACCAAAGCAAGTCCGCTACCAAGGGCATTAGGGAAAAGCTAATGCCGTATCAAGTTTGGTTAATATTATCTAATATTATAACGTCTGTCATAGAGAACCACCTGCTTAGCCTATACAAGCCCAGCGCGTAAGGCCTTAACAGCGACCTGAACCCGGTCGTTAGCAGCCAGCTTATTCATCAGGCTTTTCATGTGGGCCTTTACCGTATTGGGGCTAATAAATAGCTGTTTGGCAATTTCAGGGTTACTCAAGCCTTCCACTAACAGCTCAAGGACTTCTTTCTCACGGTCTGAAAGATCGCTTTCAATCGCGTCTGCTGTTTGCGTCATTGCGACGTCTGCCGCTGATTTTTGAAAGCTTTGCAGAGCAATGTGAGCAACCTTTGCATCCAAATAGACGCCATCTTGACTGACAGTAGCGATCGCACTTAGCAGTCCATCAATACTCCCCCCTTTAATACAATAAGCCTCCGCCCCGCTAGAAAAAGCCGCCATCACTTCAGCTTCAGCCATATGAGAGGTCAGCATCACAATTTTAATATCGGGTAGCTGAGCCTTAATTTGCCGAGTCGTTTCTATCCCGTCGATTCCGGGAAGGCCAATATCCATCAAAATTAGGTCAGGCTTATGCTGTAGGGCCGCCTCCACCGCCAGGTAACCATCGTCTACCGTATCCACTATCGTCAGCTGGCTGTAGCTTGCTAGCGCCTGTTCAATACCTAGCTGCACCAGGGGATCATCTTCAATGATTAAAACTCGCAAGGTCGGCAGTTGGGACATAAGAAGGTCCATAGAATCACTGAGTATGCCTGTATACGGGTAAGTAGGCAATAGTTACTAGCTGTTTATAATCATTTTGAAGATGATATATCAATTTAGCACCGGCTCCCTACCGTAAATTGACCAACTCGACCTCTGTTTACTTTATAAACAGAATCAATAAATCATCTTCAATCTTGTCTTTTGCCGAATGAACTTAAAGGTATTTTATCCCTTATGTAGCGTTCGATTAAAAAATGAAAATGCAGCCTTATTCTTAGCCAATGCTGTAACAGTTGATCATCACAATGTTTACCGGCGAAATTTTTGAAAACATATGAAAAGAATAGTCACAACCACATACTTACTATTATTGCTTTTGCCAGCGGTTGCTTGCAGCGTGCCACCCGCTCAATTGCAGACCGCGTCTGCTAAAACGACGGTCGCTAAATCAGTTTCGGCAGATGTGACTCCAGAGACTTTGGCCGTTCAAATGATGCAGTCAGAGCCGCCTCTTGTTTTAGATGTCCGCAGCGCCAGGGAGTACGCAGCAGGGCACATTCCTGGCGCTGTCAATGTAGAGCATCGTGCGGTGCGATCGCATCTCGATCAGCTGCAGGCATTCCAAAACCGCCATGTCGTGTTGTACTGCGAGCGGGGCGTTCGTGCCGAGCGGGCCGAAGCTGTTTTACTAGATGCTGGGTTCACTAACCTAAGTCACCTCAGCGGCCACATGCCTGCCTGGAGAGCAGCCGGATTCCCCATAGAAGTTGGCACCAACGAGTAATATAAAAGCAACACGCGACATCCTGTCAATTACCCTGTCAATTAAAGCAGCCCGTCAGCACACACAACCTATGCGCTCTATCTTCTCCAGGCTTACACAGCTCACGCTCTCTTTCGGATTACTCGTCTTTTGCCTACTCTTTTCAGCTCAGCCAGCGGCTATTGCTGCTGGGCTATCCCATGCCGACCCTTCTGCCCAGGCCTACCTGATCGCCCCTACCGATGGGCAGCAAGTTCCCACAGAATTTACCGTCAAGTTTGGCCTATCGGGCATGGGCGTCGCGCCTGCGGGCATCGACAAAGAAGGCACAGGCCACCACCATCTTCTCATCGATGTAGACGAGCTACCTAGCCTTAGCGAACCGTTACCGGCCACCGAAAAGATCAGACACTTTGGCGGCGGACAAACCGAAACCAAGCTTTCTCTTCCCGCTGGGGAGCATACTTTGCAGCTCATCTTAGGCAACTACACTCACGTCCCTCACGACAACCCAGTCGTCTCTGACAAAATCAGCATTACCGTTAAATAGGCTCAGACCTATCGGTTATATTCTCTTCACTGTTCTGCGTTGAGCTAGATTAAAAAGCCCACTGCTAGAGTGACAGCAGTGGGCTTTTTGATTATCTGCGTATCTGCACAACAGCGTTCTGATGTGCTTAGTCATCACGCTCTAGTGAATCGTTACTCATTCCAGGCAATACTGACTTTGCATTGCCAGGATAAATTTCAGCCATTTCTTCTACCGCGTCACCTGTTTCCTTAGCAATTCGCTTTACTCTTTTACCAGGCTCACCTTCTAGCTTTTCGTTTTCAGCTTTCCACTGCGCTGAGGTTACAGGCCGACCATTTTCACCACGGGCAATCATATCGTTTAGCATTGCTTTGGTGCTGTCATTAAGATCAGCATTATCCACGCTCGTTGTGAGCAACAGCATACCGACAATTGCAACAGAAACAATTCTCTGAAGCTGTAATGCTTTAAAGGCGCTGCAAATGTGTTGAATGATAACCGTCACAGCCATATTTAATTGCTGGATCATCTAAAATACTTCCTAAACTTATTAGCAAGTAAAAAGTAGCGCTATGGCAGTTTCTGAATCGTCTGACTAAAGGGAGAGATAGGTGCTCAGCCTCTAGAAATATGGCTATTTGAAGAGATAACAACAGCTCTATAGGCATAGATATGAACAGGTACTCTATGATCTTGGAAGTTCGCTAAATACAGAAAAACCCCTGACGAGAATTTATCTTCTCGTCAGGGGTTAGTTGATTATGCTACCTCGTTCTAACGACGAGACATAAAGATGCGTAGTACGTACCAGAACAACAGCATCACAGAAGAGAACAGTGCCAGCGACGCAGCTACGTAGTAGTCCGTGGGATACCGCTGCATAACCTGCGAAGTCTGGTACAAGATAGCGGCAGCTGCGAAGGCAACCATGGCGTAGGAGAAGAAAATCCCCAGGTTAAATCCGAAAATGAAGCTACAAACAATCATGCCCAGCGCAACTAAGCCGAAGATTTTGAGCGCGCCACCCAGGAACGTAAAGTCTTGCCCAGTCGTCACCACGACAGCGGTCAATCCGGCGAACAGGAAAAGCGTTACCAGTCCAGCTGCCTGAATAGCCCCGTTGCCCTGAAGCCATGCCATCACCAGTAACGGCGCGAAGATAATCGCTTCACCCACAACATAAAGGCCGAGTCCTAAGTACTGAGCCTTAATATCACCTGCTTTGGCCGCCATCCCACTGGATAAGTAACCCAGCACCATAAAGCCGCCAAGCAGCGCAATAAAGCCAAACTGACTACCCAGCACAAACTGAGCGATCGCCTGGGCAATCCCCAGCTGAAACATCAAAAACTCAATAACGATAAAAGCACCCACCGCACCCGCTAGATGCGTGTAAGTCTTTTTGATAAATTCTGCACGTTCGCTAGGCCGTGCCTGAGCAACTAAAACCATAATTGGCTTTCCCCTTAATTAGTGAATAGGTTTGGACTAGTAAATAGATTTGGACAGGTGATAGTGCATGATATGACCATCATAAGAGGCTTCAATCATTGCATAGGTTATTTCGGTATTATTTCAGCATATCGCAATGCATTTTGCGCAACCACGGCACTTGCAACCCCTATCATGACGGTTAGCACCACCCTACCGCCGGGCACCAGTGGCTGAGACTCACGAGTTTCTGCCGCAGGCTTGTAGCGATATTTCCATGCCATCACGGCGGGAATAATGCCGAACAAAACGGAATTACCAAACGCACCAGCCAGCTCAATCGCCTCAAAAAATATATTGGGATCCGCGAAAGACAGCACCAGCGGCGGCAAAAAAATCAGCAGATACAGCGGCAGCGGCCCAGCTTTTTCCCGAAACGACGGGCTAAAAATATCCTGAAATACGCTGAGCAAGCCAAAGACAAAGCCAATGAATGATGTCGCGATCGCAAACTCAGAAAACACAGAGACCGCCACCCCCAACAGAGGATGAGCCTGCCCCTGACGCAGCACCTCAATCGGATCGATGCCGCCCATACTCGCAGTATCAGCATCCGAGCTGCCAAGAATAAACGCGTTCCAGCTCGCAAACATCAGCAGCGGCACTAGTGAGCCTAACCCAATTGCCTGTCGAATCCTGCGGCCATCACCCCCTAGCTGCGTCGTCACCACAGGCACCACATTTTGATACACAAAAGCCACAAACATTGTCGGCACTAGCGCGCTCACCATCTCCCAGTGCTGAACCTGCCAGCGAGAAAATTCCACCTGCCCCAGTATCAGTGCCAGCAGTAACCCAAACGTCATCACAACTATCGCCACCAGCACCGCATTCAGTCTGCCGACAAATCGCTCACTCCCCCAATACAAAACAACTCCAAACAGCAGCGCAAACAAAACATGTCCCCACCACAAAGAAACGCCTGACAAAGAGACGACTGGCGAAATCATAGGTAGCACTGGCTGTGATAATCCAAACCACTGCATGATCTGAGCTAACGCCATCGCCAAAATATCACCACCCCGCGTTATGTACGCGACCAGCAAAGCATAGTGAATAAAGACGTACACTACGCCAGCAGCGATCGCCCCGCCTCGCCCCAAAGTCTGCCGAATCGTCGCCAGCAGACCAATATCCGCCCGGCCACTCTCCCCCATCGCCTGCAAATTCGCCTCTGCCACCAGCAGGCCAGACGCCAGCATGTACAGCCACACGCCCACCATCACCACCGTTGATGGCAACACCCCGGCAGGCAACGTTACCGCAGGCAACGCCAATATCCCAGCCCCGATGGTCGTTCCCGCCACCAGGGCAGCACTGCTCAACACACTTCCTAATGGGTTGTCTTGCTGATGCTCTGCCGGTGCGCCTGCGGGTGCCAAGTTAGAAAAAAGCGATTTCATCCGAACTGCACAGGACCTGTAATGTGGATGTTAATTAAGTATTGATGGGGTTGAGTAAAACGCACTATGGTCATTTCAAGGAGCCTCTCAAGCATTTTGGTCGCCGCCCTGCTGACTGCTTTTGTCTTTGTTTCCCCTGTTAGCTTAGCCCTCAGCCTGCCCACCGGTCAGCCAATCGAAAAAACAGCTACGCTCATCGGCCCCAAAGAAAATTCACCGATTCCGCTGTATCTACGTCCCGCAGCCAATCAGCCTAACGTAGGCTACGGCGTCAATGGCAGTTCGGTGACCGTCACCGAGCAGATTAGCGGGTATTTACCCGAAGCCGATCAAAACTCGGCCTGGAATCATATCCGCCTCGATAGTCCGCCTTATACAGAAGGCTGGGTGCAGGGCAGATTCCTATCGATTCCAGACGCTGCTTCAGCATCTGAGTAAGCGTCTGAGTAAGTGTCTGATCAAAGGATTATTAAAAGGCTTTTGTCCAGTTCGCCCAACTGCAACACCCTTTATTCTCACCAAATCTATTCATATCGATGAGGTAGCCTTCACGCCTCAGGCACTGTAGCCAAGGCTAATAGAGCCTTTACACTACAAGCGTGAGCAACACAGTAAACACATAATTTACTCAAGAAAAATTCTGATGCGACCGTGCCACCTCAAGTGTTGTCATGTAGGTTCGTCAGGCGCAAATTGGCCTGCTAACAATAGGTAGTAATCGCTATCGCATCGCGTAAGGGAAAAGCAATCATGGGTCGCACTCGAAATATATTGGATTTGGCCATGGCAGGTGGCGCGCTCGCAGCGATCGCGATACTAGCGCCATTACAGATTCGTCAGGAGCGCTCAGCATTTCAAGCTATTTCACCAGCGCAGGCCGTCAGCCCAGAAGTGACAAGTGCCACGCAAGCACCTGAGACAGAAGCCAAAGACAACGTAGAGATTGCTCACTTTTTAGGCATTGCACAGTTTGTTAAGGACCCCACTCAATACCAATGGGTATGCGATACAGACTGTGGCAGCGCGTCCGAAGCCCTCGAAATTGCTGAGATTACAGAGGCCTCTTTGGAAGGCGACCAGATGACTATTTCATACGGTGCATCCTCTGTTGCCGATAAAGATATTGATAAAGAATTTAGTAAGAACGCAGGTGACACCAAAATAGGTCATCTGGTTGGCACACTCGACAGTAATGGCACCTTTGCAGGCACCTATCAAGTGCAGTCGGCAAAAGGGCTGGACGAAGGTCCAGTTACTTTCACCTTTGCTGCTGATGGCACCGCTAAGAGTACAACCGGCGTGGTTAAGATTGCTCAGTAAATGCAGGAATTATTGAAGCTTTGGGCTTGAAATATCTGCTTGAAATATCTGTTGGAGACGTAAACTTCTAGCTGATGGCTCTTAATACGCAAGTTTCATAGTTTACGAAGCCCTCACCCTTCTGCTAGCTGAAACATCGTACTAATCTACCAAGCATCCGTTTGAGTACTTACCGTCTGGGAATTCTGAGGGTATCTATACATACCTTACAAACCTCGTCATGTTGCTCCAAGAGAACCTCGCTGCTGTCATTTTGTGTGCAACTGCCATCATATCGAGCTGTGTTGCCCTAACAGCCTGGGTTCGCCGAGAAACAACTCCCTCAACCAGGCCATTTATTCGGCTGATGCTTGCGATCGCCATCTATGCCGCTGCTGCTGCTGGCAGCGAGGCTGCTAACACCATAGAGATACTCACCCTATGGACCTCTCTAGAATACGTAGCTTCTAACAGCCTGATTGCCTTTTATCTCATTTTTGTTCTTTACTTTACAGGGTTCAAAAACTGGACAACCCCCAGGCGGCGACTGTTCATTTGGTTGGTCCCTGTTGCCAACGTTTCCATGGTGCTAAGCGATCGCTGGCACGGCCTGATCTGGAAATCCATGGACCTTCACCCCCACAATAGCCATCTTAACGTCATTCATCATGGCCCTGGCTACTACTGGATTGCCGTTTGTTTTTATGTCTATGTTGTCACCAGTTCAGCACTGGTCCTGCGTTCTGCCTGCCGCTCATCCCACCTACACCAGCGGCAGGCAATTATGATTGTCGCAGGATCTGTCCCCCCCCTATTAGCCGGAACGCTATTTACGCTAGGCCTTTCTCCAGAGCATGCCAACATCTTGCCAATGAGCTTTTTGCTTACGGGCTGCATCTACTTTGCTAGCCTATTCAAATTCCGGCTGCTAGATCTTATTCCTATTGCTCGCGATACGCTCATTGAGCGCATGAACGATGCGGTACTCGTCGTCAATCACGAGAACTACGTCATCGATCTCAATCCAGCTGCCAGGCGATACACCTGCCCATCAAAAAATTGCACAGGGCAACATATCGACCAAGTGCTGCTCGATTGGCCAGAAATCTCAGCGCAGTGCCAAGCCGCAGCTAATCTGACCAGCACTATCGTAGAACGCCCCGACATTCCTCTCTATGTGGAAATGAGTGTCACCCATCTGCGGAGCAGCAACAGTAAGTGCAGCCGTGACAGCAAGGTGACTGGTAAAATTATTGTCCTCCGAGACATCACTCAAAAACATCAAACCCAGCTAAAAATTCAGCGGGCCAACGACGAACTTGAGCATCAGCTCACCCAAATCAAAAAACTCCGCGATCAGCTCAAAGAACAGTCCATTAGAGACGGACTCACCGGACTTTTTAACCGCCGCTACTTTGAAGAAACGCTGCCTGCGGAGCTGACAAAAGCCACCCGAGCAAATACACCGTTGTCTATTGTGCTCATGGACATCGACTATTTCAAAAAAGTAAACGATACTTACGGACATCTGGCAGGCGATTTGGCCCTGCGGACCTTTGCCCAGATCATTCAACAGCATATTCGTGAAAGTGATATTGCCTGCCGCTACGGAGGGGAAGAATTTATTCTGGCAATGCCCAATATGCCACTTATAGAAGCTAACAAAAGGGCCAATGACATTCGCCTGGCGCTCAAGGCACAGCAAATAACGTTTGATCAACAGAGCTTTCAAGTCACGGTTTCTATGGGTCTTGGCACATTTCCAGAGACAGGAACCAGTCAGCATGCGCTCCTCAAACAAATTGACCAGGCGCTGTATGTCGCAAAAGCCAACGGACGCGATCGCATTGAAATTGCCACCGAGAAGGTCGCCGTCATCAGTAAGCTTAGCGAGCTTGAAAGTGCGATCGCCATTTCTCGAATGCAGGCCTGAGCCAGTTGCAACCCTGTTTAGCTAGCTGCGGTTTCGCTCAGCTGGCAGGGAAGCACAACGGTAAAAGTTGAGCCTTTGCCGAGCTCAGAATCTAGCTCAATTCTGCCTTGCAGTCGCCGCACCAGCTTGCTGACAATGGTCAGCCCTAAGCCATTACTACCAACGGCCCAGCTCTTTTCATCGCCCGATTGAAAGTAAGGCTCAAAAACTTTGGATTGATCGACTTTGGCGATGCCTCTACCAGTATCTTTGACAGCGATCGCCCAGTCAGTGTCACTCACTGGATACACGCTAACAGTGATATTACCCTTGTCGGTAGAGCGAATGGCGTTACTAATTAGGTTAGTCAAAATCTGTTGTAGGCGTAGGCTGTCGGTCACAACTGTTTCGGGGCCTTGTTCACAGTTCATTTCCAACCTGATGGCATCGTTAGCTACTGATGGAGACAACGCATCTACGACACTTTTGATCAAAGCACTGACCCTCACTGTTTCGAGAGAAAGTGAGGCAGCCTCAGCGTCTGCCTTTGAAGCTTCTAGCGTATTGTTAATGAGCCTGAGCAGCTGACGGCCATTATTGAATATGCGCTCTATTTGTTGAATTTCTATGGGTGTATTGTCAGCAGTTGCGTTAAGCTGCTGACGCTGTTTCCGTAGCAAAATAGATGAGAAGCTGATAATTGAATGCAGAGGATTCTTGAGCTCATGGGCCAGGTGAGACACATTGTCTTTCTGAATTTCTACCAGTCTAGATAGCTCTTGATTGGTTAATACCAGCTGTCCGTGCATTTGCTCCAGCATAGAGAGCCGCTGGTCCATGTAGCTTTTTAGAGAGATTAACACTACCTCATCTAATACACTATCGATTTTTTCAACGGCCTTGAGAACCTCTTTCACAGAGCCTGTTTCTAATTCAGGTGTGAGTTCGCTAAGCAACACATTGCGTAGAATGCGGTATTCTCGGATAAGCTCTGGCAGGTCAAATCCTTGTTCAGCGCGAACGTTTCCATGTTCTAGAGCGTCTTCTTTTAGCTCTTTCTCTTCATCGGCAAAGGCTGCTGTGAGCAAGGTCGCAACCGATTCTAGTACATAGGGTAAGCCGTTGTGAACAGCCTCGTAGGTCAGCCCGTGGATACTGTCTATCTCTGCATCTGCGCGCACGGCTGTTACCCAGATGGCAATAATGTCATTGAGCTTATTGAGCAGTGCTTCCCCCAGATCTTTCATTCAGTTTTCATTTTGCTCGGGTTGCTAACTCTCAGTAGGGTATCAAATGCTCTATCAGATATCCCTAATTAAATACATCCCGTCATATTATGAGCCCAGTGGTAGCTATGCCTCTGTATCATCTGGTACTAGCTTTTCTGTAGCAGACGTTTGAGTTGTTGTTTTCGCGGCTGCCGTTCGCGGTTTTTTCTTCTCATCAGGCTGGGCTGCTCTTTTTGTCGTTTTTTTGGTCGTTGTTTTCTTCGCTGTAGATTTCTTGGTCGTTGTTTTGGCAGTTGTGGCTTTTTTAGCCGTCGTTTTCTTTGCTGTAGATTTTTTGGCTGTGGACTTCTTTGCTGTCGTCTTCTTCTTGGTGGTCTTTTTCTTTTTAACTTCGCCGCCTTTTTCTTTTAGCAGCGCTACGGCTTCTTCTATGGTGACTTCCTCTGGCTTTTTGCCTTCAGGTACCGACACATTGACTTTGCCGTGCTTGATGTACGGACCATAGGGCCCGTCGTATACATTGATGGGTTCTTCATCCACAGGATGCTTCCCTATTTCATGGATGGGGGTGGCTGCTTTTCGGCCTCGTCCGGCCTTAGGCTGAGCCAGCATTTCTAGGGCTCGCTCCAGGTTGATGGTGAGTACATCGTCATCGCCTTTTATCGAGCGGTAGTCGTCTTTGCCATCTTCTTTTCCTTTGGTGTGTACGACATAGGGGCCAAAGCGACCCAGACTAGCTTTAATTTTGTTGCCTGTTGTCGGATGAACCCCCAGCAGGCGCGGTAAAGACAGCAGACCGACTGCCATTTCCTGCGTAACATCTTCTGCTTTAACGCCTTTGGGTAAGGACGTGCGTTTTGGCTTTTTATTCTCTTCGGTGACATCGCCTAGCTGCACATAGGGGCCAAATCGCCCGATCAAAATGTACATCGGTTCGCCTGTTTCTGGGTGCAGGCCAATTTTCTCGGGACCTTCTGTCTTTTGCTTGAGCAGTACTTCTACCTGCTCGTCGTTCAGATCCGCCGGGCTTACGCCGTTTGGAATCGAGGCGCGAACAGTCTCTTCGTCTTTTTCCAGCTCTACATAGGCGCCGTACTTACCAATGCGTACCTTCGCAGCCAAATCGTCAAGATCCACCGTACGCGCTTCGGTTGGGTCAATGTTGTCCTGACGCTGCTCTACCTGATTGGCCAAGCCTTTGTCACCGCCGTAAAAACCCTTCAAATACGGCAACCATTCTGTGTTGCCCATCGAAATTTCGTCGAGGGTTTGTTCCATCTTGGCCGTGAAATGAACATCTACCAGGTCAGGAAAATTATTCTCTAGCAGTTCGGTGACAGCGAAAGCCGTGAAGGTAGGCACCAGACTGTTCCCAATCAGCTCGGCGTAGCGTCTGGCCACCACGGTGCTAATGACGGTTGCATAGGTACTTGGTCGGCCAATGCCTTCTTTTTCTAAGGTTTTTACCAGGGAAGCTTCGGTATAGCGAGCGGGTGGCTGGGTTTCGTGACCAATGGCCTCTAGGCCTTGGCAGTCTAGGGCATCGCCTGCTTTTACATTAGGCAAAACGACTTCCTGGTTTTCAATGGCCGCGTCAGGGTTGTCTGATCCCTCGACGTAGGCCCGGAAGAAGCCTGGGAAGTCGATGCGCTTGCCAGTTGCCTTGAACACCGCATCGTCGACTTCTATCTGCATGGTGATGTTGGTCTGGCGGGCTTCGGCCATCTGGGTAGCGACGGTGCGCTTCCAGATCAGGTCGTAAAGTTTCAGCTCACGCTCTTTGAGGGGGGTTTCTTTGGGAATACGGAACACTTCGCCAGAAGGACGGATGGCTTCGTGGGCTTCTTGTGCACCTTTGCTTTTGGTCGAGAACTGGCGGGGTTTGGGACTCAGGTAATCTTTGCCGTATTTTGCTTCCACGCAGGTGCGGGCAGCAGCGATCGCCTGTTTTGACAAACTCGTCGAATCTGTACGCATGTAGGTAATAAAGCCTTTCTCATACAGGCCCTGAGCAGTGCGCATTGTATCGCGAGCCGATAGTCCTAGCTTGCGATTGGCCTCCTGCTGAAGCGTAGAGGTGGTAAAGGGCGGCGCTGGCTTGCGCGTGTTAGGCCGCTCTTCTAATTTGGAGACGGTCCAGGCACTGCTTTCAAGACGCGATCGCAGCGCAGTCGATTCTGCCTCATTCAGCAGCAGCACATTGCGCCCAGCCTTCACCTGACCGGTCGACTCATCAAAGTCGCTACCGTTAGCCACGCGGGTACCGCCCACAGAGACCAGCTTGGCATCGAAAGGTTTCTTCTCACTGGCATTCGCTTTCAGCAGCGCAGCCTTAAGATCCCAATAGGAACCTCGTCTAAAAGCACGTCGGGCCCGCTCGCGCTCAACCAGTAAGCGCACAGAAACAGACTGCACCCGGCCTGCGGATAGCCCAAAAGCGATCTTTTTCCAAAGCAAAGGAGAAACGGTGTAGCCAACCAGCCGGTCCAGTATGCGCCGAGTTTCCTGAGCATGTACTAGCTTGTCGTCAATCGTGCGGCAGTTGGAGAGTGCTTCTTGAATAGCTTCCTTGGTAATTTCATGAAAAACCATGCGCTTGGTTGGCACCTTGGGCTTTAGCACCTGAAGTAAATGCCAGCTAATGCTTTCGCCTTCACGATCTTCGTCAGTCGCCAGAATTAACTCGTCTGCGCCTTTGAGGGCGTCTTTCAGCGTTTTGACGACTTTTTTCTTATCAGACGGGACAATATAAAGTGGTTCGAAGTCTGCTTCGGTATTGACGCCAATTTGAGCCCACTTTTCCTTTTTAACCTTGGCCGGAATTTCTTTTGCCGACTTGGGCAAATCGCGCACATGGCCCATAGACGCTTCTACCTTGTAGCCCTTGGGCAGATAGTTGCGAATGGTCTTAGCTTTGGTAGGGGACTCAACAATAACGAGCGTAGACATACGACCTATATGTTCTCAACTGAGGTGGACGGATACTAATTTAGTTCAGTAGTTTTTAACGTAAAACGCCTTAGAAATGCTAGAGAGACACTAGCTTTTGAAGCAAACCGGCAAAGAAATGACGAATGAGTAAATGTGCTTCGGCTGGCTCAAGCATGCCCATAAGTCAACTGCAAATCAGACATCATTGATGCTTAAATGCGCATGAACACAATCATAGTGACTAGTGTTCAATCAATCACCTCTATATATAGCGATAGATCAAAATGGTTCAATCCGTCTACCCTGACTTTTGATCTTCATCCTCTTTTACGCCCTTTTGCGTCTCTGCTATGACCTACTTAAGGCAGTCAACTAAGACGGTCAACTGCTTACAGCAATGCTAAGTCATAGACCCAAAAAATGCTGCACTCCCTGTTTAAGGCTCCTGTCACAATTCCATGCCTAGTAATCCTCTGACTCTATGTTTCTACAAAAATATTGATTTGAGAGTGGGGTTATCGGAAGATACACGGTAAGATTTCAATTGGAAATCTTTATTTGGCCAACTTGCTGGGCCGTACTCGATGGACTTTGCCAATATTGCCGCTCAGCTAAATGCAGGCATCATCTTGCCAGAAGGAATCGTCATCATCACGATTCTGGCAGTTATCGTCATAGACATTGCCGGTGGACGCCGGGCGAGTCGCTGGCTACCCTATTTTGCGATCGCAGGCCTGCTGGCAGCCGTCGCAGACCTCTTTCTCCAGTGGGGTGCCGCTGACCCAATCGCCTTTTTAGGCAGCTTTAATGGCGACGATCTCAGCATTGTCTTTCGAGGCATTATCGCCCTGTCTTCGGCGGTCACCATTCCCATGTGCATTCGCTACATTGAGCGATCGGGTACCGCCCTTGCCGAGTTTCTAGCGATTTTGCTCACGGCAACCCTGGGGGGCATGTTTCTCTCTGGGGCCGACGAACTTGTAACGGTATTCGTCTCTTTAGAAACGCTTAGTATTTCGTCTTACTTGCTCACGGGCTACATGAAACGCGACCCGCGCTCCAACGAGGCGGCGCTGAAGTATTTATTGATTGGCGCGGCCAGTGCGGCTATTTTTTTGTACGGGATGTCGCTGCTGTACGGCCTATCGGGGGGTGAGACAAATTTAGGTGCGATCGCCGACGCCCTGGCACTCAACTACGAAGAAGCCCCTATTGGTTTGATTATTGCGCTGGTATTTGTGATTGCAGGCATTGCCTTCAAGGTCGCCGCTGTCCCCTTCCACCAGTGGACCCCAGACGTTTACGAAGGCTCCCCTACACCGGTCGTTGCCTTCTTATCCGTTGGCTCTAAAACAGCTGGCTTCGCTTTAGCGATGCGGCTTTTACTAACAGCGTTTCCCATGGTGAGCGAGCAGTGGCGGTTTGTCTTTGCCGCCCTGGCTGTGCTGAGCATGATCCTTGGTAACGTTGTAGCCCTAGCCCAAACCAGCATGAAGCGTCTGCTAGCCTACTCCTCCATTGGTCAGGCTGGCATTATCATGATCGGCTTTATCATCGGTACCGATGCAGGCTACTCCAGCGTTATCTTCTACTTGTTCATCTATTTGTTTATGAACCTGGGCGCATTTACCTGCGTCATCTTGTTCACCCTACGCACAGGCACCGACCAAATTAGTGAGTACAGTGGTCTCTACCAAAAAGATCCATTGCTAACGCTATGCCTGAGCGTATGCCTGTTGTCGTTAGGCGGCATTCCGCCTCTATCTGGATTCTTCGGTAAAATCTACGTTTTCTGGGCTGGCTGGCAAGCTGGAGCCTATAACCTTGTGCTTGTCGGTCTTATTACTAGCGTAATTTCCATCTACTACTACATTCGTGTTGTGAAGATGATGGTAGTCAAAGAGCCCCAAGAAATGTCTGACTCTGTGAAAGCCTACGCAGATAATGACTGGTCTTTACCAGGTATGCGCCCGCTACAGGTAAGCCTGGTCCTGGCAGTTGTCGTGACTGCGCTATCTGGTGTACTGGCCAATCCGTTACTCACACTGGCCAACAGTTCGGTCGCAAGAACGCCTTTACTGCAACGCTCTGTGCTTGCTCGCTCTGCTGAAGTTGCGGCTGTGGCCCCCGCTGACACCTTGCCTGCTGTTCTTTTAGAAAGATAAGTCTGGCTATGGTTAGATGCTTAGTCAAAGGTCAATAGCTTAAAAGTCAATAGCTAAGCATATCAATGCATCAGGCCATCAGGGCATACGCAATATCGTCCTGGTGGCTTCGCTGTTTGGCCAGTATATTTTTTACGTGCTTTTTCACAGTGTCCACGCTAATCCATAGCGTTGCAGAGATATCTTTATAGGCATCGCCTCTCAGCCGCATCTGCCAGATTTCGCGTTCACGCTCAGTTAGTCCATACAGCGCAGCATCAGAAAGCGCCTTGTTGCGAATAGTTTGCTGGCGATCTTCCAACACGATTAGCAAAAAAGGCTGTTGGCCGATGCTGATATTTTGGGCTCTAATTCTGACCGTTCCCATATTTGGCAAAATGATATCCGCATCAATGCCTATGTCTTCATAAGAGAGGGCCTCTTTGTTGTTCAAGGCAGCTTTGCACACCTGCCATATTTCTATGGGCAGCTGGTTTTCCTTAGCATTTAACAAATCGCAAATACGCTCACCAGGTAAGTTAATTTGCTCAATGGTGCCTGTATGGTCGGCGATAATAAAGCCATCTTGCAGGTTACCCAGCACAGCGCGAAGGATGCTGGCCGGGTGAGAATTGTAAGAGGCCTCGGCGGATGATGAGACAATAGAAAGCGTTGCTTGGCGGCGAGGAGTTCTCATTGTGATAGTCCAGAAACATGCGGTATGTGGACTTATCAGCAGGTGCCTAAGTAGTTCTGCGGGGAAAGTGAGATTTATCGTTTCCCAGGTTCAAATTGTGACGACAAAGCGTCTGTAATCTGTAAAAACGTTCCTGCTAACATTTTACGGCCTGGATTTTAGGTGTAGTAATATGCCACCGGCTAACAGCAGCGCTATGCCAGTGGCAGGTTCTGAAACGGGTGTTGACCTTACCGATGTCGTTGAAAGAATGCTAAACGTGGGGAAAAGACGCAACGGACCCGTGCGATTGTCTGCGTAGGTAAAATCAAAGACGACATCGAATGATTTGCTTTCGTCAGGGGCAAAGACACCCAAGTTGACGAAGGGAACTTCGTCGTCGCTGTCTTGAGAGAGTGGCGGCAGCGGTAAGGGGGGTGGCCCGTCTGGGCAGCTAGGACTGTTGTCGCAAGGTATCATCAGAGGCAAAGGCGCGACCCCGGTCACATCTGCCAGGTCCCCAAGGCGCACCCGCTCGGTAAAGTTAGTCAGGTTCAGAATCAATCGATTGCCAAGCCCGTCGTAGTCACTGTTAGTGTAGGCATCCAAACTATTCTCCCATTCCAGTCCGACAAAGCTGTCGCCGACTTCAGCAAACAAAAAAGGAAAGATATAAATGCTTTCAGGTGTGGTTTCGCTGCCAACGTTTTTGACGGTGTCAGCATTTAGAATAGTTAGCCTGTTGCCCTCAGGGATAACGTTAGCTGGCCCAGGTTGAGGCACTAGATTTGGGTTTTCCTGAAACTTAAAGGTAGTAGCACTCGCTGAAGAAATAGTCGGAGAAATGACTGGAAAAATGCTTGGAGCAATAGCAACCATGCCCAGGCTCATCGCTGTAGTCACAGCTGCCAGGCGCGAACGACGCTTTTTCATATAACACAAGAAATAACTGGCAAAGTGCACCACAAAGGGCGAACTCATCCACGCTTTGCTTACAGAATGGTAAAGAAACATCAGTTTTGTAGTGGACAAAAACTGATACAGTTCATTGAAACTACACACTTCGGGCTAAAAAAGCACTTTTCAGGAAGATTTCATGTAGTTTTACCAATACTATGGCAACCTAAATCGTCAAATTGCTACTAGAGCTGCGCTTATCAGAGTGCATTGCATTGGTGATGCACTCTCCCGTAGAGCCTAGTTATTGCGCCATACTTCCAGGAGCGCAGTCGCTCGCTCTGCACCGATGCTGTCTTCTTGACGTTCGTACAGTCGTAGCGATCGCTCCAATGCCTCTATGGCTGCGCGACTATTTCCCTGGCCCCACAAGGCCAATCCCAGGTTATAGCGCACCCCTGCATCCTCAGGAAACGTGCGCGTTAGCTGACGGTAGGCCAGCACTGCTCGCAAATACTGCTCCCTTTCTAGCAAGAGTTCTCCCAGGGCCGCCTGTGCAGGACTTAGGCTCGGATTCGACTCAACAGCTTGCTCAAAATGATTAAGCGCAGCGGTCGTTTCTCCTCGCTTACGCAGAATTTCACCCAGCTGAAACTGAGCCTCTGCATCATCCGGGTTGATATCAACAGCTCGCTGCAGGGCGTTAAAGGCCCGTGATTCATTGCCCATCTCCAACCATATTTTGGCCAGGTTGGCATGGACACTACTCCGACTACTGTCAAGGGCTAGGGCTTGCTCTAAGGGGCTCATTGCCGCGTCATAATCGTCTTGAGCCAGGTAGAGCATGCCAATCGCTTCATGGGCCTGAGCATTCCCAGGTTCAATGCTGACGGCTCGCTCGTAAGCCTCGCGAGCTGCATCATAATTCTCCAGACGTAAAAGCGACCCCCCCAGCCCAATATACGCATTTGCCTGACGGGACGAGATATCGAGCAAGTCTCGGTAAGCATCAGCCGCCTGATCGTAGCGCTCATCCATAAACAAACTATGAGCCAAACCATAGTGGAACGCCAGGTTGCGCGGGTCGCGATCTAGGGCCTGACGGTAGTATTCAGCAGCCGCTGCAAAATTACCCTGCCTGCCTTGCAAAAAGGCAATCCCTGAATAAAACCGTGGATTGTTTCGATCGACCTGGATAGCTTGCTGGTAAAGTGCGATCGCCCCTGCATAGTCACCAGATTCAACACGTTGCTGGGCCGCCGTAAGCAGGTCTGCTAGCTGTTCTTCTTGAGCATCGCTCAAGTCACTACTCGCTTGAGCGATTAACTGTCCTGGTTGAGGTCCTAGTTGAGTTAGTGCACCTTGTTCCGCGATGGGTACCAACCCAGCGGCGGCTTTGGCGGGCCCCATAGAAAATAGCGCAGCATTTCCAGCTAACCCAGCTGCCGCTAATAAAACTGTTAACTTAAACGGGTGACCCATGAACTAGCACTTCCAAAAAAACTACATCTAAAAACTGACGTCTGAGATAACAACAAGCACTGACAGCTCAGTCATAATCGAAAACAACTGTATTAACTTTGCCGGGTTTGACTCATGATTCTATCAACAACTGACTCACTTCAAGGAGAGAATATTCGCGGCTATCTGGGGATTGTCACCGCTGAAGTGGTCTATGGTAGTAACGCCTTACGCGACTTCTTTGCCGGGATCCGGGACGTCTTAGGCGGTCGCACAGGCGCCTACGAGCGCGTCTTTGAAAAAGGCCAGCGAGATGCACTCAAAGAGCTAGAAAGCCGGGCAAAACGAATGGATGCGGACGCTGTAATTGGGGTTCAGGTCAAAACCGATACGATCAATATTGACGAGCACGGGGTCTTGATGCTGATTACCGCTACAGGAACTGCCGTCAAGCTGTAGCGCCTGAGAAAATACCCTATTGCCGATGAAAGACAACAGAAAGGTTGTTGGCTGGCATAGGAATAGTTTGGATATGTTTTAGGCTGTGTGTGATCGCTGTTTCACACACAGCTTCTAAATCGCGCAGGCCCCAGGCCGAGTTGCGATCGCGCAACATCCGGTCAAACGCTTCGTTACTAGGCGCGGTTTGCACACCTACCTGTCTAAATGGGCCATACAGATACAGCACGCCTCCCGGCGGCAGTATTCGCTCTGCGCCTGCCATCAGGTGCTCACACATCACCCAAGGCGAAATATGAATCATATTGATATTCACAATAGCTGTGATTGGCTCCAATTCTAGGCGCTTGGCGATCGGTAATGTCTCCACGGACGGTTTCTCAACGGGCCAAGGCCGCCGGCTAACATCAAGCGCCAAAGGGGCCAAGAAATTGGCTGCTGGCCAGGCAATTCTCCAACCCCTAATACTATCTCGTAGCGCAGCTTGCGGTTCTGTCGGCAACCACTGAAGATGAGCGAGCTGCGGTGCAAAAAAAGCAGCATGTTCTCCTGTTCCGCTGGCAATTTCTAGCACCGTTCCCCGGTTGGGCAGTACCGCTTGCAGCACCTCTAAAATCGGCTGACGGTTACGCTCGGTAGCTGCTGCATACTGCCGGTCATTTGCCATACATTTAACGTCTGCTTACTCTACAAGTCAGTCATTGGTCATCTGTTTAGTTACCTGAGCCTAGGCCACTAAGCAGAGGCCACTTTGGCGAATCTTGCCCCAACGCACATCGGCTACTTTTGGGCATTCTAAAGTCAACACTACTGTAACTCCCAACTCACACATCGTAAGCTGACACCATGCGCAGTCTCAGGAAAAAGCTTGCTCACACGCTACGTAACATTTCAAAGAAAAGCAAGCTAACGCTGATCGCTTTTGTTGGTCTTACTCAGGCCGCACTAGCTGACCCCTTTCCAGTCAAAATTGCGCAGGTCATACCTACTCAAGGCAACACCACAACAGAAGTGGTTGTTACACAGACAGGCGATTCACAAGCAGCTGTTATTACAGGCGGCCAGCTCTCTAGCGACGGCAGCAACTTATTCCATAGCTTCGATACCTTTAACGTCGAGACCGGCAGTACAGCTAGCTTTCTCACTACGCCGACTATTCAAAACGTCCTCAGTCACATTACGGGAGGTCCCTCGTCTATAGATGGGCTACTCCAGGTTTTGGGCGGTCAGGCAGATTTGTACCTGATCAATCCATCAGGAATTCTCTTTGGGCCAAATATTCAGCTGAATTTACCCGGAAGCCTGACAGCTGCCACAGCTAGTGATGTTGCCTTTGGAGCGCACTGGCTTAGCGCTGTGCTAGGCGAACAGTCACTCTACGGTGATCTGCTCGGTAGCCCTACTGCTTATGCCTTCTCTGGCAGCGGCCCGGTCGTGAATCTGGGCGATCTGACCCTGGGTGTAGGCGAGGCTCTAACCCTAATGGGTAGCACCGTTGTCAACGCAGGCAATATTTCTGTACCGGCTGGCCATATTACGCTTAGCGCTGTCGAGGGCACTCAGCTCGTACGCATCGGTGAGGGCACTCAGCTGCTTTCTCTAGAAGTGTTGCCCAATGCTCTAAATACTGGGGCCACCTCGCAAACGTTGGGCTCGCTCCTTACAGGTGGTAATACTCCTTACGCCAATCAGCTCAGAGTAAATGCAGATGGCAGTGTAAGCCTGCTGAGTACAGAAACTCAGCTGCCCGAAACAGCAGGGACCGCAATTGTTTCGGGAGCACTATCTACAGAGGGGCTTTCAGGGGGCGAAATTAATGTCTTTGGGGACCGGGTTGCGCTACTAGAAGGGACCCTGTCCGCAACAGGTCGTGAGGCAGGTGGAACGATCCGCTTTGGGGGTGACTATCAGGGCAGCTTGCTCGCACCTACGGCCACACACACCTATGTCAGTACCGGCAGTGCGTTGAATGCCGATGCCCAAACGCAGGGCAACGGCGGCCAGATTTTTGTCTGGTCGAACGAATTAACACAATTTTATGGCTCACTCAGCGCACAAGGGGGACAAAATGCTGGCGATGGAGGCTTCGCTGAAATTTCTGGCAAAATCAACCTGGATTTCCAGGGAAGCGTTAATTTAGATGCAATTGATGGCAATATCGGCACGTTGTTATTCGACCCACTAGATATCATCATTTCGGCAGGAAGTCGTCCATCCTCAGCGCCCCCACTACCCTCTACTTTTCCATCACTACTGATCAATCAATCAGGGTCATTTACTGTCTATGAAGACACCCTAGAAGCACTCACTAGTAACGTTCTTTTCCAGGCTGATCGCTACATAGAAATTGAGTCTTTGTCGGACGGAGAGTTGACCTTTCAGCCCAATGTCAACATTACCTTCCAGGCAGATCTCAACAATGTTGGTGATGGTGGTTTTCTGATGGATGCAATGCATACCATCAGAGCTCCCGGTGGCAACGTTACTATCAGCAATGGCAGTGCAGATCGGAACATAGGTATTCAGCTTGGTACTATCGACACACGCCCTGAATCCATGCAAACCAGTAATGGAGGTGATATCTACATCAACAGCGAGTCAGCCAACATCACTACAGGGGATTTGGCGGTAGGAAATAACAGAAGGATTACGTTAGCCTCACCAAATGATATTGAGGTTCGTAATATCACAGCTGGTGTGGGTGGAATACTTGATATTGATAACGTTGGTGATCTTACACAAATCGGAACGCTCGCTGCTGGGCTGAACAGTCAAGTTGAGATTAATAGCAGCGGCGGCAGCGCTAGCGTGGGCAATGTTCTGGCAGGGGATATGGCTAGCGTGACGATTGAGAGTGCAGAGAACCTCGCGACAGGCACGTTCGGCATCGGGAATCAAACCATCGTTAACTTAACCAGTGGTCAAGATTTAGATATTGATACCATTAATGCTGGTGACGATGTTGTCATTACTTTGGGCAGCGATCGCAATACTACGCTGGCAGGCGCTAATGTAGATGGTGGCGTAATTACTATATCGGGCGACGGTGTAACAACAGGCGCTTTAGGTAGCAATGGCAACGCCGTCATCTCCATGGTGGGTGAGCGCGCGCTCCGTATTGATGCCCTAAACACTCCCAACAGTAGCGTTAGCCTTACCACCGACACTCTTGACTTTGTCGGCGGAGCCAACTCCGTTAGCGCTAATCAGCTCAATATCGAACCAAAATCGGGAACAACCGATATTTATCTAGGAGAATCAGGTCCTGCCGATAATCTCATCCTATCGCTCTCAGATATTCAGGCACTGAGCAGCAACATTGGCAACATCTCGATTGGTAACGCAACGACCGCAGGCAATACCTATCTATCAGCAGCAGTTGCCGACACTACCGGTAACGGATTTACCAGCCCAGTCACCTTACTCGGGAATAGCGACGCACCAGAAACAACAAAGCTATTTGGCCCTACTGCAAATACAACCTGGCAAATTTCGGGGCGTAACAGTGGGTCTTTAGAAGGCTACCGTAATCTGACATTTAGTGATTTCAGCAATATTGTTAGCAGAGGCAGCAACGCAACGGTCGAATTCAACAATTCTGCCGCTCAGATTGTTGAGTCTATAGATAGCGGCAACGGCAATCTCACATTGGTGGGCGATCGCATCCATCTATCCAATATTGTCAGAGGCAATGGAGACTTTGTGCTCCAACCATCAACGCCCGACACACCTATCGTTTTAGGGGGAGACAATGTTCCCAGCACCCTCTATCTTAGCGATGCTGATCTTGCGGCCATCACTAGCAATGCTTTTAGCAGTATTACCTTCGGGAACGCATCCAGCGGCCCCTTATCTTTAGGCGCCACCGAACTAAATTCGGTGGCCCCCCTTAATTTTCGCTCAGGATCAATAATCAATACTGCCGCTGGTCAAATTAGCACCGTCAACCAATCAGCATTAAGCCTTCTGGCACCTGATGGCATTACAGCAGGATACCTAACAACAGACGGAGGCAACATTTCTCTCGGCAGTGAAAACAACATTTCGGCTACGGCTATTTCAGCGCAAAACGGTACAAACAGCGGAAATATCACCGTAGATACTGACCAGTTTTTTGCGGTGACAGGGTATTTGGATGGAGATACAAACAAACCCAGTATTGCAACAGGCGCCGATAGTCAAATTAGTATCCGGCACGGCGGAAATGGGACGGTGCCCTTCACCATTGGTAGTGCTAGCCTTAATGGGACGGCAGGCCGTATCACTAATGACACAGTAGCCGTAAACAACCGCGTCCTATTTGACGATTTTATCGATCCAGAGGGCGTGGCTATTCAAACGAATGCTCCGCCTGTGGTGCCACCGACAGAAGCTACCTATGAGCTCACAACCCAGGTTGTGAGCATTATCCATGGCCTAGGCGCTGGCATTCAAACTAGCAATGACTTGAACGCTAGCCTAACAAATACTGAAGCCAAGGCCTCGCGGGAAATCTTTAGTCGAATTGAAGCAGCAGCTGGGGCCCAGTTTGAACAATTTTTATCACTGGACGCTAGTGCTAAGCCCACTCAAGTGGCAACCCTAGAGCAGGTGCAAGAGACCCTAAAACGAACCCAAACTCAGCTATCTACAAGTCCGGCATTGCTGTACGTTTACTTTGTTCCGGGTGCAGATTCTCCGGCAGCGGTTGATCCCTCGGCAGCTCAAGCCCGTGAGTTTTTAGCAGAGCGCCATGCTGACGATCAGCTTGAAGTTATGCTAATTGGTCCAAGCGGTGACCCTATTCGACATCGACAATGGGGCGTTACCCGCGCCCAAGTAGAATCGGTCGCGGCAGAACTACGCCATCAGTCAACCAGTCAATTTTCAAGGCCACAAGACTATTTGACCCCGGCACAGCAGCTCCATAGCTGGATTGTTGCACCTTTTGCAGAAGACCTGGCTCAGTTTGGAACCGATAATCTGGCGTTTATCATGGACGACGGGCTGCGGACGGTTCCCATTGCGGTGCTTCACGATGGCGAGCAATTTTTGCTAGAGAACTATAGTCTTGGCCTGATGCCAACGTTTAGTTTGACCGACCTGGCGACAGCAGAATTCCAGCAGACGGAAGCGCTAGATAATCGTCAGGTGCTGGCAATGGGCGCTTCCCGGTTTGAGTCTCAGCCACCTCTACCAGCAGTAGAAGCCGAACTTTCGCTAGTGGCGGACGATATTTGGGTCGGCAAATCTTTCTTGAATGAAGCGTTTACCCTTGAAAATCTTAAAAATCAGCTAGCGGATAGTCAGTACCGCTTGCTTCACCTAGCGACCCATGCGGTGTTTGAGTCAGGCGATTGGGATAATTCTTATATTCAGCTATGGGATGACAAGGTGACGCTTTCGGAGCTGAGCAGTCTGGGCCTCGGCGATCGCGATTTGGAGCTGATTATTTTGAGCGCCTGCAATACAGCGCTGGGCGATCGCAACTCGGAATATGGCTTTGCAGGCTTTGCCGTCAATGCAGGCTCACAGTCTGCGCTGGCAAGCCTTTGGCCAGTAAGTGATGAAGGCACCCTCGGCTTTATGAGTCAGTTCTATCACCAGCTATCGAATGGATCCTTGCGATCAGAGTCTCTCAGGCAGGCCCAGTTGGATATGCTGCGAGGTAACGTTCGCATATCCAACGGCCAAATCATCGGTCCTAACGATGAAATTCTAGCTGTTGTGCCTGAATTGGCAGAAAGTGGCAGATGGGACTTCTCCCATCCCTTCTACTGGTCGGCATTTACGATGATTGGCAACCCTTGGTAGCAGAGTTAAGCCTCCGCACCTGAATCAGAATGAGAAGGTTGTCCTTAGGCTTCCGGCAAACTAGCTGGGCGTTCTACCAAATAGTGACCCAGTGTCGTGCTCAAAAATGAAAGGGCGATCGGCCCCACAACGAAGCCAATCAGGCCATGTACAGAAAATCCAGGCACCAGAGTGGCCGCTAGCCAGAAGCAAAAGCCATTCACAACCAGCGAAAATAAGCCAAAAGTAATAATCGTTAGCGGCAGAGAGAACAGTTGGATAATGGGTTTAATGATGGCGTTGACGATGCCAATCGCTAGCGCAGCCAGAATTGAAGCGGTAACGGTATCTAAATCAACACCCGGTAGCACGAGATCTAAAATCAGCAGACTGAATGCTGTAACCAGGGCTGGAACTAAAATTCCTAACATGTCTTAAACTCCTATTTTTCTAAATAAGTAGCTCAAGCTTGCACGATGCTCAGCCTTCTTCGCCTCTCTACAGCGACAGAAATTGGTTAGATTAGCCGTACCACGTATGGGCAAAGTATGGGCAAATCTGCCTGGAGACTTTAAGCTACAGACCTAACGTACCTGAGGGGGTGCTCAGCAGCGCTTGAGCCGTACGGTAGTAAGTCGCCCAGTAGTAAGTTTCAGGGCGTGATCGCCATTCTTCTCTGTCCACGCGCAGCGATAAAATAGGGACCGTGACCCCAGAGCTTTCTACCACGACGTTGACCGATACATTTGTCGTCAGTAAATCTTGATCGAAGCTACGCTGAGCCCCCGCCCTAGCGGCCATCTCAGCTCGGCGTAGCAATGTCTCGTAGGTTTCACCGCTTTCTCTGTCCAGGAAAAGATCCAGACGCGATGTGTAAGCCTGAGACGCCTGGGGTGCAATCAGGGCTTCTGTTAGCCAAACACCTGTGCCACCAATCAGGGCAGCTAGCCCAGCAGAAACAATAGAACGTTTCCAAGACCTAGACCTGCGTCGCAGACGGCTAGCAGGTTTACGACCTTGTACAGGCGTAGCGTGGAACTGTGAAGCGGTAGGGTAGCGGGTTGACCACATACGATTAAATCTAAAGATAAGTTTTGTGGATATTCAAAGGATACGAATGGTGCCAGGCATCAAATCAAAGATTAACCTCGTTTGGATAAGCCGTTTGCACAGACTAGACCAATATTTTTCTATCTAATCGATAGTTTTGGCAAATAGTTTTGGCAATGGGGGCTTTACCTAACAAGTTTCCCAGTTTAGAAGCTCTCCCTACACTTTTTTTACAGACTTTTCCGAAAGTCTGCTGCACAAACGCTAGGGTTGTGATACTTTCTGGGGACGGATAGATCTGGAGACCTTCAATGGCTAACTACTGGGCCATCACCATCGGAATCAACCAATATCGGCACCTGCAGCCGCTGATGCATGCTCAAAATGACGCGCTTTTCATGCATCGCTTTTTTACAGAAACAGTCGGTATCCCGGCAGATAACTGTGTTTTGCTGAGCGATCTGGCCACGTCTGTGGGTCACCAGGTAGTTTATCCAGACAAGCCTGCACTGTCTGAGTGGGTGCAAACAATTACTCAGCAGGTGCAGCCAGACGATGTGCTGTGGTTTTTCTTCAGTGGCTATGGCGTTCAGCTAGAGGGCGCTGACTACCTGATGCCCATTGATGGCGATCCTGGTCAAATTAAGGAGACTGGCTTAGCGGCTGTCAACTTAATTGAAACGCTGGCACAGCTTCCGACTCAAAAAACAGCCCTGGTGCTAGATATCAACCGCTCTCAGGGCTCCTTTGCCGGTCAGACCATTGGCGCTCAGGTGATTGAACTGGCTCAGGCATCTGGGGTGCCACTGTTACTTTCTTGCCAACCTGAGCAATACTCCCATGAAACCTTTGGCGTGCGTCATGGCCTTTTCACAGCGGCCTTACTAGAAGCGCTTCATCAAAAATGTACAACGCTAGGCCAGCTAGATGCCTACATCAGTAAGCGATTGCCAGAACTTTGTGAACATCACTGGCGACCTATCCAAAACCCTGTGAGCTTGATTGCAGAGGCGCAGCAGGCTACAGAGATTGTTCCAGAAGGTAACCTAGTAAAAGACGTTGTGTCAAAAGAGGCATCGTCAGCTGATTTAGAAGGCGAAACAGCCTTGGTGGGCAGTGCGAGTCGTAGCATTGCAGACACCAATACTGAAGTCAGTAGTGAAGAAGCCGGTAACGCCGACGGTACGACAGATAATGCCGACCAATCGACCGTACTGGCAGGATCAACCGGAACGTTACTGACAGCGCCAGCGGCAAATGCCGATGACAGCGAAAAGGCTCGTCGATTGGCTAGTCGCTCTGGCCAAGTGGATCGTACTCCTGACAGCAGCGCCATTGTGCCAATTTCGCGGGAGTCAGGTACTGGTGATTCAACGAACGGGGCTAAGCTACGCAACTGGGGGTTAGCAGCGCTGGCGCTGCTGATGATTGGGGTGCTGTTAAAGCAGCCTTTTGTGCGTACAGCCTGGCAAGGCTTAACCGCTCGCATAGCGGCTGTTGACGGCGATGCCCCCTCACAGACTGAGGCCACAAATGAATCAGCAAATACTGAAGAGGAAGAGGCTGCCGCACAGACAGGCGCGACCACCGAAGCTGTCACGGCGGTCGAGTCATTGGATGATAATTCAGCGGAGTCATCTACAGAGCAAGAATCTGAGGCTAATGAGTCTGAACCCGATGAGATTGAGCCTGAGGTGCCTCAGTCCGAAACCGACGAAGCTTCAAATCAACAAGATTCAGGATCGCCGGAGACAGAGCGGCTAGAGACCGCTGCCGCACCTACAACAGCTGATGGGTCTGAGGCGGCAGCGACAACAGACGTATCGGCCCGGACAACGGCGCTGCTGGCTGAAGCTAACAAGGCGCTGGACGCACGTCAGTATTCAGAAGCTTTAATCACACTGCAAGGGGTGCCAAAAGATGAGCGAGACAGCGCATTCTCGTCTGTGCTGACTAGGGCCAGGGCCGGGGCTGCCGAGGCTCAGCAGTTTAATGCGTCGGTGCTAACCGACGCACGGACCTCTATTCAGCCAACGCAGGCATCTCAATTTACTGATGCGATCGCCAAAGCCAGATTAATCAAACCTGGCGAGCCTTATTACGAGGAGGCCCAGCAAGATATTCGCAGCTGGAGCCAGATTATTTTGGACATTGCGGAAGGTCGGGCAACTAGTGGAAATTTAGACGGTGCGATCGCAGCGGCTAATGTCATGCCTTACGACAATCCAGAGTTTTACCAGAAGGCTCAGAACCGAATTGTATTTTGGCAGCAGCGGCAGAATAGCCGAGATATTATTGTGGCGGCTCAGGCAATTCCTCGCTCGGGTCAGGCTAGCTCTTATCAAAAGGGCATTGTCAAGCTAGGTGAAGTACCCATTGAGCACCCTGAGTACGAAACCGCCCAGCGGCTATCTGATGAGTGGAGCGATCGCATATTTAGCATTGCGCAGGCCCGAGCAGCCCAGGGTCGTCGCCGGGCTGCCATTCAGGCAGCTATTCTGGTGCCTGCTGGGACCACAGCTTACGAACCTGCTCAGCAGGCTATCAAACGCTGGCAAGCAGAATAGTCATGCTTTTACTCTCCCTGGAGATCTGCGCGTACGCCAGTGAGATGATCTACAGTGCGCTGCAGTTTACGTTCAACCGCCTGTTTTTGGAGCAGCAGCTGCTTGTACTTTTGGTAACGAGCGATCGCCATGCTAACAACGCCCAACTGCTCAGGTGGACAGGGGTGGCACTGCATCTGCCCCTGGCTGTCCAGACGGCACAAGCGATAATGCGTAGAGGCCTTTTCCACTGTTTGTGAAACGGGGGGCGGTGAGGCAGATGCCTGTAGAGCAGTTGACGACTGGTCAAGCGCGTCTACGTAACGCATCAGCGCGTCTGTATCTCCATGGCGAAATAAGGATGCGTCAGCGGCCTTAGCCGTAGCCACCTCTGCTGATGATTCTAGCCAGCCATCCACCATCGGTCCTTGTGACTGTAGGGTGCGCATGGAGTGCACAATTTGACGAAGCTGTGCTTGCCAAACTGACACCATAGATTGGATATCTTGCAGCAACTTGGTAGCCATTGCCGGATTCACCTCGTGCCGTTGACTCACCGATGAATCAGTCCCAATAGATGGCCCGATAGACGGGAGAGCAACGATACCGGGTAGCTGTGCCAGGGCATCTACGCCTACGGTTTGGTTAGAACCTTGGTTGGCGATCGCATCGGGGTTAAAGGAAACCATGGCAACGAATGGTAAGTAGCAAATAGACCCTAAGGAAAAATTAGAGTGACCAGCACACTGCTGGATGGGCGATCGCACATCACACTTTAATCAACAGATACTAGCCTATGCTCTTAAGATTTATGACCTTAGACTGAGATGAGTTAGAAGAAAATTAACAAATATAGCCTTACTTACAATGTATCGAATCAATGTATCAAGTAAGTACACCTCACAATTTCACATATTGCTCCATTTGGTAAGATTGTTTCAAGCCGCATCACCTAAAAAGCTTGAAGAGCCTAAAAGGCTTGAAGAGCCTAAAAGGCTTGAAGAGATAGATCAGTAAAGAAAACAATAAGCAAAAGATTCGCCGGCTCTGCAAAGTGCTAGCCCTCTTAGACTACTACTATGACTAAGTCCACGTTCTTCAAATACCTTCCCGCTCGGCTCAAGCCGCTGGGAAAACCGGCTGTCTGGATTCCTTTGACGGTGGTGACACTAGCTGGTGCGTTTGCCTGGGAGTACCATAACTACCCAGAGTGGTTTAAACCGGCCCCCCTTACCGCCATAGCGCCTGGGTCTGAGCTCACTGCAGAGGAAGCCGCCCAACTGTCAGAATTCGATACCCTCGACGTTTTGCTCAACAGTGCGAAAGCGCCCGAGGGCACTGAAACGGTTACCAGCCAGATTAATCCTGATATACCTAATCAGGTCGAAGCCAAAAGCGACACTCAACCCGCTACAAACCCCGCTACAAGCAGTGTCAGAGGTGAAAACAATCCTTTTGACGGGTCTTTCGAGGCCTATCCTATTCCGGGGGCAAGAACGACGGGTTCGTCGGCGTCAATCAGCGCAGCCCAATCTCCTCTTTATTCAGATGCAGCCACATCTTCACCGGGTGCTAGTGCAGGTGCAGTGCCTTCTAGTGGAAGCGATCGCTTTAACTTTGGGGATGGGTTAGTAAATCCAGCTGCACCTAGTACAAATAGCGCACTATCAGAAGCACTCAACCGTCGAGACGCGGCTAGAGCATCAGAAGCCTCAAGCAGTGCCCCTGATGAAAACGAGGTAAGTCCTTCCGCTGTCAACGGTGAGGGGGCTTCTCGTCAGCCCGGCATCATCAATAGCACGAACGGCAGTGCGCTGCCCGCCGCAAATTCCGTCCCTGGCCCCTTTATTCGCACAACCCCCCAAATGTCTCCACCAGTAGGGACAACAGGCTATCAGCCACCGGCCTCCTCCAGCCTGCCAACCTTCAACGTTACCCCAACACAACCCACCCAAAATCCGTACGCCCCTCGGTCGCAGCCAGCTCAGGCAACCACGCCGACCACGTCCCTAAATAACCCAATAATCACACCAGCACCCGCGAGCGTTGCCTCCCCAACAGCTGGCTCAGTCACTGCAACGCCTGGTGGTACGCTTTACACCGCGCCGACTTCTGTGCAGCCCAACCAAGGCCCTGCTATTAATCCAAGGCGCTAGCTACATCACTGAAGCACATTGTTCTAGAGGGGTAACTCACCAATCCTTACACAAAGATTATCAAAGCACTCCTGGGCGCGATATATAGTTTTTATGGGGAGCTTTGATGTTGATAACCGTTAGTCTTTTACTGACTTCATTCGTTTGGCTCATACAGCTGATTCGCCCCATCGCAGAATGCAAAAAATTCTCATCGTTGACGACGATAGCACCCTCAGAGCGGCCCTGACTCGCTATCTTCAAGATCGTGGCTTTGTGGTGTGTAACGCAGTATCTGGGCTAGAAGGATTCGACAGATTTGTGGCAGACTTGCCCGATCTCATTGTGTCGGATGTGATGATGCCAGAGATGGATGGGTTTGAACTATGCACTAAAGTGCGTGACACGGAGCTCGGTCGCCTCATTCCCTTTATTTTTCTATCTGGACGCTGTGATCTAGAAGATCGAATTCAGGGCCATATTCTCGGCGCGGATGACTACCTAGTTAAACCGTTCCATCCCAGGGAACTGATTGCCAAGATAGAGGCTCAGTTAGCCAGGGCCGAGCGGATCCGAGCCGAAATACAGCGGGTTACTGCCCAGCTTAAGGACGTTGTTCCCGTTGAATGCCCTCCCTTGCCACTCACCCCTGCCGAGGAAAAAGTTTTCTGGGAAGTGATTCAAGGTCACACCAACAAAAAAATAGGCGATCATCTATTCATTAGCCCACGCACGGTTCAAACTCATCTCAGCAATATTCTGAGTAAGCTTTCGGTAAAAAATCGCTCTCAGCTCATTCGATTTGCTTTCGAGAATGGCTACACGCCGCCCCAACCTGCTAGCCGCTCAAAAAGCGTTGGCCAATCAGATGGCCAGCTAGCGAGCAAGGACAGTGCGCTGCCTGGTACAGCAGCCACTACAAATAAGCCCTCAGACAAAGGTGATGATCAGTCGATAAAAGCGCATGCTGGGCAATGAGTTTTTTGTACTGCTTTGCCAAGGAATAGTCAGCGCGTACGGCAGTATGCCAGTATTATTGTTGAGCAAGTATTTGAGCAAGCAACAGCCCTGACCCGCTAACGTATGTCCATCAACGCCATCGATTCGCCTGACTTGAACACGCTTATTACTAGGCTTACAACAGGTAACTTGAAAAAGCAGCTTCAGGCTATTCATGAGTTGTCTGCTATGACTACTGAAAATAACGTTGATGGTAAGACGGGCGAGCAAGCCCTGATAAATTTTGTGCGTGAGGGTATGACCGGCAAGCCAACCGCAGCCCATGGTAGCGCTTACCAGCTACTGTATGAATCCTCGACTGACGTGGCACGGCAGTTTCGTGAGCAGGAAGGGGCCGCCGGGCTGATAAAGCCTGTGTCCGACCAGGATATAGACTACAGTGATTTGCAAATGCTACTGGTTCAGCGCGATTATCAGGCGGCTGACCAGCTAACCATGAAGAAGCTATGTGAGCTCGCGGGCGAAAGAGCGATCGCCCGCAAATGGGTCTACTTTACTGAAGTTGCTCAGTTTTCCATAACTGACTTGCGAACTATTGACAAGCTGTGGCGACTCTACTCCGAAGATAGATTTGGGTGGAGTCGGCAGCACGAGCTATGGATGCGTTTGGGCAAAGACTGGGACAGGCTATGGACGCAGCTGATTTGGAAATCGGATGAGGGAAAATGGACGCGTTACCCCAATGAATTTGTCTGGGATGTATCGGCACCGATTGGTCACTTACCGCTGTCTAATCAGCTCAGAGGCGTACGGATGATAGACTCACTGCTGTCTCACCCTGCCTGGAATTTAGATGATGCTCAGTAAGGAGTAAATAACCTTAGGGTTAACTCATATCGCTAGCGTTAGACTTCGTATTGGTGAGCTGTAAAGTTCATAGACTGTTTGGTTGCCCTGTGGGTGGCGATTTCTGCGCGGCGGTAGTCCTTGCGAACCCAGCTTGGATTGACGAGCGTTTGGGCTGCGCCAATGAGCTGACGGGGATGGTCAATCAAAAAAGCGGGGTCTTGAGCAGCTAGTGCTTCTCGGCTACTGAAGCCCCAAGACACTGCCGCAACCAGGATGCCAACTTGGTTAGACGCATCCACATCGCGTGTTTCGTCACCGACATAGATGACCTGCGAAAAATCGATGCCGTCTCGTTGCACGATTCGCTTGAGCACCCGTGCCTTGCTCAGTAACCCAACGCCCCCTTGAACCGAGATAAAAATATCGCCAAGCCCATGCCGAGAGAGAAATCGCTCGATATTATTACGGGAGTTAGAACTCATAATCATGAGCTGATGACCTGCCGCCACAAGTTCTCTGAGTGTGGGTTCTAGCTCTGAAGCCAGGCTAATGGTATCTAGTTCTAGGCCTATCTCACGACGAACACGGCGGATTAGAAAGGGTAATCGAAACAGGGGAATTTCTGACTGTTTGAGCAGCTCTTGAGGGGTCAGAGACTGGTAATATCGCAGCTTTTCTGGTGTTGTTGGAGAGTACCCATATTCTGGAGCGATCCGATTTGTGATGTTCACAATCGTCTCTAGCGTGTCGGCAATGGTGCCGTCAAAGTCAAAGATTAAGAATGCCACGTAGCTAAATAGACTCTAAAAAGAGAGAAATCTGAGGCGATAAAGATCCGAGAAAATCAAGCCTGCCACTTTTTAATCATATACGGCGGCGGTACGATTATGAGGTTACTGCCAGCGCCCGGAACGTAGAATACTGCCGATCAGCCACAGCCCCAGAAAGGAAGCGGCCGCAAATAGCAAGGTGCTGAGCCACTGAAGCTCAGCGGTTTGCTGGCCAGTTGAGATGATGGCTGCGCCAATGATGAGCGCCGCAACTACAGTGCTAAACGCTCGCCGGTTGGCGGCTCGCTCCAGGCTGCGTTGCAGGCCAGTCAGCCCCTGGATTTGTACGTTCCACTGCAGTGTTTCATCACTGAGGCGATCAAGCAAAAAGCCAAGCTGTCTGGGGGCAGAAAGTGAAAGGTTACGAAATTCTAGGCCAGTGCGCAAGAAAAGCTGAAGCGGATCGGCACCGACCAGCTGCTGCTGAAACAAATCCACCATCAACGGCTTAATCTCGCTCATGAGATTGATGGATGGATCGAACTGGCGAGCAGCGCCCTCTAAGTTAGCTAGCGATTTGGTGAATAAGCCGATATTGGCGGGCCATCGTAAATTGTTACGAATACCCGTTTCGATCACCGCGCCAAACGCTTCTGCGGTGTTGAACCGGCTAAGGTCGAGTCCATAGTAGCGACTGAGCAAACGGCTATAGTCACTTTCGAGCTTGACCAAATCAATGTGTTTAAGGGGTTCTGTAAGCTGAAGTGTGAGTTGAGCGCAGCGTTGAGCATCTGAGCTAACGATCGCTAAAACAAGTTCTGTTAGGGTGGCGCGAGTCTGCGGATCTAGTCGACCCATCATGCCGCAGTCCAGGATTGCAACCTTGCCGTCTTCTAAGTAAAACAGATTGCCTGGGTGAGGGTCAGCGTGAAAAAAGCCCGTGACAAAGTACTGGGATAAGAAGGCTCGAAACAAGAGAGTGGTGATCTCGGCTCGCTCGTTTTTGGCGGTCGGCTGGGGGAGCCAGCCGGACGGATTGAGGGGGCTAGCTGGCTTATCGATCGGTCGGTTTGGAGGGAGATTAGCCTGAAGTAGCGGTCTGCCGTCTAACCATTCCATAACCAGGATTTTTGAGTTGGTGTATGGCCATAAAATGCCTGGAACCATGAGTTTTTTGGAATCGATCCAGCTACTGTTGGCCAGGTCCTGACGGAGTTCGTCTGTGTAACGTGCTTCGGTGGTAAAGTCGAGTTCGGCGGTGAGGGCACCTTTGAATTCCTTGGCTAGATCGGTAATGTTGTAACGCTGGCCAAACTGTGTGGTAGAAACGAGCTTAGCAATGTCTTTGATTAGTGCCATGTCACGATCAACCTGTTTTTCGATGCCAGGGCGTAGCACTTTGACTGCGACGGTTTGGCCATTTTTAAGCACGGCGCGGTGGGTTTGACCGATGGAGCCCGCAGCGATCGCCACATAGTCAATTTCAGCAAATACCTCGTCGGGCGGACGCTGCATATGCTGCCGAATATAGCTTTCTATTTGAATAGCGGGCACAGCCGGTACGGTAGACTGTAGGCCGCTAAGTGCCTGGATATAGGCAGGCGATAGCAAATCGGGCCGGGTGCTCAGCAGCTGACCGAGCTTGACATAGACCGGACCGAGCTCAATTAGGATGTTGCAAAGGACAGCAGGCGGCGGTAGATCGGGCTCATCGGAAGCGCCTCCGGTGAGTAGCCTACGCATATAGTCCCAACCATTTTTGAGGAAGACCTCGACAATTTCGCGCTGCCTGGAGATGAGGTCAGGGGTCAGGATGGAGGGAATAGGAGAGCGAGGCATAAGGGGAGGTGTTTGCTAGCGAGTGCTGAGGATGTAGGTTGATGCTAACAAGTTTAGGGAGGGGCGATCGCCTTCAAACAGACACCTGTGATAATTGATCGCACCAGCACTATACTGAACACTGAACGCCAAATTGCTCATAGAATCGGTGCGGGTGCGGTGCAAGACATTCAAACAATCCAGCCATGGTTGAGTCAGTCAACAGAACGCTTAAGAGCTGAGTTTGACCCCGAGAAGATAATTTTATTTGGTTCTTGGGCTTGCGGAGAGGCAACTCGTCGGTCAGACATAGATTTATTCATGGTGTGGCAATGTGATATCGGGCCATTAGAACGCATTGGAAAAGTGCTGGACTTGCTGCTGGAGGATTCTCCTCGTGCGGTTGATGTGATTGTGTATACGCCAGAAGAGCTAGAGCGTTGTAAGCATAGGCCGTTCATTGCTCAGCTACTGCGGGAGGGCAAGGTATTGTATGAGCGTCTCGAAACTGCATAGAGAAGCAGCGCGATGGTACAGGCAAGCTGAAGACGACTTGAGTGCAGCATCGGCTTTGTTGAGTGCAAAGCAGTATGCTCAGTCTTGTTTTCTATCGCAACAGTCTGCGGAAAAAGCCCTGAAGGGAGTTGGATATTTACTCGATACTGACCCCTGGGGCCATTCGTGTACTAAATTAATCGGGAACTTACCCGCAGAGGAAAAGAAGGCCTTTGAAGCGGTTGTGGATGATGCCAAGGCTTTAGACAAGCTCTACATTCCAACCCGTTATCCTGATTCGCTGGCCGAACTGACGCCTTCTGAAGCTTTTACCAGAAAAGATGCTAATGCGGCAATCGCCAGCGCACAGACTATTCTTAGTCGTGCAAAAACAAGAATTTATAGCGCTTTGAGTAACCCTGAAAATGTTACGCCTCCCGAAGATGAGTTTACAGATTCCGTAGCTGACTGATTGGTGCCAGGTAGCTAGCTACAGCTTCTTTACCAATCTCGCACGCCTTCTCGTCAACGGTGAGTAGATCGCTGCCCCAAATGACTTTGCCAACGTCGAAGCTGTCGCCTTTGTCGGGCTTATAGTCGTGACTGATGAACTTGCGATCGCAATCCACCACGCCCCCATCAAACAAATGTCCAATCGAAAAGTAAATATCTTGCAAAACAAGCGGCACGGACGGTCTGTGCAACTGTCCGCGTGAATGTGGACTGCGGGCCCTGTACTTTGCACGGGGAAACAGGCCGTAGAGATTTTTGAGCGATGCGGAGATGAGATCTCTGCCCTTGAGACTAGTTTTTTTGAAGGCGCTGACGGAGATACGGCAGTCCACTTCTGTCAGTAGCTTTGGAGCCCACATGCTTTGAAACCGAACGGGTTCGGGCGACTGGTTGGGATACTCTACGCAATCTAGCTCGTCAGCGTTTATGAGTTGAATATCTTCTGTAAGCAGAGTCGTCAGACCGTTTTTTGCCGCAATATCTGTTAGGGAAATTTTTGAGCAAACGCCTTCGACAATCAAAATCTCAGCGGTTGGGTTGATGTCTTTGATGCCCTGTAATACTTTGCCTAGTACGCCCATGCTGACGGTCACGGGTGGCCCCACCGGATAGCCAAGGTTGGGCTTGATCAAAATGCGCTGGGCGGTTTTAGCGGCGGCGGGTGGTGTATAAATAAACTCTGCTGTATCGGCTACCGAAGCAGCCGTGTCGGAGCGAGGTTGGACGGTGGCATTCAAGATAGTTACGCCTGGATATGAGGAAAAGTTTGAGCGATGGACCGATGCCTTAGAGGTCGCGAATTCGATGAAGTCCTCGCTGAAAAGCTGGTTTAAGGATATTCGTATTTTAGAAGAAGTTGGAACAAGTGGCGGGGCAGGTGTTGGGACACAATGGACGCCTGTATGGGTGTTTGGGCGGGGGCGATCGCATCCTGAATACCTGGGGCCTGGCACCTATGACCGCTTAGCGCGGCTGTTTATCGCTGAAGCCCAGGACACGGCTAGGGCCGAGCAGATGTGGACGATTCGGGGTAAAGATTTTGTGTGGGGCGATCGCACCTATCTAATGGGTGTGCTTAATGTGACGCCCGATAGCTTCAGCGACGGTGGCGAGTTCAATACGGTAGAAACGGCACTGGTCCAAGCGCAAACGCTGGTAGAGGCCGAGATGGATATTCTTGATATTGGCGGGCAATCATCTAGGCCAGGCTCTAAGCCAACGACATTGGCAGAAGAATGCGATCGCGTGATTCCTGTAATTGAAGCAATCCGCGCTGCCGATAATGACATGCTTCGAGGCATTCCCATTTCTGTCGATACGACCCGCGCCGAGGTTGCCCGCGCAGCGTTGACAGCGGGCGCAGACATTATCAACGATATTTCAGGCGGCACTTACGAGCCGAAAATTCTTGAGGTTGCTGCCGAATTTGATGCGCCCATTATGCTGATGCACCTGCGGGGTACGCCCGAAACAATGCAGCAAATGACCGACTATGACGATTTGATGCAGGAGATTGTCACTTTTTTGGCGGCGCAGGCGGATAAGGCAGTAGCCGCTGGGGTGAATCCTAAGAAAATTGTGGTGGACCCAGGCATCGGATTTGCTAAAACTGTACAGCAGAATATTACGATCTTGCAGCAGCTAGAGGCACTAAAGCCGCTGGGCTGTCCGATATTGGTTGGCACCTCACGCAAGAGCTTCATCGGCAAAATTTTGGATAGGCCAGAAGCAAAGGACCGAGTATGGGGCACGGCGGCGACCTGTGGCTGTGCGATCGCCCATGGCGCAGACATTTTGCGAGTACACGATGGCCCCCAGATGCGGGATGTCTGTCGAATGGCAGATGAACTGTGGCGGCCTTTGCAGCAAAGCTAGTTGATGGCGTGCTCTTTGCTCTATTTTGCTCTATTTCTAGGGAGAATGTCTTGAAGAAAAACAGGCATTATGCGATGTGAGCGCGCTGATTTACACTTAAATACGCACTTATACTAAGGGTTTTGACTCATGAGACGATACAAAGCAGTCGTGGGTGTTTTGATCGCTGCGATCGCCAGCTTTCTGGTGAGCTGTAGCAGTGGTCCTGCGGCTGCCCCACCGACCTACACACCCGAGAAAATTTCCCAGCTGACTAACTATGTCAGTCGATTGGAAACTTCTCGCAATCGCCTTCCAGAGCTGCTGGACTATATTGAAAAAGACAATTGGGTCAACGTTGATAACTTTACCCATGGTCCATTAGGCCAGCTACGCGCTGAGATGTTGCGCCTGTCCGGTCAGCTATTACCAAGGGATCAGCCCAAAGCAAAGGCGCTATCTGAAGAAATTTTGGGTCATTTGCAAAACTTGGACGAAGCCTCCCAGGCCCGAAACTATGGTGAAGCGCTTACGCAGTATCGTGAGTTTGTCGGTGACTTCGAGGCTTTGCTAAGTATCGTCCCCGAAGGCGCGCGCAATCAGGCCATTAAGAAGGCAGAAGACACATCAGATGTTTATGAGATGACCACAACAATGCCTGAGCCTGAGCCTATGCGTGCTGCAGCAGAGGACATGGTTCGTACACCTGTGCTGCTCGATGAAGAGGCAGAGGAGTAAGGCAGTGGGCTAAGGCAGTGAGCAGAGAATTTTCTGCGATCGCCTGATTTGATTGGCTTAATTTGGTTGAATGCACACGTCGTTTATGGGTGTGTGGTTCAGTGTGTGATACACAGAGGATGAGTAGACATCCTCTGTTCTTTTTTATCTGATTTTTCAAGGCTTTCTCACCAACAGGCGTAAGATGAGACCCAAAGTTGTTGTTGTTGGCTGTGGCATTGTGGGCGCCATGATCGCCTACGAACTGAGCGCGAAGCTAGAGGCGGACATTCACGTAGTAGACAAACAGACACCGGGTCAGGGATCGACGGGTGCAGCATTGGGTGTGCTGATGGGGGTGATCAGCGGGAAGGTCAAGGGACGCACCTGGCGGCTACGGGAAGCCAGCATTCAAAGCTATCGATCGCTTATTGCGACACTGTCGCAGCAGGGATACTCTGTGCCCTTCAACAGCCAGGGCATTGTGAGCTTGTGTTACGACGAAGCCAAATTACCTCGCTGGCAAACGCTTCAAGAAAAGCGCACGGCTCAAGGATGGCCATTGGAAATATGGTCGCCCCAGCAGCTGAAGTCTCGCTGTCCGCATATTGAAATTGAGCGTGATACAGCAGACGGCAATCAGCGTGTTGTTGCGGCTATTTATTCTCCAGCAGATGCTCAGGTTCATCCGGTAGCGCTCACTCAGGCGCTAGTGTCTGCAGCCAAGCAGCGCAATGTGACTTTTCATGAAAATACGACTGTCCGGCAGCTAAAGATGAGTGGTCAGCACTGTGTAGCTGTGCAAACAACAACAGAGGGTGTAGCGCTAGCGTTGGCTGCCGACTGGGTGGTGCTTGCCGCAGGCTTAGGGTCTGTGAGTTTAACGCGTTTTGGTTCAACGCGTTCTGGTAGTGAGCCGCTGGCGCTGATGCCTGTGCTAGGCCAGGCGATGGAAATTCAGCTGCCGGATGTGCTGGGTGATGTAGACTTTCAGCCGGTGATTAATGGTGATGATATTCAGTTTGTGCCCCTTGGTAGTGGCCGTTATTGGCTTGGCGCAACGGTAGAGTTTCCCAATGAGGCTATGAATTTTGATGAGCCGCTGTTAGCAAAAGCTGAGGGACTACAGAATTTGCAAAAAGGGGCTGCTGGATTTTGCCATGCGATCGCCCAGGCAAAAATCATTCGTACCTGGAGTGGCCTGCGCCCCCGCCCAGTGGGTCAGCCCGCGCCTGTGATAAAACCGTTGAGCAATACCCAAAACGTGACGCTGGCGACAGGGCATTACCGCAATGGGGTTTTGCTCGCACCCGCAACGGCACAGCAGGTATGCGAGCTGCTGCGTGAGGCCTTTTGACTGGGCCTTTTGACTGGGCCTTTTGACTGGGCCTTCTTATCGGGCCGTTACGTTTTGGGGAGCGATCGCACCCACTCAAAATACGCTGGCGACATGGGTGGCTGCGGCTGCACGTCATAGTTAATGCTTTCTTCAATGCCTGTGTCCGCGCAAACTTTATCAAGCAACACCTTAATATCCAGGAGTGGCTCCGCGATCTGTTCCTTCTCAACATCTCCTGGATTGTTTAAAGGAATTAATACCTGTGGTATGGGCTGAGGTAAGTCAAATGCATATTGCTTTATCTCAGGTCGATGTTCAGCGCGGCTTACCAGTATTTGATAGTCCGAAAACTCTGTATTTTTGGCTGGCATTGATTCCCCCTGACGCAACAGATCTATCTCAACCAGGTGAGCGTTACTTTTCAATAGCTGTTCTCTGATACTCAAATATTCTTTTCGTCCTTCCGCCAGACGTTTACTGGTAGACGACAAGACTTCTATGACCGTAATGACGGTATCAGCGGCAGGGGCCTTTATCTCTATATACACCTCTGTTATTTTGCAGCGGGTAGGTAGAGTAATTTTGCAAGCGCGTTTGGCAATATGGGCGTGATAGCTCGGAGATATCTTTTGGTTGAGGGTATTCGCAATTTCTGAGATGAGCTTAGCGTGAACCTCGAGCCATCGGTGAGGACTCTCTAGGTAGGGATTCATGCCTGGAAAGGAGGGGACGGCCATGGATTGGCAGGTGTAGCTTAGCATAACTGTATGAACTAATTATAAAGCTATGGCGCTATGCGCGAGGCTGGGACGACATACTCAAATCCAGATGCAATATTTGATACGCTAAAAGGCAATATTCACACCTGGTTGTAGGGAGACTATCGACGGTCTATGACTTTCATAAAAAGATCTGACGCTTTGAGGATGGGTGGATTTCTTCTGTTTGCGATCGCCCTACCGATCCCGACCAAACAGAGCTTGGCCAATCTGCCGCTAGATGTAGCCATAACGACTCCAGACGAGCTCAGTGGTGTGGACCGCGGTGTAGAAGCTGTCGTCAACTATCTAGAAGGCACTATGAGCACGGTTGCTCAAGCTGCTAGCAATCCTAATTTTGTTGGTGTGCAAATGACCACCTGTCGGATTACATCTCCAGATGCGCAGTCGGGTTCTGTTTATCTTTATCAAGAACAAGCGCTTATCGAAGATTTGGCTGCGCCCTATCGTCAGCGAGTTTTGCAAATCATACCAGGTAACAACAATCGTATCGACTCTCGTACATTCAGGCCCGATACGCTTGAGGCATGGGCGGGCCTTTGTACGCGGCCCGAACAACCCTTGTTTACATCAGCTGCTTTGGGTGAACCGGTTTGCACCGTGTCTTTGCGACCGTCTTCTGTCGGTGGCTATGTGGGCAGTACGCCTAAAGGCGGCTGCTCTGCTAACGTACGCGGCGCTGTGAGCATTACCAATGTTGTTGTCCTGCACGAAGACGGTATGGATACCTGGGATCGCGGGTTCGATGCAGCGGGCAATCAGGTGTGGGGTGCAGAAAATGTGCCTTATCGGTATCGGCGATAAGAAAACTACAGTGAACAGCTAAATCACCCTGAGTGGACTGAGTGCTTTGCGATCGCTTTAGGGAAGCCTACCGTATCCTTGTCTGCACGTGCTTATGACTTCATATAGAACAGACAAAACAAGTCGTATAATTCTGGCCATATTTATCGCTTATGGTGTCGCTTATGGTGTCGCTCGGAATCAGTCTTTACGCCTGGTGAATCCATCCGGGACAAACGACGGAAAGTTGTTTATTCAAACGATTGATCCCACCTCAGAGAGTGATTGGATAGCGACTGTTTTTTGGCCTGCTATCAAGCTAGAAGAGACCGTTAGAAATATTAACCAATATTTTTAGTCGGAAAAGCGTTGCCATCTCGCGAGTGTAACCGCGAGATGGCAACGTAGACAGCTGTACTAATGATTACAGGAAATTTCTGGCTTATCGATTAAAGGCGACGACAGTGCCGGTTAGCCATAAAATCAGGGACAAGATATGGACAGGTAAAAACAGCTTGAGATTGAGTCCCATCCATTTGCCTTCATGAAGATCTTCTAGCCAGTCAGTACGGCGAGTAGCGACCTGTAGAACCTCTCCTGTTTGGGAATCTATCTGCGTTTCTTGCTTATTTTGTGCTCGGATAGTGGCTACGCCCTGATTGGGATATACGTACATCCGCCAGACGTCTTCCCACGCTTCAACGCCAGAACTTGGTACCTGCTCAGCAGCTTCTAGCACCTGCACAAACTCCATTTGCGGTTCGCTACCAACGCCGGTTTGCAAGGGTGGCATCACCCAGGGTACTTCGTAGCGAACCTGTAAAAGCAATCCGCTAAAAATCACAAACGCCCATGGAATAATGACAACCCAGCCCAGCCAGTAGTGATATTTCATTAACACTGCTTTCAGGCGTAGTCGTTTGGGTTTAGCGCTGTTGACCGCTCCGTCACTCGCCCCAATACTCTGAGCGGAACTCTTAGAAGAGTAACTAGAAGCATAATCCACGCTTCCACCTGTAGAAACGCTGCTTAGAGTAGCGCTAGCAGGTACTGCTGCCACAGTAGAGGCCACAGGCTCAGAAATCTTACGAGCTGCTGGCTTCTTTCTAAACAATTGCTTAACGCGAGCAGGCGTCATCTTAATGTTTAACCACACGCCTGTTAAAAAGAGCCCTAGAAAAGCGAGACGAATGGGCAAGCCTAGCCACAGGCGAGCCTTCCATGCCGAAAAATCGTGCCATTTAACGACAAAGTCGTTTCGCCTCTGAGCAGTTTGTAAAACCTCGCCTGTTGTAGCGTCTACCTGTGTTTCTAGCTCATTAAAATTACGAACTTTAATGATGCCTTTTTTGGGTCGCAGGTCCATCACTTTGATATCTGACCAGCCAGATACGCCCATCGAAGGAACAGCTTTTACGTTGTCTAAAACTTGCTCTAAAACAACGGTAGGCTGATACTGTTGAGATCCTTTCGCTGTCGGGGGCTGAATCCAGTCAACTGGCTTTCTGAGCTGTAGGAAAATTCCGGTCAGAATAATGAAAAGCATTGGAATGGAGATCACAATTGCTATCCATCGGTGGGCTTTTCGATTCAGTCGTGAGAGTTTTGGGGTTGAAGTTTTCTTTTTAGCAGTGATCTGACTTTGATCGACCTTTTCTAAAGATGGGGCGATAGGACTATGAGACACTGGCCAATTCTCCTAGGTAGTTACTGAAATAGTGAAATAGCACATTGACGAGGCACTTCGTATGTATGATTGCTGAACGGATGACATACAGAAGTAGTTTTTATACTTTTTACAGAATGTCATCGCCAGAAGCCTACGTAAAACTATTGACTGTGAGGATTAACGAAATTTCATAATACGATTGAGCTCGTAAAGATTGTCGCAGCGATCGCAACTGTTGTTGATTCGTTAAAAACATTTTTGTCAACAAATCAGGACTTAATAATTCGGCTGTTGTTTACTTTCTTACGATTTTTCTGCAATTTCCTTACAACACTCACTTATAGCCTTTTTCTTACATCTGTTGTTTGCTTTTTGCATCTGAAACTTTACTGTGAAAAACACCCTCTCTGCAGAATTTTCTCAGCTCTGGAACTCTTCTATTCCGGGCGTTGAGCTATTTGAAGCCAGGTTCACTCAACATCGCTTTGGCAAACACTTTCACGAAGGATATACCATCGGACTGAACGAGTTTGGTCAAGGACGATGCTTACATCGTGGGCAAATCCATTTTCATCATCCGGGCAGTTTTAACTGTATCAATCCGGGAGAGATGCATACAGGTGAAGTATCTTCAGCGCAGGGCTGGGCTTTTCGGAACTTGTACATCAGCGTGTCTGCCATACAGCAAATCTTACGTCAGCTCAACTTACCTGGGCAGCCATTACCTTGTTTTTCTAACATCATCGTCAACGATGCTATTCTGCGCGCTTTGTTCTATCGTCTTTTTCAGGCGCTAGACGATCCGGTCTCTCAGCTAGAACCTCAGTCGCTGCTATTGCGTTTTCTCTTTTTACTCTTTACGAGAGATGCCCATTTCTCGCCTCAGACGTTGGCATCAACATCAACAGCCCCAAAGCAAAAATCTAAGGCAGTTGTCATTGCGCGTGATTATCTGAGGGTGCACTGCACTAAAGACATCTCTATCGACGCACTGGCTGCGCTAGTGGATCTAAATCCGTTTTACTTTATTCGCTGTTTTCATCAGCAGGTTGGTGTTTCGCCTCATAGCTACAAGCAACATTGGCAGCTGTTGAGTGCAAAACAAGCCTTGTCAACTGAGCAGTCGCTTTCTGAAATCTCGCTGGCATACGGCTTTTACGATCAAAGCCATTTCACCCGAGCATTCAAACGCACTTTTGGCGTGACGCCTGGACGCTACCGAAAAGTCAACTTTATACAAGACAGGTCACGATGAGTTTTTGTACGCTACCAGGCAGATTCTCATCAATCGACCTATGACTTTGCTCCTATGACTTTACTCAAAGATTTCTCTTTCACCGCTGTTGTTGCTGGATTTGTCTCTGTATTAGTGGGTTTTACAGGTGCGGGGGTGATTGTATTTCAGGCGGCGCAATCACTGGGCGCAACCCCAGACGAAATCGGTTCCTGGATATGGGCGCTGGGATTAGGAATGGGCATTACCAGTATTGCGCTGTCCCTACGCTACCGCGAGCCTATTATCACAGCCTGGTCAACACCAGGGGCAGCACTATTGATTACAGCTGGTGTGGGCTCATCTATGGAAGAAGCTATCGGTGGGTTTTTGGTCTGCGCGGTACTGATCGTGATTTGTGGCTTTACCGGCTGGTTCGAGCAGGTAATGGATCGCGTTCCGTTGTCCCTGGCATCAGCGATGCTAGCAGGCGTGTTATTACAGTTTGGACTCAATACCTTCGTCGCGATGCAAACTCAGTTTGTCATGGTGTTTGCAATGCTATGCGTTTATTGGGTGATGCGGCAGAAACAGCCTCGCTACGCGGTGGTTTCGGCGCTGGTACTAGGAATCTTGATCGCTGGAGCACGGGGATTGCTTCAGCTAGAGAGCCTCAACGTTCAGCTTGCTCAACCTGTGTTTACCCGCCCCGAATTTTCGGTCAGCGGGTTGATTGGTATTGCGTTGCCTTTGTTCGTTGTCACCATGGCGTCTCAAAACGTACCGGGGGTCGCTACGATCCGAGCGTTTGGATACACTGCGCCAGTTTCGCCGCTGATTGGTTGGACTGGGATGGCGACTTTTTTGCTTGCACCTTTTGGTGGGTTTGCGCTCAATTTGGCTGCGATTACCGCTGCGATTTCAATGGGGCCAGAGGCTCACGAAGACCCTGACAAACGCTACGTAGCAGGGGTTGCGCTGGGTGTCTTTTATATTGTGATCGGGCTGTTTGGGGCGACGGTGGGGGCTGTTTTTGCGGCGCTACCAAAAGAATTGGTGAGTGCGATCGCCGGTCTTGCACTGCTTAGCACCATTGGTAAAAGCTTAGTTGCTGGGCTTGCTGACGATAACGAACGCGAAGCAGCACTACTTACCTTCCTAGTCACTGCCTCTGGCATGACGCTACTGGGAATCGGCTCAGCCTTTTGGGGATTGGCCACTGGCCTGTTGGCGACAGGGATAAGGCGAGCTGCACTGCGTGTAAAACGAGTCTGACTGCCAACAAGATAACTGTCTGTATTGGCTTGACTTACGATGGTCGCTGCCTAAGCTAATAGAAACTATCCTTCCATCTTATTCAGATGCCATGATGTTCAATACCCCTCGCCCTGCTTTTAGAGTTTCATTGCGCCGTGTTGTCTTAGCCGCCGCAATTATCCTCCTTGCAGCGGCCTGTGGTCGTCCATCTTACAAATCCACACTTCTGAAATACTTTTTCCCAGCGATCGCGCAGGCCCAACCTAGCTCACAATCTATCAACCTCGACTGGGCCACCATCGAACAAAACCTAATCACAGAACACAACCGCATTCGTCAGAATCCCCAGAGCTATATTCCCGTCTTAGAAGCCTACCTGGCGACCATGACTGCTGAAGGCGAAATCCCTAACGGCTGTGGCCAGGGCTGCACCCTGGTAACTGAAGAAGGCCGCCGAGCGGTAGAAGAAGCTATCAACTTTTTGCGCACACAGCCAGCCGTTGCGCCCCTTGAGCCGTCTGCCGAGATTGCCAGCATCGCTAAAGCCCATGCCCAAGAACAAAGCGGTGGCGCGGTAGGCCATGTCAGCGCAGACGGTAGACGTGTAGTACAGCGACTGAGCAGCTTAGGCCTTCAGGCGACTAGCGTTGGTGAAAGCATTGACTACGGCTCTACCGATGCACAATCGGTCATCGTTAGCTTGATTGTGGATGATGGCGTTGCCGACAGAGGACACCGCACAAGTCTCTTTTCCCCAGAGTGGACTACCGCTGGTGTGGGCTGTGGCCCCCACGCAACTATCCGTACTGTGTGCGTGGTGGACTACGCTAGTATTAGCCGACAGCTGACGGTTGTAAATAATGGAATGGTTGATTTGCGATCGCTCAAAGTAGGCGATGTGGATATTTTGGGAGGTGCTTTGGCACCTGGCAATACCCGGCAAATTACCATCGCAGACAACCATAGCTGCAATGTCACACTTTCCTTGCAGACAGGTAACAATGCCAGCCTGGACTGGCGCGACCTGATGCTATGTGGTGCCACACTAACAGTAGACTCACAAAACGCATTCAGCATCAGGTATTAAATCGCACAAATAAAGACAACCAGGTAACTTAAGAGATGCGTACACCGTAGAATTCCAGAATACTCTACAGCGTGACAACGTAAGCTTTGTGCAAAAGACTGCGTAAAATTGCGTTACCTGAAATTGACCCAAAAAGTTTGGTTTGTTGAATTAAGTAAGAGATTTTTGGAATATCGGCTAAGTACCGTTGAAATACTGAGTATCAGATAGCACTTGTATTTCTGTTGTCGGGAATGCTCTTTTAAGAACCATCAGGAACTTAAAAGATGTTCAACCCCTTTACAGGAAAAACCTTTAAGCGTAGTCTTAGTATCGGTCTGGGTACAGCAATAGCCGCTGTTTCTCTCAGTAATTTCTCTCAAGTAAAAGTATCTTTTGACAACAGTGATTCATTGTTGTCATCAGTCTCTTTTTCGGCAGACTCTTTTTTGCCGGGCAGCGCGGCGCAAGCACAAACGGTAGCCAGCCGCGCGGATAGCTGGTCAAGCCTGGAAAGCGAGATTATTGCAGAGCACAGCCGGGTGCGCCAGAATCCTCAAAGCTACATTCCGCTGCTAGAAGCATATTTGGCGACGATGAATGAAGATGGCCATATTGTAGGAGGCTGCGGCCCACGCTGCATATTGACAACTCGTGAGGGTCGCCCAGCCGTTCAAGAGGCGATTGATTTCCTACGACAGCAGCAGCCCGTTGGCGCGCTCAGCGCATCCAATAATATTGCTCAAGCTGCCAAGTCCCATGCTCACGATCAGCGTGGTGGCCAGGTGGGTCATGTCAGTTCGGATGGTAGCAACTTTATGCAGCGTCTGAGCCGCTTTGGTGTACAGAATGCAGGGATGGGTGAAAATATTGCCTACGGCTCAACGGATGCGCAGGACGTGGTGATGAAGCTAATCATTGATGATGGCGTTGCCAATCGTGGCCATCGTACTAATATTTTCGCGTCCGACTGGACCTCTGCTGGTGCTGGTTGTGGCACCCACGCGGCCTATCGAACCGTGTGTGTCATCAACTACGCTACAAGATAGCTCACCACTTTAAACGTATGCTCTTATTGGGGTTCTGTCGTCTTAGGCAGAGCCCCATCGGCTTTTAAAGTGACGGTGGTGTGGGCCTAATACGCTTCGGCTATGGAGAGTGTTATTTGGCCGGTTGCGCGCCTGCTGGTTCAGGTAAGTTGGGGCAGGTTTTTTCGTAGGGCAGGTCTTCGCCGACGTAGCGACGCCATTCGCTGTAAGTAAGATTGCGTTGGAGGCGATCGCAGCCTTCTTCAATCAGTTTCTCTTTCGATAGATAGTGAATTCTGGCAATACCGTTACTGGTAGCCGTTGCTAACCATTCTCCATTAGGACTAAAGCGAGTGTCCCAAGCTTCTGAAGAATAAGACATCCGAGCAACTTCGGTATACCCTTTCTCAATGTCCCAAACGCGAACAATTTTGTCTTTACTCACTGTAGCAACTTGTTGCGCTACGGGATTGAAACTGACTTCCAAAACCACAGCATCGTGATCAAGTGTCTTGATAAATCTCCCCGTTTTAGCATTCCATAGCTTAGCCGTATGATCTGCACTAGTTGTTGCGATCAACTCACCATCAAAACTGAATCGCACATCCCATACAGTGCCTTTATGTTCTAACGTTTCAATTCTCTGGTATGTGTTGACATCCCATAGGAAAGCTGAATGCTCTTCACCAGCTGTAGCTAATACATTGCCGTCGTGACTGAAGCGAACCTCATGGACTGTCTCCTCGTGCTGAAAGCACTTGAGTAAGCTGCCATCTTCAACTTTCCAAAGGCAGGCTGTGTTGTCTGCACTAGCCGTTGCTAATACGTCATTCGTCGGGTTCAATCGAGCATATTGAACGCCGGCTTCTAGTCCCTTCCCATGCTCAACTATGCCGACGGGCTGCCTAGTTACAACGTTCCAAATACGAGCTTTACCATCGTTACTAGCTGTCACTAGATAGTCGCCATCGTCGCTAAAACTGACATAGTTAACAATGTCATGGTGTTGGATCTCAAGCACCTCTTCACCCGTAGCGACATTCCAGACTCGGGCATAGCCATCATCACTGCCCGAGGCTATGTATTCCCCGGCCTTATTAAATGCAATCTCCACCACGCTATTGTCGTGAGAAAATTGATGTTGCAACGACTGCGTCTTAATATCCCATAGCGCAATGCTAAATCCTTTCCCGGAGGTGGCTAGCAGTTTTCCATCTGGGCTAAATCTTACATTATTCACACTCTCACCTGCATCTGGGTGAATGAATCGAGCGACCTCTTTACCTGCGTTTGCTTGCCAGAGCCTTGCAGTGCCATCTTTGCTATTGCTAAGCAGTTGTTGCCCATCGTGGCTAAAACGAATATCTGAGACATCGCAAGGTTTCTCAACGCCGTCGCAGCGACCACCCGAGACATCGCTTTTGTGAATCATACGTAGTAGCTCCTCCCCAGTTGCAACCTCCCAAAGTCTGGCCGTGCCATCTGCACTAGCGGTAGCTACCCGACTCCCGTCCGGGCTCCACCTGATATCCCAAACCTTGTCTTCATGGGTAATGGCCCGCAAGAGTCTCTCTTTCTGCAAATCCCAAATTCGAGCCTGTCCATCACTGCTAGAAGTTGCTAGCTTTTGCCCGTCAGGACTAAACTGCACATCCCAGACTATGTCATTGTGCAAGAACTGCTGTTGAGGTTTTTCGCTTTCGTTGTTCCACACACGAACTATGCCATCTTCACTTGCAGTTGCAATGCGGCTATCGCTCCAATCAAATCGGGCGTCGTATACTGACGAGTTGTGATCGAGCCGACGAAGCTCTTGACCAGTTTCAGCGTCCCAAACGCGTGCTGTTCCGTCTAAACTCGCGGTCAGTAGCTTGTCTCCGTTGTCGGAGAAACTAACCGTTATAACCGCTTCTTCGTGCTGCAGTGTAATAGTATGCTTTCCTGTAGCTATGTCCAAAACACGTGCTGTTCCATCTGAACTTGCGATCGCCAAATGCTCACTACTGGGCGAAAAGGTTAGTGCCTTAATCCCTCCGGTAGCACCACTGTGCTCTAAAGGTATTTCTTGGCGATCATTTACCTGCCATAGCCGCAGCCCACCCTGCGTGTCACCGAAGGCAATCAGCTGATCCTTAGCGCTAAATTGTACGTCTCGTATCGGTTGCTTATGCACAATGCTTAGATGCTGCTGATTGTTTTGGTTATCCCATATCTGAAACGTTCCATCGTCACTAACGGTTGCTATCCATCTGCCATTAGAACTAAAATTGGCTTCGTTGACTGCTTCAGAATGCGGAAATATACGAGACTCAGCAGCGAGCAGTGTGTATTTTCTAAGGGCTTGATCGATATCCGCGCTAGCGGCCCTCGCTCTCTTAGGAAACTGATTGGCTCCCTGAATTGCTAACAGAATGCTGCGGGGTAGAAAAATAGATTGTTGGCGTGAGGTAAATCCTGAGTGTGCAGCCAATTGCCCTGAGACTGCTACCTGCCTACGTTCTTGCGCCACGAGGGCGGAAATAACTGCCAGAACAGCGATACTAGAGAGCAACGTAATGACACCTAAAACAATGCTTATGCTGCGACGCCTTCGCCTTTTTTTTCGCTGAATACTGAGTGTTGTGAACGTTTGTTCAGAGGCATTGAGCCAGTTGTTCTCAGACAATATAATCTCTTGCAGCTGAGGTAAGCGTGAATTATCTGTCCAAAGATCACTCACTTTGTTGCCATTGCCTTGCCATGCTTTTGCAGCTGAAGAGACTAAGCGTTGTAAGCTCAAGACTTCTTGGTTTTGATTACGCCATCGGAGTAGTTTATCCCATCCTCTAACTAGGGCATCATGAGCCGGTTCTACGTATGCTTCGGTATCGGTTTCTTGCCCGCGTACGAGCAGGCGTGCGGTTATAAACTGCTTTAGTAGAAACTCAGTTCTGACATTCTCGGCGTTATCTTGATAGCTTAGCTCACTGAGCGGTACGCGCCGTCTGGCAAGTGCACCCCCTTCAACAGCCACCATGCGGAGCATGACGTGTTTAACGGTTTGTTCGTAGGCCGCATCACTGGTAACTAGGGCTTGATATTCCTGTGTGGCTCGTTTGGTCAGTGCCCCAGTCACGCCGCCCAAGTCGCGATAATCTTCTTTGGTTAAAGCGCGATTATCACTACCGCGCTCTAAATAGCGCAAATAAAGCTCACTAAGCGTAAACGAAAGAAGGGGCAAAACACCTGGTGTTTGGACAACATCTTCTATTAGCAGATCAACGAGGCTAGGCGGCTCAAAGTATAAAATGCTTTGACTAGCAGGTTGTTCAATTGCCTCGCGGAGCTGTGCTTGACTCATCGGTGGCAGCACATACCGTGCATCCATCCAAATGTCTCGATAAGCTTCCGTAGTTTGAAACTGGGCTTCAAAGTCTAGACGCAGCGTTGTAATAACTCGAAAATATTTTGGACAAGAGGCGATCGCTGCTATAACCAACGCATGCAATTGCCTTGCCTCATGCTCAGAAGCTTGCGTAATCAGCTCTTCTGCTTGATCAATCACGAGTAAAAGCGTCTTAGGGGAAGGCGAGTCTGCTTGCTTCTGCCACCATTTATCTATCAGCTCAGCAAAAGTGGCTTTGTTATGTGTAAACCGCTGGGTTAACTGCTCGATAGTTTCGTCAGGCGCAAGCGTAGCACAGCTTACAGCAAGAGCCTGCAATGGATCTGCACCGGGACGCATAACCGGCAAAACGTGATAATAGTCCTGATGCTGCTCCAATCTAGGCAACAAGCCTGCTTTAACCAGACTAGATTTTCCGGTTCCAGACGCGCCGAGTATCACTAACAAAGGACACGGATCTGATAATCTTTCCAACAGATCCTGCACGTCTTGATCTCTGCCAAAGAAGAGATCTTTGTGCGACTTATCGAACGATTCTAAGCCGCGATAGGGATTGTTCTCTCGGTTGAGTGCTGGCGCGGGGGGCAAGTTTAGCTCATGATCAGGTGTTAGAAAGATATACTCGCCTTTGCTATGTTTGCGAAGCGGACAAATCTCCGGTGTTTGCCGCTTGTATAAGCTTTCAGTAGCAATCTCGACACTGTCACGCAAGTAAAGATATAATTCGGTCGCTGTGATTATCCCATCGCCTGCGCGTTGGTTTGGCTGGGCAGGTGGAAAAGCATCCGCATCGCCCCTAAGCGCTTTAATCAGCGCTGCTGCGAACGGAGAATGCTGATTGCTCGATTTGCCCCGATTATCTACTAATGAACTGGTGAGCGATCTATTCGGATTGGATAGTGCATCTGTATAAGATAAAGCGTCTAACGCTTTTTGGTCATAGGCAGCTGAGGTAATAATTTGCCATGCCGGATCGCGCTGAAAGCGATCAAAGCGTTCTTGATGGATGACTTCGGGTGAAAAGCTAATATCGCGAGTGCTAGACCAGCGAAAAGCCCCAGCGAAACAACAGTCTAGAATCGCTAAAAAATGTCGACAGGGTAACGCAACTAGCGCATCGTGCAGATCTACCATTGGTAGGTAGCTATTGGTCATTCCTAATGTCGCATCACCAGGAATCAGATAGCCTGCTGGACCATCGTCGCCGTCTTGGGCGATGCCGTGCCCAGCAAAATAGAGCAGCAACCGACTGTTATCCAACAATGCCTGAGGCAGTGTGACCTGAGTGAGTGTTTTGAGCGCGGCCAAGTTGGCCTCGTCATTGATAAGAGAAATGACCTCGTAGCCATGTTCTTTTTCTAAGCTGTGGGCGATTGCTCTTGCATCGTTAACGGCCGTACGCAGGGGAGTAATCCCATTTGCATACGCATCTATTCCAATAATGATGGCCAAACTAGTATCAAAATTCAAGATGCTCATGACTTCCTATCTTTTGGGCTCGCAAGCACCCCTGCCTCTAAAGTGTACATATCTTACTGATACACTTACGTACAGTTAAAAAGGTTAGAACCGAGAAATTTTGTCACTAAGTTTTACGTAGCTTAGAGATTCTTTCAGTTTTAGATGTTCACTAGCTACTCATGATATCTGCGATAGTGTCTGTACAATATGCTCAAATGTTGGTCGCTCGGCCAAAGCCGGACTCACACACTGTCGCTGCAAATTACTGAGCTGTTGTACCACTATCTGATTTCTATCAGTACAGCGCAGTAGCAATTCTTCGAGCAGGCAGCCAAAGGCCCGTACTTCTATTTTTTCGAGTGGATGCGAGCTTATCTTCGGTTCTTTGATATAGAAAGAAGCTGCACCAAAATCACCTAAAATGCTGTGTGCTTCGGTATTGAGTAAAATGTTGTGCGCATAAAAATCTCCGTGAACAATACCATTCTGATGCAGATGTGCTAGGACAGAAGCCATCCCACTCACTATCTTCAAAATCTCCTGTAGGGTGAAAGACTGCTCTGGCTTGTAGATGTCTCGAGTGCAACTTTCCAGACTAGGCGGCTCGCCTAAGTTCTCGTAATCCGATGAAACAAAGTCAAACACCAGACCCGTTTCATTAGGAGATGCAAGCTTGCCTAGCACTTTAACCAGGTTAGGATGAGTCCCTGCTGCGATACAGGCCTGCATTTCGTCTAAGGGAGAGCCGTCGCTAGTAATTTCTCCTTTAAATAATTTGAGTGCAACTGTTTTCGCCACGGCCAGCTGGTCAGGAGCCGTCCAATTCCCACGATAAATAATACCAGAGGCACCTTCGCCTAGAATTTTGTCTCTTGTGAGGTTTTTGGCGCTGATGATAGGCAGCGATCGCACTTCCCGTTTCTCTACCCGCTCCCTAGATATGGCCTCGCAAAAAGGATTCCCCGCATAGGCTAGCCAGCTCAACCGTGGCAGTCTGTATAGCCAGTCGGGTAGTTGTTTTAATTGGTTAGCAGCTAGCCGAATTAGCTCCAGATTCGTACAGTTTGCTAGGGCTTTGGGCAAGTCCGTCAGCCGATTGCCCGCTAGCATTAGCTTCTGCAACCGATGCAGTTTACCAATGCTAGGTGGCAGGGTGCTGAGCTGGTTGTTGGTCAAAATGAGCCAGCGTAAGTTAGGAGAGAGTGCTTTATCGCTAATGGTGCTGAGTTGATTAGCCTTAAAGCTAACCATAGACAGTTTCGGACACTGTGCCAGAACTTCTGGAAAAATCTCAAATTTGTTGTTGTTAAAAAAGGCGATTTCAAGCTTGGTGAGCTGAGCAAACTCTGGTGGGAGTGCGCGAAGAGAGTTGTTAGACAAGTTCAGAAAAGTTAGGGACTCTGCTAGTGCCAAAATCTCTGATGGAAATTCGGTAAGCCCGTCAGCTAGCTTGAGCGTTTTGCAGCCGCTGAGTCGACCCGAGGCTAGTCCAGATCTAAGAGAGTCTAAAGTTTCCATTCTGTTTGGTGTTGAGGGTCTACAGCAGGCTGCTGGTCGGTATTATACTGTATGTGCTCTCTCCATTTTCAGAAAAGATAAGACTGCTATGCCTATGAAAACTGTTGAGCTACCTTCTGGACACACTATGCCTGTACTGGGTATGGGGACTTGGCGAATGGGGGAGAATCACCGCCGCCAGGAAGCGGAAGTTACGGCCTTGCGCCGAGGGATGTCGCTAGGGCTAACCCTTATCGATACGGCTGAAATGTATGGTGAAGGGGGCGCTGAAGAAGTTGTTGCTGAAGCTATTTCTTCTGCTGATCGTATTAATCTGTTTCTGGTCAGCAAGGTTTATCCGCATAATGCTTCCAGTCAAGGGGTTGTTGCTGCGTGTGATCGCTCGCTTGCGCGTCTTGGTACAGACTACCTCGATCTTTACTTGTTGCACTGGCGCGGTGATGTCCCGATTGCTGAGACTATGGCCGCTTTTCAACAGCTTCAGGCCGCAGGCAAAATTCGCGACTATGGGGTTAGTAATTTTGATGTGGATGATATGACCGAGGCGATGAACGTACCCGGGGGAGAGGCGATCGCGACTAACCAGATTCTCTATAACCTTAGCCGTCGCGGTATAGAGATTGATCTATTACCCTGGTGCCGGGAACGTAACATACCGGTAATGGCCTACTCGCCTATTGAGCAGGGACGGTTGCTAAGCAACTCACGACATAGCGGTGCACTTCAGCAAATTGCAAAAGAGAAAGGGGTCGCTGATGCGCAGGTTGCGATCGCCTGGCTATTACATCAACCCGGTGTTGTTGTTATTCCAAAGGCTAGTAAAATAGAGCATGTAGAACAGAACTACGCCGCACTCGATATATCCCTGAGCGCGGAAGAACTTCTGAGACTGGAGAAAGCGTTTCCGAAACCGGCGAGACCCATTCCACTAGAGATGTTGTAATGCCTCGTACCTGGAATGCATGGCTACAGCGCCCTTTGTACCATTTCAGACGACTGCCATAGAACGTAGGCAATCCCTACAAATAAAGCTGTATTCAGCCCGACTACAAAGTAACCCAGCATCATTAACAGGCCATCCATTTCGATCATAGCGATCGCCAACAGCAGTATCCCAACAGAGGGAATCGGATTCGTAAAAGGAACAGGCAGCATTAGCAAAAGCGTCAGCCAGCTGATGCAAATACCGTTAATTCTCCAAACAGAATCACGGCCTGTTAATCGCCCCCAGCGAGGCCTGGAGACTTTTTCTATAATTTTGACGGCTCGACTAATTAGCCATAGCACTCTGTCGATGAACTTTTCTTGTAGCTGGTATTTTAGTAGCCGCTGCGGTAGCCAGGGCATGCGTCGTCCCCAGGCCATTTGCAACGATAGCAGCAAACAAGCAGGGCCCATTACCGAGCTTGCTCCTGGAATCATCGGTAGCAAAAAAGGAAAAATAAGTAATGCAATAATTATCGCAAAACTCCGCTCAGACGCCTCCGCCAGGATATCTGCCAGGGTAAGCGGTGTATCACGTTCTCGTTCCAGGAGCGCGATTAACTCTTGTGAGAACTTCACCGACATATTGCCCTACGCTTCACTTGTAAAATCTACTCAAACAGGTCTGCTGTGTCTCAGGCCCTTTTACCAGCATAGCCCAGCAGATGAAGATCGCTTTTATAACCAAATTGTCCTACTGCGCCCGCTTCCATTCGTTAATCAAAACCCAGGCAACAACGGCCGCGAGTACCAGCCCCCCGATGTTGTACAGCCCAATTCCAGCCAAAAGGATAGTGTCAGGAAGCGATAGGCTGCGCAGATCTACCTCGTCTATATTCAGTATTGTTGAGGAGCTGAGTAGCTTGGTAAACAGCACGGGCAGCACCAGCGCACCGTTGTGGAATGCGTGGGCAAAGAAAGCCCATCCAAACCCGTAGCGCAGTCGTACAAACCCTAGCCACAACGCAATCACGAGCTGAGGTAACACCAGCAATGGAACCAGCGCCCACACGGCTGGATCAAAGTTAGTGATGTGTAAAATGCTGAAGGACAGCACAATCACATAAAAGATAATACGCGGATATTTTGTATACAGACCATTGAGTACCGTTGACCTTGAACGGCGCGCCCAAAGATACAGGTTAAGTGCAACTAGGGCTGTGCCAATAACCAGCAGAGTCGATGGTGCTGGTAAAAACAGCTGTAAGCCAAGCAGTACAACCAAAGAAAGCGCAAGTGCTATATTCACCGCAAATGGACGTAGCGGCAGCCGAAAAATGCATTCTTCTAGCAGTGGACCGATGATGGCGACTGTTGCAAACAGCTCAATTGGTGACATATTTTCGATGATTTGAGTCAGCTGGTGACTGTCTTCAATACCAGAAATTTGCGTAATGAAGCCACCTAGCACAATCACCATTAGCAGATGCAGCGCATAAAGACGCAAGGTAGCCTTTAGCGCCTCTCCGCCAGACACCTGTTCTGGTTCATCGGTCAGAGAAGGCGATCGCAAAAAACGAAGATAGGTTCCTAAAAGGCTACGCGGCATGGGAAAGCAATAGGGCAATCGTCCTTAGTATTCTCTCACGCCTAGGTGGCTACGGTCGTATACGTACCAGTCATATGCATATCGTGCGTTAGCTTGCTTCCCGTGCGGAGGCGATTTTTTTGCGCGTGATTGACGCAATCCCACCTAGCAAACCTAGCGAGAGTATGCCGCTAGGTTCTGGGATGCCCTGGGGCGTTTGACCTGGATTGACAGAGGGCATTAGCGCATCGAGCGCTAGCTGAGCAACCTCATCATGAACCGCCTCTGTTGGATGTGTCTGGTCCCAAAATACAAACTCATTGGGATTACTACAAACGCCTTCAAAAACAAAGCCTGGCTGAGCGTTGGTCAGGCAGGCTTCGCTAACGTTAGTAAAGCCAAAACTGGCTGGATCACTGGTAATCTTTTGAACCAGACCATTGAGGTCTAGCCCTATGATGTTAGCGCCTGTAGCTGCTTCTAAGGCTGCGAGCTTTTGTTCTAATAGGCTGTTGTGATCAGTAGATAGCTGGGTCAATATTTTATCGCTTTCAGGTGCCAGTAGATTGAGCTGTTGGGCAAGGGGTTGCTCTCCCAGGTCCGGCAAATTCACAATCAATAAGTTCTTAGCACCGGAGTTGATCAGACCGGTAGCAGCAGCTGTAAGATTGTTTGTAACCTGATCAGGCAGCGCTTGTAGCTCTGTAGGTAATAAGTTTGGATCTAAGAGCGCTTGGTTGTAGTCGTTACCACCAGCTAGCAACACAAAGAGTGAGTCTGCCGTTGGTGGCGCGAGAGGTGCGATCGCCTGGTAAGCGGCAATTTGTTGCTGTAAGCCAGTAAGCGGTTCTCCTCCCACGTTGATATCAGAGCTGAGACTGCCCGCGAGTGCAAAGTTGATGCCATCAGCAGGCGGTAGCACACCAGCAGAAATACCAGGTAGGACCTCTGCTGATAGTGCAGGCGAAAGTCCCAGGGCATCTGCAAGCGACTCGACCCAAATGCTGCCATTAGAAATCTTTTGAGCATAAGGCGGAGAGGGTGGCAAGCCTGTCAGGGTAAACAGATTGCCGCTATCTACCAGGCTATCGCCAAAAATGTTGATACTGCTGTAATCTTGCGCCAATGCCTTAAGCGGTGCAATGCCAGCAAGCATTACCGCGCTGATGGCAGCACCTGTCACAGCCTTTATCAGTCGGTGATTTCTAGCCATCGGTGATTTTCTCCAGATTTTCAGGAAGGTGTTTTCAATCGATCAATTTGATTGGATTAAAGAGAAGCCTATGACCCTCTGGCTTATGACTCTTTGGCTTATGACTCTTTGGCTTATGACTCTTTGGCTTATGACTCTTTTTGCAGCATGGAAATGCCCCTGGCTTAGAAAGATGTCTGAAAAATGTTTCTATCAGCTCACTATTTCTATCAGCTCACTATTCTATTAGCTCACTATTAGTGTAAGGCTCATACGTTCGATGCTCTCTTTATAAAAAACTGCGATGGAAATATCAAGATAACTTAGTGAAGCTTCGGTGAAGTGGTTGCTTTGTAAACCATTAGAATCACGGCGATCGCCCACCCCAAAGCAAGCGCCTGCAAAAATCCAACTACCGCGCATATCAGCCAGGTTAGCTGCACCAGGGCATAGTCAATTATGGAGAGTTTTCTGTAAGCCTTGTACGCCCACTCGTATAGCGCTGAGAGCCCCAGATACAGCAGCATGCCGCCTAGAAGCGTGGTGGGAAAGTATGTAAACCAGCTAGAAAACAACAGTGGCAAGCCGATAAAAGTAGCGCCGCCAACAAGTGTCACCAAGCGCGACTGCCCGCCCATGTTGTAGGCCATAACCGAGCGACCAAAAGACTGAAAAGACAGAATACCGCCCCCCAGACCCATGAGGATGTTGCTGCTACCGGCCACTTTTAACTCGTGGTTAATATCAATTTCTTTGGCGAGTACTACCTCTAATCCTTTTACATTCATCAACAATAGAACGGCAGCCATGACGCTTACCGTACCAGAGCACATCCACTGACTGGCGATCGCATCCCAATGTATTTGCGATAAATCTGACCAGCTCAACAGCTGCCAGGTATTTTGTAACGGCGGAATGCCCAGCGTCAGGCCCTGTGCATTGGCCGCTGTCGCAGACGTTCCCATCAGCGCCAGCACCCCATAAAAAATGCCAATCGCTGCGGCCAAACTGCTGGGCATCACCCAAAACTGAGGATAGCGACGAGCGACAACCATCAGATATAGCGCTAGCAACAGTCCTGGGACCCATTGCATAGGATCAAGCGCAACAAGCGTTTGAAAAATCCCCCATGGACTAATCCCTGTGAGAATTTCATCGGTAAATACTTCGAATGCGCCTTTTACCAAAAGCCAGCCACTACTTGCAATAAATCCGCCAATGGCAACTTCTGGTAACATCCGAACTACACTGCCTAGTCGTAAGGCCCCCAGGAGCCATAGCAATATGCCTGTCAGCGCAGAGGTCAGCGCAATGGTGACAATCACGGTTATCAACAGCTCTGTCGAAGAAACCGTGGTGGGCATTTGGCGAATGACCATGCCAGTACTCCAGGCCAGGATGGCGGTTGGGATACCGGCGAGATCAGCAACCATACCGGGGAATGAACTCATCAGACCAATGGCGATACGGGTGGCCGCTGCGCTAAACAAAATAAAGCCAATGCCTGCTGACAAGTAGCCGGAAAGACTATTGGAGAAAATCAGCGCAGCAAAGGACAAATCAAACAGAATCCCCAGGGCACCTGTTGTAATGCCGATGGCGATCGCCGAAAGCAGCCACTGAAAAGAGAAAGAATCTTCTGTTACCCTCTGCCGAGGATCTATTTGCTGAAGGTTGATTTCCTGAGGATCTATTTGCAGTGCATTTGCAGAGTCGGCGGGTAGATTTTGGCCCCAGCGAGTTATTTTTTGCGCGATCGCATCGATAAGTCTGACCATACTGTCCTACCTGCTTTCAAGGCTGAATTCCAAGGTTGAATTCCGAGGTCGAATTCCTCAAGCTCAGAGGCATTGTATAGCAGATGATGAACCTGCAAGCGGTCTCATACTGTTTTGGCTTGCAGGCTTTTCTGCTGTTTGGCGATCGCATCCCCACTGTCTGTAAACAAGCGCACTCGTTCAGGATCGATTCGCACGCAGACGCAATCGCCAATATCAAACCGTTGACTCGCTGCCGTACGAACCTTCAACGTCCGTGAGGAAGGCAGCTCAATTAAATACTGGTACTCTCGTCCCAAAAACTGACGACCTCGAATCATCAGGTCTCCAGCGACGTCTTTCTCCAGGTGAATATCTTCCTGGCAAATCATCAGCTCGCCGCTATCGATCTGGTCATACAGATGCACATCAGGAATAGGCCCTAGCTCCGTTTCCCATTTACCCAGCTGCCAGCTCGCTGAGACAAAATTCGCCTGGGTCACAAACTCTGCAATAAACCGTGAGGCGGGCTGCTGATAAATGTCTTCTGGGGGATCTAGTTGCACCAAATGACCGTTTTGCATGACGGCCACTTTATCAGCGATCGACAGTGCTTCTTCCTGGTCATGGGTTACAAAAATCCCAGATGCGCCGATGCTTTTGAGAATGTCGCGTACTTCCTGTCGCAGGTACAGGCGAACCTGCACATCTAAATTACTAAATGGCTCATCGAGCAGAATCAGCGGAGGCTTGGGGGCCAACGCACGAGCCAGGGCAACGCGCTGCTGCTGGCCGCCCGATAGTTCATGGGCATAGCGGGCTTCCATGCCAGAAAGCCCAACCAGGTTAATGGCTTCCCTAGTCAGGATACGAATTTGCTGCTTGGGTAGCTGTCCCCGTCGACTCAGCTGCTTGAGCCCAAAAGAGACGTTATCTTCTACATTCAGATGAGGAAACAGCGCATAGTCTTGAAATACAACGCCTACCTGCCGGCGCTCTGGGGGCACGCAGTGGCCAGCACAAAATACCTGCTGATTAGCCAGCGTAATGTCTCCGCCCTCTGGCTGCTCGAAGCCAGCAACCAGTCTTAGTAGCGTCGTTTTTCCACAGCCAGATGGGCCTAAGAGGCCCAGGAGTTCGCCTTCGGAAAGGGTAAAGCTAACCTGATTAACCGCCGGAGTTTGGCGGGCACCAAATCGCTTAGTGATGTTTTGACAAGAAAGAACGGGCGCAGAAGGCGACATATTATTGCATATCGTTTTCAATAATGGCTAGTTACTACTATATGTCTATATGTCAATGACAGCCTGGATTAATTCCTAATAAACCTATTCAACCCACTGGCGTAGCAGATTACTCAAGCTTTTTGAAACTAAATCGAATTCGTCGGTTTTGCCGTATTTTTCAAAGAGCGATCGCCGGGCAGTGTCCAGCTCAAACAGCAGCTCTCGCTGATGGGCATGGCGAATGTAGCTTTGCACCCAGCCAATTGCGGCCCAGCGGGTGCCCTGGGTGACCGGAGTAACTTGGTGAAGACTGGTAGAGGGATACACCAGCACTGACCCAGCGGACAGCTTGTAGGCTTGCTCGCTATCGACGCTTTCTACAATTAGCTCACCGCCTTCGTAGTCCTCTGGATCGCTGAGGAAAAGCGTAAAGGACAGATCGGTCCTCCCACCATTCATCATGGCATTGTCGGTATGGCGGCCATAGGCCATACCGTCTGTATATCGGTTGAATCGTAATGACTGGATGGACTTGGGCCGTGCTGCCGCCTGGAAAAGCGGATGAGCAAGCAGCGCCTGGCTCACTTCTTTTGTTAGCGGTGCAGCTGGCTTGGACGCTAGCTGCTGATTTTGCTTGACCGTTTTGGCGTGCCAGCCTGCGGTAGATGCCCCATCAATCCATTCCAGGGTTTGGAGGCGATCGCGCAAGCTGGCCACAGCTAATGGCGTCAGCAGGTCAGGAAGGGTAAAAAGCATAGTTTTAACAGCGTGTTGCTTACTGCCAACCAGCCCTGTCAACAATTTCATTGACCTCAGGGTTGTTACGACCATACGCACTCACGTTAGTCGTATCAACTTTAAACTCACCGAGCTCAGCGACAATCGGATCTAGCTCAACGCCTTCAACCACAGGATATTCATTGTTGGTTTGGGCAAAGACGGCTTGAACATCAGGGCTGACCAAAAACTCCATGAAGGCAATACCGTTTTCTGGATTAGGCGCGCTTTTAACTAGGCCGATGCCACTGATATTGACATGGGTACCGCGATCACCCTGATTCGGAAAAAACACGTCTGTTTTGGCAACAGCATCAAGATCACCCTCATCGTCAGACTTTGCCAGTCTGGCCCAGTAATAGTGATTCACAATAGCCACATCACACTGACCAGCAGCCACGGCCTTAATCTGATCGATATCCCCACCTTCTGGCTGCCGAGCAAAGTTAGCAACCAGCCCTTCTGCCCAGGCTTCAGTGGCATCCGCCCCGATTGACTCCACCATGGAGCCCAACAGCGACTGGTTGTACACATTTTCAGAGCTACGCACACACACGCGCCCCTCCCACTTCGGATCGGCCAAGTCTTCGTAAGTCGACAGTGCTTCCGGCTGAATAGCCTCCGTGTTGTATACCAGCACGCGCGACCGAGTTGTTAGGCCGTACCACAGTCCACCGGGCTCTCGCAAGCTTTCAGGAACCTGACTATCAAGTACTTCAGAGGTCACTGGCTGAAAAATATCCGCCTCCTGTGCTCGCCACAGTCGTCCGGCATCCACCGCAACAAATACATCTGCCGGACTCTGCTCACCTTCGTTCTTAATCCGCTCAATCAGCTCGTCGGGCTTACCCTCAATTACATTGACTTCAATGCCCGTTTCTTCAGTAAAGGCGTCATACAGCGCTTCGTCCACATCATAATGGCGAGCTGAGTACAAGTTCACCACCTGCGCATCACCGCCGGTGCCGCCCGCGCAGGCAACAGCACCGGCAGATAACGTGCCAAGGGCCAGCGAAAGCGCCAGGCGACGGCTCAGACGGCTGACACTAACAGTGGATTGACTAGCCCTTACTTCTGATTTGCTTTTCATAAATCACGGAATATCTTTGTTGACAATTATTACTATTAAAGACCGGGAGCGGATAAGTTGCAAGCAGTACAGTTTGGAAAACTGACTGGGTTGATTGTTGAGAACGATTGCTGATTCGTGGTTTCCGTCAAAGAAAACTCAGGCAAAGTTTAGGCTTTGGCGCGCCGCTAGTATCCAAACACTCAAATCCGTTAGACCATTTGCTTATAGAATGATTTGGATTTGTTGCAAGCAGCTATTAGTGCCCTATGCCTCGTCGAAGTGACCTCAAAAAGATAATGCTGATTGGCTCTGGTCCTATCGTCATCGGTCAGGCCTGTGAGTTCGACTATTCGGGAACTCAGGCGTGCAAGGCGCTCCGGGAAGAGGGGTACGAAGTCGTATTGGTGAACTCCAATCCGGCGACGATTATGACGGACCCAGAAACTGCAGATCGGACCTATGTGGAGCCGCTGACAGCTGAGCTGCTAGAGCAGGTAATTGCGAAAGAAAAGCCCGATGCGCTGCTGCCGACTATGGGTGGGCAGACGGCTCTGAACCTGGCTGTGGAGCTGGCCAAAAACGGTGCGCTAGAAAAGCACAACGTAGAGCTGATTGGTGCCAAGCTTGATGCAATTGAAAAGGCGGAAGATCGCAAACTTTTCAAAGAAGCCATGGAAAAAATTGGCGTGGGTGTATGTCCTTCGGGCCTGGCCGAGACCATGGACGAGGCCAAAGAGATTGGTGAGCAAATTGGCTCCTACCCGTTAATTATTCGCCCGGCGTTCACGATGGGCGGTAGTGGCGGTGGCATTGCCTACAACCAGGAAGAGTTTGAGACGATTTCTCGCTCTGGTCTGGATGCCAGTCCGGTTTCGCAGATTCTAATCGAGCAGTCTTTGCTGGGTTGGAAGGAGTACGAGCTGGAGGTGATGCGGGACCTGGCCGACAACGTGGTGATTATTTGCTCTATCGAGAATATTGACCCGATGGGTGTGCACACGGGCGACTCGATTACGGTAGCCCCGGCGCAAACGCTTACTGATAAAGAATATCAACGGCTGCGAGACGCTTCGATTAAAATTATTCGCGAGATTGGTGTAGAAACGGGTGGCTCTAACATTCAGTTCTCGGTGAATCCGGATAATGGTGATGTGGTCGTAATTGAGATGAATCCCCGAGTCTCGCGCTCGTCGGCGCTAGCCTCGAAGGCGACGGGTTTCCCGATTGCGAAGTTTGCAGCCAAGCTGGCGGTGGGCTACCGGCTAAACGAAATTTCTAACGATATTACGAAGAAAACGCCTGCTAGCTTTGAGCCCACCATTGACTACGTGGTGACCAAGGTGCCCCGGTTTGCCTTCGAGAAGTTTCCAGGTGCAAGCCCCACGCTCACCACGCAAATGAAGTCGGTAGGCGAGGCGATGGCGATAGGCCGTACGTTTGCAGAATCTTTCCAGAAGGCGCTGCGATCGCTTGAAACAGGCCGAGCAGGCTGGGGCTGCGACCAGGCCGAAAAGCTTCCCACCCTCTCCCAGGTTCGCAGTGACCTGCGTCGCCCCCACCCAGAGCGCATTTTCGCCATTCGCCATGCGATGCAGCTAGGGCTCAGCGTCGAAGAAATCTATGAGCTTACAGCCATTGACCCCTGGTTTCTCGATAAGCTTCAGTCGCTGCTGACCATCGAGAAATTTATTAAGCGCACGCCCCTAAAGGATATTGATGAGGCGCAGATGTTGGCGATTAAGCAGGCGGGTTTTAGCGATCGCCAAATTGCCTTTGCCGCCAAGACAGACGAAAACACCGTCCGCCAGTACCGCAAGTCTTTAGAGGTTGTTCCCGTTTACAAAATGGTAGATACCTGCGCAGCGGAGTTCGAGTCGCTGACGCCCTACTACTACTCCACCTATGAAACAGAAAGTGAGGTGCTGCCGTCTGATCGCCGCAAGGTAATGATTTTGGGCGGCGGGCCAAACCGGATTGGTCAGGGGATTGAGTTTGACTATTGCTGCTGCCATGCGTCATTTGCCCTGCAAGATGATGACTATGAGACCATTATGGTCAACTCCAACCCCGAGACGGTATCGACTGACTACGATACGAGCGATCGCCTCTACTTCGAGCCCCTCACCCGGGAAGACGTCCTCAATATCATTGAGGCCGAAAACCCAGACGGCGTGATTGTGCAGTTTGGTGGACAGACTCCGCTCAAACTGGCAATCCCACTCCAAAAATATCTAGAAACCGACGCCAAAACCACCGCTGGCGAGCCGATCAAAACCAAAATTTGGGGCACCTCACCCGACTCCATCGACGCCGCCGAAGACCGCGAGCGCTTCGAGCAAATGCTGCGAGAGCTAGACATTCGTCAGCCTCCCAACGGGCTGGCGCGTAGCAACGAAGAGGCGTTAACCATTGCTCAAAAAATCGACTACCCGGTCGTCGTTCGGCCCAGCTACGTGCTGGGAGGTCGCGCTATGGAAATTGTGTACTCCGATCAAGACCTGGGGCGCTACATGACGACAGCTGTACAGGTGGAGCCCGATCATCCAATTTTGATCGATAAATTCTTGGAAAATGCGATTGAGGTCGATGTAGACGCAGTCTGCGACCAGAACGGCACTGCCGTCATTGGCGGCATTATGGAGCATATCGAGCAGGCAGGCATCCACTCCGGCGATTCGGCCTGCTCACTACCGACGGTCACACTTTCAGGCACTGCCCTTGCCACTATTCGCGACTGGACCTTCAAGCTGGCCAAGCGGCTAAATGTGGTGGGGCTAATGAACATTCAGTACGCGATTCAGGGTGATCAGGTGTACATCATCGAGGCCAACCCTCGCGCCTCACGCACGGTTCCCTTCGTGTCAAAAGCCACTGGCGCTCGGTTAGCACAAATTGCCGTCCGGGTCATGTCTGGAAAAACCATGGCCGAAGCGGGGCTAACCGAAGAGATTGTGCCTTCTCATGTATCGGTAAAAGAGGCAGTGCTGCCATTTAACAAGTTTCCAGGCACAGATACATTACTCGGCCCAGAAATGCGTTCTACAGGCGAGGTTATGGGCATCGACACGAGCTTTGGCCAGGCCTATGCCAAGGCAGAGCTAGCGGCAGGGCAAATGCTCCCCAAATCGGGCACAGTCTTTATTTCGGTGAATGATCGCGACAAGTCAGCCGTTGTGCCCATTGCCAAAGAATTTGCCGAAGCTGGGTTTAGCCTCATTGCCACCAGCGGCACTCAGCAGACGCTTAGTGAAGCGGGCATTACAGTTGAGCGCATCCTAAAAATTCACGAGGGGCGCCCCCACGTAGGCGATGCAATCAAAAATCAGGACATTCAGCTCATCATCAACTCACCCATCGGTGAAACAGCCCAAGAGGACGATCGGATTCTGCGCCGAACTGCTTTGAATTATAAGATTCCAACCATTACAACCATTGCTGGAGCAAAGGCTACCATTGCTGCGATCCGCTCACTGCGCGATCATCAGATTACGGTGAAGGCTTTGCAAGATTATTTAACATAAGCGCCAGTGAGCGCCTCGAAGTGGAGTCCCCCAAAGTCAAGGCAAAAAAATCCCCAGAGACTGCTTAGCCTCTGGGGAAAATAAACCTACTCAAGATATGAAACTATCAATTGTGCAAAGAATGCGAAAATCGCTGTCAGTGCGTTGAACCTAATGACTTAATCCAATGATTTGTCTAATGACTTGAAAAATATGGGTGAAATTATCAGGAACATCAGTACGAGTACACAAGAACACAATACAAACCCAGCTGAACGCATTTTCTATAGCCTCAAAAGAGTATAGACAGTAAGGCAAAAGCCTTGCAGTGTGGCGCTTTCGTTGTTGTCTCGTGCACCGTTCTTATATTGTTGTATTCACTGAGGCTTCTGAATGATAAGGGTATAGATAGTTACTTTATGTAAGCGATCAAAAAAGCCTTAACGTGCGAACTTTATGCAAAGTTCCATGCGCTACTGATGTTATAGCTCATTGTGGCAGGCCCCAGCGCTGGGGCTCGAACGCGTGGAGGCTTTCTATGATGTCGTCGGCTTCGCTGTAGAGCGATCGCTCCATATGAGCCGCTGGTACTGCAACCGCGAACATACCTGCCGCCTTTGCCGCCTTAATACCTGCCGGGGCATCTTCTAAAACCAAGCAGTGGGCAGGATTAGCCCCTAGTCGCTTGGCCGCAATCAAAAAGCTATCTGGGGCAGGCTTGCTCTGCTTTACATCCGGATCGTCACCTAGCACCAGTACCTGAAACTGGGCAATCCAGTCCTGGTAGTGGCGCACTTTTTTGTGGAAGGTAATAGAGGCAGAGCTAGTGGCGATCGCCTGAGGCACCCCTGCTTTGTAAAACTGGGTGGTTATCATCTGGGCACCCGGCATGGGTTTAGCCATAGGCAACTTGTCAAAAATCAGCTCATTACGCGCCTGCAAATGCTCTTCAGCGCTCAGTGGCAAATCCAACTCCTTTACCAATATTCGGGCGCAGTCCATCGCCTGACGGCCCATAATTTTGCGATGGATTGCGCGGGTAAACGTCTTCCCGTAGCGATTGGCAATAATTTGGTTAACTTCGCAGTAAATCGGCTCAGTATTTAGCAGCAGTCCGTCGAAATCGTAGATAAGATGCGTAATCTGGGACATGAAAAATGAGCGATCGCCAGTTTCAACACAAGCTGCAATTAATTGCAGCTTGTGTTGAAACCATAGCATCAGCTGGCCTAGCTAGAAGCTAAACTGTAGTCCCCCAGCAAACAAGACGCTTTCACCATCGTCAAAGGCGTCTTCTAACCGCAGGTATACACCCGGGCCTTTTGGCGTGCCTGTGCCCACCATTTGAGGGATGCGATCGCCTAACTCATCAGTCGCAAATGCATTCACTGGTACCTCCACAAGCGCATCGCCTATACCCGCCACAGTTTCCATAATTTGCTTGCCAGTGCTGGCGTCTATCAGTGGCCGTGTCTGGTACACCGGCACCACATTGCCCACCTGATCGTACTGAAAGGCCTCGCGTTGCAATTCTCCAAAGGGATGGAACACCGCCTCTGCCCGCCAGCCAACTTCCGCAGAGCCGCTGCTGCGACCAAACACGGTGTCTCTCGCAAATAGCTCGGCTCGCAGCGTATTTGCCGCTGGGGTCCAAGGCGTATTGCCAAAGTTCAAGAGGCCACCTAGGGCTAACTCTCCTTCTACAGGCGCAAAGTTCGCAGCGGTCTCACGCTCGCGCTCACTGCTCTGGTCACCCATAATCACCTCCGAGCTCACAGGTTCAAACTCGTCTTTGAATACCCTGTCTATCCGTTGGCGATCGCCGCGTGTTATGCCCTCTTGTGTCCGGCTTATTTCCTGTTCGTTTACATCAACACTAAGCACCTCACCGTCTAAAAATCTTGCATTGACTACCTCGCCGCGTTCATTGATATGAAACCGCGCCGTCCCAGCTTGATGCGTGGTAGTCGTGGTCTCAATAACTGCCGTTTCAGTACGAAAACGAGGAATTTCAAAGGTATCAATGCGACTACGAATCCGCAGCTCATCTAGCTGAATTGACATGTCAGATTCAATAGTAGTCGTGACCTTTTCCTGATTGCCTAGGCCACCTGTTAGTGAGCCACCCAGATAAAACCCGGCAGCGACTGTTGTTTCTGTGTAGCCACCTTGCCCTGGCGCTCCCACAACCGATTCGAGCGGGTAAAGCGTGTTACCCACTCTGGCATCTGCTTCAGTCGCAATATCAACGTCGTACGTAGGGACCGGCACCCCACCAAACTGTTCGGCATACAGGCCAGGAACGCCGTTAAAAATAGGGGTGGCTGCGTTTATCCGATTGGCAAGGGTGTCCTCAACCGCATACACTCCATCTGTTTCCTGTCGGAAATTTTCAGGCTGACGATCGGCAGAAATAATAGTGAAACCACCGTCAGCAATCAAGTAGCTGTCTATGCCATTGATGACATCGTAGGTTTGGCCTAGCTGAAGTGCCTGCCCCGGCTGCTGTGGAACCAGTGCGTAAATCAGTCGTCGGGCTTCGTCGGTTCCCAGCGACAGGGGCTCTTGGGCATAGCCATTGCCGTTCCACTGCGGAACAAAAGAGATCGCTCCGCTGGTATTCTCAATCAGCAAACCGCCCACGTTGCCTGTATAGGCGGCGTTTCCTCTGCCAACTTTATCGGCTTCAGGCGGTGCGACCACCACTGGCTGACCCATCGGCAGCTCGAAAATACCGTTGATTGGCGTCACCGGATCGCTAAAGACTTGCTCGTCGGGCTCAGCCGGTACATAGCCTACCAAGCGACGATTGGTAAACAGGCCAGTCGGCTCTAACAGGCGACGGCTACTGCCATTTTCGGCAACAATTTCCTTACCTGCAATATCTCTTGCAATCCGATGAGTGGGGGTTAGGAACTGGGTAATGCCAACTGTTGTGGTCAAGCCTGCCTCGTTATTGCCAGCAAAAGGATCGAACGTGACATTGCCAGTCAGCAGCGTTGGCGGCACGCTGGGATTATTGGCAAACGGAGCCAGCTGCCCGGTGTAGCTGAGTCCATCGCTACCGGCTCTGGCCTGATTTGCAGCTGCATAACGGTCGTACACCAGCAGCTCATTATTACTGGTACGCGCTCCTGTAGCGTGACCCAGTCGAGTCGAGTTGGTTTCAGTAATTTCTACGCTACCCCAGTCCACAATCTCTTCAGAGAGGCCGTCCATTTCTAGGGTTGTGCTAATGATCTCGCGACCAATCTCTGTTTCTTCTGTTTCTATTTCAGGGTCGAGTGGGGTATCGATTCTTCGATCTCTGCGGGTAACTTCTATGGCTCTTTCAACCAGGTCAGCTTCACCTCTACCACTGGAAGACTCTAAATAATTGCCATCGTCAAAATCGCGATCGCCGCCATTTTGTAAATCCTCAACAACAAACTCTCCGTCCTGATTGAAATAGATTCCTGATTCTGAAGGTTCAGAACCGTTCCGGCGTATGTTAAGCGGTCGCAAAATAACGGTTTCATCGGCTCCGTAGGTCACACGTACCTGATTAGACACAGGTAAAGCTTCGCCGTCAGCCCCTCTTGTAACCACACCGCCGCGCACAAAGGCTGACTGGCTTCTAACCTCTTCCGCCTCACCCTCTGTCACAATAACTTCAATGCCTTCACCATAAGCATGCGAGCCCGGTCGTTGTCTTAGCTCAAACTGTGTTGTTAGCTCTAGCGAATCTTCGCTCAGCCTGTAGGTGGTCTCTCTATTTTCATTTAGGGCTTCACTCAGGGCTTCATCTAGAGCGTTGCGAATGTAGTTAATGTCAGTGGTCAGCTCAATAGTATTAGGGGCTAGCCTACCGTCCTCAATCACTGGAATGGCCTGGCCCTCGCGGGTTTCCCTAGGTAGCCCATCGGGGAGAGGAATGTTGGACGTATTGGTGAGCTCACCTGTCCTCAGGTCAAAGCTGTTGTTGTCTAGTTCAACAGACCCTTCTTCCGAATCGTACGTGAGCTGTCCGCGAGGGGTAATAAATGTCTGTGTAGTGGGCCGAGGCGTGGTCTGAGCGATCGCACCTTGAGCACCCAGGGTCAAAGCCCCCGTCGTCATTGTCGTCAGCAGCAGGGTTGCCCAGGCCACAGCAAAGCGTTCTTCTTCCTCAAGGTTGGACTTACATACAAAAGACTTAAGAACAGGAAATGAAACAGGAAATAAAGCGACGGGGTTATTGGTCTTGTTTTCAGGTAAATGATTTTCAGGTAGACGAAGCATGATATCGACAAAGTAATTTAAAGGTGGAGATAATCTGAGAAAGACGATCCTTAAGAGATCGTCAGGTAGTATTTTTGAGAAAAAATCTATACCTGTGATGCTACTGAGGACTCATCAGTAATTTCAACCCCTTTTCTGCCTGATTGCTACGTAAAACTACTTAGTCATGACCCCTTAAAGGCCTCTTAAACATATACATATCAATTGTTTTGTGAGCTTATATACAAAAAATAAATTAAATAATTTCTTTATAATTTCTAACCTTGTAAATTTTCTAAATTCCATTACAAAAATAGTCAAACCCCTCTCGTACCAGCTATTACAGCGGTTGTAAAGAAGCTGTGATCATGAAGCGGGCTTATGTGTTGATTGAATAACTATTTTTGATATCAACTAGCCTTTTAAGCTCAGGAAAAACTATCGAACAGATTTCTAGAAGTATCTATTGCTTATTTGGCAGTGATCTGAAGCATTTCTTTGATTTTTCTTAAGCATCAGCAAACAAAATGTGCGCGCCATCAGCTGCAATAGGTTGTCAACGTATTAATGTGCAATTGAGCACAAAGCGTTCTAAAAAGTCAGCGTGTAAAATATGCTACGCAAGTATGTCAGTGATCTCATCCGCATTTTAGGAAAAAAGATCAATAGCCAGGATAAACCGGGACATATCGGCTTCTTTAAAGTTTTGAGTCTGTATAAAATGGTTGAGCGGGTCTCGAGTGCCTTTGTTTTAGGCATTTTGGGCGCTATTTCGACTGCTTTTCTGCTTAAAATGAAGCATCTCTTGCCCTTGTTATTTCTGTATGCTCCCTACAATTCAAAAAATCGCTGCTAAACTCTCACCTCGGCTAATCGAGATTCGCCGTCATTTACACGCGCATCCAGAGCTCAGCGGTCAGGAATATAAAACAGCTGCTTATATTGCGGGCGTACTTTCTTCCTGTGGGTATCAGGTTCAAGAAATGGTCGGGAAAACCGGTGTAGTCGCAGAGCTGAAGGGTCATAGGAAGCCCAACGGCGATGTATTAGCAATCCGTACAGATATGGATGCTTTGCCAATTGCTGAAAAAGTCGATCTGCCTTTTACATCGACTAGCCCAGGCATTATGCATGCCTGCGGTCACGATGTGCACACTACGGTGGGCCTGGGGACTGCAATGGTACTCTCTGAGCTGGCAGGTGAACGTGAGACGCTATTTCCCAGTACGACGCGCTTCTTATTTCAGCCCGCTGAAGAAACAGCCCAAGGCGCCAGATGGATGATTGAAGATGGCGTTATGAAAGACGTGAGCGCTATTTTTGGCGTGCATACTTTCCCGAGTATTCAGGCGGGTACCATTGGTCTGCGACAAGGGGCGCTCACTGCCGCTGCTGATGATTTGGAAATTGTTATTTTTGGGGAATCGGGGCACGGGGCTCGGCCTCACCAGGCGGTAGATGCTATTTGGATTGCGGCGCAGGTAATTACGCAGCTGCAGCAGTCGATTAGCCGTACTATCAATCCGCTACACCCAGCGGTGATTACAATTGGACAAATCTCAGGTGGCCGTGCGTCAAACGTCATTGCAGACCAGGTCAGGCTAACGGGAACCGTGCGATCGCTTCACGAAGATACACACGCGATGCTGCCAGACTGGATTACCAAAATCGCCACTGAAATATGCGAGCTACACGGCGCAACCTGTCAGGTAAACTACACCCGCCGCTGCACATCGGTACTAAACGATGCTGACTTGACTCACCTGGTCGCTGAGTGCGCGGCTGAAGCATTGGGACGCGATCGCATTGAATGGATTGCCGATGCTTCAATGGGGGCAGAAGATTTTGCCAACTTCACCGATATTGCCCCAGGTACGATGTTTCGCCTGGGTGTAGGGTTTACTGACAGACCGAATCACCCTCTGCACCATCCTTGTTTTGAGGCCGATGAACGTGCACTGATTGCTGGGGTGACAACGATGGCCTACAGCGCTTATCGCTACTGGCAAACCCTGCATTCACAAACAGATAATCAGCATCTATCTAAATCAAATGGATGAGGCAAAGTGTTAACTAAACTACAGATATCGTTCCATATATATAAGCAATCAGTACCCTTTTAATGTTGCAATACTTTTATCGTTAAGTAAGGGGCATGGAAAAGCCATGACTTTCTTTCAACGCGCTCGTCGCTGGCTCTCGGCCCTAGCACTGGTGCTGCTACTCACTGTTTCTACGACGGCCTGCTCATCGGCAACCACCACGAGTGCACCTGCTGGAGCCAATGTTGGTTACTCTCAGCTAGAGCGGGGTAACTCTGCCAAGGGACAGGAATATGGTGATTGGGTTGTTGGCGCAGCCCAGGGGCTCATTTCCGATGCCTATGTCAGAGACAACAATATGCTAGGCGTCGTAATCTCTGAAGAGGTAAATCCCAGCGAAGTCAGAGATTTATCTAGATCTTTACTACAAGGGTTCCGCCAAAGTTTTCCTGATAAAGATCTGCAAGTTTTGATGTACGCACCTGATAAAGAGTTGATTTTGACCGCAGACTACGACTCGCAAACCAGCCAGGTCGAATACACGACCCCATAGCTACCCCTTTTAGCTATTTTTCTTAGCCGACGCCCTGTAATTTATTGAGATAACAGGTTTGTTTAGATAACAGTTTTTTTTTGGAGTAAGCCCCCATGTCTTCTAGTGATAAGTACAAGCGCGAGATTATGAAAGATCTGGCTGCTGGCAACAAAGAGATTCTTGAACCAAACGGCGATGATGCTATTGGTGAAAAGTACAACAGCTTTGATGATTTTGCCGATCGATCTTCTCGTGATGAGCGCCACGGTTTTTTAAAGCGCTCTTTTAATCCTGAGCGGGTACCTGCTACCCAAATGGATCCTGAGCTACGTCAGGCAATTGAAAAAATTAAGCCTAATCAGCGCGATGATGTCGCCAGAGAATTTTTCAAGCATTTAAAAGAGCGCGGCCTCAGCGAAAAAGACCTGGAGCGTCAGCTGGGTCTATCTACCCACAAAGCCCGTAAAATGAACGCGGATGATGTCGGGAAGCTGGCGTCTTTTGCTTACACGGCTCACCCCGATATTTTTCATGAGGTCCTTGCCGATCAGCCTGCGTTGCTCAAGTTTTTGAGCAATCCGTTGGTGGGCGCGGCGATTGGGGCGATCGCCTCCAAGTGGTTGCGTAAATAGTGGCTGTGTAAATAATCGTTTACAATTGGTTACATTGCTATCAATCATCACAGCGGAGCGCTTTTACTAGCGCTGTTTATGTTGCAGTGATGCCAAAAAGGTGCCAATTGGCACCTTTTTACCTTTTCTAGAAGGTTCAACGCTGATTGTCAGGCAGCATAACCCACAGCTGCATTTGTCATGATTGAAGCCCACTATCCCTCAATGCCCTTACACATGAATTTCTCTGAAGGCCCACTATCTACTGCTATGGCGATGACTAATCCAGCTAGCAAAGCTGTGATGCCTTTACTATTTGCGACTGGGGCTAGTGTCGTTGCCTATGCCGGTATATGCGCCGCGCTCTACAGGTATCAAGAGAAGTTGATTTTTCGCCCGCTCCCCGATTTAATCCACTCACCCGCCGAAGCAGGCCTGGCTTACGAAGATGTCTGGATTCCAGCAGGCCCTGAAGGCCAAGGTAAGCTTCACGGCTGGTGGATTCCCTGTCCGGGTAGCCAGCAGGTCATGCTATTTTGTCATGGCAACTATGGCAACATCAGCTTCAATCTCAGTCGAATTCGCTTCTATCACGCGCTGGGATTTTCGGTGCTGGCTTTCGACTATCGCGGCTACGGGCAGAGCATGGATGCGGATGAAGCAAACTGGGCAGCGTCTACACCAACTGAAAAAAGTACCTACGCAGATGTAGAAGTCGCTTGGGCATACCTCACCGAGATACGTCAAATTTCGCCCAAGCAGATTACAGTGTGTGGACATTCTATGGGCGGCGCGATCGCTATTAACTTGGCCATTCAGCACCCCGAGATGGCCCGCCTCATCATCAAAAGCTCTTTTACCACTATGAAGGACGCAGTAGATGCCAAAAGAATCTACCGCTTATTTCCCGTCAAGCAGCTGCTAAAGCATCCCTTCGATTCGCTCAGTAAGGTCAAGTCATTACAAGTACCTGTGCTGTACATTCACGGCGCCCAAGATTTTGATGTACCCGTTCGTATGAGTCGTCAGCTACTCGCAGCAACAAAAAGCCGTAAACAGCTATGGATTGCACCAGATGCAGACCATAACAACATCTGCGAGCTGCATGGCCAAACCCTTGGCACAGTGATAGAAAGCTTTTGCACAGAATCGGAACTGATCTATTCTTAAGCGATGTACTCACGGTTCCATCATTTATGGGGTCAGCTTTCAGCTTGGCGACTGTCTGCACTTCAATGGCTTGCCAGTAGGCAATCCCAATCTGCACTGGTAGCAGCAGATGCTAGTGGGGATAAGGATGATACATCAGCAGCAACTCGAACGGCTGACTCGCCCTCTAGGTCTAGGCACACCGGCAAATCAGAAAAGGTATTCCAAGACCATGCGCTGCAAGACCGTGCACTACAAGACCGTGCACTGCAAAAAGAAATCTTAGCTAACCGTAATTTCTCACTAGCAGAAGCCATCGGTCGCGAAGGTGGCAGCTTTATGAAAGGCGAGTCAGCTATTCCCAGACCGCTCAGAGCACTCACACAAATCAATCAATTTATCACTACCCATATCAAGGAGCCCACTGGCACACTATCTACAACGCTTCGCCAGTTGGCCAGCACTGATCTCCGGGTAAGTCGCCAGCTAGATACACCGCTGGTTGCACTGGCGCAAATTATTGAAAACCTGTTGAGCGATCCCACCACCTTCTGCGAATTTTTCCGTCAGGTAGCGATCGCAGAGAGTCAGCTTACAGGCGATCGCCCCTACTTTCAGCCACTAGGCCAACCACCTCACCCAGACGCCCCACATACCCACGACAATATTCGGCAGCAGCTCGGAGCACTCTTGCAGACGTTGAAAGCACTTCAGCAACATCAGCAATGAGTCAGTCTGATTCTCAAGCTATTTCTGTATGGTGGCTCTATCTAATCCGCACTCGGCAAAACACCCTCTACGCTGGGATCACCACCGACGTAGAAAAACGTTTCGCCGAGCATACCCAAGGGAAAAAAGGTGCAAAGTATTTAAGAGCCAAAGGACCGCTGACGCTGGTGTATTACGTCTGTATTGGCAGTCGCTCTCTGGCGTCGAAGGCAGAGTACCGACTTAAGCGACTCAGGAAAAGTCAGAAAGAGCAAATCGTCACGATATCGCCTGACCGGCATCAGCTGCTGAGCCTGCTGGCATTGATAGAGGACAAAGGATAGAGAAAATAGCCTAGACCATGGATATTCGCAGGCGATTCAAATGTCCCAAATACTCAACGTACTGCTTCCAGGTAACTTTGCTTTTGCCTGCCTCACGCGCTTGAAAAACATAGCCAACTTCTGCAATATCGCTAATGCTGCCTCGGCCAATCACTTCTAAAAGGATTTTATAGCCAATCGGGTTCATCTTTCGGCCTGCGATCGCACTGCGCTGCACGACAAAGTAACCACTCATAGGGTCGCTCACCCGTTTCACGACTGCCGGACACATCGTCAGGCCTAGCACCTGCGCCCCGCGCGATAGAAACCGCCGAACAATATTCCAATCGCTGATCCCACCGCCTTTCACATAACGACTGGCAACAGCTAAATCTGCCCCGTCTAAAACCTTTTTCAGCATTTTTGTCAAAACAGCTGGCGGATGCTGCAAATCAGCATCGATTACGCCTAGACATTTTCCCTGGGCAGCCTGCCACCCTCGAATCACCGCAGAAGCCAGGCCCCGTTCATCCTGACGACGTATAACCCGAAGCTGTGGATATATGGGTAATAGACTCTGAGCGACCTTCCAGGTCAAATCTGGACTGTCGTCATCAACCAAAATAAGTTCGTAATTACCAGGGATAAAGCTATCGAGCAACTGCGTCAGCTGGCCAACAATTTTGGCAGCATTACCGCTTTCGTTGTAGGTGGGAATAATCAAAGAGAACGCCAGTGGAAAAGTTGATAAGTCTGTCTCATCGGCTGCTGGCATAGCAGTCGGCACCATCAGAGGGCCTTTCGGTGAGGTAAGTAGCGACGGGTTCATAGCGGGGGTGGCGATAGCAGATAGTCTCGGCTGACGAAAGAAAAGCAAAATCTTCGGTAAAATCCTCGTGCTTGGTTGGTTGGTCGGGCGTTGAGCAGCAAAAAGATGGGTTAATGTCGTAAGCAAGCGTCAACAAACAAGTAATTAAGACTTCATAAAATGAGCGAAAAGAACATGGAGACAAGCCCCCTTAATACAATAGAGCTTTCTATCGTAGTCCCGCTTTACTGTGAGGAATCTAATGTTGATTACTTATTTAAACGTCTGGAATCAACATTAGAAGACATTGGCTTGCCCTATGAAATTGTTTGCGTAGACGATGGTAGCTATGACAATACTCTAAGATGTCTGAGAGAGCACTGGCAACGTAACGAACGCATCAAGGTAGTGGCGCTCTCTCGTAATTTTGGAAAAGAAGTAGCGCTTAGTGCAGGCATTGAGTATGCCTGCGGCAACGCGGTGATCCCTATCGATGCGGATTTACAAGACCCGCCAGAGCTTATTGGATCGTTGGTAGAAAAATGGCGAAAAGGATATGACGTGGTGTATGCCAAGCGGCGATCGCGTCAGGGGGAAAGCTGGCTAAAAAAGTGGACAGCAGATGCCTTTTACCGGGTGATGGCCCGCATGAGCAAAGTGCCCATCCCCCGCGACACGGGCGACTTTCGGCTGCTAGATAGGCGAGTGGTAGAGGTGTTAGTACGGCTGCCAGAACGCACTCGCTTTATGAAAGGCCTATTTGCCTGGGTAGGCTACCGGCAGGCGGAAGTTCTATACGACCGCGATCCTCGGCATAGCGGTCAAACAAAGTGGAACTACTGGCGGCTTTGGAATTTCGCTGTAGATGGCATTGTCTCGTTTAGCGTGGCGCCACTGAAAGTTTGGAGCTACGTGGGTATTACGTTTGCAATGTTGTCATTTTTATACGGATCGTTTCTGTTCCTTCGGACCGCTTTTTTGGGGATAGACGTACCAGGCTATGCCTCAATCATGGTTGCTGTGCTGTTTTTAGGTGGGGTACAAATGGTCAGTCTGGGCATTTTAGGTGAGTATTTGGGCCGGGTGTACGAAGAGGTCAAAGGGCGCCCTTTGTATCTTGTTCGCGATACCTATGGCGTCGAGCTGCGGCCTGTGACCACAGACGACCACTGCCACAGGTCATGACGTTTCAACAGAACCCGCGTTTCTCCTAGGATCTTTTAATTATCATGAGTGATTCTTTTCAGTCTCAATCTTCTCAGCCTGATCCTAACTCGCCTGAAACGACAGCGAACTGTCCACAAGATGTCAACACGGTAAAAACGACGCCTGCGGCCTTTGACGTTTTTCTATTCGTCGCGTTGGGATTAGGCGTGTGTCTGAGATTTGTGTGGATGGGCACGCGGGAGCTGTGGTACGACGAAGTGCTGTCGGTAATATTGTCCTCCGGCCAAAAGAATGCCTATCGCTTGCCAAAGAATGTCCCATTTTCTGTAGGAGACTTCCAGGGTCTACTGGATCTTCCTGCCACGCAGGGCGTCGCTGACGCGGTCGAAGGCGTCAAAAACGTGATTAAAGGAACGCTAGGGGATCCACATCCACCGCTATTTTATCTGGGTGAACACGTATGGATGGGGCTTTTTGGAAATGGAGAAGCGGCTCTTAGAAGCTTGGTAGTGCTGATTAGTTTGTTGGTGCTAGCGCTGGCGTATGGGCTGGGCCGTCGGATTTTGGGCCGTCGGGGCGGGCTCATTTTTGCCACTTTGCTGTCTCTCAATCCTTTTTTCCTGGCTCATTCTTTGAACTTGCGAATGTACGCCAATATGGTGTTTTGGGCATTGGCGAGCGGACTTGCTTTTGTCGTGATACTGCAATCATCAGTGGCGTATCCCACACCTGAAACGGCCAGCAACAGAACCGGTCTATGGAGGTCTCGGCTACTCAAATGCGCTGTCATTGTTTCGATTACAGCCGGTCTAATGACTCAGTATCTGTTTGCTTACTGGCTATTTGCACTTGCTGCTTTGGCACTGTATTTGGATAGAAAGCACTGGTTTAGAAACGGACTTATCCTGGGAGCAGGTGTTTTACAGTTTATGACCTGGGTAGTGTGGGGTGTTCGCCAGCAAATTAACAATCGCAGCGACGTATTCAATCAAATTTCGTTTTCAGGCGGGCCGGTTCAGTCTGCGCTAGCCCACGGCAGAGATCTTGCTCAAACACTGGCTAACTATTTCTTGCTTGGTCACCTGACAACAGGGATGCAGCCAATAAGCGAATCAATTAAGCCAACGGCGGTGGCGATTGGCTGCGGAGTCATTGGCTTTGTAGCGGTGTGTATGGTGACGCTTTATCGCCGACGGCAGTACAAGGTGCTGGTGGTGAGTGCAATTTTAGGGCTAGTGCCCTTGGCGATCGCCCTAACGATTGATGTAATAACCGGCAAGTATGCACTGGGCTTTGGATGGGGACGCTCTACGATTGTGGCGCTACCAGGCTGTATTTTGCTAATTGCTGCCTGGTTAGAGTTTGGGGTAGGTCGTTGGCGAGAGGTGCTAACGGCGACTATTTTGGCAGTTTATTTGCTGGTGAATGTGGGTGATTACGGACGGCGCGATCGCCAGATGTTTCACCAAGTGCTTCCCTATCTGCCAGACACGGATAGCCCCACCCTTGTGGCCCTAGATTCGCGGGCTTGGGGGTATGTGTTACGTCTGGTGTATTACATAGATAATCCAACGGTAGATATCCTGGCAACCGCGCCATCAGATATGACGAACTCATTGGAAAATGCACTGGCTGCAAAGGACTATTCAACAGTTGTCTGGCTCCATGCGGACTATCCGCTGTGGGCAGCCCCTGAAACGGCGGAAGCAGCGGCGACCCTAAAGGATGAAACTGAACAGCTCTTGCAAACTCGCTTTGAAGCGATTACTGCGCCTAGAATGCTGACTGGCACCATGAAGCTTGACCAGTTTGAGCTACAGCCTTACCAGAAAGCAAGTTAGTAAATTGGGGGATAGGGGATAGGGGAAGTTTCTTTAGCATTGCCCCATCCCCTATCCCCTATCCTCTGGCGTACGCCAGCTAAGCTTGAGGTTGACCCAAAAGTTCCAGAGAATGACGATGGCGATCGCAACTAGCTTTGCAACATACTCATTCGCTTTACCTGCCCAGCTAGCATCGGTAAACTGGCTGGCTAACTCAGGCAACTGATTAATGGCTGGAATCCTCAACAGCAGAGCCATAATGCCGATTTGTAGTGCCGCACCCATTAAGCAAACAACGTTAAATTTTCCTAACCTTTGCACTCTAGCGCGCCAGCCTTTTTGCTTTTGAGCCAAATCAGCGAACGTCCAGGCATCGTTCCACAAAAAATTGTTGATAATTGCAGCTTCAATAGAAAGTGCGGTACTCCAATACAGCGGCAAGCCTATGACCTCGCGCAGTAAGTAAAAAACAACAAAGTCAACAAACAAACCACTAAATCCGACTACACCAAACCGTAAGAAACGACCTAGGGGTAGATTTTTCAGCTTGCCAACAAGAGAATTTTGAGGTTTCAATATTTGGGCTCCAGTTTATTGGAGGATACTGTAGCCTTCGCTATTTCAGGGCCTAATGTAGGATCGCGCTTAGGAACAGTGGCTGCCATCACAGACTTGGCCGAAACAGGGCTGATTGAAACGATCTCGGCAATCTCAACAGAATAGGTTGGATACGCTCCATACTCGTCTACATACATCAGATTCAGCGTGTGAACGCCATCGTCCAAATTGAGCTCACTACCGGTAGCCTCAGGCACACTGCACGCTTCGTAGGGATAGCACATGTACAAAAACTCACGTTCACCCTGTTCCACCATCGCACCCGCAAGCTGTTTGACCTGCTCGATAGTTTCAGTCAAGAAAAAGGTTTTACCGGGTAAGGCACTCCACAGCTGCTGGGCAACAAACTCATGGGATATGCCAACTAATGCATGCGGGTCTGCCTGTAGTGAGGCGATCGCAGGTGCGGTCATCTCATAGTTGGCGCGTAGCGAGGTGTTGTTGCCTTGCTCAAACGCACTGAACGCACCATTGACTACATTCAGCTTAATGCCAAGTACCAGTGCAACCGCTATTCCGCCGAGTACTAATCTTCGTCCCCACAGTCGGGAAAAATCTGGACGTAGCTGTTCGGCCAACACCAGCGACAGCAGCGGTATCAAAATAAAATACAGGCGTGGTCCCCACTGCTTGTCTAACACATCTGGTGGTGCAAGCAGCGCCGCACCCACTGCAAATAACAAACACAGCGCTAGTGCAAATCGGCCCGGCATCAAAATACTGGCAGCTGTTTTTCTCAACCCTAGTCGGTCAAAATAAAGCCCTTTCTTATTCTTGAGCATATTATTTTTGAGTGGACTTATTTTTACTGTCCGCTGCTTTAGCTCAGGGCTAAAAATTGCCGCTAATGCCACCACCCAAATAACTGGGAAGTACTGCTGTAGGGCCTGCCCAACTTGGGCATAGCCTGTGCCAGCCTGCTGTAATTGTGCTGAAACGCTCAAGTTTCTGAGGAACTGTAGCTCGCGAATGCCCAGGGGAATGCCATAAACTGCGTAGTTTATCGCAAGCAATACGCCAGCTGTGCAGGCCATGGCGCCAATCAACACAATCACCTGATCAATGCTAAATGTCGGAGCCAGTTTCCACTTCGGAAGCATCCACCCAATTAGCGCCAAAAAGCTCACAGCTGCCATCAAACACCAAAACTCAGGCCTGAACCAAACGGCTAGCCCAATCAATACACCACAGACCAGCGACTGCCTTCGGGTGAGCAGTAGGCCCTCTGGAAATATCAGGCCGCTAACCCCCCAAAAGGCAAGCGCCACAGCCAGGGAATATTCCAGAAACACGCCACCATACAGCGTGAGCGGAGAGGCAAAAATTAGGCTGACTAACCCGATACATAGTGAGCCAAGTCCCCACCCTGCGCGCAGCCCGATTTGCCAGAAGCGGCACCAGATGAGCCACAGGGCAGCGAGCGGAATAACAGAAAGGCCGCGATCGCCAAACAACACATAGAAAGGCGCACTAATAATCGGAAATATAAAGGAAGCGGCTGTAAAGTGCCGGGCACCCACTTCGTAAACAAAAGGCGGCGAAAAAGGATACAGCCCTGTCTCCCAAACGGATTTCACCCAGTCGGCAGCAGACAAGTTGAGGGCCACATCTAAAGGAAAATCACCGGTACTGATTTGCTGTGCCAGCTGCTGGACCATCAGCGAGTTAAGCCCCGCACCACCATTAAATAAAACGCCGCTGGGGGTGAAACGCTGTAGCCACAGCGTGAGGATGATCCCTGCAATAACGATGCTCGCCGGAAATAATGACCAGGGCAAACGGGCAAGCGGCGAGTGACGTTTGGCAGGCATAGCAGGCAGTTGAAAGGACGGGTTTGGGTTTCTCCGTCGAAATTCTACAGCGATAATGCCCTTTAGCCTAGAAATCAGTTGGTTTTGGCCGGTAATTTGGTCGGCAACTTTTTAGCCCAGACGATAGCCAAAGCCACGAACGGTTTTCAAATACTTCGGCTGACTAGGGTTTTCCTCTAGCTTTTCACGCAGCCAGCGAATGTGCACGTCTACGGTTTTGTTATCGCCCATAAAGTCATATCCCCATACCTGATCGATAATTTGGTTACGAGACCATACGCGCTTGGGCTGACTCAAGAGCAGCTCCAAAATTTTGAATTCCTTGGGCGACAGATTGACCTCTGTGCCTGCAAGAAACACACGACATTCGTCGGTATGCAGGGCGATCTCTTCAAATTTCAAAACAGATTTTTCGTTGGGCTGACTGCGAGATTGATAGCGGCGCAGCAGCGCCCGGCACCGGGCAATCAGCTCTCGCATCCCAAAGGGTTTGGTCAGGTAGTCATCTGCACCTACTTCCAGGCCTAGCACGCGATCAGTTTCAGTGCCCTTTGCACTCAAAATAAGAACCGGGATGTCCACCCCTCGATGACGGACTAACCGACAAAGATCTAGGCCATTCATGCCTGGCAGCATCAGATCTAGAATGACTAAGCTGATATCTGCGATCGCACCTGAAGCCTCACCTGTTCCCTTATTAGGGTCCCCTAGCAGCATTTCAAGCGCTTTTTGTCCATTGTCGGCGATGCAAACATCAAAGCCTTCGTCGGCCAGAGAAAGCGCAACGGTTTCTCGGATGAGTTCTTCATCTTCCACCAGCAGTACTTTGCCCAATCCGATTCTGACATCGGTCTGAACTTGCGAAGATGTCAACGTAACCATCTTTGAACCTGTGTGAGTGTTGATTGCAGGGCTGAGCCCCGTCCTAACCAGATGAATCCATCAAGGACAGAGCGTTTCATCGGTTGTGTACATTTACGCAAATTCTACCAGGAATAGAGAAGCTATCTGCCCGCAGAGCCCCAGCAGGTTTCGTAAAGTTTTTGCAAATGTCTTTTAAAATACAAATAATGCTCAATCACAGTTACCTACACAGCCACAGTTACCTACACAGCGGCACCTACATAGCGGCACCTACACAGCGACAAAATTAACCAGCTTTCCAGGAACGACGATGACTTTTTTAATTGTCTTGCCTTCCAGATATTTTTGAGCAATGTCAGATTCTTTTGCATAGGTCTCCAGCGCAGCTTTGTCTGCACCTGCTGGAACCTGTAAGGTGCCTCTGGTTTTACCCATAATTTGAATCACTAGCGTGATCTCGTCCGCAATAAGAGCGACCTCATCGACCTGTGGCCAGGGCTGCTGGTGCACAGAGCCTGTAGTCCCTTCTATTTCGAGCGATGACCATAGTTCGTCCGCAATGTGAGGTGCGAAGGGCGCGATCAGCTTGACTAGGGTGCAAATGCTTTCTGCAAAGGCAGGCGTAGTTTTGTCCTTGGTATCGTTAATGGCATTGCTAAGCTTCATCAGCTCGGACACGGCTGTGTTGAACTGATAGTTGCCTTCAATGTCTTCGGTAATTTCTTTAATGGCCGTATGAGTAGCCCGGCGCAGCGTTTTGTCTGCTTTACTTAGGCTGCTTTGCTCAATGCTAGGAATGCCTTGGATCGCACTGACATTGTCAGCACTAGCATTGTCAGAATTGGCAAATTCCATAACCGCTCGCCACACGCGATTCAGGAAGCGGAACTGACCTTCCACGTCGGCATCTTCCCACTCCAGGTCTTTCTCAGGGGGGGCTTTGAACAAAATGAACATGCGAGCGGTATCGGCACCGTATTTGTCTAGTACTGACAGGGGAGAGACACCGTTGAATTTTGACTTGGACATTTTCTCGAAGGAGGCTTTGAGCACTTCTCCGGTGTCTGGGTCGACGGGATTGTTCAAGTCGGCAATGTTCTCTTTTACGATGAACTGCCCTTCCTTATTTTTGTAGGTGATGGCCTGAACCATGCCCTGGGTGAGCAGACGTTGGAAGGGTTCGTCGAAATTGAGTAGGCCGCGATCGCGCAACACTTTTGTGAAAAAGCGAGAGTACAGCAGGTGCAAGATAGCATGCTCAATCCCGCCCACATACTGGTCTACAGGCAACCAATCATTAACGCGATCTTTAGAGAAAACAATCTCTTCGTTATTGGCATCAGCGTAGCGCAAGAAATACCATGACGAATCGAGAAACGTATCCATAGTGTCGGTCTCTCGCTGTGCTGGCGTACCACAGCTTGGGCAGGGCACGTTGACCCAGTCTTTAAACTTTGCCAAAGAAGCAACATTTTTACCACTGAACTCTGCATTAGCAGGCAATTCCACCGGTAGATCGGCTTCAGGGACAGGTACACTGCCACAATCGGGACAGTGAATAATGGGAATGGGCGCCCCCCAGTAGCGCTGACGAGAGACCAGCCAGTCGCGCAGGCGGTAGTTGGTGGTGCCGTTGCCGATAGATTGTTTTTCGAGGTAGGCGATTGCCTGCCCAACACTCTTTTTCTTGCCTTTACCTGAAGGCACACCATCCAGCGGCCCAGAATTCACCATCACGCCGTCGTGGGGATAGGCTTCTGTCATGGTATCGCCATCAAGCAATTCGCTTTTTGGCTCACCTTCGGGCTGCACAACAACTTTGATCGGCAAGTCAAACTTACGGGCAAAGTCAAAGTCTCTTTGATCGTGGGCGGGCACAGCCATAATTGCGCCCGTACCATAGTCCATCATCACGTAGTCGGCAGTCCAGATGGGCACTTTCTCGTCATTGACAGGATTAATCGCGTAGCTGCCAGTCCACACGCCCGTTTTTTCACGACCTTCTGCTGTTCGGTCGATGGTGCTGAGGTTAGCGGCGGCTTGTTGATAGGTTTGAACAGCGGCAGCCTGTTCTGGGGTAGTGAGCTTGCCTATTAAAGGATGCTCTGGTGAAACCACCATAAAAGTCGCACCCCAAAGGGTGTCTGGGCGAGTGGTATACACAACCAACTCATCGCCCGATTCTGTCTTAAAGGTGACTTGAGCGCCCTTCGACTTACCAATCCAGTTGGCCTGCATAGTCTTCACACGCTCGGGCCAACCAGAAAGCTGATCTAAGTCGTTGAGGAGCTGCTCGGCATAGTCGGTAATTTTGAAGAACCACTGACGCAATAGCTTGCGTTCTACCTTTGCCCCTGATCGCCAGGAGCGGCCTTCACTATCGACCTGTTCGTTAGCGAGTACCGTTTGGTCAATCGGGTCCCAATTGACGGTTGCTTCTTTTTGATAGGCAAGCCCAGCCTCGAAGAACTGGAGAAATATCCACTGGGTCCAGCGGTAGTAGTTGGGCAGACAGGTGGTGACTTCCCGATTCCAGTCGTAGGAAATGCCAAGTGCGCTTAGCTGCGATCGCATCTGAGCAATATTCTGAAGGGTCCAGTCAGCGGGGGGCGTCCCATTTTTAATCGCCGCATTTTCCGCCGGAAGTCCGAAGGCGTCCCACCCCATGGGATGAAGCACTCGGTAACCCTGCATTCTACGGACGCGGGCAATCACGTCTGTAATGGTGTACACCCGCACATGGCCCATGTGCAAATTGCCCGATGGGTAGGGAAACATAGCCAGCGCATAGAAGCTCTCTGCGTCCGATTCTGAGGCCTCTGACGTTTTGTATAGTTCGTTGTCAGCCCAATACGTTTGCCACTTTGCTTCAATATCTGCTGGGCTATATCGCAATTCCACGCCGCTACGGTTCCTTAAGGTGACTCATGACTAAGGTTGTATTCTAGTCGGAGATGGGTGGAATGCGATCAATGACCTTGACTTGTCACTTCAAGAAGCCGTCTATAACAACACCGAGATAGTCATGCAGTCGACAGTGCCCCTGGTGTGTTGAAAGCTTTACAGGGTCGGGAAAGATAGGGCTGGTAAGAAATGAGTCTACAGAGCCTGAGTAGAGTCACGGACAGGGTCTGTTTCCGTGAGACAAATAGAAGAACAAACTAAGCCGTTTGGAAACTTTGATGAAGAATGTTTGGTCGCTAATCATGGCTGGTACGGTAAGCGTAGGGCTTGCAGGTATCTGGCAGCTTTCATCCATAGCGGCTGTTCATCCGCATTTACTGTCACCTGAAGATGAACTCTTGAGTCTGGCAATAGCACCTGAGCCCAATGCTTCTACTCAGCTCAATCAAGCCGTTGATTTGAGTGCTCAAGGTCGGGAGTTTTACTTATCGGGTCAGTTCGCGGCAGCAGCAGCAGCTTGGCGTACGGCAGCACAGACGGCAGCCCACGCTGGCGACACACACACACAGGCGGCCATCTTGAGCTATTTGTCCCTTGCTCATCAGGAGCTGAGTGAGTGGAATGAAGCACGCTGGAGTGTTGAACAAAGTGTTGCATTACTAGAAAGTAGCCAAATAGAAGGCGGCTTAGAGGGGGCCGCAGTTTCGCCTGTAAATCCGATGCTGTGGGCGCAGGTGCTAAATACGCAGGCTGGCCTCGAGTATCACTTGGGTCAGGCTGAGGCAGCCCTAGAGCTGTGGGAGCAGGCTGAGGACTCTTATCAGCTCGCTGATGATGAGTCGGGGCAATTGGGGGCTCAGATCAATCAGGCTCAGGCCTTACAGAGTTTAGGGTTTTATCGGCGATCGCGTCAGCAGCTAGAGACCATTTCAGATACGCTAGCAGATATGCCAGATTCTGAGCTGAAGGTAAATGGCCTTCGGACCTTAGGCAACGCCCTACAGGTTCTAGGAGATTTGTCAGCGAGCAGAGCAGCGCTATTTGAAAGTGCCAACATTGCGATTGACATTAGCTCTACGAACGAGCTAAGCGCTACCTACCTTAGCCTGGGGAGAACGGCCAGAGACTGGGGGGATGACAACGCTGCCATGGATATGTTCAACCGGGCTAAGCGATCGGCGCTGACCCCGACAGATGCTATGCAGGCGGATTTGAGTCGCTTACGTGCCTATGCCGATCGAAATGATATTGATACTGTAGGAACCATTGCCAGGGAGTTGGCCGGGCAGTTTGAAGTGCTACCGCCCAGTCGACTTTCTGTGTATGCCATCGTAAATATGAGTGCGGTTTTACTGAAAGAGGACCAGCTGGGGCAATTGCTGCCAGTTGAACAAGTGAACCAGCTGCTTGCAAAGGCTGTGCATTCGGCGCAGCATTTGGAGGACAAACAGGCCGAAGCCTACGCGCTAAATCAGTGGGCTGCGCTGTATATGCAAACCCAGCAGTGGTCGGATGCGCAGACACTAACTGAAAAGTCTTTAGAGATTGCGCGTTCGATTGATGCCGATAATATTGCTTCTCAGTCTGCCTGGCAGCTAGGGCGTATTTTGAAACAGCAAGGTAATACTGTGGATGCGATCGCTGCCTACAGCGAAGCGGTTGAGTCACTGAAAAATTTACGCAGCGACCTAGTGGCTATTGACCCAGACGTGCAGTTCTCGTTTAGAGAAAATGTAGAGCCTATCTACCGAGAGCTGGTGAGCTTGCTATTAGAAGGCGACCTGTCGCAAACAAAAAGTAGTGATTCTTCAGGAGCCTATCAGCCCAGCCAACAAAACCTGGCCCAGGCCAGAGAGGTCATTGAAGCGTTGCAGCTCGCTGAGCTAGATAACTTCTTTCAGGAAGCCTGCATCGATGTAGAGTCGCAGCAAATCGATCAGGTCGATACAACTGCAACCGTTATCTATCCAATCATTTTGCCAGACCGACTGGCTGTAATTGCCTCTGGTGCGGGTCAGCCGCTGGAGTATTACTCTACTGCGATTAGCGCAGATGCTGTTGAAGCGACCTTACGTGAGCTGCTTAGCTCGATTCACCCAGCGTCGGATAATGCACGCCGCTTAGAGCTTTCTCGGCAGGTCTACGATTGGTTGGTAAAACCCGCCGTAGAAGGTCAGATGGTGAATGATACGGAAACGCTGGTGTTTGTGTTAGACGGCATGCTACGCAACGTGCCAATGGCAGCGCTACATAGTGGCGATCGCTATTTGATTGAAGACTACGCAGTGGCGCTTTCTCCTGGACTACAGCTGATGAGTGCGCGATCTCTTTCTCAAATTCAGCTAGATGCGGTAGTCGGCGGGATTAGCGAGGCTCGTAACGGACTGAGTGCACTGCCTGCTGTAGAAGACGAAATTGCCGACATCAGTGAACTGGTTTCGACAAATACGCTGTTTAATGAAGAATTTACGAGTGAAGCACTTGCTAGAGACGTTAAGAACAGCTCGGCAAACATTGTTCACCTGGCGACTCATGGTCAGTTTAGCTCGCGGCTAGAAGATACGTTCCTCTCTACCTGGGAGGGGCGGCTGAGTGTAAAAGAACTCTCTGAAATTTTGCAGACACGTGATCGCTCTAGCGCAATTGAGTTATTAGTACTTAGTGCGTGCGATACAGCTTCTGGAGACGAGCGCGCGGTGCTGGGGCTCGCTGGCCTAGCAGTGCAGTCAGGCGCGCGTTCTACGGTGGCTACCCTATGGCCGGTTAAGGATCAAGCTGCAGCTAAGCTAATGCGAGAGCTGTACGAGGGAATTCGCTCGTCGGATATGAGTAAGGCAGAGGCCTTGCGACAGGCGCAGCTTAAGCTCTTGGCAGAGCCTGGCTATAGCGATCCGTTCTTTTGGTCGGCTTACACCCTAGTAGGGAATTGGCAGTAGCCTCAGCCGTTTAGAGTCCTTATAGAGACGACTTTAAAACTAACAGCAAATTCTGTTGTTGTTAATTCGACCGCGATTACACGCACTTTCGCTAACGAAATAGTACCGAGCTCAGCAAAAATGACATACGCAGCTGCTCGTAACATTTTTTACCCTGTAGGCAATGAAATTAGCTTTGATGTCGTTTGCACTTTAATCACTGGTCTCAGCCACTTGTTACAGGCCCCTGTCACAGCGGCGACCAGCTAAAGAAAAGCAAGATTTCGAGGAGATGGAGCGATCGAGATGAGCACTTTGCCATCGGGGAACTTAAAAATGAAACACAATCAATTTTTCGCTACGCTGGGGGCTATTGCGCTGCTCTTAGGCTCGACGGGCCTGACGGCCCAACGTGCGCAGGCAATTGGATTTACGCCACCGGCTGACAACAGCGCGCCACACGAGGGGACTGGTGGTGCGTCCAGAGGGAGCTTTTTTACGCCGCCTGCTGATAACAGTGCGCCACACGAGGGGACTGGTGGTGCGTCTAGAGGGAGCTTCTTTACGCCGCCTGCTGATAACAGTGCACCGGCAGAGGCTACTGGCGGTGCCTCTCGAGGTGGGGTATTTACACCCCCTGCTGACAATAGTGCGCCACTAGAGAGTGCGCCACTAGAGTCGAGTGGCGGCGCTTCGCGGGGCGATTTCTTTGCACCGCCTGTTGATAATAGTGCACCAGAATCAACCAGTGGCGGCGCGGCGCGTGGCAACACGTATGGTGCCACGAATGCTAATAGTCAGGCGATCGCAGCGGCGGCTATGAAAGCAGTTATGCCCGATAGCTTTTATGGGACAACGCTTGAGGCTAGGCCCACTATTTTGGTGTACGTGCCTGCTTCTAATGCGAGTGAGGCTGTTTTTAGCCTGAAGAGTGAGTCGAAAGAGCTGGTGCATCAAATGACGGTTGCTGTGCCACAGAACGGTGGTGTGGTTGCAATTTCACTGCCAGCGGATGCGCCTGAGCTGGCTGTGGATGCCAACTATCAGTGGTATCTGGCACTAATGCTAGACAATGAGCTAAGTCCTGCGAGTCCGTTTGTGGATGGTTGGGTGAAGCGAATTGCGCCGACGGCAGATTTGACCGCTGAGCTGGCGGCAGGTGAGGGGATTACAGATGTGGCTGCCTTGGGTGCTAATGGCATCTGGTACGATACTGCCGCGCAGCTGGCGATGCTGACTGAAGCAGAAGCCAATGAAGAAATGGCAAATCACTGGTATGAGCTGCTCGAATCGGTTGGGTTGGAAGCGATCGCCGATGCACCCGTCGTCATGATGTAGATGATTCAGTAAGCCCAAAAAAGATTCTCATACAAAGACGAGTAGGTCTAAGCCTATTCGTCTTTTTCGTTTGTGGGTCTTACTTTTTTACCAGAAGAAAGTCAGCTAGCGGCTAAGCTGGTAATAGCGTAAATGCGTTTTTGAAGCGCGTTTTGAATACAGGCTTTAGTTGTCATTCAAGTGGGCAGTGCAAAATCGATGTCAGTCATTGAGGAGATTTTAGATAGGGCGCTTTCAGGTTGTGATATTTCTGTTGGAGAGGGCGTTACGCTTTTGCAAGCTGAGCATACTGAGCTGATAGAGGCGATTCGCGACACGGCAGATAAGCTGCGGCAACGTCAGAGCGGCGATACAGTGACCTATGTACTCAATCGCAATATCAACTACACCAATATTTGCGAGCAGCACTGTAGCTTTTGTGCGTTTCGCCGGGACGCGGACCAGGAAGGTGCTTACTGGGTAGATTGGGACGGTATTTTTGACAAGGCACGTGAGGCGGCGCAGCTGGGTGCGACTGAAATTTGTATGCAGGGTGGGCTAAATCCTGCGGCGAAGATAGCGGGGTCTTCGCTGGCTTACTATCAGAAGCTAGTAGATACGATCAAAAGCGCTTCGCCTGATTTGCACGTACATGCGTTTTCGCCGCAGGAAGTGCAGTTTATTGCTAGGGAAGACGGGCTGAGCCTGAAGGCGGTAATAGAGGCGCTAAGAGATGCGGGCGTGGGTTCGCTGCCGGGAACAGCCGCAGAAATACTTGACGATAGCGTCCGTCGGATACTGTGCCCAGAGAAGACAACGGCGGCCCAGTGGATAGAGATTGTTGGGCTGGCGCATGAGGTGGGACTACCCACGACCAGTACAATGCTGTCGGGCCATATTGAGACGGTGGAGCAGCAGATGGTGCATTTGGATCTGCTGCGATCGCTACAACAGCATTCAAAAGCCGCTGGCTACACAGGCATTACAGAATTCATTTTGCTTCCCTTTGTAGGGCAAGAGGCACCCAAGCCGCTACGCCGCCGGGTCGGACGCGACCAGCCCATATTGTCAGATGCGTTACTGCTAACGGCGGTGGCTCGCATCTTTTTGGGTAACTGGATTACTAACCATCAGCCGAGCTGGGTAAAGCTAGGCCTGGATGGCGCGCAGGAGGCTTTGCGATGGGGCTGTAACGACATCGGTGGGATTTTGATGGAGGAACATATTACGTCTATGGCCGGTGCGATGGGAGGGACCTGTCAAAGTGAGGCAAGCCTGGTGAAGGCGATTGAGTCTTTGGGCCGACCAGCAAAGCAGCGGGATACCCTGTATGGCGAAGTCTCTATGAAAAAGATAGAGACGAAAAAAGTAGAAGCGACTTGCTAGACAGCAATAGCCCGCTGCGCGTTAAGCTAATCAGTAAGATAGTCACCTTGTTGCGACTCTGAATGGCATGTCACCTACCAACAGCCCGCTGAAGATTAACACTAGCCTGGACTCGAACGAGACCTTTGCGGCTCACGAAAGTAGTATCCCTAGCTTTGATGATACTAATGAGCCCAAGCAGTCTTTGATAGATGCTTGTGTGCACTGTGGGTTTTGCTTGCCGACGTGCCCCAGCTACCGGGTGCTGGGGAAAGAGAGTGATTCCCCCAGGGGTCGGATCTATTTGATGGATGCCATTAACAAAGGGGAAGCGGCGCTTTCTCCTACGTCAGTCAAGCATTTTGACAGCTGCTTAGGCTGTTTAGCCTGTACTACGGCCTGTCCTTCCGGGGTGAAATATGATGAGCTGATTGCCAGCGTACGGCCGCAGATTCAGCGTAATTACGACCGATCTCTGCCTCAAAAAGTAATTCGCAGCTTGATTTTCTCTTTGTTTCCCTATCCTGATCGTATTCGCCTTTTGCTGGCGCCGCTGGCCATTTATCAGAGACTGGGAATTTCGAAAATGCTGCAGGCTAGCGGGTTATTGAAACGGCTATCTCCTAACCTTGCGGCTATGGAGAGTTTGCTGCCTGAGGTGACGCCGAGCTGTTTTTCGGATACGTTGCCTGAGATGATTGCTGCAAAAGGGGAAAAGCGCTACCGGGTAGGGATGATTTTGGGCTGCGTGCAGCGAGTCTTTTTCTCGGGGGTAAATGAGGCGACGGCTCGGGTGCTGAGTGCCAATGGCTGTGAGATTGTGATTCCGAGAAGTCAGGGTTGTTGTTCTGCGCTGCCGGAGCATCAGGGTGAGACGAGTCAGGCTCACGCGCTGGCGAAGCAGATGATTGATAGCTTTGAGGCAACAGGCGTTGACTTTGTGATTATTAACGCGGCAGGCTGTGGCCATACGCTGAAGGAGTATGGACGTATGCTGGCAGATGATGTGGAGTATGCAGATAAGGCCCGAGATTTTTCGGCAAAAGTGCGCGACGTGCAGGAGTTTTTGGCGGAGGTTGGGTTAACCACTGAGCTGCATCCTTTGCAGGCTGAACCGCTAACGATGGTGTATCAGGACGCTTGCCATCTGTTGCATGGACAAAATATTAGCCGTCAGCCGCGTGAGCTGTTACAACAGATTCCGGGTTTGCGGCTGCGTGAGCCGATGGATGCTGCGCTGTGCTGCGGGAGTGCGGGTGTGTACAACATGCTTCAGCCGGAAATTGCTGAGGAATTGGGACAAATGAAGGCGACTAGTTTGATGAATACTGGGGCGGCGGTGATTGCGTCTTCTAATCCGGGTTGTTCATTGCAGATTAAGCAATCGTTAGAGAAACAGGGAAAAACTGTTGAAATTAAGCATCCTATACAGTTACTGGATATGGCAATTAAAGGTGAGAAGCTGTAAACACAGATTTACTATTTTCTCAAAATAATTTTATCAATGGCGCTGTGAAGCGACCTCGCGCTATTGTTAGGGAATTGTTTTTTTGTTGCTTCTGTTGATTTCCTATGACGGCTGTTGATCGTTCCGCTAGGCCTTTACCCCTGATTGGTTGGAGAGAGCGGCTGGTGTTACCTGAACTAGGTGTTACCAGTGTGAAGGCGAAGATTGATACTGGGGCTCGTTCGTCTGCGCTACATGCCTTCGATATTGAATTTTTTAGTCAGGGAGATGCTGACTTTGTACGTTTTAAGGTGCATTCCGCTCAGCATAATAACAAAAAGACAGTTGCTGTTGAGGCTAAGCTTTTGGAGATGCGGGCTGTACGCAGCTCTAGCGGGCAGGCGGAAACTCGCCCAGTGATTCAAACGATGGTTGCGACTCGCGATCAGACGTGGCCAATTGAGCTAACGCTGACGAATCGGGACATGATGGGATTTCGGATGCTGCTGGGTCGGCAGGCTGTGCGTAGGAGATTTTTGGTGGATTCGGGTCGGTCGTACTTGCAAAGTGATGCGCCCAAGCGCAAGCTAAAGGGTGGTTCCAAAAAGCGTCAGAAAAAGACAATTAAGAGTAGCCAAAAAATAACCCATGAAGATAGCAATTTTATCGAGAAACTCCGCGCTTTATTCAACCCGACGCATTAAGGAAGCGGGTGAGGAACGGGGCCATGAGGTGAGGGTGATTGACTATTTGCGCTGCTATATGAATATTACGTCGCGCAATCCGCAGATTTTGTACCAGGGGAAGCCGCTGGAAGGGGTGGATGCGGTGGTGCCTCGAATTGGTGCGTCGAATACGTTTTATGGAACGGCGGTGGTGCGTCAGTTCGAGATGATGGATGTGTTTGCGGCGAATGAATCCCAGGCAATTTCCAGATCGCGCGATAAGCTCCGCTGCCTGCAGCTACTTTCTAAAAAAGGGATTGGCTTGCCAGTGACTGGCTTTGCCCACTCCACCAAAGATATTGATGGGCTGATCAACATCGTTGGTGGTGCGCCGCTGGTGATTAAGCTGTTGGAAGGCACTCAGGGGATTGGTGTGGTGCTAACCGAAACGCAGCAGGCGGCGACGTCGGTTATCGAAGCTTTTAGGGGACTGGATGCCAACATTTTGGTACAGGAGTTTATTGCTGAGGCGAAGGGTGCGGATCTGCGCTGCTTTGTGATTGATGGCAAGGTGGTGGCGGCGATGAAGCGGCAGGGCGCACCGGGAGAGTTTCGCTCTAATTTACATCGGGGTGGCAATGCAGAAAAAGTGAAGCTATCGCCAGATGAGCGTAAGACGGCAGTACAGGCGGCGAAGGCGATGGGGCTCCGAATCGCGGGGGTCGATCTGTTGCGTTCGGCCCATGGCCCAGTGGTGATGGAGGTGAATTCTTCTCCAGGGATTGAAGGGATTGAGAAGGCGACGGAGCTGGATATTGCGGGGAAGATGATTGAGTTTTTGGAGAAGAACGCGGGGAAGCCTAGTCGCGATCGCATCAAATATTGACCGACGCCTCATTGATTCGGTAACAACCTCATGGAAATAGCCTTGAGGATGACGCTATCGCTGATGCTTACCCATACGTGACACCAGAGCCGTGTTCGGCTGTAGGCACTGTACAATTACTTGACACACCAGTGCGACATCTGCCTGGCTCATGTCGAAATACGACGGCAGATTGAGGCCCGAGCGTGAGACCTGGTGGGCCACTGGCGTATCAGTTGTTGGGTACATGGGCATATCTGATATTGGGTAGAAGTAGGGGCGGGTTTCGATGCCCTGCTCTGCGAGCGCGAACATGAAGCGATCGCGCTCGGCATAAGTCCAGCCGCTAACCTCCATACACACCTGCCAAAAAACGTTAGTTGCCCAGGGCGCTGTCCGATTGAGTTGAACATTGGCTGTAATGGTGGGATAGTTGCGAAGCTCGTCGGCGAGTGCCTGCTGATACCAGCTGAAAATTGTTTTTTTCTTTTCTACAAATTTGTCGATTCGCTTCATCTGGGCAAAGCCCAGGGCTGCTTGCAGGTTAGTCATGCGATAGTTGAAGCCTACTTCGGCATGCCAGTAGCGCTGGGTAGGGCTCATGGCTTGCGATCGCAAGTATTTTGCCCGTTCGTATAGGGTGACATCGTTTGTGGTGATGATGCCGCCCTCACCACAGGTGACAATTTTGTTGCCATAAAAGCTAAAAACACCGCAGTTACCTAGCGCTCCCGTTTTGACGCCGTTGATGGTTGCACCGTGAGCTTCGGCGGCATCTTCTATAACAACAATGTTGCGTGGGGCAGCGATCTCTCGAATCGCTGGAATGTTGGCCGGGTGACCGTATAAATGTACTGCTACAACAGCCTTTGTTTTTGGCGTGATGGCTTTTTGCAGCTTGTCCACATCTAAACACAAGCTTCCTCGATCGATATCCACAAAAACTGGCGTAGCCCCAGAATACGTGACGGCATTAGCCGTTGCTACAAATGTAATATCTGGAACGATCACTTCATCGCCAGGACCGATGCCATAGCTTGCGAGCGCCAGATGTAGTGCGGTGGTGCCGCTGGAGGTTGTTAATGCGTAGGTGGTGCCACAGTAGGCAGCAAAGCTTTCTTCAAAGCGATCGATGTATTCCCCTCGTGAAGATACCCAGCCAGAGCGCACAGCGTCTGTTACGCAGGCCACTTCAAGCGCGGTGATAGAAGGTTGTGAGAGGGGAATGTGATAGTTCATGGAAGAGAGTCAGAAAGGGGGAATTTACGATTTCGCGGATTGAGACAATTGATGAACATCCTGATATTTAGGGAGAGACTTTGCGTGGCTGCCAGGTTCAATAAAACAAGCTAAACAAAATGTGATGCAAACTGTCTGGCATTGCTTGCTAAGTCGTGTTGGCAGTACCAGGTTCTGGCCTGGTCAGCGATTGTCTGGCACTGGGCGGGGGAGTAGCTAGTGAGAGTTTTACCGGCGATCGCATATTGCTTATCGGCAAATATGCCGTCGGGTTCTGATGGGTTGTAGGCGGTGCAGATGGGCATGAGACCGTGGGCACAAAAAGCTGCAAAAACGGATGATTTTCCCAGGTCGCCGGGAAATTTGGAGTAGTCGATGAGTCCAGCAATAGAGTCTAACAGGATTGTCTGGACCCTTTCAGCGGGCTGAAATCCTATTTCGGTGAAGGTGAGAGGTGAGAACGATCTGGGATCCAGCTTTTGAGGGGCCCCGATATCGTAAATTTCTGGAATGTTTAGGGCTTTGCAGGTGGCGAGTAGGCGATCGCGATTTTGATAGGCCCGAATGCGGTCAGAACTACCAAACACGACGAGCCTACGTTGCCGCTGTTTAAGTGGCTTTAGTTCCGTTGGCTTTGGCTCGCCAATGGTTGAAAAATCTGGAATGCAAGTGATGGGTGCCTGGGTCCATTTTTGAAGATGTTTTTTGAAGTGATGACTATCAGTGAAAACGGCGCTGGCTAAGCGAGAAAGCTGCCGAGACACCTGGCTTTGAATAGGGTTGAGAATTCTTATTTGTTTCCATTTTAGTGTTGGTAGTTCGTGAAACATGGTGACCAAGGGCATAGACTTATGCTGACGTAATTTCTGCTGACGTAATTTCCGGAGGGCCTGCACCAGCCAGAAAGGTGCATTGAGCTTACCCTCTAGATAGGGATAATTGCTGTAGTGCAACAGAATTCCACCAATGTTTTTTGGTGAAAGAGAGATAAAGGCATCGACAGAATGAGTAAATAAGCGATGGGTGCGAAAACCATCAACCCTGTCGGGGGTTTCGGTGCCGGGGCGGAAGGTGATGAATTCTGTTTCTATTTGGTGGGTGCGGCGTAGCTGCTGGGCCAGGAGTCTGGCGTAGTCGCCTACGCCGTCGCTATAGGGTGGGAGGCGGGGGACGATTTGGAGAATTTTGGTAGGGGGCATGGGGGAGTGGGGAGTGGGCTTCGGCTACGCTCAGCCACCGGGGGGAATCTAGAGCGTGTTGTTGGAGTGGGGAGTGGGCTTCGGCTACGCTCAGCCACCGGGGGAATCTAGAGCGTGTTGTTGGAGTGGGGAGTGGGCTTTCTTGTCCCGAGATGCTTTGCGAACGGCTACGCTCAGCCACCGGGGGGACCTAGCGCGTGTTGTTGGAGTGGGGTTAGGTGGGCTGTAAGTTGCTGGGTGAGGAGGGGGCTGGAGGCTTGGTTGAAGAGGTTGCCGAAGATGCCGGGTACGATGGTGGTGGTGATGGGGCCGGTGGTGACGGTTTCCCAGCCAAGGGTGGGGCCGTATCGCCAGCTGAGAATTTGTGTGCTGGCGCAGAATATGTGGAGAGGGCCTGTGTATGTAGCTCTATTGCTGGAACTAGCGACGTTTTGAGGGTAATAGGTGTCGGCGGCTCTGATGTTGGCCTGGTGTGCCTGGGCGTAGCGTTGTTCGTAGGGCAAATGGGTGGTTTGGGCCGTTGTGGTTGATTGGGGTGTTGCTAATTGAGATGACTGAGTTGTGGTTGTGTGGGATGGCTGGATAGAAGAGATGTTGTTATGGTCGGTGGTGGGACTGGCGACGGTAGGTTTCAGTTTTTGCCAGATTTTTTTGGGAAGCTGAATGAGCTTTTGGGGTTTGCCGTGGTAATAGTAGCTTTTGCGGAGGAGAAAGTAGCTGAGTTGTAGCCGTTCTTGAAGCTGGCCTAGGGACGTGTGTGGTTGGGCGTTTGGACAGTAGGCGTCGATTTGTATGAGGCTGGCGATCGCCTCTCCTTCCATCTGTAGCTGTCTGGCAATTTCGAAGGCTACGGCACCGCCAAAGCAGTGGCCGCCAATGACGTAGGGGCCGGTTGGCTGCACCGTTTTTATTTCTTTTATGCAGGTGGCGGCGAGTGCTTCAACGCTCATCTCTTTGATGCTGCTATCGTTTAGGTCGGGGCGCTGTAGTGCGTAAAAAGGCTGGTCCGGTCCTAGGAGACGAGAGAATCTGGCCCAGGTGAGGGCATCGGCGGAGCCACCGTGGAAGAAGAGGGGGATGCGATCGCCCAGTGGATTGATAGGGACAAGGCTAGTCCAGGCAGTGGCGGGCTGTGCCTGGGAGAGCAGTGCTGCTAGCTGACGAATTGTGGGCGCTTGGAACAGGCTGGCTAAGGGTAGCGTGCAACCAAGCTGTTGTTGAATTTGGTTGAATAGCTGAACGGCGCTAAGAGAATCGCCACCCAAGTCAAAGAAGTTTGCCTGTGTGTTCAAGGCGGATTTTCCCAGAACAGTCTCCCAAATTCGCGTGAGCTGAAGTTCTAAGGGATTGCAGGGGAGATCTGTTGAGGCATCGGGAAGAGTATCAGCAGGTTGAGATTTGTAGGTAGTAGGTTGTTCTGTAGTCTGTTGAGTGTAGCTGCGTAGCGTATGTGTGTGTGTGTAGAGTTGGGCAATAGATTGGTTTGTGCCCGTGACAATAGCATTGAGCAGATGGGCGAAGTCAGATAGCAGTGCTTCTAGCGATTCTGCTTTATCTGTTGGGGCTTGGGCATAGAGTGTTAGCTGTTTGCCAGGTTTGACAATAATCGTGAGGTCGTAGGTACTGATAATGCCGGATTGGAGATTTGTGAGGGTGAGGTTTGAGGGACTTTTGGGAGTGCTGATGGGGTAGTTTTCGATGACGAGGAGGCTGTTGAAGAGGCGATCGCGCGTGTTGCTCCAGGCCTGGATTTGTGGGGTGGAGGCGTAGGCGTAAGCGATGGACTTGGCCTGCTTGGTCTGTAGCGTTTGCAGCCAGTCTAGAACGGCCATATCGGGAGAAATGATTGCCCGTACGGGGAGGACGTTTGTGAGTAGGCCCACCATGGATTCTATGTTGGGGATGTCTGCCTGGCGACCGGATATGGTTGCGCCGAAGACGACATCTGATTGGCCGCTGGTGAGGGATAGGAGCAGTGCCCAGGTTCCTTGGATGAGGGTGTTGAGGGTGAGTTGGTGGGTGCGGAGGTAGGTGTTTAGTTGGGTGGTTTGGGCTTCGGCTACGCTCAGCCACCGGGTGGTGGGTGGGGAGTGGGAAAAACGCACTTTGCCGTCAAGGGGCAGTAGATTAATGTTGTTGGGGATTGGGGTTGGAGTAGTGAAGCCTTTGAGGGTTTGTTGCCAGTAGTGTTTGGCGGTGGGGAGGTTTTGTTGGGTTAGCCAGTGGATATAGGCTTGGTAGCTGGGTGCGGATGGTAGCGCGGGAGATTGGTGTTGCTGGAGGGCTGTGTAGGTTTGTAGGACTTGGTGGAAGACGAGGGTGCTGGACCAGCCGTCGAGCATGAGGTGGTGGCAGGTCCAGATGAGTTCGTGGGTTTGGTCGGTGAGCTGGATGAGGGTGAGGCGGGTGATGGGGGACTGGGTGAAGTTGAGGCCTTGGGTGCGATCGCTTTGGAGGAAAGCAGCGATCGCCTGCTCAGCATCGGGCTGTGTGCGATAGTCTAGCTGTTGCCAGGGAATGACTGGTGACTTTGTGACTACTTGTACGGGCTGGTCAAGATTTTCCCAATGGACTGAGGCACGCAGCGCTGCATGGTGATTGAATACAATTTGCCAGGCTTGCTGAAGCAGGGAGGGCTGTAGCTCACCTGCTAAGGTGCCTCGCATATGTAGTAAGCCGGCCTGTACAGAGGACTGAAGGCTGTGCCAAAGGAAGGTTTGTTGTATGAGGGCTAATGGATAGATTGCCTCAATCGACAGCTGAGAGACTTCGTGAGAGTACGCCTGAGATAGCTGAGCAATAAAGCTGTCGAGCTGTGCCTGCGTAAAGTGAGTGTCAGGGAAATCTGATGGGGTGAATCCGCCGTGCTTAATAGCTATGCAGTGAGCGATGATTTGCTGGAGTGCGCTTAGATAGCTGTTAGCGACCTTTTCGATTGTGTCTGGGTGATAGCGGTTAATGTCGTAGGTCCAGTTCATCTGTAGCTGACCGTTCGCAATCCAGGCGTTAATTTCTAGCGCGTAGCTACGCGAATTATTAGGAGCTCTCAGCTCTCCAAGATCGATATCATTCAATATCCGAACAGCGTTTCCTACTTGAGGAGATGACAGAACAGACTCACCACTGTCACGCTGACCCAGATAATTAAACAACAGGTCTGGTGTTGGGTATTCGGATAGTTGTTGCTGTGTGCTTGGCGAGCTTAAATAACGTAAAATTCCGTAGCCGATACCTTTGTCTGGAATCTGACGTAGCTGTTCTTTGACATCTTTTAGCTTAATTGCTGTGTTTGCTGTTTTCCTAAGCTGAAGGCGTACGGGATATACCGCTGTAAACCAACCAACTGTACGAGATAGGTCAATATCTGAGGTTGTTTGATTTCGGCCATGACTTTCGAGATCGATGATGATACTTTGGTCTGTGCTGTTGTCAGGCTTAATCCATTCCTCTAGGACTTGAGCGAGTGCCGTGACAAGAGCATCGTTGATTTGAGTGTTGTAGGCTGCGGGTACTGTTTGTAGTAGAGCGCTGGTATCGGTAGTATTTAAGGCGACGGAATGAGTGCTGGCGGTGCGTTCGGTGGGTGCTTTAGAGCTGGAAGAGTCGAACGGGAGATGCGTATTTGCCGCTAGCTGAGAGCGCCAGAATGGGAGTTCGGAGACTCTGGTAGAGACTTGAGAAGTAAGTGTTTCGGCCCAGGCTTTAAAGGCGGTTGTCTTGGCTGGAAGCTGCGGAAGTTTGGTTGAGGGGGAGGAGAGTAGTGTTTGCAGATCGCTTTGAAGAATTTGCCAGGAAATGCCGTCTGTGGCGAGGTGGTGCAGGCTGATGAGTAGCCAGCTGGGTTGGGCCACGCCCACAGCTTTACCCGACGTGAAGTGAACTGCCTGGAATAGGTTGCCTTTGGCAAGGACTGTGCTGGTGTGTAGGCGAGTGGCGTGGGCGGCGATCGCACCTTTCCACTCAGCACCATAGCGATCTACCTCGCTCAGCTCACCCAGATCGATCTGCACTAGCTCAGGAGAGCCATCAGCATCCATGTTGTACTGCTGCCAGGTTTGTTGCTGTGTAAAGCGCAGTCTGAGTGCATCGTGATGCTGCCAAAGCGTTTTAATAGTCTCCTTTACTCTTTCAAAGCTAACTGTCGCAGGAAGTTCTAATAGCAGTGCCTGATGCCAGTGCTGGGGTGCGCTCATATTTTGTGCGAAGAACCAGTGCTGAATAGGCGTGAGTGGGACGGGGCCAATAACGATACCTTGGGTAGCCTGAATTTCCGGGGTGATATTGACGACAGCTGCTAGCTCGGCAATTGTGGGCTGCTCGAATAGCTGATTGGGTGCTATTCGCAGCCCCTGTTCTCTGGCCTGCGAGACAATTTGAATGCTGAGGATAGAGTCGCCGCCTAGCTCAAAAAAGTTATCGTGAATGCCTATCGCTTCTAGCTTCAGCACATGCTGCCAAATCTGCAACAGCTTTTTTTCTGCGGGCGTTTTGGGGGTTGATTTTGCGCTGCTTGGTTTATCTGTTTGAGAGATTGTGGGGCTCGGGGCGGGCAAGGCCCTGATGTCGATTTTGCCATTGGCTGTGCGGGGTAGGGCTGACAGGGGCACGACGACTGCTGGCACCATGTAAGCCGGAAGCTGTTTTTTGAGGGCTGTGCGGATGTCGGCAGGCGCTGTTGGCATGGGCGTATCTTGCTCACTGGGCTGTAGCACTACGTAGGCAACTAATCGCTGGGTGGCAGGTGTGCTGCTGGCTGTTGTAAGTTTTTGGGTTGTGAGCTTTTGGGTTGTGAGTTTTTGGGCCAAGGCGCTGCGCTGCTGTGGTGTGAGGGCGGCGACGCGCGCAAAAAGATCTGTTGCTGTCATGACGCGTCCTCCTGATAAGTTGACAAATTGTTGCTAGGAGATGAGGTGGGTAATAAAGCTTCGACTGCCTGCGTAGCAACATTTTCTGCTGCGTAATGCTGAGAAGCCTTCTGCATTTTGGCCAAATTGTTGCGATAATGTTTGTTGGTTAGCAGTATGTGTAGCTGTTGTTGTATCTGATCAGGTACACTTTTGAAATTATGGGGATCTGGCTGATGTAAAAGCCCTAATCCGTGATAAACCACTCTGGCAGCGTTTCCTGGCTGGTCGTCGCGGTTGAGCGGAGAAACTAGCATGGGCACACCAAAGTGTATACATTCGGTGATAGTGTGAGGCCCCCCATGGATGATAGCGCAGTCAGCCTGAGAGAGCAGCATACGCTGAGGTGCCCACGATAGTAAGCAAACATTTGTGGGCATAGGTGTGGGTATAGGCAGTGATAGATCGAGCAGCTTCGTCCCACCGAGGCCAATGATAAAGTCCCATTTTGGCTGCTGCGTGGCAACTGTAATTAGGTGCCGCAAAAAGGATTGACTTACGGTTCTGAAGCTACTGAAGCCACAGTAAATGAGTGGACGTTTCTGTTGGATGGAGCCTTGCAAGTCTCTGTTCTTTAGAAAAGTAGTTAGCTTGCTATCGGATTCGCCATCAGAAAGCATTTCCGACATGTCGAACTCTTTTGCTTTTACCATGGGGCCTATGTAGCGAACCCACGGACGCTCTACACTCGGAAAATCTAGTCCCTTGGCATACAAGCATAAGACGGGCAGCTGCCCATGAGGGTAAGGCACCACCCATGTATTGAAGCCAAAGCCGCCACGGAAAGCGTAACCGACTTTATGGGCATAGCAGCGTAATACTGACCGATAGTCACAGCCTACTTTTGCCAGACGATCGCGCTGATAACCTCTCCACTTTTGCCAGCTGTAGCGCAGCCAGGCCCACTGAATGCCCCACCACTGACCCCGCCAGCCCTGTCCTGGAATGATTGGCGTGTGAATAGGCGGCATCCGCAGCCCGCGCCAGATGGACATGAACGGGCATAGTAGCCCAACAGCGTAATTTGCAGTGACGGCTGTAATTATATGCGGGTGCATTTCAATGTCAATAAGCAACAGATCGGGGGAGAGCGATCGCAGCGCTTCAGCAAATCTGTTCATCTGTAAATTGTCTACTGCTTTTTCCTGGCGCTGTCGCAGATGACGCAGTTTTTGCCAGCGGCTGTCGGCATTTGTTTCGGTGGGTTCTGTCCAGGGTGCTAGCTGTACAAATGGAATGGCTAGCGGCTGTAGTGACTGGCGAATGTCTCGCGGACTGGCATAGGTGATTTGGTGACCTCGCTGCTGTAGCTGGTCAATGAGGGCCAGGCTTGCATTGACTAGGCCACTCAATCCGGCGGTTACAAAAACGATATGAGCCATTTTAATGCACCTCCTGAACGCTGGTCAGAAGTTGTTCTACCTGTTCGGAAGGCAGAGCTTTTAGCGCGGCCACTAAGGTTTCTATTGATGTGGCTTCTGCTGGTGGCTCAGTAGAGTGGGCGACTACGGTGGCTTCTTTGACGAGGGGTTGCGATCGCAGCACTGCTTCAATTTCGTCTAGTTCAATTCGATAGCCTCGGACTTTTACCTGGCGATCGCACCGTCCTAGCCATTCTAAGTGGCCATCGGCTCGGTATCGCCCTAAATCCCCTGTTTTATATAAACGAACAGACTTCCCTAGCAAAGAGACTTGTACATAGGCCGCAGCTGTTTTTTTCGGCTGATTTAGATATCCTTGGGTAACGCCGCTACCGCCAATGTAAATTTCACCGACTGCTCCCTTGGGAACAGGTTTTAGAGAAGGGGTGAGTAAATACAGCTGAGCGTTGGGGATAGCCTTGCCAATGGAGACTGGGCCTGTTGTTAAATCTGAGGGGATTTGATAGGCAGAACACCATACTGACCCTTCTGTAGGGCCATATTCGTTGTAGAGTAATGTGTTGGGTAATGCTTGGTAATGCTGCCTTACAAGACTGATGGGGCAGGCCTCACCAGCGACAATGACGGTTTGTAGTGACTCGATTGTCTGTGGATCGGCGGCGTTTAGTAAAAGGGTGTAAAGCGTGGGTACACAGAGCGTGTGAGTAATCTGTCGCTGGGCGATGAGATCTGCAAGCTGCTGTAAGTCTTGTTCTATACGTTTGGGGGCAAGGACCAGGGTGCCGCCCTGAGCTAATGACCAGAAGATACCGGCGATGGAGCTGTCGAATGCGACTGAGGAGAGTAGCAAAAAGCGAGTGACAGGCTGCTCGTACAGGGTAAATCGGGCGGTGGTAGAGTGCATCAGGTTGCGATGCGTGACCATAACGCCTTTGGGTTTGCCTGTGGAGCCAGACGTGTAGATGATGTAGGCGAGATCTTCGGGCTGAGCGAGGTTCTTCAGGCCTGCCATCGGCTGTGTATTGTCATTGTGTTCTTCTGCTAAGTCTTCGATGTACAGAACAGGAACAGAGTGGTTGCCGATAGAAGTAATAGAATGCTGAGTTAGCAGCAGCTGAGGTTGAGTATCCTGAAGGCAGTAGGTTAGTCGTTCAGTCGGATAAGTGGGGTCGACGGGGACGTAGGCTGCGCCTGACTTTAAGACTGCTAGGATGCTGACGATGAGGTCGAGGGAGCGATGCTGACAAAGGGCGACTCGGCTGCCCGGGGTGATGTTGTGCGATCGCAATACATGGGCCAGTCTATTTGCCTGCTGGTTTAGCTGGGCGTAGGTCAGTGACTGGTCAGCAAAGGTGAGTGCGATGGCGTTGGGCGATTGTGCGGCCTGTTGTTCAATCAGCTGATGAATGCACTGGCTATTAGTGGTTTTCTGTTCGTGCTCGCTTAACAGATCGCTTAGAAGCTGTTTTTGTTCTGTGGTGGTGAGACGTGGCAGATCTGCTAGCTTGGCCTGGTGCTGAGTGATGAATGCGGTGAGGAGCTGTTCTAGATGATCGAGAAGCTGGGCGATCGCAACGCTATAGCCTTCCTCGTTTACCTCAAATCTGTTCGTGTCATACAGTAGTCGCAGATCTAACCCCTGCTGAGGGAAAACCAACAGTGCCAAAGGATAGTTGCTTTGTTCTAGATACCGCTGGTTACTGATGTCAAAGCTGAGCTGAGGGGTAGGGGCAGCTGTTAGATTTTCAAAAGCAACAATGCTTTCAAAAAGTGCGTTTTTATCAGTCGCATTATTCGGTAAGCTGCTCCACTTCTGAATATCCGAAAGCGGCGTAGTTTCGTACTCTCTAATATCGAGTAGCTGTTGCTGACGGTCTTGCAACCAGGAGAGGAGAGTTTGATCTGGGTCGATAGAAACCGATACGGGTAGTGTGTTAATGAACAGCCCGACCATTGTTTCTACCCCGTTAAGCTCGACGGGGCGACCGGAAACGACAGAACCGTAGGTAACTTTGTATGGCTCGCTGTTGTTTCGATGAGTCTGTGGGATTCCTGAGTCGCTGGGCACGTCACCGTCGCTGTAGTGATATAGCAGTAGCGCCCAGGCACCTTGTACCAGAGTATTGAGGGTCAGTCGGTGCTGCCGGGCAAAGTCACTGAGCTGTTGTGAAAGTGTTTCGCTGAGCTGGTTAGACTGCTGGTGATAGGGACGATTTTTTGAATGGCTGACAACAGATGCTGTTGGCCTTGCAGCAGGTAAGGGAGTCGGGGACTGTAGCCCTGCCAGCTGATGTTGCCAAAAATCTTTCGGTGATTGCTGAGTTGTTGTTGACGTTCCTGCTGCCTGTTGCTGATAGGCAACGAAATCACGAAAAGGACGGACGGGCGCAAGGGTAGGCGGCGAATCATTCGCTAGCCCCTGGTAATAAGTGAGTACGTCTTGCCAAATCAGTAACAGAGACCAGCCGTCGTACAGGAGGTGGTGGTTGCTCCAAATAAACTGATAGTGGCCGTGGGCAAGTTGGATGAGGATGAGGCGTAGGAGCGGTGCTTTGGCCAGGTTGAAGCCTTGGGTGCGATCGCTCTCCAAAAAAGCCTTCAGCCGTACTGCTTGTTCTTTGTCTGTTAGCTTCTGCCAGTCCAGTTCTTGCCAGGGTAACGTTACCGTTTCTCTGACGACTTGCAGAGGCTGATCGAGCCCTTCCCATAACACTGCCGTTCGCAGCACAGGATGACGCGCGACGGTTTGCTCCCAAGCCTGTTGCAGCCACTGCGGCTGTACTTCTCCGTGTAGCTCACAGGTAAACTGATTGATATACACGCCATCTCCATGAGAGTTCAGCGTGTGAAACAGCATCCCCGACTGCACAGGGGTTAGCGGATAGATATCGGCAACGTTTTTCATGGGCGAGTCTCTCCTACTCGATCAGCCTGGTCTAGCAGGGCGGAGAGTTTGTCTAGCTGGGTGCCGCTGATGTCTGCTAGGGAAAATGTGGCTGTGGAGTTTTCTATGCTTGCGTTCTCTGTTTTTTCTGTTATTACGTTGGCAAGCTCTGCAATGGTTGAATGGGTAAACAGCTGGTTGGGTGAGATGCTCAGTCTGGCTTCGGATAGGCGTGCTGCGATTTGAATAGCTGTGATGGAATCGCCACCCAGGTCAAAGAAGTTGTCGTGTCTGCTGATGCGATCGCTGTGGAGTAACTGCTGCCAAATTTGCGCGATCATTTTCTCGTGCTCACCTTCAGGTGCAACAAACTCTGATTGAGGGTCATTGGTTTCCTGAAGCGTGGGTAAGGCTTTTAGGTCTACTTTGCCGTTGGGAGTCAGTGGAACACTGGAAATGGCAACGAACCGGGTTGGGCGGATACGGCTGGGTAGATGAGAGGTCAAAAAGTTCCTTAGGATGCTGGGAGATAATTCTGCATCGGGCGTTGGGACATAGTAGGCGATGAGTTGCTGGTGGCCGCTGCTCGTAGAGCTGTTAGCGCTGGTGGACTGTAGCTGAACGATGCAGTCGTGGATGTGTGGATGGGTGATGAGGGCGGCTTCGATTTCGCCGGGTTCTATGCGGATGCCGTTGAGTTTGACCTGGCGATCACATCGTCCCAAGTAAGCAAGCTCTCCATCTGTTCCCCATCGGCCCAAATCGCCCGTGCGATACAGTCGAGCCCCCTCATGTGTTACAAACCGTTCCGCCGTCAGCGCTGGCAGGTTCAAATATCCCCGCGCCAATCCAGGTCCACCGGCAAAAATCTCTCCGACATCTCCCAGAGGAACACGGTTAAAGTGTTCATCTAGCAGGTGTATGTCAACGCCCGCTGCGGGACGACCGATGGGAACTGAGATAGGTTCGTTTGGTGAATTTGGACCTGAATCAATGTCAGGATCGAATCGGTGAATCATACAGCCTACGGTCGCTTCCGTTGGACCATACTCGTTGTAGAGTTCGATAGATGTGCCCTGGGTAACCTCTTTTGCCAGCGACGCTTTCAAGTTTTCTCCGCCTAGTACCAGTACCTTGAGCCGAGAGGGCATCGGCGTACCCCGAACCAGGGCTAGGTGTGAGGGCGTTAGCTTGATAACATCGACTGCATTCTCTTGGAAAATGCGCTGTAAGGAAAGATCGATGGCTGCCTCATCTTCGGGATAAATGACCATCTGCCCGCCAGAGATAAGCGGCAGGTAGATGGAGGTGACGGTAAGATCGAAGCTGAGCGGCGAGAACAAAGGAAAGGCAAGCTGCCTGCCTCGGACGTATTGCCCTTCGGCCCACTGTATGTAGTTTGCCAGGCTACGATGCTCGATTTCTACGCCTTTGGGTGTACCTGTAGAGCCGGAAGTGTAGAGACAGTAAGCAAGCTGATTGAGTTCTGGAGAAGACGGTAGATTATTGTTGGAATATGATGTCAGGTCGAGCTGGTCGATCGCGATGACGGTTGTGTCACTGTGCGATACTTCTGGAGAATTGGAGAGTGTGGACTGTGTGATGACCCACTTTGCGGCGGTGTCTTGCAGGATGAATGACACTCTGCTGGCTGGATAGGTTGGATCGATGGGGACGTAGGTACCGCCAGCTTTTAACACGCCCCAGATGGCCACCAGCATGTTGAGCGAGCGGTGTAGGAATAGGGCAACTGGGGTTTCTGTTGTGACCCCTTGGGAGATAAGTAAGTGGGCGAGCTGGTTGGCTTTGTTGTTGAGCTGTTGGTAGGTGAGAGTGGTTTCGTTACAGGTGAGGGCGATCGCATCTGGCGACCGCTCTACTTGAGCCTCGAACCGTTGCACCACTGTTTCGGTTATTGGTAGCGGTGTTCCTTTGCTCAGATGATCTAATTGTCGCTTCTCTGCGTCATCTACCAGATCTATTGTTGCAACAGGCTGAGACAAATCAGCTAAGGCTGCGTCGATTAGCTTTAGGAAGTGGGTGCAGGCTCTTTTCTGGAGGGCCCGGTCAAATAGATCGTTATTGAAGTCGAAGTGGAGCTGCAGGTGGCCGCGATTGTCGAAGTCGTGGATGAGGATGCGGAGGGGATGATGAGCATCGCTGGCACCGGGATGGAGCCACTCGGCCTGCATGGGGTGTCCGGCGAAGTCTGGGACGTTTGCGGTTAAAAAATTGAGCACGACGTTGACATTGCGGGCGGGTGCAAACTGGCTGGCACCGGGCTGAGCGCGGCGCAGCAGGTTGCCACTGGCTTCGCTGACCTTGCTGAGGAGGGAGGAGAGTGTTTCGCCAGGTTCGAGGGTGACCTGGAGCGGAAAGAGTTCGATAAAGACGCCGATTGTTTTTTTGAGGGCGGCTGAGGGTCGCCCTTGGGCTGGGGTGGCGATCGCCACCTGAGAGCTGCCACTAATGCGATGGAGATAGGCTAGCACCAGACCCGAGATTAGGTTGAAAAGAGAAAGCTGCGGGGTAAGGGCGGCGGCTGTTGAGTTTGTGGATAGCTGTTTGAGGGCGGCTGTTTTTTGGGGGCTGAGCGTATGGGAAATGCGCGTACTGGAGAATGTGGGCTGTGAGGGAATGCGATGGTATAGCGGTAAGGGCGATCGCTCACCCAGCATTTCCTGTTGCGATCGCCAGTAAGCGACTGATTTCTCAGCAGGGGCTGGCAAATCAACGTCTGCATAGGCGGGCAGAGGAGAAGGTGAGTCTGCAAGTTCATCAGGCAGCTGCTCGTAAAGACGGCTCATTTCCTGATACAGCTGCTTTAGCGAGACCATGTCGGTAATGAGATGGTGCTGGTTGAGGTACCAGAGGGTGATGTTGTTTGGGCAGTGAATGAGTGCTGTGTCGAACAGTTGAACAGAGAGGTGGAAGGGTTGTTGCGATCGCTGCTCGCACCATTCCCTGGCCGCTGCCTGAGCATTCTCTTTATCTTGAAAGTTCAGTACCGCAACCGTATCGTCTATAGCCTTAAGGACTTGTTGCTGGGGCTTTCCATCTTCTTCATTAATCACTATTCTGAGAGCGTCGCACCGCCGTACCAGCATCCGAAAGGCTGCCTGAAAGCGGTCTGCATCGAGTTTTTCTGTTTGTTTTTCTCGGAGTGTAAACAGAAAAGCCATATTGTACAGCGGTGCATCAGGCGCAAGCTTTTGGCCCAGCCATAGTGGATGCTGCGCGGGCGTTAGTTCTAAGACTGTGGGACTAGCGCTCATGAGTTCCATTACGCCGCTTCCTCGGCTACCTTGTTTTGAATTTTGCTTTCCGCCTGGTTCAAATAATTTTTGGCCAGATAGCGATCAATTGCTTCAATGGTTCGAAAATTAACAATGGTGAGGTCTGCCTGGGGAATTTTGCACTCGAAAGTTTCTTCGATAAATGCAATTAGCTGCATAACACCCATAGAATCAATAATCTCCTCTCCTAGCAGGTCGTCGTCTGCGGCCACCTGTTCCTGGCCATCTAGCAAGGTATCACTAATGTATTTTATCAGGACGGCTTGGGTGTTCATGGGTGATAAAAGAGAACAGTGTGTAGATTAGAGGATAACGAATAAAGTGCGGCGAGTGAGAGTGCTTAGGAAGGGACCATCGCTTTTTCCTGTAAGGCTCGGCGGTCGATCTTTCCAGTGCCTGTACGAGGAAACGCTTGGAGTACAACAATCTGCTGGGGCAGTGCATAGCTGGGCAGTCGCTTGGCGGCATGGCGCTTGAGAGTAGCGGCTATAGCGGGCTGATCGATTGCGTCTTGTGAGTTAGCGTCTGGCTTTACGATGACGGCTGCTTCGATGTTGTAGCTGCCAGTGTCTGTCATGATCGCGTAGGTAGCAGCTTCTTCGACCTGGGGATGAGAGACTAGTGCGGCTTCTACTTCGTCTAGCTCTACTCGGTATCCTCGGGTTTTAATTTGTCGATCTTTGCGACCAACGAAGCGGTACTGGTTGTCTGGCTGCTGTTTTACCAAGTCGCCCGTACGATAAAATATGGCTGGCTGATTGGCGACATGCGTGTGAAAAAAGGCAGTTGCGCTGAGGTCGGGGCGCTGCCAGTAGCCGGACATCATGGTCGCGGTGCGAATAAGCAGCTCGCCGATATCGCCAGAGGCAACAGGGTGGTTATTTTCATCGACCACGAGGACTTCTGAATTTGCCCAGACCTGGCCTATAGGCGTGATGTCTTCTGGCGTGGCTTCTTCCTTTCCAAAGGGGGGTAGATGGTAATACATGCATTGATTGACCTCGGCGGGGCCGTAAATGTTGCTAAACCAGGCGTGGGGGAGCTGTTGCCTCATGGCGTGAAGGTATTTGGCCGCCCAGGGCTCTCCGGCAAATAGCACCCACCGCAGAGCGGTTAAATCGCGTTCTGAGAGGATGCCCCTCAGCCAGAGCTGGGTGAGGGCTAGCGGTACGGAGTACCAGATGGTGAGGGCTTCGTCCTCGATTAGCTGGGAAAGGCTGGCCGGGACTTTGGTGTAGGCTTCGGGGATGATGACGGTGGTGGCAGTAACTAGTGGACCCGCAAAGAAGCCAAGGGTAGAGATATCGAAGTGGATCGGGGAGTGGTTGCCTATGCGATCGCTAGCCCGCAGCCTGTAAGTGCTAGCGACTAGCTGCGCGTAGCTAAGACCGCTGTAGTGGGTGTGCATTATCCCTTTTGGGGTGCCGGTAGAGCCTGAGGTGTACATGATGTAGGCCAGGTCTTGGGCGACGAGTGTGACGCTGGGTGCGATCGCTGCCATAGGCAAATCCGCCCAGGCACAGCACGTCAGCTTGCGCCCCGTCGCATTAGCTGTTTTCGCATCATCTGTTTTCGCATCATCTGTTTTCGCATCATCTAGACTCAAACCCTCTGGTGCGCCAACGATCCATTGCACCTCAGGGGAGGCGGCTAGCAGGGCGGGGAGCTTGCGGCGTTTGGAGGGATGGGTAATGAGGTGGCGGACGCCGCAGTGAGTAAGGGCATAGGCGCTACGGGCAATGGGCGCGGCGGTGTCGAGGGGAACGTAGGCCCCGCCCGCTTTCCAGATGCCGTAGATAGCGATCGCGCTTTCTAAACTTTTGCTGAGGTAGATACCGATGCGATCGCCCCTATTCACGCCATGGGCAACCAGCCATTCGGCCAAACCATTTGCGCGTAGCAGCAGCTCCCCGTAAGTGAGGCTTTTACCTTCGCAGCGAAAAGCTTCCCGATCGGGTGCTGCTTCAGCGGCGCGGTCTAAAATTTGAGAAAGGAGGTACATCACAACTGTCGTTTTTCTTTTCTGAAACCCTAATGTTCTTATCTATATGTCTATATTTCCAGTATCTATAGTCCTAGGGAACGGGAGATGAGATTTCGCTGAATGTCTGAAGTGCCCGCATAAATGACACCACCCACTGCGTCGCGTAAGTCTCTTTCTACTTCGTATTCGCTCAGGTATCCGTTACCGCCGTGAATGCGCACGGCATCCAGGCTGGACGCGACGGCTGCCTCGCTCAGGTGTAGCTTCAGCAGTGAGGCTTCCAACAGGGCACTCTCACCTTTTTCCTTCATCCAGGCAACTTTGTACAGCAGCAGCCTGGCCATCTCTAGCCGCAGTTTCATGTCGGCTATCCGGTTCGAGACCGACTGGAATTTGCCAATCGATTGACCAAACTGAGCGCGCGATTTCGCATAGTCTATGGTTTGCTCTAGCTGCCGTTCCATGGCGCCGAGCTGACTGGCCAGTGTAAAACAGCGATCATACTCTAGCGAGCTGTGGGAAATACTAAAGCCAGCACCTTCAGGACCTAATCGGTTCTCTTCGGGTACAAAACAGTCTTCTAAAAAAAATTCTCCAAACGGGACCGTACGCAGGCCCATTTTGGCCTTGCTAGGAGAGCGCGAAAACCCTTCAGCAGTCGCCTCTATCAGGTAGGCATTGAGTCCCCATTTTCCCAGCTTGGGGTCAGTGGTTGCAAATACCAGCGCCACGTCACAAATCGGTGCGCTAGTGATAAACCTTTTTTGTCCCGTCAGCCGATAGCCCCCTTCGCAGGGTACGGCTTGCGTCGTTAGGCTGTACACATCAGAGCCTGCTTCTGGCTCACTCAGCGCATGGGCGCCGATCCACTTGCCCTCGCACATGGGCGGCAAATAGCGCTGTTTTTGCGATTCACTGCCAAATAGCAGTATCACCATCTGCACGGTCCAGATCTGAGTATTGAGTGCTAGGGTAAGCCCGTTGTCGGTGCAGCCGTAGCCTAGGCCTTCCATTGCCAAAACGGTCGTCATCAGGCTCTCGTCTGCGCCGCCGTACTGCTTTGGCATGCAAAGTCCTTGAACACCAAAGTCCGCGCACTTTTGCCAGTTTTCATTTGAAAACTTTCCCTGGTGGTCTCTTTCTACCCTGTCAGCGCTAGGTTCATTCAGCTGCTTTTGCGCAAATTCTATAACGCGCTGCTTGAGCGCAAGCTGTGAGGTTGACCAGGAAAAGTCCATCACGCAAACAGTCCTTGAAAGTAAGGCAGTATGCGAATGTTGGTATCAAATACGCGCTCTATGAGCCAGTAAAGAGACATTGCGCCCAGCAAAGCACCGCCCGCTTTGAGCACAAAGTGAGCGTAAAAAATCTGGTTTCGCAGCAGATAGAGAAGCGGAAAGACCACAGCGATAATAACCAGCTGACCAAGTTCTACGCCCACATTAAAGGCCAATAGAGAGAGTATTGCATGCTGACTGGTTACCCCCAAATCGGCAAGGACGCTAGCAAAGCCAAAGCCATGGAACAGGCCAAACAAAAATATCACCAGCCATATTCGCTTTCTGAAAATGGGGTAGAAGATATCGAGTGCGGCCAGCCCAATAGAAATAGCAATAATTGACTCTACTAGGCGAGAGGGAAGATCTACAATCTGTAGAGTTGCCAGTCCCAGGGTAATGCTATGGGCAATTGTAAAGGTTGTTGCAATTTTAACAATGTAAAGAAAGGACGTAGAGAATTTCCCCACAGGCTTCCACTGACCATCCTCTCTGCGCACAACAGAAGGCAGTAACAGCGCGACTAAAAAGAGGACGTGGTCAATGCCTTCTAAAATATGGGAAAAGCCCAAGCCGACGATTGCTGTAAACCCTTGCAACAGGCTGCCAGACGTCAGGTCTAGCGTTTGAATGCCACCGGGTTGATCGTAAGTAAGGACAATATTAGCTTCCTCGTTGAAGGTGCCTGTTCGCCAGTTGTTATCAATCAGGACAAAGTTCGTAAATTCTGGCTTGTCGGCTTGAATAACATCGTATTTAACTTTTAACGCCTCTGGAAGCGTCTGAAAGCCGTCTAGGGTATAAAAGATTTCTAGAAACTGTCCACTACTGGTCCTGCTGAGCTCAACATTGCCTGTGAAAGACAGCTCACAGGATTGAGGTGGACATTGGACGTCAATATGCTTTTCTGCGTAAGCAATAATTTTGTCTAGCTGGGGCTCAATGTCGTCTTTGGTAATTCTCTTTTCTGTAGGGAGGCCCAGCGATAGCACTTCGCTTAACGGTATAACGGGCGTAGAGACATTAGCCGTGATTGTTTCTTCCCCAATTTGAAAATAGAGGTAGCTCTGCCCTTTTGCATGGGCATGGGCAGGCATATTCTTGCCCATGCCTGACATGAACAGGCAAAGTATGCAGGCAAAGACCGCAAGGAGCAGCCTACGAGCAGCTTTAAGACTAGTAGCTTTCGAGAGAACAATCTCTGTGATTTTTTTCCTATGTTCAGTAGTTATTCTACGAACGACGGGGCGTGTGATTAGGGGCATGTCCGAGAAGAAGCGATGTACTAGAAGAAGCACTTACGCCTCAGGATAGAGCATCCATCCGTAAATTTACGAGTAGTAAGTCGCGATTACCCGAGAACAGATAGAATCTTATCAAGATCTTCATCTATATTATGTATCGATCAAGACCCTACTTTTATGCACAGCTTGGCTTACGCCCTATCAGCTGATACTGACCGTCTGTTCCTTGTTTAGCGAGTTCACCTGTTCGGTAAAACACTGCTGGCTGATTGGCTACATGGGTATGAAAAAAGGCTGTAGTTTGGGCTTCTGGCTGCTGCCAATAACCGGACTTCATCGCTGCGGTACGCACCAGTAGTTCACCAGTTTCTCCAGGCTTAATCGGCTGACCTTTTTCGTTGATTACTAAGGCTTCTGACTGCGGCCAGGTCTGACTTTTGGCTGTTGTTTTTCCCGACATTGATAAGTCCATAGTGTGACAATTAACAAACGAGCGAAGAACTCGACCGCTCGCTGTGCAAGGTAGATATATCCCTTGGACTGAAGAAGTCCCTAGAATGTTTCCTTGGGGACAAAGTTTTTATTGTTTCTTTTATCCCGATAGCTGTTGTTTTAACCCAGATGCTGAATTATTTTCAGTATCATGCCATACCTATCGGTATAGAAGAGAGTCCGTACGCCTTTTCTCTATCGAAATGTACATATTCTGACCACAAGCAGTCAGAGATTGCTGTCCCAATGTACTTTGCCAGGTTAACAGAGGTGATGAGGCCACAAATTACTGTTAGGACCGCAGCACCCTGTGCATTTATCCATGTCGTAGCTTTCTATTAGCTAAGGTTTGCTGACAAAGTCTACAGACAGCTTCTATCGTTAACCCAAATCGACTTAATAGTGGCTTCTGGCCTGTACTCAGCGGTTGTTTGGTAGTCCCCTTCACCCTCATATATACCAGCTGCGTCACCGGAACCCGTACGAAAAGCGATCGCTTGTGCTGGTCCATTTTCAAAGCTGACAAACTCTCGGCTTTCAGCCTCTGAATGGTAGCTAAGCTCTGCTGTCCCATAGGTTTCAACTGCTGTTTCGACTAGGGTGCCAGGCCCGATGCCCTCAGCTGTTTGGTAGGCGGGGTTATCAGTCACAAATAGATTTAGCCTATTGCCACCGACGACTGAGAGGGCATAAAACGCTAAGTTGCCATCAGCATCGGTGATTTCTACGCCCTGGGTATCTACCAGGGGGCCGTTGCCAGGACTGCCTACAACAAAGTTAGGGAGCGCTGCCTGTAGTTCTTCAGGAGTGGTGCAAAGCGTGGCATTGCCAAAGCCTGTTTCTGAGACCAAAATCTTGTTAGTCGTTGCTGGTTCTGATTCGTCTTCGGCGGTTTCGAGATCGGTAGATATCTCAATATCGGTAGGTATTTCAATATCGGTAGGTATTTCAATATTAGTGGGGGTTGTTTCTGATGCGTTGGTGGGCTGGGTTTTGCAGGCGGTAAGGGTAGCGATCGCGCTGAGTGCAATCAGTCCTACAGTGAGCCGACGAGATTTAGAAAATAGCGTTGATTGAAGTGTCATGTTTAATGCCTTTATTTGCTTTATTACTGGCATTAACAAACAGCAGGGCTTTGCATTATTTCTGATGCAAAGCCTTGTGCCACTATAAAAAGTGGTCGATTACAGCAAGATCAACAGCTGTGGTTTAACCTTTTTGAAGCGCTGCTTCCCCTCGACGATACAGTTCTTGAGCGTAGTCTGTCCAAGCGCCCTGACCCCAGTAGCGGAAGCAGCTGGTTTCTACTAACAGTAGGTATAGCAATGCTTCTTGGTACTCAGGCTGCTGGGTAATGCCAGGGTCAGCTTGAACCTGACGATCGTACTTTTGATGGAAACTAGCGCTGAGCTGGTTCATAGGACCTAGTACGTTTTCGTAGCCATTTACCCAGCTCAGGTCGTTGGTCCAGGATGCGCCGTCCATATGGAACTGGTGATCGGTTTCGCTAAGGTGTGCGATCGCTTCAGCAACAGCTTTTGGCGTCGCACTTTCTGGACTGACACGGTTCCAAATCTTGTGCTGACTCACGGCCTGACATTGGGGATAGTTGTCTGGGTTGACGCCAGCTGCTTTTATCATCTCTACATATTCAGTGCCATTGAGCCCTACAACACCGTCTGCACTACGACCATTGTCTTTTATGCCGCCCCAAAAAGGAACGAAGTCACGGCCATACTCGTTCATCATGACACCGCCGTTTTCACCATCGGCAATTTGCGATACGCACCCAGGCACGGCGACGTCGCCAATTTGCTGACGGCCCTGGCTCTGGGTTTTACTTTGGGCTCTACTTTGGGCTTCGTGGTAGGGCTGCATTTGGGCGACGAGCTTGGTATCAGAACCCTGGGTTTTAATCAGGGCGGTGATGCTGATAGTTTCGCCGCGAGAGTTGCGGGCAACCAGCTTGTTAGGGATGTATTTGTCGTCTTGGTGCAGGCGATCGCCATTGAACCTTTCCACCGAATCTTCCTGTACCAGCAGCCAGCGATAGCCGCAGTCTTTTAGTGCTTTGATGTACTCAAACAGCGTATCTGGATTATTCGGCAGGTGCATCTCCGGGGGAGAGAACCCTTTTACCCGCTTGAGGGCGTCGTAGCCAAACATCGCTGCGAAATGGTGCTGCCAGGCCTGAATATGCAGCTTAATGTCGGGAATAGGCGTAGAGGGCACTACCGCGTGGCTCCACATCGTGCCCAGCCACTCTACATGGGGCTGATACTGCGGCTCGCACAGACGCTTTAGGTCATTGATGATGTCTTCACGGCCCATCTGGCGGAAGGCCCAGAAAAGATTGCCAGAGTAGTCGAGCATGATGCGCGGGTTTTCGCCTTTGCTGACTAGCTCAGGAATCCATTCGCCCATGCGCTTATAGCACCAGGCAAACACGGAAGCGTTGTGGTTGTCGCCTTCGCCTGGATTATCGAACATGCGCTGGAGGTTGCTGATGATGCTGCCGTCGTGCCCAGCCGGGACGCTGGGCTGATGCATGTGGAGGGCGCAGGCAAATCCGGCTGTGATTTTGGCAATGTCCAGATTGGTGCGGGGAAGAAAAATGGGGTCGTCGTGATTGACGACGTCGGTGATAACAGCCTCGTGGCCGCAGATGTTGGGCAGGCCTGAACGGGTGTCGTCAAGGTTTGGATATTTGCTAGGTGCGCTGGCAATCATAGATAGATCTCTGGAGATAGCGGTCACGTAGTTAAGCGTAGCGAAAGGGATTGGCCGTCGCTAATAAGTAAAGTCAAGGCATTTTACGTTTTGCCAAACAAACTCATCTCCAAATTCTTTGCCTATTTTTTGGTCTGTGGGGTCGAAATTTCGTCCCATTTCTGGTTGAATAACGTATAAACATAAACTTTCTTTACAAAATTCGTCGGAGTGGCCCATGTACATCGTTCAAATTGCTTCTGAGTGTGCGCCTGTGATTAAAGCGGGTGGCCTGGGCGATGTGGTGTATGGCCTGAGCCGAGAAATTGATACGCGCGACCACACGGTGGAGGTGCTGCTGCCGAAGTACGACTGCATGCGGTTTGACCATGTGTGGGGCATGCACAAGGCGTATGAAAATTTGTACGTGCCGTGGAATGGGGGAGCGGTGCACTGCTCTGTGGACTGCGGCTGGGTGCATGGCCAGCTGTGCTTTTTTATTGAGCCGCATTCGGCGGAGAATTTCTTTAACCGGGGCAAGTATTACGGGGAGTGGGATGACCAAATTCGCTTTGCGTTTTTTAGCAAGGCGGCGATGGAGTTTTTGCTAAAGAGCGGCAAGCGCCCAGATGTGATTCATTGCCACGACTGGCAAACCGGATTGATTCCGGTGATGCTGTACGAGATATACAAGTTTCATGGAATGGATACTACGCGGGTGTGTTACAGCATTCATAACTTTAGGCACCAGGGCGCGTGGAGTACAGATGTGCTGACGCAGGTGGGGCTGAACCGGGAGATGTACTATGCCAGCCGCGATCGCCTGGGCGACAACAACAATGCAGGATCGATTAATTTCATGAAAGGTGGCATTGTATATGCCAACTATGTAAATACGGTATCGCCGCACCATGCCTGGGAGGCTCGCTTTACAGATATTGGCTGCGGGCTACAGCCGACGTTGGATGCGCACCAGGATAAGTTCGGTGGAATTTTGAATGGGGTGGCTTACGATGTGTGGAATCCGGAAGTGGATAGTTTAATCGCAGAGAACTATGGTATTTCTGACTTTGAGAATAAAGAGAAGAATAAAAAGGCGTTGCGTGAGCGGCTGTTGTTAGCAGCGAATGATAAGCCGATTGTTGCTTTTATTGGACGGCTAGATCAACAAAAAGGAGTGCACCAAGTGCATCACGGACTGTACTACAGTTTGGCGAATGACGCGCAGTTTGTTCTACTCGGCTCTGCGTCTGAACCAGGGCTAAATGACTGGTTCTGGCATGAGAAGATTCACTTGAATGATAATCCGGACTGTCACTTGGAGATTGGGTACAACGAGGAGCTGGCGCATCTGATATACGCGGCAGCAGATATTATGATTGTGCCGAGTAACTATGAGCCTTGCGGGCTGACGCAGATTATTAGCCTGAAGTATGGCACAGTGCCGGTGGTGCGGGGTGTGGGTGGACTGGTAAACACCATTTTTGATGTGGATTACGATCAAAATCATGCACCGGAGGAGCGCAATGGTTTTGTGTTCTCGGAGAACGATAGCTACGCGCTAGAGTCCGCATTGGGGCGAGCGTTGAATATGTATCATCAGAAGCCTGAATCGTTTGAGCAGCTATCGAAGCGAGGAATGGCTTGTGATTATTCTTGGAAGAGCCCAGGGGATCAGTACGAGGGCGTTTATGAGCATATTCGGCATAAGTAGATGCGTCGTGGCGGCAGTCGCTATTTTTGGATTTTTTGCTCACCGTTTTACAGTCAGCGTGTAGCAAAAGCGATCCGCTCGGGAGATTGTTTCGCCATATAAAATAGGTCGCTGCTTAGCTGTGTGGGCAGTGTATTTGTAGACGATGAGGGGGTGGCCTAGTGGGACTTCTAAGTGGCCGCTTGTTTCGTAATCAGCACGGGTGCATTCAATGGTGGCCTCTACATGCTCAATGGCGATCGCATTTTCTTCTAGTGTTGGAAAGGTCATCTGACGTTTCAGCGCTGGGCCGAACTGTTTGCCGAGTGCCGGTGAGATATAGCTGATATCGATAGCCCCTACTGCACCGTTCATATACAACAGCTTCTTTTGTAAGTAGGCTGACTTTTCGCTCAAAGACAGTATGCGCTGTACCCCTTTGGGCGGGTGAACCTTTCGGAAGGTGAGATTTTTAAAGGTGAGCTGAATTCCCTTATCGGCCAAATCTTTTTCTAGCAGAACGAGTGGACTAGACAGCGAATAAGCGACTTTTTGCTGAGTGGTGACAAAAACGCCCTTGCCCTGTTGTGAGCTGGCTAGTCCCTGATTGATTAGGTTTGCGATCGCCTGACGCACCGTAATCCGACTTACCTCGAAGGTGTCCATCAGCTGGTGCTCACTGGGCAGCTTTTCGCCGGGCGCATATTCGCCAGCGGCTATCTGCTGACGCAGCTTTTCTGAAATACTAATGTGTAAGGGAACGGACATAGAGCCAGCTAAAGTCGGAGACTATGGTACTCAATCCTAGAGCATTTGGTTACGGCAGCTACAAAAGCGCGTTGATTCTACAGGAAATATGACCTGAATCAAAGGCCAGTTATTGTCATCCCAGCGCAAATGTGATAATTTAACTTGTCATAACAAGTTGATGTTCACGATGAATACTACTCTGGTAACTGATGCATCTGATAGCTTAGATGAGCTATCAGCTAGCGCTAATCCCAAGCAGCTGTTGGCAGCCTCCGTTCTAACCCCACTTAATCAGCGTTCTAATTGGGCTGGTGCGCTGAGGTTTGGGCTACATTTGGGAATTGTTGTTTTGAGTGGCTTTGCCTGGGCACAGGTGAATAGTGGATGGCGCGTCCCTGCGCTGATACTTTACGGCGTGAGCCTGGCACTTATGTTTTGCGCGGTGCATGAGTGTGTGCATCGTACGGCGTTTGCGAATGGGCGAATGAATGATGCGATCGCCTGGATAGCAGGCCTGCTATCGTTTTACAACAGCACCTTTTATCGGCGCTATCACAAGTGGCACCATCGCTATACTCGTATCGTAGGCAAAGATCCGGAGCTAACGGATTTGGAGCCCAGCACGTTTGCCGAGTACCTGTGGGTGCTGAGCGGCATCCCTTGGTGGAAAGGTAAAATAGTCGGTCACGCAAAAGCGGCGCTAGGGCAGTTTGAAGGTTGTTACTATTTACCGGAGAGTTGTCATGCATCTATTGTTAATTCTACGCGATTGCAGTTGGGGGCGTATGGGGCGATCGCTCTTTTGTCAGCAGCTTTTGGTCATCCGTGGTTTCTGTTTACTTACTGGATATTGCCGTTAGCGGTAGGTCAGCCCCTGCTGCGGTTTGTTTTGCTAGCAGAGCATACCGGCTGCACTTATGACGACAATCCGCTCGCAAATACCCGCACGACGCTTACGCTGTGGCCATTGTGCTTTTTGATGTGGAACATGCCGTACCATGCTGAGCATCATCTTTATCCTTCTATTCCCTTTCATGCGCTGCCGAACGCGCATAGCATTCTCAAACAACAGTTTGAAACTGTGGATGCAGGATATATTGGTGTCAATCGAAATATTGTTCAAAGCCTGAATTAGAGTAAGCCAGGGAATCATTTTATGCCCAGCTTTTCAATCAAAAATTTCGAGCTACAGTGCGGCGTTACGCTACCAGAAGCAACGCTAGTCTATCAAACCTACGGCACCCTCAATGCCGAGCAGACAAATGTTGTTCTTTATCCCACGTCGTATGGGGCTCAGCATAGCGATGTGGATTGGCTCGTACGCCCGGACGGCATTTTGGACCCCACGAAATGGTTCGTCATTATGCCAAACATGTTTGGCAACGGGCTTTCGACCTCGCCAAGTAATTGTGAAGCAGCAAAGGCATCTGGCTTTTATTTCACTCATTATGACAACGTACGGGCACAGCGATCGCTTTTAGACAGCTTAGGCATTGAGCATTTGGCACTGGTGTATGGCTGGTCGATGGGTGCGCAGCAGGGATATCACTGGGGAGCGCTGTATCCAGAACGAGTCGCGCGGATTGCAGCGATATGTGGTACGGCCAAAACAACAGATCACAATCGCATTTTTCTGTACAGTTTACGAGCTGCGCTACAGGGCGATCCGGCGTGGAATGGCGAACGGTTCGAGGGCGTGCCGGAGCGTGGCTTTCATACGTTTACTCAAATCTATGCAAGCTGGGCTGCTTCGCAGGCCTATTATCGAGCTAAGCCTTACCTAGCCTGGGGATATGACTCCTTGGAAGACTATTTGCTGCGGAGTTGGGAGGCGGGCTATCGGAAGCGAGATCCGCATAACTTGTTAGCGATGATTGAGACTTGGCTGCACTGCGATGTGGGGGATAATCCTGTGTACGAAGGTGATTACAAGCAAGCGATGGCGGCGATTAGGGCGAAGGCTTTGGTGATGCCTGCTACGACAGATTTGTACTTTACGCCGGAAGACTGTGAGGCAGAGGCTCGGCTGATTGCGAAGAGTGAGTATCGCCCGATTTCGTCTATATGGGGGCACCGGGCTGGGAATCCGTATCAGAACGCTGAGGATGAGATGTTTATAAAGCAGGCTGTTTTGGAGCTGTTGAGCTGATTCTAAATATTAATGTACTGCTCTAACTCCCAGTCAGTGACCTTAGAACAGAAACTATTCCACTCTTTATTCTTAAACTCGAAGAAGGTTTTAGTCCCAAGTTCTCCAATCGTATTCATCAGCAGATCGTCTGCTTTTAACGCTGACAAGGCTTCAAACAGGTTTGTGGGGAGGGTGTCTAAGTTGGGAAATTCTGCGCCACGGGCGAACAGATTTTCGTCAATGCGATCGCCCGGAGACGTCTCATTCTTCATCCCATCTAGGCCTGCTGCCAGTAATCCCGCTAACGCCAAATACATATTGGCCGAACCATCAATCAACCGACATTCGAACCGACCTGCCTCGGGAATACGCAGCATCTGAGAGCGGTTGTTGCCACCATAGGAAATGTAGCGAGGCGTCCAGGTGCTGCCCGAGGCCGTAATGCTGGCACCCAGGCGGCGGTATGAGTTGACGGTGGGGGCAAACAGAGCTGTTAGGCCTTTGGCATGATTGAGGACACCACCCAAAAAGTGGTAGCCCAAAGGAGACAGGCCACCTGAATCTGCATTCTGCTCAAAGACATTGGTGTTCCCTTGCCACAGACTGTTGTGGACGTGACCACCGCTACCGGTGATGTCGCTGAATGGCTTTGGCATAAAGGTTGCCGTGAGGCCACGCTTTTCGGCCAGGGTTTTGACCATGTATTTGAAGAAGACGTGGCGATCGCAAGTTGTTTTTGCATCGCTGTAGCCCCAGTTCAGCTCGAACTGACCATTAGCATCCTCGTGGTCGCACTGGTAAGGCTCCCAGCCAAGGTCTTCCATGTAGCCGACGACTGTGGAGATTAAGTCAAACTGGCGCATTAGGTTGAGCTGGTCGTAGCAGGGGCGCTCGGCGGTGTCTCTTTCGTCGGCGATCTCGTAACCCGTCTCCGTCTTCTTCAGCAAAAAGAACTCTGCTTCTACGCCTGCCTTGTAGGTGTAGCCCATCTGCTCGCACTGGTCTATCACCCGGTTCAAAATCATTCGGGGGGCGGCTGGAAAGGGCTTTCCCTCAAAATACACATCGCTGGCTACCCAACCGACTGTGGGCTCCCAGGGCAGCTGAATCAGTGAGCTAACGTCGGGGATGGCGGCAATCTCAGCGGCATCTGGCCCTAGGCCTAAGTTCGACGCAAACGAAGAGAAAAAAGCGCCCTCTTTTTCTACTGAGGCAATTTTGGCAGCAGGTACTAGCTTAGCGCGGGTCCCCCCTAGCAGGTCAGTGTAAGAGACCAGAAAGAATTTAATTCCAAGAGACTTAGCCCTCTCTTGTAAGCTCTGCGCCCTAACAAGCGTCTCTACCATATTGAATCCGCTACTAACAACTGACACTAACAAAACCACTGCGCTGACAGATTTGGTTTCCCATCAGTAAAACAGCCCCACTCAATTCATTTTGTGACATCTGTTACGAAATGCTGATTTGTTATCACTTCATCACTTGAGGAGTTTAGCCTCCTTAAATCTTCTATTCTTTTTGATAGAAAGCGCTTCGCTAGTGAGGGAAAATTTTCTGATGAATATTCTGGTGATTCAGAGCGATTCGTTAGATCCAGCTGGCGTGTTTGGAGAATATCTGCTTCGTCGGGGGGCAAAGCTTTCTGTATGGTTACCGGAGCAGCAAGCCCTACCACCCAGCGGAGACTATGACGGCCTAGTCGTTTTGGGCGGGCCAATGAATGCCCACGAAGATGAGAAGTTTCCTCATTTAGGTCAAACGGTTGACCTCATACAGCAGTTTTACCAGCAGCACAAGCCGATTGTGGGTATTTGCTTGGGCGCACAGCTAATTGCCAGGGCTTTTAGCTCTCGGGTGTATGCCAACCGGGTCCCAGAAATAGGCTTTTGCAAGGTACGTACAACTGAAAGCGTGTGCGTAGATCCTGTGTTGCAAAATCTTCCAGAAGATTTGTGCCTCATGCAGTGGCATTTCGACACATTTGACTTGCCTGATGAGGCCACGCTGTTAATGACTAACGATGTTTGCAAGCATCAGGCTTATCGTATTGGTGACAACATCTACGGCTTTCAGTTTCACTTTGAAGTAACGCCCGAAATCGTCATGGACTGGCTACAGGAAAAAGATAAGTGGATTGAAGAAAATTATCCGCAGTTGGAATCGCAGGTGGAGATTCAGTTACAGCGCCACGGTCAGTCATCTGCCCACTTCGCGCACAGCGTTGCTGATGGATGGCTTTCCTTGTTTCCTGCCTCTTGCAATGACTTTTCTACTCACAAGCTATCTGCTAATGCGCTGACATAACAAGTTTTTCCACAACATATTCATTCACCGCAACACTTATGCCCTTTCCTAATATTCAACCGCCTACGCCAGAGATTCAGTCGTTACAAGAAACACTTCAGGCGCAGGGTGTGAAGTACGCCATGGCCAGCTTTGTAGATATCCACGGCATGTGTAAGGGAAAAGTGGTGCCGATGCATCACTTTAATCGAATGATGCAGGGCTCAGAACTGTTTACAGGCGCGGCCCTGGACGGGGTGCCTCAACAGATTAATGATGATGAAGTGGGCACGCTGCCCGATCCGAATAGTGCTACGGTACTGCCCTGGAATTCGGAGATTGTGTGGTTCGCGAGTGATTTGCATTTGGTGGGGGAGCCTTTTGAGGCCTGCTGTCGTACGATTTTGAAGAACACGCTAAAGCAAGCAGAGGCGATGGGCTATCGGTTTAATTTGGGCATTGAAACAGAGTTTTTTATCTTTAAGGAGACTGAAGGAAAGGGGTTTGGGCCGGTGAGCGATCGCGACACACTACCCAAAGCTGCTTACGCCCTTCCCACTATTCTCGACAACTACAAAATCCTGGATCGCATCGTCAGTGCAATGAACGATCTGGGCTGGGACGTGTACTCTTTTGACCATGAGGACGCTCAAGGCCAGTTTGAAACAGATTTCACCTACTGCGATGCGCTGACGATGGCTGACCGGCTGACATTCTTTCGCTTTATGGTAAAAGAGCTGGCACGCCAGGAAGGCTGTTTTGCAAGCTTTATGCCAAAGCCCTTTGCGAATCAAACCGGTAGTGGCGCCCATTACAACATGTCGCTGGCAGATATTGAAACAGGAGAAAATTTATTTGAAGATAACAGCGACCCTTGTGGGCTGTCCAAACTGGGCTACCAGTTTATTGCTGGTGTTCTGAGGCATGCGAAGGCGATTGTGTCGGTGACGTGCCCGACGGTCAACAGCTACAAGCGCCTGGTTAGGAAGGGGAGTATGTCTGGGTTTACTTGGGCGCCGGTATACGTGTGTTATGGCAACAACAATCGTACTAACATGCTTCGCATTCCGCTGGGGGGCGGACGAGTAGAGTGCAGAGCAGCCGATATTTCAACGAATCTATATCTGGGCGCAGCGATGATTCTCGCCGCAGGATTAGAGGGCATTCGTGAAGGGCTAGACCCCGGAGAACCGCATACAGAGAACATGTATGAGTACTCTCTTGCAGAATTAAAAGAGATGGGCATTGAGACCTTGCCAAAGACTTTAGGCGAAGCCGTCTCTGCCTTTGCTACCGATCCGCTCAGCGAAAAAGTCATGGGTCCGCTGATGTATCAGACCTATATTGATTTCAAGACACAGGAATGGGAAGACTACCACGCCCACGTGTCCGATTGGGAAATTCAGCGCTACCTAAAGTTCTTTTGACGCTGATTACGTATCCGTCGTTGACTAAAATAGTCAGCCCTTATTCTTTGTTTAGCTGGTCGTATTGGCATGAGTCATCCCAAAAAGCTACTTGTTCTTATCGGTAGTCCTCGCCGGGCTGGCAACTCAGCCACGCTTGCTGCTGCCGTCCAACGGGGTGCTGAAGAATCAGAAACACAGGTGTCACTGCGCTTTATCGACGACTATATTTCAAGCTTTCTGCGCGATTGTCGTACTTGCCGTCTTCCCAGCGGGGAATGTGCCATTGAAGATAACTTTCGCGCATTATTCTTTGACGACTTCCTGCCAGCCGATAGCGTTGTTTTTTGCTCACCCGTTTATTGGTACGGACTATCCGCACAGACAAAATCATTTTTCGACCGAACATTTTGTTACTACGCGGCTTCGTATCCTGACTCTGCACAAGTGATGAATCGGATGACTCGCAAGCGCATAGGGCTGGTGATGGCTTCCGAAGAAACCTATCCAGGGGCGTCACTAGGAATTGTCCATCAAATTCAAGAGTACTGCCGCTATACTCATTCTGAGCTTGTTGGTGTGGTTCGTGGTGTAGGCAACAGTCGCAGCGAGGTAACACGCGATCCTGGCGATCCGACTACGGCGGCTGAGCAGTTGGGACGAGAGATGTTCAATCGCAAGTATTCTGACTTTCGCATCGATACTGAACGAAGCGGGCGAGTCTGGGCTAAAGATGATGACTAGCCATGAGGTCTACTGATGAATCCAAAGTGGTTTGTACAGTTGAGTTAGCTCTCGGCTTGCAGTAAGTTCTCTAAATCTTGTCGCTTCAGTGTTTTTAGCCAGGTTCGCATTTGTTGTAGTACTTGCCAGCAAGTCACTGCAAACGTCCGTCGATTAGACCATGACCAGTCTGACCAGGCGAGTGTTTCGGTCATGCGATGTAGGGTGCCAAATAGATGAGAGCGATCGCGCCGGTAATCCAACTTACCGCCCGAACTCTTTAGCAGCATCCATCCCGTCTGCATCACCGAAGCCTCTGGATAGAGCCAGCAGCCAAAGCCCCAAAACTTTGTCATGTGGTTGACCTCATCAATCAGTAGCTCTTGCAACACCTGCTGCAGTGCCCCGGTTGTATGAGCCATCATCCATAGGTACAGGCAAGTGGCACCATATTCTGTTGCGACCCGGTGCACGCCATGGCGATAGAGCGCAGCCCTGGGGTCGCTAACCGACTGAAAGGGTCTGGCGTTATGGGGAGTGATTGGCGACTTCTCTCCAGCAAGTTGGTGATAAATGCGGCTCAGGGCGGGCGTATGCTGCCGTTCTTCCTTTTCCCAAAGTCCCAGTTCTTTGATACGACCCTCTGGCGTAAGGCTACCACCCACAAACTTTGCCATAGATGGATGGATGGCTTCCAGATATTGGCGACTGGCCTGGGTGTAATCGTGGATGGGTGCTTCGGTATTGATCGCGCCCATGAGAATTTTGAGAAATACGTCTAGCTCAATGCCGACGACCTGCGCAGAGCTAATGTTTTGCCAGCTGATTTTTTGCCAGGGGCGGACTTGAGGATTGTTGAACTGCTGGGGGAGGTCGTTGAGGCGATCGCTTAAATGCTCGAAGCTCAAATAGCGCTGGGTAAGGGCCTTTATGCGCTGCTGAACGGCCTTTGTCTCCATATCTGCTTGCCAGCTTCCTGCTAAGTCAAAACTGGCAATGGGCTGATGTAAGGCTTGGGTCATGGTCAGTCACCGAATGAAGGATTGCTATAGTGTTCACAATCTAATGAGCGGAGTCGGCGATCGTCAGTCGGACAAAGTCGGCTATTGTAGGCGATTGTTTAGCCGAAAAAGTCGGATACTGACGAAGCCTTCACATATTGAGCCCCTTGCTATGAACATACGTGCGGCAACCTTGCTCGACCGAGATGCTATCCACCGCGTCCACTGGTCTGCTTTTGCAGAAGATGAGCGATCGCTTGTGGCGCAGCTGGCTGTCGATCTACTTGCTGAGGAAACTTCGCCCAAAATAATTTCTTTAGTGGCTGAGCTCGAAAATTCTATTGTTGGGCACGTAGCCTTCAGCCCTGTAAGGCTTGATAGTAATGATACTTTTCGAGGGTTTATCCTAGGACCGCTTGGCGTACTGCCCGGCTATCAGCAGCGTGGTATTGGGTCGCAACTTGTTGAGCGTGGCCTGCAAATGATGACAGAAACGGGCGCGGATATTCTTTTTGTCTATGGCGATCCGACATATTACGGCAGGTTTGGGTTTAGCGCGGATGGTGCTGAGCGTTATCATCCACCGTATGAGTTGCAGTATCCTTATGGGTGGCAGGCGATCGCTCTTACCAAAGAGGCCGCTAGGAAAACATCAGCCAACGTGATTTGTGTTGCTTCTCTAAGCAGCTCAGCACTGTGGTAGCTATGCTAGCATCCGTTGCTTAATGGCTTGAATGCTCAAACTGAACAAAAATTATCATGTATCTTCCCTTTGTGAAAGAGAAAGGACGCCTGAGAATGGGATTGCAGCCTCTTCCTGTAGAAGATTGGATTGTAATCGACCAGGACTTCTGTGAGCAGCTAGCAGAAAAAAAGCAGCTGCTGAAATATCGGCACGGCGACGTATTTGCTGAGCAGGAGAATACCCAGCCTGCACAACAAGAAGTGTTGTCTTTGCTGGTGAATCATCTTTTACAGTGCTTTCCGGACGTGTACCAATCAGCGAATGATGGGCAAGAAATTCATAATTTGAAGACTCAGCAAGTCTGGAAATATTCAGACTTTGAACAGTCGCCTCTAGATTTGGCTGGTCGGCTAGTGACCGAAGACCTGTGCCTGATGATGCCTTCACCGGCGGGCTATTGCCTGGCAGCAGCTTCAGTATGCTTTCCGCTGCGATGGGTGCTAAAAGATAAGATGGGAAAGCCGATGGGACAGATTCATACGACCGTTCCTGACTATACAAAAAAGCTTGCTCGTCCGGTGGATAGCGTTTTCTCTCGCCTAAAAGAAGACTTTCCTGGTCTGCGGCTCAACTGGAGTATTGTAGATTCGCCTGACTTGCACCTGATGCAGGACAAGCGCAAAACAACAGTAAACTCAAACATTACTGCTGAGGATGCGGGACATTGCCTATGGCTGAGAGTAGAGCGGCAAACTATTAGGCGGTTGGTAACCAGTGGCGGAATTCTATTCACAATTCGCAGCTTTGTTTATCCGCTATCGCAGGTAGTAGAAATCCCAGGGGCTGCAAAGCAGCTGTTTGAGGCGATACAGCTGCTAAAGAAGGAGATGCAGACCTACAAAAACATTCTCCCATTTAAGCCCGCTCTACTTGAATATCTGAGCACCGCACAGCTTTTCTAAAATTTCGGTTGCCTATTCAACAGTTTTCCACTTTTTTATTACGTAGACTTTTGGCACATGGCATCTAAGTAGAGTTTCGCAATGTCTCACTTACCTCTGCGTCCAGCTAGATCTGCTCCACGGTCTCCTTCGCGGCGTCGATTTTTGAAGTTAGTGGGCAGAGCTGGTGGAACAGCGGCGGTCCTAACCACCATGAAAGAGATGGGATTGCTGGATTCGGCAGGTGCGGTGACGAAGCCGGACTTGCAGGCACAGCAAGGCATAGGTAAGCGGGTAGCGATCTTAGGCGCAGGGCTAGCTGGTATGACAGCGGCGTATGAGCTACAAAAGGCTGGCTATGACTGTCAGATTTTGGAGGCACAGAGCTGGGCGGGCGGCAGGTGTCAAACCCTCCGAGGCGGTGACATCTTGACAGAGCTAGAGAGTTCTCAGACTTGTTCTTTTGATGAAGGCCTGTACTTCAACCCAGGGCCAGCGCGTATTCCCTGTCATCACACGGCTGTATTGGGCTATTGCAAGGAATTTGGCGTGCCATTGGAAGTCCGCGTGAATGAAAATAGAGCTACCTACTTCCAAGATGATAAAGCGTTTAACGCTCAGCCGATTCTCAATCGCCGAGTAGTGAACGACAGCCGAGGCTATATCGCTGAGCTGTTAGCAAAGGCGATTAGTCAAAAGTCTCTCGATCAAGATGTTTCTGAACTGGATCAGGAACGACTGATGAGCTTTGTGAAAAGCTTTGGTAGCCTGGGTGACGACTATCGTTACACCGGCGGGTCTAGGGCAGGTTACACTACCGGACCCGCCGCAGGAACGGGTGCAGGAGAACGCTTTGAACCGTTGGGTCTATCAGCATTGCTAAGTTCTGACTTTTGGGGCTATAAGCTGCACTTTGGAGAGGGCTATACCCAGGCGGCGACAATGCTACAGCCGGTGGGTGGTATGGATAAAATCGCTCAGGCGTTTGAGCAGCGGGTAGGAGACTTGATTGAATATAACGCTGAAGTCAGCCAGATTAGGAAGTTGCCCGAGGGCGTACGTGTTGTTTATACCGGTGCAGATGAAACAGAAAAAGCGATAGAGGCGGACTATGCTATTTGTACATTTCCGCTGTCGGTACTCGCGGGTGTGGATGCAGATTTTTCGCCTGAGGTTGCTGCGGCGATTCAGGTAGGCGGTAGCAGCTATGCGAACGCGGTTAAGGTTGCTTTTCAAGCGGATCGTCGCTTTTGGGAGGAAGACTACAACATCTACGGCGGCATCTCTTGGACGGAAAAAGATATTACGCAAATTTGGTATCCGTCTAGCGGATTTCAGAGTGATAAAGGCGTGGTGGTGGGTGCTTATATTTGGGACAATCCTATCGGTGAGGCATGGGGCCTATTGTCTCCTGAAGCGCGGATGGCTCAGGCGATTGAAGAGGGTAGTGCTATTCACTCGAACTATGCCAGTGAGGTATCGGCGACGAAGGGGGTGACCATTGCCTGGGAGAAAATCCCCTACAGCCTTGGGGGATGGGCTGAGTGGGACGACGACCAGCGAGAGCAGGCCTATCAGGTGCTGCTGCAGCCGGATGGTCCAATCTTTTTGGCGGGTGAGCATCTGAGCTACCTAACGGGATGGCAGGAGGGATCGGTTCGCTCGGCGCTGCTGGCAGTAGAAGGCATTGCTAGCCGGGTGGCGCAGTCAGTGTAGGGTTTGTTCATATCTTTTTTATCTTGATGTCTCAATGAGTGCGAGGATTTTGATTATGCGATGGAAGAGAATAGCTTTGAGTACGTTGTTGGCCGTAGGACTTTGCATTGGGTTGATGGCGGGTGTGTCCGCGCAGGATGCTATGGAGAGCGTGGAAGAAAGTGTTGAAATAGAGACAAGCGTTACTCGCTATCCGATTCCTGGCTCGGATTTTCCAATTTCCCAGGCGGTAGGAATCCCGGCGGATGCAACGCTGGTTTATTTGAGCGGGCAGGTACCCTCTGTGGTAGATGAGTCGGCTGAGAGGTCTACAATTGCGGCGTTTGGGAATACCGAAACACAAACGGTGAGCGTGTTAGAGAAAATTGAGGATATTTTGGCTAGCCTGGACTTGACGATGGGGAACGTGGTGAAGATGCAGGCGTTTCTGGTTGGCGATCCGGAAATGGATGGCAGGATGGATTTTGCCGGATTTATGAATGGATATACGCAGTTTTTTGGGACAGAAGAACAGCCCAATTTGCCTTCGCGCTCGGCAATGCAGATTGCTGGGCTGGTGAATCCTGGCTGGCTGGTAGAGATTGAGGTTGTGGCTGTTCGGTGAGGTGAGTCCTTTACTTCCCTAGCCTAGCTCGAACGTGGTGATTCCAAATATCTTGTTCAAAGGTAGCTCTGGTGGCTTTTGGGTATACATTCTAGCGGTTTCAAACACGCTGGTCATGTGATGATTTGTAGCTAGCTCAACAGCCGCAGCGTTTACGCCGGGAACATCTAAGTAAAAAGGAACGCCTTGCTGAACTTGTGACTTGAGCGCTAAAAAGAGCGTCTCTGCGAACTGTGGTGTATCTGCAAAGAGAGGCCCAATTTTGTATCCTTGTTGGCAAGGACGAAGGACGCCATAACCAGCGATCGCCTCCTCATACATCAATCCAATGGCCGTGTGGTGCGGTGATTGAAGCCAACAGTCGAGAAATGCTGATCGCTTACCTAGAAAAATATGCTGGTCGTAGGCTGCGATCGCTGCCGATGAAACAGATGACAAATCAACAAGCTTTACATGGCCACTTACCGTATCTCCAATCTCGAAAGGGACGCCATCTGAATCCTCAATGCCTTCATACCTAATATTACGATGGGCTAGCCGAAACCCTGACTTTATATAGTTGGCCTGCTGTTCAACCACACCGTCTAAACCAATGTTTCGCCCCTGAAGGTAGTCGAGTCCGGCCTGCCATATTTTTATCCCATATCCGCGCCCTCTAAATTCTGGCCTGACGATGTAGAATCCTAGAAAGCCAAAGGTATCGCCGTACTTAACGACGGAAATGCTAGCGATGGGTTCATCGTCTAAAAAGCCCATCAAAAAGCCGTTAGGATCAGCTGCATAAAAACAATCGACGTCGTAAATTCCCGGATTCCAGCCTTCAGCGGCAGCCCATTCAACAGCGATCGCGAGCTCATCACGGCTCATCTTTCTGATGATATAGGTACCTTTCTGATTTTGTTTCCCGTCATGAGATGGTGTCATGGGCTGTTGGCCTAACCTACAAAACAACTTTAAGTCCCTTTAGATAATATGCTGTTGAAAGGGTCTTACAAAATGGAGAGAAAAAGTGCCAATGACTGCAAATTACCCTCGAGATCTAATTGGCTATGGGCAACATCCGCCTCAACCGCAATGGCCGAACCAGGCTCAGCTGGCGCTTCAATTTGTAATCAACTACGAAGAAGGGGGCGAAAATTGTATACTGCACGGTGATACGGCCTCAGAATCTTTTCTCTCTGAGATTATTGGGGCCAAGCCGCTGATGGGCGTGCGTCACCTCAATATGGAGTCGATGTACGAGTATGGCAGCAGGGCGGGCTTTTGGCGGCTGCATCGATTGTTTACCGAGCGCAACTTGCCGCTGACGGTGTATGCGGTGGCTATGGCATTGGAGAGAAATCCAGATGCAGGCAAGGCCATGGTGGAAGCGGGCTGGGAGGTGGCGAGCCACGGCTACCGTTGGATTGACTATCAGTATGTGGGGGAAGATGTGGAGCGATCGCACATTCAAAAAGCTATCGACATTCACACCCAGGTCATCGGTAGCAGGCCTTTGGGCTTCTATCAGGGTCGCAATAGCCCCAACACTCGTCGGCTAGTCGTTGAAGAAGGCGGCTTTCTGTACGACGCAGACAGCTATGCTGACGATTTGCCCTACTGGAATGATGACTATGGCAAACCACATCTGGTCATTCCATACACCTTGGACAACAACGACATGCGCTTTGCCACAGCCCAAGGTTTCAACTCAGGCGATCAGTTTTTCACCTACTTACGAGACGCGTTTGATGTGCTCTATCAGGAAGGTCAACAGTCTCCAAAAATGATGAGCGTCGGCTTGCACTGTCGCCTATCTGGCCGACCAGGCAGAACAGCCGCCCTGGCAAAGTTTTTAGACTATGTGCAGAGCCACGATAAGGTTTGGATTTGTAGACGGGTAGATATTGCGAGGCATTGGCATGAGCAGCACGCATCGTAACAACTAGCAAATCTGAGCTGTGAGGGTCACCCTACCTTTTGATTGTCCCAATCTTGTTGCATAATAATCATGCCTAGCTGACGTAATACTGATGCCACCTGATACATTTCATTCTTTTGTCTAAATAGCGTGAACAATTCTGACAAAGCGTAGACAGGTTGCGCCTGCTTCACTAGCTTTACAAACATAAAATGCCGTCCATTTGTCAAAAGCCCAAACAGCGGAAATTTCTCCTCCGAGCTAGCCATCATATATGTGAGTGCCTGCGGCAATGCTTCCAAAACATCTGACTGCTGTGGCTTTGTTTCAATCGTCACCACCCAAAGGTTTCGGTACATCACGAGCAGATCAATGCGGCCTCGGATTATCTCATTTTCGGCACCTAACTCCTGGGATGGGATTGAGACTTCCACCTGCTTTTCGGCTTTTGGTACGAATGGTGCCGACCCAAGCCCTGATACTGCTAGCAGTGGTGCTAAAATCGAAATTTTGACCACCTCTTCGTGTAAGCGAAACTTGATCAAGCTGAGAAAATTATCCTTTGCTTTATCGAGCCAGTATCTGTCGCGTTCGTCCAGATCAATTTGGACATCCTGCCATTCCGAAAAGAACGCTTGCTCCATTACCTGTCGCAGCCCAAATCGGGCTTCAACTTCATGTAGTTCGAGACTGCGAGCCGGAACGATTTCAGGCATGACTCAATCCTTTAGGATGACGCATGAGTGGACTAGCCTGTATTGTAATGGAATCTGGCCTTGGTCAGGATTGAGGGATTACCGCGCGATCGCTCCTACACACCTCATAAGTGTGCTCATCGTTAATATCTATAAGTACTTCGGGCGTTGAGAAAAGGACTCGATGAATCTCAGCGTAGGCAGATTGGACCACCTGACGTAACCCTAGACTCTCATCGCTAATGGACTCAATCTCAGACCGCAGATGATGAGAAAACACCACCGGATGACCAAGCTTATTGCCATAGCAGGGGGCCGTAATGAGCGCTTTTTTCTGTTGATATGCCTGCATCAAAGTTTTGTATACGTCGGCGGAACGTGGCTGATCGATTGCAGATATCGTGATGGTTGAAGCTGTTGCGGGTATCTGTGGTAGCCCAGTCAAAATTGTGTGAGTTTTACTGCGATCGCCTCCCACTTTTACCACAACATCAGTTCCCACCGCACAGTCTCCCTGACGGTGAGCATTGTGAGCGCCCAATACAACAATAGGTCTGATACCCGCCTGTGAAAACTGTTCTGTCTGATAGCACAGTAAAGTTTGGTCGTTGTACCAGGGCAAAGTTGTTTTACAAACGCCCATTCGGGTGGAAAATCCAGCGGCCAGGATGATCGCGAAGTGCTGCTCAGGCGATGGGGCCGGGACGTTATGGGAGTGGGTGAGCATAGTGCCGTTCTCCGATGTGAACCTTTGAGGAGAATTCAGACGATTGCACACGTTCGCACAGCGATCGCCCCGTCCCACCCCGACGCACTTTAATCAACTCTGCACAAATGCTAATCGCGATCTCTTCTGGTGTAAGTGCACCAATATCTAACCCGATAGGGGCATGGAAATTTGAAAGTCTTTCCAAGGGAATGCCTTGTTTTTCCATGGCCTGACAGACCCTGCGAATGCGCTTTCGACTGCCGATGGCTCCTATATATTTATAGGCTACAGGACGCTGCAAAAGCGTTTTTAGTGCTTCAATGTCTTGCGGAAATCCTCGGGCGACGAGGGCGACGTATAGCTGAGAGTGCACTGTAAAATGTGTTAAGACATCGCTGATAGAGTGAGATAAAAACGTGGCTTGTGGAAACCTGTCAGATGTGACGAAGTTAGAACGATCATCTTGTACGGCTATCTGAAAGCCTGCGAAGTGGGCGCTTTGGGCTAATGCTACAGCTACGTGGCCACCACCAACGATCAGCAAGGCAGGAGGCGGTTGAATGATTTCGACAAAATGTCCGTTTTCTATGTGTGCTGTTGAATGTGTGTACTTCTCTATCGATTGTTCATTAACCAGATGCGGGGAGCGATCGCCTGCTAAACAAGTCACTAGCGCCGTAGACTGACCCGTCCTGAATACTTCTAGGATGTTTGCGGTCAGCGCGATCGCCTGCTTACCGGCCCAAACCTCTAGCCAAACCTGCACTTTGCCTCCACAGATACCCTGCGTGTCTTTATTGGGCGCACCCGTCAGGTCAATTTCAATCAGTCGATTCTTAGCTTCTTTTTTTTCTTTCAGCGCTATCAGCGCCTGCTCAATCACTTTCCCCTCGCCTGCACCACCGCCGATGGTGCCGAGAATGCTCCCTTTGCCATACACTGCCATCTTGGCGCCCACTTCCCTGGGCGCAGACCCAACAACTTTTACAATCGTTGCAACAACTGCTGGTTCTTGGGCTAGCACTTCGCCTAGCTGCTGATAAAAGCGCTGAGAAGTTGTCATGATGATTCGTTGAGCGCCTGCCATACGCGTTCGGGAATCATCGGCAGCTGGCGTAGCCTCACCCCAGTGGCCTGCGCTACCGCGTTGGCAATGGCCGGAGCCGCACAGTTGGTGCCAATTTCGCCAATGCCCTTGGCCCCAAAGGGTCCATAGGGATCTGCCTTTTCAATTAAGATAACTTCCATTGGTGGAATATCGGTTGCAGCTGGAATGCGGTAGGTACGCAAGCCAGGGTTCAAGATTTTGCCTTGCGAATCGAAGCGTAGTTCTTCGGCGATCGCATATCCTATCCCCATTGCTAGTCCGCCAGTAGCCTGCCCTCGGCAGATGCGGGGGTTAATCGCCGTGCCAATGTCAATTGCTTCTACACAGCGCAACACTTTTACCCGCCCAGTTTCGGTATCTACTTCTACTTCTGCGCCCAAAAAGGCAAAGGTGAGAGACGCGCGATCGCTCGTATGCGATAGCTCTACAGTCAAATTATCCCCTTGTTCTGCCGCTTTTTGAGCTAGCTGCTGTAGCGTAATTTCTCCAGTTGGAGTGTGAAGTTTCTCTTTGTCGAGCTTCAGGCTTTCGGGGTTAGTTTCTAGCTGCTTAGCAGCGGTTTGGAGAATGAGCGATCGCAATTTCTGAGCCGCTAAATTCACTGCCTGCCCGGTAATAAACATCGTCGCAGACGCATATGAACCCGCGTCAAACGGCGTACTCTGGGTATCTGCGCTCACTATGTTCATATTCTCTACTGTCGTGCCCAGCACCTGCGCTGCCACCTGCCGCAGAGATGTGTCGGATCCAGTACCTACATCTACCGAGCCTGTTCGCAGCTCATAGCGTCCATCGGGTAATAGAGATAATTTAACAGTGGCCAGATGAATCTTGGCTAGGCCACTTGCCTGCATCGTTGCTGCGAACCCCACACCGCGCATAATTAGGTCGTCTGACTGGCTCTCTCTTTTCGGCTTATTGTCGGTATCATAGCCCAATGCATCAGTCACTTTCTTGATACAGTCATCTAGTGCATAGCTACCAATAATGTGAAAGTGTTCTTCTCTGCCAATCAAAATCTCATCTTCAGCAGTGATCAGGTTGTGCTGCCGAAGCTTAATTGGATCGATGCTAAGCTTACTGGCAATCTCATCTAGCTGAGACTCCATGGCAAAGGTTCCCTGCGTTGCGCCATAGCCCCGAAAAGCACCGGCAGGCATGGTGTTGGTGTAGGCCACCGTCCCTCGGTAAGACTGGTTAGCGCAGCGGTACAGGCCCAGCGGAAAACAGCCCGTCAGAAAGGTAACCGTCTCACCATGGTTTCCGTAGGCCCCTGTGTTGGAGATCGCTTTCATCTCTTGGGCGACGAGCGTACCGTCGTTTTTTACGCCCGTTTTCAGCGATATTTCCATTGCATGGCGGCTGTTGCTGGCCGTAAACTCTTCTTCCCTGGTGAACTGCCACTGAACGGGCTTTCCTGTCTTTAGCGTAGCTAGCACACAGAGATCTTCGGTCAATATCTCTTGCTTATTGCCAAAGCCGCCGCCTAGCTGAGGCTTGTACACCCGAATTTTCTCTTCTGGGAAGTCGAACAGTTCAGAGAGTAGCCTGCGACAGTGAAAGGGAACCTGCGTGCTAGAGCGAACAACTAGCATGCCTTCTTCGTCGAACCAGCTGATGCTGGTGTGCGGTTCTAAATGAACGTGCTGTACGGCAGGTAGCTTGTAGGTGTTTTCAACAATTAAATCAGCCTCACTAAAGCCAGCAGCCAGGTCTCCTTTGTCTAATGCGATCTCTCCTGCAATGTTATGGCTAGCGTCATGAATTTGGCTAGATTCTGGCTCGTCGTGGATAATGGTCCTGCCACGGATGGCTTCTGAAGGCTCGATGACGTGAGGCAGAATTTCGTAGTCTACTTCGATGAGATCGCAGGCGATCGCAGCTGTCGCTTTACTATTGGCAACAACAGCAGCCACGCGATCGCCAATAAAGCGCGCTTTGTTATCTAACAGAAAATGATCCAGCGGGTCAGGGACCGGGGCACCATGTCCGGCGGTGCTGTAGGCGCGGCGGGTCACATCCTCGTGAGTGAAGACGGCTTCAACGCCTCCTAGTGCTTTGGCCTTTGTGGTATCGATGCTGCGGATACGAGCGTGGGGATGGGGCGATCGCACCACCTTCAAATGCAGCAGTCCAGGTGGTGCCCAGTCAGCGGTGTACACCGGCTTTCCTGTGACTAAGTCTGGGCCGTCTTGCTTAGGAACATTTTCTCCGACCTGCGCTGCTGACTCTACTGGCTGAGCCGTATCTTTTTCAGCGCTTTGGTCTTTGTACGCTTCTTTACACGCCAGAACGCTCTCAATAATCGACTCGTACCCTGTACAGCGACAGAGGTTACCTTCCAGCTCTGCTTTCAGCTCCTCTGTAGACGCGTAGTTTAGCTTACTTGCGGTCATCACCATGCCAGGCGTACAGTAGCCGCATTGAAAGCCCTGTTTATCTAAAAACGCCTGCTGCATTGGCGATAGTCTTCCATTCTCTAGTCCTTCAATCGTTGTAATGTCGTGACTGTCCGCCCGCATCGCCGGATAGATGCAGCTATGAATTGGCGTGTCATTCACCCATACCGTGCAGCTGCCGCAGTCTCCTGACTCGCAAACGCGATGCACACCCGCATATCCTATCTCACGTAGCATGCTTAGCAGGCTTGTCCCTGGCGCGCAGGTGGTTTGATGCTGTTGATTGTTGACCCGAAAATTCAACGGCTTCTGCACTAAAAACATCTCCTGGACTAAATTGTTCTGCGATTGCACTTCACCAGCTGATTAATACCGCCGTGCGCCGACTATCTCCGTCGTTAGTTCTGTAAGGCCACGCTGCATCAACACCTGGGTAATGTGCTGCCGATAGGCAGCGCTTCCTCGTTCGTCTTCTAAAAAGCTTTTTCCCTGAAGTGCTGCGCCTATCTGTTCATAAGTTGGCAAGGTATCAAACTCGATCAGGCAAGGTGCGACGACACTACCACCGATGCCAAATCTCACCCGTTGAGTTTGAGGATGATAGGCCGTGACGATAATAGCGATCGCATACCCTGCCGTGCAAACCGCCATCCGCTTAAACCGCGTCTGCCACTGTGCCAAATTCTCTGCCGAGATTTCAATGCGGCGCAGCACCTCTCCGGGTTTTAGCAATGTCTGCTGAGGCGCACTCTGAAAATCAACAGCATCGACAAAGTAAGGGTCGCCCTCTGCTCGCCAGATTTCGTACTTTGCCTGAAGCGCAACCATCACAGGGGCAAAGGTGCTAGCACTCAGCGCTAGACAGATATTCCCACCAACGGTTGCTGCATGAGATAGCTTAAATGAAGCGAGTTCTCTGACTGCGTCCTTAAGTGCTTCTGCTGCTGGCCAGTCTGCTGGAAAAGAGAAATCCAACAGGTCATTTTGAATGCAGGTAGCACCGATGGTGAGACCTGTCGAACTCACCTCTATTGAGGCCCAGTCAAGTCGCTGCATGTCTACCAGCGTCTTCACCTGAGGCTGCACTTGATTGAATATCCAGGTACCACCTGCCAGCCAGTTCCAGTCTGTTTGCCAGGCCGACACGTCTGCGAGCGATTCTGGCTTTAAATAGGTCTCAACGCCGTACAAATCCATAATGGAGAAAACAATCTCTGGACGCGTTTACATGTTCCTGGAAAAACGATACAGGAACTGTACGCAATGTTGCAGAACTGATATTTCGTTAAAGATAACCTTAAGGATAAAGCGTCAGATAACCACGGTATCTATTCATGAGTCGGAAGCCTACCGCACCGCCTAAGGAGACTAGCCATATGTCTGGGATTGAACCTGCTGAAGCAGCCCGAGTTTCTGGGTCTTCAGCGAGCGGCGCGGGCGGCCTGGCAGGCTTTTTTGAATTTGAACAGCTAGGAACAAACTTTCGTACTGAGGTTCTAGCTGGTGTGACGACGTTCGTCACCATGGCATACATCCTAGCTGTTAACCCCGATATTCTCTCTAATGCCATTTTTTTACAAGAGTCTGGAGACTTATTTGGAGAGCTAGTTTTTGCAACAGCTATTTCGTCTGCGATCGCCACGCTAATCATGGGTCTGTATGCGAAATATCCCTTTGCCCTGGCGCCCGGTATGGGCATTAACGCTTATTTTGCCTTCTCAGTAGTGCTGGGTTTAGGCATTGAATGGCGCGTTGCCCTGGCGGCTGTGTTTATCGAGGGTCTGATTTTTATCGCCATGTCCCTCACCAAGATGCGGAGCAAAATTGTCTCTGCCATTCCCGACTGCCTGAAGCATGCAACCGCTGCGGGAATTGGCTTGTTTATCGCTTACATCGCCCTTACTAGCAACTCGGGCATTATTGTTACCAGCGATGCAACGACCACTACGCTAGGGAATTTGGCCGCGCCCAACACAATAATGGCGGTAATTGGCATTTTAATCACGGGGGCTTTTGTCGCTAGACGGATCAAAGGCGCACTGCTGATTGGCATTTTGGCGACTGCGCTGCTTGGCTGGATTGTGGGGGTAACGCCCCGGCCCGAGGGAATTGTTGGCCTGCCGGTGCTACCCACTCATATTGCAGGCCAGGCTGTGATTGGCATAGGGCAAATGTTTAGCAACAATGTTTGGGATATCCTGGCAGTTGTGCTTGTCTTTTTGTTTGTAGATACTTTCGATACGGTTGGAACGCTCACAGGGGTTGGGGTCAAGGCCGGGTTTATGGATGAGCAGGGCGAGCTGCCCCATGCGAGTAAGGCGTTTATGGCCGATGCGGTGGGAACAACGGCAGGGGCGGCTTTGGGCACTTCAACGGTGGCGACGTTTATCGAGTCGGCATCGGGGGTTTCGGAAGGGGGGCGCAGTGGCTTTACGGCTGTTGTTACCGCAGCTTTGTTTGCGATCGCTATTTTCTTTACACCTTTGCTTTCAGCGATTCCGCCCTTTGCCACTGCGCCTGTGCTGCTAATTGTGGGCGTTTTGATGGCAGGCAGCATTACCGAAATAAACTGGGACGACCCGGCGGAATCTATTCCCTCTTTTCTGACGATTTTGTTCATTCCTCTTAGCTTTTCTATTGCAGAGGGACTAGCCGTTGGATTTATTAGCTACCCTTTGCTCAAAACTTTCCAGGGCAAGGCTCACGAAATTGATGTCACCGTTTGGATTTTGGCGGCTGTGTTTTTGCTCAGGTTTGTTTTTCTGGCTCTGGAAATTGGCGCGTGAAGAACGAGGGTTGAATAGCCTACGGTTTTCAACTGGTGGCGGGCCCTCATCTCCTAACCCTATTCGGACACGGTTTAGTTATCCCTTGGTTGCGCTAATGCGTTTTCCCAAGTTAGTTCCTATGACGGAAACAGAACCATGATCTCTTCCACACCAATCCCATTAGATGCCGGGAAAGGTGTCTACGTCGGTATAGACCCAGCTATGTACCTATTTGGTGACTATGCAAATTTGTGTGTGGCGCAGCCCCTTCCTGTCAGGCATCTCATTCTTTAGCCAGCCATAACCGATAGACAACACTGAGTCCTTGCACGAAACCTAGAATCCCTAGTCTCTTGAGGTCAATTATCCTGACCTCATTCGGAGCTTAGTGCCCATCGCTTGACAAATCCCATGACTGACTGGGAGAGGGTTTGGGTGAGGGCGACAGAAAGTAAGCCAATAACCAGTTTATGCAATCTTCGATTCAAAGCCAGTTGATTTTGTGTCCTACCTGCTTTTGTGATTACTGTTTAAAAGTGGTAGTAATGTTCTGATGGTGCTTTTTAGGTGTGGCATCGGTGTGTCTTTTCGCGAGCGTTATTTCAAGCGTTATCTCAAAGAAGAAGTGGCTATGACCTTATCAATCGGCAGCAAGACAATCGACAAGAAGACGGCCAGCAAGGCATTCAGCGGTTTATCGGCGCTATTGCTATTGAGTGCCGGACCATTGAGCATGGTGGCAAATGCGCAGGTGTTCTCTTCACAGCGCAATCAGCAAGGCCAAACGACCCCATCCGGGCAGGTCGCTCAAGAGCAGGGCTCTATTCAAACCACCCTCGACAATCCAGAAACCCTCTATCTCGACAAGCGAGAGTCCTATGCTTACGACTTGGTGGTCCGCAATGCGACGACTTTTGGTGGACGCCGACTGCCTGTAGGTGCGGTTATTCGCGGTCAGTTTCAGCCAGCAGAAGGCGGACTGTTCTATGTTGCTGAAACCGTCGAGCTAGCCGATCGCATTTATCCTATCAGTGCGGTATCACAGCTCATTCACGATAAGAAAGACCCCCGCGAGACCTCTGCCGGTGCAATTCTCACTGACGCCGCGATTGGTGCGGCAGGTGGTTATGTGCTAGGCGAAGTGCTGGGCAATGCTGACTTTTTAGAAGTGCTGGGTGGGGCTGCGGCGGGTGTTGTTGTCGGTAATACGACCGCGCCATTTGTCGTGGTTATTAAGCCAGATGAGCCTATCGTGCTTTACGCCAACTAACGCTATCTCGACGGAGAAGGCACGATCTGAGTTTTTGATAGCACTTCTACTTGCAGGTGTGCGGCGACAGCTTCACAATCAGATCTCTCTATTCTCTGGTAATGAGTTTCCAGTAGATGTAAAGCGTGGTCTGCACGGGTTTTGTGACTACATTGTCAGTGCGTCTCCGGAGCAACTGCTGATTACTGCGCCAGTCATGACTATCGTGGAAGCAAAGCGAGAGAATATTGTGGGTAGATTAGGACAGTGCATTGCTGCAATGGTCGCGGCACAACTATTTAATCAGCAGTCTAATAGAAATGTTGAAACGATTTATGGTGCGGTTACCACGGGCACTATAGCGTTTGTCACTTGGCTGAGGTACAGTTTTCAGGCTGAAAGCCTTATATAACAACAGGCCAAGTGACTAGCGTTCTTCGTTCGCTTTGCGTCGCCTTCGGCGTTATGCATCCGAGAAACGCTATAGTTCGCTCCTTCGTGGCCCACGACACCGATTCGATAGAAATTGGGCCACAGGGCTGTGACTTAGTCCTATCAATCATCACAGCCCTCAAAAATGGGCATTTGGATAGAAACCTACAGTTACGTCTGAATGCTTTATAGGAGAGGGATTACAGACTTCGTTTTTCTTTGAGGATTTGTGATGTTGAGCACCCTTCATTTCTATCCCAATTGGCACCTCTTACGTGGGGAGAGTTCTCTCTTTTTATCGCATCATCATTTCCATCATCATGCTAATCACAGAACTTTCTGTTACGTCTCAACCGTAAATTGCCCCATCATGCCATAATCTTCATGCTCAAGCATATGACAATGAAACATGTATGGCGTTTCATCGGTTGCTTCATAATCAAAGCGCACAATAATTTCGGTAGCCTCATTCCAAACAACAACAGTGTCTTTCCATCCTCTATCCGCTTCGGTCGGCGACGCACCATTGAGCGTTAAAATCTGGAAAGATGCACCATGGATATGAAATGGATGCGGTATTCGCTTACCCGTTATGCGCCATATTTCAACATCCCCTTTTTTGACGCGCTCATTGATGTGGCTCATATCCATGGGCTGCCTATTAATTGCAAACATATTCATGTTGGCCCTATTCCCTCCTCGCACTTCCATGTCTAGAGACAACGTTCTAGTTTGAGTGGCCTCTGATCGGTCAAAATAGGCGATGTCATTGAGTGTTGTAGGCAACGTCCCAGAGGCTTGCATCGTGGGATCCACCCGAAGCTCAACAACGTTTGCTGACCGTGTTTTCTCACCCCAACGACCCTCATCTTCTGGGTCTGCGGGTAGCAAGTCAGCAATCAATGTTGCATTTGTACCCTCAGAGAGATCGATCATGATTTCGTTGCGCTCACCTGGCGACATATCGATAAACGCCATCTCGACTGGTTGATTCAAAAAGCCGCCTTCTGTGGCAATCTTGAAAAATGGCACATCATTGCTGAAAGAAAAACGATAAAACCGTGCATTCGAACCATTGATGAGCCGCAAACGAACCCACCCTTGAGGAACTGAGTGATAGGCGTTCACGGTGCCGTTTACCAAGCTCAATTTCTGGTGTGCTTCTACTATCAAGCAGCTCGGGAACGTGTAGCGGATTCTGAGCTTTTTGGGAAGTGTTCTGCACACCATTGTTCATGACACACGCAGAAAAAAAGATCAAAAACAAGCTTAAAAGAAGGGCACGTCGTTTCACTTTTTATTCCTTGCAACTTATTCCTTGCAACTATGGTTGATGACTCTGTAAGATGCTCAATCTGAATAGCCAACTTCCGAGATAGAGCAACCACTTTCAAGGCTACCAGGGGGGCTTGTAAGTGCTCGCACCTCAGAGGCGAGCGCCAAAAGCGTGACACAGCGCTCAGCCAGTACGGCTTCGAGTGTATCGATAGTGTCGAAACAACGAAACAACGATTTACCCGTGATATACCAGCGCCTCTCAGCAGGGTGCTATTTAGCTGAATAGGAAGAATTTTCACTTGACAGCCTAAAATTATTGAAAATTAAGGACAAATCGGGTTTTCTTACCGTAGATAGATTTACCGTAAACAATGTCCACGTTGTTGGATAAGGGTACTAAGTCATGACTACACCATGACTTTTGTCATATATCTATTTTCTTGATCTCATCAATCACAACAAAGCGGAGACCGAAAAAACTGGGAAAGCTGGGGAACTCGTCGATCAATCTTTATAGCCAATGGTCGTGATATCGAAAGCCGTTGAGTTGTTCAAAAGGACATAAGCATCCGTTTTTCGCTGCGCTTGCCTTGCGATAAAACAGATGGAAAGTAAACAACAGCGCCATGGCCCGGACTGAGCACTGAGCAGAGCGCCAATCGCCATGAAAGCCCTGCATAGCAAGCAAGGTGCAGTCAAGGCGATTCATGGGTCGGTCTACTTGATTGCTGGTGCGACAGACATCCGGAAAGTCATAAGCACGTTGGAAGAATCGTGATTTGGCTCGCAGCCTTAGCAATCGTTGTTTAATTGGCGTTGGCAAGGCTCTGAGGTTGTGACCGGCATCAATGCTCAGGGCATTGCCCAGAATGCACATTGCGCGGCAGTGACGGCCAAGTGGACCCGAACCGCAGTGAGCTCAACGTTCGTCATGAGGCGATGGTGCGCAAGGGCGGCAGAACCAGTAAAAGTCAATCGGGGGCAAAGCGCTACCCCCACCAATTACGGCACAGGTAGCTTGACTGTTTATCTCATCGCCTTGAGAACAACAGAACGAAGATTCTCCTGCTTTTCTAAGCGTTCGTTGATGATGCTGAATCCTTTTTCAACAGCTCTTTGTGCTGCTTCTGTAAACATCGGAATCTCTGCCTCTTCATCACCAAATTCCTTACGCAGTCGCTCGACCGACATATCGAGCTCAATAAATTCGACAATGGCAGCCCCCATGAAGGCAGCGGCGATGTCGTCAGCGAGTAGCTTGGCCTCTTCTTCACCTAGTGCTTTCACGACTTCGGAAATTTCGTCGGACCGCTCAGCAAAAGGATTTATCAATCTTGGTAGTGGAATCTCTCTTTCTATAAACAAATCTTCCAAAAAGAGATAGCGCTCGCAAGGACCTAGAAGCTTTAGAACCTCAAAGCCAAGTTTGCCGGTTGCAATGGGATTATCGAGCTGCAGATTTTCTCTTAGTTCACCCTGATTGACCAACCACCAAATACTTCTAAAACGCCAGCATCGTCGCATTGACCGAGGCGTTAACCAGTTGGCAATATTGGTGAAATAGTTTTTTATTTTATCGTAGTGTGCTAGTCCTGCTGCGCTGTGAAGGAACCCCATTGACTTAGGCACGCTAGGATTTGGCATGCCTAAACCGCGATCGCCTATCAGGTTGATATTCGTGAAGTGATGCCATGTGGCATCAACCACAACACGGCCATATTTTCCAGCGATATGTCCGTCCCAGGCAGCGATCGCACCAAAGGTCCCACCCGGAACTGGCGGCTTGCGCCCAGGAACTTCAGCACCCGGAATCATAGTCGACGTTGCAACGACTACAGGTGACAGTGGCCGACCGCTTGGACCGTCAGGGTATTCTACAAACGTTTCCTCGCCAATCGTGTAGGAAGCATCCAAATCGCGTGGAACAACACATTCGCCTTCGTGTGGGTGATCGGGTAATACCGCAATCGGGCCTGTGGATGAGCACAACAAAGGATGAACAGACTGAATAATTCCTCCGAAATAACGGGGTGTGATGTTTTGGGGAACGTCATCTGACTGATCGTTAAAGGCAAAGCCTGGATCGTGTCCTTCGCGGTTGGTGTCGTGGCGAGCTGCACTAGTACCATCGGGGGCTACGGGCTCGCCATTAGGGCCAAGGCTAGGCCAGAACCAATGGCGCATACTGCGCACCCGAGGAATATACCCACCCACACTGACGCCTAAGTCTGCGTGATCGCCAGTCGCAAAAATGCCGCCGCCTTCATCCATAAAGCGCTTGATGGCGAGCCTTTCACTATCGGTAATTGGCGGCGAGGAGCGGGTCTGTGCAGCCATGATCCACACCTGATGATAGCGCTTCAGCTGGTTGTACTCAAAAACGTAGTTGGGCGTGGCACCGTTCAGCCGGTCTGGACCTGGATTGTTTCTATGGGCAAGGTTGACGGTAACAGGATACTTTGTCGTACCAATGCTTTTTAGTGTTTCAATCAGTTCCGAAAAGCCGAAATTCTCATCGTTGAAATACAAAAATGAATCTGCAACAATTAGAATGTTTAGCCTGCATCCGGCATAGTAAGCCAGCCGTGATTTCTCAAATACGATTTGATGACGTTTTTGTAGCGTTTGAAGCGCGATCGCTTCTTGAAAAATTCTGTTGTCCATGATTCTCCAGTGGATAAAACAAATGAACGTTACTCATCTGTTCTATCCACATGGCAACCCGTTTCGCATTACCTGAGTGGGTACCTTAGCGCTAAAGCCTGTGGGCTTCATGATCTCTTTTGGCCTCTTTTTTGGGCTCTTTTCTGGGGAGCTTGGCCTGCCACAACAGCAGCAGTGGAAACAAAAGCTCGACACCGGTAAATATCACACTCATTCTGTCTGGGGCGCCCACCTGCAGCCACGACAGAACTCGACCGATGCCACCAAAGAAGATAGACCCACCAATGATGCGAAACAGGATTCGATGCTTTTCAATGTTGGGAATCACCCACCAAGCCAGAAGGCTCAAAGACAGATAGTATCCAGTGATATAGCGATATTGACTATCAAACTGAGGGTCGATTGCCTCTGTAGGCAGCCAGCGACTTAAACCCATCGTTATGCCCAAGATAGAGACTAACAGTGGGATCAGACTGAGCAGTCCTAAGATAATTTGCAGCCCTATTTTCATTGTTTTTCGCTTCCAAGGTAATTTTGAAAGATAATTTTGCAAGTGAGTAAGTGCCCCTTTGCATTTGTGAGGGGCTCGGCCTTTATGCGGTTAAGCATCCAAAGTTCTTAAAAATTTAGACCTTGAGGAAGTTATAGCTTATAACAATGTTTTTATCAATAACATTTGCGACTATCTCGATGGAGCATGCAAAGCGCACCATCAGTTGGAGCTGGACTGAAAGCACGATATGTTGGGGTTGGTTTACAACTTGTTTGAGTATCTGTGAGTAGCGACACTTATCACCACGGTCATTTACGCGAGGCGCTATTACAGGCCGCTCAAGCTCAAATTGCTGCAGAGGGTTATCAGTCGTTAAATTTGAGCAAGCTTGCCCGGCAGTTGAATGTGAGTCAACCAGCGGTTTACCGCCATTTTGCAAGCAAACAAGCATTGGTATTTAGCCTGGTGGCGGAGGGGTTTATGCTACTGAGTCAGCGACTTGAAACGGCAGCTGAATCTGTTTCGATGGCTGCTCTGCCTGCCAATCGTGAGCCGTCAGATTCTTTGATCAAGGGGATTGAGGCGATCGCACAGACATATATTGATTTCGTCTTAGAGCACCGAGAACTGGCGCGGCTGATGTTCAGCCTGAAGGAGAGGGCGACTGAACCAGAACTTTACAAGGTCTCGAAGCGGGCGGCTGCCACGCTTTTTCAGTGGGTAGACGTGGGGCAGCAGTGCTATGGGCTTAAAGTTCGCAGCGCTGAGCAGGCAGTGCGGCTGATTTGGGCGACTATACACGGGCTTGCCGTGCTGCTAATGGACGAACAAATGCCCTACGTCACGCAGACGCCAGGAGAGATAGCTGTTCACGCGGCAGCCACGGCGCGAATGCTGCGCGATGGCTTATTCTTGGCAGCGACGTAGTACTGGAAATTTGTGGCACTGGAAATTTCATATGACAGCTCACAATGGCCTTGATGCCTGATAATCTCCTAGTCCCAGCTTTCCAGCGCCGTTGTCCAAGAAGAGAGTTGAGCGCTCAGCTGCGATCGCCTCGACTCGAAGGTTGCAGCCACCCAAATAAACAACAGACCCAGCACAATACCCACCGCCCACAGAATTAGCGAATTATCGTTAATAAACAACCACAGCACTCGCACGACCTGCAGTATAAAGGTGGCCGTACCTACATAGAGGAACGCGCGGACTTTGAGGATGAGGCCCGCAAAAACGAAGGCGATACCGATGGCGCAGGCGATCGCAGCAAACAACAACAACGGCTGAGAACTCTCCGTCTGATACAGGGCTGTAACGCCCACCAGTCCACTGGCCAAAATGCGTAGCCAGTGTCGCTGTTCTTTTTGACTGCTGCTCTGAAAATAGGGGTCGACTTCGGCGACATACAGCACCGATAGGCCAACGATAATGCTCAAGATTAGGGTTGTGAGCCAGTCCCTGGCATCCAGATAGTCGAGCAGCGCCAGGTCGAAAAGTAAGATGCTGAGGTAGCTGAGCCGCACGTTGCGAATTTGCTTGGCCATCCAGGCGTAAAAGGCGGCTACCAGCAGCAAGGTTGGCGTTTTTACCAGGGTCCATGTAATGGTTAGCGTCAGCATCGGTAGCCACAGTGCCAGCGTCCGCCAGGATTTGCCCCAGCCCAGCTTTTCCCAGGGCATGTAGTACATCGCGATGCCGATGGCAGCTGCGATCGCCCCGCCCCACGTCAGCAGGCCAGTTCTATCGGGGAACCAGGCGAAGCGGTCGTAGGCGATCGCCAACAACGCACTGCCTAGCCCCAACCAGGTCCAGGCTGTATGGGTTCCCAGGTAGGTAGTTGGCGTCCAACGGCGATTGCCTACGCTCAGCGCATATCCTGCTAGTAGCAAGCTGCATCCGGTCCAAATTGCGATGCCTTTTGGCTGGCTGAGGCCTGCTTGCGTAGCCAAGGCACATAGCCCGCTACCCAGCAGCCAGTGAAGGTGTGTAATGGTACCAAACGAAGCAGGCGAGACGTTTAGCAGGGCAGGGGCCCACTTTTTGAAGGCCCGATAGAGTGCAGCTATGCCTAATGCCAGCGCTGCCAGTAGCGTGATGCCATCGCCCGGGCTTCCGCCTTCTGCTTGCATCAGGCGGTAAATAAGCAGCTCATACGCCCCAATGGAAAGCGCCGCGAGTCCGATGTAGCTGAGCCACTGAAGCGCTAGCTGGAGATCGGGTCTGACCTTTTGTGCCTCTTGGGCTTGAGTGCGCTGATTAGTCGGCTTTTGCTTATGAAAACGGCGACCAATGCCCAGCAGCAAAAGTCCAGCAGCTACGGTGAAAAAGCCAGTGTCTGCCTGAAAGCTCAGGTGTCCAAAATACCAGCCCAGTACGGTGTAGCTTAGTGGAATGCCGTGCCAGCTCAGACGATAGCCAGGACGTTTTAGCACCCAAATGTCAGCGATAATTTGAGCGACAAAGGCTAGCGCCAGCGTGGCAATGCCAATGCGCTCTATCGTGAACCCGTTTTGCCACAGGCCGACCACAAGCACGAGTTCTATGGCCCAGGCCAGGCTCCAGTATCGCCATTCCATTGGGCGCTTGCGAATCGTTTCTAGCAGGGCGGCCATCAGCAGGGTCGTCGCTGTTAGCAGATAGCTGATGTAGTCAGACGGGCTACCAGGCTGATAGCCGGTTTGAGCCCGGACTGTAGTTTCAAGGGCAGGGGACGAGGCCGTGAGAACAAGCATTGCGATAAATGTGCCCCAGGCGATGAAGAGTCCTAGCAGGAGCGCGGCCCAGTGTTTGGTTGCCTGGTGGTACAGAGCGCTTAATTGCCCGGTGGGTTGCCCAGCAGATTGCTCAACAGATTGCCGAGAAGATTGCCCAGAAGGTCGAGCGGACTTTGCCAGGTGGCGCTGAATTATCCACAGCGCCCAAATTTCAATCACCCAAAAAATGGTCATACGACCCGTGCTATTTTCCATCGGCTCAATCAGCCCATGAAACGCCAGACTTCCGGCCAGTAGCAGGGCTGAACCGACTGTAAACAAGGTGGTGTAGCGGCTCTGCCATATGCGGCTGCCTAGCCCCATGCACAAGGTTGCTACGCTAAAGCTAAAGATAGCGATGGGCCAGCTTTGTAGCCACGGCGCGTGAAGCAGCAAGGTCCCCATCACACCTAGGGCTGCCGCCTGGGGATGCAGGGCCCGGCGATGATGGGCAATGCCTGTGAGCACAACGGGAATGAGCAGCCACAGCCAGTGGGGTTGATTGACTAGGCTATCGACGAGCAGCCCGTAACTGAGCGCTGAAAAGCCCAACCCGGCCCACCAGGTATTTTGCTGTAGGGGTCGCAGCCTTAGCAAAACATGGAAGATAAATTCAGCGATCGCCCCGCCCAAGGCAATCCGGCCCCAGGTTACCAGACTCAGCTCCGGCGACAGGTAATAAATCGCATTTCCTACCGCCAGCAGGCCTGCCCCATGGGCTAGCGTAATCAGCTCAGCGGCTAGAATCTGCCGCTTCCAAATCACCGCGACCAGGGTGAGGGTGGAAAGTGATAAGTTAATCGTCGCTGTGAACGGATTACCCAGACTCAGCACCGCGAAGCAAAGCCCGGCTACCAGCGCCAGCAATTCGGTGAGTCGCCCTAGCGTGGGCTGCTGGCGCCGTCGTAGATAGGTCCCTAATGCCAGCAGCATCAGCACCGTAGGAAAAAGCCCGATGCCAGCCCAGTTCACCCGGCTGACGTCGCCAATCGTTGTCCAGGTATTTAGCCAGGTTAAGAGGCGATCGCGGAAGGTCGTGGGCACGACTGTCCACAGCAGGCCATAGGTTTGCACGCCTACACCAACAAGTGCTAGCAGATAGAGTCGATGCCAGGTTCGATGCAGCCGCTTCCATAGCAAGCTGAGCGCGAGCAGGCTGATAGCGATCGCCTGTAGCGGTGGCTGTTGACTTGCCGTAACGGCCCAGCCCAGCAGCAGCAGGCCAAACCCGGCTCGCTCCCACACCATGCGGCTGTGCTTATTACGCGTTAGCCACACCAGCAGCCAGCCGCAAATTCCAGCGGCTAACCCCAGCTGATAGGCCGGTACCTGCGCTACCCAAAGGCTCCGCACCAGCAGTATCAAAATAGAAAGTGCAATCGTCAGAACGTCGAAAGATAAGCCGCTGGCGGTTTCTGTATTAGTGGCCTCTGAGCTGGCAGCGGCACTGTCCGCTTCGCCTGATGAATTAGGTGCTGCCAATACGCTTTGCCGATCTTGCCGGGTCAGGTTCGTGGCGGTGCTGATGGTGCCTAGGTAGGTAGCCGCTACGGGCCAGATAGCCCAGCCCCAGCCCCAGTGCAGCCAGCTTAGGCCCAGCAGATTGATGCGATTCAGGCGGCTGGGCATCAACTCCTCAGACAGGGTGAGAGGGAAAAGGCTGAGGGTAATGGCAGCGATTGCTGCCAATCCAATCCCCACCGGGCTTGCTAACACCCCAAAACGATCCATCACCCAAAAGTTCACAGGAATTAGCAGCATCGTCGTCAGTGCCAGCATCCGCCCCGTCGTTCGCAGATTCTCCTGCTTGCGGCTCCATAAGCTCCCCACCCAAAATGCCAGCGTATAGGCAAACAAAATGCCGTACTGACCTATCGCCGAAAACGAATCCCACTGGCTCGCTGCCAGTACCCCCGAGGACACAATTACCAAAAACACGCCCAAAAACAGCAGCCACAAAACGCTAATTTCTTCGATCAGTGAGCTGAAGGCTTTGGCTAGCCAGGACTGTTGGCGAGGTGGCGGTTCTACTGCGGTGGCGGCAGGGGCTTCCGTACGGTGGCGAGGCCACTCTTCTGGAGTATCGCCGCTTTTGCCTTGCTGGCTGTTTTGTCGGCGATTACGGTTCGCGGCGGCGACTCTTTCGGTGAGGGTTTGCGGCCTTGAACGTTCTGATTCGTCAGCGAGGAAGTCAGTAATGCCGGTGGGTGTTTCTGCTCGGTTGGGTGCGATGGCAAGGTCACTCCTGGGGAGTATCGCTTCTTCTGTTGGCACAGGCTCGCTTAGCACTGCCGCAATCTCCTGCACCTGCGCCTCTGACAGCAACCCCAGCTTCACCCAGCTATCGAGCCCGGCCAGTAAGCGGCGCTGAATCTGCTCGGAAGACAGATCGAGTCGGATTTTGAGCTGCATAGTCACGGCCTCTTGTGTTGGGTCCCTGTAGATACTAATGGCGTTTCTGGTGCCCGTAGCATAAGGCTAATTGGGACTGAAAAGGCCACCCTTCTGGCGATAGAAGGGTGGCCAATACGTATGAGGGTGAAGCAGGGTGAAGGCCGCTGCGATTTCCGGTAACTACTTCTGCTGACTACTTCCGCGTGAAATAAATCTTTTGCCCTTCGTTAGGCACAAAGATACATTCCCGCGCAGAGGTCCAGAAGCTTTCCCACACAGACTGCTTCGACTTACGGTAGTAGTCGCCCAGTACCGGCTTAATTGCCTCAGTCGCCTCTTTTAGATGATAGTGCGGCATGCTGAGGAAAATGTGATGCGCAACGTGGGTGCCAATGTTGTGATGAATGTTGTTAAAGATGCCGTAATCGTAGTCGATGGTAGAAAGTGCCCCTTTCAGGAAATACCAGCTATCGTTACGGTACCAGGGAATTTCTGGATCGGTATGGTGCAGATAGGTGACTAAATCCAGCCAGATAACAAACACCAAATACGGCATGATGTAGTAGTTCAACAAGAACAGCGGGCCTGCGGTAAAGCCAAGCCAGGCTAGAAATGCGACAAACAACACAATGCACGTCGTGCTAGTAATGACGTCCCGTCGCTCGCTTTCGCGGAATAGGGGGCTACTGGGCAAAAAGTGAGATCCCTGACGACCCGGTGAGCGAAAGAACAGATAAAACGGATAGGCAAACAAGAACAGGGTGAAGCGCAAGAACTTTGCCCCTGTGTCCATGTCATCGTAGGTTTGCTCGGAAATGGGGTACCAGCTTTCGTCAGTGTCGATGTTGCCGGTGTTGGCGTGGTGAGTGCGATGGCTAATACGCCAGCCGTGGTAAGGCACCAAAATGGGCGTATGGGTGAGGTGGCCCACCAAGCTATTTAGCCACCTGTGCTTGGAAAAAGAGCCGTGGCCACAGTCGTGACCGACCACGAATAAGGCCCAGAACATGGTGCCCTGTGCAAACCAAAAGAGCGGAAAGAACAGCCAGGAGTTGATGTTATGGGCTAGGGCGTACAGTGCTGCAACAATGCCAAAATCCAGGAACATGTAGCTGAGGGAGCGGGCCGTAGAGGGCTCAAAGCAACGGTCTGGAATGGCGTCCTTGATGTCTTTGAGGGTGAAAGGGAGGTCTCTTACGCGGGTAGGAGAAGGTGGCATAGACGTATCTGATGCCCCTATGGGTCGAGTACTTAGCTGCACGTATTACCTGTTGAGTTGACAAGCGAAGACGTACCTTTGCATGATTTGGAGAACACAAAGGCGGCTTCATAAAGGTTTACAATACTACATTTCTGTCTCTAAAGGGAGATCTTGGCCTTGGTTCAGCTGCTGAAAGATAGGGCTGGGACTTCGGCTACGCTCAGTTAATAAAGAAGAGGTAGCGGTTGTCTACGATGGGCCGTGTAGGCGTTTGATGGTCGCTTTTTAATGCACTCGGGTTCGGAGGGTAAGGGGTGCGATTGCTTCCCTAATTAAAGAGAGTGGTTTGTTCTTTTTTGCGAGCATCTGGGTGATTTTGTTGATTCAGCCAGACTGGCTGGACTGAGCTGGGCAATTAGCTGAACATCTGAAGTGAGCTACTGGTTTGATCCGTGCGACTAGACAAGCTTTGATGTACTCAGCATAAAATAATTCCTACGGAGGCTAGATGAAGCCAACCCGCAGGAGAGAAAAATATGTTGGAATTGTAGTAAAGGCTGTCTCACTCGAAGTGAGACTGTACGTATCGTGTGGTCTGTGTGCCAACTTGTCTGTGTGTCAAAGTATCGGCGAAAGACAATATTTCGAAGAACAACAACAATCCCTGAGCCGATATGACCAGCGCTGCGGCGAGCTGGCAGTACAGGAAATTTTCTTAACTCTTGTCCTGACGCGATCCCTTTACCTGCAAGCACCCCACGGTCTGCATCAATAAATGATGCAGACCGTGGGGTGTCTGAATCGCGCACTGCACTAACGAAAGCTAGTCGAAAGCTTAGACACAAGTCCTAAATCCTAAAGCTAGCCCTGTGACCATTAGAGCAAACTAGAGCAAACCGAGTTGGGCCAAAATACCCTGACCGGTCATCAATTCGGTGGCTACAGCAATGACAAAACCTAGCATAGCCAATCGACCATTCCAGGCTTCAGCAAACGTAGTAAAGCCGAGCTTAGCATTCTGTTCTTCCATAGTTACTTATCCCAAAGGTTATCTGTACAACAGAGGATTTTAGATTTTCCTCTACTCGGTTATTATAACTTCACATTTTATTTTGGCGCCAAACTTTCAGAAGTTTTTTGCTTTGTCAACCCAAAGCAAAAAAACTTACCCTTTTTCTTTAGATTGTGTTAACTTTTGTGTATGTCCCGCCACAGCATACGCTGTCTTCTTACACATGTCTAAAGTCTTTGGTCTATTTTCTATTCCTGACTCTCTTAGCTCAGCGGCTTCCCCCTCCGATCTCAAAAGACGGCTTGATTGGGGCGAGCCAGCCCTAACTATCGTTGATATCAGAAGCAGAGCGGCTTTTAATGAAAGCCACATCGTTGGTGCTGTTTCAATACCTGATGCGATTCTTGTGCAGAGCGTCTCTGCCAGTCTTGAGTTGGAGCGTGATATCTATGTATGTGGTGAGAACAATGAGCTGTCGTCGGCAGCGGTTCGTAGGCTACGCGAAGCTGGCTACCAAAGCGTTGCCGAGCTTACGGGTGGTCTACCAGCCTGGAAAGCCATTAACGGTGCTGTTGAAAGTTACTCTATGAGCGCAGTCTAAAGTTTGTTCCTTTGAAAGGTTCTACATTCTCATGGAAACTCTTGGGCTCCTGCCTAACCGCTATAGCGGCTAGACAGGGGCCTATTTTTTTGAAGCGAAAGTGGAGAGCTACTATGGGCATAAAAACATCAAAAGCGGCACTTCTATATACTTTTAGAAAACTCACCTTTTATCCCTCCAACCCATGGAATCAAACTTTTTAACAGAGGTTTTTCTACCCCTAGCGCTGTTCATTATCATGCTTGGCATGGGATTGGGGCTTACCCTGGCAGATTTTAAGCGAATTGCGATCGCACCCAAATCAGTCATCGTCGGTCTAGTAGCGCAGCTGATCGTGTTACCGATTGTCGGTTTTCTTCTGGCATCTATTTTTCCCCTATCGCCAGAGCTGGCTGTTGGTGTCATGGTGTTAGCCGCCTGCCCCGGCGGACCCACCTCCAACCTGGTAACTTACCTGGCCATGGGCAACGTTGCACTCTCCATCTCGCTCACTGCTATCAGCAGTCTGATTACCGTATTCACTATTCCACTGGTCGTCAATTTTGCCAGCAGCAGCTTTATCGGCGAAAACACATCGCTACAGCTACCATTCGGCGAAACAGTGCTGACAATAGCGGTCATCACGCTTATCCCCGTCACATTGGGGATGCTTATTCACCACTATGCGCCTCAGTTCGCCGCCAACGTAGAGAAGAGCGTAAAGTGGCTTTCTCTGTTCTTTTTAGCGCTGATTATCTTTGGCTTATTACTAAAGGAGCGGGCGAATGTCCTTGAATTTTTCTTGCAGGTAGGCTGGGTGACCCTGGTACTCAACGTGGTGACTATGGCCCTGGGCTATGCCTTTTCGCGGCTGGTGCAGCTTGAGCAAAAAAGTGCGATCGCTATTACCTGCGAAGTTGGCATTCAAAATGGAACCCTGGCGATCGCAGTGGCCAGCGCGCCCACCCTACTCAACAATCCTACGATGGCTATTCCTGCTGCCATCTATTCACTGCTGATGTTTTTGACTGGTGGCGCGATCGCCCTTTGGGCCAGAAATGCACAAGCCGTCACGCGTAAAGTTGTTCAATAGAGTTCTTTACAGAAAAACAGTTATCTGTTCTGCTGTACGCTCAGCCTTCTCCAAATGAGGGACGTGGCCGCAGTCCTCAATCCATATCAGCTGGCTGTTAGGCAGCACCTGCTCAAACCGCGCTGCATCTTTAGTGCCCAAAATTTTATCCTGCCGTCCCCACAGTACCAGCGTCGGCATACTCACCTGGGCAATTTTGCCTGATAGTGAGCCGTACCCCCGACTTTTTGTAAATGCAATGAGTGCTTCCTGCCAGTTCGGCATCTGTAAATGCAGCGCCGCGCATAGCTCTGCATCTGGGGTTACAAACGACTTGTTGCAGTAGGCATTTTCACTAATCTTTCGTCGTACTTTGGGGTTTCGCAAAAAGTTCGTTGCCCACTTATCTACTGGCGAAAACATAAACCGTCCAATCACTGGTGCAGGTGCAAACCCTACCGCATCTAGCAATACCAGCTTCTGTACCAAATCTGGGCGGGCCGTCACTAGCTCAATCGCGACGCCACCTCCCATAGAAGCGCCTACTAACACTACTGGCCTGCCAATCACCTGCTCGCAAAAGGCCGCCAGGTGCCGCCGAATTACATCGGGGTTGACCGTATCGGCTGGATTGCGAGTTTGCAGTGCCGGGCTAGTGCGATCGCAAAAACCGAACCCACACAAATCCACCGCATACACCCGCCGCCCACTTTGCCTGGCCAGCTGCGGTACCAATCGCCGAAACTCAAACAGTGAACTGTCAAACCCGTGGAGCAACAGCAGCGGTGCACCTGCGGCATTGGCATCACCCTCTACTACGTAGCTGGTGGCGATCGCTCCGCCCGGCAGCTCAACATCTGCCCACTGAATACTGTCACGAATTGCAATCGAAGTCTCTTCCGTTAGTTCAGTCGCTGCTTCAGGCAGTTTCATCAACCTGCCATCTCCCGGCCACCAGGCAGAGTCGAATCCTGGTGGCTGAGCGGAGTCGAATTCTGGTGGCTGAGCGGAGTCGAAGCCACGCTCGGTAGCATGCGTTTTTGTTTAGCTTTTACCCTGGCATCCACATAAAAACTCGCCAAAATCGCCAGTAGCATCCACCACAGCGTACTGATTTGAGGCCGATACCATACCGTGTCGAAGGTGCCTTGAATGAGTAGGCCAGCGATCGCACCCAGCGTTCCAATGACCCAATATCCGCCTTCGTCCAGGGTTTCCCTCAGCCTCATCAGCTGCACGATACCCTGCTGCAGGCTAAGGCCTATCATCCACAAAAACGCTAGGCCCGCGACAATACCCCCTTCCGCCAAAGTCTCGAAATAGATAGAGTAAGCGCTCAGCGCCGTGTAATTTGGCCGTTGGAACAGTGGATAAATCTTGTTGAATGCTTCGTTACCTGGCCCAATGCCAAAAACAGGCTTCGCCCGAATCATCTCAAACACAGCCGCATATACATTCAAACGGAAGTTGTTACTGCTGTCTTCTCGCATCGCAAAAATGCTCATTACCCGCCCGCGTATCTGCGGCACGAACAACACCGCCGCCACTACCACCGCTGCTGAAACACCTATCAGCAATGGGACTGCCAGCAGTCGCCAGGTCGGCGGCAGCTTCGGGCTAATCCAGTACACAGCCAGCACCATCATCACAAAGCCCATCGCTACAAAGCCCAGCCAGCCGCCCCGGCTCAGGGTCAAAACCAGGCAGGCGCTGCTCGTTACCGTCATCACTAGCGCCAGCAGCTTCGGCAGCCACCGCTCCCATGCAAATATCGCCATCGCCCCAAAGCTCACCGCAGGCATCAGGTAGCCCGCCAGCAAGTTAGGATTCCTTAGGTAGCTGTACACCCGCGTTGCCCCAGCCATTTCCGATTCTGGGTCCACCCAGGTTGCCAGTGCCTCTGCCCCGAAGTAAAACTGACGTAGCCCGTAGGCTGACACGATCAGGGCTGTTAGCAAGTACACCAAAATCAGCCCAGAGCGTAGCTCCTTAATCCGTAAAATGCGCGCTAGTAACAAAAACAAAAAGATATTCAGCGTTAGCTTAATCAAGCCAGAAAGTGCTTCTGCTTTCACTGGGGAAAAAGCTGTGGCCAATACCATTGCCAGCCAGTAAGCGATGACTGCAAAGTGCAACGGCGTTAGCCAGCCTTCCGCGCGATCGCTCACCGTCAGCAGCACCCAAAATCCCGCCGCTGCTATCAATAGCCAACCAATCATCGCTGTAGATACATAGGGTGCTAGCGCTATCAGCACTGCCACAAACACCCAGGCAATCCCATCGCCCCACGCCAGTAGCCAGCTTCCCTGTCGCCAGCGACGTAGCGGCGATAGTAGCCGATGCAGTACGCTCACTTCTCGCCAGCGGTGGAATTCAAAGCCACTTGTCGTCATAAGGAAAACGCCCGCTCGTTACAAAATAAGCTCGTGTATCGTATCAAAATCTAGCAGCCTTTGAGTGTGCAGGTTTATCCAAGTACAAGCGTTTAGCCGCTAGTACCGAATCCTAGGATCGAGAACACCGTAAAGAAGATCCGCTACTAGATTGAAGATCACAATCAAAATCGCATAAATAAACGTAATTGACATTACCACTGGCGTGTCGCTACGGGTAATAGACTCAATCAGCAATGAACCAATGCCGGGCACTCGAAAAACCTGCTCTGTAACGAGTGCGCCAGTAAACACCGTCGGAATATCCAATGCAATTAGCGTTACAACAGGAATTAGCGCATTGCGTAACACATGGCGAATAATCACCTGCACACTGCCCAGCCCTTTCGCATAGGCCGTCCGCACATAGTCCCTATTCAGCTGCTCAATCACAGCGGCTCGGATATAGCGCATCAGCACCGCAGTTTGAAACAGAGCCAGGACGCTGATAGGCATAATCGATTGCCGAATCTGTGCCCAGAAGCTATTGGCGTCAGTCACGATTATGGTGCTGTCGTAGATGAAGGGTAGCCAGCCCAGGGTGATGCTAAAAATGAGGATGAGTAGCAGCCCAGTGAAAAAGGGTGGAATAGAAAAGCCTGCAAAGGCGAATGTGGTGGCCAGCTGGTCGATCCAGGTGTAGCGCTTGAGAGCAGAGAGAATTCCCAGGGGAAACGCAATCAGGACCGACACGCCATAAGCAATACCCACCACCCATAGTGTCGTTGGCAACCGCTGCAAAATCAGCTCATTCACCGGCACCGGATTCACAAATGAGTAGCCCATATTGCCAGTGAGAAAAGCCACTGCCCATTTCATATATCTAATATAGATAGGTTGATCGAGCCCCAGCGCCCGCCGAATATTTTCCCGAACCTCTAGTGTAATAGAAGGACTATTTGCCAGCTCGCCCAGCGGGTCGCCCGGTGCCAGCGCCAGTACCAAATAAATCACCATGCTAATGGCAATCAGTGTCGGAATGGCAATCAGGATACGCTTTACAAGGTACTTACTCACAAGCTGGCACCCACAACTCTAAACCCACCCGCTTATTGCTTGCCCCACTCATCCATCTTCCAGGTGCTCGCCGCCCACGGCGTAAATTCTAGATCTGTCAGCGAACCAGATATGGCGTAGGCATCGCTCCTTTGCACTAGCGGAATCAGCGCAATATCCTCAATCAGCAGATCGTTCATTTGCACGAATAGCTCAATACGTTTGTCCGGATCAATCGCTGTTGCTAGCTGATCTAGCAGCGCGTCGTATTCTGGGTTGCAGTAACGCGAAGAATTCTCCTTCGACCACTGATTTTCCTTTTGAGAGATCTGGTCGCAAGCGTACAGCTCCATGTAAGAGTCCGGCTCAGGCGTTTCACTATCGAACGCAAATAGCTGTAAGTCTGCATTGAACTGATGAACGGAATCCGGATTGGTAGAATCGCCAAAGTAAACGCCCGCTTCAACGCTCTTTAGCTCCACTGACATCCCAATCGATTCTAAACTCTGCTTAATAATCTCCTGAGTCTTCTGGCGCACCGGATTCACAGAGCTGGTAAACAGAATGTTTAGCTCCACGCCATTTTTATCTCGAACGCCGTCGCCGTTAGTATCCTCCCAGCCAGCTTCATCCAACAGCGTAGCTGCCTTCTCCAGGTCAAACTCATAGTCTGTATTCGGCGAAGCATATTTATTCGGCGACACCAAAAAGTTTGTGGCAACCTCGCCTGCCTCGCCATACAGCTGATTCGTAATCGTCTCACGATCAATCGCCAGGCTAATCGCCTCACGCACCGGTTTCTCAGATAAAAAAGGATGCGGTGTATCCTTCTGAGACTTCTCGCCATTTACTTCCTTATTCGGATCTGAAAAGTTAATATAAATCCGCTCCATCAACGGCTTCGGTACATAGGACATGTCACCTCTGCCACCAGCTGCCAATCCATTGAGTACCGCTGGTTCAGCCTGCACATTCCAGGCATAGTCAGCTTCACCGGTTTGCAGCACTGCCCTAGCCGCCGACACCGCATCGCCACCGCCCTTCATTTCTACAGCCGTAAAGGCAGGGGCTTCCCCTCTAAAGTTAGGATTCGGCTCGTACACAATGGTGTCACCTGGCTTAAACTCTTTTACCTGAAAGGCATTAGTCCCAACTGGCGAGGTATTTCCTGGTGCAGAACGAGCATCCGCTCCCAGGTAGTCTGCAAACACATGCTCCGGCAAAATCATGCCGCTACCACCCACAAAAGGATTCATTGGCGCGGGCGTCGGCTGCTTAAAGGTGACTTTAACCGTCAGCTCATCTACCGCCTCCACACTTTCTACTTCGCCATAGAACTCGGTAGAGGTCGAGCCCACTTCGGTCGTTGTAATAAAATTGTAGGTAAATACGACGTCTTTAGCCGTGAAAGGCTCGCCATCCGACCACAGCACCCCTTCTTTCAGCTTCCAGGTGACCGTTGTGTTGTCTGCGCTGATGCCACCGTTATCTATTGTTGGAATCTCTGCCGCCAAAATCGGCTCTAGTTCTTCGGCTTCGTTGTAGGCTGCAAGGGGCTCTAACACTGGGCTTGCCGCCTCGCGATCCTTCGTCCCTGGTGAAAGGTGAGGATTGAGCGTTGTAGGTGCTTGCCAGTACAGCAGTTTGAGTGATTGTGGATTGGTGGCGGTAGCGGTTTCCGAAGTATTTGAGGTGACAGCGTCGTTGGTTTGAGGATTGCAGGCACCGAGGAGTCCTGTGCTGAGTAAGGACAGTGTGATGAGTGAGGTTACTTGTTTCAATGGGCCTTGCTTAAATGAGCTGATAGAACGCATGTGAGCACAATCTCTCAAAAAATACTGAAAAAACTGCCAGAAAACGGCTGGTGTATTGATGCAATTGGCAGAGCAATTAGCAGAAACTATAGCACCTGCGCAATGAACTGCATGGTTGTCTAGAGGGGTGTCTATCCTTGGGCACTCTGTTTGCCATCGACAAAGGGCGTATTCCAAAACTGCCAGTTTTCTTTATTGAAGGGCGATCGCCAGCGCGAAATCAAAGCCGACTCTATTTGCTGACGCGCCCTTCTATGGGCAGGCGCTTCCGGCCAAAAGGCGATCCCCAGCTCGCTTTTCAGCCCATTATCATAGTGCGATTGCCGATAATTCAACAGGTATCGCTTACAGTCGTGCTCTCCCTTCCATCGCTGGTTGGACTTAATGGTCTCGCCAATGTACAGCAGTAGTGGTTGACTGCCGCCCTCGGCGGTTACCGTTGCGTAGTCGATCACAAAATACATTGCTGCCGTGCCAACGTCTTCAAACCGCCAGCGCCAGAATTCTGTATTTTGCTGACGCAATGAAAACGGTTCAATACTGTGCGCGATCGCCGCAGAAGACATCGGCGATATATCGCTATCAAAAAGACTCACCTGCTGTTCCATCAACCCCAGCCGTGATTGAAAGTCGATGACCCTTTGTTTCCAATCTTTGAGTTCACTAAGCCCCAGCGCGGCATGCTCTCTAAAATTTTCGTAGGTGGAGTAGCTGGCAGCCTGCATGGCTGAATCGGATAACAAAAAAAGTTGATGATTTTGTGACATCAAGTCACCCCCCTTTAGCAACATTGTTTGTAGCGTTAACTAGACTTAAGAACTGTCAAAAAAGCCGTTAATAGAAAATTAAAGTAAGTACAAATTCATAAAAACGCTTATAGTGAGCAAGATCACTGCCTGCAAGCGCAAAAGATGCGTTTTTCGCGCTCAAAAGAAAGATTGTTTTTGGGCTGATCAGCTGTGTATAGCGGCTAAGTTTCTCCTTGGCAAGACAATACCGCTATATGTAGGTAGCATCAACTATTTTAAGTCAGTAAAAAATAGAGGCTAACTGCGTTCACCATAAACATTTATGGTGATGTATATACTTGCGCATTCGTCGAGTGACTGTGTGACTTTATTGTCTACTGGCACGATCGCTTAGCTGGCATAGCCAGCAGTGGTAATATGCCTTCGTGTATGGACAAGTAAATGTCCGTTAATGTCGGCTAGGTGTCTATAAGTCGTGCAAATCGCAGCTTTGAAGGGTGCCAATTTTTGATGAATGAATAATTTGTTTATAGAAGGCTAGTAGCAGTTTTTTGTCAATACCTTTTCCCGAATTAAGGTCGTTTTTATCTCATTGGCCTAAGCTTTGGAAAAGTATGTTCAATAAAAGAGGATTGGGGCGTTTTCCGGGCTAGTGTCAATTTACTGTGAAAGGCTAATTGCGTTTTGCATCTACAGCCTAGCCACGTCTCCATAATCATGCGCGAAGCTGTGACATCCCCTGTATCAAGCAGGCCCTGTAACGAGAGGAGTAGGCAGTAAAGCTCAAACACAAAGCTTGATGAGACAGCCTGATGGGAAAACTCAGCTTGTTGGGCTAGGCCGCTGTAATTATTTAAAGCTAATGATTCTGCTATGAATAGCCCCAACAGTGTTACTTCTACTGCGCGTAGTAAAGCCCGCTTTAGAGCCGCCATCTTAGAATCAATGGGTACGATTCGCCTCAGCAAATCCTTTACCGTCGTTGAGGCCGTTGCATTCAAACAGGCTTGTCAAGAAGCCTTTGCACAAAACCCAGGACTCAAGGAAGTTGTTCTAGACTTTGCTGCTACGCAGTTTATTGACAGTAGCGGCATTGGTGCCCTGGTCATTTGCCACAAGCTTTGCCGCTCAAATTCTGCTCTGCTAAGGCTTATTAATGTCCCGCCCCAAGTCATGATGGCGCTTTCTTTAACGGAGCTGGATAAAGTCTTTGCCATTGAGCCCTCTGATCTAAAGCAATCTGATCTTGCTGCGGTTTCACGCAGAAGCACTGATTCAAATAGCGCTAACTTGCCTGCCAATATTCAAAATCAGTTGGAGAAACTGCCAGAAACTCATCCTTCAGTGCGCTCTAAAACTAAAAGAGCTATAGACATTGTTGGTGCAATCGTTGGGCTGATGCTTACAGCTGTACTGGTGGTCGTAGTGGGGATCATTATCAAGCTAGATGATGGCGGCCCAATTTTCTTTGGCCAGATTCGTTGCTCCTGGATGGGTAAACGCTTCAAAATTTGGAAGTTCCGCTCCATGGTGATGGACGCGGAAGCTCGCCTGCACGAAGTAGAAAATAAGGTGGAAGGTCCACTGTTCAAAAACGATAACGACCCTCGAATTACTAAAATTGGGCGTTTCTTGCGCCGTACTAGTCTTGATGAGTTTCCTCAGTTTTGGAATGTGCTAAAAGGTGACATGAGCCTAGTTGGCACGCGTCCGCCAACGCCAAACGAAATTGCTGAGTATGAGGTGTCTCAGTGGCAGCGACTGAACGTAAAACCTGGCATGACTGGAGAATGGCAGGTCCATGGCCGCTCGAGTGTCACCAACTTTGAAGACGTGATCCACCTGGACTTGCAGTATCAGCGCAAGTGGAGCCTCCTGTACGACATAAAGCTAATCGTCAAAACAGTGCTGATCTTATTTAGTAAAGACTCTGGCGCAATGTGACCAAAAATTGTCGTCACAACTGAGCCTTGATCCGACACAATAGATAGGGTTCATAAGCGGTTGGTGAATGTTCGCGCACGTTTTGGCAGTGCTGGTTGGTATCAGCAGCTTTCTTTTTTATATAGCGGCCTTCTTTTACCCGGAGGTGCATCGCTCCCTGGACTGGGTGTGGAGCACTCTGGGGTTGCTGTACGCAGTAGTACTGTGGTTTTGCGCCGGGCAAATGACAGGTGTGGTGCTGCTGGGTCAAGTTGTTGCGATCGCACTCCTCATCGCCCTGGGCTGGCAAACGCTGAGCATTCGACGAGAGAAAACGCCGGTTTATCAGCAAACACCTGTGACACTCACCCCAGAGCTGGTTAGTGAATGGACCAAAAGTAAGATCAACCAGCTCAGAATCGCGCCCGAGACCACACCGAGACCCTTACCGCCCCAAAATCGTTCCTTGAATGCGACAGCAGCTGAGCGATTTCGGCCAGTTACCGATCCCCGGCGTCGCCCGGTGTACGACTACGAATTTGTAGAAGACGGTTTGCTAGATGCCCGGGTTGATGTGATAGGCGATACCGATGCCCCAGCCGACGTCAATGCAGACCCAGGATTAGTCCCGCCTTCAGTAGAGGCTGAGGTGCTTAGCGCGGTTGTGCCTGAAAAGACACAATCAGAAAACGAAGCCGATGACCCATCGCCTCAAGCGTCAGAAAATAAGACATCAGAAACTAAGAAAGCTGATGAGTCGTTCCCTGATCCTCCCGTCGTCATAGAAACGCCTAAAGCACCCCCCCCTTTGACCCAGCCAGCCTATACGGCAGATTCAGCGCCAGGCTCAACGCCTATTGACGCATTTTCTGTAAAGACAGAACCCGCCAGAGAAAAGACAGAAGCTGCCAAAGAAACTGCCAGAGAAAAGCCCTCTTTGTTGGCAGCACCCGTTATTTTACTGGGCTGGGTAAAGGATGTCGTGAGTTCGCTGACCCGACCAAAGCCATCTAAACCCGTGATCGATATTCCCCGGCGATCGCCTTCACACCCAGCTCCAGCGGCGGTTGATCCCGCTTACCGTGAACCGGTAACCGATAACGACCCTGAAACTTGGGAGGCATCTACCAGTAGTGCTGACTTTGAAGACGACAATAGCAGTCAGTTTGACGCTGATAACAGCGCTAATTTTGACGATGACAATAGCTGGGCAGACAGTAATTGGGCTGATTGACTTGAAGCTGACCAAACTTCAAGGCAGAATGGCCTAATCCAAATAAATTAAAAACCAAACCCACTACCCACTAAAAACGCGCCTCAACCCCAATAACGATCCCCCGTAAGTGAATCAAACCGTGAGTGAATCCAAAAGCTACAAAGATACTGTTCTGCTACCTCAAACCGAATTCAGCATGAGGGCAAATGCAGTGAAGCGCGAGCCCGAACTGCAAGCCTATTGGCAAGCGCAGAAAATTTACGAAGATTTGGCAGAAAATAACCCTGGCGAGCCATTCATTCTTCACGACGGGCCGCCCTACGCTAACGGTGATCTGCATATGGGTCACGCGCTAAACAAAATTCTTAAGGACATCGTCAACAAATACCAGATGTTGCAAGGCCGTAAGGTGCGCTACGTGCCTGGTTGGGACTGCCACGGTCTACCGATTGAGTTAAAGGTACTGCAAAAGATGAAGTCGTCGGAGCGAAGGGAGCTAACGCCAATCAAGCTTCGGCAGCGAGCGAAAGGCTTTGCCCTAGAAACCGTAGAAAAACAGAGTGCGGGCTTTCAGCGCTATGGCGTGTGGGGCGACTGGGATAATCCATACCTGACCCTGCTCCCAGAATACGAAGCAGCGCAGCTAGGCGTATTTGGCAAAATGGTTGAGAACGGCCACATCTACCGGGGTCTGCGCTCGGTGCACTGGAGCCCCTCATCGCAGACGGCCCTGGCAGAAGCCGAGCTGGAGTACCCCGAAGAGCACGTATCACCCAGCATTTATTTGGCATTTCCTATGGAGAGTGCTTCGGATGCGGCGCTGGAAACACTGTCTCCCTTCCTAAATTCTCCTGGGGACAGCCTGGGCGTTGCGATTTGGACCACTACGCCCTGGACAATTCCTGCCAACGTAGCAGTGTCTGTGAATCCTGAGCTGACCTATGCGGTGCTAGAAAGCGCCTCCGGTGAGCCGTTCAAATATCTGATCGCGGCTAAAGACCTGGCTGAAAAGCTGTCTGAGACATTTGGCGCAGGCTTGAGCGTTGTTGCCGAGCTAAAAGGAGACGCCCTAGCAGGGTCTACATATCGTCACCCTCTGCACAGGAAAGAAGACACTTTTGACCGGGTCAGTCCTATCGTGATTGGCGGCGACTATGTCACTACTGAGTCGGGTACTGGTTTAGTACACACCGCGCCGGGTCACGGTCAGGAAGACTTTGCCGTAGGGCAGCGAGAGAACCTCCCAATTTTGTGTCCGGTCGATGCTCGAGGGAACTTCACCGCCGAAGCAGGCAGCTTTGAGGGGCTGAATGTGCTGAAGACAGCCAATGATGTTTTGATTGAGGCCCTGACAGAAGAGAAAGCGCTGCTGAAGCACGAGCCCTACAGCCACAAGTACCCCTACGACTGGCGGACTAAAAAGCCCGTGATTTATCGGGCGACAGAGCAGTGGTTTGCGTCGGTCAAGGGCTTTGTTAGCGAGGCGCTAGGTGCCATTGACGAGGTGACATGGATTCCTGCGCAAGGCAAGAACCGCATTACCGCCATGGTTTCTGAGCGGTCAGACTGGTGCATTTCCCGCCAAAGAAGCTGGGGTGTTCCTATTCCGGTGTTTTATGACGAGGCATCGGGTGAGCCCCTGATGACCCAAGAAACCATCGCCCATGTGCAGGCAATTGTGGCCGAAAAAGGTGCAGATGCTTGGTGGGAAATGAGCGTAGAGGAGCTATTGCCAGAGGCCTATCGTAATGACGGTAAAACCTATGTAAAAGGCACGGACACGATGGACGTGTGGTTTGACTCTGGCTCTTCCTGGGCATCGGTGGTAAGACAGCGCGAAGGGTTGGACTATCCTGCCGAGATGTATTTGGAAGGATCTGACCAGCACCGGGGCTGGTTTCAATCTAGCCTGCTGACCAGTGTGGCGGCCAATGGCCACGCGCCGTATAGGCAGGTATTGACCCACGGCTACGTGCTGGACGAGAACGGGCGAAAAATGAGCAAGTCCCTGGGCAATGGCGTGGACCCGAAGGTGATTATTGAAGGTGGTAACAACAAGAAGCAAGAGCCGCCCTATGGCGCGGACGTGCTGCGGCTGTGGGTTTCTTCGGTCGACTATTCGGGGGATATGCGCCTGGGTAATCGCAATGTGAAGCAGATGTCGGATGTGTACCGCAAAATTCGCAATACGGCGCGGTTTTTGCTGGGCAATCTGCACGATTTTGACCCTGCAAAAGATGCGGTGCCCTATGACCAGCTGCCCGAGCTGGATCGGTATATGCTGCATCGGATGACGGAAGTGTTTGCCGATGTGAAGGCGGCTTTTGAGTCCTATCAGTTCTTTCAATTTTTCCAAACCGTTCAGAATTTCTGTGTGGTGGATCTGTCGAACTTTTATCTGGATATTGCTAAGGACAGGCTGTACATCAGCGCAGCAGATTCAGTGCGCAGGCGGAGCTGTCAGACCGTGCTAGCGGTAGCTATTGAGAGCCTGGCAAAGGCGATCGCTCCCGTTCTTTCCCATATGGCCGAAGACATTTGGCAGTCGTTACCCTACGCCACAGACGCCGAGTCGGTATTCAAATCTGGCTGGGTAACTATGGACAGCGGGTGGACGCAGCCTGAGCTAACCGAGCGCTGGGCAAAGCTGCGTACGATTCGCGATGAGGCGAACACCGTGCTAGAGCAGGCTCGCTCCGACAAGGCAATTGGCTCGTCTTTGCAGGCGAAGCTACGGCTGTATGTCGCTGATGCTGCCTTGCGCGGCGAGCTAGCTGCGATGAACCCGGCGGAGAGTATGGCGGCGGAGTCTAATAAAGTGGACGAGCTGCGCTACTTATTTCTGGTGTCTCAGGTGGAGCTAACAGACAGTGCGGATGCGCTTGAGGGTGCGAAGTATTCGACCAGTTCCGATGAGATGGGGATTGCTGTGGTGGATGCGGATGGGCAGAAGTGCGATCGCTGCTGGAACTACTCGACCCAGGTTGGTGACTCCTCAGAAGATCCGACGATTTGTGAGCGATGTGTTGCAGCGTTGGCTGATGGGTTTTGAGGAGTCCTAAACACAGTATCTGTTTACCGTAGGTTGTCTAGTTTCCTACATAGCCGACCCACCTCGCCCTGCGGGCACTCCTCCCAAGAGGAGATCTTCTTGGCTACGAAGCTTAAACGTATGCTTCGTAGCCCGAGGTAGATCCCCTCTTGGGAGGGGTGGCGCGTAGCGACGGGGTGGGTTAGCACGATAAGCCACATGCCAAAAACAACCATGCGCCAAACATCTAATTTAGTTTGTCTGGCTTATTCTCCTTTCATATTTACGGCTTCATTTATGAACCTTTGAGCAGGCGATCGCGCTAATTGAGACATCCGTAATCGTACTGATGTCCTATGGAAGGGTCGCCAGTGCGTTAGGGTTTGTGTCTTTTATTTACTTCCGCGATCGCCTCTTCAAGTACCCCTTCACCTTTACCAACGCCCTCAAACACCTCGGCCCCATCGACGTTTCGCTCACAGCCCTTAGCTACCTACAAACCTGGCTAACCCAACTTGACGATAATTACTCTGACATGGTCAGTGACACAGCTGAAAGCTGGCTAAAGCAGCGCTTTGGCACCCATCTGTACAACATTTTCTTTGCCTCGTATTGTCAAAAGCTTTGGGGACAGCCAGCTAGCCAGCTACAGGCCGACTGCGGGGTTGTCATGGTTCAAAATATTTTGGGCAATCATATTTTGGCTGCTGACAAGTGCTCGCGCGATCGCTCTATAATCACAGTCACACTGGTCCTAGCGCAGCATCAGCTCAGCCAGAATGAACCATTCGCAGAAAGCGAGATTCATGTTCAAAGCCCTGATGTGCAGGTGAGCCATATCCAACACCGCCACCAGCAATCTACAAAAAACTTCCCGACAACCGGACGAACCTGTCTGGATATGACCTACCTGTGCGACGAAGATGATGCATTTTGGCAGCTGAACAACGAGGCTTTAGTTCAGCTAGCCAGCCAAGAGCTCATGGATCTGAAGCTCATTCCAGACATCCCCTCGCTCATCAACTCTGGTCAGGTATCGCGCCACGCAGCAGCATATCCGGGCCTCCAGCGGCCATTACTATCGCCACCAGCCCGTTATTCAGCACTATCTAGACCCGTTTGAGAATCTAATAGTTGCTGCACCCATTGATAGTCCTCAACTGTCAGTGGCGGTTGAGGCTGCGCAGCGTAGTCAATATCCGACTCTATAGCAGTCTCTAGGCAAACGTTTCTCAGCAGCAGCATTAAATTTAAGATAGGTTCTGAATCGCCTTTTTCTAAAGGGACTGGAAACTGAGGAATGTTTTCTTTCAGATCGAACGGATAGTGTTCGGCAACCGGGCGTTCGTCAAAGCGACTGACCAGGCAATGATAATCCGCTGCGCGTCCACCAGTCATCGGCATTGCATCACCCTTTCGCAAAAGGTCTATTTCAATAAAGTGGGTGGCACTTTCTAAAACAGTTTGCCTTTTTTCTAAATATTTTCGTCGCCCCTCTCCCTGCCTTTTATTGGCTGGAGAAAGTAGCTCTATCACAGTCGTAACCTGTTTATTGCTAACGTTTCTGATTTCTAGATACCGTTCGGTTACTTCGTAGGGCATGGGTAAGACAACTCGCTCTGGCTTCGTGACAGTTGCAACCGATGTAGATGAGCCTATCTGTACATTTGTCCCTTCCGTATCTTGTTTGGCAACCGTCGCATCAGGAATACCGACAACTGTTTTGTCTATGTATACGCGAGTTTCTACCGCTGCTCTATACTTTGGCTGCAGCTGAGGATTTAACGTTCTTGCAATTTCAACAATCAGCCAGGTATGGATCTCTGGCCAGCGCGTCGGGCTTTCAAGATAGGGATTCATCCCTGGAAAGATAGGAATTGCAGACATAGCGCAATTGGGGTATTTGCTCTAAGCATATGCTACATTCACGAAGGAATTGAGCGGAAGCTACTTGTGCAGATATCTCAGCAGCCAGTTCAGTCGGCAGTTGCGAAAACAGTAGATACAGAAGTTGCCGATCGCAACGCCGCGCTGGTGACTTTTGTCGATCAGGCAGCTTTACCCTTTAGCTGGGCGCAGGTAGCCAAAGCGCTGACCACAGAAGCCGAGTTTCGCGAGCAGTGGAACCAAACCTGGGCGGAGTTGCCCTTTGATTTTGAATGGAAGCCGGTGCCGATTCATCCCTACACGTCCAGCACGCATCCGTTTTTTGCGATCGCTTTCCCTGCCACCTTCCGCCCACCAAACCCTCACGACTTCCTGACTCATCTACAAGATTTACCGCCCAACCGGCTGACAGCAACCTTTAGCAATTTCTCTGGAGATGCGCAGCTGCTCGTACCCCAGGTAACGGGCAACTATGGGCACATAGCGGCTTTTTGCAGAACGGCGGGAACCGCTGCTATGCATGAGCTGTGGCAAAAAACAGGAGAGCTTTGTGCAGACGCGATCGCCCAGCAAAAAGCCATTTGGTGCAACACCCATGGCCATGGTGTCCCCTGGCTACATATCCGCTTCGACCAGCGGTTAAAATATGCCTCGTTTCCACCCCGTGGCAGCATTAGTGCTAACAGCCAGGCGATTTGGTATCAGCAAATTTATCAAAATCAGCTCAGCAAAGGTATGCCGTAGATGAAGGAAGGGCAAGCGCCTGAACAGAATAGAGCCTGGGCAAGATTTATGCGCGATCGCATGGCCGTATTTGGATCGCTCATACTGCTAACTCTGATTGCAGCTGTATTACTAGGCCCACTGCTGTACACCGCTTCATACAGTGAAATCGACTTTGCCAGGGCGCTGGGCACACCCAGCTGGCAGTATCCACTAGGTACCAACGACTTAGGGCAGGACCAGCTGGCCAGACTGATGTGGGGCGGGCGCATTAGCTTAGCAGTTGGCATTACGGCCATGCTGGTGTCTATTTCCTTAGGGACCCTAATTGGGATGGTTTCAGGCTTTTGTGGAGGCCTAGTAGACGCGGTGCTGATGAGACTAACGGATTTATTTTTGTCCTTGCCACAGCTGCCGTTATTGCTGCTGATAATCTATTTATTTCGCGATCGCATGCGGGCCTGGGTAGGTCCAGAGCTAGGAATTTTTGTACTCATTATTCTGGTGCTTGGCGGGTTAACCTGGATGCCCACAGCCAGATTAGTCAGAGCAGGATTCCTGGCAACTAAGGAGCAAACCTTTGTACAGGCCGCAAAGTCATTGGGAGCCCGACCCGATCGAATCGTATGGCGGCACATTTTGCCAAACGTTATCGGTCCGGTGATTGTTGCCGCGACCTTGGGTGTCGGCAATGCGATCATTACCGAGTCTACACTGAGCTTTTTGGGCATTGGCTTTCCGCCCGATGTGCCCACCTGGGGGCGGATGCTTTTCGGCGGGCAGGACTACATTGTTGCAGGTGCACCGCATTTGGTGATTTTTCCTGGGCTGGCTATTTTCCTGACGGTGCTAAGTGTAAATTATGTCGGTGACGGACTCCGTGATGCGCTAGATGTTCGCTCTAAATAATTGCAACACGGGTATTTTTATAACTGTTGTTTCCGTATATGTACAGAGGCATTCTCTGAACTGTGCTGATACTGTCTGGACGACTGGCTTTGCGCTGCTGTGTCAGTAGCAGAGTCAACGAGTAAACACTGAGATTTCAGAAATTATACTGAGAGAATATTACGGACGAGGGCATAACATAGGCAAATATTTGCCTGCTGTAGCGACGTTTCTGGTAGATATACACAAGTCATACGTTAGGGCACGTGCATACGCATGTCCTTAAAAAGACACCGGTGTGTTTGGTTTGCCTGCAACTTTGGGTATCCTGCAAATCAAGTTCTCTTGATATTGCCTTTACTTCTGCCTTTACTTCTGTTGGTTTGCCGCATCTTCCATACACACCTTAATCAAGTTAATCAAAAGTCTGATAAACACCTGGATATATAGAACGGTACTGAGCCTAATGATAAGCAAGTTAACGCGACATCCGCTGTTATCGGTCGCTCTGCTGACAGCCTTGACTTCTGGAGGGTTGACAATTGGCCAAGTCAAAAGTGCAGTCAGCCAGACCTTGCCCGAGCTGCAAGACCAGCCTCGAACGCGCCTAAATTCAGCTCAAATTGATGAGGCTTACACGCTGGGCGCAGGTGATGTGATTCAGGTCGGTATTTTTAATGTGCCAGAGTACAGCGGCTCGCAGCAGGTATTGGCCAATGGCTCGGTGAATTTACCAGCGGTAGGGCCAGTGAGCGTCGATGGCCTTACCCCGCAGCAGGCTGAGCAGATGATTGCGTCGGCCTATACTGGAGAGCTGCGATATCCGCAGATTACCGTTGTGCTGGAGTCGCCGCGTCCGTTGAGAGTAGCGATCGCTGGTGAAGTCAGCGAACCCGGCCTGTACACACTCACAGCCGAGGGCAACACCCAATTCCCCACCGTATCCGAAGCCTTGCAGCTAGCAGGCGGCGTCACTCAGGCCGCTGACCTAGAGCGGGTACAGCTGCGCCGCAGCAATGGTAACCTCCCCGAGCAGGTCGTTACCCTCAACCTGTGGCAGCTGCTAAACAATGGAGATGCTCGTCAAGATCTTGTCCTGCGCGATGGCGATGCTATCGTGATTGGCGAAACCGCTACGGTTGATATTGCACAGACCAACCAGCTTTCAGCCTCTAATTTATCCTCTGGAACAACTCAGGATGTAGTAGTGGCCGTCGTAGGTGAGGTTTTTCGCCCAGGTGCCTATGAATTTGAAGGCGAGGAAGGCGGTGGTAGAACAACCGTTACGCAGGTCGTGCAAACGGCTGGCGGCATAAGGCCTTCCGCAGATATCCGAAAAATTCAAGTGCGTCGGCAGACCCGCAGCGGTTCCCAGCAGCTAATCGATCTTGACTTTTGGCAGCTACTACAGGCAGGTGACCTGAGTCAGGATCTGGTGCTGCAACAGGGTGATACGGTCATTATTCCGGAAGCTAGCGAGCTCACACCAAGCGAAATAACTCAGCTGGCCGCTGCTAACTTCTCTCCTAGTGAGGTCCGAGTAAACGTAATCGGAGAAGTGGCTAGTCCGGGCCAGCTGGCAGTTGCGCCGAATACCACCCTGAATCAGGCCGTGCTCGCAGCAGGTGGCTTTACCAATCGCTCGACCGAGACAGTAGAGCTAATTCGGCTAAACCCTAATGGGAGTGTGACTCAACGTGAGATTGAAGTGGACTTGCAAGAGGGGATTGACTCAGAGCGCAATCCGCTGATTTTGAATAATGACGTGGTGCTGGTAGGCCGCAATGCCCAAACTCGAATAGGCGATTCGGTTGGCGGTATCTTGAGGCCAATTTTACAGCTATTAACGCCATTCAATTTGTTGTTTTAATGGCCGCTAACTTTTCCAGTTCATAGATCTATTCCGTTTGCTTTCTCTTTTTATTTTCTCTCTATAGCGCAATCATATGGAAAGTTCTCCTACCCCTCTGCCGCCTGCCGCTCTCAATGGTCATAGCAATGGCTATAGCAACGGTAACGGCCACAGTCCATCGCACGCTACCCCCTATGCCCCGCCAGCGACTGGCCCTATTCCCATAGACCAGGCCACATCCCTGTTGAGCGCTTGGCAGCTAAAGGCGCAGCAGGAAGAAGATAGCGATTTGCGTAATTTGATAGCCGTTGTTCGCCGCCGGGCCTGGGTTATTGCAGGGGTTGCCGCTGTTGTTATGGCCGCGATTACGGCTAATACGCTCAAGCAGCCCAAAATCTTTAGGGGACAGTTCCAGGTTTTGGTAGAACCTGTCAATGCGGACGACGACTTCTCTGATCTGACCTCTGTTTTGGGAGAGCAAAACTTAGGAAACTCTGGGCTGGACTACGCAACTCAGGTGCAGGTGCTACGTAGCCCAGAGCTAATAGAGCCTGTTGCTGAACAGCTACAGCAAACCTATCCAGAGCTTGATTATCTGACCCTGCTAGAGAACTTACGCATCTCCCGCTTAGCAGAAACCAAAATTCTGGAAGTGAGCTACGTTGGCGAAGATCCTACTCAAATTCAGGTCGTCCTTGATCAGCTTTCTAGCACCTACTTAAAATACTCTCTCGAAGAGCGGCAAACAAACCTACGGCAGGGTATTAACTTTGTTTCAAACCAGCTACCTGATCTGCAAGCTCAGGTGGATTCGGTTCAAGACCAGCTAGAAGCCTTTCGCCGTCAATATAACTTCACGACTCCAGAGCTACAAGCTACGCAAATCTCTGAGCAGGCAACGGCATTAACCGAGCAGCGTTTACAGCTCGATCGTCAGCTTGCCGAAGCGCAACAAGTGTATGCCAATCTGCAAAGTCAATCAGGTACGTTAGGTGCGTTAGATGAAGCCGCAGTCTACGAGCAACTGTTGGGTGAGCTACGGACCGTAGAATCTAAAATTGCTGAGGAGCTGACCCGATTTTCTCCTAATAGTTTGCATATTCGGGTGTTAGAAGAACGCCGAGAGAATCTGTTGCCATTGCTACAGCAAGAGGCGCAGCGAGTCTTGGGGACTGAGCAAGCGCTGGCAGCTAATTACTTTAACGTAATCGCTTCACAAAATGGCGTGCTAGCACAGGCAGAGCAGCAGGTAACAGCAGGGCTTAACCAGCTGCCGACACTAATTCGTCAGTACACCGACTTGCAGCGTGAGTTGAACATTTCTACCGAAGCGCTTACCCGGTTTAGGACGACGCGTGAGACATTAGAGATTGAAGCCGCACAAACAGAAATTCCCTGGCAGCTGATTGAAGTCCCTGTGCAGCCCACTAAGCCAATCTCTCCTAACTTGCAGCGAAGCTTACTCTTGGCCGTCGTCGCTAGTATTTTGGCTGGGTTAGCCGCCGCACTACTGTTAGAGAAACTCGACAATGTTTACCACTCTGTTGATGAGCTTAAAGCAGGCACCAAACTACCGCTGTTAGGTACGCTTCCTTATAACCGTGCTCTCTTAGATGATCAAGACAATCAAGGGTTAATAGCAAAACTTTCTGATCTTTCACCGTTTAGAAGAAGTTCTCACAAAAGTACTTCCTATACTTATGGAACAGATAGTGAATCTAGCTTTCTGGAAGCGTTGCGAGTGCTACATACCAACATTCGCATGTTGAGTTCGGACCGACCCATTCGCTCTATTTTGATTAGTTCTGCCTTGCCAAATGACGGTAAGTCTACGGTGGGCGCGTCCTTGGCACAGGTGGCAACAGCTATGGGCCAACGGGTATTAATAGTAGATGTAGACTTGCGTAAGCCGCAGGTTCATGAGCGGCTATCCCTATCGAACAAAACGGGCCTGTCCAACCTGATTGCGGATGATTTACCACTGAAGTCAGCAATTCAGCAGCTAACACCGGGCGGACAGCTGTTTGCCCTGACTGCCGGTAAAATTCCGCCAGATCCCACTAAGCTGTTGGCATCACAAAAAATGCAACAGCTGATGGGCACCTTCGAGCGCTGTTTTGACTTGGTGATTTATGATGCTCCGCCAACCACAGGCCTGGCTGATGTTAGCTTGATTGGCCAGCGGACGGACGGGCTGGTGCTAGTAACCCGGATGGGTAAAACAGATCGTACGGTGCTAACGCAAACCATTGAGACCCTCGAAATGGCGCAGATTCCTACCTTGGGCATTGTGGCTAACGCTGTTAAGCCTAATGGACTGAGCGGCTATCGCTACTATGCCTACAGCGAGGAGCCCACTGACGAGGCCGAGTTTGCAACCGTATCCACACCGGGGCTTAGTCAACCTGGGGGCAGTCAAAACGGACTTGGTCAAAACGGACTCGGTCACAACATTCAAGAAAATTCTGGAGACAATGGTCCGATTTTTTAGACCGGTAGCCGCAGCGACCCGACTTTCCCGTCAGGTGCGGTGGCAAGATCCGATCTTTGCCAACAGCGGTATCGAACAAACTCGCTTAGCGATTGAAGACGGGCCAGTAGGCGCGAAAGAACCGTTCTCTTTTGTAGTGATCGGTGATACAGATTTGAACGGTCACGCCGTATCTAAGCCTGCTGTACCTGAGTTTGCACATCTATTTGCCCAGCAAATTCAAATGCATATGTGCAACAACCGCTTTTTGTTGCACACAGGCGATGTGGTGTATCCCAATGGGAGCTATCAGAACTATTTTTCTCACCTTTTGCAGCTTTATCCATCGCTGCTGCGTGATGCTCCCAAAGCGCCTTTTTACTGTGGCGATCAGGTTACCTTTACCCGGCCAGTACTACCGGTACCTGGTAACCACGATTACGGCATGGAATTGCGTGGACTAGATCGCTGGAAAGTTTTTTTGAGTAGTGTGTGCGATCGCCTACGAAACGCATGTGGCATAGACCTGGGCCACTACGGCGGTACAGGCGGCGAGGCCTATGGGCAAACCTTTTTAGATGATCTTTCACAACTCTCCCCAGCGCAGCTCAAACAACACCTTATCCGTCACTACAGTGCAGTATCCGATCACGCTCAAACAACAGGACAAACTCAAAAAAGCTGTTTGAGCTATCTGCCCGGCCAGTTCACTCGATTACCCAATCGCTACTACCGCTTTCACTATGGCGGTATTGATTTTTTTGCCCTGGACTCTAACACCTGGAATTGCGCGCCAGACACGCCAAATTTTGACCAGGCGCAGCTAGACTGGCTTACCAACGCACTGATCGAGTCTTGGAACACACATACAACAGTCGGGCGCATTATTTATTTGCATCATTCGCCCTACACTACAGAGGCGACCCACTGGCAAAGCTCTGAAACGCTATGGGTACGAAAGCATCTGAGAGCGGTTCTAGACCGGGTCCGTCTAGAACGGATGAACAATACTTATTGGTCAGACGCAGAGCATTCTATAGAGGCCCCACTTGTAGACCTGGTACTCAGTGGTCATGCTCATTGCCTGGAACATTTGAAGTCTGGGCAAACCGGTCATGGTGATGCGCATATTGACTGGTTAGTGTGCGGGGGGAGCGGCATCAGCCCACGTAGGCAGCGCTTGGGTGAACCCAATATTCTGGAAACGATTAGCCGACAGGGACGCCAGACACCAGAGATTGTTGCTACATCACAGCTGTACGTAGGACAGCATGGCAAGGGTGCTAAGGAACAAAAGTTTCATAGTTTTGTTCGTATAAATGTACAGCCAAATGAGGCACAAAAAATTACGATATGTCCTTTTGTCGTGACACAGGTAAAGGGTATTTTGACAACAAAAGCGCTCTCTCCTTTCGCTGTCGGCAGACCTATTTCGACAAGCCCTAAGAGAGTTAAGGTCTAAATGACTATGTGTATGTTCTTTATTCTAATTCCTTCTTTTTAATTCCTTTTTAAGTACTGATTATTTTTGATGCAAAAAGGGAAGAGTAATTACGTAAGTGTATATCCCGATGTACCCGTCTGAGGTGCAGTAGTTCCTCGACATAATACAAACCCGACAGACTGTCGTTCTGTTGTAGGGGAGTCGTAAAGACGCAACAGAGCTATAAGACAACTCACATATTTTGCTCGGTAAGAACAGGGTGCGTGGTTTCTATTAACCACTGTTCACGAAGATTTTATATCGTTTTACATAGGAAAATTGCATGGTGCTCGAAAACTCACTAGCCCGCCGCCTTCAAGCATCTAAAAAAAGAACTGCGAACAGTCAGTATGCTCGTGCTCAAACTCGCGCTCAGGCGCTGCAGCTACTGATTCTTACTCAGTTCTTTCCACCGGATTTTGCGGCGACGGGTCAGCTGATTGAAGAACTTGCCACTCAGCTGGGGCAGCAGGGGCTGGCTGTAAATGTATTTACCGGACAGCCTGGATATGCTTTTGAGAAAGGGGAAGCGCCTATGACTGAGCGTAAGGGGAATGTGTCAGTGCGGCGATCGCGCATTAGTCAGCTATTGTCTAACCGTATTCGTGGCAAAGCCATCAATGGTGCGCTGTACACGCTAAGGGCAATCATGCATTTGGCTAAAAATGCTAAGCACTATAACGTGCTGATGGTAACCACCGCACCACCTTTTCTCTCTGTGATTGCTTATCTGGCTAATCTTTTCTTTAATCTCCCTTACGTTTGCTTGCTGTACGACTTATACCCGGACATTGCTGTAGAGCTGGATGTGGTGAAGGGAAATCATCCGATTGCTAAGCTGTGGCGATCGCTCAATCGCAAAATATGGCGTCGCTCTGCTGGGATAATTGTGCTGAGTGATTCTATGCGCGATCGCATTGTTGGTCACTGCCCTGATGTCGCTGACAAAATCTCGGTGATCCATAGCTGGTCTGACGACGAGAAGATTGTGCCTGTTGCCAAGGAAGATAATTGGTTTGCCAAGGAGCATGACCTGGTAGAGCCTTTCGTCGTCTTGTACTCCGGAAACATGGGGCGCTGTCACGATGTGGATACGATTTTCCATGCGGCTTGCAGACTAAGAAATGAACCGATTTTGTTTGTGTGCATTGGGGGAGGGGCCAAGCGATCGCCACTGATAGAAGCTGTGGAAGCTGAAGGGCTGACCAACTTTCGCTTTTTGCCCTATCAGGAGAAGGCGGTACTGCCTTATTCGTTAACTGCAGGAGATGTCTCCTTAGTAAGTGTTGCCGATGGCATGGAAAGCCTGGTAGCACCTAGTAAGCTATATCCAGCGATGGCTACGGGGCGACCAATTGCGGCTATTTGCCCGTCGGGATCTTATCTTGGGACGCTGCTGCGTGATGCTGAGGGTGGATGTGCTTTTGAGAATGGAGATGCTAAGGGATTGGCAGATTATATTCGGTATCTTTCGAGAGATCGGCAAGAATCGGAGCGAGTAGGGGCTGCAGGGCGATCGCATATGCAGGCTCACTTCACGCCGCAAATTATCTCTCGGCACTATGTAGAAGTGCTAGAACAAGCGCATAAGTGTGCGAAGTAACAAAAATAACTAGCTGTACTGAAAATATTACGGTTGGTGAAATTCCGTAACCACGGTTTAATACATTCGTCTAGCGCATTCATAGCGCCTGGAACCATTGGATTACACCCGGAGACGATAATGCCAGAGCGAAAGCGACGTAATCGAAAACGCTCAAAACGACGGGCAATTTTTTGCCCTATTCACGGCTGCTATCTAGATAGTGTGAGTCAGAAGCATCGGCTGTATGCGGATAAGGCGGAGCATTTGCGGGCTAGGGGGTTGAGTCGGAAGCGATCTCTGCGTGTAATTAGCAATTACACCACGGTACCGCTTACTGGTGAGTGGCTAGAAGCCTTTTGGTGCGACGAGTGCCAGCAAAATGAATGGTACTGGGTTCAACGCTCGGAAAGTGGCTACTTTAGCTTGCTAGAGATTCCCCACGATTTGTGGCAGCAGGCCCAGGGTGTAATTCTGACTAGCGGTAACCCGACTGTTAGCGAATTTACTCAGCGGCAGTCCAGAAGAACAACTTATCAGGGTATAAAGGACTTTGCCGCGATTCGATAGATTGAGCCAATACCGCTCAATGTTGCTTCGTATATTTACCGAGCTTTGTGCTTTTAGAAAATATACCAATAAACAGTGTTATCACTGATGGTTGACAGAGCGATAAGCGATACCTTAATTAGCAACAAATCAATTACTTTTGTTTAGTTGGAGTTTGGGCTTTGATGGTCTACGGATCTCAGTCTCTCCGCACTTAGCCTTCAGAAATTCTGAATGGAGGCAAATGCAGGATAAATCTACCCAAAATTACTCAGCTTCCAAAAGCAAGCGGTCTACCAAAAATCGAAAGCGGTCTAAGAAGCGTTCCATCTTTTGTGAGATTCATGGCTGCTATTTAGAAAGCGCGAGTCCGAAGTATCGGCTAAGCGCATTGAAAACTGAAGGCGAACAAGAAAAGGAGAAACTCAATGAGTCTCTCCTTTCGCTTTTAGAAGCACCAGAATGCGACGATATCCAAAAAAATTGGATAGAGTCTTTTTGGTGCCCGCAGTGCAGACGAAAGCGCTGGTACCACATTACTCAGACAGATCTACGTTGTTATCGAGCGCAGGTCCTCTCAGATGTGCTATGTAGACAGCTAGAACAAAAGGAATAACTTAATGGCTACTAACCCACCCGAACTAATAATTGAAGCGGGTCGCACCGAAAAACAGTATTGGAAGGATCTTTGGCGCTATCGAGAGCTGTTTTACTTCCTGGCCTGGCGAGATATCTTGGTTCGCTATAAGCAAACGGTAATTGGTATTGCCTGGGCGCTAATCCGGCCTTTCCTAACGATGATTGTGTTTACCATCGTATTTGGCAATCTGGCGAATTTGCCATCGGAAGGTGTCCCATATCCTATTCTTGTGTTTGCTGCAATGCTTCCCTGGCAGTTCTTTGCTAACTCTTTGAGTGAGTGCAGTAATAGTTTAATTAGTAATTCCAACCTCATCTCTAAAGTTTATTTTCCTCGATTGGTTGTGCCTACCAGCGCAGTGGTGGTGAGCTTTGTAGATTTTATGATTTCAGGGATTATTTTGTTGGGGCTGATGGCATGGTTTAACTTTGTGCCGAGCTGGCGGATTTTGACGTTGCCTTTGTTTATAGTGATCGCCTTTGCGGCATCTATGGGTGCTGGGCTATGGCTGTGTTCCCTAAATGTCAAGTACAGAGATTTTCGCTACATAGTGCCATTCATCGTACAGTTTGGCTTATACATTTCGCCAGTGGGGTTTAGCAGCAGCATCGTACCCGACAAATGGCGGTTGCTATATTCTGTAAATCCGATTGTAGGCGTAATTGATGGATTCCGCTGGGCAATCCTGGGCGGCGAGTCACAAATTTACCTGCCGGGCTTTTTCCTATCGCTAGGACTAGTTGCCTTCATTTTAGTCACCGGAATTCAGTATTTCCGAAAGACCGAGCGGACATTTGCAGATGTTATTTAGACCCAGAAGCAATCTTTTTAACTGTGTCTTACAACGGCCGACCCTGCTGATTTACCCGCTCTTTCATTTCACTTCATCACTACTTACTTGCAATGTCTGACACTGTTATCCGAGTCGAGAAATTAGGTAAGAAATACGCAATTGGTCAGCAGCAAGAGAAGCAACAATATACCGCGCTACGGGATGTCATTGCTAACGGATCGAAAGGTTTTGTTAAGCGGTTCCGGCGCGGAAGTCAGACCGAGGATCGTACCAAGGAAGATTTTTGGGCACTGAAGGATGTTTCGTTTGAGATTAAGCAGGGCGATCGGGTTGGAATTATTGGCCGGAATGGTGCGGGGAAGTCTACGCTGCTGAAGATTTTGAGTCGAATTACAGAACCGACGGAGGGGCGAATTTCGATCAAAGGCCGAGTGGCAAGTTTGTTGGAGGTGGGCACGGGGTTTCATCCGGAACTGACGGGGCGAGAAAATATCTACCTGAATGGTGCCATCCTGGGAATGGAAAGGAGGGAAATTCACCGGAAGTTTGATGAGATTGTGACGTTTGCGGAGGTGGAGCGATTTCTAGACACACCAGTAAAGCGTTATAGCAGTGGGATGTATGTGCGGTTGGCGTTTGCGGTGGCGGCGCATTTAGAACCAGAGATTCTCATTGTGGATGAAGTATTGGCTGTCGGAGATGCCCAGTTTCAAAAGAAATGTTTGGGGAAACTGGAGGATGTTAGTCGAGAAGGTCGGACGGTTTTATTTGTTAGTCATAATATGGCTGCAATTAAAAGCCTTACTTCTAAATGTTGCTTTCTAGATTGCGGAAGCGTATCTTTTCTTGGAGAAACAGATCGGGCAATTGAGAAATTCATGGGTTGTCTTGATATAAATGACGACTCAAATATTCGAGAGAAACAAAAAGGGCAGCACACAAAAGTCTTGAGATGCACTTTAATTAATGTCAGTGGAGAACCCAGTCAATACTACACATCGGGACAAATATTTTCATTAGAGATAGAGTTTTACACAAATGGTTTCAGAGGATTATCCTTAGAAGTCTTCTTAGTCGGTGTGGCTGGCGAGAAAATTGCTTTAGCCTCAACCGAGCAATTTCACCAAGTTACTCTGCCTTGTGAGGCAGGTCACTACCAATGCAATCTTAACTTGCAACCGTTGTATCTCGCTTCAGGTTCTTACTCCTTAGATTTAGCAACGTCTATCTCCAATGTAGGGTGGGATTCAATTGTAGAGTCAGCTATCTCTTTTGAGGTTCCGTATTCTAATCCAACTAATGGGTCTTGGGATTTTAAATATAGTTACGGATATGGTGCGATCGCTATGGTATGCGCTGACAAGCCAATATTTAGAGCGATAGATGATTTGAACAACGTAGCTGTTCCAGATGACAACTTTTCTCTGCAAGCAAAATGAGCATCATTAAAAATGATTTATCTCCGAGTAAATGCCCACTTTGTCAAAGTAATAATATATCTAAGCTAGGATTTATTTCTTATTCAAAGCCAACTTATTATTCAAGCAAGAGAATAGAATTGCTAAATCAACCTGATCTCTGGAAATGTAAAGAGTGTAATTCTAAATTTATCGGAAGCGGTATACAGGAAAACGATTCTATTAAACTGTACGCTGAAGGCGATGCATCCAAAAGATGGATTTCTAATTGTTCTTTCGAGGATGGGAAGACAGGCGACGTTGTCAGTACCTTAAGAACACTATTTAAGCCTGGAACCCATCTCTTAGATATTGGCTGTAATACGGGAGAACTTTTAGATTTTGCCTCGCAGCAAGGATGTGAAACGTTTGGATGTGACTATTCTCAGGCAAGCTTGAACATCATCAGAGATAAAGGTCATATTGCTTTCTCGAGTATGGAAGAGATACAAGATAAATTTGACCTTATTGTTGCATTTGACCTGATTGAACATTTATATGACGTTCCGACATTTCTTGAAGCGTGCTACGAGCTATTAAGAGAGCAAGGGAAAATAATTTTTTTTACCGGAGATATATCTTCTTTCCCATCAATAGCTTTAGGCTTAAGCTGGTGGTACCTAGGGTTCCCAGAGCATATTGTCTTTCCTTCGAAGACATATTTAAAAAACCATCCTAAGTTTAACCTTACAAAATGGATGAAAACTTACCATTCAATATATTGCAAAGGGACATATTCATTCTTGCTACGCTTAAGAACTGCAGCGTCAGCTATTTTTCGTTCTCGTGTACTGAGACAGTCTCATAGTATATTTCCTACTTTCGGACCGGATCATGTCCTAGTTGTTCTCGAGAAACTAGAAGGTGAGTGATTTTAATTCTGACACAACAAAATATGGCTTTTATTGAAAGAATATATTTGTTTGAAAATTTTCCTTTGCTCCAGATTTGTTGCATAAATCAATTCAAGCATATCGAGTACTTCAGTGATTGAAGCCTCGAAAAACGTAAAATTACTTTTTCAGAGCCTGAAATTCTCATATAGCAATAAGCATGCTTACAACAGAGTCTTTATCTTTAGTTGATTTTGACAGTATCATTTAGTGTTCACTCTTTGATAAAAAGCGTGAATTGAATTCTATGAAAAAAATATTGGTTACCGGATCCTCTGGACTGATTGGTTCTGAGGTTTGTGTATATTTTGCTCACCAGGGTTGGCAAATTCATGGTGTTGATAACAACCAACGTGCTGTGTTCTTTGGCCCCCAAGGAGATACTCGTTGGAACCAACAGCGCTTACAGGAGACTCTAAAGGGATTTGTTCACCACGAGCTAGACATTCGGAACCGCCACGGAGTGCTCGACTTAATCGAAAGCTTACGACCGGATGCGATCGTTCACACGGCGGCTCAACCCAGTCACGATCGAGCCGCAGCAATTCCCTTTGATGATTTTGACACCAACGCAGTCGGCACACTCAACCTTTTGGAGGCTACCCGTCAGTTTGTACTCGAAGTACCCTTTGTTCACCTATCCACTAATAAAGTTTATGGTGATGCGCCTAATGAAATTCCTTTAGTAGAACTAGACACTCGTTGGGATTATGCCGAACCAACCTATGAACATGGGATTCCTGAAACCTTCCGCATAGACCAGTCCAAACATTCCTTATTTGGCGCATCTAAGGTTGCTGCTGATGTCATGGTGCAGGAGTATGGGCGTTACTTTGGTATGAACACCTGTTGCTTGCGAGGAGGATGTCTTACAGGGCCGAATCATTCAGGAGTTGAACTGCATGGATTTCTGAGCTATTTAGTGAAATGTAATTTAGAGGGTTGCCTTTATAAAATCTATGGTTATAAGGGTAAACAGGTGCGTGACAATATTCATGCCCAGGATGTTGCCAAGTTTATCGAAGCTTTTATTCGGACTCCTCGCAGTGGTGAGGTTTATAACTTAGGCGGAGGCAAGGGAAATACCTGTTCAATTTTGGAAGCGTTTGACTATGCTACTGCTCTAACAAGTAAGCCCATGCAGTATGAGTATGTGGATAAAAATCGAGAAGGCGATCATATTTGTTACTATAGCGATTTACGTAAAATGCAAAGTCACTATCCTGAATGGTCAATCACAATTCCATTAACCCAAATCTTTTCCGAAATTGTTGAATCTTGGCAAATCCGCCACCATAGCTGAGCTAGCACAAACATGCAAAAGCGACCTGATAAGATCAGTAGTTCAGATTTTCCGAAGCTACTACTGATCAGTGAATTATCCCTTTCTAAAAGTAGTGAAGGAAGAAGTGCAAATCCAACGCTATATAATCTTTTTAAGACTTATCCACCAGAATCTCTCCTTCAGCTTGTCCCAAACAATACATTAAAGCTATCTCCACCTGTAGCTCCACATCAAAACGTAGTTTCTTATTCTGATTCTTTCTTTCCTCTAATTCGAAATAGGATTGGATTGACATTAAATCGTTATTTTATTTTTTTAAATTTAAGCATACTAAATTTACTAAACCTTTCTCATAGAGAAAAAATAGAAGAATTTTCTCCAGACCTATTGTTACTTTGTCCAATTACTCTTTCTAGCCTAATCGTAGGTTGGAAGATGGCAAATAAATTAAAAATACCATTTTTGATTTATTTTATGGATGATTGGATAGCTGTAGATCAGTCTCTTTGGATTGGAGGCGATACTCAGTCCTTAGCCTCTTACCTCTTGCAGGAATCTAAAGGTTGGATCATGATCAGTGACTACATGCAAGAAGATATATCCCAGAGACTAGGCATTAATGGAAAACCTTATATAGTTGCTCATAACCCTGTCGAGCCCCTAACGTTAGGGCCAAACAATAAGGAGAGTACAAGAGAAAAATTTAGAATAGCTTATGCTGGCTCAATACAAACGATGCATTCCGATGCCCTTTTACTTGTGGCAGAAGCAACTCATTATCTTAGGAAAGAGGGAATAGATATTGAATTAGTAATTTACACTGCATCTAGTTTTTGGGAAAATCATCAAGAATCCCTAATTAAATTTGAAGTTCAATACGGTTCTCTTTTGCCTTACGACGAGCTTCTAAGCAAGCTTTCTGAATTTGATCTTTTGCTTGTTTGTACTTCTTTCTCTCCTCACGTCAAGCATGTAGTACGCTCTTCCTTGTTAACAAAGTTGACGGATTATATGGCCACTGGGAGACCTATCCTTTCTTGCGGTCCTAGTTATTCGGCGTGCAATAGGTTTTTAGAGAAGTGGAATTGTGGTGTTGTTTGCGATCACAATTCAATTTTGGAAATCAAAAAAGTGCTTAAAAAATGCATCTACGAAACTGAGGTTTTACTCAATATGGCGGATAAGGCATCGACTGTTCTAAAAGAAAATTTTTCCGGAGCAGTAGTAACGAAAAGGCTGCATGAATTTATAATTCAAGTTGACGCTTGTACAAAATCTGATTTGTAATTTTTCCTGACATAAATTTGCACACGAAATAGAGACTAGTTTATATGGATATTTTGAAAGGATTGATGAAATATGTTCAACATCCTCAGGAAGATTCTTTAAGAGAAAGGAGCTATGCAGCTTATTCATTTTTCGTTAATTCTTTGAAATTCAGAATGTCAAATGTTAATACTCCTCAGGGTGAGATATGTATTGATCGAAATGTCAGACTTAAGGTTGTTGATGAAAAGTCATATTTTGCATTTCGTTATTTCACCGATTTCGACAACGAGATGGTTGAAGAGATGAAAGGCTTCTTAAGTTTAACCCACTCATCTAAGTGCTTTCTTGATGTTGGTGCTCACTACGGGATTTTTAGTTTAGCTTTTTCTGTTCGTCCTGATTCGTTCGCTTATGCATTAGAGCCCTCTCCTGATGCTTTTGAGGTGCTAGAAGGCAATATTGTACTCAACGCAGATAATGCTATTAAGGCATACCCTTTTGCCGCTGGTTCATCTAATGCAAAGATAAATTTATTTTCTGATGGCTCCGATCATTTTGTAGCAACTCAAACGAGTGAATCTTACATATCAGTTGATATGGTTAGGCTAGATGATTTTATATTAGAGCAAGAAATCAAGCCAGACGTAATTAAAATTGATGTAGAGGGATATGAACTGGATGTTTTATCTGGAGCACAACAGCTGTTGGTTGATTACTCTCCCTTGATATTTCTAGAGATCCATCCGGTCGAACTCCAAAGCTTGGGAAAAGACTCAACTCAACTAGTTCATTTTATTAAAAACTTGAACTATGAGTTTTTTGATCCCAGAGGTAAGGCGATTGATCCTAAGACGCTGATAGAGATAGATCGAGTAATCAGGGTTGTTTGCCGTAAACCAACACAATCAACTTCTTAACGTCCACGATATTCCTAACGTCTACTATATTCCTAACGTCTACTATATTCCTAACGTCTACTATATATTGACTAATGATTTTATCCCAAGATAATGTTTGTTCAGTACCTTCTTCCTGGCAGGCTGCTATACAACAGTTGAGCGTTGCTCCTCGCTGGCAGGAAATAAGTGACTACCTTTCGCCAACAGAGCAGGAAAACGGGATAACACTTCAAAGACTCTGGAAAATACTAGACCAGGCATGGGATGAAATGCGTGCATCTAATGCTCAAGCTAACTTTTCTCAATTCCTTACTGATTATTATCAACATCCGGTTTGGCTGATTAATGCAGCATTTTCTGAATCTGATGAAGATACGATTAAAGATCGATTATCTGCTGTCCGTTTAATTGCTCACTCACAACCGCAAAAAATACTGGATTTTGGAGGAGGAATTGGCACAGTTGCTCGCTTATGCTCAATAAATTTACCAAATGCTAAGACAATTGATATTACTGACATTACTGACTTTCGTCAGACAATTGAAAGTTACCTCGCCGAATTCTCTAATATTCGAGCTTTAGACTTTCCCGATCCTCCTTATGATGCGATTGTCTCGACTGAGGTATTGGAACATTTGCCTGATCCTATTGAGTCAGTCATCGAAATGAATCGTTTATTAAAACTGGGTGGGACATTTGCAGCTAGCTGGAGTTTTGCGCCCTGTATTAAGTGTCACTTACCACAAAATTTTCATCTCAACCGTTTGATGCTTTGGATTATCCGTAGCTTGGGTTTCGGGTTTTATGGTTTTGAACGTCGAGGTAGCCAGGTGTATGGCTTTATCAAGCAAGCGGAAGTGAATCCTGTAATGATACGAAATGCCCGCTTTTTGGAACAACTTTCACGCCTACCGCTGCCCATTAATCGTTTACTATTACTATTACGAGGAATGTGATATCGTGCGGGTCTTTCTCTTGTGTACGGGACTAGGTCACGTTCGGCGTGGTTATGAATCATTTACTCAAGAATGTTTCGCAGCATTAGCTGATGTTCCCGAGTTAAACATCACTTTATTTCAAGGAGGCAAGACTAACCTTGCTAATGCTACTACTCTTTGGAATTTGCCTAGAAATCATACTTTTGCGAAACAACTGGCAGCACGATTTGGCAAATCTTACACCCTGATTGATCCTTATTTCATAGAACAAATTTCTTTTTGCTTAAGCTTGATTCCTCATCTGTACAAGGGGCGACCTGATGTAGTTTTCTTTAGTGACTTCGCTTTGGGAACGATGCTTTGGCATTGGCGGCGCATTAGCAAGCTATCTTACAAACTTCTCTTCTCAAACGGTGCTCCAAATGGGCCTCCCTTTAGTCGGATGGATCACGTACAACATCTTACCCTAATGCATCACCAAACGGCTCTTGAGGCAGGGGAGCCTGCTAGCAAGCATAGTTTAGTGCCCTATGGCATTCAGATGAATCAGGAGTACGAAAACCTTAGCCAAATCGAGCGAAATGCTCTACGCCGAAAACTAGATCTACCTATTAATCGTCCTATTGCTCTCTCCGTAGCGGCTATCAATAAAAGTCATAAGCGGATAGATTATTTAATCCGAGAAGTTGCCAGTTTGCCTGAGCCACGACCCTACTTGCTGCTTCTAGGGCAAATTGAGGAGGAATCACAGGAGATTCTTGAGCTTGGTAATAAACTGTTAGGCTCAGAAAATTTTCAGGCAAAAACTGTAGCTGCTTCAGCAATAGCTGATTTCTATAGAGTTTCTGATTTGTTTGTCCTTGCTTCTCTAAATGAAGGGTTTGGCAGGGTACTATTAGAGGCAATGGTATATGGTTTACCCTGCCTTGTTCATGACTATGAAATAACACGATTTGTTTTGAAAAGTCAGGGCTATTTTTCTGATTTTACAGCGTGTGGGAGCTTGAGTACGCTAGTCAAGGAAGTATTGTCACATAGCAATGATGAAGAGAAATTCCAACGTCATAAATTCATCTATGAGCGTTTTAGTTGGGATCGTCTTCGTCCTGATTATGTAGAGATGCTCCATATTTGTGCAAACAGCAGAACAAAGACTCATGTCGATTTGTAGAAAACTAGTTACTGTAAAATGAAGAGCATTATTAAAAGTCTTGCAGGTAGAATAACAAGACTATCTCTCGAGTTTGAAAATATCACTAAGAAATATCACCAAGAAATAGATTTACTTTGTCACCATAATTTTTCTCAAGATAGAACTCAACAAATAATTATTTCAAACCAATGGAAGGAGTCTTTTTGTACGTCAAAGCGAACCCTAAAGCTTCAAGAAGTAGCTTTCAAAATATTCTCAGGAAATGGCCAAGATGGTATTTTACTCTATTTGCTAACAATTCTGGGTGTAAAGCACCATACGATCATTGATATTGGATGCGGAAATGGAATTAGTGGAAATTCAGCCAATTTAATTATCAACCATGGCTTTGATGCACTGCTAATTGATGGTGACCAAGACAGCACAGAACGAGGTGTCGATTTTTACTCAAAGTTGGGACTACTTTATAATAATCCACCTTCCTTTGTTAATACCTTCTTAAATAAAAGGAATGTGGATTCGATAATTTCTAATTGGTTACTTAAAAGGAAGGTTGATGTACTGTCGATTGACATTGACTCAATAGATCTTTATATTTTGAATGCAATTTCTTGCACTTTGCCAAGAATTGTTGTCTTAGAATTTAATAATGCTTGGAGCCCAACAGATTCGAAATCTGTTCCTTACAGCGATGAATTTAGCCGTGAATGGATTGGTGGGCTACTCTATGGCGGCGCATCATTAGCAGCATTTAATAAAATCTTGAAAGCTAAGGGCTATTGGCTAATTGGATGTGATCCCAGTGGCTTTGATGCGTATTTTCTTCGAGAAGGAGAGAGTATTTTCCCAGAAGCCTCGGTCCAAGACTGTTACGAACAATCTACGGTATGGCAAAATACCCATGCAAAGTTGTCGCAGTCTCAACTCTCTCAAAAATCATGGACTGATATTTAATTATGAATACCATGCTATTGAGCATTATCATTCCTACCTATCATCGAGATGATCTGTTGGCAAAATGTTTAGACTGTCTCAAGCCGGAGGTGCAAACCCTGACGGATAAGCAGTATGAGGTGGTTGTTTCAGATGATGGTGGACATAAAACCGCCGAGCAAATGGTTCAAGATCAATATCCCTGGGTGACATGGGTAGCAGGACCACAAAAGGGACCTGCTGCTAATCGCAATAATGGGGCAAAGTATGCTCAGGGTAAGTGGTTAGTCTTTACGGATGATGATTGTTTGCCTGACCCTCAATGGCTGGAGGCGTATGTAGAAGCGATCAGGGAAAAAACAGATTGTCTTGTTTTTGAAGGACGAGTATATGTTGATCGCCCTAAACGATCATTAGCTGAAAAGTCTCCTAGAAATGAAACAGGTGGTTATCTTTGGTCATGCAACCTAGCTATTCAGAGAGACTTATTTAAATCTCTACAGGGTTTTGATGAACGGTTTCCTTATGCAGCAATGGAAGATGTTGATTTGAGATTGCGATTAACAAAGAGTGGACATCCTTTTCTATTTGTCGAAACAGCTGCAATATGTCACCCCTGGCGCATATCTAGAGGTTGGCGGGAACTTAGAAAAAAAAAGAAATCCACACTGCTTTATCTGTCCATTCATCCAGATCAACTGAAGCATATCAATGCTCAATTCTATGCATTTGCATTAGTCAGAAGTTTTATTAAAGTAGCCATTCCAGGCCTTATTAAATTTCGAGGCTCTGGAATTAGAGCTATCCTCTTAGAATATTGCAGTTATGTGCAGATGATTTTTATTTTATGGTTAAAACAATGTCGTCATCAATCCAGTCTGTCAAACGACCCTGGTTAATGTATATTAAGCCTCTGTGGTTAAGAGAAAAACTATTCTGGAGATTATATCTTAGACATTCTAAACGGTTCTCAGGTCTATTTCAGAATGCTTGTTTAGAGCTGGCTCCAAGTGTTTTTATCGATTTGTTGGAAACGGATATAAGCCATCAGATGATAGCATTTACGGGGTTTTATGAGTTGCCTGTATCTTGTGAAATTCTGAAGCTTGCGAAAGATGGAGGTTTGATGGTTGATGTGGGAGCCAACTACGGATATTACTCTTGTTTATGGGCATCAGGTCATCCAAACAATCAAGTCCTCGCCTTTGAAGCATCTCCCTCCAATGCTTCTGCCTTATCCTCTAACTTATCCTCAAACAAATTTGAATCTCAGGTTCAAGTTCGTGAATTAGCTGTAGGCAAGGAAACAGGAAAACTGCAATTTGATTTAGGACCGGCTGAACAAAGTGGCTGGGGCGGTATTTGCTTGGAAGAATCTCAAAATTCATTTGAAGTTTCTGTCGTCTCACTTGATGATCTCTTTAAATATCAATCGAAAGATATTGATGTTCTAAAGATAGATACGGAAGGTGCGGATACGTGGGTTATAGAAGGTGCTCTTAATTTATTGAAAGACAACAGGATAAGCCATATCTTCTTTGAAGAAAATAAAACCCGCATGGCACAACTAGGTATTAAATCCGGAATTGCTCAAAAAATATTGTCAGAATGTGGCTACTTAGTTGAGAAAATTGATACAGAAGAATGGCATGCTTGTTTGGTAGATTAGAGGTAATAAGTTGTCTTGCTTCTAATTAGGAGCTTGCCTGCATATAGTTCTTGACCTGATTGAATGACAAAAGATGCTGTCTGCGAAGCTAAAGCGTTTACCAGTCGCTAACTACAGCGAATGAGGAAAGAAATGGGAGCCAGCAATCTAGAATTAGATACCACTCAAAAACTGGAATGCTGTGAAAAAAACTCCCGCCTCTACGATGCCTTGAATCTCTGGCTGGGCCAAGGTGAAAACTGGGCTCACCTCGCTCATCTGACGACTTGCCTGTGGCTGGTGGCCGCGCTGATTCAGACGGGCGAAATAAACCTGACAAAGTGGGCTAAGTACATGCCCTGCCGAGGGCAGTATGCTCAAAGTCGGCAGGGCCGCATTCGCCGCTGGCTGGGGTCTAGCGGCTGGAATCTACAAAAGTCTTAGATTCGTTCGGTCTGTGACCTCTCAAGGCTCTGCTTCATCTTGGCGTTCGTCACGCTTTATGTCACCGCTCAGGGTGTGGCCGTCGTTGAAAAAGGCAAGCGCCGATGGGTCGATGTTCATTGGTTTTATGGCAACAGTTACTTCCGTATTGGTCTCGACTGGATTGAGTTTGCGCTACTCGATGGCTGGCAGCTCATCAAACAGGTCCTCTTTTCTTCTAACACAGACCTTGAACCGGCTATGGCGCCTCGCATACAACATGAGAAACGCTCCTATCAATTGGAGTTTCAGCTCTTCACCGCTTAGTTGTAAGCCAGATCAAACTTTTGTCAGTCAATCAGGGTTTTGACTCATAAGTATCCCGGGGGGTGTAAAATCTTGTTCGTTGGCCTATGGCATGAACGAAAAGGTATTGAATATTTGCTGAAAGCTCTAGAAATGCTCAGCGATAGCGGTTATGATTTTCAGCTACTCTGGCAGTTGTTAGAATGGAAGAAGCCTATATTAAATCACGCATGTCTTTCCGGTTAGCTAGCAAAGTTGATGTTATTTTCTTTGTTGAACACTCTTGTTTACCAGAAAGTTACCTCAATATATGGTGTTTTTAATTACCTTCCCTTTATGAGAGTTTTTGCAAGGTAATTTCTGAGGTCATTGTCTCCGGCATTTCAATCATTACTACCCAGGCAAGTATCGCTGAAAGGATGGTGGAAATGTCATTGTGATTTCAATTTACAAGGCTCATGTCATATTATGAAGCGTTACTCATTTTGAATCAATGAGAGACTACGGGAAAAATGCTAGACAGTTGATTGATAGTGTAGATCTCGAGAGATCATACGAATCAAGGATGCAGATATGCAATAGCATGTAGTGGGTAACACGTACCACCTAAGGCGGATGCGGTAGCTCGTTGTTGCTAATGTTTTCGGCAGGTAGTGTTTTTAATGCTACTCAAGCCTTCCCTTACACTTCATCTGTATCCCCCGCTTATGCAACAACGCTCACTTGTGTCGTTAAGTCAGTCTCCAACTATTTAGTGAAGTTACCAGATTTGAAAAGCTCACACTCTATTATTTCAATTGTTCCTCGCCTTTTTCCTTCTGTTGATGGTGTTGGTGACTATGCCTATCGTCTTGCCCAGAAAATGCGGCAGGATTTTGGCATTCAAACTCGCTTTGTTGTAGGCGATCCCAATTGGAACAATGCCATATATTTAGATGGCTTTCCGGTAAGTCGCCTTGATCGTTGCTCAGCAGCTGATTTATACTCGCTGATAGGACAACAGCCTGCATCCAATATTTTGTTACATTATGTCGGTTATGGATATGCCAAACGGGGATGCCCATTCTGGCTCATCGATTGCTTACAACAGTGGCAGCAATCCACATCAGATACTTCCCTGATAACTATGTTTCATGAAATCTACGCAGCTGGGCGCCCTCCCTGGACTAGTGCCTTTTGGCTTTATCCTCTGCAAAAGCATCTGGCTACTCGACTCGCTAACCTAAGCAAATCGTTGGTAACTAGTAAACAACTCTACGCTAACATTCTTCATAGACTTTCTCCTCAACACAACTCAATTCCTGCTTTGCCCGTTTTTTCTACTGTGGGCGAACCCGACAAGCCACCACCGCTCACAGCGCGGCGCAAACAACTAATCGTTTTTGGAGGGATTGCCAATCGCACTCAGATTTATCAGTCTGCGATGCCCTTATTACAGCGTACATGTCGATTGTTGAAAATTGAAACTGTTATTGACATTGGGCCAAAGCTACTAGATATGCCTGAAGCAGTTAGTGACGTGCCCGTTGTTGTAATGGGTCAACTAACAGCTGCGGAAATTAGTCAATATCTCCTACAGGCTACTGCAGGATTTCTAGATTATAATCCTGACTATTTAGCAAAATCAACTATCTTTGCCGCATACTGTTCCCATGGCTTATTACCTATCAATGTTAGGGATAGTATTGATAAGGTTGATGGGCTATTGCCCGGGACTCATTACCTTGTTGCAAATAAGTCGTCAGAACAGCAGCTGGATGATTTGCAGATTCAATTGATTGCAGATAGGGCTCATGCCTGGTATAAAACCCATGACTTATTCTTACAGGCTAAAGTGTTTAAGCAACTTTGTCTGACTATGAATTCACAAGCTGGCAATCACATCTAAATCACAGTATTGGTAATAGTAGTCTGAAATCCTCAGAGGAAAAGGCCTTGAAGTTGGCTTTGAGCTTTTTGCCGATAACGTCCACTAATAAAGAAGTAACAACAATAGGTGAGTTGTCGTGAGAATTTTGGTTTACTCTCCTCTTTTTTATCCGAGTATTGGTGGGTTGGAATCAATCATTGAGTCCTTAGCATATGAGTTTTCGGGCCAAGGGCATGAAGTAAAGGTTATTTCGACTCTTATAGACAAAGACCTTAAAAATTTCCCTTTTGAAGTTGTCCGTCAACCCTCCTTCCCTAAGGTTTTAAGCTTAGTTGATTGGTGCGATATTTTTTTTCACGGCTGTATCAGTCTTAAAGGAATATGGCCCTTATTATCTAAACCCCGCCCTCTTATTGCTACTCATCAAACCTGGTATCGCCGTCCAAGCGGAAATGTTAGTTGGCAGGATGGTCTGAAACTCTGGCTGACTCGATTTTCTACAAATATCTCTGCGAGTCAGGCGATCGCCAATCATTTACCTGCACCTTCTCACATTGTTCCAAACGCGTACCGGTCAGATTTATTCCGGGAACTACCTAACGCTTCTCGCAACAAAGACTTAGTTTTCCTCGGTCGCCTGGTTTCTGACAAAGGAGTAAGCTTACTCCTTGATGCATTGTCACAACTTCGGCACCTTGGACATGCGCCAACCCTGACTATTATTGGCCAAGGCCCTGAAGAACTCAACCTCTGTCAGCAAGTACAAACCCTCGCTTTAACTAATCAGGTAACTTTCACAGGCCCTAAACTTGGTGCAGAACTAGTAGAACAGCTAAATACCCATCGCATTATGGTCATTCCCTCCCTATGGGATGAACCCTTTGGAATTGTTGCACTAGAAGGCATCGCCTGTGGCTGTGTTGTTGTTGCTTCCTCGGGTGGAGGGCTCAAAGACGCAGTCGGTCCCTGTGGTATTACCTTTCCAAACGGCAATGTGCAGGCCCTAACTGAAACCCTGGTTCATCTACTCAATCATCCCGAAAGACTAGCCAGTTATACAGCACCTGCTACTGCTCACTTAGCACGCCATCATCCAGCAACCGTTGCTAAAGCTTACTTAGAAATCTTTGAGACTGCCCTAAAGTGACCAAAATTCTACTTGTTCTCGTGGCCTCGCTCGCACTTATTTCGATCTCCGCCCAAAACTGGCGTCGCTCCGTCATAGCCGCCCTAGTCATCGCTGTCCTAGAAGGTGCATTGCGCAAATGGCTCTTCCCCCAATCCAGCCAGCTTATTTATTTTTTAAAGGACTTTATATTAATCGGTGCCTACCTACAGTTCTTCTATTTTGACAGGTCCCCGCGCCTGCAACTTCCCTACAAGAATTTAATCCTATCCATGATTGGGCTATCCCTTGCCTGGGGACTTATTCAGGCGTTCAATCCTAGCCTAGGGTCACCCATCATTGGCCTCTTTGGGGTCAAAAACTATTACCTCTACATTCCTCTGATGTGGCTTGTTGCCAATTTATTTGAGACTGAAGCAGACCTGTATCGTTTCCTACGGTCCTACATGCTGCTGCTCATCCCTATTGGCTTACTCGCCATTGCTCAGTTTTTTAGCCCGCCCAGCAGCCCTCTTAATGTTTACGTTTGGGATGAAGCAGATATAGCTGTTGCCGTAGGAGCAGGGGGTGCTGTTAGAGTCACTGGCACCTTTTCCTACCTCGCCGGTTATGTGATCTACCTTGTTTTTTGCCTGTGCCTACTACTCCCTTTGCTGATTCAAAAACAGCCACGCTTTTGGCAATGGGCAGCCCTCGCTGAGATCTCGTTGCTGGTCATTACCGCTTTTATGACCGCTTCTAGAGGATTAATTATCACCTGTATTTTGATGTTCATTGGCTTTCTAGTACTGCAAGCAACCTCAGGCTTTTCTATTCTGTTTCGTAATATACGGAAATTAGCACTGCCAATAACCATCGCTTTCGGTGTTGCCTTCTGGAAATATTACGAAGCAGTTGATGCCTTCTGGCTGCGCGTTACTAGCAATCAAGACGTTGGCAATAGGATTATTAGCAGTTTCACCGAAGTATTGGCCAACTTTCAATACAAAGCCCTAGATGGCTATGGCATTGGTTCTACCTTCCAAGCCAACCCAATAATCCGTAGCTTGTTTGGGTTACCCTCCGGTGAATCTATTCCGGTTTATTACGAATCTGAAATGGGGAGGATTGCCCTAGAACTTGGACCCTTCGGTTTTTTCCTTTGGTACGGATTGAAGCTATTGCTTTTAGGATTACTTGGGCTAACCTACCTAAGACTTAAACGCCCCCTACTACGTCAGCTTGCCCTCAGCGCCTTTTTGCTCCAAGCAATCAGCTTTAATGGTCAACTAGTTTACAACCACACTGCCAATCTTTTTCAGTGGTTCCTTTACGGCTTTATCTTTTTACTCCCTCACCTTGAGCATGTTGCACATTGGCAATCCTACTCTCAAACCACTCAGTTCTATGTCCAACTCTCGCATTTCTCTGGTTCATCCCACCAGTAATCCTAACTCACGCAATGCGGCACAGGCCCTTGCAGAAGCCAGCTTACTGAGTGCGATTATTACCACCACGGCCTACAACCCCCAGGGATCAATCAGTCAGTTTTTAAAAAGGTTTCCACGCTTCGTAGCCCGGCCAATTATTAGGGAATTAGAGCGCCGTACTTGGATTGCCCCCCAGGGAGTAGGTATAAAAATTCACCCTGCACGGGAAGCCTTACGCATCGCATTAGTCAAAACTCAGCTAAGCAATCAACTTGGTTTTGGCAAACAGGGCCCAATCGACTGGGTGTATACCTCTTTAGATCAGCAGGTTGCGCGACATCATCTCAACGGGATTGACGCCATCTACGCCTACGAAGACGGTGCCGCCAGCACCTTTGCCGCTGCAAAAGCCAGAGGCATTCTTTGCCTCTATGACCTTCCTATCGCCTTTTATCAAACCGCTCAAGCAATCCAAATCCAAGAGGCAAAGCGCTTTCCCGAATATACCCCCGCCCTCCAAGCCACTCGTGAACCTGCCTGGAAACTGGAGCGCAAAGCTGCAGAAGTAAAGCTAGCCGACCATATTTTTGTCGCTTCCTCTTTCACCAAGCAGTCGCTATTATCGGTCGGCATAGATGAGTCAGCTATCACCGTTATTCCATATGGCTCACCGATTGACTATTTTCAACCCCAATCTCAGCTAGGCGATACCTTTCGTGCTTTGTTCGTTGGTCGAGTGGGTCCTCGTAAGGGTGTGCACTATCTCCTCCAAGCTTGGAAATCACTAAACCTGACCAATGCAGAACTCTTAATGGTCGGAGTGAATGAATTCCCAGAACATACAGTTGCTATCAACGGTGCAAACTATCGCCATATTCCCTCAGTTTCCCACTACACTCTCAATCAGTATTACAACAGTGCCAGCGTCTTCGTCTTTCCTTCCCTAGTAGAAGGCTTTGGCCTTGTTTTGTTAGAAGCAATGGCCTGCGGCATCCCGATCATAACCACTCCCAACACAGCTGGCCCAGACATTATTACTGATGGGGTGGAAGGCTTCATTATCCCTATCCGCGATGTCGCTGCCCTAAAAGCAAAGCTAGAATGGTGCTATCAAAATCCCCAAGCTGTAGCAGAAATGGGCAAAGCAGCTAGGAAAAAAGCCGAACAACTTACCTGGGAACGCTACCGCAGTGATTTAGGCACAAAAGTGAAAGAACTGATTGAGAGTTATCATCCGTCTTGTGTCCCATAAAATATGCATCATAAAAACTGCCATCTTTGGTTACCGAACATCTTTGAATTTAAGGGAGGTATCCAAGTTTATTCAGCTTTTTTACTACAAGCTTTAACAGATTTAAATCAGGATGCTATCTCGGATGTTTTCCTTAAACATGACACCAAAGCCACTTTTAACATTCCTAGTCAATCACGATTTCACTTTGCAGGCACCTATACCTTACCGTGGCGCACGGGCATTTTTACAAGCCAAATTTTGACCGCAGGGCTAATCCAACGGCCCGGATTAATCATTACGACCCATCTTAATTTTACTCCCGCTGCATACCTGCTTAAGCAACTTACGGGTATTCCTTACTGGACTGTGGCCCATGGCGTCGACGCTTGGAATATTCAAAGCCCTTTACTCCGGCGAGCCTTGCGCCATGCCGATCGCATTCTGCCTGTAAGTAGCTACACCAGAGATCGCTTACTCAAAGAACAAAATCTGAACCCTAACCAACTCTCTGTTCTCCCAAATACCTTTGATAGCCAGCGATGGCAAATTTCGCCCAAACCTCAATACCTTTTAGACCGTTACCGTCTCAATTCTCAACAGCCGGTGATTCTCACCGTTGGCCGACTAGATGCTAGTGAAGGATACAAAGGCTATGACCAAATCCTCAACGCCTTACCCAAAATTCAGCATCATTTCCCAGATGTTCACTATGTTTTAGTTGGCAAGGGCAGCGATCGCCCTCGAGTAGAGAAAATAATTGAAGATCTCAACTTGCAAAGCTGCGTTACCTTACCTGGTTTCATCCCAGACGAAGAACTTGGAGATCACTACAACCTCTGCGATGTTTTCGCCATGCCCAGTAAAGGCGAAGGCTTTGGCATTGTTTATTTAGAAGCACTTGCCTGCGGTAAACCTTGTCTGGGCGGCAATCAAGACGGGGCAATCGATGCTCTTTGTCATGGTGACCTCGGTGCGCTAGTCAATCCTGATGATACAGATGAGATCGCCCAAACACTTATTCAAATCTTACAAGGTACTTACCCGAATGCCTTGCTTTACCAACCTCAAGCTCTGCGACAGCAGGTGATTGAAACTTACGGGTTTGAAAAATTCAAACAAACTTTAGCAGGCTATCTGTAGTGCGAGAATATCGATGAAAATTTTACATGTCATTCCCTCACTAAGTCCAAATTTAGGCGGACCAGCTCAGGTTGCACTGAATCTGGTGAATGCTCTCAATCAGCTTGGCGTAGATGCAGCGATCGCTACTACAAACCACGGTATGCCATCCTCGCTGTCGGCTCATACTCATCGGCAAATCGATTACACCTACGACACCGAAAACAACCTTTCTGCGCCAGTTCACTTTCTCTCATACACACACCCTCCTCTAAAAGAATTCATTTTCTCTAAAGCGCTCACTCACTGGCTCTGGAACAACTTATCTGCCTACGATTTAGTTGATAATCACTACCTATTTTCCTACCCACCCACCTGCGCTGCCGCCGTTGCTCGACGGAAAGGCATTCCCTATACAGTGCGTACGATGGGGCAACTTACGCACTGGGCTCTAGCCCAAAGTGCCACTAAAAAGAAGATTTTTTCTCTCCTTTTCGAGCAGCGAAACTTAAAGAAGGCCGCTGCTATTCACTGCACTTCCTCAGAAGAGGCTAAGAACGTTCGCGACTTTGGCATTCTCACACCCACTGTTACCTTGCCTCTGGGAGTTACGCCACCTCAGCTCACTCCCAATGCCAAAGAGAAACTCCACACCACATATCAACTTCCTCAAGACGTTCCTGTTCTTCTTTTTCTCTCTCGCTTACATCACAAAAAGCAACCCGAGCTCCTGCTTAAAGCCGCCAAACAGATCATTAAAAAACGCCCTTGCCACATTATTCTGGCGGGCACTGGGGAACCCCAATATTGCCAGCAGTTAGAACTGCTTACTCGCGAACTTGGTATCTCAGCTTCTGTTACTTTTGCTGGTTTCGTTACCGGATACGACAAAAATCTACTCTTACAAGGCTCCGATGCTTTTGTTCTACCCTCTCATTCTGAAAACTTCGGTATTGCTGTTGCAGAGGCGCTTATTTCTGGACTGCCCGCTATCATCACGCCCGGCATTCAAATATCAGCAGAAATTAAAGCTGCTGAAGCAGGCATCGTTACAGAAGCAACAGTAGACGGACTCGTTTCCTCTATTGAAACAGTACTCACTAATGATGTATTGCGTGAGCAGTTAAAGGAAAATGGATTGAATCTTGCTAAGACCCATTACTCCTGGCAAGCGATCGCCAAAGACTTAGCTGTAGTTTATGAAGGCATCATTGCACAGCAGGGAGCAAAGATTTTTTCTCATTCAACGGCACGCTAAACACACCCTAAAAAAACAGAATAATGTTTATTCTGAGCACTCTTTCCGATGAATCCTAATGCCGTCTAGCTATCTAAGTACGCGCCCGATCCTGATTACACACCAGGAGCATCGCTGTTCAAACAGCTACTTTGGTTTTGTGTAGGCTCTCCTCTTGTCATGAGCTACTGGTTGCCCTCCTCTGCGCTCAAGATCAGCATCCTCAAAATTTTTCGATGCTTCCATTGGTCAGCACGTACGAATTAAACCCTGCGTACGGATAAAGTTCCCGTGGCGTCTACGCGTAGACGATAGCTGCTGACTAGGTGAGCAGGCTTGGATCGATAATTTGGCACCCGTAGCGGTAGAACACGATGTATGTCTCAAAGTGTCTACCTATGTACAGGCAATCATGATTGGAGCCCCGAAACATTTGACCTCAGACTGGAGGCTATCACCACGGAGCACAGTATCGTACTTAATACCTCACTCAACGAAAGCGAGCCTGTTGTTTGGAAGCCGAAAGATATCGAAGGCTCGCAGGCTATACAAAAACATCCACTCTAAAAACTTCTTTTCACGCGTCTGCACCTCGGTATGCAGCGCTACAATGGTGTGGCGCCGTTAACGACTTAATCATGGCACCCGTGCAACCAAGCAAACAAGAAGAACCAAAAGGAGCCAACACGGTACAGCTACTGGCGCCCGCTATGCTGCCTGAGATTGTTAAGCGTTTAGTAACCGCACTCAAGCCTGAGCAAATTCTTTTGTTTGGGTCCTATGCCTATGGTGAACCCACTGAAGATAGCGATATTGATCTGTTGGTGATCATTTCTCATTCTGATGAGCCGGGGTATCGTCGAGCGAGAGACGCTTATCGGGCTTTGCGAGGTGTGCTTATGCCTGTCGATGTGATTGTGATGACGCGCGAGGAGGTACAGCGAAAGCGCAATGTTCGTAGCTCTTTGGTAAGTCAAGTATTTCGCGAAGGCAAGCTGCTGTATGGAACCTGATAAACGTGATGAGGTCGGCTTTCGCTATCCGCAGGATGTTTTCGAGCCCGAGCGAGATGAGGCCGAAGAAGCAGTGGAAGCTGCTGATTTGATATTGAGTTTTGTGATGCAGTCGCTGCCGGATAAAACGAAAGAGCCCTGAGCTCCCACCCAGGTGCTCATAGCCTTGTCATCGCCTAACAGTGAGAATCCAGGGTGCGATCGCCTCGACATTAACGACGATCGATACAAAGGAGAACATCCCATTACAGGAGTGCGACTACTTTGGCAAAAAGCTGGCTGGCATCCGCCAGATGAGGATCCTATACAGAAAGCGCCGACCCTCTAACTATCCTTATATTCAGGCCTATCATATGAGCTGCACCAAAATGTGTCGCATTGTCAGCTACTAGAAACAGCGCGATCGCATCGGTATCCTCATTGTAAACAACAGCTTCTAGACACGTTGATATCCAGTGGTCTCGTTAAAGCTAAACCCGAAGCCCAAGCCTCACCTTTAATAGCAATCTAAATGTTTACCGAAGTTGGCGGCTCATTAATGGGCTTCTGCAAACGAGAGAGTTTCGATGAGCCAAAGAAGCACCTGCGGCCTTTTAGCGTAGTAGAGGCTCCGTACCTTACGATAAACTTGTAAAATACTTAAGCAACTTGAACTGAATGAATCAAGTTAAGCCACTCGCTGTAAAACAAGTCACAAAACAAGCTAGGTTTCGCCGCCAGTTCATTGCACTGGCTCTTAAGCGGGCTCGCCCTGGTTCCGGAAGTAGTATAGAATTCCTACGTAAAAGAACCTGGAGCAAAGACGTGGCTATCCTAGACACAATTCTGAGCCCTGGTTCTTACGTAATCATTGGTGGTGTAGCGACCCGTTTATACATGCCAGAGCGTATGATTCTGGACCTTGGCATCTTAATTCTTGCTCAAGATGCAACCTCAACTTATAACCGACTTAAGCAGGCAGGCGGACGCCAAATTAGTGAATTAAGCATTTCAGGCAGCCAATGGGAACTAGCAGATGGCACCTCTCTAGATATTCTAATATCGGACGATGAGTGGGCAAGTCACGCCCTCCGCACTCCTAACTATTCGCCAGATGGCGCTCCTGTCATTGATTTGCCGTATTTAGTCCTTATGAAATTGAAAGCCAGCCGAGCACAAGATTTGGCTGACATTAGTCGAATGCTAGGAGCCGCTACAGAAAGCAGCTTGCACGCAGTCCGTACAGCCATTGAACAATATTTGCCAGAAGCCCTAGAAGACTTGGAAAGCTTGGCAATGCTAGGCCAACTAGAATACGAAGCGTAGCCACACAATATAAGGCGTTTCTGGATTAAAAGATATAGCAGCAGCGCCAAATATGGTCTGTGGTGATACGGCGTGTTCGTCATAAAGACAGAAATATTTGAGCCACTTAGTTTTCTGACTGTCAGGTTATAGCCGCTGATTTTTAAGATAGGATGAGGCAAGCACAGCCCAAAAAATATTGGTAAGCTCAGAAAGCTTCACTGCCTGACGTTTGTTTTACTATCGTTTAATGAAAGCTTAGGAGCGGCATATGACAGCGAACAAGACGCCATCCCAAATACGAAGGCTGTCTGGACGCTATCAGAAATATTACTCAAGCTTTTCCAAAAATAGCCTATCGCTCCTAAGATATTTTCGTGTGAAAGGGCGACGAAAGTTTACAGATACTCAGGCCCATTCCGAACAATGGCTGCTACTCGGCTTTGGACAGCAGCAGCAAACTCATTTAAATGACTTGAGGGCGCTAAAGCTGACACACAATGCTGTCTTCTTACTAGATACTGAGCAAGCGCCACCAGCCGCCTATCGTCACCATAAAATCGACCAGCTATCAGCGCTAGAAAGCTGGCTAACAAAGCCGTGGACGGGCATTTTGGTGAGCAGTCATTTACGCCTGAGTACGGCCCATTGTCAGCTGCTAGAGGCCGCGCGATCGCAAGGCACTCCCGTACTCGAAACCTCAGAATTTTACGAAAACCGCCTGCACAAGCTTCCCGCCGACACCCTACCAAAAAGCGGCATTACCCTCAGCACTGGTTTTCAGCTACTCACTAGCCAGCTTGGTCAAAGGATAAAGCGCTTTGGCGATGTGCTGTTAGCCTCCCTTATATTGCTTCTGGTAGCCCCCATCATGCTACTCACCGCAATACTCATTAAGCTCGACTCGCCGGGACCCGTTTTTTACAGCCAAACCCGCACTGGACGAAACCTGCAGGCTTTCAAAGTTCACAAGTTCCGCTCCATGGTGCAAGATGCTGAAAAGCACGGTGCTCAGTGGGCAAAGACCAAAGACGCCAGAATTACGCGGGTTGGCCAGTTCATCCGCCTAGTGAGAATTGATGAGCTGCCTCAGCTGTGGAACGTACTCAAAGGCGATATGAGCATGATTGGCCCGCGCCCAGAGCGCCCAGAGTTCGACCAACAGCTAGTCGCTGAAATTCCTCACTACTCAGCACGCTACGCTATAAAGCCAGGTATTACAGGGTGGGCGCAGGTACTGTATCCTTATGGTGCTTCTGTCGAAGACGCCCACCAAAAGCTTGCCTATGACTTGTATTACATCAAAAACTACTCCCCCTGGTTGGATATCGTGATTGTGCTCAAAACCGTTGGAGTTGTGTTATTGGGAAAAGGACGCTAGTAAGGGAGGTTGAGTTTTATTTTTTGAGCTAATGAATTAGACATTCAGGATGCCTGCACATAAGATGCCGTCTATTAAGGAAGGATGTGAGAGACTATGTGTGCGTTCGTTCTGACGCATCGTCCATTTGATCTGTGGCTGCAACGGCTGTTTAATTCACGTAAGCTGCTTCTGAATCTTTATGCCTCCAAAAGTATTAGTAACGGGAGGAGCTGGCTATATCGGCTCCCATGTGGTGAAGCAGCTGGGTCAGGCTGGCTATGATGTCGTCATTTATGACAACCTGTCGACAGGCGTGGTTCACGCGGTACGCCACGGCGAGCTAGTTATTGGGGACTTGGCAGATACGGCAAAACTGTCACAGGTATTCGCGAAGCATCAGTTTGAAGCGGTGCTTCACTTTGCGGCAAGTATCGTCGTGTCAGAATCGGTGCGGCGACCGCTGGATTACTACAGCAATAATACAGTCAACTTACTGAACGTTTTGCGCTGCTGCGAGCAGTACCAAGTTAACCAGCTGATTTTTTCGAGTACGGCAGCGGTGTATGGCGAGCCAAAGGAAAATCCGGTCTCGGAAAAGTCAGAGACGAATCCGATTACGCCTTACGGTGCTTCTAAGCTGATGAGCGAGCGGATTATCCGTGACTACGCGAAGGCGTCGGACCTGCGCTATGTGATTTTGCGCTATTTCAATGTGGCTGGAGCGGACTTGGACGGGGATTTGGGGCAGTGGACGCCGCAGGCGACGCATTTGATTCGGGCGGCTTGTGATGCGGCGTTGGGACGGGCGCCAGCGATGCAGATATTTGGGGCTGATTTTGCGACGCCAGATGGCACGGGGGTCCGAGATTTTATTCATGTAGTAGACCTGGCGGCAGCGCATTTGGATGGGCTGAAGTATTTGGCGGCTGGAGGAGACAGCGAAGTGCTGAACTGTGGCTATGGGAAGGGGTATAGCGTACGTCAGGTGATTGATTGCCTACAGCAGGTGTCGGGGAAGACGTTTGCGGTAGAGGAAACGGATAGGCGAACGGGCGATCCGGCCTGTGTGATTGCTAAGGCGAACCGGATTCGGGCAGTGCTGGGCTGGGAGCCAAAGTATGAGGATTTGGCTCTGATGATTAAAACGTCGCTAGCGTGGGAGATGCAAATGCAGGCGGCGAAACGAACTAAGAAGTTGCACGCTGATGATGCAGCCTTGTATTTACAGCTTAATCACAGCGCTGCCAGGAAAACCGTGTAGGTGATGTGCGGTTATGGAGCTGCTGATTACCGCTGGCATTTTTCCACCTGATATTGGTGGTCCGGCAAACTTTGTGCCTCGGCTAGCGGCTTGGCTGAGCAAACGGGGACATCGGGTACGGGTGCTTTGCTGGAGCGATACGCTAGCCCATGACGATAGCCACTATCCTTTTGAGGTGCATCGTGTTCTGCGGGGGCGTTTTCCGCTGTTGCGGTTTGCTGAAACGGTGGTTCGCCTCTGTCAGCTAGGGCGTTCTGCTGATGTTTTGTTTGCTAATACGCTGGATTTGGAGTCGCGGATTGCGGCGATGCTGCTAGGGAAGCCAGCGGTGCATAAGGTGGTGGGCGATCGCGCTTGGGAAGTATCGCAACGTCGCGGCTGGTTTGCTGGCACCATTGATGAGTATCAGCAGGCGAAACACGGCTGGCGGCTTGCAGGGCTGAGATTGTGGGCCTTGAATCAGCTGCGAAACTTTTCGTTGGGGCGATCGCATTTCATCATTACCCCTAGCCAGTACCTGGCAAATATCGTCGGTGCGTGGCACGGCGATCGCAAGCCTATCTCCGTCATTTACAACTCTACCCAGTTGAATCCACTAACTGAGCCGATTGACCTCCCAGCGACGGCGGATAGAACGATTACAACTGTATGTCGCCTGGTGCCGTGGAAGGGGGTAGAGCGTCTGATTCAGGCAGTTGCAAAGCTAGACAATAATGTGCGCTTGGTGATTGCGGGAGAGGGATCTGAGCGATCGCATTTAGAACAGCTTTCGACTCGTTTGGGACTGAGCGATCATGTTCTTTTTCTGGGACAAATTTCAAAGCCTCAGGTCGGCGCCGTTTTACAAGCCAGCGATATTTTCGTTCTGAACTCGACCTATGAGGGCTTGCCACATGTTGTGCTAGAAGCCATGGCTGCTAAAGTGCCGGTGATTGCGACGGATGTCGGCGGTACCAGCGAAATCGTTCGTTCAGACTACACTGGCATACTGATTCCTAGCAAAGACAACGATGCTTTGATATCGTCGTTAAATCGTTTGCTGCACTCCCCAGAACAGGGGCGGCAATTGGCTGATAATGGCAGAAAGCTCATAGAACAGACTTTTGCCGAGGAGCAGTGCTTTATGCGTTACGAAAAGGCCCTGACTGCGATGGCCAGGCGATGACGCCTCGGTTCGGTGGCCAGCCCGAACGGGTGCTAATGCTTTCTAAGGACCCGACTTTGCTGAGCGATCGCGCTGGCTTTGGCGATACCCTGGCGCGTCATATTGTTTATGCCGAGCGGCTACAGGCCGAGCGACCTGGCAGTGAGCTACGGATTGTAACCTATTCAAAAAAAGGGGCAGAATTGCAGAGGCTCAGTCCAGTGAAGGGGTTAAAAATATATGGAACCCAGTCACGCCATCGACTCTTTTTTGGGCTAGATGCCCTAGCGTGTCTGCGTCGAGTTTTAGCCGATGAATGGTGGCCTACTGTGGTGACAACTCAGGAACCCTGGGAGGACGGGCAGCTTGGGCTATGGCTGGCTAACCGGTATGGGGCCAGGTTTGTGCCACAGCTGCACTTTGATTTGCTGTCTGTAGACTGGCTGAGAGAACACCCGCTTAATTGGCTGAAGGCATTTATCGCCAGGCGTACGCTGAAACAGGCGAGTGCGATTCGAGTGGTTTCTACTGTGCAAAAGGAAAAGCTAGTGCGATCGCTGTCGATCGCGGCTGAGCGTATTCATGTTATTCCAGTTGGTGTTAGCTTTCAGCCCACGGCTAAAACTAAGGCGCTGTGCAAATCAGCGCTTTCCAAAGATCTGACGGGTCATCCGGTGGTGCTGTTTGTTGGGCGGCTGTGCACTCAAAAGAATTTACCCCTGTGGGTAGAGGTCGCCTATCAAGTTCATGCCCAGGTACCAGATACTCGCTTTGTGATTGCGGGTGATGGTCACATGCGTGCCGACATTCGGCAAGCTGTTCGCGCCAGAGGGCTAGATGCTGCCTTTCTGTTTTTAGGCAATGTGGACTATCAGGACTTGCCGGAAGTGTATGGCGCTGCCGACGTATTTTTACTGACCTCTGATTATGAGGGGTTTGGCCGGGTGATTGTAGAGGCTTACCTGGCAGGTGTTTCGGTAGTGGCCACAATCTGTACTGGGCCAGAGGATATTATCGTTGAGGGAAAAACGGGCTATTTGTGTCCTACGGGCGATGAGGAAAAGCTAGCTGAGGCAACGCTGTCGCTACTGCAAAATCCAGAAAAACGATCTGCATTTGGTCGGTTGGGGCAGCAGCATGTGAGAGACTGGTTTGGACGCGATCGCCTTACCCGCTTACTTATTCAACTCTGGACAGCTTGATGGTTTCTACCCTATTAAGCAGTACACAGTATGGACCGATGTTGATATGAATCTGCTAGTCTTCAATCTCAAAACGGACGCGGATGATTCTGTGCTGGGTTTTACGACTGACTGGATTAATGCGTTGGCGAAAAAATGCGATCGCGTCGTTGTCATCACTATGTTTATGGGCCGCTTGGCTGTTGATCAAAATGTTCAAGTATTCAGTATTGGGAAAGAAAAAAGTTACTCGGAACCCCGCCGACTCATTGAGTTTTATCGACTGCTTATAAAGGTATTACGTACCGAGAAAATAGATGCCTGCTTTGCACACATGATTCAGCTATTTGCTATTCTCGGTTGGCCACTGCTTAAAATCAAAAAAATTCCTATCCTGCTCTGGTACGAGCACAGCCATGTGCCCATCAGCCTACGAATCGCTACAGCTCTGGTTGATCGCATAGTAGCGGCTAGTCCTAACGGCTTTAGAATCAAAACCCACAAATTTCGTAGCATTGGTCATGGTGTGGATATCCAGCGATTCACCCCGGCAACGACTTCATCCATCAGCACCTGTCAAAAAGTCCGGCTGCTCACTCTTGGACGGCTCTCTCCTGTCAAATGCTTAGAGACAGCGATAGAAGCTATCGCCCTCCTGCCGGATAAGCTAAAACACCGCATAGAGTTACGCTACATTGGTGACCCTATAGATGCAAAAGGCAAGGCCTACGCATCACAACTAAAAGAGACAGTCAGTAAGCTAGCGCTAGAAAACGTTGTTACATTTCAGCCAGCCCTACCTTTCTTTAAGGTACAAGCGGCCTATCATTCTGCTGATATATTCATCAATAGCAGTAACACAGACAGCATCGACAAAACAGTTTTAGAAGCCATGAGCTGTGGGCTTGCTGTTATCACGAGCAACTCAGCTTTTGTAAATGTGTTTGAAGAAGCGCTCGCAAAACAGTGGTGTATACCTAAAAATAGACCAGACATTCTTGCCAGACGAGTTGAGCAACTTGTTGCTATGAGCCCACAAGAGCGACAGGAACTAGGCAGTAGACTAAGAGAACGTGTGAAAGCCTCCCATTCCCTTGAAGCACTATCTCGGCGGTTGGTTACAGAAGTTATCCCGAGTATAGATGCCTGTTAGTTCATCCTGGTCAATAGTAACAGCTCATTCTCTCATCAGCCATGCGCTCCATTATATACATCACCAATACTCAGCTGCCTTCTCAAAAAGCGAATGCATACCAGTCTTTGTGTATGTGCGAGGCATTTGCGCTAAAGGGTGTAGAGGTAGCTCTGTGGCATCCTGTTCGTAAAGGTGACTACGCTGACAGTCACGGAGAATGCAGCCAGGATATTGTCAAAACTATTTATGAGCCCAACAACATAGCAAACGTTTTTCAGCTGAAAAGGCTGTTTTCTATCGACAGCCTATGGCTGAAACATCGATCTAAAAAGCTGTGGTTCTATGTACAGAGTTTTTCTTTTTGGTTCGCTTGCATCATTGCCCTCCAAAAAGAGAACCCACAAAGTGCTGTATTTATCCGCGATACCACTGCGCTGGCCGCATTTTCTATGGTCAAAAAAATTGGTCTCTTACGCCAAAAGCTGATCTTTGAAGCTCATTGTTATTCTAAGTCGATTGCCAAATATATTGGCACAGCCGACTATCGTATCGTAATCAGTCACCAGCTCAAAAAACTATATGATCTTGATGACTCGAAAAAGATACTCGTAGCTCATGACGCTGTCAAAGGAGAGGTGTTACTGTCTGATAACCAACTTTCTGATAGCAGTAACGAGTTGGCATTGAGCTTGAGAACAAAAAAAGTAGAGAGAATTATACTTTACGTCGGAAATTTGTTTCGATGGAAAGGTGTATATACTTTGGTCAATTGTATGCAATACTTGCCTGAACATTACCGAATAGTGATTGTAGGCGGCTCTGAAGACACACTGCCTGAATTTAGACGATATGCAGCAAAGATAAAAGGCGTTGAGGTTATTGGGTTCAAGCCTAGAAACGAAATTCGTAGCTATCTGTTGACTGCTGATGTTTTGATTCTGCCAAACTCTGCAAACTACGCCATAAGTCATGTCACTTCTCCGCTGAAGCTATTTGAATACATGTCCGCCAGAAAACCTATTGTCGCCTCACGATTACCTTCAATACAAGAAATTCTCCAAGATGGCAAGAACGCGAAACTTTTCACGCCCGACAATGCAGAAGACCTGGCCGAAAAAATAAACTGGGTACTGAGTAATGACTGTTCTGATATGGTTAACCAAGCTTGGGAAAATGTACGGGAACACACTTGGGACAAACGTGCCGAGAAAATCATAGCTTGGACGAGCGGATTGAGGCTCCTTTGAGAATTTACAACCCTTTACTTGAGCAGCTCAAAAATAACACCTACCAAGCAAGGTCCTGGATTTTGAGCCTTTAAGTGATGAAACAATATGTATTAGATTTTTTGTATTTATTAGTGCAGTGAGCAAAAAAATTAGCTCTGAATTTATTGGGTCACTTTTTTCTACTTATACGTCGCAAGTTGTAAGCTTATTATCCAGCTTTCTTCAAGTAATACTTATTAATAAAAATTTCGGAGTAGATATCTACGGGCAGCTAGTTGTTGTCGCTTCTACAGCAGGTTTTTTCTCTTCATTACTAACTGCTCGAAGCTCAGAAACGGTTGCGCTGTTCTTCAAAAGAGAACAGCTGGAAGGAAACGATGAAAGCTCAAAATTCATACTATTTTTGGGCCTATTTGTAGATCTATTAACTGCTATAGTTTTGGTTTTATTGATATATGCTCTTTCTAACTTTATTGCAGCTGCTTTTCTTCAAGACTCCAATTTAAGCGATGAAATAAACCTATACTCATATGTAACTTTTTTTGTTTTCCTAAGAGGACCTTTTCTGGGCTACTTAAAAGCAAAGGAAATGTTTCTTCAGATAAACATTGTGACAATGTTAGAAAGCGTTATCAAAGTCTCTTTGATCGCGATTTTGATTTTCTACACTACTCAGTTAGACTTAAAGCGTATCGTAGCAGCATTTTTGATAGCCTCAATAGCAGCATTCTCAGTAGCCGCAATATTTGCGTCTACTAGCTACGCTGAGGACTATAAGAGAGACAGTTTCGTAGTTGAATTCAATAGAGAGCTCCTAAAAGAATATTGGAACTTCAATTTAAAGACCTTCGCTTCGAGTACTTTGAAAGCAGGAAGTGAAAACATTGACAATCTGGTTCTTGGATATTTCTTGAACGCTGAATCAGTAGGTATTTATCAGACGATGAGAAAGCTATTCTTCCCTCTGTCCTTTTTGACATCGCCATTACCTATGCTAATGCTGAATAAGATGATTACCGCATATAGCAATGAACAATTCAAGAGACTGAATAGAATCATCAGCAGCACAAATAAATACTTAGTTGTCCCTATATTTTTAATCTCTATAGCAGTATATTTATTGGCTAAGCCTTACTTAACCTATCAAAATATAAAAATAGTCGATGACTTTAACATTATTTTTTCTCTTATGCTGTCGTATTTTGTGCTATCTGCTTTCCAGTGGTGGATGCGAAACTTTATAGTTATGCATAGGCCAGATATTCCAATATATACAAATGCCTTGTTGAGCTTAAACTCAATTTGGATACCTATTTTGCTGTTTAATCTGAGCTACTTTAGCAGCAAAGGACTGCTCACTATTTCTCTAGCGTCAGTTTTAGCTTATTTCCCAAGCTGGTTAATTGGGATTATTGTTTATCATAGGTTTGTCAGGCTAAAAGGAGTTTTATAAAGTGTTGAGGAAATTAAAGAGAAAAATATCGTCGTTCACTCAGCTCTTATTCTCTTATCCCAGACTTTCTCTTTTAGAGACAGACTATGACAGTTATTGGAGAAATAAAAGGGGCAGCAATCTTGGATACGCTAATAAATTTCAAAGCTATAGAGCTGGCTATATAGCAAGCCGAATAGAGGAAAACTCAACTGTTCTTGACATAGGATGTGGAGATGGTGCAGTACTGCTTAACATGCAGAATCAAAAGCAGCTCGAACTAATTGCTGCAGACATCTCTGATGTTGTATTAGATTTTTTATCTTCAAAAGGAATAAAGACGATTCGTTTTGACACAAATAGCTTCAGCGCCATTAGCAGCTTACCTAAAGCTGACTACATCCTAATGCTAGAAGTGCTTGAGCATATGCAAAATCCTGAGAAGTTTCTGAAATTAATTTCAGAAAGAGCTATCAAAGGGATATTTTTCAGCTTTCCTAATACTGGATATATCTCATACAGGCTTAGGTTTCTTCTCGGAAGATTTCCCGTTCAATGGAGGACTCATCCAGGAGAACATCTGAGATTTTGGACGTATAGGGACCTGAAGTGGTGGCTGAAAGAGATGGAGTTGAGCGGTAAAAGTAACATACACGTTTATGAGGGTGTATCATGCTTGAATAAGATATTGCCTTCTATCTTTGGTGCAGCGTTTATAGTTGAGATCAAAAAATGAACGTGCTCTTTTTAACTAGTGACGTAGTTCCTACGAATGGTTGGGCTGTCATTGGCCATAACATAGTTAAAAATTTGCAATCGGAAGCTATCTGTTTTGAAATATTTTCTGAAGAAAGAAAATTTTCTTTAGGGTTGGGTCATGGGAAGTTGAAATCAAGTTTTTATGATAAGTACAAGTTTCTAGCTATTTTTTATGACCTTGTCAATATTCTAATCACGTGCAAGCAGAAGCCCGATTTAATTCACTGCAATGTTGAATACTACGCGCCTGTTGCAATGCTTTTGTCGAAAATTCATAGGATTCCGTATACAATTACTGCGTGTGGGACTTACAGTGTTCGGTTGCCTAAGGAACATAGAATTTACAAGAAGGCTTTTGAAGCTGCTTTTAGAACTATCCCAATTAGCCACTACACTAAAAAGCGAATGCTGTGTGAACAAATTAACTCGAACTACAATGTTGTTTTACTTGGTGTAGATAAGAACGTATTTAGGCCTGACCCTTCAGTTAAAAAAGATGATATCATTACTTTTGTTGGAAACTTGAAACCTCGAAAAGGACTGAGTTTTCTGCTTGAGAGTATGGTTGAAGTAAGCAAACAAAGAACAAATATAAAAATTGTTGTAATAGGCAACATTGACTTTTCTAGCTCAGCTTATTCGGATATTGAACGCTTCATTAGTCTTCATCAATTAGATGTTGAGTTTGTAGGCATGGTCAGCGAGAAAGATTTGGTCCATTACTACCAAAGGGCTACGCTAAATGTTCTTCCCTCAAAAAGTCAACCATTCTACTTTGAAGGCTTCGGCCTTATTCACTCTGAAGCGATCGCTTGTGGAACTATAACAATAGGCACATGCAATAGTGGAAATGAAGACGCTATTAGTACAGAAAACGGCTACTTAGTTGAATATGGAGATAAGAAAGAGCTTTCAGAGAAGATTCTGAAAGTCTTTTCTGAGGATAGATATCCATCTTTGAATTTGAATCAGGTTAACGACTGGGAATCAGTAGCGAAGAAATATTTAGAGGTATGGACGTCGGCCTGTGTATTTAATCAGACCAGTAAGGTATCTGTGTAGATGATTATTTTTAATATTTTCACTTGCCCCTGATTAAAGGATTGTTTATGAGTTCCCTTCACAAGATCATTTTTAATAAGTCTAAATCCCTTAGCCGACAGAATCTCTATGAATTTTTCGGAGAGATAATAGGAACAGATAGTAAAGAAAAAGCACTTTTGAATATTGGCTCAGGTGGAGCAATTAGCGAGATCATTAGCTGTTATGACTTTACTAGTTCTATCAGTATTGACGTAGATGCAAATAGAAATCCAGATGTTGTTATGGATGCTTGTTCCCTAAGGTTTCCAGATAACTCTTTTGATATTGTCTGTGCTATTGAAGTATTAGAGCATATACCTACACCACAAGCCGCAGTTGATGAGATATACAGAGTGCTTAAACCCTCTGGGAAATTTATCATGAGCACACCTTTTGTATTTGGTATTCATGATGAGCCTTACGATTACTACCGCTATACAAGATATGGATTAGAGTACCTGCTGAGAGGATTTGAGAGTGTACATGTTCGAGAACGAAACTCTTACTTTAGTACAATCGTTGTACTTCTAAGTCGTCTCATTATGTCCAAAAATAAAACTGATAGAGTGCTTGGGGCTGCTTTTACAGCGTTATCAGCTTTACTGTCACCTGTTATTTGGGTGCTCAATTCTTTAATATCTAGTCGAAATATTACGACGGGCTACTTCTTGACTGCAACAAAATAGCAAAGCATTTCTGAAAAGTGTGAAAGCCCCCTTCCTATTTGATTTTGCATTCCATGCGTATACTCCATGCAATTACAACAATAAACCGTGGCGGTGCAGAAAATCACCTGGTTGAGCTGGTAGAAGGCCAAGTAAACCTGGGTTATGCTGTCTTAGTTATCTATCTAAAAGGAGATTGTTATTGGCGAGACTTTTTCGAGCAGTTCGACGCGAAAGCTATTTGTTTGAATCTGAAATTCTATGGTGACGTGCGACCGTGCTTGAGATTGCGATCGCACATCACCCACTTCCAACCAGACATCATCCACGCCCATCTTCCCCCCGCCGAACTGTACACCCGCCTCGCGCTAATTGGCCTTCCTTCCTATCCGCTCGTCATTTCCAAGCATAACGACGAGCCTTTCTATAAGGTCAAAGGTCAACGTTGGCTAGCTCGAAACATTGCAAAACGGGCGAACCAGCTGATTGCCATTTCAGAGTCTGTGAGACATAACGTTTGCCTGCAAGAACTCGCCTGCCCGCCTGCAAAGGTGCACACGGTGTACTACGGCATTGACTATACGCCCTATGGCACTGTCGCAGAGACAGACGTGAGTCAGCTGCGCGATCGCTGGTCAATCTCTCCAGACACCTACCTCATCGGCACCGTCGCCCGCTTAGCCCCGCAAAAATCACTCCACACATTGCTACAAGGCTTCAGCCTTTACCTACAAAATAATCCATCTAAAACCAAATTAGTTATCGTTGGGCAAGGCCCCTTAGAAGCCAAGCTAAAGCAACAAGCCCACGACTTGAATATTCAAAGCGACGTCATCTGGGCAGGCTACCGCGAAGACATTCCCGCTGTGATGAACGCCATTGATTTATTTGCACTCACCTCAAAGTACGAAGGCTTTGGGCTGGTTTTACTGGAGGCAATGGCTGCCAAGAAGCCAGTGGTGGCTAGCAATATTAGCGCAATCCCAGAAGTGGTTGACGATGGTGTGACGGGCCTATTGGTTCCGCCGGAAGATCCTCACGAGCTAGCGCAGGCTTTCCGTTTTTTTGAAGAGGCTGCTAAGCGGGCTCAATATGGCATAGCCGGAAAAACGCGCGCGCTAGAGAAGTTTTCACCAAAGAAAATGATTGCTAAAACACAATTTGTATACGAACAGGCCATTTCATCTGCATAGGGTCAGCCGCCAGTTGTACCAACTGGTCCAATTACTTCTGCGATAGTCAAACGATAAATAGCGCCCTACGAGCGCCCTGCGAACGTGCATCTCATAGGAAGGAAATGCCCGATAACCGCAGAAAATAGCAGTAGTTCGTCGTGAAACCAACTTTCCTTGCTGCTAATCCATCTCAGTGGATTTGTCTAGGGGGTATCCGCAAATTCAAGGAGGCTTTGCCAGTTTTTAACCAGATTGCGTTGTGGCACTAAATTCAACAACAAGTCGAAATAGATTTTGCACAATAGAGTCATCCACCTCAAGCGAAGAAAACGGAGGTCTCTTTCTATGTCGTCTTACTCCTCTGCTAGCGAATTTTGGTTCAGCTTATTGTTTAATATTGTTTCTGTTCCTTTCGTTTTATTGCTAGTCGCCCTCGTCATCAAGCAGTCTGTTTCTATCAAGGACTACACTGCCGAAGTCGAAGCGAACAGCACCACAGAAACACCTGGATTTGTCGGCGAAGTGCTGTTCTAAACACGCGTCTTTCTTTCAGATCATTCTCAAACACCTGTTGAACCAAAGCCACCTTTCCCTCGTATTGAGTCGGAGAGGTGGCTTACTGTTTGCAAATTTGCACGTAAAACGGGCGCAATTACCATCTGGGCGATTCGCATCCCAGGCAGCACCTCAAAAGGGACTGCGCCGTGGTTAATCAAAATAATACTAATTTCACCTCTATAGCCCGCATCGATAGTGCCTGGCGTATTGAGAACTGTGACGCTGTGCTTCAGTGCTAGCCCACTCCGAGGGCGTACCTGTGCTTCTGTGCCCATTGGCAGCTCTATAGCAATGCCTGTTGGGATCAGTGCACTTTCGCCAGATTGTATGGTGTGAGGGGCGATCGCACACAAATCCAGTCCCGCATCATCCTCATGTTCATAGGCAGGCACCGTCGCCGCCTCACTTAGCCTCATAATTTTTACAGTTACAGCTTGTTGCATCGTGTTGTGATCTCCTGTGTGGCATCGCCAATCTCTGCACTCTACAGCATATTTTCTTGTACCCTTTAAGGGCATAGAGATTGAGAGCATGGAGCCTACATCAGTCACTGAGTTCTATGCATTCATCCCGTGCCGCAGAGCCTATTGTTATGACAGCCGTTCAGTCAACGACCAACACGTCCACACCTCAGGAATGGCATGCGCTAAAAATTGAGCAAGCCGTCAATGCCTTAAGTGTCGATTTGGAAACGGGGCTGAGTGCAACAGATGCCGAGCAGCGCTTGGAACGCACGGGGCTCAATGAGCTGGTGGAAACGGGCGGACGTAGCCGGTGGCAGATTTTTCTCGATCAGTTTGCCGACGTTATGCTGATCATGCTGATCGTTGTGGCGATTGTGGCGGCTGTTTTGGATATCAGGGCGGGGACATTTCCTAAGGATGCGATCGCCATCATGGCCATCGTTATCCTGAACGCTGTTCTGGGCTACCTGCAAGAAAGCCGAGCCGAACAGGCGCTGTCTGCCCTCAAAGATCTCTCTTCTCCAGATGTAAGCGTTTTGCGAGACGGCCAGCGGCAGCAAATTTCTGCTAAGCGTTTGGTGCCGGGTGATGTGGTTTTTGTAGAAGCGGGTGACCAAATTGCTGCCGACGGTCGCCTGCTACAGTCTGCTTCTCTGCAAGCGAGAGAATCTGCCCTCACCGGAGAAGCCACTGCTGTAGAGAAAAATGCCCACGTCCAGCTGGCAGAAGATGTTGACCTGGCAGAGCGTAAGAATTTGGTGTTTCAAGGCACCGAAATTGTCCACGGGCGCGGCCAAATGCTGGTGACCCGCACCGGTATGGAGACTGAGCTCGGCAAAATTGCCACCATGATTCAGTCGGTGTCGGTGCTGGCGACTCCATTGCAGCAGCGGCTAAAGCAGCTGGGCAATACGCTGGTGGTTGGCTCGCTGACGCTGGTTACTTTGGTTGTGGTCGGTGGCACCTGGGCCATGGGATGGCCTGCCTTTGAAGAGTTGCTGACTGTGTCGCTAAGTATGGCCGTGGCTGTGGTGCCAGAAGGCCTGCCCGCCGTGATTACGGTGACGCTGGCCTTAGGCACGCAGCGCATGGTAAAAAGGCAGGCCCTCATTCGCCGTTTGCCGGCGGTGGAAACGCTGGGCTCGGTGACAACTATTTGCTCCGATAAAACAGGCACACTTACCCAAAATAAGATGGTGGTGCAGTCTGTTCATGTGACTGGGCTGCCGTTTGAAAAAGATTTTATGGTGAGCGGTGAGGGCTATGTGCCAGAGGGTGAATTTCAGCTTGGGGATAAAGGTAAATCTGTTGAACCCTTGGCCAAACCTGCGCTGGCGCTGTTATTGCTGAACTGTGCTTTGTGTAATGATGCAGCCCTACAAACGCAAGAAACGACCCCTGGTCAGCAGCAGTGGGCGATTGTGGGCGATCCGACGGAAGGGGCGCTGGTGACGCTTGCGGCTAAGGCCGGACTGGAAAAGAAAACGCTAGACAATGAGTTTCCTCGGAAAGAAGAGTTTCCGTTTTCGTCTGCTCGCAAGCGAATGAGTGTGGTGGTGCAGGTGCCTGCCGAGAATCGACTGGGGATAGGTGCAGATTATATGGTGCTGGCTAAAGGGTCTGCGGAGCTGTTGTTGGAGCGGTGTGATCGCACTGGAAAATCAGCTCGTAAGGTTGAAGAGAGCGATCGCCAGGAAATTCTTTCTAAGGTAGACGAGCTGGCCGCAGCGGGAAAAAGAGTTTTGGGCTTTGCCTACAAGCCCCTTGACGGTAACAGCTCAGACAGTATCGAACATATAGACGAACTCACTACAGAAACGCATCTGATCTGGCTGGGGCTCGTTGCGATGGCCGACGCTACTCGACCCGAGGTAAAAGGTGCCGTAGAACGTTGCTCGCAAGCGGGCATCCGACCGATTATGATTACCGGCGACCATCCGCTGACCGCAAAGGCCGTCGCGATGGAGCTAGGCATTGCCAATAGCACAATGCCTGACGACGAAAGTGTCTTTACTGGACAGCAGATAGAGGCTATGAGCACCCACGAGCTAGAAAGTGTCGTGAGCTCGACTAGCGTATACGCCCGCGTATCTCCAGAGCACAAGCTGCGAATTGTGCAGGCCTTGCAGGCTCAAAATCAGGTAGTCGCCATGACCGGCGATGGCGTGAATGATGCCCCTGCGCTCAAGCAGGCAGATATCGGCATTGCCATGGGCATTACGGGCACGGACGTGAGCAAAGAAGCGAGCGACATGGTGCTGCTAGACGACAACTTTGCTTCCATTGTGGCGGCGGCGGAAGAAGGGCGAGTGGTGTACAGCAACATTCGCAAGTTTGTAAAGTATATTCTGGGCTCTAACATTGGTGAGGTGATTACCATTGCGCTGTCGCCTTTGCTGCTGCCGATTGTGGCTGTGCCGCTGACGCCGCTGCAAATTTTGTGGATGAACTTAGTGACGGATGGGTTTCCGGCGTTGGCGCTTGCTATGGAGCCCCCAGAGCCAGGCATGATGAACCATCCGCCACACGACCCGAAGGAGAGTATTTTTGCGCGGGGGTTGGGCCTTTATATGCTGCGAATCGGGATTGTGTTTGCGATTTTGGCGATTTCGCTGATGCTGTGGTCTTACGGGTATACGCACCGTGTGTTTGGCTCTGGGCTATCGGCGGAGCGCTGGAAAACGATGGTATTTACGATGCTGTGTTTGGCGCAGATGGGTCATGCGATTTCGGTGCGATCTAGCCGCCCTGTGTTTGAAATGTCTCAGTGGAGTAATCCCTATGTACTGCTGGCGGTTACCGTTACTTCTGTTCTACAACTGCTATTGATATATATGCCTGTTCTACGCAATTTCTTCGGTACACACTATATTTCGGTGACAGAGCTCATGGTATGTGTGGGCTTTAGTTTGTTGTTGTTTGTGTGGCTAGAAGTAGAGAAGCTGTTTATTCGGCGATCGCAGAAGGCAACATTAAAGTAAGCTTCGCGAATTGTTCACAGTCTTGCTTTTCATGGCCTGAATTCAGAATTGCTGGTAGGACATGTGCCCGACGGAATAAAAAACTCAGCATCTAATCCGTTGATACATACAACCTTGCCCTTAACTGGGAAAGCTATACCCGAGTATAAATATTTGGTAAACACTAGCCAGCATGGGTTAGTTCAAGCCAGTAAATTAGTTCGAGCCGCAAAATGAAGCATATAAAAGCGTTATCTGCACTGCTGGGCACCCTCGTGTTGCTAACTACAGGCTGCAATAGCACCCCAGCCGTCATCGGCCTTCAAGATACTGCCGATGGCCCAACCCCCACGAGCCAGTCGGCACAGCAAACTATTACGATTATCGGCGCCAGCACTCCCTACCCCGCACTAGAACTGCTTGCCGACGCCTACACAAAAAAGGCAGTAGGCGTAGAAGTCATCTTTCTGGACTCTAGCCAGTCGGGCGGCGGCATAGAAGCGGTGAAGGAAGGCTTTGCAGAAATTGGGACGGTGACGCGATCGCCCAAACCCGAAGAAGCCGACAGTCAGCTCACCTACCAGCCCATCGCCAAGGACGGCCTGCTCGTAGGCACTCACCCCAGCGTCACCGGCGTCGATAACCTCACCACCCAAAACCTACAAGACGTTTACAGCGGCAAAGTCACTAACTGGAAAGACCTGGGTGGCCCCGACGCTGACATTGTCGTTTTGGACAGGGCCGAAGATACCTCCGCTAAGCGACTCCTGCGAAAGTACTATCTGGGCGATGAGCTTGAAAATGCGCCCAACGCCATCATGCTAAACCGGGAATCTGGCATTATCGATGCGCTGCAAACAACACCGCACAGCATCGGCACGCTCTCCCTGGCAAAGGCAACCACGCAATCGCTACCCATTAACCACATCAGCCTAAACGGCGTTACCCCCACCGCCGACAGCATAGACTCTGGCAACTACGAAATGCATCGAACCCTCGGCATTGTGTGGTACAAGGCACCTTCTGAAACAACACAAGGCTTCATCGATTTCATTTTCAGCGAAGCTGGCTCAAGCGCCCTCGAAGCTGCTGGGTTTGCTGCAATGGCCAAAGCAGATTCCTAAATACAAAATTTCCAGCTCACCTTATATCTCTACGGTTTTAGCCACTGTGATTAACCTGCGCTACTCTAAGCTGCCCCTGGCCGGTAAAATTTTGCTTCCCATGCTGTCGGTCTTCTTGGGCATGTGGGTTGCGGGCACTGTGCTGGTAGGCTATGCAAAAACGCGTGAAGATACCAAGGCGCTGAAAAGAGAAACTCAGGTGGCCGCCGTTCAAATTTCAAAAGAGATAGAGAACGCTCAGGAGATACTGAGCTTCAAGACGAAGTCGATTGTTGAGATTGATGCGGTTATAGAAGCCATTGATGCCGAAGAAGAACAGAAGCTACTACAGGTAGTGTTACCCCTCAGGTTTAGCTTTGACCTGGATTTGATCAAAATAGTTGATCGTAAGGGGAAGCTACTCTCTAACCTGAGAAGTTCTGTGGTGGATGCTGCTGATTTGCAAGATGGGGATGCGATCGCAATGGTAGAAAAAGGGTTGGTTGTCACAACCCTACTGGCCCCTAAGGACACGCCCCCTCTCCTCATCAAAACCCTCTCCATTGACTCCAGTCGAGAAACCATTGGCAGTATTTTGGTAGGCTATGCCCTCACACCCGAAGTCCTCACAGAAATGCGAGGTGCCCGCCGTCAACACATTGTTTTACTTAAAGATTTAAACGTTATTGCAACAACACTCTCTGGCGACCATCATTCCTATGGGGCCATCAGTACAGCTGTAGACTGGTCGGCCCAATCATCTGACATTCAACAAATTAGCATTGCCAACGCAGCTTACCTCAGCCAGATCATCCCGCTTCCTCAAATCGCAGATGGTCAAATTAAAGCGGTTGTACTCACACCACTAAACGAATTTCAAACCTCGCAGCGTCAAATGTGGCTGATTGTAGGTAGCTTTGGTTCGGTCGGTGCCTTGGCAATGGTGGCGATTGGCTTGGGGATTACGAAGCTAATTACTCGGCGCATCACTAACCTTACGGCGGCAACCCAATTGCTGGCAAGTGGCGATCTTACGGCGCGCTTACCCGTTAGTGGTAACGACGAAGTCGCCATGCTGGCCACGGGTTTTAACGATATGGCCGAACAGCTCAAACATCGTGATGCCAAAATAAAGCACCAGGTAGAAGAATTAAAAAATCTGGTGCAAAAGCTTCAGCAGATGCCTCAGCAGGTGCATATGGAGAAAATGGCAGGCCTGGGCCAGATGGTGGCAGGGGTAGCCCACGAAATCAACAATCCGGTGGGCTTTATATACAGCAACGTCGCTCCTGCAAAGGCCTATGTCCAGGATTTGTTTGGTCTAATTGAGCTATACAAACAGCATTTTCCTGATCCCCCTGAAGAAATCAAAGAGGAAGAAGACCTGATTGATCTTGACTTTGTTAAGACAGACTTGCCCAATGTTTTGGACTCCATGAAGTCTGGGGCACAACGGATTCGAGAGATTGTATTGAGCCTGAGGAATTTCTCTCGAAAAGACGAATCTGAAATGAAAGCGGTCAATATCAATGATGGCCTTGACAGTACGCTGGTTATTTTGGGTCATCGATTGAAGGCTCAGGCAGATTTCCCGGCAATAGAAATTGTAAAAGACTACAGCGTGTTACCGCCGGTTTCTTGCTTTGCCAGAGAGATTAACCAGGTGTTTTTGAATGTTATTGGCAACGCGATTGACGCCATTAAAAGCAGTATGGCCCAGCAGAGAAAGGAGAATAAGAATAAAGTCATTACCTTTTCTCCCCGAATTCGTATTCAAACAGATACTGTAGGCAGTGACTGCGTTGCCATCAGAATCTCGAATACAGGCTCTTTTATTCCGCAAGCGATTCGCGATAAAGTGTTCGATCCCTTTTTTACCACCAAGCCAGTGGGGACGGGCGCAGGCATTGGCCTATCAATTAGCTATCAAATTGTGACAGAAAAGCACGGCGGCAAGATATGGTGCGATTCCGACCCGGAGCTAGGCGCTGAATTTGTCATTCAGCTACCGATTGCTATGTGCCCGGATGACGCTGTTGCTATATCGAAGCTGTCCGCAGGCAAAAACTACTAACATGGTCTTTCATCAGATGGCCTTCAATGATTTCGCTTTCTCGCTGGCGGGCTAGCTCATGAAAGATTTCTCCTCATCGTTGCCGTAGATGTCCGAAAATCACCTTCTTCCGATACTTCGGAATAAACACTACGTGGTGCTTGCAATTCCATTTCGTATGGTTTAGCTTCTTGTAATCCATCTCATTCTCCTTGCGGTTTTTTGGAGGCTGATGACCTCTTGCAAGGAGAATTTCTTACTGTTGACGCTCACGGTCAAACCTGGATAGTCTCCCCGGCAAAGCCCAGGGGCTTACCTATTATTTAGTAAATCCTGAACTCAAACAAAAGCTAAACGCATCTCCTAATCTCGATGTGTTTGTAGAAACAGCTCAAAAAAATGGATATCGCTTCACTGCAAAGGAGTGGCTAGATGCCACCAGCTTTACGGTAGAAGAACTAAAAGGCGAACTATCTGCTATTCCAGGCATATAAACCGCCTTCAAAAGGGTGTCCTTATTCGATAAGCATTTCCTCACAGCATGAAACAGTACCTGTCATGCTAAGGGCACCCTAGCTCACCAATCACCCTATCAAAAGTAGTTTTTCTGAGGCGAACCCATTACGCCCAGCCACAGCCAGTAAACCAAGCTGGCAAAATAAACTGATGCACCGCCAAAAATTCGATAGAATTGTGACTCAATTGATAGTTCGATTGATGGCTAGTCATCAAAACTTATGACAATTAACTCGGCGCTTCAGCAATTTACATCTCACTATGCTGGACGTTGGTCAGATGCGGTTACGAGCAAATCTGTCTACCCACTTCATTCTTCATCACCAAGTCAGACCCAACTCAGTTCTGAGCAAGATACAGTCAACGTCCTCACCAGCTGGTCTCCGACACTACACAGATCCGCTGCTGGAAATCATGCTAAGGTTCTTCATCATGGCAAAGCGACTGAAAACGTAATTGTTCTTATTCACGGACTGACCGACTCACCTTTTTATATGCAGGCGATCGCCGAAGATTTTGCCACAGCTGGGTTCAATGTCGTCCTTCCCCTACTGCCTGCCCATGGCCTCCAGCGTCCAGGTCGTGCTTTTCGTCAGCTTCAGTACAGCGACTGGTGCACTGAGGTCGATGCCATGTGCAACATTGCAGCAGGCTTAGGCCATCGGATCTCCATGGGCGGGCTTTCCACAGGCGGGGCCTTATGCGTTCACAAAGCCATTCGCTCTCCAGGCTCGGTTACTGGGGGATTGTTCTTATACTCAGCGGCTCTGGATATTGGCACAGCAGAACAGCTACTGCTACAAACTGAAGCCGGTAGAATCATTGCTCGGCTGAGCGACCAGACCATCTGGCTCGAAAAAACTGTAAAAGACCAGCTAACCATGATCCTGGACGATCAAAAAGCCGGTGAAGGAGACGAGCACTACGGGATTGGAGAAAATCCCTACAAATACTCTGTTTTATTTTACGAGGGGGCCTCTCAGTTAGCAGAAGTTATCCAAAACATCAACCAGTACTACGCTACGGGTAAAGCCGGTGCCAGCATAGTAAAGTTCAGCGACCTTAAGCTACCGCTCTTTATCGTTCATTCGACGACTGATCAGTCGGCAAAGTTTAGAGGCGTCAAACGCCTGATTGATAATCATCCGGGTAGTAATGCTATTCTCTTGGCACTCAGGGGCATCCCTCATGCTAGCGTCGTTCTCAACGCCTCGATTGTTGCTAACGCCGACCATGAAGAATACGCACCCGCTAATCCGCATTACTTAACGATGTCAGCCGCTACGCGAGCCTTTATCAGGCAATATTTGTGTCCATAAAGAAAAATCTACTGAAGCAATAGAAACCAGAAATAGAAAAAATAGAGCAGGAAACGACAATAAAATCACTCTCTGCTCTATTTTTTGGTACTTCTATTGCTTTATAAGCAATGGAGATGCTACTGCGCTGTCAGGCTATACGTACCTCTGTCGCCCTTATACCATTCTCCATCACGTACGCCGCCAGAAAGAATGTTAGAGATTCGGTTACGGGCCTTCAGGTATTGCTGTTTTGGCATGTCCTCTTTAAATAGCGAGTCCATGACTTCTGCAATTTTAAACGACTTATCAGGCTGAGTCTCTAACACAAGTCGAACAGCCTCAGGGACGGTCTTTTCCTTGACCCCTGGTCTAGTAAACTTCTGCCAGCTGGCTGTTCGACCATCTTTCTTTTTGCCGACTTTAGTTTTTTTGGCAGTCGCTTTAGGAGATTTCTTTGTGGTGGTTTTAGCCGTTGATTTCTGCGTCGTTTTGCGACCTCGCGCAGACTTAGTTTTGGCCTTGGAGGCACTAGTAGCGGTAGAAGAAGAACCAGCTTTTGCTACAGACACCTTCTCAGACTTTTCAGGCTGGGCACCATCGGCAATCGCATCTTCGCCAAACAAGGGTAAAACAGAGCGAACGCCGTTTAGCTTATCGCGGACTTCTGCTAGCTTTTCAATCAAAGATGCTTCTTGAGCCGCCAAGTCTGAAGCAATTTCCTTCAACTGAGGCAATACGGTTTGAGTCATAAGTGAAAATACAGAGGTGATATCTTGTTTATAGACAATAATACTAGCGTAACACCTGAACCTTACTAGCATCAAAAGGTAGAATTGTTACTCTTTGAGTCACAGTGAATAATATTCTTATTTAAGGTCGTCTTTTGTTAAACCGATTCTTCAAATCTTCCGGATTATAGTCTTTATTGCTGCTGTGGTCATTCTCTGGCTGGTTCCGTGACCTATGCTTTGTTCTAGGCAGGCTAGCCGGGTTTACTTTCTTTTTTTGAGGCCCTTTTTGAGATTTTACAGGTTTTGCAACAAGCTGATGTTTTCTAGAAGACCTACTGTGGGAATGGGGTTGCGATGTACTTTGGCCACACACACCGCCTGCCGCTTCAGATAATCGCATACTCAGTCCAATTCGCTTGAGGGTCTCTTGCACCTCCATCACGCGCACCTGCACGACCTGACCAACATGCACAATTTCCTTCGGGTCTTTCACAAATCTATCGGCCATCTGTGATACATGCACCAGCCCATCTTGGTGAACGCCAATGTCCACAAAGGCACCAAAGTTTGCAACATTAGTCACAACACCTTCTAGTACCATGCCTTCTTTAAGATCGTTGAGTTCGTGAATGCCTGCTTTAAACGTCGCATAGACAAACTGAGCTCTTGGATCTCGTCCAGGCTTCTCTAGCTCTGATAGGATATCTCTGAGCGTAGGTTCGCCAATCTGATCCGTTGTATACGCTGCCAAATCAACTGTCTTGAACTTTTCGGTCGCGTTTGAAATCTCCGAAAGCCGCACAGCCAGGTCCGTTGCAATTTGTCGCACAATACCGTAGCTTTCGGGGTGCACGGCTGTATTGTCCAGCGGATTTGTGCCATCACGAATACGCAAAAAACCAGCGGCCTGCTGGTAAGCCTTGGGTCCTAGCTTGCTTACTTTTAACAGCGTTTTTCTATCATCGAATCTACCCACCTCGTTGCGAAAGCTCACAATATTATTAGCAACCGTTTTACTAACGCCAGATACGTACTGTAATAGCTCTCGCGAAGCCGTATTCAGATCAACGCCTACGTAGTTAACACAGCTTTCAACGGTATCGTCTAGCTTTTGCTTAAGTCTCCTTTGGTCCACATCGTGCTGATACTGGCCTACCCCAATTGACTTAGGGGCTAGCTTCACGAGCTCTGACAAAGGATCTTGCAAACGCCGAGCAATGCTAATTGCGCCTCTTACGGTCACGTCTAGCGAAGGGAATTCTGCAATAGCAACCTCACTGGCTGAGTAAATAGAAGCCCCAGACTCGTTGACAATAACGCTAATCGGTTGAATCTCTAGCTCAGCGATCGCTTCTGCAATAAACTCATTAGTCTCACGACTGGCTGTGCCGTTCCCTATGGCAATTAGCCGAATGTCGTGCTTGCGAATTAAGCGACGTAAGACTTTAACTGCATCCAGGCGACGGCCCTCTCCAGAGTGAGGGTAAATTGCCTCATATTCTAAAAATCGACCTGTCGCGTCAATGGCCGCGACTTTACACCCTGTTCTAAATCCGGGATCAACCCCCAGTGTCGCCTCCATCCCCGCTGGAGCCGCCAAAAGCAGGTTTCGCAAGTTATCTGCAAAGGTTTCAATAGACGCCTCATCTGCCCAGGCTTTCTTCTGAACAATGACTTCGTTGACTAGCGAAGTCTTCATCAGCCGATTGAATCCATCTTTTACCCAATCAGCGTAGAACTGTCTCAACACCCTGTCGTGCGATCGCAGCTGACTACCCAGCAAATAATCCAAAACCGCTGTCTCATCAAAGCTTATAGACACTTTCAAAATGCCTTCATTGCTCCCTCTGAGCAGTGCCAGTAAATTGTGCGGTGCAATTTTACTGACTGCAATCTGATAGCTCCGATACATCTCGTACTTCGTTGAGCCTTCTGGATAATCGGATTTTATTTTGGATACGAACAAACCTTTGTTCAACAAATGCTGACGAACATAAGATCTTAGGGCTGCTTGCTCAGCCATGGCTTCTGCCAAAATATCCGCTGCGCCTTGTAGTGCCTCTTCAGATGAACATACCAGCTCTCCGACGTAGGGACGGGCGATCGCATCCAAATCAGAAACAGCCTCTCCCTGCATATTCAGCGCATCAAGCCGGTTGGCCAGGGGCTCCAAACCCTTCTCTCTTGCGATCGTAGCCCGGGTTCGTCGTTTGGGCCTGTACGGCAGATAAAGATCCTCTAGCTCAGTCTTGCTCTGAGTTGATTCAATCTTTCGCTTAAGTGCAGGCGTTAAGGCTCCCTGCTGGTCGATCACCTCTAAAATTGTCTTCTTACGTGCTGCCAGCTCACTCAGATACTCATACTGACTAGCAATCTGACGCAGTTGAATTTCGTCTAGCTCGCCCGTTCGCTCTTTTCGATAGCGAGCAACAAAAGGGACCGTCGCGCCTTCTGCAAACAAAGCCAGCGCAGCCTCTACCTGATATAGTTGCACTGACAAATCTTGAGCAATGAGCTGAGCAACATTCATAAAAAGGACGTCTATAGCAGTTGGTGTATTACTTACGACATTACCAATCGCTATAAATTTTAGCACCCTTCAAAAAAGCCAGATTAAAAAGCTCAGCAAAAGTCCAAACGAAAAGAAAAAAGGTGGAGTATCGCGCAGTGAATGCTACGATACTCTACCTCTGATGGATGATGCATTGACCTGACAGAGGGTTGCTTTACTTTTCTAAAAGCTGACTTACACGCTTCTTGCGAGAAGTCACTGCAAACAAACCAAGACCAGCCAAGCCCAAAATTGAGGCAGGCTCAGGAATATCTTGGGTGGTATCAACCTTGATCAGTCGAGCGAACAAATTTGCCGAATTGTCAGCTTTTTCGTTCGATATAAACTCATTCACAATACTGCTAGCTGCTACTTGCTCAGAAAAACCAATCAGTTCTAGCGTGTACTCTTCATTTTCGTACATAAAGGAACTCTCCTGGTCGATAGCAAAATCCCAGGTGATTTTGTCAGAACAGCCATAGCCAGACGTCTGATAAGGGCATACAGCCTGATCATTGTCAGTTTCATCAATGTTCAGCGTAAAGTCAAAAACCTGAGTGCCAATACTATTAGCACCAAAGTCCAGCTCAAGACTAAGCTCGGCACTGGTCGCAATCTTACCGTTAGTCCAAATAGTCTGGTTAAAGTGAGTTAACGAACCCACGTTGAAAATGTCACCAGTATCAATCGAAAGACCGCTAACGCCTTCAAAGCCTAAACCACTCTTCTTTTCATACTCCGATACATAGTCATAGTGATGCCAGCCTTCAACCCAGTATCCATTGGGGTTGGTATACCAGCCATAATCGTAGTTATGGCCAGCCATACGGTCGGCATAGTTATAAGCCCATGTTTCATTAGAACCGTATACAGAATCGCCCCAGCGAACCTGACTGTCATTACCATTCTCTTGAAAAATAACGTCATTCCACGGTCTAGCTGCATAGCCATCAGAACCAATGGTATAGCCCGCAGAGATTTTAGCGTTGTCCCAGCTGCCCTTTGTGTTGGCAAGAACAAACGCCTCTGCTGGATTGGCCGCACCAAGCGCGGCAGCAATAACAGTAGTGCCGACTAAAGCAGATGAGAAAATATTAGGTTTCATGTGTTGTTGTAATAGCTCCGTACAAATGCAAATCCACATACCTAAGCTATTCAGTGAAACTCGCGATCACCCTCGTTAATACTACGGAAGTATCATTAAAGACACTGAGAAGACGCATTACGTCAAAGACAAAAATCACAGAAAAATACAGGTGTTCTCAGTATTTTTGCTAGTAAAGTTACCAGTCTTTTTACATAACAAAAGATATGCATATATGCGACAAGATCTCTGCTACATAAGGGCTGAAGTTTTTTTGAATTCAATGGCCTTCTTCTTTAAGTCCTTTTTGAGAGTGCTTTACACGTTCTGCATGTACAGCTAAAACAAGAGTTTATTTTGAACTCAAAAGCAGCCGTTTCTCATGCAGGCGTAAAATCACGCAAACAAAGGCAAGCAGATGCGAAGGCAATCCGCAAAAACAAGCAAGTTATATATCTAACATCCCTATGTATTCACTTACTGATATGTTCAAACTCTCTTGTAGACGTAAAAAATCTTGAGGTAATTATGCAATTCATCAACTATTATCCTCATGTTTTCTCTGTGCCGAACGCTGTTTATCTTCTCTTTTTTACATATTTAAAGTTATAGTCTTTTTCGGCAAATCTGCGTATTTTTACGTTCTCTCTCTTGCAGCAAAACTGTTTGACTGAACGAGTAAATGCTCTATTCAGTAGCGCTTCGTCTTAAGTTGCGCTCTTTTCTATTACATATGAAAACTTCTCCAACAACCAAGACACAACGACTAGCACTTACGGCTGGTCTTACGCTATTAGCAACTGGGGTGGCGACAACAATGCCATCTACCGCTCATGCGGCTACCTACACTCTTGACTTCGATCAAGGTGCTAATGGTGGAGAGGTGCTCTACAATACCGATGGTTCGCTTGTTACTACCCAGTGGTCTGGCATGGGCCTAAAAAACATTACAGGGACTAGCGGTCGCACACATGGTGCAGCGCTGTTCAACACCTATAACTCTACTAACAATGCCGAGCATGAAAGCGACCCTCGTTCGGGGGGGCTTAAAGACAATGACCTCCGTTCTGGAAGTACATGGGGTACTGAGGAGCAAGGTAATCTTCTGATTATTCAAGAACAAGACAACGGCTACTATAAGGGCGACGGTACTTATGTAAAAGGTAATAACGATTTTTACAATAGTAATGGCTACTACCGTGCAGATGACGAAGCGAAGGGCGGTACTGTCAAGTTTGAATTTGATCACAGCGTCCTATTTAACAGCTTTTCACTGATGGATGTAGACGATGACGGCCATAGTGCTGCTATCAGCATAAAAGGCACAGGTGCTGATGGCGGATTTGATATCGATGTTAAGTCCTTGATTCAAGGTCACGAAGCCGCTTACGGAAATGCTAAAGGAACGTCTTTCAAGCAAGATGGTGTCACCATCACTCAGATGGGCACCAAGCGTGGCAATAACTCCCTCTACCAGTTTGATTTGGATGCCAACTACTTTGCTAATATGCGCGTAGAAAACATTGAGTTCAAGTATCCGGGTAGTGGTGCGATCGCTGGCATAGAGTGGAGCATCGAAGACAACGATACCCCTCAGGAAATTCCTGAATCTTCTGTAATTGGTGGCCTGCTAATGGTTGGATTCCTAGCCAAAAAGCTCAAGCGCAACAGCAATCTATCTGAAGTCAGTGAACTAGCGTAAGCCGCTAGCATCCCAAGTTATACCTTGTGGTTAGCAGCCTCAAATCCTCAAAAGCCCTCTGAGTACTAACACTTAGAGGGCTTTTGCAGTTGTAGAAGATAGCTAGAAAGTGATTGGTTTACCGCGTCAGCAGATTCTTAGCGGAAGTTATCTGGGTTTAGCGATCGCCCAGGGACAGCAGGCGTAGTAAGCGCTTCGCCAGTACCTCCATCAGCTGGTGACAGGAATGGCTTTAGGTTGATGCCATCGTTGACTGGCGTTGAGCTAGCACCGCCCGAAAGCGGATAGCCATTTATTACGCTGCTAATCTCTCCTAACAGGTCACTATTGTCATTGCCGACAAAGGTGTTGACGACTGTTGTATCTGTACCGCCGTCTGCCAGGGCCAGATTCTCGAATACTAGGTCGCGAGTGACAACCGGGTTTTGGCCGGGCGGAACGGTGAATACGATTTTGCACAGGCTAGGAAACTGCTCGGTGGTTGCACATACGGTATCGTAACCATTTTCTGTGCCAACCTGAAGCTCTGCTAACCCTTCAGGTCGGTAAGATTCTAGACGCTCGCTAATGGTGAAGCAGCGTTTTTCGGCGGTCCAGCCACCGCCCATTTCCCCGGGGGTAGCCCATACGTACGAGCTGCCGGGCTGGTTCTCGGGCAGGTACATCACGGTGTACTGTCCGTTAGATAGCTGACATTCAAACCGGGCTTCTGTGGGTACGGCAGTGCCTTCGGTAGTGGGTTCTACATCGGGCAGCGGTTCAGAGGTTTGGGCTATAGCAGGCATACTGGCAGCACTCAGGCCAGCCATCAAAGCACTACTTAACAGCAGGACGGTTCTAGAAGACATAGGAGGTTTGCTCTTCAGTAAGAAACAAAGTTGCTAATATTTTTTATAGCCTAGCGTAGCCGTCCTATTTCGCACGATCAAAGTGGACAGTATGCATCAACTTTGGTAATTGGTTTGAGCAGAGTGCAGCTCGCAGCGTTAAGCTCATGACGGTCCGCTTCTTTCTATTTCTACCGGCTCAACTATTCCACTATGACTAAGACAACTCCTTACGGCAGCTGGCAATCTCCTATTACTTCAGATTTAATCGTCTCTAGCTCTATTAGGTTGGGCAAGGTGCAGCTGGATGGTGCCGATATTTACTGGAGTGAGCTAAGGCCAACAGAAGGTGGCCGTCAGCTGGTGGTTCGCTACGGCCCTGAAGACGAGCTGGGTACTGTCAACGATTTGATTCCTGCGCCATTTAACGTGCGCACTCGGGTGCATGAGTATGGCGGCGGTGCTTACCTGGTACACAAGGGCACTATTTATTTCTCTAACTTTACCGATCAGCGGCTGTATGTGCAGAAAGCGGGGCAGGAGCCTGTGCCGTTGACCCCTGAGGTGACTCCAGCAGCGGGGCTAAGGTATGCCGATGCCGTTGTGGATACAAAACGGGAGCAGTTGATTTGTGTGACAGAAGACCATCGGCAGTCAGGAGAGGCGATTAATGCGATCGCGACTATCCCCCTCGCAGGCGGTACTCCTAAAATCATTGTCAGTGGCAACGACTTTTACTCATCGCCTCGGCTGAGTCCAGATGGCACAGAACTGGCCTGGATTACCTGGAATCATCCGCAGATGCCCTGGGATGGCACAGAGCTATGGCTAGCAACCGTAAAAGAAGACGGTGGCCTAAGCCGTCCTCGTAAGCTGGTTGGCAATATAAAAGAATCTGTGTGTCAGCCTCGGTGGTCGCCTGGTGGCACACTGCACTTTATTAGTGATGCGACAGGCTGGTGGAATCTGTATCGATGGGAAGGAGAAAGGGGTGAGCCGCTGTTTCCAATGGAAGCCGAGTTCTCGGGTCCGCAGTGGAGCTTTGGCCAAAGCAGCTATGGCTTTGAAGACAACACGACTATCTTGTGTACCTATGTAGAACAAGGCATTAGAAAGCTGGCGAGACTAGACACCCTTGCCAGATCGATGGACGAACTAGACATTGACTACTGCGGCATTGGTAGTTTGCAGGTGGGTAAAGGTGTTGCCGTTTTTCTGGGTGCGAGTACAACCCGGCCTAGCGAGGTTGTTCGGCTGAACCTGGACACGCTACAGACTACGGTGCTCAGAAAGTCGAGCACGTTGGAAATCGAAGCGGGCTATCTATCTGAACCTGAGGTTATTTCTTTCCCAACAACAGGCGGGTTGAATGCCTATGGCATTTACTATCGCCCCCAAAACAAAGACTATGAAACGCTGGTAACAGAGCAGCCACCTCTGCTGGTTAAAACTCATGGTGGACCGACTGCTGCTGCGTCTAGTGCCTTGAACCCGTCTATTCAATATTGGACCAGTCGCGGTTTTGCGGTGCTAGATGTGAACTACGGTGGTAGCACTGGCTATGGCCGCGCCTATCGTAACCGACTCAAGAAGCGCTGGGGAATTGTCGATGTTGACGATGCGACCAACGGAGCCCTTTATTTAGTAGAACAGGCAAAGGCAGATAAAGATCGTTTGGCCATTGATGGTGGTAGTGCTGGGGGCTATACAACGCTGGCTGCACTGACGTTTCGAGAAGTGTTTAAAGCAGGCGCTAGCTATTATGGCGTGAGCGATATGAGCGCACTAGCGGCTGAAACTCACAAGTTTGAATCACGCTATTTGGATAGTTTGGTGGGGCCGTATCCGGAGAAAAAGGATGTGTACGAAGCGCGATCGCCCATTAACGCTGTGGATCAGCTCTCTTGTCCGATTATCTTTTTGCAAGGGTCTGAGGATAAAATTGTGCCGCCGAACCAGGCAGAGGAGATGGTGAATGCACTTAAAGTGAAGGGGATTCCGGTCTCTTATTTACTGTTTGAAGGCGAACAACACGGGTTCCGCAAAGCGGAGAATATAAAGCGGGCGTTGGACGCAGAGCTGTCGTTTTATTCGCAGATTTTTGGATTTGAGCTGGCAGATGATATTGAGCCGGTCGAGATTATTGGAGCAGTGAAGTCATGACAGTAGGACAGGAAATGAGCTCTGAGAAGACGAGCCAGCAAGAAATGCCAGATTCTATGTGGCAGCTAAAGCCGTGGTGGTGTCAGCCCTGGTCGATAATACTCACGGGTATTGCGATTCCAGTCGCCTCCTGGCTGTTGTTGCATCGGCTGTGGATTACGCTGCCAGTCGCTGGCGTGATAGCAGTGTGGTGGCTACTGTTTTTGGTGATTGTGCCGGGTCAGTATTCGCAGATGCTTGAGGCAAACGAACAGAGCCGCTAAAGCCTGATATCAAATCAGGTCGGCGTCGCTACGACCTGCTATTTATGAGAAAATTAGGGCGTAAAAATTAAAGAGGCCGATTCCTATGCCTGTGAGTGACAACGTTTTGGGTGGACGCCTGAAGCCATGCTGTACCGATCCGATGACGGGGTTTTATCGTGATGGCTCTTGCCATACGGGTTCACAGGATGCGGGTGTGCATGTGGTGTGCGCTGAGATGACAGAAGCCTTTTTAACCTATACAAAGGCACAAGGAAATGACCTGAGTACGCCCAGACCCGAGTACAACTTTCCTGGGCTAAAGCCGGGCGATCGCTGGTGCCTGTGCGCCACTCGTTGGAAAGAGGCGCTAGACGATGGCGTTGCCCCCCCGGTGGTGCTGGCCTCTACGAATGTCGCTGCGGTTAAGTACGTCAGTATGCACGACTTGCAGGCAAACGCTGTTAAAGAATAGAAGAAGACAATAGCGAGAGGCCGACTGTCGGGAGTGGCTGCTGGGAGTGTGACGATCGGTTGGTCTGGACGCTGCTGACTCGGTAAATATTGCTAGAACTGAGCCATTCACAAGCGTTTTTTGTTCTAACTTAGGACCACAGTACGAAACCGACCCTGTGATCTGGTCCCGACTGGGGTGAATGGGATATTCTGCTAACACATTAGTGAATCCCCTCACACATCAGGATCTCGTCATGTTTAGTAACAACAACTATATCAACCAGGCGATCGCCCTCTCCAGCACACTAGCGGTCAGTATGGCCATCACGTTGCCTGCTGCCGCGCAAAGCCGCTTCATGGACATCGACAGTACTTATTGGGCGAGTCCCTATGTGCAAGCACTGACAGAAGCCAACATTATCAGTGGCTTTCCCGACAGTACTTACCGCCCCGATCAGGAAATGACACGGGCACAGTTTGCGTCCATTTTGAGTGGTGGCTTTCCGACTGAGGCAGTGCGAGATCCGATTACGTTTAGCGATGTACCGGCAGACCACTGGGCCTCAGAAGCGATCGCCTCTGCCTATGCAAAAGGCTTCCTGAGTGGTTACCCCGATGGGACCTTCGGCCTCGATCAACCCATTACTCGCCTGGAGGTCCTGTTATCGCTCACCAGCGGTTTGGGCATTGACACCACAGGTGCTACCGGCGAAGCGCTCACAGCATTTGCCGACAGTGGCGAGATTCCAGACTGGGCCGCAGCGGCGATCGCAGCAGCGACCGAAAGCCAGCTGGTCGTTAACTACCCAGACGTTGCGCAACTGAACCCACAGAAAAATGCAACTCGCGCTGAGATTGCTGCGATCGCTTATCAAGCTTTAGTCAACAGCGGTCGGGCAAATGCGATCGCCTCCGAATACATTCCCGACGTTGCCACTGGCTCTACGCCACCCACCGAATCCGTCACCACCGAACCCGCTGATGACTTCGAGGGCCTGGTCGCTTCTTTGGCCAGCCCTAGTGAAACTACTCGCAAAGCCGCTGCCGATGCCCTTGCTAGCAGCGGCGCTGAAGCGGTCCCCGAGCTAGCCAAAGCCCTAGAATCTGATAGCGCACCCGTTCGGGCTGCTGCTGCCTATGCGCTCAACGAAATTGGCCCAGAGGCAGAAGCTGCCACGCCCACATTGCTAGAAGCGCTTCAGGACGATGACGAGCTGGTTCGCGCTCTGGCAACCAGCACCCTTACCAAAGTTGGGCTTGACCAAAGCGTTTTAATCAACCTGCTTACCGCCGCTATTCAGAGCGAAACGGGCCTGGTAAAGGATATCGCTGCTGATGCGCTGGTAGAAGTAGGCGGTGATGCAGTTCCTGCTTTGGGCAATCTGCTTGAAAACGAAGCCACCAACAAACTCGCCAAGCAGACCGCAGCAGCCCTGATTGGCGACATTAGCAAAGTCGATCAGCTCGATGAAATCGTTCTATCCTCTGCGATTCCAGTGCTTGCTGAAACGCTAAACGACGGTGACAGCGAAGTCCGTAAGGCAGCAGCAGGCGCACTGGGTGACTTTGGCCCACTGGCAGATGTTGCTATTCCTGCGCTGTCCCGTGCTCTGCTAGGCGCCGATTCTGAGGTTAATCAAACCATTGCAGGCAGCCTCACCAAAATTGGCCAGCAGTCAGTCCCCGGCCTCACCGAAGCGCTCAACAGCGACGATACCCTGACTCGTCTGTATGCAGCCGACGCTATCTGGACCCTTACTGAGGACAGCAGTCTGATTTTGCCAACTTTGATTTCTACACTTTCCGACGGCAGCGTGGAAACCCGTGAACTGGCTGCGCTAGGCCTTACGTACTTGGGTAGGCAGGCAGCACCTGCACTTCCTGACCTGCGGGGCCTGCTGGGCGAGGATAATGATCGCCTAGTTGATATTGCCAGCCTGGCACTGTTGATTTTGAACAATAGCAACGAACCCCAGGCGGATTTGGGCTTTTTGAAGACAGATGCGGAACCAACAGACTCTGTTCCGGCGATTGTTGAGGCGGTCAGTCGCCTTTGGTCATAGGCGCTGATCTGTATCGAAAATAGAGAACGAGACTTGCCCGAGTATGACCTGTTCGTACTCGGGCTTTTTTGTGAAAGCCTTTCCTTTGCAAAGAGAAGCTACAAAGCCTTATGGTGTCAAGATATGACAATCTTCACTAAGCTGTACCCAGCACAACGTTCTACAAATTATGTCTACTGGATCTTCAAAAACATCGATTTATGCGGCGATGGCTGCCAACGTTGCCATTGGTATTGCTAAGTTTGTGGGCGCTTATTTCAGTGGCAGCTCCGCTATGCTTTCTGAAGGCATTCACTCCGTTGTGGATTCGGTGAATGAGGTGTTGCTGCTGTACGGACTGAAGCAAAGTGAGGCAGGGCCGGATGAGCAGTACCCGCTGGGTCGCAGTCAGGAGTTGTACTTTTGGTCGCTGATGGTGGCTGTGCTGATTTTTGCACTGGGCGGCGGTATCTCTATTCTGCAGGGTGTCCGTAGCTTGCAGGCTCCAGAACTATCGAGCGATCCGCTGGTGAGCTATTGCGTGCTGGGGGCGGCGGCTGTATTTGAAGGGGCAGCGCTGGCCGTTTCGATTAGAGAGTTCAAAAAATCGCAGGCCGATCAAACCGTTGGGCTTTGGCGAGCGATTGGAAATAGTAAAGACCCTAGCTCGTTTATTGTGATTGTTGAGGATTCGGCGGCGCTGGTGGGGTTGGCGATCGCCTTTGCTGGGGTATGGCTGAGTGAAATCACGCGCAATCCTTTTTATGATGCGATCGCCTCCATTTCTATCGGCATACTGCTTACTATTGTTGCCACAGCGCTAGTGGCCAAAACTAAAGGCCTGCTAGTGGGCCAAAGTGCTTCCCCCGAGACCCGCAGTGGCATCAAAGAAATCGTTGGTTCAGACGATGCTGTCTCTGGCATGGAGCCACCGATTACGCTTCATCTAGGCCCGCAAGATATTATGCTTGCGCTGAACATCGAATTCAAGGATGAACTGTCCTCCGACGAAATAGAAGCCGCCGTGCGCCGCATTGAAACAAACATTCGAGACGCTCATACCGATGTCAAGCGCATTTTTATTGAGGCAGCTTCGGTTGAGGCTACCTCAAAACTTACGGCATAAGAGCCTGAAAAAGCTCAAGGCTGAATAAGAAACCACGTTTCAACGGCTTCCGGCTCTTCGGTATCGGGAACTGCATCGGTGCCCAGGTAGACCTCGAAAGGACCTTCCTGTCTGATTTTTTGAGCAGAAGAGCCGATTATCATGGCGTTGAAAGTTCCCTGAACTCGATATAGCTCAGTCATATTCTGGTCGCTGTATTGACGCATTAACGCATCGGAGTCTTTTAACTTCTGGCGACTGCGAACAGTTACCTTCTCGATTTCAAAATTGGGCCGGGTAGCGTTTCCTTTGTTCGATATTCGAAGATCTTTGGCAATAGATTGTTGAACATTGGTCAGCTGTTGCGTGATGGCGAGCTTTACTGCCTGGTCAGGAGGCCGCTGCGTTAGCACACCACAAGACGTTAGCAACAGCAGCAACGTCAAACACATCAGCTTTAGGATTTTCATACTACTTTCATAGCCATCAGGTTTCTCTTATAGTTTACGTGCTTACGAGAGGTGGACACTGCGATCGCTCTCTTGTGGCCAAATTCAAGGAATTATCGAGTTCTTGACATTTGCCTTTTATAGTGGCGGCGAAGTGAGCCTGAGAGGCCAATACATTATGAAGCGTAGAACACTCTTTGCCCTTGGACTAGGCAGCCTAGTAACTGCGGTGGGTGGTCGTTCTCTCTACAGGCGTGGGATTATATCTGCATTGGGTTCTGCACAGGATCTTACTTTTCAGCAAGACGAGACTGTGCTTCGATTTGCGACAATTGGCGATGTAGGAACAGGCCGTCGCGGACAATATGCCGTTGCCAGGGCTATGAGCCGTCACTGGCGGCGATCGCCCTTCCCGCTAACTTTGATGACTGGCGACAACATCTATTCCGCAGGTGAAATCGAGAAAGTTAACAAGGTTTTTGAGCGCCCTTATGCCAACCTGCTACAGAACAACGTTAAGTTTCGCGCAGTGCTTGGCAACCACGACTTTCAAACAAATCGAGGCATCGATCAAATTGCATACTCTGGTTACAACATGCCTGCAAGGTATTACACATTTAGCCAGCAGCCGGTTCAGTTTTTTGCACTGGATACTAATCTGGCCAAAATTCAAAATCAACCTGGAGAGGCCCTCTGGCAAGAGCAGCTTGAGTGGCTGCGTAAAGAACTGGAGCAATCGTCCGCACGATGGAAAGTTGTATTTGGCCACCATCAAGTTTATTCATCGGGCCGCTACAGTTCTGATATTCAGCTAGTGAGAGAGCTTTCACCAATATTCTCTGAATATGGTGTGCAACTCTATATCAATGGACACGAACATCACTATGAAAGAACAAATCCGATTAATGGCACAACATACGTCACTTCTGGCAATGGTGCAAAGCTCCGGCCAGTGGGAAGTTCTGGCTGGACAGCTCATGCCAGCTCTCAGCTAGGGTTTACAACCTTTAGTGTATATTCCGATCGTATGGTGATTAGCGCGGTAGATACTAGTAATCGTATCTACGATGAGGGCGTTCTTCTGTAGCTTTGCAGACTGCGATAAGAAGAATAGACTATGAAAGTTTTGATTGTTGAAGATGATAGTCGGATTGCTCGTCCGCTGGCTCGAGATTTACGCCAGCAGTACCACAGTGTTGATATCGCCACAGACGGGATGCAAGGGTGGCACTATGCTCAATCGGCTGATTACGATTTAATACTGCTCGATTTGATGTTGCCTACGTTAGATGGTATTAGCTTGTGTAAGCGGCTACGAGCCGCTCATTGCGAAGCCAGCGTGCTGATGTTAACCGCCAAAGATACGACCAGCGATAAGGTGATAGGCCTAGATGCAGGCGCGGATGATTACCTGGTAAAACCCTTCAAGCTAGTGGAGCTGTCAGCGCGAATTCGCGCCCTTCAACGTCGTGGCAGGGCCTTGGCACCTCCCATATTGCAGCATGACAAGCTACAGCTGAATCCGGTTAATCGAGTAGTGATGTACAAAGAAAGCGAACTCTTACTGACGCCTACTGAGCATCTACTTATAGAACATTTCTTACGTCATCCTGGGCAGGTGCTGAGCCGCGCAGCCTTGCTTAGTAAACTCTGGGACTTTGATAAAACATCTGGGGAAACCACTGTTAAAACGCACATTGCAAATCTACGCAGTAAGCTCAAGGCAGCAGGCGATTCAAAAGGGCTGATCGAAACGGTTTATGGTGTAGGCTATCGGCTGGCATAGCCCTTTATTTGTCTGACGTTTGTCTGGCTATGTAAAAGGCAAAAAATGTTTCAAAAAATTCGCTATCGGCTACTGCTAAATCAAGTCTTGACGTTTGCGATAGTCCTGATTGGGTTTGCGATCGCTGTGCGGCTAGTGTTTGCCAGAAGTTTGCATCATCAAACCACGAAACAGCTTGTTTTGATGGCTCGAAGCGCTGCGGATGAAACTGAGCTTGAACAAGGAAGGCTCTTTGTCGAAGACGAGTTTTACACGCAGTTTCCCCTACGCAACAATGAATCCTTTGAGTGGTTCGACTTGCAGGGAGATGCGGTGGAGAGCATCGGAAAGCACCTGCCTAGTCGGCCATTTGACATGGAGGCTAACACGGGTGTTGCGATGCGAGAGCCAATGCTTCAGTCTATGAGTTTGCCTATTACGGCGGAGGATAGCGATCGCCTCATCGGCTATGTCAGAGCCAGTCTCTTCTTGGATGAAGTGAATGCAACACTACGCCAGTTGGATATTGGTTTGGGCGTTGGCATTGTCATTTCCATGGTGCTAAGCAGTGCTGGTATTTTGTGGTTAAACGAGCAGGCAACTAGGCCAATTGGAGAGAGCTTTCGTAGACTCAAGCAGTTTACCGCTGATGCCTCCCATGAACTGCGTAATCCGTTAATGGTTATTTCTAGCAATATGGAAGTTGCCCTCAAGTATTCGGAAGGCATGCGAGCAGTAGATTATGAAGCGATGACAGCCGTGGTCAGCGCAGCCAATCAGATGACCAGGCTGACAGAAGATTTACTGTTGCTAGCGAGAACGGATAGTACTCACACTATGCAGCCGGTCCCCTTTGACCTGTCGATGCTGCTAGAAGATTTGATTCAAATCTATAGTGCTCAAGCTAAGCATATGCAGATTGAGCTGTTGGCAGAGCTAACACCAGATTTGTGGGTGGAAGGAGAGGCGACTTACTTGACGCAAGCTTTCACTAATGTGTTGCAAAATGCAATCCGCTACACACCGACAGGCGGGACCGTTAAGATCACTACAAAACCGCTGACTCATCAGATACAGGTAGCCGTTGAAGATACGGGTGTTGGTATTGCTTGCGAAAACCTGGGTCGGATCTTTGAGCGCTTTTGGCGAGCCAATAAATCTAGAGAGTACGATGAGAATGGCGCTGGACTAGGGCTGTCGATTTCGTCAGCGATTGTTGCAGCGCACGGTGGAAAAATTGACGTGACAAGCAATCTGGGAGCAGGTAGCTGTTTTGTCGTGAGCTTGCCAAGGGTAGCACCTGGCTAAGCAGTCAGTCAGCATCTGAGTCAAAGGTGAACTCAATGGGGGGTGCGTCGGCTAGCTGGTCTAGACCGGCTGCTGTTAGGAGCGATCGCCACTCAGCCTCAATTGCCTGACCTTGTTCAGATTGCCTATCCGAAACCTGTCGTCTAATGCCGAAAAACTCCAGCTAAACAGCGATTTTTCAACCGTCATGGCTAGGTACAAACGCTGCGCCGACAGGCCCGCTTCTGCTCGTGGCTTCAAGGTATTAGAGATTTAACCCGAGCAGATGACTCTCGTAGCGATTATTAACGTATTAAAAGATACTACTTGCTGCCCAAAATAGTCTTAGAACTTAGGAATCTGTTTACTAATGGCCTTGCTTCGAGGTCCATAATACTTGCTGTTTCTTCGGTCCTAAAGGGCCGTGGGTCATGTCACTATCAACTAAACCGCCTGTGAAGCCACCCGTCAATTCGAGGGTTGCTGAGAAAGCGGCAACGGAAGATTATCCGCTGAGTGCGGTACCGCTGTCGGATCGTAAGCCTTTTTGGTCTTTGTCTTTGCTGTTGATGGGGTTTGCGCTGACGTCAACCACGCTGTTTGCAGGTGGAGCGATTGGGCCTGCTTTCAGCTTTGGTCAGATGATAACAGTGATTTTACTTGGCAATTTGATTTTGGGGGCTTACTGTGCGGCCCTGGGCTATATCGCGGCGAAAAGTGGGCTGACGACGGTGCTAATGGCCCGGTTTAGCTTTGGGGACGTGGGGTCTCGCTGGGTGGATTTTATCTTGGGATTTACTCAGATTGGCTGGTATGCGTTTACGACGGCGATTGTGGTGCAGGCGCTGCTGGGGGCGTTTGGAGCTGAGGGATCTGGTTTGTTGTACGTGGCATTGGTTTTCTTTTTTAACTATGCTTTTTGTGCGACGGCGTATGTTGGCTACAAGGCAATTGACTGGCTGAGTCGGCTGGCAGTGCCTGCAATGCTGATACTGGTGGCGGTGAGTATGAGCCTGGCGTTCCGAGATTTTGCGGGGGCGGCGATCGCAGAGCCAACGGGTGAGCTCGGCATGGGCGCAGCCCTAGCGATTGTGATTGGTACGTTTATCTCTGGCGGGACGCAGTCAACGAACTGGAGCCGGTTTGCGGATTCGGGGAAGAGCGCAGTATGGGCAACGCTGAGTGCGTTCCTTGTGGTGAATGGCATTTTGGTCTTTGCGGGGGCGTTTTGCTCTTTGGTGTATGGGTCAGAGGATTTGGTAGCTGCGATGGGCACCCAGGGCATTTTGGCCGGTGGGGTGCTGCTGTTGATTTTGAATGTGTGGACGACGCAGGATAATACGATTTATGCGTTCTCGGTGGCGGGGGCAAATATGTTTCGTACGCGGAAGCGGCACGCGTTTGTACTGGGCGGGGCGACGCTGGCGCTGGTGTTGACGCTATCGGGAATTTATGAGCTGTTGCCAACGTATTTAATCTTTTTGGGGACGGTGATTCCGCCGGTAGGGGGAATTGTGATGGTGGATTTTTGGTTGCGACACGGTGGGGAGTTTCCTTCGCTGCGATCGCAGCTACCTGCGTTCAACTGGGCTGGGGTAATTGCTTATGTTGCCGGGGCAGTGATTGCCTATGTGACGGGCAATGCAGGCCTAGGAATCGGTCCGGTAAACGGGATTATTGCGGCAGCAGTTTTGTATGGCGTTCTGTTTAATGTGATTCCGCAGCCGATTAAATATAGAAGTTAGCGGGTGAGTTCCTTGTGAATACTCCTGAGCGTATTGGTAGATACGATGTCTAAATTTTGGGCGGAAGAATTTGGCGAATTTTGAGGGTGAGAAGGAGGCTATTCGGTTAGTGCGCGGACGTTGGGTCTTCGCTGAAGGCGGCGTGCTAGCTGATGGCGCGATTGTTGTTCGAGGGGATTCCATTGTTGAGGTGGGTGATTGGGCGGATGTGCAGGGCCGCTATCCGACAGCCTCTGTTTTGGGATCTTCTCATCATGCTGTTTTGCCTGGATTGGTGAATGCTCATCATCACAGTAATGGTGTGCCGAACTCGCTTTTGGGGATTGAGGATGACTTGTTGGAGCTTTGGCTGTTTTCTCGCAATGCGAAGCGATCGCAAGCTTCAAAACTTAGAACTTTGCTGAGTGCGGGCTACCTGCTAAAAACGGGTGTAACGTCGGTTGTAGATGTGGCCTCGATTGGTGAGTCTGTTGAAGAGAGTGAGCAGGAGATGCAGGCTTGTCTGAGTGCCTATGAGCAGGCGGGCCTCCGGGTAGCGTTTGCGCCGGGGGCTAGGTATGACAGCTTTTTGGTGCATGGAAAGGGGCAGGACGAGGCTTTTTTAGAATCGCTGCCAGAGGATTTGCAGCAGCAGGTGAGAAAGCATACATCGCTAAAGCAGGGGCTAAGTCAGGAGGATTATCTGGCGGTGGTGACGGCGGCGATAAAGAAATACCAGGATCATCCTACGGTTGATGTGTGGTTTGGGCCGCCGGGGCCGCAGTGGGTGGGTGACGAGCTGCTGATACAGATTGTTGAAAGGGCAAACGAGCTAGGGACAGGGGTGCAGACTCATGTGTTGGAGTCTTTTTATGAGAAGGAGATGGGGCCGAGGTTTTACGGCAAGTCGGTGGTGGCTCATTTGCATGAGCTGGGTGTGCTGGGGCCACGCTTTTCGATGGCGCATGGGGTGTGGGTGAGTGAGGCGGATATTGAGATATTGGCTCAGACGGGGGCGTCGATTAGTCATAATCCGAGTTCGAATTTGCGGCTGCGGGCGGGGATTGCGCCGTTGAATGCGCTGCTGAAAGGTGGGGTGACGATGGGGCTAGGGATGGATGGGACGACGATTAGTGACGATGAGGATATGTTTGCGGAGATGCGGCTGGCGGCCAGACTGCAGCGATCGCCTCAGGTGAGTGATGAGGTGCCGACGCTAGAAGAGATTTTTCGGATGGCGACGGCGGGTGGGGCGAAGCTGCTGGGGAAGGCGCACAGTGTTGGGCGGCTGGCAGCTGGGTATAAGGCAGATATTGTGCTGGTGGACTGTGAGTGTATGACGTGGCCGTGGGTGGCGCCGGAGGTGGACCCAATGAGCCTGGTGATGATGCGATCGCGCGCGTCCTATGTGGATACTGTTCTGGTTAATGGTGAGGTTGTGCTAGAAGGGGGTGAGCCGACGGGATTTGACTTTGGGGAAGTGGGTAGGGAGCTGGCAGCGCAATTGCAGGCGCAGGGAGACAATGCTGAGTATCGGGTGATGGCACAGAAGGTGCGATCATACATGACGCAGTGGTACGCTGATTGGCCGGTGTCAAACATGACGCCTTTTTTGACTTTTAACGCACGCCGCTAGCGTGTTGTATGGCTAATCGTTTTGGAAGAGGAAAAACAATTAGGTTTATGATGCCGAAAAATATTAGTTGCTTACCAGATCAACTCTACATCGTAGCTCTCAAAAGCTCTATCTGCACTGACCAGTGTCATTTTTTCAGTTCGAGCTTGAGCAATTAGCATTCGATCAAAAGGATCTCTATGGTGCATGGCAAGCTGTGAAAGCTGTTCTATATGAGCTTTACTCAATGTTAGAACTTGAAGATCATTCTCCTCCTGCTGTGTCTCTACCATCATTTCCCATGGCACACTGGTTTGTAGCTTATTAAGCTGGCTCTTTATTTGAATTTCCCATAGTGAAATCAGGCTCAGATAAATTGAGTTACTGGGATCAGCGCAGCTCTCTAAAGCTTTTTCACTCAATTTCTCAGGTTTATCATTAAGCCAAAGGAAGATATACGTATCTATCAGTAAGTTACTCAATTTTTTCCTAGCCAAAACTCATCAGGTAAAGGCGCATCAAAGTCATCAGCAACTTGGATTTGTCCACGAAACTGCCCGAACTTTCGTGGTGGTTTTGCGGCGTTCTCTACATCTGACGAACGGACTAGTGGGTCCTCGTCGTCGTCAAACATAACGATAACTTCAGCGCGTCCAACTTTTACGTTTTCGGGCAATTTGAGATGAATCTCGTAGCGATTGTTAATTATGGTTTCAAATTTTATAGCTTTCATGTTGTTTTAGATGAATAACGTTGAGAATTTGAGAGATAGTGGCATCTGCCATTCGGCGCTGAAGATTTGAGCTTTTATTCGGTCTCAAGCGGAGCCAGGATGGTCAGCCCCTTGTTGATACACTGAAATTCTACAGGCGTGGTCCCGATAATTTCACCATCGACAACGACTTTTTGGGGTGGGGTGGTGGTTATCTTGAGTGTCGGCACCCGCAAGCTGAGGATATCTTCGTTTTGGGTGGGACGCTTGACGAGGGCGGCTGTGAAGAGATCGGCGATCGCACCCACGCCCTGCAACCTCGCCCCAATCCCCCTAGCTTCTGTCGATGTCAGCCCAATCGTAATATCCAGCAGACCGTCGTCTGTGATCACCTCACCAAATCCCTGAGCCAGCACAGACGTTGGCGGCGCAGCATTGGCCACTGTAATCGCTACACAGTCAAACTGATTAATTTCTCTATTAATCTCTATCTCAGCCGAAAAAGACTCCTGATCGGCAATCTGTTGCATGCCTGCCACTAGGTACGCCAGCACCCCAAAGCGATTTTTCATCTCTCGGTTCGCTCGCTCTACGGTTTCTGCCTCGAAGCCAATGCCACCTAGCAGCACCATGGGTAAACCGTTACAGGTTGCTACGTCTACCTGCCGGGTCGTTCCCGCCAATATTGTTTCACAGGCCGCTCGCAGGTTTGTGGGAATGCCCAATGCAACAGAAAATGCATTCGCGGTACCTCGGGGCACTACGCCCAAGGGAATATCCGTTTGCATCACCGCTTCGGCAACTGCGGACACTGTGCCGTCGCCGCCAGAGGCAACAATGAGATCCGCGCCAGAGGCGATCGCCTCCTTTGCCTGCTCTCCTGGGGCCACTTCCGCATCAGTAAACATCACATTCACCTGAATCTGCGGCTCCAGTATCTGCCGAATCAGCTTCAAATCCTGATTGGGATTCCCCTGCCCTGAGACTGGGTTAAAAATAAGGTGGGCGATCCGACTTTTTGCCAGTGACAGTACCACCGCCCGTGCCGTCGCCAAATTTGTCGCAATCGGCACATTGTGAAGCTGGCAGATCCGCAGTAACGTATTCAGGTCAGCCCGGTAGTTGTCTGTATTCAGCGAGTCGGCCAGGCATACCACCGCCGCAATCTCACCTTCTGCCACTCGCGCTGCAATTTGCACGTCGCCGCCCATCGCGCCTGGCAGCAGTGAATACACCACTAAGGCAGTCTCTTGCTGTAGCCGATCTCCGGTCGTCCCCGTTGCCACCACCTGATAGCGAGACAGTAATGCCTCATACTCGCGCACAAAGCGAACTAGCGAATCCTTTTGACTATCGTGGGCCGTAAACGCCAGCGTGGTGGGCATATGTACACATAAAAACTACTTTGCCTTAGCTGGCAGCTTACCAAAGAAGCCGGTCATCAGCTGCAATATCAGGCGCTTCAAAGGGCTGATACTGCTAATGACCCAAATACCTACCCGGCGTGCTATCAGCAACGGCCAGAAGCGGTTAGAGAAAGCGCGATTTAAAAAATCTGTCAGCGACAGCGTGAACCAGTTTTCTGTTCTTCTCCACCGTTCGTAGCGCTTCAGAACCTTCAGACTCCCCAACGGCTCGCCCCGTAGCGCAGCCTGTTGCAATACTTCAGCCAGCGCTGTGGCGTCTCGAATACCCATATTTAATCCCTGTCCGCCTACTGGATGGCAGCAGTGGGCAGCATCCCCTACAAGCGCAACGCCTGGTTTCACATATTGCTTGCTCTGCATCAGCTGTACGGGAAACATCATGGGCTCGTTGACTAGTCTTAGCCCCCCCATCTGATCGCCGTAGCGGGTAGTTAACTGTGCTAAGAATTCATCTTTTGGCAGGGCCAGCATTCCTTTGGCTTCGTGATGGGGCGCGGTCCACACTACCTGGCAGCGGTTATTTGGCAGGGGCAAAATGGCGAAGGGGCCGCTGGGCCAGAATTTTTCGTAGGCGGTGTTGGCGTGGGAGTGTTCAGGTTCTAGTACGGCGGTAATGCAGGATTGCCAGTATTTCCAGCCGAAGGTGTTGATTTGGGCGCGATCGCGTACTCCAGACCTGGCACCATCTGCGCCTACTACTAGCTGCGTCTCAAAAGTCAGCTGTTCGCCGCGAGCATTCACCGTGAGCTGATTAGGAGCTGTTTGCTCTAGAACGGCGCTTTCGCACCAGTAGTCGATATTGGAGGCTGATTGGACGGCGCTTTGGAGCGATCGCATCAACACCGTGTGCTCTGCTGAATAGTACACCGCATCTCCGCGACCATCCTCTGGGCGAAACGTTAGCGCCTTTCGGTAGTCTGCATCCGAAAGCTTTACCCGGCGAAAGTGCGTTAGCTGCGGCCCTACCTCATCCCATAGCCCTAGCCCATCCAAAATTCTGGCCGATACCGGTGAAAAGGCATAGGCCCTGGCCCGGCTTGCTGCCTGTTGGGCGCTTTGCGATTCTATGACCGCTACTCGAAGTTCTGTATTACGCAGCGCACAAGCTAGCGTCAAACCGACGATGCCACCGCCTACTACCACCACGTCGTACTCGCGAGTAGTGTTGTGTAAAGAAAATTCCGACGGACGATTTAGCAGGTCAGCGATCATAAAAGTGTGCATCTAAACGTTGCTCGAATGCGAAGAATTCACATCCCTTTACATTCTGCCTTTTATATTCTTACGTGCAAACCCTAATTCATCAACCCAAAGTATCGACAAATAAAGAATAGAGTCACGGTTGCCTATGACTTGTCTTCGTATGGTGTCATCTCCTCAGAAGCCTTGGCAATGTCAGTAAAATCGATATTGCGCGTGGATTTTGTGGATCTTCCATCGTTGGCAGGCGGTTCTACTTCAGGGCACACACGCCGCCAGGCTTGAGCATCTTTTGCATTCTGGGTAGTCTCTAACTGCTGAGCAAACGCTGCAGCAGTTATTAAGCTGTGGTCGCACAATGTCTGTAAAAGCGTGAGGCAAACCTGTTTAATTTCGGCGTTTTCAGCTTCTAGCTGATAAATTCGCTGTCTTAGCTCTATTCTGTCTTGCTCCTGGCGCTCGCTCAGCGAGACGAGTGCATCGTACTGAGCATTAATGTCTCTACGCTGGCCGACTTCCGAGTCCAATAGATAATCCAGGAAGCTCATAACACTATTCTCTCCAACTTGGTCGAGTTCTCGTTCAATGAAGCGCCGTTGTTTCAAACCCTTCTGTTAAGTCATCACTTCTGCTATCACCGATTCCGCCATTTCAAAGTTGGCTGTCACCGACTGCACATCGTCCGAATCTTCTAGTGCGTCAATCATCTTCACCAGTGAAGCCGCCGTCTCCACGTCTTCTACCATCACCGTGTTAGAAGGAATCCAGCGTAAATCAACCTCGCGAACTTCATAATTTTTTGTCTTTAGGCTTTCACTCACCTGCTCTAGCTCAGACATCTCACAAAATACTTCCGCCCCTGGAGTGCCCTCATCAATTTTATCCACCATCTCGTAAGACTCTGCACCCGCCTCCAGTGCATCTTCAAACAGCGCCTCCTCCTCAATCTCACCCGCCAGAGTCACCACGCCCTTTTGGTCGAACATCCAGCCCACGCAGCCCGTTTCACCCAAGTTGCCGCCATTTTTCCCAAATGCCGTTCGCAGGTCTGCTGCTGCCCGGTTGCGATTATCTGTTAGCGCTTCTATGAGTACCGCCACACCGCCGGGACCATAGCCCTCGTAGCGGATCGATTCGTAGTCGCCTTCGCCTGCCAAGCTGCCGCAGCCTTTGGCGATCGCCCGTTCAATATTGTCATTCGGGAAGCCTGCTACCTTCGCCTTATCAATCGCTGTCCGCAGCTGAAAGTTACCGTCTGGGTCACCACCGCCATGCTTTGCCGCCACAATAATCTCGCGCGAAAACTTGGCAAACGCCTTCCCCCTAACCGCATCTACCCGCGCTTTCTGACGCTTGATGTTTGCCCATTTACTATGTCCTGCCATGAATTGCTACTGAAATGCGTCTAGATAGTAACTGTAGTTGAGCCCTTCCAAATCAGAGTAGAGCTTCGCTTAAACGGTAGCATTCACCCATCAACGCTAGACATTAAGACAAATTAAGACTAGAAAATCAGCTAAATTTTGAACGCTGAGTGAGGACGGCCAATAGCGATATTTCCATTCAATAAGCGGCGATCAAACTTTATTGAGAGTTCTTCTTCCCATTTCTCTACGATTTTTTGTTCACCGGGTCTATTGATGTCATCTAAAAATACGGTGTATTCATTTGAAAAGAACTGAGAGAAAAAAGGAACCGCCGGATATCTTGAAAATCTTGTTTCACGGGTGTATGCGCCGGGTCCATCTACAAGTAAAGTGTCTATTTTTTGATCAGCGAGTTCACTTTTTATGGGAGCCGTATCGTACCAAAGTCCCTGAACCGAGCTTTCGATATTGAAAGTAGAGGACACCAGGGGTGCGTATATTACTTTAGAAAAGTCAGCTAGCTGTTCTTGCTCTAAGCGCCGCTCTAAAAATTTGGCCCATTCTAAATTGTCTTCGACTGTGTACAACAGGCCGCTGCCGCTTTCTTTTAGCGCTCTTGCAATATAAAACGAGGAAATACCGCCACCGCATTCCAAAATCGTTTGCTTAGCACCGATCACGACATCATTGATCACACTAACCATTGCACTGGGTCGTATCGAAGAGTTACTCCAGGGAAGATACTCCCCCTGGAGAGGTGCCAAAAATTGAGTCGCTAGGATGTCGTTTTGACTGGCAATTAGCGGTTTGTTTTTATGAGCGATGTATCGGCTATAAATGGCCCTTAGTTTCTTTCTCATGGCGTTTTGCTCGTAGCGTCTTGCTCATGACTTTTTCCAGGATATCCATCAGTTGAGCCCATGGTAGCACTCGATTTTGCTCTATGGTCCTGATGTTTGCTTCTACAGCTGTTCTCTTCGTCATGGCCTAACTAATGATTGAACTCGACCCCACGTTCCCAAATCTGCTCCTTGTAGTTGCGGGTTGCCTTTAGCGTCGCGCCAATTAGGCCCACTGATTGATTGACCACCACACGTACTGGAATTTTGTCGAGCAGGTGACTTACCCGCCCTTTATTGCCAAAGGCATACATAAACTCTCCGCCCTTCATCAGCGGCAAGTTCTTGGCCGTTACGCCCCCGGCAATGTATAGCCCGCCTCTAGGCAAAAATTTCAGTGAAATATTCCCAGCTTCTGACCCATATGCCCGAATGAAAATCTCCATCGTTTTTTGCGACAGCAGATCTGTCTTCTCGGTGGCGGCCTTAGAAATAATTGAAGCGGGGTCGGCTAGTTTGTCTCGCTGGCCTGCCTTACGCTCCCAAGCATCCATCGCCTGGCCAATTTCATCGGATTCGTTAGCGTACTGGCGATCGCGTAAAAACTGATAGATTGAAATAATCCCCATCCCCGACACTACGCGCTCTTCAGACACCCGAGAAATGCAGTGCTTTTCTAATAAATACTTACGCAGCTGAAACTCCAGCTCTGACTGAGGCGCAAAATCCACATGGCCCCCTTCAGAAGGAAACACCTTGTACTCACCACCACAGGGCAGTAAGAATCCCTGACCCAGGCCAGTCCCAGCGCCCAGCACCGCCTTCGGTGAACTATCGGACGGATCACCAGCTTGCAGTTCGTAAATGTCTTCTGGCTGTAGCCCTAGTACGCCGTAACCAATGGCTTCAAAATCATTGATGAGTTGTACGCTTTTGATATCTAACGCGCCGCTAAGAAATTCGCTGCGTAGGAACCAGGATAGGTTTGTAAGCTGGCAGGTATTGTCTACAATGGGGCCTGCGATCGCAAAACAAGCCGCATCCGGCGCTACCTGAGGTACAGTCGCCGCCGCCGCCATCAAAAACTCCTTTACCATCGGCACAAACTCCGGGTACTGCTGACTCGGATAGCGCTGTTCATACAGCGTTTCTAGCTGCACCTCGTGGCTCGAAAAGCTTTGAATATCCTCATCGCTAGCCTGAGCCAAACGCAAAATTGTTTTGGTACCGCCAATATCTCCAGCGAGTAGTTGTGCCATAGGTCTCAGGATTTGCAAATCAACTCCACAGTAAGCAAATATCACAAATCCAGGTTAAGAGACGTAAAAACTATTCACATTTTTCTATTCTTTTGACGATTGGCTCAGTCTTTATATAATGGGGGACTTCTAAAATTAGGCCATTCACCCCAGGTAACTGCCGTGACGACTACACCCCTCGCTAGACCCAAAACCTCCACTGCTGACGTCTCTGCCGTTGACGATAAGGCGCTGTCCTTGCAAGCTCGCCCTGACTCATTTGGCCGCTTTGGCAAGTTTGGTGGCAAGTATGTGCCCGAAACGCTCATGCCTGCGCTCAAGGAACTCGAAGAAGCGTACTACCAGTACCGTGACGAAGCCGATTTTCAAGCGGAACTGAACGAACTGCTAAAAGATTATGTGGGCCGGGCTAATCCTTTGTATTTTGCTGAAAGGCTGACCCAACACTATGCCCAAAAGCATGGCTGGGCAGACGGTGGCGGTCCTCAAATTTATCTGAAGCGTGAGGACCTAAACCATACCGGTGCGCACAAAATAAACAATGCGCTCGGTCAGGTGCTACTCGCTAAGCGGATGAATAAAAAGAGAGTGATCGCCGAAACTGGGGCCGGTCAGCATGGTGTGGCTACGGCAACTGTGTGTGCTCGCTTTGGCCTAGAGTGCGTAGTTTACATGGGCGTAGAGGATATGCGTAGGCAGGAACTCAATGTGTTCCGCATGCGGTTGATGGGCGCGACGGTTAGTCCGGTGAGCGCTGGCTCTGGCACCCTTAAAGATGCGACCTCTGAAGCCATTCGCGACTGGGTGACGAATGTAGAGACCACTCACTATATTTTGGGTTCTGTTGCGGGGCCTCATCCCTACCCGATGATGGTAAGAGACTTTCATGGGGTAATTGGTCAGGAGACTCGGGCACAGGCTCTGGAAAAGTGGGGCGGTAAGCCGGATGTGCTACTTGCTTGTGTGGGTGGCGGGTCTAATGCAATGGGCCTATTTCATGAGTTTGTGCAGGACCAAGAGATTCGGATGATTGGCGTTGAAGCGGCCGGTGAGGGGGCAGAGACGGAAAAGCATGCGGCTACCCTGACCAAAGGGAGACCCGGTGTATTACACGGTGCTATGAGCTATCTGTTGCAAGATGGTGAAGGTCAGGTTACTGAAGCCCATTCTATTAGCGCTGGATTGGACTATCCTGGGGTCGGCCCAGAGCACAGCTATTTCAAAGATTTGGGGCGGGCGGAGTACTATAGCGTGACCGATGCCGAGGCGCTAGAGGCCTTTCAGCGGATATCGCGGTTAGAGGGGATTATCCCTGCCTTGGAGACTGCCCATGCGTTTGCGTACTTGGAAACGCTCTGCCCAACGCTCACCAATGAGAAGGTGGTGATTAACTGCTCTGGGCGGGGAGATAAGGATGTACAGACCGTGGCAAAAGTGCTGAAGTTTGAATAGGTTTTTGCAGGGGGCGTAAGGGGGCATAGCATGCTGGCCCCCTACAAAAGCCGTGGGTATTGTTGTCTTGTTTTTGGGAGTTCAGGGTGGATAATTTTGAGGTTTGCGATCGCGATATTACACCGCAGCTATTGGATCGATATATGCAGGCGGAGGCGATCGCGGCTGATACCGAAACGATGGGACTAAATCCACTGCGCGATCGCCTTTGCCTGATTCAACTTTCTGACCCTGACGGCTACGTCAGCGCTATCCGCGTAGAACGGGGCCAAACCGAAGCCCCCAATCTCAAACAGTTGCTAGAAGCCGACAATATTACCAAAATCTTTCACTTTGCTCGCTTCGACTTGGCGACCCTACAGCACCACCTAGATATCGTTACTGCTCCCGTCTTCTGCACCAAAATCGCCAGCAAAATCGCCCGCACCTACAGCCCTAGCCACGGATTGAAGGCGCTAGTAAAAGAGCTGGCAGGGGTTGAGCTAGACAAAACACAGCAAAGTTCTGACTGGGGTAACGCAGCCGCCCTGAGCAATGAGCAGCTCAGTTACGCAGCAAACGACGTGCGGTATCTGCATACGCTGCGTAATAAGCTCATAGAAATGCTGAAGCGAGAAGAGCGCTGGACCCTATTGCAGGAATGCCTGAGCTGCTTACCTACTTTTGTAGAGCTGGATTTGAGACAGTACGGTAGCGTTTTTGAGCATTAGGTTTTGATTGCGATCGCAGCAAAAAATGTGGCTGAGCTAAACAGTTCCTTTAAGGGAATGACTTAATACGATAAACAGACAGGCGAAAAGTAGGAAGTCGTTTAGGTAGGCAGTAAAAAATAGGCAGCGGGCAAGATAAGTTGACCCGCAGGGAAAAATTACTCTACTAACCAACGACACTGCAACGGCAGCAATCAACTGGCAATAAATAGGGAAATTACAGTTCGTACCGGGTCAAAGCAGCTTTATGCGATTACCACCTGGTGCGAACTGTATCAACTTTTAATCTCCTTTTCATATAGACAAGTCACTGTAATTTAAGAACGTCTATCCAATGTGGTCATCAAAACAAGCGCATTCACAGCAGCCCTCCGCTCAGATCTCTGCCAAAGCATATCCGCGTATGCAAATAGCTTCGTTGATAGCACTCGCGGCTATCTCAGGCGTTCTTCTTTTTTGGAAACTAGGCGCAGCTAGCCTCAACGACTGGGATGAGGCCATCTACGCTCAAGTTGCCAAAGAGATTGTTAACGGGGGTGACTGGCTGACTTTGCATTGGGGCTACACCCCTTGGTTTCACAAACCGCCCTTATTCATGTGGGTAACGGCCTTTTTCTTTCAGGTATTTGACGTTAGCGAATTTTGGGCCAGAGCCGCATCCGCCCTCGCCGGATTTGGGCTAGTTGGCTGTACGTACCTGATTGCTCGTCGCCTGTATAATCACTACGCGGGGCTTCTGACAGTTGTTGTCTTGCTGACTAACTACACTTTTATTCACTTCTCACGATTTGGCACAACGGACGTTGCGCTCACCCTGTTTATATATATCGCCATATACGCTTACATATCCATGCATCAGGGCAATCAGCGAGCCTGGCTCGGCATTTGGAGTGCGATCGCCGGTGCTTTTATGGTTAAAGGGGTTGCGGGACTATCTGTGGCCATTGCGATCGCCCTTACCCTTTTGCTCACCAACCGCTATCGCCAGGCGCTACGTAGTCGACCTTTTTGGCTAGGGTTTGGCATCGCGCTGCTGATTGTATTGCCCTGGCACTGCGCCATGCTTGCCATTCATGGCCAGGCCTTTATCGATCAGTACTTTCTTTACCATGTGGTTGCTCGTTCCACAGGTGGACTAGAAGGCAACGAGGGTGGCATCTTTTTCTATGTTGATACCCTTGCGCAGCGGTTTTTCCCGTGGATATATCTGCTGCCGATTGCACTATTTCAACAGCTCAAGCAGCCTCGCAAGTACATGCAGTCTCCTGGCTTTGTTCTGCTAGTCCTTGTTGCTGTTGTTTTTGGGGGCTTTAGCCTGGCTGGCACCAAACTGTCCTGGTACATTATTCCAATTTATCCAGCTTTGGCGATTTGGATAGGCCACTTGCTATGGGATGCGATCGCCACCCAAAAGAAAACGCCGCTTATTGGCATGCTCATCGGCGGTGCCATTGTTATGGCGCTGTTTCCACCCAGAGTTGTTTTCTTATCGGCTACCCTACAGCAGCTGTTTACCCTAGCTGGGTTTCTTGGCCTGCTGCTGCTAAGTTTCGCTGTTTTTAAACTGGGGTGGAGTCGTCAGCTGATGATCTTTGCGCTGTGCGGGCTATTTTTGGTTGCCGGACTGAGGGAAATTAAAGGGGAATATCAGGGCTTTACAAGGCCTGTCGCTAAACTGGCCACTGTTGCTGCCACTGAGCCTAGTGCAGATAACGCGCCGTTGCTAGTTGCCAAACTCTCGGCGAATATTTACGTTCCGACTCCTTTGTTCTACAGTAACCGGCCTATTGCCTGGGCGCGGACTCCTGAAGAGATAGCAGCGCTTACTACCGATCAAGCGCAAGACATTTTGCTGGGTACCAAAGATATCGAGTCTCTATCAAAGAACTACAGTATCAATGTCCTTGACAGCACGGGCAAGTTTACCTACGCAAAGATCAAAAAGCAATAGCTAAGAAACGTCCGATTTCAAGTGACTCGATCCTCTTTGAGACAAACCTAAGCATGAGCAAAAAACAGATCGATATAGGCCTAGTCGGATTGTTGTCGATTGTTGTGGGAGTCGCAGCATTTTTATTTGCCCCAGAAAGAACCCAGGACGGTCTTATTCATTTGTACTGGGACACCTTTTGGTCAGAGCAGGTACTCGCAGGCGACTGGTTTCCGCAGTGGCATGCCCAGGCCTATGGCGGTTTTGGTAACGCGGCGTTTCTTTTCTATCCGCCCCTGTCGCGCTATGTCGCGCTGCCTTATTTTTCGCTGGGGCTAGCACCGATTACAGCGCTCAAATGTGCGGTGGCGACCATTGCCATTATCAACGTTATTGGCGCAGTTAGATTATCCTCGTACTTCTTTAAGCCTGGCATGCTCAGCTATCGCTTACTAATCGCAAGTTTGGCTATAAACCCTTACCTGTTTTACTGTTTGTTTTGGCGTGGTGCCATTGCAGAATGCTTGGCGATCGCAATTGCACCCTTCTTTTTTCTGGCAACGCTACATCTCTTCAATCGGCTCTCGGTTAAAAACGGAATTGCCGTTGCCATTACCACAGGGCTAATTGCGATCGCCCACATCCCCACTCTAATTATTATCTTCTTCCTATTTAATGGGTTCTCTCTTCTTCTCTTTATTGGCGATCGCAACCTTAAGGGCATTCTGTTCCGTACTGGCTGCTTCACCCTGGGGCTGTCACTAGCTGCCCCTTACCTTGGCACGGTCCTCCTCAACCTGTCCCAAATCAGGCAACCCAGCTGGTACGACATTCAATATCATTTCGCCTTCGGGAAAAATCTTCAAACCAACCGACACAACAGTATCTACAGCCTTATATTTGGAACTTATTTTGTCACTTACCTCTTAGCGATTAGGCCTGCTCTCAAGCGTCGTCAACAGGTAAAACCCTACGACGTGGGGCTACTCGTCGTACTTTCTGGCGTAGCGCTGTTCATGAGCCAGCCCCTTGCGACACCCATTTATAAATTTGTCCCGCTCATCAAAAAAATTCAATTTCCAATCCGATTTCTGGCCGTTACCTCAACTCTTGTCCCCACCTTAGCAATCCTCTCAGGTTCCTTTCGATTCAAACAGCCCAAGCAACAGCTATCAGCAACCCTGCCCTTCTTCATTGCGCTCTGTCTACCGCTCTATATCCTGTATCAAAGCGCATCGACACCAGCCTATCTTTCCGTAGGCAACAAAGCAGCCTACAATAACGCCATCAACAGCCGACTGGGGAATCCTGCCTTTGCAGTCACACCAGCGCAACCAGCTCAGCCCAGCCTAAAAGTCATCAAGGTCTTTAAAAAAGAGCTGGTTCTCCTGGATGATAAGTGGGTAGTCCCCGATGTTGGTGACTACCTGCCGAAATCTCTCGAAGGAAGACCCCCTTTCTGGAAGTTTAATAAGAATATGGTCATACCCGCTATGGCCTATCAAAACCACTACCTGGGAGAAGGTACCGAGCCAGGCAATGCCCAGATTCAACCAACAGCAGCAAGCGCCAGCACCCGACGTTGGCAAGCACAAGTTACTGCACCTACAGCTGTTGAGTTGGGCATTACCTATTTTGATAACTGGCAGGTGAGGTCTGTTCCCACAGGCATGGTCTCAGCAAAGCAACCCTCAGAAAGCGGTCTCATTTCTATAGAATTAGCACCCGGTAACTACGAACTGATCGCAGAGTACAAAGCCGGATGGAGCAGAGGACTGATCCTAATAACCTTGATATCTATTGGCATCATGATCGCGTTTACAGCTGGACCCTTCCAAAAGTAAGCCCTATTTGCTTGTCTGTTAGGACTGACAACTTCTCTGTCCTAAGCTGCTGGAGCTTTAGGGCCATGGCTTTGCTTTTGGGGAGAGCGATCGCGCTAATCCGTGTATCCGAAAGCGTCGTCACTGGCCCGGCGCGAAGGTTAAAGCTTTTAGGAGACTCAAAGATAGTCTCTTCGTTTTCATCGAGTGCCTGAATGTATACTTCCGGGCTGTTTTCGCCGCGCTCTTGAAACTGTTCAGCGCTGTATTCTAGCCGATAAAAACCATCTGCATCGGTGACAACGGTGCCTAAGAGATCATCTTCCTGGCGGTCGTAGTCAAAGGCTTTTACTTTGACGTTGGGCAGTCCAGCCCCCGTTTCTTGATCGAGAATGCGGCCTGTCACGACGAACTTTCCCTCTACGGCAAGAGAGAGCTGATCTTTTCGGCGCTGGGCCGTTTGCGCTATCAGTTGCTGGCGTATTTGCAGTCCGCTCTGAAAGGTTTGCAGGCGTTGCTTAAACTGTTGCTGTTGCTGCTGAACTTGCTGGGCCTGTTCGGTGGAGACTGTAGCGGTGATAGTTTTAAGCTGGTTGAGAGTGTTTTGCGGTAGGGCGATCGCCTGTAGCTGCGCTGTGTTTTCGAGTGAACTGGTTGACTGTGAGAGGGTTTGAATGTCCTGTATGATTTGGCTGGCCAGGTTTTCGAGTGAGAAGTTAAGTTCTGGCATAAGTGATGGTTGCTAGTAGTGAGAAATAACAGATACCGTGTGGAAGAGATAGCGAGGGCTATGAAGTGATTCGTACGGTAGGAGAATTGAGCCCGGTTTGAACACCACGACTGTTCGTGAGCAGGACTGGGAACCCGGTATGGCTGGCATTGCTAGAAACTGTGCCACTTTGTAGAGAAGATATGGTGAGGCAAGTTTGAGGGTTGCTGTCTAAAGCGTACACCTTTGGAAGGACATAGAGCAGGTTGCTGGTGTCAAGAATAATAGTGTTAGATTCCATAATAGATAGTCGGTAGTGGGTAATTTTACGTTTGAGGCTTTGAGGGATACTTGTGGCGGGACCGGGCTGCGACTAAATTTGGGTTTAGATCCGGTTACGCAGCAGGTTGTTGGTGATAGAGCCTATTTCTACTGTGCCAATAAAGCCGACAGGGCTGGAGCCTGGACGAGAAGCCATGTTACCAGAAAAAATAAGTTCGTTGAGACCGACAATTACAAAAGCTTGCTCTGTTTGCTCGTCGGGCACATGGAACTGGTTGTTTTGGATGCTTGCTTGAACTTTGGTGATATCTCTAGGAACTGGCGTTTTGTTGGCTGCAGCAAACTGTTGTAGTGTGATCAGCGGTGATATTGCCTGCACGACAAATCGAGTAGAAATTTCGCTTTCTGCTCCTGTGGATGAGCCGTCTGTTTCAGCAGATCTTGGCCTTAGCAAATCTTTCTCGGAGCCGTTTTCCCAAAGAAATCCGATGCCTTGATTTCTAGAAACGTTATTGCTATTGACAGAGACAATGCCGAAAACGTTGGCTAGTCGAACGCCGCCGCTGATATTGTATTGAATGCTGTTGTCGCTGAGCGTAAGATCGAATATTGTTTCGAGATTTATGGCGAATGGGCTGGCTTTTAGATTAACGTTACCGCAGCCGTTGATTCGGTTATTGCTCAGTCGGCAAAAGATTGCACCCGCAATTTCGATGCCCCCCTGCGCCGTTGTAATTGCGGCAATTTGGGGCTGATTGGCACAGTCAAAAACTCGATTGTTTTCGATATCCAGGTTAGCAACAAAAGCAGTTTCATCAATATAGATGCCTGCGCCGCCCATCCCGCTGATCTGGTTGCCTCTTAGTTTGATTTTAGAAAGAAATTCTGGGACATCACTACCTTGAATGCCAATCCCATGGCCAATTCCGCCTAAGATTTCGTTATTGTCGACCAGCGTTTCGGTAATACCCAACAGCGGATCTACACTGGTGATAGCATTATCGATTGAACTTTCGTTATTGTCTGCACTAGCCAAAGATCTCTGAATGGCACTGGCAATGATCAGTAAACCACGAACCTTATCTCGGTTGACCGATAGGCGTAGTCCTCCTCGGCTCCAAGTGCTTGTCTGGGTGTCGGTTGGGACTAGGATATGGTTGCTTTCAATGCGGCTGCCAATGCCTTGAATCAGCATACCGTAGCTGTCTTGATAGGATGAGAGGGCCGCTGTGAAGCTGCTGATGGCATTAGCTATGGTGCTGTTTGTGCTGCTGCTAGCGGCGTTTTGGTTAATGGCGGTCACCAGGTTGGTTGCGGCTGTGCTCAAGGCAGGATCTGTGTTGCTGATCCGGCTGATGAGGTCGGTGAGGGCAGTCGCGATGCCAGCACGCTGGTCACGGGTAGTGAGGTTGGCTTTAAGTTGCTCAAGGGTCGTAGAGACTTCTTGACTGGCACCGGTTTGAAGGGCGATCGCCAGTGACCGGAGTACTGTACTGGATTTGAGGGATTCGATTACCGCAACTAAGCTTTGAATGTTAGTGGCTCTCTCTTGCAGAGTGATGTGATTGTTCACAACGGAAATTTCAAAGAGATTGGTCGTGATCGCCGTATCAAGACTACGAATCTGATTACCTTCGATTCGATAATCTGGCTCAAGAAACCCTTCAGAGTCAGCTTTCCACTGAGTGACTTGGGTTTGGAGCTGGTCTGTGATGGCGAGCAGGGCTTCTATCGCAGCGCGCTGTTCGGGTGTCAGCGTGCTGCTCGTCGCTTCTGTGAGCTGATCGCTAACTGTGCTGCTGAGCTTTGGGAGCTGCTCCTGAATGAGTCTGGCGACGTAGCGCCATAGCCATGCAACCAAAAAGGCGTTGACTGCGTAGTCATAGGCATTCAGCCTGAGGGCCTGACCGAGAATCGTGTGAAGTCGATTTTGCCTTATCGTGATGCCCCCGAGACTCCAGAAACCTTGAATATATATGCAGGCCTTTCGCGCTTCGATATTGTTGTTTTCTATCTTTAGGCCGATGATGACAGAGAGGAGTGCATCATTTTGGCGCTCTGGATTGCTTAACCAGTTGAAAAGGGTACGACTGATCAAGAAAAGCGCCGTTGCTTTGCCGTCGTTTTGAGTGAGTGCTCCCTGGAATGAACGCAGCAATCCGCTAAGTTGCCAGATGCGGGCAAGCTGATTGAACAAGAGCGCAATCACTAAAATCTCATTTCGTTCACGACTTTTGGGGTCAGTGCCAAACAAATAGCTTCCCTGCACTTCACGCAGGTGTTTTGCCAGGCGCTCTACGGCGCGATCGCTGTTGATATTCGCAATGCCGATTGCACTGTTGCGAACTCGATTGTGCTGTAGGGTTGCTCTGTGGGTACCCATCCAGCTTAGGGCTGTGCCTTCTGTACAGATGAGTCGATTGTTGTTCCACTGGGTGTTGTGTAGCCAAAAAGCGTATAGACCCAACGTTTTGCTATGAATATGGTTGTTTTCTGTGTGGCTTTCAAGACACCAGGCAGTTTCTACCGCGCGATCGCCTTGAAGAAAGCTGTTGGAAATCTGCGAGTTTTTCCAGATAAATGCTTTGAGTGCAGTGCCACGATCGCTTTGACTGGGCTTTCGGCGTAGCTGATTGAGTATGCGTATGAGCTTTTGAACCAGCTTTAGGTCACGGCTTTGAGTGCTGCTTGGCAGTTGAGAAATGGAACGATTGTCTGTTTCTGTACTGGCCTTTTCGAGCGTAGATGCATCTACAGAAGGTCTGGGCCTTAGCGTGGTGTGGTCTATATGCCAGCGATCGGCACTGACCGCCCAAACACCATACAGGCCATAGAGGACGGTAACCTGTTTAATATGGACATCAACGATTTCTTCTACCTGCTCTTGTTCTTCCAAAATAGAAGGAAGTCGCTCTCCGTTGACGCTCAAGATGCCGACGTTAGCGACAAGTTGACAAGCTTCTATGCGAACACGCTCGGCGGCGCTGAGTCGAATAGCGCTAAAGGGTGTAATTTGTGCTCGGCGATCGGAACTACTGTTGATGATTTTGAGGTTGGTCAGGCTGAGATCGGTATTTGTAGTTTGGCGACTGGTCGTACTGGTAGCCGGACCACAGTGAATAACTGAGATGAGATTTTCACCAAAGACGATGAGCTGATTGATGGTGACGTTAGTTGTCCCTTCTAGCAAAACGACGCCTAATTGCTCAGAGAAGTCTTCTGCTTCTCGGGCTATGGCTTCTCGACCTTCTGTTTCTTGGCGACCTTCTAGCTTTAGCACTGTCAGCGGGGTTTCACCAGAAATACTGACGCTGTGGGCCTGAGTCAGCCGTAGAGGACGATCTAGGGTGTGAATGCCATGCCCCAAGCAAATGCAGCCCCCCCCTGCGGCGATCGCCCGATCCACAGCCCGTTGAATATCTTCACCAGGCGCTACCCTTGTGCAACACCCGCCCAAGGAAGGCAAATCGGTGAGGGGAGGAAATAGTGGGCGACAATCTTGCAACCGTTCCCAGGTAGAGCCTGTAAGCCGTAAAATGCCTAGCGCACAGTACTGATGCTCAATGCCCTCAGGCGGTAGCGGTAGTGGTTCTAAATTATCATCTGTAGGCCACAGCACCTGGGCACCCATGGTCCTTGCCGGAATCAGCCAGTAGTCGCCTGTACGATAGACAGACCTGCCAGAATCGTCGTCTGATTCGCTGCCAAACATCGATGGCTCAAACCACACTTCTACCCCATCTTCTAACGATAGCCACTGGCCTTCTACTAGTGCGATCGCGCCATTGATGAGTGTTTGCCCCGGCTGTTCTTGATGGTCCCACTGGCGAATTTTGGGGGTGAGGTAGCCGTCGGGGCGAGTGGCAGTGCCGTCGATAGTGAGCTGTTGGCCTTCTATCTGGTCTAGCTTTACCAGTCTGCCTGGTGTACCACTTAGTTCTGTTGTATCGTCGCTCAGTTCTATCCAGCTGTTGGGCTGAAACCGGAGTACGCTGTCGCGGCCTGCTTGTTCTACGGTGAGTTTGTTGGTATTCGGTTCGTTGGGGCCTGTCCAGCGGGAGGCAATGGTTCCATTTTCTCTTGACCATTTGAAGGTGGGAGTGCCCGATTCGCTACCCTGATGAATTTCGACTCGATACAGCTGATTTTCTAGCCGCCGAAAGCCTGCGCTTGCAGGTATAATGCAGGGTCTGTCTTCTAGGGGGCTGGGGGTGACGCGGCTGCGGAGATGTCCTGCGTTCTGTGAGTTGCTGGGCTGCCATGTCTCGCCTAGATCTTGACAGGTAGGAGAATTGTTGTCGATATCTGTTAAAGCTTTTAGCTTTACTTGCCAGATGGTTTGCGATCGCGTAGCGGTATCTGGTCCGCCCAGTGCAATCTCTTTGATATTAGGATCGTCAATGGCGGTAATATGCCGCTGCCACACATCCAAATACGCTACGTATAGCCCTTCTGTTTCGGGCATGGCATATTCTGGCAGGTGAGGTTGCTGAGCGATCGCAACCACGTCATCATTTTCGATTACGCTACCGCCTACGTAACCTCTACCAGCGCCAATCCAGATCTCACCTTCTTCTACTATTAGCTCAAATCCAGCGTTGTCTTCTGGAAATCCGCAGGGGCCGATAACATCGCTACGAGTGAGACTGTCTAGATAGTTACCAATGTCTTGGGCCTCGTTCCAGTCAGCATCCATTGGCACGCGGCCTTGCTGCATGCGAACACTGCTGTAGTGTCGGGTGCGCTCGAATGTAGATCGGGTGAAATCGCCTTTCATGGGAAGACCTTGTAAAAAAAGATTAATAGAAGAGATTAGAACAAGAGACTAGTTGACATAGAAAATACCTGCTTCTAGGCCAAACCGAAGATATTCGCGGAGGGCGGTTCGCAGGTTGGCTTCTCTTTGAGGCTGCTGTAGTAGGCTAAACGCGCCTATCTCAGACCCATCTTCAGCGCCGGTGCGAATGGCCCTTGGGCAGGTGCTAAGTAGTTGGCTATAGGCCGGGTGACCATAGGTGCGGCTGGTGAAAATCGGTTTGATGTGTTCATTTTCTGGCGTGGGTTGGCAGCGATACTGGCGCGGTGTTCGCGATTGAGGGGGTAAATAGCTGAAGCGAACGCATCCCTGCTGTCGACGTTGGGCTACGGCACGCCCTGTCCAGATGACGGCGGAACCTTTCTGAAAAGACTGGACGTAGCTACTGCCGAAAATGGTACTGCGCTCGATGGTGGTGACAGGTGCGGCTTGATTTTGGGTGGGTGCGGCGATCGCAGCTGGATGCTCTAGTAAGCCAAGTGCTAGAACCGTATCTGTATCGCTGGCACTAGCCTGAAAGGTGACCGGCACCGAAGAGACAAACAACAGCCGCGTATCAATACGGCCTTCATCGACCTGTCCGACTTGAATAGTGATACCTGAAATCTGTTGAAAGGCTTCACTTAGGATTTGTTCAAGCTCGTTCATTGTGGCGGCTGAGCCTACGGTAATGGTGCTCCCAACGCTTTCCTCGTCTGCATTCGCAGGCTGGTTCACTTTAAATTCGCCACCAGCAAACGGTAGGGCGATCGGTGGACTTAGCCAAATTCGCCCGGTGGTAGCCGCATCCAAAATACTATCTTGAATGGTGAGGGCTGAAAGGGGCTGTGGTAGATAAACTGGCCCTGTGATGCTGTGGTCTATCTCAACAGTGAGGCGGCTGTTATTTTCCTTGCTTAGGCTAGTTGGCACGCTGTAGAGCCCACCTTTGTAAGGGACCAAAGTGCAGTGCACCAGCCTGAGTCGATTGAGGTTGCCAGGACGCACTGTTAACTTACCTTCTATTAAAAGACCGTTGAGGCTAAGCTGACCTGGATTTTTACTGTCGGGGTTGTCTACAGTGGTAGGCGCGGTTCCTTTTATCACCAGGTCATCTAAAATATGGGCTCGCCGCTGTGAGGGCACCCAGCGACCTCGGGTTTCTCCTCCACTCGCATGGGGAATTCGGGACCATTTTGCTGACACAATCAAGAGGTGAGCGTTCGCTGGTATTTCGATAACAGGCGCATCGATAACAGCCGTGCCGGACTCATCTACAGATTCATCAACAGCGTGGTAGGTTTCGTTTCCCATCAACACGATGACGCCTATTTTTTCTGGACTGTCTGCTGAGGCGTTTGATTGGCTGTACGCATTCCAGGCCCTGATAGCCTCGGAGAAGCTCTCTTCGATAGTTTCTCCATCGACGGCTGTGTCGGTTTTGCTGACGCCAATTGTCCAAATATTGGGGGCCTGAAATATCGACTCGATAGTGCCAATCCGAGAGTAGGGACCGCCGCCTATATCTGCGCTAAATCCGTAAGCATGGCTAACACAAACGCTTTCTGGATTAGTGGGTACTGTAGAAAGTGCTAAGCGGCCCAGCACTGGATCGATAGCAACCTTGCCTGATTCTGTGGGTGGCTGCCAGCTGCTGTTGGGCTCTCCTGGTGGGCCGCTTAGATTACAAATGCGGAGGTTTTGGGGGGCGATCGCTTCTCCATCCACAAATACTTCAAAAACTGGCTGCTCACCTAAATACTGTGCTGGATATTCACTGTCTCTCAACAGTTCATTAACCTCATCGTAAAGCGGTCTGCGGCGTAGCGGTGCCGGTACGTTGATTTCTGTAGATAGCGTTGTTGTTCCCGTTTCCGGTAGCGGCGTATTAAACAAAGCCTGGTGCGTATTCGTGTCATCTGTTGAATTCAGTTCACCCAAAGGATTAATCCAGTACAATTGTGTACTGTCTGCAACTGGGCGAGCCTGAACTTTAGCAAGGGGATACGCCTGTAACCGCCATAGATGTATGCCGATGTGGGGAATGTTGTAGCGTCCACGTCCGTTGTCGATATGACGAATCTCAGCGGTGTGCTGTGCAGTTTCAAATGGCGTACCAAGCTGTTCTAAAGTACGAGTGTCACGTAAGTTGGGCGTACGCCAGCTGTGAGGGCGAATGTGATTGCTATGCTGGGTACATTCTATTCGCTGAAAGTATTCTACGGCGTGAGCAGGCCAGCGAGTGATGTCGCGTGCTAGCTGTTCTAATACGGTGAGGGTGCCTTTTCGCTGACGGTAGGCAAAGGTATTGGCTACATAGGCTCTGTTGGAATAAGCGGGTGTGGAATAAACAGATGACGTTTGAACTGCTTCAGCTGAAGACTGAAGGGGTTTTACCCCTAGTAAATCGCCAATGTAGGGAACGAGCCAATCCTGACAGGTTTCGATAAAGGCATCGTCATAAAGCTGATCAACATCGGCCTCTAGTGAGAGAAACTGTTGTTCAATAATGGCCATGAGCGCTTTGAGTGCTTCTTGCTGAGCAGGCTCATGATCTCGCAAGCGATAGAGGGCAGGCAACAGATTATAGAGTCGATCTTGCACGGGATTGTTCATGACGTGAATGCCTCCAAAGTGATGCCAGCGGGATTAATTAATAACAGCTCGGCGGGTGTGGGGGTACCCTGCTGAGCATTCCAGCGGGCGGCTGCGGCAGGGAGATAGCTGACTGGAAGACTGTTATTAGGCGCGGCTTCTTCACTGCGGTACAGCTGGTCCAAATCAACTGCTACAACCCCTGAGACTGCTTGCATAAGGCGAATCACTTCGGCTGCGCTAACCCCCTGAGCAAAGCTGCGGTGGCTGAAAGAGAAAGCCATTAGCAGGACTGTCTTGACTTGATTTAGTATCTGTTGTTGTGGGTAGCGTGGGTTTAGCTGTAGTTTGGCCGATGCGTTGAAAGCGCGAGGAGAGAAGCTAGCGAGGGTAAAGGTAGGGCCTGGATCGCGGAGTTTGTTGATCTCTGATGCGAGATTTCTATAAACAGGCGAGGAACTTGTTACTGGGCTGCCGTTAGCTGCTGCAATGGTGATAAAAACTTCGTTGCTGCTGCCTGTCCATAGTTCGGTGGCGCTGGCTTTGCCTATGCCAGCAAAGGCATTTGCAAAGTCTTCATAGTCCTGGCTAGAGACAATTCTGTCGAGGGTGAGTACCGTAAGGGGTGCGTTGCTGCGAGCATTGGCTAGCTGTTCGGGGGCTTCTGCACCGGCTGCAGGCAATAGGTTGTTGACTTGTTGAATGCCCAGGGGCTTTTTCTTTAGAAGCGTGAGGCTATTGGCAGGGACTTCTCCGGCTGGGCCAATGCCGCTACGGTAAAAGGCAGTGATATTTTCAGCACCTGTAGGAAGGCGAGTGCCTTGGTGGCTGTCGCCAAAGGTAACCTTTGTAGTGCCGTCATCTTCGATGCGAACAATGTAGTTTTCGGCATCAGAGGCAAGCCCATAAAAGGCCCGAGATTCTGACCATAGAATATCGTTGACTCGGATGGAGAGACTGCTTTGTGAACCACTAGGACGGTCGGCGCTGACATAGGTAAGCGGTGGCTTTTTGAGTGTGAAGGTTTGGTGGCTTTGGCTGCCGTTGCCGCTGCCGATGATTTCTGCAATGCTTTCTCCGTGGGTTGCGAGGACAACATTGCCATAGATGATGGTACTGCTGCGGACGTAGCGATGCTGTAAGGGGGCGTTGAAGTATAGGGTCGTGTTGGTTCCCTCGTGAACAATTTCTTTTAGGGTGACGGCTTCGGCAGCGGTCACGTTTTGAGCATCTTGGCGATTGCCCTGGACAAGCAAAGGTTGTCCAGGCTGAAATCCAAGGATGAGGGTGTCTAGCTCTATGGCTTGGGCACCCATGGGTTCGTCACTATTGGATACTGTTACTTCTATCGGCGCTTCAATGGGGAGCGCTGATAGAGGGAGCTTTTCGCTTTGAGCGTAGATTGTGGTTTCCCGAAAGGTGAAATTGTCTAATTTTTCACCTGTGACGGTTGTGAGTGATAGGCCGGTGGACTTGCCGCTGATGGCGTAGTCTACAAGCGATCGCTCCACGGTAGACTGAACCTGAAACACGGCTTGCTGACTGTCCTTTTCCAAGAGTAGCCAACTATCAGGTGAAATTTCTGGCACGCTGCGCTCCAGATAAATATCAGCTGCGGAATAGTCTTCCTTCCGTGAATTTTCCCAGACGGTCGGTGGATTTTTATCCCACGAGTTTGTATAGGGATCATCGTTTGGAGGAGCGTTAGTAGGTGGTGGTCCCGTTTCTTCGGCAGGCGCAGGTGTGCCGCGAGTGCCTTCAGGCGCAGGCAGCGTTTCGTAGCGGGGTGCATTGTGCCCAAAGCAGTTGAGCTGTTGACGTAAAACAAATACGCCCTGATGTTCTACTTCAATGGGTGTAGGCTGTTTTTTAGCTTCGGCTTCAAAGGCTGTTCTTCCCCATTGGTTGAGATTGAGCAGTGCCTGTAGGTTGCCTTCTAAAATGGGCTGGTTGAGCTGGATTTGGGTATTGAGGCTATTGAAGGGAAGCGTCGTTGGCAAACCTGAAAAGATTGGATTGATGAAGCCAGGCCGGGCAGGAAAGGTAGAAATCGCAACAGGTTTTGGCGCTGCCGTGAAGTCAATTCGGGTCCAGTTTTCTTTGGGCTGCTGCGTGACTCGTCGGATGGTTTTGATGAGTGTGTTAGTGTCTGCTGCTGGGTTGCTACCAACAAACAACAGACGCTGACCAGCCTTTAGATTGAGTGAAATACCTTGCAGATAGAGCTGTTCGACGGGGAGAGCAGTGACCTGCGTAGTTGGTGAGCTGGGTGCCTGTGAGAGAAAAGATAGGTCGCTAGCAGCAAAGGTTTGTGCACCTTGGAGCAAAGGAGCCAGATCTGTGTCGGTGGTCCATAGATACAGCTGGTCGGTGGTGAAGGCGATCACCTGTGGCTGACTTAACCGTGGCCGCAGTTGATTCCATTCGGGGCGAGCGGTGAAATCTTCCATCGTTTCAAAGGTCTGCGGCAGCTCGTCTGGGCCAGGTATGTTAAAAACTTGCGTGCCTTTGAGGATAGGAACAACTTCTGGTGAACCCGGAGAAGTTTCTACTGTAAAGCTAAGATAGGTACTGGCCGCAACTCCTGGATTCAGTTCGTAGCCAATGGCGCGAGCGAGTTCTAGCACGGAGCGACGTTCGGTGGCAGTACTTAAATAGTTTTCGTTGGCGATGCGCTCTTGGTAGAAGGTGAGGACGTCGGCGACAACGGCCCAGGCATCGAGTAGGGCGATCGCACTATCATCTAGTCGGCGTGTTTTTAGCGCTTCGAGGGTTGGGTAGTCTGCCAGTGCAGGCTGCGGAATTTGCGCGATCATCTGAGCCAAAAAGCTGCCGTGGGTGCCCAGGCGATAGCTAATTTCTGGCTTTCCAGGTCTGTTATTTCTGTTGTTTCTCTTTTCTGTGCCAGGACTGTGACAGCCGCAGGTATCAAGTTCTGTTGGGTTTGCGTCGTCTATCCAGCTCATCGCCCGCCCTCCACTACAAACTCAATTCGGCCATTTTCTGGTGCATTTGCACTGTTGTCTAGCCGAGCAATTTCTAAGCGATCAAAGGTGATTTCTCCTTGTTCTCTCTCTCTGTTTTCAGCCCGGCCCCACCGCTTAAAAATGCTGTTGCCAACATCAATCCACTGCACGCCAGGAACACTCATGGCTTTGGCGATTACCTGGCTGAGATAAACCGACTGACCAAAGGTAAAGTTATCGGGATGGAAGAAGCCCCGTCGCCCGTCGGGCCAATCCCGATTGCTGAAGGTTTTGAGTAGGGTGGCTTCTACATCGCCAGCAAAGTAGCCCGGCTGGGTACATACCCTAAAGCGAATATCGAGTGGAACAAACTGAGGAGCGTCTATTTCCAGGTCGTAACCAGCCAGTCGATAGTGCTCTAAAAAGGTGCGAAAATTCTGTTCAAAGTCGGCATCAATGGGCCGACCACCTTTGCGATCTACCGTGACAAAGTAGGTGTACCAGCTCCCCGTCCAGCGCCTGGTTGCTCTTGCCTGCTGTACCTCCGGGTGACGAACGGCAACGGTGGCATAGTCTTCTGCGGTGACGGCTCGCTGCTGCACACGGAAGGCTTGCGGTGCGTCCAGCTTTACCTGGGTGATGGGCTCTGGCTCGGTGCCGCCGCTGCCGGGGAGCCGGTTGGAAACGGCGGTGACACTGGCGAGTGTATCTGAGACGATGTGGGCGATCGCTTCTGCACCAATATTGCCTGCTCGTCCGTTGCCGACTCGGTAGCGAGCGGTAAATCGGCTGTTTTCGGGAGGGGTCTGCCCCGATACATTGTCGCCAAATCGCAGTCTAGCTCGGCGGGTTTCGTCGGGTTCTACAACAAACTTTTCATCGAAGCGATCGCTATTTAGTAAATCTTTTACAGGTTGCCAGATCGCGCCTTCTGCCTGCAAAAGTGTGACATCTGGTAGTGCTTTCTGAGGGTTCTGACGGATGGAGGCAGTTGCTGAGGGCAGGCGAGGCGTTGTGCGAACACTGCGAGGAAACTCTGTGTCATCGTTAGGCTTCAGCCAACTAAGCGGTGTGGCGTAAGTGATGTTGGTGTGGTCTAGTCGGGGGCGATAGGATTTTCCGAAGCTAACGGTATTGGGAATAATCTGCGGTGCAGATGGTGCAAGACCGTGGTCGGCTAATATGATATTTCCTCTGGCGATCGCCATGTCTTCTAGCAAGATGCCGTCTTTTTGCTGAGAAAGCTGAAGAGCGAACGGTAGGGCATCTTCCAAATCCCACTGGATTTCTACAATGGGCTGTTCTGTCAGCGGATCGAGCTGCGGATTGTCGAGCGATCTTATGGATGTAGCAGATGAGGGTTGTTCATCATTCTCGTTCCCGATGATGGCTTCAGGGCTGACCTTTGTAAGGCGAACGGCCCATCGATGGCTAATGTCGGCATCTTCTGTACGAAGTGTTGTAGGGCTGCGGGTTTCTTCAAACACCAGCACGTCCCCAGGGCTCAGGTGTAGTCGGTTTTCAAGATTGTCTTTCAGGGTTGCTTTTGTCGCGCCCTTGGGCAAACAACAGTCTTCATTTCCCCAGGTATAAAAGGAGATTTTACTGTGTCCTTTAAATACCCGTAGGGGATGCATGGACGCGAACCCTTCTGGTCGCTGCTGTAATGCTTCCTGATGAGATTGACTTTGGGGAATCAGTCGGGCTGGCTTTCCGGCAACGCGGGTAAGGAAAACCGTGCCAGTTGGAATTAACAGATTGTCGGTATCTGTTTGAACTTGTACCCAGGTGCGGGCGTTACAGCCCTCGTGCATGGGGTAGTTTAGCAGCCGGGCGTGACGGCGAACAGAGGCCCTTTTGCGAGCTGTGCCGAGGTAGGCTTCGGTGGCGGCAGCATCCTGGTAATAGCTGAGGTGGTCGGCTGCATAGGCAAGGACTTCGACCAGGGCAACGCCAACATCTGCGGGGTTGCGCTCAGTCCATTGGGGAAGGGTGATGGAGAGGCGGTCGAGCATCAGTTGCCGGAAGCTGGCGTAGTCCTTGGCGAGGTAGTCTATGTGGGGTGGGCTGTAGCTGGGCGGCGGACAGTCGGCTGGTTTGGGGCAGTCGAAAGGGCTGGGGCAATCGACCTTGAATGAGAAGGAGATTTGAGAGAGGGGCGCATCTAACGGCGGCGTGGTGCCTGTAGGAGGCTGTGAATTTTCTGAGGAGGTGACGAGCTGGAGGCGATAGGTGGAAAAGTCTCCCCACTGGTTGAGTGTGATTTGTAGGGCGTTGGGCTGTATGGGGGTGAGGGCGATCGCACGAATATTCTGGATACGAGTGCCGCCGGTAATTTTGATATTGTGGGGTGCGATTACAGAACTATCATCGCCCTGCTTAGACACGCTGTGAAAAAAGTAAAGAACGAGAGTTTTTTGATCTTCAGTGACTTCTAGATAATCTATCCCATTCAGCTTTGGTGCTTTGCTACCATCTGGATTGTCGACTCTGGTATCGCGCACCAGCTGACGGCGCTGTTGATTGTTGCAAAAGTATTGCACTAGGCTACCTCCCGCTCAAAGCGATCCAGGCGACGTTCTTGCGTGCGCCGCACGATGTAGCGCACCGCTACCCTCAGCGTTGCGGCCTCGCTCGATACGGTGACAGCCTCTAGCTGTATCACATCTCCTAGCCACTGCTGTAGTGCCCCTTGCGCCATAAACTGAGTGGCCGTTTCCAGCTCTTCACTATTGCCTGCAAACACCATTTGCAACAACCCACTGCCAAACTCGGGGCGATTTACCCGTTCGCCTGGCGAGGTGAACAAAACCTGCTCGATCAGGTCACGAATATGGTCGTCACCGTCGGTGGTGGCGGTTCGCTGCTGAGCGCTAATGTGAAATGGAAAATCGATGTTCATAGGGCCAGGTGTTCTCTTTTATTCTCTCCTATGTGCCCGTAACGCGTACTTGAGCGGCGACCACATTAGGCGGTCCCTGTGGAATTTGTTCTACGCTTTGGCAAATGCCGGTACTGGTGCTCAAAATAACAGGCTGGCCGTTGACCCGTACGCGGCTAGCGGGGACCATCCACTGTGTGGTGACACAGGGCTGTGGCTTACTGCCCGCAGGTGGGACCGGAATCATAAATGGGCAGCCGCTTACCGTGTAAGTGTCACCGAGGGTAGCTACGGGCTGACCGCTAACCATCACCCGCGTGTTGCTAGATACGATAGTCACCGGACCGCTATGAGGACAGATAACGCTAGCGCCCACATGTAGCAACAATCCACTCATTACACTACCTCCATTGCGCCATTGTTAAACGAGATTTGAGGCCCGGTGAGTGAAATCGTTGCTCCCTGACCGTTGTCGATTTCAATGCCTTGCACGGTCATGGAGACTTTCATGCCTACGGCAGTTTCGATTGTGATGCCGCCGCCACCGGGCAAATCGTCGATGGTAATACTGGCGGCATCTGTTTTAAGGATTTTTTTCCCAGCGATGAGGGCAGGGGCTTCTGTTGCGCCCCAAAAGCAGCCCGCCCAAATCGGATAGTCTGGGTCACCGCCTTCAAATTCCACCCAGATATTGGCACCCGTGGGGGGCAAGGCAAACCAACCTACCCCATTTCCAGCAAAGGGCACGCAAGGCATTGCCCAGCTGTTGCTGCCATCGCCATACACCGCTGGCACGCTTACCTGAAGGCGACCTAAGCCTAGCGGATCGCTGTTGTTGGTAACCTGACCACGATATTTTCCAAAAAACTCACTCATCACTTTCCTATAGCCTGATTCTATGTTTTTACCAGGGGTGTCGCGCTGCCAAGGCCTTCGCGGGCCAGGGTAAATTTTTGCTTGTAGGCTTTGGTCGTGATAGTGTGTGTGACATTTTTAACCGTGTAGTTACCGCTATAGCTAAGCCCTACGCCGCGCACTCCAACCAGGGCCCTTGCCTGCAAAATACCGCCATAGCGCAGGGCATTTAGCTCGCCTTCTGCTAGGACCACGTCACGATTGGTTTCGTCAGCCCTGGCCTGCGCTTCTGCATAGGCTTGAGCGAGACTTTTACCCTTGCTTCTGTAGGTTTCTCGCCTGCCTGTAAGTAGATCCGTAACGTCAGGCGGATTGCTAGAAAGGTTGGATAGTAGGCTAGAAAGAGAAATCACAGGCAGGGTTTGGTTAGTAAATTTATCTTGTACTTTTCCGGCGACGGTTTTGCGTTTGAGGGCTTCGTATCGAAATTTTAGGGAATCTACATTGGAGTGAATGCCCAGGTTGTGGGAGAGCGCTTTTTGGGGAACACCCTGGCGGATAGGTGGGCCCCAGTAGGCTGTATTAACGCCAGGCGCAGGGCCAGGAATAATATGAAAAATGTAGCCGTGGCGCTTGGCGATCGCTTTCAAATACTTCAGATCGGTAGCCTGTTGCGTGGGCGTACGTTCGCTTGGGTTGGGCACATCAAAAGAAGCGGGTTTAACAACCTTTGGCACAAGACCGTATTGGGCGTACTGGCCAATAATAGCGGTGGCAATTTTATCGTCCGATAGGCCAGTATGTTCTTCGTTTTTCTCCTTTTGATCCATTTTGATGCTGATGTCTTCACCTATGACGGTGACGGTGGAGCCCCCTGCGCCGGTACTGGGTGAAAGCTGCTGGTCGGTAATAAATCCATCAATCAACACTTGTGGCATAACACCGAGCGTGACGAGAATTTGCACTCTGGAATTGGGTTTGAACTGGTTGTTGGTGAGCTGGGGAAAGTCTAGGAAGTTGGCGCGATCGCGTCCGGCCTGAAACACAATTTGAAACCCACTGCGCTCTTCATCGCTGTGGGTAACGGTGACACTAGAGATGGATTCGGTAATGGCTCTGGGCGGTGGGGTCGGAATGGTTTTTCCGGCGAGTATGGTCAAACGAATCCCGAGAAGTGTCATAAAACACCTTCAATTTAGATCGGTCAAATTAGGCCAGTCAAATCAAGTCACTGGTGGGAGGGCCACCCGAAGCTTGCGACCGGGCTCGGCGGTGAGTGCGCTCGGGTTCATGGCATCGTTGGCATCACAAATGTGCCAATATTGCTGTGAATTGCCGAGGGTGCGAGCGGCGATCGTATCGATGCGATCGCTCTCGTTAAGGGTGACTTCGCTGAGCGTTTGCATGGTGTCTGCGGGGGGCAGAAACCGGCGACGCACGTAGGCAACTTTTTGACCGACGGCGGTTGTGTAAGTTGCCTGCTGGAGAGAATAGTATCGGCTAGAAGAATCAAACATCTACGTATTTACAACAAGTTAACGTTATTGCCTAGAACCGTGTCTAAATTGTTAACGCTTCCTAAGTTTGCGAGGGTTTCCTTAACAATTTGATGGGAGAGGAACTGATGGTAGCCAGGATTGGTGATGGTGAAGTCATTGTAGCTGAGCACGCGCAGACCGAGGGAGACTTTGGCGCGGATGGGGTTGAGGTTAATATCGTGGGCTTCTTCGGTGATGCTGAAGTCGGTGATGCGAACGGGGAGAATTCGGTTTTTGCCCCAGACAAGCATGGTCATGGGGGCCTGGGGTGGGGCGATTTGGATAGTGCCAAATTCCATGAGGACCTGGTTGGCGATGACCAGGCTACTGGAGGGATATAACAGCATTTCTAGCGCGGAAAGCTGTGGGTAAAGGCCGTTTTTCACGGTCATGGGGTCGCCGACTTCTAGCTGATCGGTAGCGTCGAATTCGATGTCTAGCTTGATGTTTTCTACGGGGGCTCCTTCCAGGCGAAGGGCTTCGCCGCTTTTGTCGCTCCCTTCGACGGCGTTGGCTTGTAGGGTGCGGTTGAGGGTGGTGGGGTTATATTGAAAGGGGATGACTTGTGGGATGGGGTTTGGGAGTGCGATCGCGATGATTGCGCCTTTTAGGTTTCGGGGGGTGCCAGGGAAAGAGGTCATAACAACATTTACTCACTTTTTAAACGGCCTGTTATGTATGCTCTGTGAAGCACCACAATATAATTTTCTCTATACAAACTCAACGTGTTGGCGTACTTCGGTTTGATTGTGTCTAGATTTTTCGCTTCAGCTAAAGTGATGAGTCTTCCCTCGTTCTTCTCTTCATATTCGTTAAACTGCTCTCTCAAGTGTCTTATTGCCTTTATAATCTTTTGTGCTTTTTTTCTAGTCCATCCAAATTCGCTTTCCATAACGTCCGCTTCTGACAGAGAGAACATTAGCTGAGCTGCTTTGTCAAAGCGCTTTTTTTCTCTCTCCTCTAGACTATTAGAGAGTATGAATTGAACAGCGTTTCTGAAATTATTAGAATCATTGCCTGTCACACCAACAAAGATTTCAAGACCTCTTTGCTGATTTTTCAGCATTTCGAAGAATTTGTATTCTAGCTTACCTGTCTTCTTAAGATTCTCTTCATTTGTTATATCTGCTGATAAATCTTCTGACTGTCCCTTTTCCTGTTTAAATTGCTTTAAAAGCTTGAATATCTCTTTACTGAGCGCTTCGATCTGCTTCCCAGAAACAGGGAAAAAATGATTAGGTTTGTTTGGAAGCTGCTTTGCATCATTATCTAATTTATATAGCCTTCCGTTGATGCGGTAATCTGTTGGTAGCGAGCTGTAGTTTGGCGGGGACGTGTGAAATTTATTGCTTGGAGATTTGCGACTCTCAGCTTGCTCAATAGCTTTTTCCATTCGTATTTGAAATGATTTTCCTAGCTCTTTCGCGTCTTCTCTTGCTACTGCCTCTGTGAGGCTATGGTGAGCTACGCTGTTTTTCTCTTTCGCATCTGCTTCTTTGAATCTGTCTGACCAATAGAAATGCCTTTTTAAGCTTTGTTCTAAAATCAGATTTTTTCGGCGTTTTCGCCGCTTTTCATGGTGCCTATACATGCTTTGAACAAAAATTCTTAGCGTTTCTTTCGATTTATTTCTACGTACTAAAACAGTCAGCGAACTAGCTTTTAGCGCTTGACTGTTAGAATCTTGAACCTGTATACCATCCCCCGCCTTATGGTTATTCGGCTTTATTTCTACAGTGAAATTGAGTTGTGACTCATTTTTATCTGGAAGCTTCTCAAAGACTATATAAAGGCCAATTCCTTTAGCAAGAAGACCTTTATATTTTTTCTCAATGATTCTTGCCTCTTTTTCCTTTACCTTTCTCAGTGACATATACGCTGTGTTCTGAGGTACTTTTGCTTTTAGTTCAAGTATCGCTTTCCTTGCCAACCGTGGGTGATCTTCTCTTCTATACTTTTTCTCTTTACCTTTACTCCGCTTGAAAAATTTAAAAATGAGTTTATCGACTGCATTGCTAATCTTTTTTTGAACTTTTTTCAATATGTCTCGAACTTTTTTGCTAATTCCCCCGAGACCCAAAACCTTCGCTAGCAAATCAATCGCCAATGGCAAAAAGTTCGCTAACACTTCTTCAACCTTCTCTGCCGCAGGCTTATACTCCTTCTTCGCAATCTTCTCCACACTTCCCACCACCGCTTTCACCATCTCCACCATTCGGCCCAGCTGGTCGCGCACAAACGTGTACAGGTTCCACATTGTCAGCACCAGCTGCACAATCGCCCCCGCTGGATTAAATAGGCTTGCCAGCTTCGTCACTGCCGATATCACAATCTTTGTCACCAAAAAGTCTCGAATCCCACTCATCACCTGCTCTTTCAGGCCAGTAAACGACTCCTTAATCTCTTTTAGGAATCCATCCCACCCTTTCTCTACCAGGCTCTTGATCTGCCCAACTACAAACTCTACGCGCTCTACATTCTTTGCCCCAATCAGCTTAGTGGCCTTCTTCTTCAACAGGTCGAAGGTAATTCCCGCAACCTGCCGGACCAAATCCAGTACACCTAGCAGGTCAAACTTCTTCGGAATCTCAATTCCCGCACTGCCCAATGCGCCTGTCAGCCAGCCAATAATCCCAGCTTTCAAATATTTTAAGAACTTGCCTGAGAAGTTCTTCATCCCCAGCAAGAAGGCATTTACTAAATTCTTCGCGAAGCCTAGTGGACTGTTGATAATCGCCTTGAAGGTGTTTTCGGCTCGCCCTGCAAACTTATAGAACTCTTCGGGCTTTATGCCAATGACAGCGAGCACCGCTTCTAGTGCCATTTTTAGCACGGTTTTCCAGTCACCTGCAAAAGCGGCCTGCATAAATGCGATCGCTGCATTCAACCCCTTCTCAAAGGTGTCCAGCACCGCATTAATCCCTTTCCGCAGCCCCTTCACCGCGTTCTTAACACCCTTTTTTAATTTGAGTGCCGTCTGATCCACCAGCTTGTTCGCTTTACTCGCAAGCTCATCTATCTTCTTGTTGAGCGCTTTTGCCAGCTTAGGAAAATGCTTCTTTAGCAGAGCATCTACCAGTCCTTTCGCAAAGCTAGCAAACTTCTTTATCTGCGCTTTCACCCACTTCGCAGCTTTATTAATTAGCCCGATGGCAAACTTTTGAGCGGCATCGAGTATTTTATTTACTGCTTTCCGCACGATATCAAACACGCCTTTGATGGCTTTGGTCAGATCGTTGAACCGTTCTTTTAAGAAGTTGACCGCCTGGCTAAACCAGCCTTCGTTTTTCGCTTTTTCTTTAGCCTTTTTCTTCTTCTCCTCAGCAGCCTGCTCGCCTTTCTCAACCTGCTTTTTCGCCTTAGCTTCTTCCTGTCCATAGTGCGTTTTTACCTTGCCTTCATCCGTTTGGATGCGATCGCCTATCGCCTTATTCTCACTCTCTTTCCTATCTTTAATATCTGCCGATACTCGCTTCAGCTCACTTTTCTGATGCGTCATCGTCTCTAGCCGCTGCTGCTGAATGTTGCGTTGCGACGTTTTTACTAGATCCTGCTGCTCTTTATGGGCTTTGGCATTTTCTACCTTCACAGATTCTTTCGTCGCCACGACTGTTTCCTGGCGATCTGCATCTCGCTTCTGGGTTGTCTCGGCTAGTTTTTGCTTGGAGCTTTCCAGGCTGCTCTGCATCGTTTCCTGATGCTTTTGGTCAAAGGCTGTTTGCACCTCTACTGGCAGCTGCATCTGTTGAAAATCGTCAATACCGGCAACGGGTTCTGGCTGCTGTACTTCTAGCTGTTTTAATTCGCCAATTTCAGCCTTTTGATTCACTGTCCTTGGTTTTACTTTTTCTGGCCCAGGGCCGTTTAGCACTTCTTTTGCAGCATCGGCTTTTGCAGCCTGGGCATTTTGCGTTTGCGCCTCAGATTGCTTTTGCACTAGCTGAGGATCGCTGTCGCCTTGCTGGGGAACGGTGGGGCGATCGCTAAATTTAGCTAGTGCTTCAGGGTCTGTCGTTTGCACACTCTCCAGCGTTTTTTCCAAGGCTTCAGCCCGCTGTGGGGAGGGCTGCTCTGGCAGCTTGTTGACTGTTGTCAGCACCGCCGGGTCGCTAGTAAATGGTTCTGCCTGCTGTGGCTGCGCGGTCAGTTCTGGTGTTGGCGCTGGGGTTGCTGTCGGTGGGGCTTTGTCTATCTGCGTTTTGTCCAGGCTTTTGAGAGTGGGGGCTGGGGGCGTTTTTGCCGAGAGTTTGGCTTCGTAGGTGGGGATGGCTTCGCTAAAGGTTTGTTTCTCCTTAGCTGCAACGTCGGAGAGGGTGTTGCCTAGCTGGTTGTAGTGATTGGCCTTTACGGTAGGCGGGGCGGTGGCGAGGGCGGCGGCTAGTTGTTCTGGTGTTTGGGCTGCTTTGATGGCGGCTTGGGCGATCACAATTTTCTCTTTTTGCGCTTCTACCTCTTCTTCTGTAATGCCTGGTTCTGGCGGTGGCGTTAGCTGAATTTCACCAGATTCTTCCAGGGTTGCTGCGGGCTCAGCGTTTGGTTGGGGTTCTGTCGAGCTTTCAGGCGTTGATGGCAACTTGCCAGCCGGAGACGTTCTGTTCTCCGACTTAGCAGCAGGCCCCAGGTTTGCTGTTTTGACTGCTTTGGGCTGTTCTAGATCTTTGGTCGTTTCTGGTGTGACAGCAGGGTCTATCGCTATTGAGTTTGGCGCTGGTGTGGTTGGAGATTTGGTGGCGGGGGCGTTGCGTAGGCAGGCGATGTCCGTGGATTGAACGGATTCTTTGATGGTGAGGGGTTTGGCAGGTATGGCTTCGGGTGTGGATTGAAAGGCGTGTGCGATCGCCTCTGTAAGCTGGTCTGCTTCTTGCTCTGCGGGCGCGGTGGCCGGTAATAGGTTAGGAGAGGCTTCTGCTATCCCACTATCTGCCGAGCTGTTGATCTGTGGGGTCAGCTGAAGTGCGTGAATCACTTCGTGCGCGACGGTGCTGATATCTGGATTGCGGTCTGCAATTAGAATTTTTTGGTTGTAGTGAGCAGCGTCTGCGTTCAGCGCTTTTAGGACAGAACGGGCTTCGGGCGTGCCTATGTAAGCGTCTATATTGTCTAGGGATTCTCCCAGGCGGGATTCTAAAAAGGGTTTGAACGGCAGTGGATTGGGTTGAGTAGTCAGGAGCGTTTGGTCAATATTAGAAGTGCCCTGCTCTGGGGGCGGCTCGGGCATCGCAGCTGTCTGGACTTTACTGTGATACCAGGATGGCGAGTCGGTCAGCTCAGGTTCAACGTAGTCTTCCTGACTCTCTTCAACTGTGTCTGTGCCAGGTAGCTCGCTCACTGGCTGAGTTGGTTCTGTGATAGGTGCTATCGGTTCGTGACTTGTGCGAAGGCTCACTGGCTCTACCCAGTCAAAAGTGCGATTACCCTCTGACTGTGCTGGCTCAGATTCATCTAGCTGCGCTTGGTCTATATCCGCTTGTTCAACTTGTGATAATTCAGGCTGAGACTGTTCTAGATTTGATTGTTCTAGCACTTCTGCGTTTTCTCGCTCTGTGCTTTCCTGGTCTGCAATTTCCTGTTCTGCGAGCACTACTTTGACAAAAGTCTCATCTGTTTCTCCACGCAGTTCCGTATCTAAAAAAGAATCACTTGCCAGACTTTCTTCTGGCAAATGTCCTTCCAAGGCAGTCTCTTCTGCGAGGACAGCCGCTACGTCCTTCCCTTCCGCTTCCAATGCTGCTATCCACCGCGCCCAGGCATCTTTACTTTGCTTTTTACTGTGCGTCTTTAAGCTATGAGACTGCTGGCTACGCTTGCTCGGACCTTTTACCTTTGGCTTTAGCGGTGCTTTCATTTACCTAGCCCCCGATAAATCGCTTGGGCAATATCCGTACCCAGCTGCTGCACAGAAGGAGATTGCACCGTTTCCATGGGCCCACCCTTGACCAGCAACCTGTGTGTAGCCTGCGTTAGCCTATTCGGAATGCCCTCTTGCTGAAATAGCCGATTCAGCTCCAGCGTGATTTCCTGCTTTAGCGCTTGCGGATCGTTCACCGTAATATCAGTGAGCACAATGTCTTGAATCTCTAATTCCAGGTTGTATGGCTGGCTCATACCCACCCTCTCACCTCCGACTCTGCCAGCTTTTTGTCAAGCTTGGCATATTCGCTTTGGGCGGCGCTTAGCAAGTGCTGCATTCGCACAGGCGTTGCTTCTGCCGAGGCTAAAAATGCCGCATTCATGGCAATGCTGTAAATGTTGCCGCCCGGGACCGCCAGGCGAGCCAGCTTGCTAGCATCTAGCTGCTCAGTCGGTGTCTGCTCTGGGAAAATGCGCTGCCACATCGCCTCACGCTGTGACATATCTGGAAACGGAAAGGACACTACAAAGCGGATGCGCCGCAGAAAGGCCGAGTCGAGCGCATGCTTGAAATTGGTCGTGAGAATCGCCAGGCCGCGATAGGTTTCCATTCGCTGCAACAGATAGCTCACTTCAATATTAGCGTGACGGTCGTGGCTGTCTTTTACATCGCTGCGCTTGCCGAACAGCGCATCGGCTTCGTCAAATAGCAAAATGACGCCGCCCTGCTCCGCTGCATCAAAAATGCGACGGAGATTTTTTTCTGTTTCACCAATGTATTTGCTCACCACCGCGCTCAAATCTATGCGGTAAAGGTCTAGCTTTAGCGCCTGGGCTAGCACCTCTGCTGACATGGTTTTACCGGTGCCGCTGCTGCCTGCAAACAGTGCTGAAATGCCCAGTCCGCGATGGCTTTTGGTGCTAAATCCCCAGTCATCGTGTACTTGCGATCGCTGCTGCACACTCGCCACAATAGCCGCCAAAGTCTGCTTCTGCGGTAGGGGCAATACCAAATCATCCCAGGTAGCCACTGGCTCTAGCCGCTGTGCTAAATCGTCTAAGGTGAGCCTGGCCTGCTGACGACACAGCTGCCAAAGGCGATCGCCCGATAGTTCTGTTGAATGTTCTTGCTTAGCTCGTTCGGCAACTTGAACAATGCCTGATGGATCCAACGCAAACTGGCTGACAACAGCACCCAGCTTATGATTGATAGTTTCAGCTAGCGGACCCAACGACTGTCGCCAAAGTGTGACTTGTTCATTCGGGGCGACGGAGCGGACTTCGATGCGATGGATTCTATACGATGGCAGTTGGATAGAGTCTTGGCTGCTCAGAATGATGCGCCCTTGCTGTCGCTTTAAGAAGGCGTTGAAAAATGTGGGCAGTGTGCGGTTTTCAGAGGAAGGGGCTGGGCGATCGCTACTACCACCTTCTCCTATTACCTCCGTGTCAATCAACAACATACTGTTGTTCAGCGCAGCTTCCCGTTCCCAGCGACGCTGAAATGCTGCTCGCTCGGCTGCCTCCGAAGGCAGCGTACTCACATCCAGAACGTAGGGACGACACCCCATCTGCTGACAGGCAGTTGCCACAATCGTCTCGCGACTGCTGGACGTCCCGCCATGCAAATTGATAGTTGAACTTGTAGTGCTGCGACCACCAGTTTGCCAGCGCTGAACAATATCTTTTGCCAGATGTTGATAAGAGAGCGGTAGAGCGGTAGGTGTATTTACTGCCGTCACAAAAGTCTCGATTCGTGGGTCTAGATAGGTTATTCCCATCAGGTAGTGCAAAATTCGCTCATCCAGGCGTAGCCGTTGGGTAATCAGCGAGTCATCTCCTACCGGCTCGATTAGCTGCCAATAGCGCAGTGGCGCTGCGGGTGTTAGGGCATTCCAATCTGGTGAAGTAAAGCACTTTAACGCCAGGCTCAGCGTTGGATAAGGGCGAGGCGGTGCGCTCTGAAGCTGAGCATAGTGCTGCTCAAAGCTGGGATCTAGCTCTACCGCTACGCACATTAGCAAAATACCTTGCTCAAACTCAGAGAGATTGAATAGCTGGGTAAGGGTTTCCCAAGCGGGGGCTGGCTGTTCCTGCGGCCAAGATAGTTTTGCCACAGATTGCGGTGCAATTTCTCCAGTAGAGTCCTTGCCAGTAATCTGTTGAATAAGTTGTTCTTTGAATTGTTGGACAGAGTGCTGTAAGTATTGTTGGTTAAGTGTTTTCCAAGAGGGAGACTGGCTAAGGCTATGCTGTGTCATGGGTCACCCCCACCGATAGAGAGAATAGGCCCTATGAAGGGTGCCATTGGGTCTCTGGCATTGGTCGTTGCAGCGCGAGTCAGTGGGCTATCGGCACCGTCTATTCGTACCCGAACGAGATAATCACCAGGTAGCAGGCCTGGTGCTGAAAATACTAGCGTATCGCTGTTTTGGTTGGGTAGTGGTACTGTGGATGCTGGGGTGTTAGGGGGCGTGGTAATGACCAAAGCTGGGGGGCCAAAGCTGTAGGCATTTGGCGTTTGTGGTGCAGAAATATCGTGCTCATTTAACAGAAGCTGAATTCTCTGATTGCCGATGACTGTGGGTGAAACTTTTATCCGAATGGCTGGAAAGGTAATAGGGCTGGTAAGCTGATTGCGTTCATTGGGAAAAGCGTTATCGAAAGCTGCTGCATCGGGTAAAACATTTATTTCGTACTGTGCTGGGTCGGCGACTCTTGTTTGCAAAGTGGGCTGTAGGACGAAAGCTGCCAGGTTGGAGGAAACCCCCTGATGGGGTTCGTTGGGAGTGCCTAGATCCAGCGGATGCAGCAGCTGCACGGTGTTGACACCTGCGGGTAGACCGGATGGAAGTGAGACTGTTATCTTTTGATTGGTGAAGTTGGCTGCTGTATTTTGAGGGAGTGAAATCGGCGTGTTTGCCTGCGCGGTAAAAACAACCTGGGTGGGGTTACCTCGCAAACTTTGTCCTATTAGCGTGATTTGTGTGTTTGCTGGGGTGAGCTGGGGCTCTATTTTCTCGATGATGGGGGACTGTATGGGGAGTGCTGTAACGCGCCGGTTGATGACGGGTGGGGCGGCTTTTGAGCTTTCTTCGCTTTCTATTAGCACCACTGAAACCTGGTAGGCCGTGCTGGTACGGTAGTGCGCTTGTAAGGACGACCACAGCCGCGACATGCCTTCTGTATCTAAATACTGTGGCGTGATTTTGATTAGCTCTATTTGCTCTGCGAGTCCCGCAGCCGCCAGCGACTGGAATCGGCTTGGCAAAATGCCTGCCCTAACGCCACTGCTGCTAGTCGAAAAGGTTTTACGAATGGCTCCACGGCTCAAAATGGCGTGCTGATGCATTAGCTGCATCGCGTATCCTAGCAGCACTTCAGCATCGAATTCTTCTTCGCCGTAGGCGGTGAGCAGGTAGTGAAGGTCGAGTGCGAGGGGTGGATTGTTGATGCGATCGCCCTGACTGTTACGACTGGGCAATTGTTCATTGCGCCACCCTAAGTTGGGCGTCACCTGGTACAAAAACAGATTGAGCTGAATACTGTCTTTACCATTGATCGGTACGCCGTTGTTGGGCGGCGGTCCAACATTTACGCCGACGGCTTTGCCAAACTGAGCGTCAATAATGCCGTCGGTGAGCAGGTCCTTGAGGATGGAAGAAACGGCGGCGATCGCCAGTGCATTTGACATCACGACCTCCGGTTTTGCTGCTGCAAATATTGATCCAAAGAGACGGTAGGTCGCTGCTGAACCGTCTGCCGAGCCTGTGGTGTGAGCGTAGATGTGGCCGGGCGTGTCGCACGGATTTCAATTCGACCAATCGCGACTTGGACGGTGGGAGTGGGTGGTGGTGGAAGGGGTGGCGCGGTAAGTATCGGTGTTAGGGACGGTGGGGGTGGGAGTTGGGAAATGTTGGCAGGAGAAGAGAAGAGGGGACTGCGGCTATGCTCGGCTATCGGACGAGAAGGTGGGGGTATTGTTACGTCTTTTGGAGGAGAGCGTAAGGCTGAGGACTGTAGAACAGGCGCTGGTGAGCTTTTGCCAGCAGATATAGAGGTTGTAGGCGGGCTCATGGATTGAGGAACTGTTTTCTCTATCCACTGCGTGATGGTTTCGAGACGTTCGTTTGCCGGAGACGTCGTGTTTGTGATGGATTGACTGGGCTGTGTTGAGGGTGTTGGGGGGCGAGACGAAGCGGGCGCTGAAACTACGCTGGCAGGAGAGGGCTGCGGTGTAGGCGGTAGTGCGACAGGGGGGACTGAGGGAATGGCGATGCTACCTTCTGTTGCTGTCGAGGACGGCTGGGGAGTGGAGAAATTGTCGGGTGTGCGGTGAATAGAGGGTTGGGTCGGCGGCACTACTGGTTTGGGTCTAGCGAACGTGTCTGTTGCTCTATCAGTAGCAGTAGACGCGTCATCTGTTGAAAAAGCGGCTGAGTCGAATGGTGTGTTGAGCGTTTCAAAAGGAGAAGGTACGAGGGGCATGACGATGTCAGCTTCGCCCTGGTGACGGGTAATGAGTTGTTGAAAAAAGTTACTCATATCCGGTGGGTTCCTATTGGGCGATTGCCATGATGGTTTTGAGGTAGGCCTGACGGCGCCGGGGACTAAGGGCCAAAATATCGGCTTCTGACCAGCTATAGGCAGCGGCGAGCGTGTGCACTTCACTCAGCAGGCGCTGGGCGGCGGTGGCAATCTCTTGCCAAAAGTAGGCGACGATATCGAATAGCTGATGCCACTGATGCTGGCAGCTTGGGCAGCTTAGGGCAAGCTCTATTTCCGCCTGCGGATCTTGCTGACCGATATGGTCAATCAGCGCCTTTGCAATGGGGCCTGGCAGCTGGGCTGGCGTGAGTGATTTGCCGCCGGGGTTGCTTTCCTTGTTCTCTGAAGTCTCACTTGGGCTCTCAATTGTATCTATGCACTTTGCTAGCAGTACGGCTGAGGCTTCAGTTACAGAGAGATTTTTAATTGCTAACAGATCGTTGCTTGTAGGTAGGCGAAAGCGAACGTCATAACTCTCTTTTTTCCAGCTATGGAAGGCAGGTTCAGTGACAGAATGATTGTCCAGAGCTTTGACAGGTGTGAGGGTTATGTCTTGTACGGTGAGCGAGTATTCTAGGGTTTCTGCGCAGTTTGGGCAGTGGGCGACGGACTGAATTTGTGGACCGAAGGTGCGCGATCGCAAGTTCAGCAGCTGGGCATCGCGTTGGCCGATAGGTAGCTGCGCTAGGGTGTGAGGCGGTAGATCAGGATAGGCCACAGACAGTATCATCAGGGCCTGCTGAATGAGCGATCGCCCTTGGCCCCATTCCCAGATATACAACAGATCGCTAGCGGTGAGGTCGCGCATAGGCCCTAAGCCGGTTCAAGGAAGGAGGGCTCAGCTGGTTCTGTTACGGCCAGGTCTCGCTCCCAACCTTCGTGCTGTAGGGTGAGCATTTGAATGGCGATCGCATTGGCGCTGGCATCGAGTTCGGGCAGCGCCTGAAACTCAGAAACCCAGCAGCGATAAATGTTGTAAGCAACCACCACCTGCCCAGCTTCGTTCATCAGCTCCAGGATAATGTCTTTACGGAAGTCCTGTAGCGACACCTCTGCGCCTAGGCCCGAGCCATAGTTCCATACCTTATTAGCCCACTGCTCAAAGTCTTTATCGTGGGTGACACCGCGCTCTAGGGCGATGGGCTCGTACTTGGTTTGGCCGGGTGCCTTGAGTACGGTGCTTGCAGAGCCGCCGTCTCGGTGCTCGATTACTTCGGTGGTGCGCTTTAGCATGCCGACTTTGCTGACGCCTGCTACGTACCGGCCATCCCACTTCACCCGAAACTTAAAGTTTTTGTACGGGTCGAACCGCTTACTGTTAACGCTAAACTGCATTGCATATCTCCTAAATAATTAGCTCTTTGGCCTGACTTCTTGAACGCTTGTGAATACTTCTACGTGTCAATCTGCCCAGCAATTTGTTGGAATTTTAGGACGACGAATTCTGCCGGTTTGAGCGGTGCATAGCCAACAACAATGTTAACGATGCCCAGGTTAATGTCGTTTTGTGTGGTGGTTTCGCGATCGCACTTTACAAAGTAAGCTTCTTTGGGCGTAGAGCCTTGAAAAGCGCCCTGTCGGAACAGATTTTGCATAAAGGCTCCTACGTTTAGGCGAATCTGCGCCCAGAGGGGTTCGTCATTGGGTTCAAACACCACCCATTGCGTTCCGCGATATAAACTCTCTTCTAAAAACAGCGCTAGCCTGCGTACAGGAACATATTTCCACTCAGAGCCAAGCCGATCGTCTCCAGCCAGTGTTCGCGCGCCCCACACTACATTTCCATATACCGGGAACGAGCGCAGGCAGTTGACGCCCAGTGGATTGAGAACGCCGTTTTCGCCATCGGTGAGTTTTACCGTAAGCTGACGTGCACCTGTAATTGTGGCCTCTGTGCCAGCAGGGGCTTTCCACACGCCACGGGCAACATCTGTGCGGGCCATGATGCCAGCGATCGCGCCACAAGGTGCAAAGTCTACCAGTCTGTTTTCTTTCAGCGGATCGGCCATTTTGACCCGAGGGAAAAACATCGCAGCATTTTGGCGTGGGCCAATTCCCTGAACAAAGGTTGCCAGTCCCGTACTGTTTGCAACGTCACGATGCGTTTTCCATGCCTGCGGCGCATCTACAATCAACAAGGCTCTTCGTTTTTCGCAGTAAGCAAGTGCAGCGGTCCAAATAGGAACAGAGATATCTTGGTCGCGCGTGATGGGTGGCAAGCAAAGCAGATTGAACAGGTCTGCCGATTCTAAGGCAAAAATTCCTTCCTTATTAGCCTCGCTGCCTGTGTAGTGATTGTCTGAGAGTGCAATGCCATCGCTGCCTGTGTTTGCTGCTTTAACTGCCTGGACTTTCCCATCTGCACCTACTGTACTAGCGGTTGGACGCGCAGTAGGAAGGGTTGAGACACGGACAAGCGCAGATTCTAAGCTAAGAATTTCTATAACGAATCGGCGTCCATTCGGATTGACTTCTAGATTGCGAAAAGTCTCAGAAGCGATCACCTCCGCTTCCTCATTAGTCCACTCAACTGTGAGGTTAAACAGAGCTGTATTGCCTGAATCAGCAGTGTCGTAGTCTACGAAGGCCTGAAGCCGGTTCCCCCAAGTGCCTTCGTTAGCGGCTTCTAGAACAAGCGGATTAGGCGTTCCTGGAAGCGTAATTGTGGCTTTTCCGGTGGTTGTTGTACTAGCAGAGGGTGTAGGGGTGCCTCCACCGGCTGCTGGTGCAGGTGTTCCCCCACTGTCTGTTGGTGTGGGAGTCTCTCCGCCTTCTTCTGGCGTGGGTGTCTCTCCGCTGCCTGCTGGTGTAGGAGCCTCTTCACCTTCTTCTGGCGCAGGTGTCTCTCCGCTCTCTATGTGGACTAGTCTTACAATTAACGCATCTGCGCCGCCGTTCAAAAAGAACTGCTGCACCGCATAGCTCATAGTGCTTTCAATCCACAGCCCACCAAACTGCCTTTCAAAGTCCGCGAAGGACTGAATTCTGACAGGTTGATTGACAGGGCCCCATCTGGCCCTGCCCAAAAACGCGGTAATAGAAGTGGCAACGCCCGTTATTGTCCGGACACCGCTGGGAAGTTCTTCAACGTAGACCCCTGGGTAGGTAAGCGCTGCAGGCATTGGAAACTTCCTCGCAATAGAGAACTAGCAGCCCCAAACGCACGAAGCCACACAACAAATCAATGGATAATCAAGGCCAAACACAAATGACCTACGCTAAACAATAATCTAAGTCGCCCAAGCAGTACGGCTATTCCTCACAAAAGCGTTGAACTTGTTTACATATTTAAACTGTGCTTTTCACTACGCTACGTAAACATTCCATAACGCTCACTACTGAGGCAAGCGCTACAGCGCCTTGGTGGGCTGCATCTTTGACTTGTTTCTGTGCGTCAACATCTATAGTCAGCATCTGCGTCCGTGCTATAAGCAAATAGGCACCCTACAGGAGCATTCGGCATGACTATTTCTATGTATCAGTCTTCAGTCCCTGTCTTGAAGCGATCGCTCACGAACCTCATCAATATCCTGAAAAAAGGAGCCGCTCACGCCGAGGCCAAAAGCATCGATCCCACTGTGCTAATCAGCAGTCGGCTGTATCCTGATATGTTTCCGCTATCCAAGCAGGTTCAAATTGCTTCTGATATTGCCCGTCGTGGCGTTTCCAGGCTAGCAGGGGTAGAAGCGCCTTCTGTTGAAGATAACGAAACAACTTTCGAGGAATTGATCACGCGACTGAAGGAAACTGTCGCTTACTTAGACACAATGTCTGCGCAGCAGCTGGATGGCTCAGCAGAAAAAGACGTTGAATTACCCATCGGAGAGGGTAAAACCATGACCCTAAAAGGGTGGCCTTTCCTCACATTTTTTGTGATGCCAAACGTTTACTTTCATGTCACCACGGCTTACGACATCCTTAGGCACAATGGTGTAGAGATTGGGAAACGAGATTTTCTGGGCTCGCCTAAGTAAGTTGTATAGCTATATGACACACCCACGGGAAAAGAGAGTTGTAAGCTAGCGATCGCGGTAGAATCTACAGACTATTCACACTGTAGAGAAGATTTTAATGAGCGCAGCAGATTACAAAATAGGAACCAAATGCTTACACGCCGGGCAAGAAGCTGACCCCACCACCATGGCTTGTGCCGTTCCGGTATACCGCACCAGCGCCTACAAATTCCGCGATACCGAACATGCGGCTAACCTGTTTGCGCTCAAGGAACTGGGCAACATCTACACCCGCCTGATGAACCCCACTCACGATGTGCTCGAAAAGCGGGTTGCGGCGATGGAAGGTGGTGCAGGTGCGCTAGCCCTGGCGTCTGGTACTAGCGCTATTTTCTACAGCATTATCAATATTTGCCAGGCAGGCGACGAAATCGTTTCGGCCAATACGCTGTATGGCGGCACCTACACCATGTTCAAGAATATCCTGCCGCAGTTTGGCCTGAAGGTGAACATGGTAGACCCGCGCGATCCCGAGAACTTTCGCGGCGCGATTACTGACAAGACAAAGCTGGTATTTTGTGAGACGGTGACGAACCCGGCGCTGGAGGTTGCGGACTTGGAAGCGATTAGTGCGATCGCTCACGAAAATGGCATTCCCCTCATTGTCGATAGCACCTTCACCACGCCCTATCTGCTCCGACCCATCGAACATGGCGCAGACATCGTCGTCCACTCCCTCACCAAATGGCTCGGCGGCCATGGGACTGGCATTGGCGGCATTGTGGTAGACAGCGGTAAGTTCGACTGGACCTCTGGCAAGTTTCCACTTATGAGCGAGCCCGAAGCTAGTTACCACGGCCTGCGCTGGGCTCACGATCTTGGCCCGCTCGCCCCGCTTGCCTACATTCTCAGGATGCGTCTGATCCCCTTGCGCAACCTCGGGGCTTGCATCTCTCCGGATAATGCCTGGATTTTTCTACAAGGCATTGAAACTTTGCATTTGCGCATGCAGCGCCACTGCGAAAACGCCATGAAAGTGGCTGATTTCTTGCAGCAGCAGCCCAGCGTAGAGTGGGTGCGCTATCCGGGGATAGAGACGGATAAGGCGCACAAAAACGCTCAGAAGTATCTGAAGAGTGGCTATGGTGCCATGGTTGTATTTGGTATCAAAGGGGGGATGGATGCAGGTAAAGCGTTTATTGAGAAGCTTCAGCTATTCTCTCACCTTGCCAATGTGGGCGATGCTAAAAGCCTGGCTATCCACCCTTCTTCGACGACGCACTCGCAGCTGTCAGATGCGGATTTGGAAAGTGCAGGCATTGGTCCTGAGCTGATTCGCCTAGCGATCGGCATTGAGGATGTAGAAGATATCATCAACGACTTAAAGCAGGCGTTGGCTGGTTGAAACATTCTGCGCACTCCATGAGTATTGGCAACGTCCAAACCCAGTTTTTTCACATTCATGAACCGTTCCTGCTTGATTCTGGTGACTCTTTCGACTCACTTACTCTCGCCTACGAAACCTACGGTTCGCTTAACGACGAGGCCAGTAACGCCATTTTGGTGTTCCATGCGCTTACCGGCAGTCAACATGCTGCCGGTATCAACACATGCGTCCCCGAAGCTGCGCCCTACTGGAACAATGAATGCGTTTCTGGCTGGTGGGATGCTTTTATTGGGCCAGGGAAGGCGCTTGATAGTGATCGCTATTTCATCATCTGTGCCAACTACATCGGTGGCTGCTATGGGTCTACTGGGCCGCGATCAACCAATCCGGCAACTGGCAAACCCTACGGTAGCGCGTTCCCGCAAGTGACTGCCTGGGATGTGGTTCGCAGTCAGCTGCAGCTGTTAGATCACCTGGGTATTCAGTGTCTGCACGCGGCCATCGGTGCGTCGCTGGGCGGCATGCTCTCTTTTTTACTCGCGACGCGCCGACCAGACCGGGTCAAAAAAGTGATCCCCATTGCGACTGGGTTAGAGACGACTGTACTGCACCGCGTTCATAATTTTGAACAGATTTTGGCTATTCATAACGATCCGAACTTCAACGGGGGTGATTACTACGAAGGGAAGCCGCCCAAAGAAGGACTGCTGTTGGCCAGAATCATCTCTCACAAAACCTTTGTCTCGCTGGCGATGATGGAAAAGCGAGCGAGAAAGAAAATAGAAATTGAGCAGCCTGTGGGCAAAGGGTATACCCTTTCTAACCCGATTGAATCCTATATGTTTTACCAGGGAACGAAGTTTACTGAACGCTTTGACGCCAACAGCTACCTGCGAATTATGGACATGTGGCAGCGCTTTAGTATCAATGCGCGGCAGCCCGATTTATTCAAAGGCTGCGAGCATCAGCAGTATCTCATTTTCAGTATCGATTCTGACGTTTGCTTTTACCCAGAAGAACAGCGAGTGATTGTGCAAGCGTTAGAAGACGCTGACATGGATGTGAAGCATATTACTGTGCATTCTGCGAAGGGGCATGATTCGTTTTTGCTAGAACCCGATTTGTATACGCCGTATATTCATTTTGTGTTAGACAGCGTCTGAAATAGGCATCGATTGCTTTGTAGATAATAGTCGTCTAAAACAGCTACGTATTTTCGCCTTCCAGAATTTCCTCTGGCTTTTTGTGCTGTAGCTGTAGCAGGTAGTTGCTGACTGCGATTAGGAGAATGGCGATCGCAATATAAATAATGTCGCTTGTCTGTATTATTTCTAATCCCAGCATCTTTTTGAACAAGCTAACAATCAGCGCTACCACAATCACCTGTACCAGCTTACTTTTCAGCTCTTCTAGCGACTCACTCTGTAAAATGGTTACTTCATTTTCAAAGCGCACATCAATTTTAGAAATGAACAGTTCGTACACCCCAAACCCAAAAATTAGGAGCACAATGCCGATCAGGTAGTAGTCGATTCCGCCAATGACGTAAGAGATAATTTTATTGGTGATTTCTCCTTCGGGATCGGTCACGTCAAAGCGTAGGCTAAACCCGGCCCAGATATCTAATGTACCGATGATGAAAAATTCAATTGCACTTAGCAGGCTAAAAATGACCGGCAGCAGCACCAAAAAGCGAAAATTCCAGATAATCGTCTCGAAAACAATTTCGATTTTTTTTAGCGTACTCATAGAACACCCCCCAATAAAACACCCTGAAAACGACTGCTGACCTGCCCCTATTGAATCACGCTACACAACTATTGGAACATTGCCACTCAAGAACTTTGTTTGGGTGAATTAGGTGACAGGTCCAGTTTGATTTTTGGTCACTATCAAGTTGAGTCGATACTATAGAGTCGATACGCTAGGGTGAGAAAATAGGTCGAGAAGAAACTGTTCTTATCTGTATACTTTGCCAGGATTACCGTGGATAGTTCACAGAAAATCACGCATATTCTAGAGCGGTTGAGCCTGGGGGCTAGGCCGAGCGATCGCCAGCAAGTAAATCAGCTTGGGATAGATGGCTATATTCAGGCCCAGCTCAATCCGTCTGATAATGGCGAGCCTGCTTCCTTGAGAAGAACTCTAGACGGATTCTCCACGCTGGATCTGTCGCCTGTCGAGATGTTTGATCGCTACAGTCCGACTCGCAATCCGTCTGACGCTCAGCGTACCGATAACCAGAGGAAACGGCGAACGGTCCTTCATGAGGCTAAGCACTTTAGAATCCGGCAGGCCCTGGAAAACCCAAATCAGCTAAAAGAAGTGATGACGGACTTTTGGTTCAATCACTTCAATGTGTTCATTGGTAACAATCTGACTCACCTATGGACCGTCAGCTACGAACGCACGGCAATTCGCCCTTACGCGCTGGGCAGATTTAGAGACATGCTGGGTGCTACGGCAAAACATCCGGCGATGTCCCTGTACCTGGACAACTGGCGCAATACCGATCCCCAAAGCAGCCGGGCCAAAGGTGCCTACAGAGGCCTAAACGAAAACTACGCCCGTGAGCTAATGGAACTGCACACCCTGGGCGTAGACGGTGGTTATACCCAGGCAGATGTAGAAAGCCTGACGCGCATTTTGACTGGATGGGGTATGACACGTGGGACGCCTGCTAGCCGTGAGGCAAGTGATGGCCAAAACAATCATCAAAACGACGGTAGTGGCTTTCTCTTTGAGCCAGAGCGCCACGACAGTAGTAACAAAACATTACTAGGTCAGGCTATTCCTGGTGGCGGTATTGAAGAAGGCGAGCGAGCGCTCGATATTCTGGCGCAGCATCCTTCTACGGCGCGGCACATCAGCTATAAGTTGGCTCAATATTTTGTCTCTGACGTGCCACCAGACGGGCTGGTTAACCGCCTGGCCGATCGCTTTTTATCCACCGATGGCAATATCAAAGCAGTTCTACAGCAGCTGTTTGAGAGTGACGAATTCTGGGCCGATACCCACTACCAGCAGAAGTTCAAAACGCCCTATCAATATATCCTTTCTACGGCCCGTGCTTTGGGTGTTGAAAATCCGAACGATACCAGCGTAGATCGACTGATTGGGGGACTCGATCAGCTGGGCATGCCTGTGTACGGCTGTCGCACCCCTGATGGCTACGCCCAGGTAGCTTCTGTCTGGCTAAATGCCGATGCCATGCTGCGTCGTGTCAACTATGTCCGGCTTGTAGTGGGCATGAAAGACCCCAAACCAGACTCCAGCACGCTAGTAGAAACCCTGGGCGGTCAGTTTTCAGCCCAGACAATGAACGTTGTCAATAACTCGCGATCCGAAATGCAGCTAGCCCTCATGCTGGGCAGCCCAGAAATGATGTACCGCTAGCCCTTCGACTCCGCTCCCTTCGACTCCGCTCCCTTCGACTCCGCTCCCTTCGACTCCGCTCAGGGCATCGCCCTCCTTCTCGTATGCTGAGCGTAGCCGAAGCGCACTCCCTACTCCCCACCACATGCTATGAAACGCCGCCGATTTTTAACACAAACCGCTTTATTCGGAGCCTCCGCCCTCACTGCCGTAGGTACTGAGGGCTGGCTATGGAAAACCTCTGCCCAGGCGGCTGAACTGCCCCGGTTAGTAGTGGTGATATTGCGCGGTGCGGTGGATGGGTTGAATGTGGTTGTGCCCTATCAGGATGACGAATACTATCGGGCGAGGCCTTCGATTGCGATCGCCAAACCCGGTGAAAATGAAGGCGTCTTTGACCTCGATGGTCAGTTTGGCCTGCACCCTGCTCTCGAAGCGCTGATGCCGCAGTGGGAAGCGGGCAATTTGGCCTTTGTGCATGCAACGGGCTCTCCTGATGAAACGCGATCGCACTTCGAGGCTCAGTACTACCTGGAAAATGGCATTCCTGGCGATAAATCTACCGACAACGGCTGGCTGAACCGTCTGCTAGGCACCTTGCCCAACAACAGCGCTACCCAGGGGCTGAACATTAGCACTGGCGGTGTCCTTCCTCTGATTTTTTCTGGCCAGCAATCCGTTTCCAATCTACGGGTAGATGGTTCTGGGAATCCGCAGCTAGCAAGCGACCAAACCAGACTGCAGGAAGCTTTCGACCAGCTTTACGCCAACAACGATAGGCTGGGGCAAATTTATCGCGAAGGTCGAGAAGCCAGAGAGATTTTGGAACGGGAGCTTAGCAGAGAAGAGATGCAGGCGTCTCGGGGCGCGCCGACGCCTGAGAAGTTTGTTAATACCACCCGTTCTGTTGCTCGACTGATGACAGGTGATACTGGCATTCAGGTGGCCTTTTTGGAGCTGGGCGGCTGGGATACCCATGTTAATCAGCGCGGCGTGCTGAATCGTCAGCTGGCTCGGCTGGGCAATGGATTGGCCGTACTGGCTGATGAGCTAGGGCCTGTGTATAACAACACTACGGTTGTGGTGATGTCAGAGTTTGGCCGTAGGATTGTAGAAAATGGGAATAACGGCACCGACCACGGGCACGGTAACGCGATGTGGATTCTGGGGGGTGGCGTGCGGGGCCGCCAGGTTTACGGTAGCTGGCCAGGGCTTGGCACTGAAGCCCGATACGACAATCGTGATCTGGCGATTACAACAGATTTTCGCGATGTGCTCAGCTCCTTACTGGCGCAGCAGTTTGGGCTAAATGGCGCCGCTCTGGCGCAGGTGTTTCCAGGCTATCAACAGCGTGATGTTTTAACGTTGCTTTAGGGTGAGGGGCAAAACATAGAGCGCCGCCAGTATTCCCCAGGTCAGCACATTCAAACGAGCATCGAACAGCACCACATCCAGCATCGAAAACAACACACAGCCTAAAAATCCCAGCAAATAGCTAAACAGTAAAGCTTTCTTTTGCGATGAGAGAGGCCCATAAGCATCGTGCCCTACATAGGCTTTCGTGGCGCGATAAACAATTGTTCCAACTGAAAGACAAAAGCCCAGCGTTGCCGGAATCCCTGCGCCAACTGCCAAAAACAGAAAGATATTGTGGGGATGAAAGAGATAGTCGTAACCTGGAATGGTACCCGCGATGTAGTAATCTCTAAAGCCAGAGAGTCCCCATCCTAGCCACGGACGTGATTGAATCATATCTAGGGCTAGTGGCCACACCTGAAAGCGAACATCGCTGGTAAACAACGATAAAGAGAGCGATCGCCCACCCACCCCCACATTAGCGGCTGCAACAACAATGGCTCCTAGCCCCACCAGGCTGCTGAGCCAAACCCATTTGTAATGCCTGGCACGGTAAAGGGCGATCGCTATCAGCACCAGCGTCACCAGCATCCCATTGCGTGACCCCGAGCAAAAGAGTGCTGCCAGGCAAAGTGCGATCGCCGTGCCCAGCCAACCCGTACGTCTAGCAGCGCCTGACTTACCATCAGACAACGCCTTTAACAGCAGCCCTAGGCCCAACCCCAAAATTATCACCAGGTAGCCACCCAAAATATTGGGATTGTCGAACATGCCACGGGTGCGAATCTCGGTGAGGTAGTAGCCTTCGTACAGCCTGCTGACAAACCACTCGGGCAGTGCTAGTGCCTTTACCCTGGGAACAACAGGTCCCAGCTTAAGTCCGTATTCGATGAGGGCGATCGCACACATCGGCACCCCCCCCATTACCAGCCACCAGGCGAGCTTTTCTAACACGGCAAAAGGCCGCGCTACCACCTGCGGCTGGGTAACAAACACTCCCCAAAGTGCAAAAAATGGTAGGAAATTAACCAGCTGTAAAAAAGCATCGCCCCGGTTGAGGCCAACGCTCGCGCTGAGCAACAGCGCAGCCGCCAGCCAGCTAAATCCCGCTTGGTGACATGCTTGGCCAATCTGTCTGCTCCGCAGCCATAACGCGCTTACCAGCAGGTAAATCACCACCAGCAGCGACCCGTACATAAAATAGGGTAGCCCCGCAAAGCTAACTAGCCACAGTGTCTGACGTGATAGCCCCCTCTTATAGTACAAACACCCGCTCTCCCACATCGGCTTTAGCATAGCCGTCCGTTAGCTTGCCATAGGCTGCATCCAGATACTCTCCCATGCGGTTGATTTCCTGCTTGGCATAGCCAGGGATATCGCCCTGGGAATCTTTGTACAGCTGGCTGAGTCTGTCTTCTATCGCCTTGTAGGCACCGTCAATATCGCCGACTAGCGCCGTCACAAACTCTGGCGAACCGTAAGCCACGTATAGCTGATCGTCAAATAAAACTAGCCAGTCGGGCGCGCCTGCAAACAGCGCAAAGTTAATGACCCCGCAGGAGGTGCCTCGCAGTTCATTGAGCGCACTCAGGGTCATGGGTAATTCGTAGCAGTGATACTCTTCGGGGCTATAGAGTCCCATCGCTGTCATGGACGAGTGCCCTGTCGTTTTAGCGGCCTCAAATATCTTTTCTAGGACGGTTTCTGACAGTGTCCCTGTATGAATTACGGGCGCAGCTACGAAGCCATCTTGCTTGAGTATCGCCACGTCGGGAGAGCCTTCTTCGCTGGCGGCTAAGGAGACTACCTGGTTTAGGCGTGCGATCGCTGCCTCAGCGTCCTGGCCTTCGAGAACTTGAATCTCATCCATGTCCTTATCTCCGTTACACCCTGATTGCTTAGACTGCTTTTCTAGAAAGCACCGTCGAACCACCATAGCAGATTTTCTTTTTTAAACCGTCCGATTTTTAGAACCGACCCGCTGAATAAGTAAAGTAATAGAGATATATCTACAGTTAATTCCGTGCGCTTGTGCCTATAAGTTTTTTGATTATTTTGAGCTAAACAACAAAACCATGCGCTCTTTTAAGCTTCGTTCCTTCATCGTCACAGCGCTCGGCGTTTTGCTACTGGTCACTGCACCTAACTACTATGCCGACGCCCAACTGCACTACGCCCGCACAAACCCAAGAACAGATACCCACCAATACGCCCATCACCAGTCCGGCTACGATGCTGGTCGCCGTAACCGGGGCTATCATGCCTTTGGCGAGCCCGGTCGCAACGGTAGCAATGGCAGAAACGGACGCTCTGCTTCTACAGCATCGCGGTACAGCACTATAAGAGTCACGGGCGATACGCCGTTGCCCGCTTACTACGACGTATCAGGGACAAATGGTAACAATGGCGAAAATGGATCGCCCGGTGAACCTGCTCGCTACTGCCGTGTCCCCAGGCGTCCGCCTTATTCTTTACAAGGGGCTAAGGGCGGCAACGGTGGTAGCGGCGGCAACGGCGGTAACGCCAGCAATGGAAAAAACGTCGATATTTACTACACTGACGAAGCTATGCTTTCGCAGATTACGGTAGACGCAAGGGGTGGCGTTGGCGGTCGAGGGGGCCAAGGCGCATACGGCGAAGACGGCTGCGCCTGTATAGAGCCAGAGTGGGTCGTGAACTTTTGTGAGTGGCAATTGCTGTCTCGGACAACTGTTCCGGGCGGCCAAACACCCACAGAAAACGTAGGTGATGAAGATGCAGGCTGGACGCTTCATTCAACGGTTGTTGTGCCATGTACTGGCGTACAGCGCGTGGATGAAAGAGAGAATACCCCGCCGCTGCCTAGTAACGCGAATCAGCCTAACACTGCCTATCGGTGGGTGTATCAAGGTGTAACACAAGCAGAGCGATTCCACTGTCGTGATGGTGAGGACGGAACAGCTGGCGAGAATGGACAGACAGGCAGGAACGGGCAGTATGGCAGCTTTCGTCTGATTCCTAGAATGGATATTCCTACAGAGTCAGGAGCCCGCCGAGGTGAGCTTGGTGAGCTAATAGGACGCAACTTACAGCTTGCTAAAAATATCTGGGTGACGCGTCAGGACCTGCGCAGTAAGCTTAATTCGGCGAGCAATATTCCTAGTAGCTACACCTTCCTAAAGTCCACTGCTCGTCCTCAGTTTCGGCTGGATTGGACGGCTGAGGCGACGCCAGAGAGTTTGGGCGTGGCTACAACAGAAGTGGGAGCCAGCGTGGCTGTGCAGGGAGAAAGGGCCAGCATAGTGCTGGACATTCCCGGGACGCTGGACTATACCACCGCGATGGAAGGCGATGTCGAAGTGGCGACAATTACTGGTGGGTTTTCACCGTCTCGGGTGCAGTCTTTCCGGATTGAGGGTGTAGAGACTGGCGAAGATAGTAGTCGGCTGATACTGGTGGATGAGGGTGACATACGCGGCCTGATTCCCCGCAGTGAAATTGAGGTGGTGCTACTGACGAAGCAGTCTGCGAGTGGGCTAGAAAGTCCTGACTACCAGGAGCGGCATCGTGTGGACTTTGTTGTTACGCCAACTTCTACAGGGCTGATCAATAGCAATATTAATGTGGCAGGCAATCGCTATATGCTTGATTTGCAGCGCTATTTTGATGCATGGTTGAAGCCGGGGTATGAGGCAAGATACCGGGTGAATATTCAACAAACAACAAATGCTGGGGCAGTGTATGAACAAAGTGAAGAGATTGAGTTTCAGGTACAGCGGGGAGCTTAGCGTATTCTGAAGTGAGATAGCCAGTATGGCTGCCTTACAAGGACTAGAACATACCCTAGAGGAACTTCTTCTGGGTAGCTTTCTTGTGTAGTCATATATAATGGCTAAAATCTGGCTAAAATCATGTCCTTAACGAGCATACGCTATGGCTTTATCGGCGGTGCCAAATTCAGATATTAAGCATGTCCTCAGTGAGAAAAGGCAAGATATTCTTTCTATTGCTGAAAATCATGGGGCTTTCAATATTCGGGTCTTTGGTTCTGTGGTAAGAGGCGAAGCTACGCAAGATAGCGATATCGATTTTTTGATTGATTACAACTTAACAAGGACAACATCCTGGTTTCCAGTAGGTCTAATTCACGACCTAGAAACCTTGCTGGGTCGAAAGGTTGATATTGTACCTGCCGACTCTATTCATTACTTCATCAGGGACCGGATACTTAATGAGGCTGTTTCTCTGTGAAGGATCCGAAGATATTCATCATTAAAAATTTCTCTGGTGGGAACTATAAGGCATTATTTCTACCAGCACTCATAGCTAATACACATACAAAAACCGACTCTCACAAAATGCGTAAGAGTCGGCTTCGCTGTATATAGAAGCGTAGCAGTATAAGTGCAGACGCGAAGAGATGCTATGTCTGGAACTTAGTCGATGGCGTCTTTGATGCCGTCTTTGATATTTTCGCCAGCCTTCTTAGCAGAGGCTTCTGCTTGCTTTGCTTTGCCTTTAGCCTCAGCTTCTTTGTTGTCAGTCGCCTTACCAGCAGCTTCTTGTACCTTACCCTCGGCATCTTTAGCGGCGTTGCTGATCTTATCGTCGAGACCCATAATGAGTATTCTCCAATGAATTGGTGTAACACTCACTACAGTATCGAGTACGTGAAGGTAGTGACTCTATCAAGAGAAGTCTCTTGACGTGTCGAAAGATAGATCTTACCAGTACAGACTCGCCAGTACAGAAGGCGCGATCGCACCACCATACTCCTACGCGGCAGCTGTTTCAACAAACTGAGCCAGCAAACTATTGAACGTTTTACTCGGTCGCATTGCCTGCGAAGCTTTCTCTCTATCCGGCAAATAATAACCGCCAATATCTATCGCATCGCCTTGGGCAGCTGCCAGTTCATCAACAATTGCATCTTCACTATTTGCCAGCGCTTCGGCCAGTGGCTCAAAGGCAGCTTTTAGCGCGGCGTCTTCTGTTTGTGTTGCTAGCGCCTTGGCCCAATACGTTGCCAGGTAGAAGTGACTCCCCCGATTATCCAGCTCACCTACCTTACGAGAGGGCGATTTGTCTTTGTTCAACAGCTGGCTGGTTGCCGCATTCAGGGCATCTGCCAGAACCATTGCCTTTCTGTTGTTTGTTTTTTTTCCCATTTCTTCTAGGGTTACTGCCAGTGCCAAAAACTCTCCTAAGGAATCCCACCGCAGATGACCTTCTGTTACAAACTGCTGCACGTGCTTTGGCGCGGAGCCACCTGCCCCTGTTTCAAATAGGCCACCGCCTGCTAGCAAAGGAACAATCGACAGCATTTTTGCACTCGTCCCTAGCTCCAAAATAGGAAACAAATCGGTAAGGTAATCCCTGAGTACATTCCCCGTTACCGAGATAACGTCTTTACCGGCTTTGATTTGCTGGCAGGTAAATGTCATCGCCTCTACGGGTGGCAAAATCTGAATATCGAGTCCAGTCGTATTTTGATTTGCCAAGTACTGCTGCACCTTGGTAATAATGTTCGCGTCGTGTGCGCGATTAGCATCTAGCCAAAATATTGCTGGTGCCCCTGTTGCACTCGCTCGGTTTACCGCGAGCTTGACCCAGTCTCGAATCGCGATATCTTTGGTCTGGCACATTCGCCAAATGTCGCCGGCTTCTACCGTATGTGACATTAGTGTACTGCCAGCGGCATCGACGACTCTGACTTGGCCTGGTGTGGGTATTTCAAACGTCTTATCGTGCGAGCCGTATTCCTCGGCCTTTTTAGCCATTAGGCCCACATTGGCTACGCTGCCCATGCGCTGCACCTTAAAAGCGCCTTTCTGCTTGCAAAAGTCAATGCAGGCCTGGTAAATCGTGGCATAGCAGCGGTCAGGAATCATCGCTTTGGTGTCGTAGGGCTCGCCATCTGCTCCCCACATTTTGCCGGAGGTGCGAATTGCTGCTGCCATAGATGCGTCAATAATCACGTCGCTTGGTACATGCAGGTTCGTGATGCCTTTGTCAGAATTCACCATTGCCAGAGGCGGGCGTGTCTCGTATACGGTCTGAATGTCTGCTTCTATGGCGGTGCGCTGCTCGTCGGGAAGCGACTGGATTTTGGCGTATACGTCACCCAGTCCGTTGTTGGGGTTTACGCCCAGCTCAGCAAAGGTGTCGGCGTATTTGGTAAATACATCTTTGTAATATGTCGTGACTGCATGGCCAAAGATGATTGGGTCCGAGACTTTCATCATTGTCGCTTTTACGTGCAGCGATAGTAAAACGTCTTCTTCTTTCGCTGCTGCGATCGCTTTCTCATAGAAGTCTCGCAGTGCCCTGACGCTCATCACCGCTGAGTCAATCACTTCCTTTGCTAGCACCGGCGTCTTTTCTTTGAGCACGGTTATGCTACCGTCTGTGCCTACTAGTTCAATCCGCACTTCCCCATCTTCAGCAACAACAACAGACTGTTCGCTGCCGTAAAAGTCGCCGGACGTCATGTGGGCAATGTGAGATTTGGATTTGGATTTCCACACGCCTACTTTATGGGGATGCTGTTGGGCGTATTCTTTGACGGCGGCGGCGACTCGTCGGTCAGAATTGCCTTCTCTTAGTACGGGGTTTACTGCGCTGCCCAATACTTTGGAGTAACGATGCTTGATGGCGGCTTCTTCGTCAGTTTTGGGGTCGGCAGGGTAGGTGGGAACGTCATAGCCTTTTGACTGGAGTTCGGCGATCGCACTCACCAACTGCGGCACCGACGCACTTATATTTGGCAGCTTAATAATATTCGCTCCTGGCGTCTTTGCCAGCTGGCCTAGCTGACTTAGCGCATCCGGCTTTCTCTGCGCTTCGGTCAAATTCTCAGGAAAATTAGCCAAAATCCGTCCCGCCAGGGAAATATCGCTCAGCGAAACGCTGACGTCTGCCTTATTGGCAAATGCTTCTACAATCGGCAAAAAAGAAGCCGTTGCCAGCGCAGGCGCTTCGTCTGTGAAGGTGTAAACGATATTGGCGGTGGATTCTGACATAGGCGCTCCTTAAGTAAATTGCTGAAAGTAAGTTGCTGAAAATTGCTGAGTAAATGACGTATTCTCAACAATGGAGTATAGCAAGGGTTACCTGCTTTGTAAGCTTTAGCTGCTACAGAGCGATCGCACTTTTACTTAGCCAAAGGAACGCAATAGGCAGGATATTATAGAAAAAGCCGCAATATGGCCCCAGTATTAGAATGGCTCTGGTATTCAAAAGAAAGGGCATCACTGTTACAGTGCAAACCCGAGATCATCGTCTGCCCCATGTCCATGTAGACTCACCAGACGGCAGTGTCAAAGTTGATATATCAGACGAAGTGCCGACGATAATGCAACCAAGTAAAAAGAAACGAGTTAAAAGCAGTGCAGCTTTTGAAAAGGAGGCGCTAAAACTGATAGCAGAGAATATGGAATTATGTCGGGAAGCTTGGAGGAAATATCATGGCGATTTATGAAGATGAAAGACTGGCAACAGCTGCTCGATATATAGCGTCGAGCCGAGAGCTAGAACTCACCCTCGATGATGGCTCTCGGCACCTCATCCCCGTTGATCGGCTTGAAATGGTCGATAGTGTAGAGAATGATTTTTTACCTATTGCCAAGCCATCGGATAAACAGCTAAGTGACGTCAAGGTTTGGGGAGGCGGTTCTGCTATCTACTGGGAGTTGATAGAGCAGGTTTTTCGAGTAGATGAGCTACTAGCTGGAGTATATGGTCGCCGGGCCTGGATGGAAAGCCTCTCTGTTTCGGCCTGAAAGACAAAAGATAAAGCAAGGGCCACTACATCCATCCCTTTTTCTATCGAATCTGCCAGCTGGCCGAGCCTTCTTCTGAGCTATCATCGCCAGCCTTAACCCCCTGAGCTGTCGTTTCCCATGCATGCTATCGAAGTAAGCCGCCGCTATGACAATTCCTAGCTTGACTGCCCTTTTTGTTGCAATGGTTTTTCTGGCTGCGATTCCTAGCATTAGCGTGCTCACCGTTATCACGCGTTCATTGTCTTTTGGCTTCTTTCATGGCGTCATGACCACCGTAGGCATCATAACCGGAGATATTACTTTCATTTTGCTAGCTGTGTATGGTCTGGCACTGATGGCGAGCATTTTGGGTCCCTTCTTTGTTGCTATGAAGCTGCTGGGCGGCGCTTACCTCATCTGGTTAGGCATTAGTTTGTCGCGGGTAAGCGCGAGTCCGGTCAGGGTGAAATCAGTGGTAAAGGCATCATGGAAGGAAAGTTTTCTCAATGGTTTGCTGATTACGCTAGGCGACCAAAAGGCGGTTTTCTTTTATGTGGGATTTTTACCTGCTTTTGTAGAGTTAGACCGCTTGTCGGTGGTGGAAACTGGCCTGATTGTGGGGTGTGCGATCGCTGCCTTTGGTGGTGTAAAACTCACTTATGCATATTTGGCAGATAGAATGAGCCTGTTGCTGCAAAACAACAAAGCTACAGGGTTCATCAACACAGTAGCTAGTCTCGTAATGCTCGTCACAGGGCTCTACTTATTGATCGCCGCGTTTATGCCAATGTCGCCATAGAACGCCAGTATCCCTGATAAGACGATATCTCGGGAGAATTCGGCTTCTACGCGGGCTCTGGCGTTTTTGCCAAAACGCGATCGCAACACATTATCTTTGGCCATCAACCGAATCGCTTTGCACAGTGCCGCCCGATCGCTTTTTGGTACCAAAAGGCCTGTCTCGTTGTGGCGAATTGTGCAGCGAATGCCTGGAATATTGGTGCCAATTAGCGGCTTGCCGGCTGCTGCACCTTCTAGCATAGAATACGGAAATCCTTCATGCTCGCTCGGCAGTGTCACCGCGTCGCAGGCGGCATAAAAGGTCGTGAGCCCGTCCAGATACCCAAGCCCTTTCACCCCAGGCACTGCGTGTCCCATCACAGCCTGACACTCACTGTCCGAGCAGCCTGCAATTAGCAAAACTCCGCCTTGCTCGGCCATACCAGAGGCCTGCCAAGCTTCTATCAATAAATGAAATCCTTTACGCTTTACCGGGCGACCTACGTAGCCCAGCACAAAAGCATCCTCAGCCAGGTCAAACTGCTTTCTTGCCTGACGAGCTGCCGCCAGATCAAACTTATTGAGGTCGTATTCTTTGAGGTCTATGCCGACTGCCGAGCCGCTTTTGATGACGGTGCCTTTGCCTGCTGGGAGAAGGTTGTGGGCGATCGCTTCTTTCAAATTACTGTGGCTGACCAGTAAGATATGGGTGGCTAGGGCCATGTTGAGGCTTTCGAGTGATCGCAATATCCATCGCATCGGTCCTTTGTAGCCCAGATAGGGCAGCCCGTGATTGTGATAAATCCTCACAGGTACTTTCTCTAAATAGGCTGCTAGCAAAGGAATTACAGATGCCCTGGTTTGATGTGCGTGTAGTACCTGGGGCTGTGCCTGCTGCAGCGCCTGCCGATACTTACCTACCTTTTGAGCAAACTTAAAGACATTCAGTGACAAATCACTCCCGATCAGCCGTTTGGGTACATCCAAGGCCTGCAAGGTCGCCTGATGGGCAGGATTATCCTCGACCCACAGTTCGGTATAGATGTGCGCCGCATTGAGCTGCTTCACCAGCGGCGCAACAAAAGAGCGCGCACTCACCGGAAAATGAATGTTCTGAACCACCCAAACCATAAGCTAATTTCTGTATCAGGTACTATGGTGTAGCCCATAGTATTGCGTACCAGTAGGGTTTACACAACTAGCGTTTTTACTTTGCTGCTGAGCGAGCAAAACCATTTGCGATGGGAGTGTCTCCTTAGGTTCTAAGGCTCTGTTCTAGGGCTCTATTAATGGCCCAGCTCAGCCCGGCGAGCCCAGCTGGATCAATAAAATAGGCTAGATGGTCGCAAGCGACGACACAAATTTGGGGACGGTGCACAGGGCCAGCAGGCACATGACAAATGCTACTGACTGACACGGCAATGTCATTGTCTTCTTTTAAGAAAGGGAGTCCGGCGAGCTGGTCGATTCTTTGTTCTAATCGGGCGCGTAGCGTGGCTTTTTTATCAGTGGGAATCAGGCGGGTATTGCCAGCCACGATGCTGTAAGGAATCGGCGATTCGCTGGCCGCTAGCTGGGTTAAAAACGGCGAACCTGGGTTCATTTCATCCAGGGCAATGTCGATTTTTTCGAGCGTGTACAGTATGCCGCTAACTAGCTGCAATGGCCAGGCTACGGTAGAAAGTCCATTAATCGCAAAGCTCAGCGCTTTGAACAAACCGGCTTGAACCACTGCCCAGGGGGATCCGGCGTTAGGCGTCCCCAGCATAATCAAGTGCTGAACAATCTCGTTGCCACTTTCTTTTTCAATCAACCAGCGGCTTACCAGCCCGCCCATGGAATGCGCGACGATGTGGACTGTTTTTCCGTGCCCTGGAACAATGCCGACGGTGGCTAGCTTTTGCTTTAGCTGAAGGGCGCTGCTGGCGATGGGGGTATTCACACTTTCGTAGTCGTAGGTGAGGACTAGGTCGTATACGTCGCCCACAGAACAGGCGGTGTCGGCGATGGTAATGCAGTCGTTTTGGAGGCTGGGGACCATTGTTTGGGTGCTGTCTGTGATGCCGTGAATGTAGATGACAATGCTACTGGCGTTAGCGACGCGATCGCGCACTTCTTCTGAATCTGTTGTACTCACTAGCTCACCTTTTTCTGTTCCTTTTTCCACAGCAGCTAGAATCGGATATTCGTAAGAGATGCCTAGCTTCTCGCTGAGTGATTCGCCTAGTGTTTGCGTGGTGACTTTTCTAAAGATAATTTTCAGGGCGCTACGGATGGTTCGTGTACTGGCTATATCAGCGTCTGCTGTGGGCGCGTTCTGGGGTAGCTGCTGAAGAACAACTTTGGTTTTATGGCCTTCCCTGCAACCGTATCCCAGCGGAATATAAAATTCGCCATCGTGTGCCACGGGTAGAACCGCTTCGCCGGGCGCTAGCTGGGCGTCGATAATGAGAGTGAGTGGAGAGTCCGGTGTTACGGCGGCGGCGTGATGAATATCATCAAGCTGTAATGCGCCTAGGCTAGGGCTGATACTGCGGTGAGCCGTATACGCGAGGGGCTCAGTATGCTCGGTAAGGAGTGGTGGCAAGGCTGGGGCGTTAAGGCTTCTGGTTGACTGGGCGATGCTGACCAATGTGGCTTTTGCCTGTAGCTGTGGATGAGGCAGGAGTTCGATAAGTTCACCACTCTGTTTTAGGTGGCCTGGGTTGAGTAAAAGGGTATGCTGTGGGGATATCTGTTGGGCTGGTTGGGGGCGCAGCGTTATAATTGTTCGTTGGCTAGTCATCCATTGCGCGGTTGTTTCTATCTCTTTAGCTATGTCGAGGCTCGCCTCACCCTCACCAATCTTGCCCTGTGACAGTCTTCTGGGATCGAATTCTGCTGTACTCGCAATTAGCTTAAGTGTGTCTTGGTATTCGCTTACACCTGCTTCCCAAAGCCGCTGAGGCACTCTGGTTGCAATTTGCTCACTCGGCTGGTTATTTGCCACCACAGTAACAAATACCTCGCTGTGGGGATCTAGCCAGGTGCCGCCCTTATCAAAGAAGGGCGCGCTGACTGAATATTCCTCTGTTAGGTTGAGAATTGTACAGTAAAGGGACTGATGGGTATGGTTTATTAGCTTCGCTTTGAAGCTGGGGGCGCGCCATTGCTGATTGCGGTGTTCGTAGTGTAGCTGGAGGGGGTCGTCCTTGAGTAAGCGATCGCCCTGGTAAATCTGTAGTTCTACAGCATTGGCAGATAGCTGATTGTTCGGTGATGGCATTAGCTCAGCGACGGTCGTCCATCGGGCAATGTGTGTTCTGTGCAAAATCTGTATAGGATAAGTGTAAAGGAACTAATGCAGTTGGTCGGTTTACTCTTGGTAGGGGTCCTCGTAATACTCTTCTTCGTAATATTCTTCCTCAAGGAACTGCTCTGAACCTCCATTTTCTGGGACAGGGGCTTCAAAATCGCTAGGTGGATAATAAGAATCGCTACCAGGCTCTGAATAGTCTTCTTCTATATACTCTTCTTCTGTGTATATTTCTTCTTCTGGGTAGGCTGTATCGCCCGAATTATAATCCGATTCAACAGGGCCTTCATCCGGGGAATAGTCTTCCGTATATTCTTCAGCACCAAATTCTTCAGCACTGGCATCCTCTGTGTTTGTCAAGATCTCTTCATTACCAAACTCTTCTTGAGGCTCTGGTTCTGCGCTGTACGTCTCATCGTCGTACAGACTTTCTTCTATCCATGCTTCCTCAGCCCAGTAGATCTCGTCGTAGTCATAGTCTGTCTCTTCAAACAAAGCGTCTTCATAGGCAAAGTCTTCTTCTTCAATGTCAAAATCATTTCCAAAGTCATCTCCGAAATCATCTATGGCCGCAGTGTCATTTTGTGTTGCTGAAGACACAGCCTGGCCTGGCCGATCTGACGCGGTTGCCTGCAAACGTGACTCGTTCGAGCTTCGTGAATTAGTTTCGCGATCGCTCCCTTCGTATTCGTCGGGAATCGCAGATACTTTGTCAAAGTTGTTGTAGTCAAACTCATCTTCTACGGTGAATGACTCTAAAACGTAGGCTCTTCTAGCGGCTACGTTTTGTGCTTCGTCTTTTGTAAACTGGAAGGCCGTTAGCGCCTTTTCATAAATTTCTTTGGCAACGGCTTCTGGATCGGTCTCTACGGATGGGGTGTCTGGGTTGAGGTCTCTGCTGGGCTGGTGATTGAGCGTTTCTTTGAAGTATGCGATCGCTGCTTGCATATGTCCATATTTTGCCTCCTCGATCGCTTTGGCCAAAGAATAGTCAGCGCAGAACTTCTGGGTCACTGCGTCAACATCCTGATCGATCTCTGCTGTGGACGGGTCGAGATCGATAGGCTCTTCTTGAGCTGCGGAGAGTGCTAGTACTCGCCTAAAAATTTGCTTGGCATTGCGTACTTCGCCCTCCCCGGCTAGGCCTGCACCTGCTTTTGCTACAGAAGGATGAATCGGATTGTTGTCACACACTAGCTCATAATCTAGCAGTACTTTGACTTTATCTTTCTCGTTGGGGGCAATGTAGCGGACCCACTCACCTGCTGTCAAGTTTTTGCCAACGCGATCGCATACTTCTTGGGCGATCGCCCGGGAATCTGTTCCCCCTACCTTCGTACTGCGATCCTTGCTCGCTGTTGCAATCTTCACGCCATCTGGGCTAAAGCTAGCCGTGTTTACTTCCGCCTCGTGCCGTAGCCCCACAATTGGCTTACCTGTGCTTACATCCCACACTCGCGCTGTTCCATCAGCACTTGCCGTAACAATGCGATCATCTTCCTGGCTAAATCTGACCGTGTTTACCCCCCGTCGATGGTTCAATGACGATTCTGCTTCAAGGGCGCTCGGCTTCTCTTTTTTCGCATTCTGTTCAATGGTGGCCATGTCCCAAATTTTGGCCGTTCTATCCCGGCTACCAGTAGCTAGCTTACTGCCGTCATGGCTGAAGCGGGCCGTGGTCACCGCTCGCTGATGCATAGCTCTAAAAATCAGCTGGTCTTGTGCCGAAGGGGCCTGCCAGTCCCATACATAGGCGCTGTTGTTGTTTGAGGCAGTTCTTGTATCGCTGAGCGTTGTTGTTACAATGTAGCGATCATCTGGGCTGAAAATTGCCTCGCGTACAGGGCCTAGATGCAGCAGTTCTGTGACCAGCTCCTCTGTTTCAACGTCCCACACACCTGCCGTTTGGTCTCGGCTAGCGGTCACCAGCAGTGAGCCATCCGAGTTAAAGCTGGCTGATTTGACCTCAGCGCTATGCTCTAGTGTCGCTACGAGGTTTCCAGTCTGGTCCCAAATTCTCGCCTTTCTATCTGTGCTTGTGGTCGCAATTTTCTGGGCGTCTGGGCTGAGGCCAACAGAAAGGATAGTGTCGCTGTGTTTTAGCTCACGAACCTGCTCCCCCGTTCGAGCATTCCAGACTCTTGCAATATTGTCGAAGCCCGCTGTCACAATCAGCGTACCGTTTTCGCTCAGGCTTAGGGTTCTGATCCCCTGCTGGGCCACGATAGAGCGTACTAGGCTACCATCTGTCGCCTTCCAGACATTGATGGTACCCCGCACTTTATCACCTGCCGTCTGGTTACTGGCGGTGACCACCCATTCTCCCCCGTCGGGGCTAAAGCTCGCTGTCTGCACTGCGCCCTCGTGACTAATTTGGTAGGCATTTGCAGTTGGAGTTGTGTTCCACACTTTGGCGATGTTGTCGTCACTGGCTGTGGCTAGCTGTGCGCGGTTGGTGGGATGAAAGCTAACTACATTGACCAAAGACTCGTGGCTGAGCGTGTCGCTAACCTGCTTGGCGCGAATATCCCATACCTGTACGGCTTCGTTGAAGCTGGTCGTCGCTACATAGTTGCTATCTGTTGGGCTAAAGGTGACTGTTTTTACTTCGTCTTCATGCTCGAATCTGGCAAGCTCATTGCCCGTTTCGGCATCCCAAATTCTGGCTGTTTCGTCGAAGCTGGCCGTTGCAATTTGTTTACCATCGGGGCTGAAGCTAACATCTTTTACAAGGCTTGCATGGGCCAGCACGAACTGTTGTTTTTTGGACTTAAGGTCGAAAATGGTGGCGTTACGGTTGTTCATGGCAGCCGCAAGGCTCTGACCGTCTGGGCTGAAGCTGACTGCATTGATTGTACTACCGCTGTCGACTGAAAAGAGGTTTTGGTTAGAAGCAACAGCTCTAACGCTCATTTTGCCTGCTGCGTTGGCGATCGCAAGGCGCTGACCGTCTGGGCTAAATTTCACAGCGGTAATTGGATCATTGGAGTCAAATGCGAAGACCTGTTTGCCTGTATCTATTACAGATACAATAACTTTTTCGGCGCTGGCGCTCACGACCCATTGCTGGTTGGCATTTCCTGTCGCAGGGCTAAAGCTGACGAACCGAACAGGGCTGGAATGTTCAATAGTGCTCACTGGCGTCTGCTGGGCACCTGTTGTATCCCATATTTTCACCAGGTTATCGGCACCTGCTGTGGCTAGGTGCTGACTATTTGCAGAAAAGCCGATTGCGTTTACTTTTATGTTGTCTCCATGGTTAAAAGTTAGGGCCTCGCTGTCTGCTAATGGGTTGGGTGTGTTTGGATTGCTGTTATCGGATTGATTATTGGCAACTGTTGTGGCCTCAGAGGGTGATGGCGCAGTAGTCGCGACTGTCCAGACTCTGGTAATGCCGTCTTTACTCGCTGTGGCCAGTTTTGTCCCATCTGGGCTATACATAGCGCTCGCAACGCCATCTTCATGCTTAATTTCTGTAGCTTCAGGCAGTACCTCCAGGCTTCTACGCAGCACCTGATTGATTTCTATGGATTCTTCGCCAATTTCATCCAACAGCTGGTGGGCCTGTACTGCCAGCAGCGCCCCAGTTTGCTGCTTTACTGACGACTTATTCATCAGGTTGTTGGCTTCAGCGGCTAGTCGCCCAGCCAGGTTACGCTTACTAGAAATATTCAGCTCGTTATTGCGCTTTACCAGGCCCAGGCTCAGTCCACTGAGTGAGACCACCACACCTAACAGAGAGCCTACGAATCGCCGCTGATTTTTCCGTCTCAGCTTAAAGCTACTTTCTACAAATGCCGATTCTGCTTTGTTCAGCCAGTTCTGCTCAGAAACTAGAATTTCTCTGAGCAGTCCCAATCGAGGATTTGCGTTCCATAGCAACCCTTTCGCCTGTTTTTCCTTCGCTTTTGCGGTCCACTCTTTGGCGGCTGGTGACAGCCTCCTTTGGAGTGCTAATGCTTCTTGCTCTTCGTTTTTCCAGCGCAGCAGCTTATCCCAACCGCGCACCAGCGCGTCGTGAGCCGGTTCTACGTAGGGTTCACTGGCTAGTGAGCCGTCACCATCCTGGCCGCGTACAATTAGCCGAGCCGCTACCAGTCGCTGCAGCAGGGTTTGAACACGCTCATTTTCAGCGCTTTCTCGGTAAATCAGTTCAGATAGCGGAACTCTCCGCCTGGCTAGCTCTCCGCCTTCTACCGCGACCATTCGCAGCATGACGTGCTTTACCGTTTTTGCGTAGGCGGCGTCTTTGGCAACTAGGGTGTTGTATTCCTGGGTGGCCCGGTTGGTGAGTGAACCGGCTACGCCGCCTAGGGCCCGGTAGTCGGCTTCTGTGAGGGCCCGGTTGTCGCTGCGGCGGTCCAGGTAGCGCAGGTACATTTCACTAAGCGTGAAAGAGAGTAGCGGCAAAGCGCCTGGGGTTTGGGCAACATCTTCTGCCAGCTGGTCTACTAGGCTGTGGGGCTCGAAGGTAAGTACCCGGGTGGCGGCAGGGAGTTCGATGGCGGCGCGGAGCTGCGCCTGGCCCATAGGCGCAATGGTAAAGCGCGCGTCCATCCATTCTTCTTTTAGCGCCTCGTCTTGAAACTGCGACTCAAAGTCCAGACGCAGGGTAGCGACAATCCACAGGCGCTCCCAATGTTCTGCCATTACCCGCTTAATGAGTGTTTGAAACTGAAAAGCGTCGACAGGGTTGGTGGTCTGTGTGATCAGTTCTTCTGTTTGATCGATGACTAGCAAGAGCTTAGTATCAGGGTTCTGCCGCCGCCAGCGTCCGACAATGTTGACCAGAGCATTGTTATCTTTTTCAAACTGTTCAATCAAGCCTTTTTCTTTACTATCGGGTACGAGGGTCGTGCAAGATCTGGCTAGTGCTTCCAATGGATTACGGCCAGGGCGCATGACGGGTAGCACCTTAAACTCTGGATGCTCGGTCAGTTGGGGAATGAGCCCGGCTTTGATAAGGCTAGATTTTCCTGTGCCCGATGCGCCGAGTACAACAGTGAGCGGATGGGGCGTTTCTAATCGCGCTAGCAGCTGTTCTACTTCTTCATCTCTACCAAAGAACAGATCGCTATGCTCAGGATCGAAAGATTCTAATCCCCGGTAGGGGTTGTTGTGGACATTGAGTTCGGGGGCTGGGGGAAGGTTTAGTTCGTGACCAGGGGTAAGGAAAATGAACTCGCCTTTGTCGTGGTTGCGCAAAGGGCACAGCTCTGGTGTTTGGCGCTTTCGCTGGCCTTCAGTAAGCACTTCTACGCTGTCTCGCAGGTACAGATACAGTTCGGTGGCTGTAATGACGCCGTCGCCTGCGGGCTGGCCGTCTTTGGCAGGGGGAAAGGCGTCTGCGTCGCCTTTTAGCGCGTTTAGCAGGGCAGCGGCGAAGGGGGAATGTTGTTCGGAGGAATTTTGGGTCGAGACCTGGCCTCTGTCATCTTGTAAGGACAAGATGTCCATGGCTTTTTGATCGTAGGAGGCGGAGGTGATGACCTGCCAGGCGGGGTCCTGGCGGAAGCGGTCGTAGCGTTCTTGATGGATGACTTCTGGAGTGAAGCTGATATCGCGGGTGCTAGACCAGCGGAATGCCCCTGCGAAGCAACAGTCGAATATGGCCAGGAAGTGACGGCAGGGTAAGGCGGTGAGAGCGTCGTGCAGCGCTACCATGGGGAGGTAGGTTTCTGTTTTGCCGGGGTGAGCGCTTTGGGGAATTAGGTAGCCTGCGGGGCCGTCTTCTCCATCTTGGGCGATGCCGTGACCGGCGAAGTACAGCAACAGGCGACTGTTGGGAGAGAGTCGGTTGGGTAGCTTGGTGCGAATGAGGTCTTGTAGGGCGGTGAGATTGGCTTGCTCGTCTAAAAGGGAGATGACTTCGTAGCCGTGATCGGTGCTCAGGGTTTGGGCGATCGCGCTCGCATCTGACACAGCTGTTCGCAGTGGCGCAATCCCGTTTTGATAGCGATCAATGCCGATTACAATCGCGATACTTTGTTCAAAGTCAAATGGGCTCATTGGCCTCTTCCTTAAATATGAAATCTGCTATGTATCGCTACCCTGATTTTTTCTGTTTTGGCTCTGCTACTCAGACTGTGATTCGACGGCAGGGTCTACCGGTACGGGCTCATCTGTATTCTGTTGAGTCAGTATCAATGCTGCGATTAGGCCGATAACTGCTAGAGCGATCGCGCCAAGCCATAGCCGAGCGGAATTCGACGGGGCGGCTGTCTCTAAAGATTGCGGCGCTACGGACTCAGCTACGCTATCAGGCGAGATAGGTTCAACAGAGCTTAAGACTGTCGAACGGGGATGGGCTGGCTCAGCTGATGCCGTCTGACTGTCCGTGTTGTTTGTTGTTTGTTCGCGTGTGCTAGTTGCTGGCCTAGTTGCAGATTTGCCTGTAATGCCGGTGCCGATGACAGCTGTGGTGAGTGCCGCTAGCCCTTTGGGATTGGTGAAATACTCTAGGTGATTGCAGGCGGTTGGCAGCTGCATGGGGGCAGGCGAGCGCCCTTCTGGCACAAACACAATACTCTTTACCGATACGGCAATATCATTGGGCTGCTTAAAGAAGGGAAGTTCTACAAGCTTGCCGAGTCGCCGCATGATTTTCGCTTTGAGCCCAGCAGATTCATCTTCAGGAATCAGTGACGTGTTGCCCACGACTAGCGTGTAAGGTACGCCCGGATCTTTGCCGCCGGCCAGTTCTGCCAAAAACGAAGATCCGGGCTGCATTTGGTCGAGCGAAACGTCTATGGTTTCTATGCGCTTGAGCAGACCTTCTAATATTTTTAGGGGCGCGGCGACCAGCGAAAGGCCGTTGATAGCAAAGGTCACCGCCGTGGTAATGCCTGCCTGTACCTGGGGCCAGGGCGACCCGTTGTTGGGCGTTCCTAGCATGATCAGGTGATTGACGATTTCGTTGCCGCCTTCTTGCTCTATAAACCAGCGAGAGACGAGCCCACCCATGGAGTGGGCAATGATGTGGAGCGTTTTGTTGTGGCCTGCGGTTAGGCCAATGTCTTCTAGACGCGATCGCAGCAACCTGGCGTTTTGGTCAATGGTTGTATTCAGATTCTCGTAGTCAAAGGCAAGCACCAAATCGTATAGCTGACCGATGGGCGTTTTGTTGTTTTCTAGAGTGGCGATCGCTGTATCTAAGCTCGGCAGCATGCTTTCGGTATCACCGAAGATACCGTGGACGTAAATCGCAATCGTCTTAGCCTGCGCTACTTTTTCTTTTAGGGCCTCGACATCGCGATTGTAGACAACCTCTGGCCTGCCTGCTACAGACTGTCGCTGAGCTGCTGCCAGCAGAGGATAGTCAAATGTAAGGCCTACTTTCTGACTCAGCTTTTCGCCTAGCTTTTTGGCGGCTACTTTTTGGAAGAAAATCCGAATTGAGCCGGTAATACTGCGATTGCCTTCGCTGACAGGCTCGGCCAGTCGCTCAATCACAATTTGCGTTTTCCCGTCGACGGTTTTGCCGTAGCCTAGCGGCAAATAGAACTCGCCATCGTAGGCAACGGGAAGCACGTATTCGTCTTCACCCAGGGGCATGTCTGTTTCTATTCGCAGGGGCTGCTGTGGGGTTACTGCTTCAATATTGCTAACGTTGCTAAGCTCTAGGGTGCTCAGTCCAGGGTCGCTGGCCCGGCTTTGGGTAAATTGGAATGCTTCCGTTTCGTTTTGGAGCAGCGGCGGCAGCACAGATCTGCCGAGGTCTCGGGTAGATTGAGCAACGGTGGTAAGGCGTACGTTGGCCTGAAGCTCGCTGTGGGGCTGAACGCTCAGGCTGTTACCGATGGTGACCGGGCGATCCGGCTCGATTGGCGTGGTTAGCTGTGGGCGTACGAAGGTAAAGGCGACCTGGTTGGCAATCCAGTCGTCGTAGGTGGGGGTGTCGTCTGCAAAGCCAATGTCTCGGGTTTTTACTCGGCTCATCAGGCGGTTTAGGCTGCCCCCTGCACTACCCCTGGCACTGAGTGATCGCGTTGTTTCTGCTTCTACCGCGCCGGGTAAGCCCAGCTCGCCCAAGGTCATCAGCGTCGGATCGAACTCATCGGTACAGGCAATGAGCTTGAGGATATCCTGTATTTCTGTTGTTCCTTTATTCCACAGCACATCGGGAATACTGCCGTTGAGAACAGCGCCGTTGGCAAGCCAGATTTCTTGGCCAGGGAGTAAGCGCGTCGTGCTGGCCACCCCATCGGGTTTGATGACATCTACTTTGAACCGTTCTGTAAGATAGAACAACGCGCAATAAAGGGTTTTGTTGCTGCTGTTGTGCAGCTTTATTCTGAAGCGTCCAGGGGTCCAGGTTTGCTTGGTCTGGCTGTATTGATATTCCAGACGAATTTGAGCGTCTGTGATTTCTTGAGCGTTTTCGTGGTTAGGCTGGGTGCCTGTGTAAATTTTGAGTTCTACACTGCCCTGAATCTGACTGCTGGAGGGGCTCGCTAGTTCAACAATGGTTTTCCATCTGGCGATGTGTTCTAGCGTTTTTACAACCTGGAGGGCGCTGGCCGGGCTATAGCCCTGGACGGTGCTAACCAGCGGGCGGCTATCGGCTGATGAGGCAATGATGTAGGTGTCATTTTGGGCGATCGCTCTGTACTCTGCGCCGTGAGCATCAGCGGTGTTAGGCTGGGCAGCCTGGACATACAGTGAAGGCTGCTGGCCTGGTCCGGCAGTGGCGATCGCCTGTGTCAGTGCTTCTATGCCGGCTGTGTCACCTTCTAGCAGTATCCGCAGCGGTGGTAGCGGCATTGCAATCACGACGGCTTTGTAGGTTTCTGTTGTTTCTAGCGGCGCGGCGCTGTCGATTTTGCTGAGCTGCGGCATGACCTCTGTTGCGGTTGCCTGGGCGATCGCGCTAGCAATATCTCGCATTTGGTCTGTGGCCGCATCGAAGGGATACAGCGCCAAAACGGCTTTTTCTGAGCCAGATGGGGCTTTTAGACCATGAATTACACCACCATCTATGACCCAACCATGGTCTAGATGGTGGCTGACAGTGAAGTAGGGGTCATGGGGAGCGATCGCGCCGCCCAAAAAAGGCTGCTCCAAATCTTCCGAGTGCGTTGCATCTATCTGCGGAGATTGGGCAGAAATACTGCTACGGATCAGTGCATTGGTGCGCTTAAACAAATCTCGGTAGCTGAGGCGACCGTTTGCCTTGTTCAGAGATTCTTGTAAAAAGTAAGAGAAGGCACCCCGAGGGACATTCCCACCCATATACTCTTTGGCTTCTTCTATATTTTGGCAGGCAGAGAGGACAACATGACGCCCAACCGGAAGCTGTATTGGCATCGGCGACAGACTGCGCGTACCGGCTACAGTGCTTGACTGCGCTACCATATCTTGGGCGGCCTGTGGTGATATTAAAAAGCTTTCTAAAGAACGAATACGGTAGTCTGGTTCGGCTCGGCGGGTCGCTACAGATGAATCAGCTTCGCGGGTTCCCGATCCGGAATGACAGCAGTCTAGTACCAACGCAATGTGAGGATTGCTGCGATCTACTTCGGCAATTAGCTGAGCCAGCTCTTTATCAGCCAGGTCCCAATGGTCAGAATCTATCCGACTGTCGTAGCAGACGATGGTTTCCATCATCCGGTCGGGCGATACCGGCCAAAAAGGCTCTGGTGCAGTTGCCTGAGCCCCGTGCCCAGCGTAGTAAAACAGTGCAACATCGTCTTCACCGGCCTGGGACAGATGCTGCCTGAAGCCGTCGATAATGCCCTGTCGGGTCGCCTGATCGTCTGTCAGCGCTTTGATTTGCAAGTCGAAGTCTGCGACTCGGGTTTCTAGGTAGGCTTGCATGCCATAGATATCGTTGACACAGCCCTTTAGCCAGGGAATGCGCGACCGCCTATCGTACTCGTTAATGCCGACCAAAAGCGCGTACAGAGTTTTAGCCATTGCTATGCCAACCTACGAAAGAATAAGAAAGTAAATATTGGTAGTTGTTTAAATGTTTGTCTGTTTAGGACCTGTCTGTTTAAAATCTAGCAGTTCAGACTGGGTGAAAGTGTCTGCTTTATAGTCATGAGCGCTATTTCAGGCAATCGTTAACTTCAACTTACTATTCCGTACGTATCCATGAATAGAGATATGCACTGGCTATTTGCTTTTCTTAATGAAAAAGGCGCATCTCGGATGCATATATAGCTGACGATGAGTGAGGTCCGCTTGCTATACTGCGCTGAAGGCAAATTCTAACGCTTGCAAAAAGACATGAGCTTACGCGTAGCCCAGCGCCCAAGCCCAGGGCAAAGTCTAGGTGCTTTGAGTATTTTTAAGGTTGTGAGCACCGGGTGGCAGCTCTATCGAGCTAATTTTTTGCGGTATGTGGTGATCGCCCTGCGCGGAATCGGCTGGAGCTTTCTGCCGACGCTGTTGCTGACGGTAATGCTGCTTTGGATTCTTAAGCAGGGCGTAGCGCTGGGAGATTTTTCGGGATTGTCGGCGCTGTTTGTGCCTGCCTGGGGGGTACTGTTTTTGTGGTGTAAGGCGCAGTCGTTGGGCTGGCTGGCCGGAATATCCCGACTGGCGTATCAGTCACTGCGGAATACCTATTTGAAAGGTGCCGATGCGGAAGGTGCCGATGCGGGAGGTGCCGACGCGGAAGGTGATGACGTAGAAACTAACCTGGAAGCAGCATTAAAGAATGGAGAAGCGCCTATGCGCAGCCTACGTTTCACTCGCTCACGCAGATTCTCTCTGTTGGGTTCTGTGGTCATTCAAAATATCATTCTAGGTATTGTTGTTGTTGCTTTTTTTACAGCGCTTTTCTTTTCAGCTGGCATGACGTTTGCGGGCATGGGCATGCTGCCTGGCTCTGAACCAGATGTATCGCTTTTCTTTTTAGGGGGCGGGAGTGCGCTTGCCTCTATTGTCCTTTTTTCAGGTGTGTATGTGTGGCTGCTGGTTCGGATGCTGCTAGCCGAACAGTCACTGGCCATAGAGCAAGAGGTGGGCGCTGTTGTTTCTGTGGGTCGCTCCTGGCAGCTGACAAAAGGGAGCGTGTTCAGCGCAGCCTGTGTCGCTGTGCTGACGGTGCTTATTAGCCTGCCGATTACGCTATTGACCTGGTTCGTAGCCCAGTCGGTGAGCCAGGCTGTTTTAGAGCGCGTGGGTGTTCGGATTAGTTATTCCGAGCTCTCTTCCATAGACTTTCTTCCTTTAACCGTTTCTTTTTTGATTGTGGTTTTGGTGAATATGCTAGGCGGTATCATTGTTCAGCCTCTTTTTAAGACCGTTTTTACAACACTTTATCTAGATCAGAGAATCCGTAAAGAAAGCATACGAGCTTAACACTCTCTCTCGTTTTTTATACATTCTGTTACCTTTTAAAGTATTGCCTTGGAGTGTCTGTAAAGCCACTGAGAGCCTTGTGTGTAGAGCAATACAATCAAAGGACAGGCTGGATATGTGGCTGCTGACTGTGTTGTTTGCTATGTAAGAGAGTTCTGTGAATTGTGGAGACTTGTTTCGTTAATTAGTGAAACGATGCACTCACCCCAAAGAATAAAGTCATCATTCTTAGGGACTGCTTGTATGATTACCGGTAATCAAATCGGCCAAAAAAAGATTGGCATACTCACTAGCGGGGGGGACTGCGCTGGGCTAAATGCGGTAATTCGTGCGGTCACGCGCTGTGCCATCGAGATTTATGGCTGGGAAGTGCATGGCATTTGCAAGGCAACTCATGGCTTGATGACGCGTCCACCGGAGTCCAAGCGACTGAGCATCAAGCAGGTGGATCCCTACCTGACGATGGGTGGCACGTTTTTGGGGACCACGAATAAGGGTGACCCGTTTGCGTTTCCGATGCCAGATGGCTCTCTGCGCGATCGCTCTGACGAAATTATCGAGGGGTACCACCAGCTGGGTCTGGACGCGCTAATTGGCATTGGTGGTGATGGCAGTTTGGCGATTTTGCGAAAGCTGGCTCAGCAGGGTGGTATTAACCTGGTCGGCATCCCTAAGACCATTGATAACGATGTGGGCATGACCGAGCGCTCTATCGGATTTGATACGGCGGTAAATATTGCAACAGAAGCGATTGACCGGCTGCATTTTACAGCGGCTAGCCACAGCCGGGTGATGATTGTAGAGGTGATGGGCCGCGATGCCGGGCATATTGCACTCAATGCGGGTATTGCAGGCGGTGCAGATGTGATTTTGATCCCGGAGATTACTTACAATTTGGAGAATGTTTGCCGACACATTAAGCAGCGGCAGGCCAATGGCTACGACTACTCAATTGTGGTGGTCTCTGAAGCGGTATGTACTGAAGCAGGCGAGCTGCTAGAGCAAGGACACTTTGCAGACTGTCGTTTGGGCGGTGTGGGTCAGTACCTGGCGGAGCAGATTACGTCCCTCAGTGGTGCGGAAACTCGGGTGACGGTGCTAGGCCATACTCAGCGGGGGGGCACGTCTTCACCGCTGGATCGGATTCTGGCGTCTGCATTTGGGGTGGCGGCTGTAGAGCTGATTGCCAGCGAGCAATACGACCAGATGGTGACCTGGCAGGCGCGCGCGGTAAAGTCGGTGCCGATTGCGGAGGCAATTAAGGACTACCGGACGGTTGAGCCAGAAGGGACGCTGGTGAAGACGGCACGTGGTTTGGGGATTTGCCTGGGCGATCACATCCTCTCTCGACAGGCGCACGAGCAGCTTGGGCAAATGATGGCGGCTGAGAAGAAAAGCGTGATACCTGTGTAAGTGGTCTTCGCAGGGCCTAGAGCACCATGCCTTCGTAGGCGACGGTGGCTGCGGGAAAGCGATCGCTAATATCCTTCTGTAGCTGGTCTAGGATGGTGTCGTTTTGAACGGGGCTATGGTGGACCAGCACTAGCTTTTTGACGCCAGCTGCTTTGGCAATATCAATGCCGGTTTCCCAGCGGGGTTCGTCAACGTCCGACTGGTTGTGGTGCAGGTATCTCAGGTCTGAGTAGGTGCCGTCGTATATGAGCACATCTGCGCCGTTGGCTAATTCTAAAAAGGCGTCATCGGCCTGCGAATCGCAGGGGCCGTTGGGCGTATCTGTGGCGTACACCACGCTATAGCCTTGGTACGAAAGGCGGTAGCCTAGTGCTTCGGTAACCGGGTTGATTTTGAGGACGTTGACTTCGATGTCGCCGATGTTGAAGCTGGTGCGATCGCTCAGCGTTTTGAAGGTGAGCCTGGCCAGCATGTTTTGCAGTGGCATGCTGTAGTGTGGCTGCAACATTTGGTCGGTCAGGCAGTGCTTAATCGATGCGCCATTGGGCGCGGTACCGCCGTATATGGTGAAATGATTGTGGGGAACAAAGGCTGGCTGAAAGAAGGGAAAGCCCTGAATGCGGTCCCATTGCGTATGAGTAAAGAGGATATGCGCTTTGATGACGTCTTCTTGCTGCTGAAGATGCTCTCCCAAGCTGACAATGCCTGTGCCGCTATCAAAGATGATGCGCTGTCCACCGATTGAAACTTCTGTGCAGAGGGTGTTGCCACCGTAACGCTGGTTGGCGGCGTTAGGGGTAGGGACACTGCCACGCACGCCCCAAAAGTGTACGGAAACCTGTTTGGCAATGTCAGAAGACAGTAGGGCGGAAGACTTTGACGTACGTTGCAAGCGAGAAGCAATGGGGGGACGGGCTGTGTTGATCATGGCTGACGGGAGAGAAGTACTGCGATCGCGCGATGACGTATCAGGGTATGCGTATCAGACGGTGTGTCTCAGGGCGGTTAGCTTTGTGTAGTTTTAGTGAACCCATAGAAGCTACTCTGTGCTCTCGGTGTTTCCATTGATTTTTAGACCCGTCAAGACTGTGACCCTAGCAACGCAAAAGGGCTGTGGGGTTTCGCCCCACAGCCCTTTTGCACTATCTTTTGCTGGCTATTCGCTAGCAGCCTTGATGCACTCGTCAATTAGGGGCTGAACCTGGTCAAGATTTTTCCAGCCGAGCACCTCACATTCCTTCTTTTCGAGGTTTTTGTATGAGCTAAAGAACTCAGCAATTTCGTCCAGGCGGTGCTGCTCGATATCGTCAATGGTTTTGACATTGGCGTAGCGGGGGTCGTCAGCAGGTACACAAAGGATTTTTTCGTCTCTGTCGCCGCCGTCAATCATTTCCATCATGCCGATGGGGCGAGCTGGAATGACGCAGCCAGGGAAAGTGGGCTGATCCATGATGACCATGCCGTCAAGTGGGTCGCCATCGTCGGCGAGGGTATTGGGAATAAAGCCGTAGTCGTAAGGGTACTGTACGGAAGAATAGAGAACGCGATCTAGGGCAAATGCGTTGAGGTCTTTGTCGAATTCGTACTTATTCTTGCTGCCAGCGGGAATTTCAATCAGCACGTTGACAATGCCAGATTTGGGCTGGGCGGGAATGCGAGATAAGTCCATTTAGGGCTCCTATTAACTGCGAGGAAGGCGTAGACCTGCTTTTGGGCAAGCGCCTTTCACATGCATTTTACGGGAGTGTGGTAGTGCCTTTGAATTAACTTGTAACAAAGAAGCACCCCCACCTTATCTAGACCCGATAAAGTGGGGGTGCATTCAGATTTTTTTCTTTACTCTTGCGCTCTCATCAGTAATGTGGACGACTGCTGCGGAACAGCTATGCCAGCGGTGGTGAAATTAGATATCGCATACAGGGGAACGGTGAGGGTCATCATAGCGATGAGGACACCGACAAAGTTAGCAATATGGCCGGGAGGTTGTTCGGATTGGTGCTCGGGACTCGCAGATTCCATGCTGAGAAAAAGAGTAGAGATTATATAAAGGACAAGCAGTTGAGTGTATGCAACTGAAGGTGTAGCCTAAGACACTAACATATGAACACTAGCCTGTGTTCGGATGCTTCTGTCTGCAAGCATTCTAGCTAAGGCTTTTTGCGCTTTCTGTATATGGGGGTACGGATACCCCGCACCTTACAAAGCTGCCATTGACCTCTTCTCCTTAATAGTAGCCAAGGGGTCAACTTTCGGCACAGCCAGCCTTACTTTTTTCACATTCTTGTTACTTTTGTACGTATTTACCGCAAGCACTCGGTGCGAAAAGCTACGAAATGCTTACTTGTTAATACCTTACCACCCTTACTTTTTGAAGGGTCCCGCAGTTTTTCGGTAATTGACTAGCGCGGTTATATCTATTCCTTTCTACATAATGGCTGTACGCCTTAGGACATATTGTCAATCTCTGTTTATGACTGACGAGTCTACTTTTTGAGTTTCTAGCAGTGAGCGAACGGCCTGTAGTTCTTGCAGAACGGCTTTCAAAAGTCGGTGGGTTTCTGTTTCGGCAGGCTGCGCAACTTCGATGGTGACTTGCTTAATGCCCAACACGTCTTGGGCGAAGCGGGCGACTTCGTTTGGGTGAAACATGAGAGGGGCGTCTTTGTCATTGCGGATCTCGGCATTCAGGCATTTTGGATTGAAAGGAGGGTTGAGGTCACTGGGGTCGGTGTTGGCGTAGCGGTACACGGAGGCCCTAGAACGATTGAGAATTTTTTGGACGGATTCTATGGGTATAAGCTGCCCTGGAGAGTCGATGGCGATGTTGTTGGCGGAAACACTAGTAGCAGGATCTGTAGAGAGGCTGACCATAATTTGAGTCTGGTTTCGAGGTGTATTAAATCAGGACTCAACTAAGGTACATTAAGTCTACTAATTGTACAAGGTAGTCTCAATATGTGATTTCAGCGTTCTGTGCATACCGTTTCGACTTCCAAGACAAGTCTTTTTTTGATATTTCTTAGACTCATGTCAAGACTCATTTAGGCTTGCATGAGTCTCACGACAAGATTATTGTGATATCAAAATGACTCTTGGCGCTCTCTGTGCTTCATCTGATCGCTATTCACTAGATAAAGGGCATGTCATCGACTGTGAGCCTGACCAGTTGGTAAAGGTTGTTTCATTTTTGTAGTGACGAGAGGAGCCCATGAGTAATTGCCAGGCTGTTTTCGCATCTAGCAGGTTAAACCTGTCGGGATATTTTGCCTTTAGCAGTTCTTGTAATACCGGGTAGTAGTCTGAATTCATCCCAGGGAAAACGTGATGCTCTGTGTGATAGGAGAAGTTGTGATGGAGCACATCAAAGATGCGAGGAACCCGAATGGAGACGCTGTTAATGAGGGGATCGTTTTCACTGGTCATGCGGCAGAGCATGTGGTTGGTGTAGATGTAGAAGATTGCGCCGCCGTAGCCAATCCAGATGGGTAGAAAGTAGGCAAGGAGAAGTTTTATGGGGTTGAAATCCAGGTAGAACAAAATGCTGAGATGTAGGCCGATGATGAGTAGGAGTTCGTAGGTGATCGCTTTACGTTCTTTTGGTTTGACGGTAAAGGAAACTACGGGATATTTGCTTTGGCCATCGTTGAACAGGAGCACAGAGCTGAGGTTGCGAAAGGTATGGATGCCCCAGGCACTGCCCATACCAACCATTAGCCAAAAAGGGTTAACAGATTCGGAAGGAACAAAACAGTTTTGAATCCACTTGCCCCAATTTTTAGGGTGTTGATCCAAGTAGTTACGATCTGGATCTTGTAGGGAGTTTGTTTTGTTGTGGTGCTCGCGGTTGTGGACGGCTTTCCAAAAGGTGGGCGGTGTCCAAAGGAGGGTGAGGCCTAACAGGCTGAGTATCCACCTGAGCTTTGGATTTTTGATGGCGCTGCTGTGGAGCAAGTTATGGGTGCTAAAGAGCAACACGATGACGCTGTTGCCCATAACGATAGAAAAGGGCAGAAAGAGCCAAAGGTAGTAAGGGTTCCATTGGTCAAGATAGTCGGCTATGCCCCAGCCAGCAATCATGATTGCTAGGTTAATCGGTAGGCTTAAGACTTGTTTGCGATCGGGCTTGAAGGCTGCGGGCGGCAGGAGAGGCCGTAGGGCTTTTGCGTACTCTGCTTGGGTAATCAGGGGTTGATTGACTATGTCTTTGACGACGGTATCTTGAATCAATTGTTGTAAGTCCAGTGCTATGAATTTGCTGTACGGAATTTATGATTGGCCTGGCTATTCTATCGGATTCTTCTGTTGCGAGTGGCGGCAATGGAGAATCTTATGGCTATGGATGGGGTGGATTATTGCCTGCAAGCCTTACTCCTGACAATAGTCTCAAATAAACCACTATGAGACTAACAAATGCATCCATTAGTCTCATAGTGAGAATTGCTTGATACGGAATTAAAGAGCAGCAATCTTGTGATTGTGTGCGCTGATGGCTGGGGCGGTTGGTGATGGACTAGTCAGTACGCCTATTGCTATTTTTCTCAAATCTATCTTTTTCATGATCGTCATCTGCTCAGGCTTTTGCGTGAGCAGATGACGATCGTTACATTGGGAGCAATCTTGTTGCCTGAGGTGTTGCCAATGCTTTGTTCGATTATATTTAGAGCGATTTCTGTGAGAGCGCTGTTGCAATTGCAGAACCACTATAAGTCGCCAGCGATTAGCACCTTACAGTGGTTCTATCGGTTTAGTCAGTTTTATGGTGAGTATGCGGTGCGATCGCCACAGGCGCGCCAAAGATGGTTGGCTGAGCAGCGGCAGCGGCAATGCACCAATGAATAAAGGAGTTCAGCACTGGCTAAGCCAGCTCTTCTCAATGGGGCTAGATTTTAGTCCATTTTTAGTCCCTTTAATTTTAAACTCACGCTAATTTCTTTATTTAAGAGGGATTAGAGGCCTTGAATGTTTGCGGCACACGCAACTAGTCTGGCGAAGTGATAGGTCATAGCGTAGTCGTCGCACTATGATTGTCAGAAATATACGATCAGATGATGCCTTGCCTTTGAACAAAACTCGCAGCAGTGACCGCGCATCTGCAAATGCAAAGGCGAGCCGGTAACTAACCAAAATCTAGAGGCACAATTTAGAAAGCGGGCAATTGATGTTATGACAAATCACGCTGACCTTGTAAGCCAGCGGATCGACAAAACGGAGGCGACAGTCCAGCAGACTCTGTACGCCCTCCATTGCTGTATGGATGCGATCGCCAGTAGCTGATAATGTCGAAGTTCAGTTGTCTCAAAACTTATGAAAGACGTTATTTCTGAAACATGTTACGAAGACCTAAAGACACAACCTGACTGCGTTTCCTACATCCAAGTCACATGCAAAAGTCTAAGTGTCGAAAACGAACCCTTCTGACACACTAATATTGAGACTGAGCTATAGAGCTAGGATGTAGTAACATTCTACCTTTTGAGTTCTACGCAGTGTCTCAAAACTCTTTATTTTGAGACCGTTTGGTCAATGACGTAGTTCGAGGATGAAACTAAGGCCAGTAGCTCTTTTCGCAGCTCATCATTGCCTCCCAACTCACATAAATACCAAACATAAAAATCTGAACTTGCTAGTATAGTTTTCACGCTATCCTCTGTAGGCAATCTAACTGAAGCCTGTTCACTCATTGGGTTGATTTTCCTAGCGAGAACATGCCTTAATCAAGGCGTTCAGGAAAGCGCGATGAATACTAAGCTGCATAGGACATGCCTCAAGAAGAAACAGAAGCTGCTGCTCGCCCGTTCAAAGGAATAGAAACGCACTGCATAGGATATTTCAAGTCTAAGTTTCTTGAGCGGTACGAAAGCTACGAGAAGACGTTGAGCCTCTTTGATTCCGTACCCGAAGTATCGGATAACACCAGCATACTAAATAGAGCTACGCATGTTTTTCGCGGCCACCCCGATGCCTTCAGTCAGTTACTGTCAAATGCGTTAGAAGACGATGACTTCTTAGAGGCAAGAATAATTGAAGAATGGTCAGATCTGGGACTTCCTTGCTACTTCTATGCAAGACACAAGTCAGAAGAAGAAGTCTTCTTCGATGGGGTTCTCTTCAGGGTCACATGTCAACTAACAGACAAAGCATTCTCTGTAGAAGAAGCTAGCTCACTGATGGGTTATCCTCATCCACCTAAAGCCATGCGCTCTTTTGAAAGATGTTTGAATCGAACAGTACCTGGTTTCTCCGGCTTCTTACATACATTTCGCAGATTTAACGCAGCTGTAGAAACAGATTGGGCTAGCTTAGGAATACAAGCACAGCCAGAAGCAGTACTACGTCTGCGCTTGAATGATCCAAATTTCTTCACGCTCACTGGTCTAAGGTATGCATCGCAAGGAAAAGACTTCTCTTTTTATATTGGACTGCGCCAATACATTCTACAAATTCATGCCCACGACCTGTATCAGCAGCGTGAAATAGAAGAATGGAAAAAGTACATCAACGAGAAGAAAGAGAAGGCCGCCAAAAGTACAAATAACGCATATGAAGCATTCTCCGCGCTCGAAAAACCTACTCAATTTGTGAGGCAAAAGTTTAGCAGTTGGAGCAAGGCAAAGAAAGGGTTCATCTATTTACTAAAGGAGCTGCCTACTCTTGGAAGCTATACGTTGCTGACAAGTGCGTATGAGCAGATCGCAGAGGCAAAATTAAGCTGTGTGAATGGAATGACACAGATCTTGGGAGATGGATATAACGATAGGGCTGCAATAGCACACTGGGCAGGATACTATCACACTGGTGAAATTGACGGCAATTCTATTGTCAATATCTCTGAAGAACCAGAAGTACCAAGCTATGCGAGTGTCATTCCTTCCTTAAGGACTCATGCGGAAGAACTTAAGGAAGCACTAGATTATAGCTTCTCTCTAAACAAAGACTTGTTCGCTTCAGCTCAAACGGAGTTTTCTGCTTACTCTATATGGCTAGCCATCACAGCAATTTTGATATCAGCTATTCTTCAGTTTCTACCATATCTATTCTCTCTCACAACAAACTCTGCACAGTCGAATACTGTATCTATAGTGGAAAATAATCATTCAACTGAGTCAAAAATTGAGGGAGTTGAATCGCTCCTTGCTGGAATGCGGAACAGTGAAACAAGGACACTCCACTTATTTGAGACAGATCAATACGCTGTAAGAGTCTTCTTACAAGAAGGTAAAACTCTAGCGAACATTTACGATAAAGAAAGTCAATCTAATCTATTAAACGCTGATCCTGTTGCTATACAGGTACTTCAACAGGGAATTCGATTCTATAGTGAAGAACACACAATAACAGTAAATTCGTCAGGATCGCCAACTTTATCTATAGACGGCATAGTTAAATGGTAGAGAGCTATTGAGATTCTTATAATCTCAAAATCTAGACCTTTTGAACCACTACGAAAAGCATGTCTCAAACGATGTCTCGTAAGTACTTTCTCAATAGGTCTTAGTTATATCGAGACGTTGATTTCTGCATCGGTTGCTTCTCACCAGTAGAAAGTAGGCATCGGCAGTCCTTCTCGCCTGAGAGTCACTTTACCTGTACAGTCGAGAGTTCCATAAATTCTTGGAACGGGGTTTCCATACGGGATCAGAAAGCCCCAAGGAACGGAGTCGTGTTCCCAAACAAATATCGGTGTACGACCGTTCTCAAATCCTGCGAAGCCAGGAAAGGTATCTACCCCTACAGGGTCATAGAACTCAAGAACAATATTATTGTTAAAATCTACAAAGCCTCTCTGTTTCTGACCTTCTCTTGTATCGGAGAAAACAGCTAATCCACTTACAAATTCAGACACCCTGTCGTATGTCCACCGATGCTCCTCAAACGGATACTGGTCAACTGATGAATACTCAGCAGCATCCGCACGAATCTGCTCAAGCTTCTTAGTACAGACTTGAAGTTCTCTTTGGTGACTTGCTTGAGCATGACGATGAAGAAGATAGGTTAAAGGCAGTGCGATCGCTAGACCCACAACAATCACACACAGCTTTTTCGTTAAATGGCCTCGCACAACCAATCACATCACCTCTATTGGAGTTATTGGTAAGCATAGAAAAATGAATGATGTTCGCACTGTGTTTGTCTAAGATAGTCGCTTATGAAGCTGTCGGCGAAGCGACGAGGCGATAGTAGCTAGCGCGACTAATGCCCACCTTCGCGCAAATGCCTGCAATGCTTAGCTTACCCTCATCAGACAGACGTCTCGCTTCTAGCCTCTGGGCAAATGCTTGGATGCTGTATCTGAGAAACGGACTGAATGGGATGCCTACGATCTCACAACTGATTACGGTGCGAAGATAGAGGCCAAGTCATCTGCGTATCTTCAAAGCTGGAAGCAGACTAAGCTATCCGCAATACGCTGAGACAAAGTCTCTTTTTGAGACTCATAAAGATCAAAATAGGTCTCTATTTAATTGCATTGAGTCTCATGTCTGACAAAAGCAGTTTTCTCTCAGGCTTTTCTTATGTGAATCTGAGCTATATCAAAGGCGCATAGGGTTAAATTCGCCATAGTGTATGCAATGTATATGACAATCCCACACTTAATAACTGACGAAATCGACGTCCTCGCAATCATTCCAGCACTCAACGAAGAAGCCACCATTGCAGAAGTGCTCAAAATGCTTCTGCAACAAGGTGTTACTCGTATTTGCGTAGTTGATAATGGAAGCTGCGATCGCACCGCCGAAATCGCTAGCCAACACGGCGCCCAGGTCATTGCAGAACCTCGGCAGGGCTACGGCCAAGCCTGCTGGAGCGGCCTACAAACAAAACAAGCCGCTCACGCTAGATGGATTTTATTTTGTGATGCAGACGGCAGTGACGATCTTTCCCAACTGACCGAATTGCTGGCCCTGCGACCTGACTATGATTTTATCCTAGGCAATAGGCGAGCCACACCAGCAGGGCGATCGCAGCTCACCTCCGTACAAAACTTTGGCAACGCGCTAACCACCAAGCTCCTCCAGTATGGCTGGGGATACACCTACCAAGACTTAGGCCCACTGCGCTTAATTCGCAAACAGGCACTCGACCAAATCGCCATGACCGACCGAGGATATGGCTGGACCATTGAAATGCAGGCCAAAGCCGTTGAACAAAAGCTACGTATTTGCGAATGCCCAGTAAACTATCGGCCTCGCCAGGGCGGCCAGTCGAAAATTTCTGGCACCCTAAAGGGCAGCGTCAAAGCAGGACAGGTGATTTTAACAACCCTTGGAAAGCTGTACTGGCAGAAAACGGGCGGTCAACTCTGCCAGCAGGTCTGCACTATCCGCTTGAGAAAATCCTTTCAAAAAGGACTACTTTGGGCGATCGCACTCTGCATAATCACCGGTAGCCTGCTCACCATGCCCCACGGTGATTTTCTCAATCAGCCGACAGCAGTCCCGCTTTTCTGGCAAGGAATTAGCCTGATGAGTCTTGGTTTCGTCGCGAGTTGGGGCTTGCATAAAGTAAGTGGTATTTGGTTTTGGGCGATCGCCCTCACGCCCAGGTTAATCCTACTCGCCATGTATCCCGGCGATGACATCTGGCGCTACTTGTGGGAAGGCCACATCCAAACATTAGGGCACAACCCCTATCTACTAGCTCCCAATGCAAACATTCTCATCCCGCTACGAGCCGATCTGCCCCTTGAAGGGTGGAACCAAATCAACCATCCGCATCTGCCCGCCATCTATCCGCCCGTCGCTCAGCTTGGATTTCAATTTCTAGCCGCAATCAACCCAGCCGTTGTACTGTTCAAGTCAGCTTTTGTTGCCGCTGATGTAGGTGTCTGTTGGCTGCTCAGCCGCCGGTTTGGCTATCTCCCCACGCTGCTGTACGCCTGGAACCCACTGATCATATACAGCTTTGCAGGAGGAGGACACTACGACAGCTGGTTCCTACTGCCGCTAGTAGCGGCCTGGCTATGGTGGGATAGGCCAAACACAAGACCAACCAATAAGCAGACCGATGGGCAAGCGATCGCCCAAAAGCCGCTAATCAGCGCAGTAGGAATAGGTCTGAGCATTGCCATCAAATGGATGTCATTGCCCATACTTGGCTTCATGCTGTGGCAACAAAAACGACAGTGGCAACAGGTCGCCTTAATTCTGGTACTTGGAATTTTACCCATGGCGATCGCGTCAATCCCCTTTTGTCAGGGAACAAGCTGTCCGGTTATTCCCCTACAGTCGCCCTTTGTCAACTATGGCCGTAGCGCCGCCTTCATTCCTCAAATAGTAGGCAGCCTTTTACCCGATACGCTTCAGGGCAACTGGATATACGCATTGCCACTGGCAGGGTTCGTCATCTGGAACCTCGTCCATTCAGACAGCATAGGTCAGTTTATAGAGCGCTACTTAATCGCCTTGATGCTGCTCTCCCCCATCATCCATGCCTGGTACTTTACCTGGCTGGTGCCATTCGCAGTCGCCAGTCGCAACTGGGGAACTCGCTTGGTGAGTCTATCAGCCTTTGTTTACTTCGCACTGCCCCACGGCCTCGCGCTAGGGACAGGAAGCTGGCAGCTTACCCACTGGCAACAGTGGGGACTGTGGGGACCCTTCATTCTAGGTCTTGTAGGACTAGCAATCTCTACAAAGCAATCTGTTCAATCCACGTCGTAAGCGCAATCCGTCGTCACCAGCAAGAACTTATTGTCTTCTCAGCAATATTTCAGACTGGGCGGATGTCGTAGGCATATGCTACCTATCAACAGCCGCCTTTGGCCCTGACACGCTCACACAGTATTTGACTTAATTAAACAACAAAGATAATGAAAAAACAGTACTTATTAGCGACTCTATTGCCCGTATTGCTCATCTTCAGCGGATGTTCCACAGCTTCAAAACAGTCCCTTTCAAACACGACTGGCTCCGCAATTGCTCAAGGGACTGCGGCAAATACCAGAACAACCGCAAACACACCCGCACTCGCCGACGTTCTATCAGCCTATGTCGACGAGCAAGGTCTTGTAGACTATGAAACATTGCAGGCTAATCGTCAGCAGCTCGACGCCTACAATGCCTCATTACAGCTTTTAGACACAGCCAGCTATGAAAGCTGGAGCGAAGATGAGCAGATTGCCTTACTCATTAATGCTTATAACTCGCTGACGCTAAAGTCAATTATTGACGAAAACCCCATTAAAGACAGCATCAAAGACATCAGAGGCGTCTGGCGATTTAAGCGCCATGGATTGATGAATGATGAACAAACGCTCAACAACATTGAGCACGATATCCTTAGGGTTGATTTTAACGAGCCCCGCATTCATGTGGCCCTGGTTTGTGCGGCCATTAGCTGTCCCTACCTGCGCCAGGAACCCTTCACTGGCGAGAATCTAGATGCACAGCTAGACGATCAGACTCGCATTTTCCTCAGCCGCCCTGAAGTTCTCACCATTGACAAAGAGAATAACGAAGTCCGACTCTCGGCTATTTTCGACTGGTTTGGTCAGGATTGGATACCAACATTCGCGCCTGAATCAGGCTTTGCCGGTAGCGACAATGAAAAAGCCGTACTTAATTTTATCAGTGGCTATGTAGATGCCGCTGATAGTGACTACCTGAAAGCGGGCGGTTACAAGGTTAGCTACTCGGACTACGATTGGTCTTTAAACCGTCAGCCCTAGGACAATTTATCTAAGACAATTTACCCATTACAACCCTTATCCAACAGGGCATTTAGATGACTATTATCGAGCATGCGCCGGTCCAATTCACGGCTGCATCAGTACTGGACATTGTCCCTGTCATGTATCTCAGTATTTTGTCTGTTATCTCACTATATGGGTTCCATAAAGTGTTGATGATATGGCGGTACTACAACCATCAACAGTCTCCTTTAACAATACCGTCTGCGATCGCACCCCTAATACCAGTAAATAGTTCAGTAAATAGTCAACCCCCGTTCCTTGATCCAGCTGACCTTCCTACCGTCACCATACAGCTCCCTATTTTCAATGAGCTATATGTTGCTGAAAGACTGCTAGAGGCGGTTGCTCGTATAAAGTATCCATCCGAAAAGCTAGAGATACAGGTATTAGACGATTCGACCGATGAAACGCAGCAGCTATGTCAGCGCAAGGTCAACGAGCTAAAGCAACAGAATCTAAATATTGTATATATCCAAAGGTCCCACCGCAAAGGCTTTAAGGCAGGTGCGCTAGCCTACGGCCTTCAGCAGGCCAAAGGGGAGCTGATTATGATTTTTGATGCGGACTTTGTACCACCGCCTGAAACTCTCCTGAGCATGGTAGGTTACTTCACCGACCCGGCCATGGGCATGGTGCAAGCCCGTTGGGGACACATCAACCGAAAGTACTCACTGCTGACCGAAATCCAGGCGCTGATGCTTGACGGTCACTTTGTGATTGAGCAAACTGCGCGGAATCGCTCCGGTTGCTTCTTTAACTTTAACGGGACCGCTGGAATCTGGCGGGCGCAGGCGATCGCAGATGCAGGCGGCTGGCAGCATACCACCGTCACCGAAGACCTGGATCTCTCCTACCGGGTACAGCTTCAGGGTTGGCGCTGCGTGTATCTGCCTCATATTGTGGTACCCGCCGAGCTACCCATGGAGATGAACTCATTTAAATCGCAACAGTTCCGCTGGGCGAAAGGGGCCAGCCAAGTCTCTCGCAAGCTACTAGGAGCCGTCCTCAAAGCCAAAATCCCCATTCATGTAAAGCTCGAAGCCTTCCTCCACCTCACTAATAACTTCAACTATCTGTTATTGATGGTGCTGCTGCTGCTTTCACTACCCTATCAGATCTACGTTTCTCAGCATCAGTGGCAGTATGGTCTATTGATTTACCTGCCAATATTCATTGTCACTACTTTGAATCTTTTGGGATTTTATTGGGTTTCTCAAAAGGCTCAGTATAAAACGGTTTCACCCTGGCTATTTGGCTACCATATCTTCTTTTTGCTCAGTATTGGCATCGGTATGAGCATAAATCAATCCTTGGCCGTTTGCGATGGACTATTACGAACAGGAACAGAGTTTGTCCGCACACCAAAGCACGGCGTCATCCAAAGCTCAGAATCTTGGATAACCAAAAAATATCGAGGGGCTAAAACCTGGGTGCTTTGCCTGGAACTCTTGATGATCTTATATCTAGCAATAACAATTGCCTTTGCAACCTATCACACGCACTATCTATCCCTTCCCTTCTTGCTCATGTTTTTTGTTGGATACTTGTATGTTTTAAGGTTAGGACTTTTTCAACAAAGATAGCTTTCATCCTGATCGTTAATGTATTTCATGATTCTGTTCATTCTACCTACCGTAGGTTACAGCCTGAGTCCCCATCCAGAAAACTCTCAGCGAAAAATCTTTTATTGAGACTCATTAGGCTTTATTTGAGTCCCATCTAGAGTCATCAGAGTCTTACATTTGACTACGTTGAGATAAGCCCATCATTTAGATAATCATCACAAAATGAGCCTTACAAATTCTTCAGCAAATAACGAGGCCTGTAACCGTAAGATTTTGGAAATATTTAGCGGGACTCAACTCATCAACTCAGCGACTTTTCCAAACCTGAAACTAACGGCAGAACAATTGCTGCGAGCATCGCAGTCGTGATATGCAGTGAAAATATAAAGTCTTTTTCTGAGACTCAATCAGCTCATATAAAGTCTCAAGTATATTCTATTGAGTCTCGCTTCTATACGACTTGAAGAATTTAATATCCAGTCTGTCAGACCGAATTATTATGAATCTCACCGAGATTTATAGCGTTTCTCGGATGCATTTGAGAAACGCTAGTCACTTGGCCTGTTGTTATATAAGACTTTCAGCCTGAGAACTGTACCTCAGCCAAGTGACTAGCACTACAGTTGAGTTTTTGTAAGGACTCAGGAGAAGGGGTTTTCCTATCAAACAGTAGGAAAGAGCACTGTTAGTTTTAGGTATTTTCTCTTTTTGAGACTCATTCACGTCAAAAAGAGTCTTGTCAAGATTCATTCGAGTCTCAATTGAGACTCGCAGCTGGCGGCATGCTAGTACTCCAGCGCTGATCCTAACTGGCGTCCTCTCCAATAACCAATCAAAAACAGAAACCCTAAACCAACAATCGAAAGTAGAACAAAACTTCCCGAGCCCGCGTACAGCGCGGAGCCAAGCCCAACCCAGGCCCACGGCGTAGACACTTCTATCATCGTCAGGAAAAAATCAGTTTGAGCCATCCTTCGCTGCTTGAACAGCTCTCCTGGCGGTATCGGCTTCGAGTTCCATAGGCGAAAAAACGACGCACCAATCGACGCACCCAACATAGCTACAACAGCCGGTAGCCACCTGTATCCCTGCCAAATTAATAGCGCGATCGCTGGTAAAAACAATAGCCACACCGGTATCAACGCCGCTAGCTGCTTCAATCGCCGCAGCTTAAACCCCTCTACCGGCGAAGACTTCAGCAGATCAGCCGCCTCCTCACCCGACAAACACACAAACGTCAGCACGTGAGCCAGCTGCCCCCCCAAAAAAGGCAGCGCCACATTCGCCACCCGGCCCAAATCCAGCAGCGGATTTCCCCCCTCGCCCTGCAATATCACCCAGGTTAACGGCAGCACCAACACCACCTGCAAAGCCACCTGCGAAATCAAATAAGGATGACGGCGCATCGTTCGCCACTCCTTCCTTAGCACCACCCAAAAGAACCCATCCTTCAGCACAGTGCCCTGGTGCCCTCGTGCCGAACGCTTATGCGTCACAGACTGTTGCGACCCTTCTACAAAAGCGCGGTCGAGCGTATAGACCGTAAAAGCTGCGATCGCCCCACTCATTCCCAACGTCAGTACCACAGAAACCGGGTCCAACAGCATTGCCCGTGCCGGAAACCAAATCCAGCTGTCGATACCCAAAAGTCCCCCAGTAGCCGTCCAAGCTTGCAGGCTACCTCGCAAACCATCCAGGTCCGCCTCTGTCGTCAGCAAAAAGTTAGGAACCTGAAACGACAGAATAATCACCAAAGACACCAGCAAATTCAAAATCTGCACGAGTCCCCTAGCTCGCCGGGCACCCAGCCAGCGTACTATTCGCAGCATTACTAGCATCGCCAGACTAGCCGCCGTTAGGCAAATACTCGCCAACGCCGGATATACACCCAACAGCTGAGGAAAACCAACCAAAACCGCAAATAAGCTAATTGGAACAACAAGCAAACAAAAGCTAAAAAAAGTGCTAACCGCAACGCTCAGCAGCCGCACCGTAAAAACAGCTCGACTAGAAACTGGCGAGGATAACAACAAATCTAAATCACCCCGCTCAAACAAAACAACAACCCCCTCACTAATCGCCTGATTAAAGGCAAAAAGCGACCCCAGCAGCCACAGCACCACCGCCACCCAAAGAGCTTCTACAGGCAGCGCAGCGCCATCAGTAGCCTGCCGCAACGGTGCAAACCCAAACCAAAAAGAGATCGAAACAAAAGCAACAAACACCCACAGAATAACAATCCCAACCCAGAAGTTTTTGACACTCGTCTTCTGACGCCACCACAGTCGCAGTTCATTTTTCAGCAACAAACTGATTGGCATGGTTTGATCGCCTATACTCACCCTTCCTCACCCTGCTTAAAATCAGCAAAACCCCGTTTAGAACGATCGCGCTCCGAGCGATCAATCAGCTCCAAAAAGACACTCTCCAACGTACCACCCGCCTCCCCACTAGACGCCCTTAGCTCATCTAGCGTCCCTGCAGCAATCAGCTTTCCATGATTCAAAATGCCAATCTGCTCAGCCATCCGCTCAGCCACATCTAATACATGCGTCGTCAAAATCACCGAATTCCCCTGCTGCACGTACTCCAGCAGCATTGTCTTCACCAGCCGCGCCGCCGCCGCGTCCAACCCGTTTAGCGGCTCATCCAAAATAATCAGCCTCGGCTCATGAATAAACGCGCCCGCCAGCGCCAGTTTCTGCTTCATCCCCAGCGAAAACGTCTCGGTAAAGTCCGTCCGCACATCCCACAGGCCTAGCTGCTTCAACAATGATTGAGCCAGCGGCTGCGATCGCACAGCCGGAATATTCCACAGCCCCGCCACAAATTCCAAATACTCCATTGGCCGCAGCTTTCCATACAGCAACGGCACATCCGGTATATAGGCCAACCGCTGCTTGGCCTGCTTCGGCGAGCTTCTAATGCTATGCCCCCATACCAGCGCGTCACCGTCATCTGGCTTTAGCAGTCCAGCAATCATTCGCAGCGTTGTTGTCTTCCCCGCTCCGTTAGCCCCCAAAAAGGCATACAGCATGCCTGACGGCACCGTCAGACTGAGCTGATCGACTGCACAAAAGTCGTTAAATCGCTTTGTAAGTGCGCAAAGTTCTAACGCAGCAGCCATATATTGCGTCTCCGATGATACCCGCTGCAATTCTAAAACACTTACTGTACTGTCATATTTCCAATTATTTCAGCCCGTTTCTTTGCGGGCACGAGAAATGTCACGCTAGCAGTGCCAAAAGCGCCTTATCGTACACAGAATAAGGCTTCATCCCCGTCAGCGTTTCCTGAAGCTCACCCTGCTTAAAAAACATCACCGAGGGCATTCCTTTTAGCCCAAACCGCTTCGCCACCTGACGGTTGTTGTCAAAATCGAGCTTTACAACAGTCGCCTGCTCGCGATAGGTTTCCGCCAGCCGGTCTACCAGCGGGGACACCTGCTTGCAGGGCCCGCACCACGAAGCCACACAGTCCACAACCAACAAAGAATCTGTTTTCGCCAGAGTATTCAACAGGTCATCTAGCTCCGCCTCATCAATAAAGCGGGCCCCTCCAGTGTCTTCATGCTCTAACTGAGCTAGCGCATTGGTCACCTCAGCTGCCGACTGACTGCCGTTAATCACCGTTAGTCGCGAAGGTGCGGCAGCGCCCTTTCTCTCCTTTTGCTGGTAATACTCCATTACTGGAACAATTTGTTCTTTGTAGTCTGTAACTCTTTTCCGTAGAGCGCTGAGGGGTCCACCTGTATCTTCCTCTTCCGAAAGCCGACTAATCAAAATTCCCGTGCTTGCCTTAATGTAAGCCGCTCCTGCCTCAGGCAAATCAAACGACAGTATCAGCTTATCTAGTGCTTCCGCCTGTGCCAGCGTCCCAGGAAACCCTTCTAGCACCCAGCCGCTCAGCATCACATCCGGCTGCTCAAACCGCTTCCGCAGTAGCTTAATCATCAGCTCATCAGGAACTGCCTCGTTCTCCTGTCGATACTTCTGTACTTCAATACCTATAGCAGTCTCTTTCACGATCGCCTGACGCAACAGCTTTGTCATCGCAATACAGGGCACCTGCCACTGGTCGGCCAGCGCGATCGCCTGTGCCTGCACGCCTGCCCCCGGCGGCCCCAAAAGAATCAGCTGCTTAGATTTCATACAACAAAACCAACGCCCATGAACACATCAGGCAAGCACACGCTATAAAAAGCTAGCAACCTTGTCACTAAACACTTGATAGGCATGTGCACCCGCCATTGTTTCCAGCAGCTCACCGTTTTTCAAAAACATCACCGCCGGAATCCCCTTCACTTTAAATCGTGTCGCCATGTCCTTATTCGTATCTACATCTAGCTTAAAAACATTCGCCCGATCGCTATACTCACCTGCGAGCCGATCCATCAAGGGAGCCACCAGCTTACAAGGCCCACACCAGGCCGCCGTACAGTCCACCACCAGCAGCTTCTCCTGGTTAACTAACGCATCAAACTCGGCCTCGTTGGCAATGTACGCTGCCTCACCACCCGGTTCTACCAGCTCCAGTCGGCTCAGCGCACCCGCTACCTCAGCCGCACCCTGGCTAGCATTCACCGTCGTCAGGCACTTGCGCGCCTGATAGTACGCAATCAACGGCGCAGTCTGCTCCTGATATACTGCCAGCCGCCGCCGGATAGTCGTTACCGTATCATCGGCCCGCCCCATTGCCAGCAGCCGATCGATCAACAGCCCAGTCATCACCTTAAGATGGACCACCTTAGGGTAGGCAAGCCCCAGCTTATTCAGCAGGTCATCAAAAGCCTCTGCCTGCGCCACCGTGCGCGGAAACCCATCCAAAATCCAGCCCTTCTTCATACCCGGCTGTGCAAAGCGATCGCTTATCAGCTTCAATACCAGCTCATCGGGCACCAGCTCTCCACTTTCTACCAACGCCTTGGCCTGTAACCCAACCGGTGTCTGCGCCTCAATTGCCCCACGCAACATGTCCCCAGTGGAAATATGCACCACATCCCAGCGCTCAGCCAGTGCAGCCGCCTGCGTTCCCTTACCTGCACCCGGTGGCCCCAAAAGTATCAGCTGCATAGCGTTAGCACCGGTTTAGCACTATAGATTAAGTGAACAAGTTCAGCGATCGCTATAGTATCGGCTAAAGCACCGCTACGCCCCTTCACCGCACTAAAAATTATTAGACCACTTCGATATATGACACAGCACATCCTGCTCGATTTAGACGGCACACTCAGCGACCCTAAAGTTGGCATCACCCAAAGCATCCGCTACGCCCTTACCCAACTGAACGTAAATGTCCCCAGCGAAAAAAGATTAATCGACTGCATTGGCCCGCCCCTCAGCGAGAGCTTTGCCGACCTATTGCCCCATCCCTCACCCAAAAAAGTGACGGAAGCGATCGCCCTGTACCGAGACCGATTCTCCACCACGGGCCTTTTTGAAAATCAGCTGTACAACAACATTCCCTTAGCCCTCACCCAGCTCAAAGCACAAAAGGCAGTGCTGCACCTGGCCACCTCGAATGTCTAAGTCCCTGATGCCCAACCCCTCCAATGCCTAAGCAGTAGATTTACGATGAATTTGCCATGAACTCACAAGATGCGTTAATCCAAAACAAAGTTGCCCTCGTCACTGGTGCTACTAGAGGCATCGGTAAAGGGATTGCGATCGCCCTCGCCCAGGCCGGAGCCACCGTTTACATTACAGGCCGCAGCGTCAACGCCCAAACCGCCACCGACCCTATTCTTGGCAGCCTGGAAGACACCGAAAGTGCCATCCAGCAAGCACCCGGCACCCTCATTACTTGCCAGGTAGACCACAGTGACAACACCCAGGTTGAACAACTGTTCCAGCGAATTAAAACAGAACAAGACGGTCAGCTTGATTTGCTTGTTAACAACGTTTACGGCGGCGTCCGTGCCCTTCGCGACTATGCAGGCAAGCCCTTTTGGGAAGCAGATGCCAGCCTATGGGATGCCTGTAACAACGTTGGCCTACGCAGCCACTACATCGCCAGCCGATTCGCCGCACAAATGATGGTGCCACGCAAACAAGGCCTAATTATTACCATTTCCTCCTGGGGCGGACTCTCTCCTATTTTTGGCGTAGCCTACGGTACCGGCAAGTCTGCCTGCGATCGCCTCGCCACCGAAATGGCCAAAGAACTCAAACCTCACAACATCGCATCTATCGCCCTGTGGCCCGGCATCGTAGGTACAGAGCACATCACAGAGCTTGCAGAAGAAGACAGCGCCACCCACCTCGCGCCGCCGCAAATAGACATGACAAGCACCCGCTTTAACTGGGAAACGCCCCGTTTCACCGGCAAAGTCATTGCCGCCCTAGCGGCTCAGCCCAACCTAATGCAGCTTACTGGAAAGCTACAAATTGTTGCAGAACTCGCAGCTAAATATGGCATAGTCGACGAGAACGGTAACCGCCCTGCTTCATTGCGATCGCTCAGATTCCTCCTGTCAGCTGCCATTACACCGCTTCAGCCCCAGCGCAACCTCATTCCAAATATTTTAATTCCCTGGTGGCTGCTCCTACTTACCGCCCTCAGCTCACCTCGAAAATAAGCTAGCCTACTCGCCTTTTAGACAAAAGAACAACAGCGTCAGCACACCCAAGAGAACGATTAGAACAACATTAATCGCCAAAAGCGCCATACCACCCCAGCCCCGAACTGTATATTCCGATAAAAAAGCGATCGCACCTGCCACCCCCGAAATTAAAACAAGCGGCGGTAGTGCAGGTATAATGAAGACGTCCGCGAGCTGTACGTTATGGTTAGCCAGTAACAGTCATACAGTAGAAGGGATACACCTTTAGCGAAGAATCGATACATAGCCGTGAGTGAACAAGAGGAACGTCCAGCCATTGAAAGCATCGAGTCTGGAGAAGAGTTCAAACGCTGGTACTGGCTGAAAGAAGAGCTAGTGTCCTATTGCCGCACCCTGGGGCTAGGCACAGCTGGCCAGAAGCAAGTGTTGACAGCGCGAATTATCACCTTTTTGGATACCGGCAAAATCGTGCGGCCTGTCTCTAAAAAAGTCACTTCAACCTTCGACTGGAGCAAAGAAACTCTGACACTCGGCACCCGAATAACAGACAGCTATCGCAATTCGCAAAACGTCCGCAAGTTTATGAAACAGCAGGTCGGTGATCGCTTCGCGTTTTCCAATGAATTTATGGAGTGGATGCGCGACAATATGGGCAAAACGCTGGCAGACGCTGTTGAGTTTTGGATTGATTTAGACAGTAGAAAGAGACTCTCTGGCTATCGAGAGAAACCGCTGCCCCAAAATCAGTACAATCAGTTCGTGCGGGCGCTAAGCCAAGCCAAGCCAGGAATATCGAATAAAGAAATTCGGCGGTTATGGGCTGTGAAACGCGCCAAGCCAGGTCCCCACATCTATCAGCCAGGTGATGAAGACTTTTAGGCTAATAGCAATCAGCTAGGCTCAATCTGCAAGCACAAGCATTCCAATCGCACTGCCCATGTCAGATATTGGGCACCAGGCCCGAGTAAGCATAAACCCCATACCAGTCCCACACGCAAACACCCAAGTTGAGCCCTCCGTAACCAGACAAGAGGTAACGTTTGCTCAAAGATTTAGTGCAAATGCTTTACAACTGTATGATCAACATCGTAGTTCGCGGTAGCTTCTATAAGTAGCGATCGCATTCCACAAAACACAGAGCCATCAGAACAATGACTGAACAGCCACCAAAAGGAAAGTATCTGCTCTCTGTCGTAAAGATCCCGCCGCCGTTGGTACCTGTCCCCTTCGATTTTCCGGCTTACTTTGTAGGCAATACTGCTCCCCACAACGTAGAAGATGACAACATAGGCAATGTAGAAGACCCGCGAGCTGAAATTGATAACATAGCGAACTTTTTGAGCCAGAAAGACAATCCTGAAATCTTGATTGTCATCCACGGTTACAACACACCTTTAGGTTCATTTCAAACAAAAGAATCACCCGCAGCAGGCACACAAGGCTGGTATCAAGATATTAGAGACCACATTGCAAAAAACTGCGATCGCAAACCAGATGGATTGCTACTACTGGGTTACCGCTGGCCATCCGAGCAGATCAACGGCGGCGGACAGGATAGCCTCAGCATAAAATTACGCAATGCCCTCCAGTCATTGCCTGCCGCATTCAAAACGATTGTGATAGTTGCACTGGCTATTCTTCTCGCCACCGTTACAGCAATTATCACCGATGGCGGTTCTCTATCTCCTGGTATTGAGTTTGTCGTTCTTGTCCTAACGATAGTCGCGGTGTTCTCTATCTCTTTAGTAATCACGCTCTTTCTGCTAAGGATCGTAGGCTACTTTCGAGATGCATATCGGGCCAGAAACTTCGGTGTGCCCGACCTGGTAGAACTGATTCGTCAAATCGACAAAGCCGTATCTATCAACACTCACTGGCGTAAGGGGCGTCGCATTAAGCTGTCATTTATCGGCCACAGCATGGGCGGCTTTGTGGTCACCAATACCGTTCGTATTCTCTCCGATGTTTTCGCTCCAAGCGCCATTGGCAACCTGGATGCCGAAGACAAAGCAAAAGTACCCTCACCCAACATTGGTCACGTCTTTTCCCTGGGACGGCTCGTACTCGTTTCTCCTGACATTCCCGCCGAAGCGATTATCTCTAGCCGCACCAATTTTCTGAGCTCCTCGATACGCAGGTTCGAAGAGACCTATCTGTTTAGTAATGAAGGCGATATGGCTCTTAAGCTGGCTTCTACAGCTGCAAACTACGCAAGCTTTCCAGCCCGCACGTTAGAAGGCGGCTATCGGCTAGGAAACGTAGTCGTGCGATCGCCCCTAAGTTCATTTCCCTCGGGCTCATCCCAACCGACCAAACCTCAGTACGGCATCATCAACTTTGATGCTAACGCCGACGAGGGTGAGCAAATGATAGATATGAAGCCGCGTCAAGAGTGTGGCGGCGTTGAGCCAACACAGATAGCGTGTACAACACGAAAAGAAAAGATGATCAACGTATCGTCCTTTTTAGACTATCTGTACATGCTGAAAGACAAGTCCCTCAGTGAACGCCAGTGCGACATGCTAGAGCCAGGGCAAAAGCCTATCGCCGAGCTGTTTACGGTCTTTGACTGTACGGACTATTCTGAGTTTTTGCAGCGGAAAGGGGAAAAGCCACAAAAAGTGAGCCTGCTAACCTATGGACTGGGTAAGCGATCGCTCCAATTCTTCAACTACGCTCGGCTAATCCTAGCTATGATAACCGGCAAAATTGACAACCACGGCGGCTACTTCTACTCCGGCGAACCAGAGGGCAAACAGCAACAGAAGCCAGAAGCCTACGTCACCAAACAGCTCATTTACGGTCTGGCCTGCCTAGGCTTTCGTCCCTTTCTGGCCTCTCTATCCAATGAAAGCCTAATGTGTGAGTCGCTTACAGTAACTCAACAAGAGCTTCAGGCCCTCTCGCAGCTCTGCGAATCTCGCAATATTCAGGTACTGCTTGCTGCCGAGCGGTATAACAGGGATGTACTAGGGATTATTAATGAACATGATCGCGACGGTTACTGAGCCTAACCAGCCTGTAAAGCACTACAAACTCGATCATGAGTCACCAAAATCGGGGGACGGGAACATCAACGTCATTTCTACCATCATTGGAGATTCTTGAAGCATAGATAACAACCTTTGTCCTATGCGCGATCGCCCCGCTCAATACACTCCGTACAAATATGGAACAAACTAGCAATCAAAGCTATCTCAATCACCACTTGCAGCTGCCCAGGCGAAGCAAACAAACCTGCTAACACCAGCCCAGACCCAACGAAAAGCGTCACAATCAATAGAATCTCATCATCAAACAGCTTTAACCCTGCCCACAGCGTGGCAAATCCGAGAATCCAAAGGATAATATAGTTCATTGAGTCGGCTCCAGTCGAATCAGCTGTCCATTACGCTCGTCGGTTAGCACATACAGCAGCCCGTCAGGCCCCTGGCGAACATCTCGCACTCTCTGACCAATGGGAATGGTGGTTTCGTTCAGTACGTTTCCTGCATCGTCTAGGTCTATATGGTGAACGTTTTGGTCGACTAAGCCCCCTGCAAAGAGATCGCCTTGCCAATCAGGAAAGCGATCGCCCGCATACACCGCCAGACCAGATGGCGCAATCGACGGCGTCCAAATCACCTTCGGGTCCACCATCCCCGGCAGCGATGTTTCCGGCGAAATCAACCCACCCGAATACTCCCGGCTATGTGTAGCCAACGGCCAACCATAGTTCTCTCCAGCTGCCAGCTGATTCACTTCATCGCCCCCCCTAGAGCCATGTTCGCTAGCCCATACCTGGTTCCTCGTGGTGTCGAACGCAAGCCCCTGAATATTGCGATGGCCATAGCTCCACACTTCCGGCTCAGCCTCTGAACTGTCAGCAAAGGGATTATCTGTTGGAACCGACCCATCGTCATTAATGCGAATCGTTTTACCCAGGTGGCTACCCAGGTTTTGTGCCTGCTGACGAATAAACTCACCGTCCCGCTCCAGCGGGGGATTGCCACCATCACCAATAGACGCAAGCAGCGTACCGTCTAGCAGCCAAATGAGGCGAGAGCCAAAATGTTGTCCACTTTGTTTAGTTCGCTCCACTTCAAAAATAACTTCCCAATCAGTGAGCGCATCGCCGCTGTAGGTCGCTCTGGCAATGCGCGTTCGGTTCGCTGAGTTTGTTCCATCTGAGTAAGTGAAATACACAAGACGGTTTTCTTCAAACTGAGGGTGCAGCGCAATATCCAGCAGGCCTCCTTGATTTTCAGCGAATAGGGGCGGCACACCTGGAATAGGTTCAGCAGTCAGTGCGCCGTCTTGCACCAGCCGTACGCGTCCGGGGCGTTCGGTAATCAGCATGTCGCCATTCGGCAGCCAGGCAATTCCCCAGGGATTCTCTAAACCCTCTAAAAGCAGAACGCTCTGGTAAGCTGAGCTGCCGCTAGTGCCTGAACGGCTGGGTTCCGAGCTGCCCAACTGGGCCATACATCCCACTATGCCAAAAAGTGCGAGCGTACTGACAACACTGGCCAGCCTTCGAACGCCTTCAGAAGCAACCATCTTTTGCAGTTTTCCAAACATACTCATGCTCTAAGCCAATGCAGTGTCTCTTGCGGAAGATACTGCATTATAGATGACAAAACTCATCGCAATTATTAGCATTGTTGATTGGCATTCTAGTGATCGCCGGTAGCTGTCTCCTCGCCATCAACATCGGCGCGCCGGATAATAGTCGGCGTTAAATGCTCTGCAATACCCGCCAGCTGAATCATGCTGCAGCCGAGCTTGTAAGCTAGCTCAACCGTCTCTCCAGCACCCAGCGCATCGTAGAAGCCTACTGAGAACTCAATGGCAGCGCGATCACCAATCGCTTTCGTCATCCCCACCACATAAGGAACATGCTGTGCGATCGCCTCCGCCTGCTGCGCCGAGTAGCAAGCATTCAACACAACACAATTAACAGAATCTGCAAACAACCCAAACAGCGACGATAGCGCATCTGTACTCACAAACTTAGGTTCACCAACCACATCTTCCAATACAAGACCTGCTTCAACAGAGGGTGCTTCGGTAAACGAGATATCTCTGGTTCCCTCAGTTTTGGCCGTTTCCGCACCCGCCGCCCGCCTGGTACCATGCCCCGAAAAGTGAACGATCCGTGGCTTGTGATCAAGCATTGCTCGCTGCAAATCTCTTGGACGTAGTGCCCACTGCTGCTTTAGCTCAAAGCGATCGCGATACTTCGCTCGCCGCAGCCCCGCATCAATTTCTCGTACTTCCTCATCCAACCGTAGCTGTCCGGCAGCCACTGGATTCGCGGCTAAAAACAAAATCACTTTCTTTGGCTCTTCTACATCGTTTGTTTTACCAGAAGCCTCCTGGTAATGAATATCACCAGAACCTGCAACATTAGTCAGCGTACTGTTCGATATATTAAAAGTGTTTTGAGAAGATTCCGAATTAGCCATGGGTCAACCTGGGTAGACAGCACTTTTGCAATGTAAAAACCACAGACTTAATCCGCAGCAGAAACAAGTTGAAGCACCTGAGTCATACTCAACTGTAGTTCTGGAAAACTAGCTGACACAATCGTGTCCTTCCCTCGAAACAGCTGTGTTTCATAGACACCATCCACTAGTAAGCAAACGGTGGCTGTTGGCTGTTTGGGTGAGCCGATATAGCGCCTTCCACCCAATCCCTGATAATCGAGTATCCAGTACTCGGCTATGCCCATCGCTTCATAGTCTTCAAACTTGCGAGCATAGTCATCAGGCCAGTTGGCAGAAACGACTTCAATAGCAAGCTTTACCGTGTCTCCAGATGTAATCACCGACTCTTTCTTCCACAGCGGCTCTTTACGCAGTCCAGCCGGGTCGACCAGCATCAAATCTGGCCGATAGCCACTCGGAAAACCCAGTGGCTGAATGATGGCAGTATTCGGAATAAAATAATTTAGCGCCTGTTGATCTAGCCACACATTTACTTTTCGATTGAGCAGGCCTACAACGACTTCATGTGCACCGGTTAGCAGCATTTCAACAATGACTCCATTGTGCAATTCATATCGGCCAGATTCAGGCAGCCAGTCCACAAACTGCTGAAACGTAACGAGTTTTGGAATCGCTTGAACCATGACGTTGTAGCATCGAGTTGCTAGATAGTGTCGGCAGCATAGCTACCAGTGTAGCTAAAATTAAGCCTCTTCCTCCAAAACCTTCAGCCGTTTCCTTTCTGCTAGTTTCAACATAATTTCCGAATGTGCCTCACGCGTCAGCGGGTAGAAATAAACCAGAACAGCCGCGCATACAACAAACAATAAAGGGACCGGGCCCATAAAAAATCGAATAGCCTGTAGTGCTGACTCTGGCTGCACTGGCAGCGGATCTTCCGGCAACAACGGTTCCAAGAATCCAGCGCTATCTAGCGCCGCCCCCACCAAATACAGCCCCGCTGCCAGCCCTAGCTTTTGCAACAATGTCATAAAAGAATAAAACGTTCCTTCCCGGCGACGGCCCGACCGGAGTTCATCCAAATCAATCACATCCGGTAAAATCGACCACGGTACAACATAGGCCACCGCCACCCCAAAGCTAGCAAGCACACACAGCCCGTACAAAATATTCACCTGACTCGGCTGAATAAAATACAGCGCTGCCTGCACCGGAATCCAGATAGCAGACCCCAGAAAATAGAGATTCTTTTTCCCAATGCGCTTACTCAGCGCCGCACACACAAACATCAGCGCGATCGCCGGTCCCTGCACCAGCAGCGCCACCAAGCTCTCGTCCGTCTGCATCCACGACACCGCATAAAACGGCAGCACCGCCGCCGTCACCTGCAAAGCCATCCACGAACACAAATAAATCGCCACCACAAACAGAAACGGGCGATTGCTCACCACCGTCTTCAGCTGTTCTAAAAAAGACTCCTGTTTTTCACCATCATCGTTGCCAATGTCACTGAGTAATCGCTTCTCCGAAATCGCCTGCTGCTTCGTAAACCCAAACGTCCCGAAAATGCACCAGTAAATAGACACCACCGACAGCCCACCGCCAATAATCCCCAGCACCGTATAGCGCAACGCCCGCTGCGTCTCCGGAATCATGGCACCCACCACGCCCGCTGCAATCAAAATCACCACGCCCCCTGCCACCGAAAACGCCAGCCGAAAAGACGTCAGCTCCGTCACCTCGTCATAATTGCGACCCATCTCCGCCGTCAAAGACGTATAGGGCAAGTTCGTCGTTGTAAAAAAGACCTGGAAAATCGTCGTGATAATTACGTAGTACCACAGCTTAGTGGTATCGCTCGCATCTGCCGCAAACGGCGTCGTCCAAATCAAAAAATACGAAAGGCCAAAAGGAATCGCCGTCAAAAACATCCAGGGATAGCGGCGACCCCAGCGCGTTTTGGTGCGATCGCTCAGCATCCCCACCAGCGGGTCGTTCACCGCGTCCCAAATCTTGCCAATCGCCAGCACACTGCCCGCTACCTTGGGGTTCATCCCCCCCACATAGATCAAAAAGCTCAGCAGAAAAAACGCCAAAAACTGAGACGTCAATCCCGCCCCAAAGTCCCCCGCTCCGTAGGCCAGCTTCACCGGCAGCGATAGCTTCGGCGATGGATTATTAATTGTAGAATGCGGCTGAGGCTCTAGATTCGCCATAGAAAAACCCTGTATATATATTTATGTAACTATCCATGAACTCGCGGCTGTGTAACCAGGCCGCCAGCAAAACAATCAATGGCAGATCTCTACGTATCCTGGTCAGAGTACCACCGAACTATTGAGCAATTGGCCTTGATGGTACACCGCTCCGGCTGGGAATTTAATCAAATTGTGTGTCTGGCAAAAGGGGGCCTGCGGATTGGCGATATCCTCTGCCGCCTGTCCGACCAGCCCCTGGCCATTCTTTCTACCGCGTCTTATGGGGGCGAAGGCAACCGCACACGCGGCTCTATCACCTTTTCCAAAGACCTGAGTATGACCAGCGCTAACCTGGGCTCACGAGTGCTGCTAGTCGACGATTTGGTCGATTCTGGGCAGAGCCTGGAGCGCAGTATTTCCTGGCTCAACCATCGCTACGGCTTCTATATCGACGAAATTCGGACCGCTGTGCTGTGGCACAAAGACTGCTCCTCTGTTAAACCGGACTACGCGGTGCACCATCTCCAGGACAATCCCTGGATTCATCAGCCCTTTGAAGCCTATGAAGAGATGCCCTGGGCGGAGGTGGGAACTCGGCTGGTGGAGGAGTCAGTAGAGGCGTGAGTGGGGAAGTGGCGAGATAGCAAATGGGATGGTTTTGGTGCACAAGGATGTGAGTATATACTCTTAATCTATGCGGATAGGCATAAATAAGCCTACCCACAGCTAACTGCCTGTCGCCTTGGTCTTACGACTAAGCTCTACCGTGCCTGTACGCAAAATACCTCCCAAAGATATTCCGCCACCGCCGCCGCCTCGTCGCCAGCCGACGGAGATCTCCCTGGAAGAAATAGAAAATCTGAACCAAACGCTAAAGGCACCCCGTAAAAAACGCGGGAGCAAATGGTTCGCAGGCTTACTTCTCCTCGGTGGCCTGGGTGGCCTGGGCTACTGGCAGTGGGACTGGCTGGGCTCTCGGGTGAATAGCACTGTCACCGGCGCAAAAGATGCGATCGCTGCCACAGAAATCTTTTCCGCTAACAGCGAACCCCGTTCAACAGCCCCATCAAAACCGTCCACACCCAATCCTGATCCAGACGTAACCGCATCCCCATCGCCTGATGGCCAGTCCAACCCACCAACCGTCACCGAAGCCGAGCTAGAGGCCAAGCCTGACACACTGCTCAACCACCGCCGCTACGAAGTGGCCGACCCGTCAACACTCGTACCACTTAGCTCCAACGCCAATATCAAAGTCCAGGCCGAAGTCCAGGAAGTCGTCGCCGCCATGATCGAAAAAGCCAGAATAGAAGGCGTCCAGCTTGGCGTCATCTCCGGCTACCGCACCCTGGAAGACCAGGACTACCTGTATTTTGATCTCAAAGCCGAGCGGGGCCAAAGCGTACAAACCCGCGCCGAAGTCAGCGCCCCACCCGGCTACAGCGAACATCACACCGGCTACGCCGTCGACTTCATCGACAAAACCAGACCCAGCACCAACCTCAGCCAAAGCTTCGACACCACCGACGCCTACGCCTGGATCGTCAAAAACGCTCCCTACTTCAACTTTGAGCTGTCCTTTCCCAAAGATAACGACGCCAACGTCAGCTACGAACCCTGGCACTGGCGCTACGTTGGCAACCAGGAAAGCCTGGAGCTTTTCTATAAATAAGCCTGCTAAATAAGCCTGCTAAATAAGCTATGAATCCCACCACACTCAATCTACTCGCCGTTAGCGTATTTGCCTTCACACTCCTGAGCCTAGTGGGACCCCTGCTCAATATTTCACCCGCAGCCGTCGCAGTCACGCTATCAGGTATTGCAGGCGTCTTTGCAATCGACCGCTTCGCTGCCCAGGGCAAAGGCGGTAACCTGCTATTAGACTTGGCCTCTACTAGCCAGTCCTCAGAATATCGGCAGCGGATTCTTCACCACGAAGCCGGTCACTTTTTAGTCGCGCACCTGCTAGATGTTCCGGCCCAAAGCTACACCCTCAGCGCCTGGGAAGCCATCAAATCGGGTCTGCCTGGCCTGGGCGGTGTTGTCCTAGATACCTCGGACATCGAAGCTGCCGGGGCTGGTGGGCCGCTGTCCACTCAGCAGATCAACCGCTACTGCATTATCGGTATGGCAGGCATCGCCGCCGAAACCCAAACCTACGGCACCGCCGAAGGCGGACAAGACGACCAGGCCCAGCTCAAAGCACTGTGGCAAATCACCCAAAAAGCCAACAAAAGCGCCAAACCCGCAGAAACACAGCTACGCTGGGCACTACTCCAGGCAAAGACCCTCATAGAAACCCAATCAGCTGCCTACGAAGCACTCGTCAGCGCCATGTCCAAAAGAGCCTCCGTCGCCGAATGCCAGGCCCAAATTGAACAGCACCTAATAGATCCCCAACCCTAACCCTTCGACTTCGCTCAGGGCATCGCCCACTCCCGGTGGCTGAGCGGAGTCGTAAAGCTTTGCGCTTCTCGCAGAGTAGTCACTCTCCCACTACCTGATTTCGCCCTGCCGCCTTTGCTGCCAGCAAATTGTGATCGGCACGTCCCACAAAGCTACGTCCCTGGCTGTCATCATCGGAGTGCAGCTGAGTAATGCCTACGCTGAGCGTCATATCCAGCCGCTTGACTTCATTCACAGGATGGGTGAGCTCAAACGGCTCTTGAGCAATCGTTTCGCGAATGCGATTGGCAATGCCCAACCCTTCCGTAAGCTCTGTATTCGCTAAAATCACCACAAATTCTTCTCCGCCATAGCGAAAAGGCGTATCGTAAAAGCGCATATTCGTCAGCAGGCGATTGGCCAGCTGCTTGAGCATGTCATCACCCACTAGGTGGCCAAAGCGATCGTTAACCGACTTAAAGTGGTCAATATCTAGCACCATGAGCGAGAGCGCAGTGCCCTTGGTTCTAGCCAGCTGAATCTGATTGGGTAGCTCCAGGTCAAACGCTCGCCTGTTGTTGAGCTGAGTCAGCGCATCGATAAGTGCCACAGCCGATAGCCAGTCATTAATCCGAGAGAGGTCACGATAGCGCTGTGCGCTTCTCAGGCCTAGCTGAATATGCGCTTGAATCAATCGGCACTGATTTTTTTCAAGTGCCAGCGGCGCTTTGGTCTGAGAGTGCGTTTGCTCACGCGCTTGCGGCTCCTGTCGAGACGAGCCTTCGCCCGATAGGCTCCCGGCCCGATACCCCAAGGGGAAATAGGCCTCGTCTTCCGTCGGAATCCCATCAGATGGTAGCCACAGATAGGCATCTGCCCCAGACTCTAAGGCAGAAGCAGTTTTGTCTAGCGTCTCTTCTGCTAGCCTTTTGGCTGGCGATAAAGCGGTAGGGGGACCAACATCTACAACAACGATGTAGGCAACCTTGGACTGATGAAAGGTCTTGGTGACAGAACGTTCTGTCAGCAAAGTGGCCTGAACAATAATCACCTCAGGCATCAAACTTTCTAGCAAAGCAAAGGCCCGGGTAATAGACGTTGCTGTCACGACGTTCAGTGAGTCTAACCCTCTTACCTGAGATTGCACACCAGCGATAAAGCGTTCATAGCCGATTAGCAACACACTATTCATAGACAAACCAACATCCCTCTTATGGCTTTGGCCACTTAACTCACTACAGTGCTCACTACAGTCGTTATCGCTTTTTATCTTGCTTTTTCCATCTTATGACTACGTGCGCAGCTTGTTAGTGATCACCACTGACATTAGATTTCCAAAGTCTTCACGCGCGTAATTTACAAGAGTATGGCAACATTAATCAAACCTGGAGTTTTCTGCTTGCTCAGGTTTGCTTATCTGGTCTGCCTGCTCAGGTTTGCTTATCTAGAAACTGTAACGTCGCAATCGAACGTCCGTTAATATGTCAGTCTCAAACTCTCCTTCTTCCTCAAAAAATCAGCGTTCTGGAAGCAAAAACGGCGACCAAAAGGCACTCCCAAGCCTGAGTGGTGCTGACATTCGCCAGCAGTTTCTGGACTTTTACGCCGTCAGAGAACATCAAATTTTACCCAGTGCATCCCTGGTACCCGAAGACCCTACCGTGCTGCTCACCATCGCTGGAATGCTGCCTTTCAAACCCATCTTTTTGGGTCAGCGCGAGGCCGAGTTTGATCGCGCCACCACCTCACAAAAATGCATTCGCACCAACGATATTGAAAACGTAGGACGCACTGCGCGGCACCATACCTTTTTTGAAATGCTGGGTAACTTCAGCTTTGGCGACTACTTCAAAAAACAGGCGATCGCCTGGGCCTGGGAACTCTCCACCGAAGTCTTTCACCTTCCCCCCGAGCGCCTGGTCCCCAGCGTATTCAAAGAAGACGACGAAGCCTTCGCCATCTGGCGAGACGACATCGGCATCCCCGAAAAGCGCATCATCCGCATGGGCGAAGCCGACAACTTCTGGAAATCTGGCCCAACTGGTCCCTGCGGCCCCTGCTCAGAGCTGTACTACGACTTTCACCCCGAGCGCGGCGACGACAACATAGACCTGGAAGACGACGATCGCTTCATTGAGTACTACAACCTGGTATTCATGCAGTACAACCGCGATGCGGACGGCAAGCTTACGCCCTTGCAAGCGCAAAACATCGATACCGGCCTGGGCCTAGAGCGCATGGCGCAAATCTTGCAAGGCAAGCCCAATAACTACGAGACAGATCTGATCTTTCCGATTATCAAAAAAGCCGCAGACATTGCAGGTGTGGACTATCACAACAGTTCAGAGAGTCAAAAAGTCTCGCTAAAAGTCATCGGCGACCATGTCCGCTCGGTCATGCACATGATTACCGACGGCATCACCGCATCAAACACCGGACGCGGCTACGTACTGCGCCGCCTGATTCGCCGAGTCGTCCGCCATGGCAGACTGCTGGGGATCGAAAAGCCCTTCACCGTTGAAGTTGCCGACGCATCTATCCAGCTCTCCGAGCAGGCCTACCCGGCAGTGCGTCAGCGCGAAAAGAACATCAAGAACGAGCTGTCGCGAGAAGAAACTCAGTTCCTAAAAACGCTGGACCGGGGAGAAAGCCTACTCGCTGAGATCCTACAGAAAAAGCCCAAACAAGTTTCTGGCAAAGAAGCCTTCGAGCTATACGACACCTACGGGTTTCCCTTTGAGCTGACCCAAGAAATTGCCGAAGAAAGTGGTATTGCGGTTGACGAAGCAGGCTTCAAAGCAGAGATGGACGTTCAGCGCGACCGATCTAAAGCCGCCCACGAAACCATCGACCTCACCGTACAGGGCAGCTTAGATACCCTGGCCGAGACCATTGATTCCACTGAATTTGTCGGCTACGAGCACACCGACGGGCAAAGCAAAGTAGAAGCCATTTTACTCGGTGGTGAGCCAGTTGATGCAGCTGAGACCGGTAGCGAGGTGCAGGTTGTGCTAAACCAGACACCCTTTTATGCAGAATCTGGCGGACAGATCGGCGATCGCGGCTACCTCTCCGGCGACAACCTCGTCATCCGCATCGAAGACGTCAAAAAAGAAGGCGCCTTCTTCGTTCACTTCGGCAAAGTAGAGCGGGGCACCCTCACCGTGGGCGACCAGGTCAGTGCCAAAGTCGACCGGGCCTGCCGCCGCCGCGCCCAGGCTAACCACACCGCCACCCATCTGCTACAGGCAGCCCTCAAATCGCTAGTCGACGAATCCATTTCCCAAGCCGGTTCCCTTGTCGATTTCGACCGCCTCCGCTTCGACTTCCACGCCCCCCAGGGCCTCACCCCCGAGCAGGTGCAGCAGGTCGAGAAGCAGGTAAATACCTGGATTGCCGAAGCGCATACCGCTGATGTACAAACCATGCCCATCGCCGAGGCCAAAGCCAAAGGCGCAGTCGCCATGTTCGGTGAAAAGTACGGCGACGACGTGCGCGTTATCGACTATCCCGGCGTTTCGATGGAGCTATGCGGTGGCACCCACGTGGGCAACACCGCCGAAATCGGCTTGTTCAAAATTATTTCTGAAACGGGCGTCGCCGCTGGGATTCGTCGAATAGAGGCTGTGGCAGGACCAGCCGTGCTGGACTATTTGGAAGTGCGCGATCGCATTGTGCGAGACCTCAGCGCCACCTTCAAGGCGAAACCTGAGGACATTAGTGATCGCGTCACCAGCCTGCAAAGCGACCTCAAAGCCACCCAGAAAGAGCTTGCCGCCCTTAAAAGCGAACTCGCCCTAGCCAAATCCGACCAGCTGCTAGACCAAGCTAAAACCATCGGCGACGTCCCCGTTATTGTCGCCAACATGGACGCGGTAGACGCAAACGGACTTAAAACCGTCGCAGAACGCCTATTGCAAAAGCTAGGCGACGGCGCGGTCGTCCTGGGCTCAGTACCTGAGGAAGGCAAAGTTAGCCTAGTGGCAGCCTTCAGCAAGCCCGTCATCAGCAAAGGTCTCCAGGCCGGTAAATTCATCGGCGGTATCGCCAAACTATGTGGCGGCGGCGGCGGTGGCCGTCCCAACTTTGCTCAGGCAGGCGGACGCGATGCCTCTAAGCTACCCGAGGCGTTAGAGGCTGCTAAGGCACAAATAGAAGAGGCGTTAGAGTAGTTATTAAAACTGAACTAACCCAGCAAGAGCGCATCTAAGGAATAGGCCCCAGGCCCAAACACAATAATGAGTATCAGCATCACAGAAAAAATCAGCGCCTTCTCCATGCTAGGCGGCTCGCCTTTATCGCCATTCGGCCCCGAATAAAACTCTCCTAATTCATAGGGATCAGGTGCCACAATCGGCAATCCGTCAATCACTTCTAGCACCAATGCATACACCATAGACACCAAAATAGACAGGCTAGAAAACGGTGTGAGGAAACCCGCAATTAGGCCGATGCCACCTACAATCATAAAGCCAGCAGATAGCAAACACAGCGGTAGCGGTGCACCCAATGCCTCAGACCAGGTCTGAAGATTCTTGAGCTTTGGTAGGCCATGTAAAATAAACAAAAAACCTACCACTGCACGAAAGGCTAAGAGCATATAGCCCTGCGGGCCTTCTATAAAATCTGGATACAGCCCTGATAGTAATGAAAGTATCGTCTCCAACAATCTGTTTCTCCCTAATTTTGAACTAGCAATACGTTATGGCCGTCCGGCCCCCGCCACATAGCAGCCCGGCTGAATGGCATCACATCAGGTAAGTCAATCACTTTTGGTGAAACAAATTGAACAATGTTCTTTTGAGCAGCGTCTTCTAACGCTTCTACAGCAGCGTCAATATCATCTACCAACAGTTCAAAATGCATGTGCACTAGGTCATTTGTCTGCTGGTTGAGCGGAAATGGACGTGCGCCCGGCGGGGTCAGATAGTCTAGGAACTCCACGCCTAGTCGCCCAGTCGCTGGGGTCAGCGACGTCACAATTACCTTGGCACTGAACAGATTATCCATAGTCTCTTGCTTAATGCCGATGTTGGTGAAACTGCCCTGATGAGTTAGCCCCAACACGTCGCGGTAAAGTCCCAGACTAGTTTCAGTACTGCCAATCGAAATTGCAGAATGGTCCATGCCTAAAAACAGGGCGTCTTTGGATTGCCAGTGGTCTGGACCCAAGCCGGGAGGAAACTGTAACAACTCCAACGGGTGCCCATCATCATCTCGGAACTTAAACGCTTTGATGTCGTTGGGTAGCGTCTGTGGCTCTGGTGAAATACTGGTAAAAGAGAACTTTTTTAGCTGAGCGTAGGCCTTGTCCATATCGCTGACGATGATGGCAAAGTGCTGGAACCAGTGGTCATTGCTTTTGCTATCGGCAGGTACTGCTTTGCCGGTACCGCTAAGGAATTGCATCAGGCGTATAGTTTCCTGACCCAGCTGCAGGGAAACGACACGCACCTGAGCATTAGGAACACCATACAGATAGCTAGCTTCGTCGCCACTTATGACCGTGTCGGAGGTGACTTCGTAATCAAAAGCGCCTGTAAAAAAGTCAATAGACTTATTCGCATCGGAGACGGTTAACCCAATAGACTGCACCGCCTGGACGGTAACGCCAGCGGTAGCGTTAGACTGAGACGCCATAAACAGCAGTTCCTTATATCTCGTTTTTCCTTCCGTATTTTGACACGATAGTACGCTGGTTCCAAGCAATCTGCCCAGACAAAACCCAGACTAAAACGCGTATACAATAGGAACTGTCAACTGGCCAATTTACAAAAATGACTAACGGCACACCAGCAGACATAGAGAGCCGCCTATCTCGACTAGAGGAGATATTTGTCAGTGCAGGCGAATACATCACCCATACCTCTCAGCTGGCACAGGCAAATACAGAAGCTATCGACCGAAACATTGCCAGTATCGACGTACTAATCCAGCGGATGGATAGACTGACGCAAACCGTCGACAGAGTAGTCAACAGAATCGATAGCTTAACTGCTGCTAGCGAGCGTCATGACCGCATCCTAGACTACTTACTTGGTCAGCAAACAAACGACGGCTAAAAGCTCACAACGCATCCAAGTAACTCACAATGACGCTAAATAAAAAGACCAGAAGGCGTTACCTGCGACGACTGCTTATACTTTTAAGCGGTTTTCTGATGCTATCTGGCCTGCTTACTCAGCCGCGCTGGATTTTTAGCCTGACAGCTCGCTACTTTCCAGGCGCGATCTATGCGGTAGATGTAGCGTTTTCTGCTAATAAAACGACGAAGATAGTTGCGCTGACCGTTGATGATGGTCCTAGCGCCGCCACGGAAGATATTTTGGAAGTGTTAAATCGCTATGGCGTTAAAGCGACTTTTTTTAACATCAGCAGTCATCTATCAGGACATGAGCAAACGGTACGCTCAGCACTGCTAAATGGTCACGAGCTGGGCAATCATCTAACGGCTGATGAGGCAAGCATTCAGCTCAGCCCAAAAGCATTTGAAGAAAAATTGCTGGCAGCCGAGGGCGCTCTTTTACCTCTTTTGCCTGATGGTCAAAAAAAACTAAAGTGGATGCGTCCCGGCATGGGATTTTACAACAAGGGAATGGTTAACACCATAGAAAAACATGGTTATCAACTGGTACTGGGCTCTCGGTTTCCCTACGATACGCATATTCACTCGTCAGGGTTTGCCAGTGCGTTTATTTTGAATACGGTGCGTTCTGGAGACATTATTGTGTTGCATGATGGGGACGATGGCAGAGGCGATCGCACCACACAAACCCTAGAAACCATCCTGCCAGCCCTCCAGAAAAAAGGCTACACTATCACCACCGTCAGCAATTTGCTCAATTCCCAATAGAACACATTCAGCTTGCGGATTACAGCGACAGGGCGGTGGGTTAGAACCCATTGAGTCGTTAGACGGTTGGGTGAGTCCTCGCCTTGGCATCCGATTTGAGCTGACCTCCGAAACGCTGATTGTTTATAAGCCCGATGGTTCACGCTTTTTGACCTTTGTGGAGCTGGGTCAGCAGCTAGACAAAGCTAGTCAACAGCTAGATGAGACTAGTCAGCAGTTAAACAGGGCACAGTCAGAAAACGCCAAGCTGCTAGCAAAACTGAAGGAGTTGGGCATCGATCCATCGACCTTATAGATTGAACGCGCCTTCTCATGACTCAAGTTTCGCTATCAGAAATGGTCAGTGCGCTGGGAGACAGGCCCGCGCTGGCTGCTTTCCCGACCGATACTGTGCCTGCGCTGGCGGCTCGTCCGGAACAGGCAGCGCTAATTTTTGCAGCCAAGCAGCGTCCGCCGGAGAAGCCGTTGATTTTGATGGGTGCGTCGCTCGATGATTTGCTGCCCTTCGTGTCAGGGAGTGCCGCTGAGCTAGCTGCTTGGCGCACTTGTGTTGAAACTCACTGGCCTGGGCAGCTTACTTTGGTATTACCTGAGAGCGATCGCACCCCCCAAAACCTCAACCCTACTCGCACCGGTACCCTGGGTATCCGCGTTCCTAACCACCCCATTGCCCTACAGCTACTGGCGCAAACCGGTCCACTCGCCACCACCAGCGCCAATCTCTCTGGCCAGCCACCACTCACAACGGCAAAAGAAATCTCTCGAACCTTTCCCGCAGCGCTGACCTTGGCCGACCACTGTTATGTGCCAGGTACAAGTAGCGGCAAGGCATTAAGCCAATTTCACTCTCAGCCTTCTGGCTTACCCTCTACCGTGGCAAAATGGACGGGAACTGATTGGGAAATATTACGTCAGGGTAAAATTCACCTGTAAAATAGTGAATTCGAGCTACCGTAGGGCCATCAACAGTGGTTAAACGTGCCTGCTCAGCCCATGACTATTAACACATCTAACTTAGAAACCCCAACAGATATTCAGCTTGCGTACCAGCGCTTGCTGGCTTTAGAGCGCTTTAAAAGCGGCTTTTTGGCCCGCACCTCTCACGAACTGCGATCGCCTATCAACACTATCGTCAGCCTCCACCAGCTTATTCTCGAAGATTTGTGCGAAGACCCCGAAGAAGAGAGAGCATTTATCGGCCAGTCCAAAGACGCCGCGCTAAAAATGCTCGCGCTGTTCGACCAGATTACGGCAGTTTCTAAACTAGATATTGGTCGTGAACCCCCAAAGTTCGAAAATGTTGATCTCAGCTTTTTGCTGCCAGAAGTCGAGATGCTCACCACACTTCAGGCTGCGAATCAGAATATTCGCTACACGGTCAATTCACCGACCGAAGAAATTGAAATCTATACAGACAACAGATGGCTAAAGAATATTTTGACTAGCTTGTTACAAGACGCGATTCCGCAGACAAAATTGCTGAGCCTGAGGGTAGAACAGGCGAATGATACGGTTACGGTAGTTATTGAGTGCGATCGCGATGCCCAAGCGTTGCAAACAGAACTAGATGCAATTTCAGACATCACCGAATTTTCTGAAGCTGATGATGCTAGTGATGACGACAAAATAGCTGCTAAGGCATCGCTAATGACCAACGACGATATCAAGCTATCGACAGGGCTCATCCTGGCAACAGCGCAGACTGTCCTACCGTTGATTGAAGGCGAGTTTGTTATTGCGCCAGCAGCGGAGGGTGCTCAGCTACAGTGTCGCTTCCCAGCGGTGTAGTTTTGATATAAAAAGAGATATGAACTCAGAAGAATCAACGCCTTTCTTGCCAGAAAAGGAATACCTTGAAGCAAAATATGCCCCCTGGCTTGGCATTACCGCCCTACTGCTTGGACTGTTGAACGTTGTGCTAGCGGTAGGGGTGATTCTGCTAAGCGGCGAGTTCAGCACAACTATTGTTATCGGCATTCTATTGACAATAGTAGGGATTCTTTATCTCACGCGCACTTACTTTGTCGTTGCACCTAACCGGATCACGCTGTATAACCTGCTGGGTTCGGCAGTAAAGCGATATGTTTACGCCTCGCCCACTGAGCTGCGCTTAGAAGGCAGCACGATATATATAGAGACAGAGACCGATTCCAAGCCCCAAAAGATTAAAGTGGCCAAGTGGATGACCAAATCTGCTGATTGGAAGCAATTAGAATCAATGATTCTAAGCAGGTGATCGGATAGATGTTTGCCTTTGTCTATGCAGTGCTTTTTCTACATAGATTTTCTCTATATAGAGAAAATCTATGTAATTTATGAAGCAGGTTAGTCAGCTGACTAACCTTTTCTATTTTTAACTCTGGGTTTCGTTCACATATCATGCTGAATCCTTTACTCATCAGGGGTTTTAGCAAACAATAATCAAAAATATTCTAATCCCGACTAAAAAAGTCGGGTATCATTGTGTGCCTAGAATTCGCGTGTTAGTATCAGTCCAATTCAGAAGAGATAGGTGTAAGCCGCCTGTTTCACCCTTGCCGCCTTCGGTGATATTCCCAACAGGCAGCCGTTCTAGACTTTACTTTGCAAGAGACTTCAACCCATGACGCAAGCTATCGAAAGACTCCGCACCACGCAGCAGACATTTACCGCGCTCAAGTGTAAAGAATGTGACACCCGCTACGAGCTAGGTGCCAAGCACGTTTGTGAAGAATGCTTTGGCCCATTGGAAGTTGCTTACGACTACGACGCGATCAAAAATCAGGTCTCCAGAGAAATCATTGAAGCAGGTCCGCACTCTATCTGGCGCTACAAAGCTTTTCTGCCCGTCGAAAGCGATACACCTATCGATGTTGGCACAGGGATGACGCCGCTGCTCAAAGCAAGCCGCTTGGCGCGTCAGCTGGGGATCAAAGAGCTGTACATCAAAAATGACGCGGTAAACATGCCGACGTTAAGCTTTAAGGACAGAGTTGTGTCAGTAGCGCTGTCGCGAGCAAAGGAGCTAGGCTTTACGATAGTTTCCTGTGCCAGTACGGGCAATTTGGCAAATTCTACAGCAGCGATCGCCGCCCACGCAGGTCTAGAATGCTGCGTCTTCATCCCGTCAGACTTGGAATCTGGTAAAATCCTCGGCACCCTAATTTACGATCCCACCCTGATGGCCGTAAAAGGCAACTACGACCAAGTGAACCGCCTTTGCTCTGAAGTGGCTAACACCCATGGTTGGGGCTTTGTAAATATCAACCTGCGCCCCTACTACTCCGAAGGCTCCAAGACCCTCGGCTTTGAAGTGGCTGAGCAGCTAGGGTGGGAGCTACCCGACCATGTCGTCGCACCGCTAGCGTCTGGCTCTCTGTTCACCAAAATCTACAAAGGCTTCAACGAGTTTGTCGCCGCAGGCCTGGTAGAGGCTAAAGATGTTCGATTCAGCGGCGCACAGGCAGAAGGATGCTCACCCATTTCCCAGGCCTACAAGGAAGGTCGAGACTTTATTAAGCCTGTTAAGCCAAACACAGTCGCTAAGTCGATTGCGATTGGCAATCCTGCCGATGGCATCTACGCCCTGGAAGTAGCCCGTAAAACCAACGGTAACATCGAAGACGTTACCGATGAAGAGATTATCGCTGGGATGAAGTTACTTGCCGAAACAGAAGGCATTTTTACGGAAACAGCTGGGGGAACGACTATTGCGGTGCTTAAAAAGCTAGTTGAAGCCGGTAAAATCAGCCCCGATGAGAAAACTGTTGTATACATCACGGGCAATGGCCTAAAAACAACAGAATCTGTACAAAGCCACATCGGTGAGCCTCACACCATTGAACCAAAGCTAGACAGCTTTGAGCGTGCCTGGGAGCGTGCTGGTACGCTAAACCGCCTAGAGTGGCAGCAGACTCAGGTGTAGGCTAGTAGCCTGTTCATCTTGGAATTATCTTTAATTCTCCTTTAGTTGTTGTAAGTTAATAATCAGTCATCTTTCCAAACCCATGTCCGTAAAAGTTCTCATTCCTACTCCACTACAGAAGTTCACCAACGACGAAGCCACCGTCGAATGCGAGGGCGGTAACATCATCCAGCTGATGGATACCCTAGAGAGTAAGTTTCCAGGTATTAAGCAGCGCCTATGTGATGATAAGGGCGAACTGCGCCGCTTCGTAAACTTCTACGTTAACAGCGAAGACATTCGCTTTTTGGACAACAAAGAAACTCAGCTCAGCGATGGGGACGAAGTGAGTATTGTTCCGGCAGTTGCGGGCGGCTAGTCGCCAAAGCTCGGTTTTATTGATCGCAGCTCGACAACGGCCATCGTGCTCATGCTGTAGGTGGTGTAGACGGCGTTGGCCGGGTCTAAGCTGGCCGGGTCTAAAAATAGGTATAACAGTAAGCGTCTGGAAAGGCGCTTCTGTGGTGGTGAGAAGTCCTCTGGGCCCATTGCCCAATGCGCCTGCGTGAAGTGTATTCAAATTACCGGCTTTGCCTGGAAAGTCGCTGTAACTAAATTGCTTTAGTATGCACCCTGGCGTACTATTCTTCCGGAATAGACGCAATCTGAGCTGAAAAGTGAAAAAAGCTTTAAATACAGTAAGGTACACATGACAGCGTCGCCAAAGCAAGCATGCGCAACATAAGCTTTCTAAAACCGCAGGATTCTACGGACGACTTCTTGGGAAAATCGTTTTTGGGTGTTGCTTGTGTTTCTCTTGTTTTATTGACACCATTCAGTATTAATAATTTTGTTCAGGGTCGCTATGCGATGGGGTTTGGCAGTGTACTCATCACCTGTATTCTGGCATTCAATGCCTGGTCTACCGCACGCCACAACCGGTACTATGCCACGCTGACGCTGCTGGGCTTAGTGCCCTCGATTCTATTTTTTCTGGCCCTGTCAATAAAAACACAGGGAATGATTGGCGTTTTTTGGTGCTATCCGGCAGCGGTTACTTTTTACTTCATTTTGCCTGAGCGAAAGGCTTGGTTCGCCAATGCGGCCCTTTTGATCTTGATTTTGCCGCTAGTGTGGCAAGTTATTGAGCCAAGACTGGCCACTCGGCTCATTGCCACCCTGACGATGATCAGCATTCTCTCAGGTATTTTTATTCGGGTTATTAGTGAACAACAGCAAACGCTGAAACGCCAGGCAGTGACCGATCCGCTGACAGGGCTACTCAACCGTACGCTACTTCCTGATACGCTGGCCCAAACCCATGCCCAGAGCCGCCGAACGGGTACGCCGGTTACGCTAGTTACCTTGGATATCGACTTTTTTAAGGCTATTAATGACTCATTCGGTCACGATGTCGGTGACCGAGTTATTCAAGAAATTAGTCAGCTGGTGCTGTCGCGGATTCGGCTTGCGGATAGGGCCTTCAGACTAGGCGGTGAAGAATTTTTGGTGCTGCTGCATGGGACATCTGCACCAGAAGCAAGGCAGGTGGCAGAAGAACTGCGAGGAGCGATCGCACAGCTACAGTCTATTCCCAACTATCCGGTCACTGTCAGTGCAGGCATTGCAGAGCTGCAGCCCTCAGAGAGCTGGCAGGCCTGGATGAAGCGTAGCGACGAGAGCCTGTATCGGGCTAAGCAGAGCGGTCGCAATCGGGTAGAAGTTTAGCCCGTAGGGAGTCTAGCCTGCAGAGAGTTGATGACCACAATTCGCACAAAAGTTAGCCTGCGGTAAGGTCGCAGCACCACACTGAGGACAGAATTTTTTGACCTGAGCGGTTGTGTCAGCAGCTTGATCTGCGCTTGGAGCACCTGCCGGTGTCGCGTTGTTTAGCGTACCGGTGCTCATGGTCATATTGCCCATGGTCATCGTCATGGGTGGTAGTGGTTGCATGGGCTCCATCGGCTGCATCGGCTGCATGGGTTCCATCGGCTGCATCGGTGGCATATTCACCGAGGGCGCTGTCGCTTTGCTTGTTGGCTGCATGGGTTCTGGCTGCTGTGCTTTTAGCTGCGCGGCTAGTGCTTCACTGGGAGGCTGATTGCTCATTTGCATTTGGCTACCCTGAATTTGTAGATACCAGAGACCCTGCTGCGAGGCGATTGCAACAATCCAGCCGTAGGCTAAGGCATACAGCTGAGGCGGTGCGCTCCAGCAGCCCGTAGAAAATTGATTGGTGCTTTGCTGTTGCTGCCCAATAGCAGCACTGTGCAGGGTCGCGCTAGTGAGCATGCCAGCGTTGGTAAGATAAAGACGCTGGTTTGGCGCAAGGGTCGCCTGAAAGGTCGTGTCTTGAAAAGTAGGCTCAGCCATAGACGCTCTAGAGATCCATAAATACGACTGGAGTGGGATGGTTTATATGATCGCCTACTATAGGCTCATTGGAGTACATGCGACTAAATTTTGGGGCCAATCAATGACCTATTGCCTGGGAATATCGGTAGAGAAAGGTCTGGTGATGGCTTCTGACTCTCGGACCAATGCCGGGGTAGATTATATCTCTTCTTATCAGAAACTGTTTGATTTTTCGGTGCCGACAGAGCGCGTGGTCGTGCTGTGTACGGCGGGCAGCTTGTCTACATCTCAGTCTGTTATTCATCAGCTGAAGCGCGATATTAAGCTGGAGGTAGTCGATAACTTACATACGCTGTCATCCTTGCACGAGGTGGCGGCCTACATTGGCGAAACAAGTCGCAAGGTACAGGAGCGCGATCGCCAGGCCCTTGCCCAAGATGGGATCGACTATCAAAGCACGTTTTTAGTAGGCGGGCAGATTGCGGGCGGTCCGGTCGAGCTATATCTGGTATACAGCCAGGGGAATTTTATCGCAGCTACGCCGGAAACGCCATTTCTACAAATTGGAGAAACAAAGTACGGGAAGCCAATTCTAGATAGAACCATTCATTACGAATCGCCGTTGGACCGAGCTGCCAAAACAACGCTTTTATCGATTGATTCAACAATGCGCTCTAACATCTCGGTCGCACCGCCAATTGATATGGTGCTTTATGAAACGGATGCGCTAGAGATTCGTAACCGGGTACAGCTACTAGGCGATGACCCTTATCTAGAGAAAATGCGGCACTACTGGGAAGAATCGCTACGAGAAGCGTCCAGCAACTTGCCCAGTATTGAGTGGAAAAAAAGAGAAGTCCCAGAATAAAAACAGACTACTCACCCAAAATTTCAAGACTGATATCAGTTTCAAACTTTGTTGTGACGGGCGTCAGGGTTTTTCCTTGCTCCGGTAAGTGTTGCTTGATTGTGCCGGTAACGGGCGCTGCCTGAGGGGGGAGATAAGACGCTGCGATCGCCACATGACGATCCGCTACCGCAAGCCCCAACGTAGGGTCAAACCCTCGCCAGCCGCCGCCAGGCACATATACCTCAGCCCAGGCATGCAAATCGTGAGTCGTTTGCGAGTCGTCGCTACCGGCATCACCTTCCTGATAGCCGCTCACAAATCTGGCGGCTAGGCCCATTGCTCGGCAGGCTGCAACAAACAGTACGGCAAAATCCCGGCAGGTCCCCAATTTCTTTTGTAGCGTAATACCAGGAGAATAAGCGGCGCCTTCCAAGCGCTGTTGATAGTCGCACAGCTGAGGAATATGCTGCGTCAGGCCCATCAAAAAGTAGCCAACATTGTCCGAGGCTTTCTGCGCTAGCGACTGAGCAAGCTGAACAACAGCGGCATCTGTTTGCGGGCTGCCGCTGGGCAAGCGCAAGTAAGGCGCAAGCTGCGCAGAAAGTGATCCAGGATAGTCAATCGGGAATGATACCGCCCAGGGCTCACTTAAATAGTCGAACGGATTACTGCGCGTAGTGTGCACTTCACTGTGCGAGCGAATACAAAATTCTGTGAGCGGCGTTTGGAATGTTGCATTCACACAGGTATTGCCATTCGCATCGAGAAAGTAAGCCTGTTGCACTTTCCCCTCTGGAGAGATCGTTAGGTCAAACGAGCGCAGCCACTGACTACCGTCCTGACGAGGACACAGCCGTAGAATATGAGGCCCTAAGTAGACCGGGCGAGAATAGGTATAGTGGGTGGTGTGAGTGATGGCGTACTTCACGACTGGTTCTGAGTGCTTAGCCTGTCTGACTCTACAGGAGAATCTGGAAGCGCGATAAAGTCGGTATAGATGCAGTCACCTACATTATTCAAACGGCGCTGAAAGTCATCTAGAAACTCGTGAAGGCCCTGCCGAAATATTTCGTCGAAGGTAGTGTAGGCCAGTTCAGCCCGCAAACGCCCCATTGCCCGCTGGCTGCTTCGCGGTTTGCCAGAAGCGGTACCTGCAATCCGGTTCAAAGAATCTTCAGCCCACTGTAGGCAGAATTTTATAGAACGGGGGAAGTGCGGATCTAATATCAGGAATTTGGCGACGCCAGAAGGTGAAATGATCTGTTCGGTTTTGCGGTACATTTCGTAGGCGCTGGCGGATTTTAGCAGGGCAATCCACTGAAGGTTGTCGAGCGGGGTGCCTACTTCGTCAGGGGAAGGCAGCAGCAGGAAGTATTTCACATCCAAAATGCGAGCCGTTTTATCAGCGCGTTCTATAAATCGACCCAGCTGCCCAAAGTGCCAGCTTTCGTTCCAGGAGAGCGTCGCGTTCATTACCCCGGCGAACCGATGGCTGGCCATCTTTACCTCGGCGTAGAAGGCATGGGTATCGCGGACATCTTTATCTTTGGCAGCTTCTTCGACCTGAAGATAAAAAGCGTTGACCTGCTCCCACATTTCGGAGGAGATGGTTTCACGGACGGAGCGGGCGTTTTCACGCGCAGAGCGAACGCAGGAGAGAATAGAGTTAGGAGACTTTTCGTCGAAGGTCAGGAAGTCGAGGACGCGCTCGGCGGTGGCGTGATCGTAGCGCTCGAGAAAACGTTCGCGATCGCCCGTCACCGCAATCAAAGGCTCCCACTGCTGAGCCACCCCAACCGGGCTATCCATCAGCAGGTTTAGGTTAACTTCTACAAAACGGGCAACATTTTCGGCCCGCTCAATGTAGCGGTTAAGCCAGTAAATAGCATCTGCAACGCGACTTAGCAACGCATGAACCTCTCTGCTTTAAATGTGATTTCTTCAGGTATCAATACCTTTTCAGATCCTAGCCAGCTGTTAATTAATAATCCAGGTGTCTTTGCTGCCTCCTCCCTGAGAAGAGTTGACCACCAGGGAATCTTTCTTAAGCGCAACGCGGGTAAGTCCACCGGGGTGAACATACGGCGGAGCTTCTGGTTCTGAAACGGTTCCGGCCCGCCCGAAAAGAATAAAGGGTCGTAAATCGATATGACGACCCTGGAACGATCGATCAATCAGGGTGGGCATTCGAGATAGGCACAGGGTTGGCTGTGCGATATAGCCCCTGGGGTTCGACTTTATCTTTTCGGCAAATGCATTTTGTTCTTCTTTTGAAGAGTGGGTGCCCATCAGCATACCGTAGCCACCAGAGGCATCTGTTGCCTTGACAACCAGAGAATCCAGATTGGAAAGTACGTGAGACTGCTGCTTTTCGTCCTGACAGAAGTAGGTCGGCACGTTGGGAATGATTTGTTCTTCGCTCAGGTAGTAACGAATCATTTGGGGCGCGTAGGCATAGATGAGCTTGTCATCGGCGACGCCAGTGCCGGGTGCATTGGCGATCGCCACTCGCCCTTGCCGGTACACATCCATCATGCCAGGTACGCCCAGCATAGAATCTGAGCGAAAAACGGTGGGATCTATAAATTCATCATCAATGCGTCGGTAGATGACATCTACCCGGTACAGCCCCTTGGTAGTACGCATTTTGACATAGCCGTCATCTACAATCAGGTCGCGGCCTTCTACCAGGGGGATGCCCATTTGCTGGGCCAGAAAGGAGTGCTCGAAGTAGGCAGAGTTAAAGGTGCCCGGCGTAAGTAAGACGACGGTCGGATCGCTGATGTGGTCGGGAGCAAGCCCGCGCAGGGTGGTTAGTAGCTGGCTAGGATAGTCGTCAACAGCGGTAATGTCGAGGGCCTCGAACAAGCTCGGAAATGAGCTTTTCATGACAGTGCGATTTTCGAGCACGTAGGATGCTCCCGAAGGACAGCGAAGATTATCTTCGAGGACGTACCAGGTGCCAGCGCGATCGCGTACTAAGTCTGTCCCTGTAATATGGCACCACACGCCCTTAGGTGGTTTCAGCCCTTTGCAAGGCGGCAAGTAACCAGAGGCAGATTCGACCACTTCGCGAGAAATGACGCCGTCCTTAATAATCTTCTGGTCGTTGTAAATGTCATCTAGAAAGTAATTTAAGGCCGTAATCCGTTGCTGAAGCCCTTTTTCCAGGGTCTGCCATTCTTTGCCAGAAATAACCCTTGGCACAACATCAAAAGGGAATACCCGTTCTGTGCCCTGGTTATCGCTATAAACGTTGAAAGTAACGCCCAATTTAAAAAGGGTGTGCTGGGCGGCTTGCTGACGTCGGATGAGGCTATCGATAGAAAGAGACTCCAGTCGCTCTATCAGAAGGGCTGCGGCTTCGCGAGGCAGGCCCTGAGCCGAAAATAGCTCGTCGAAAAAGTCGCCGGGGTCATAGTCCTGAAAAGACATAGGCGCAATTTTGGTGACGTTGAGTGGATAGTTAATAGGATGGCCTGATTGGTAGGTAGCGTGTTGTGCAAGTGAAGACTGTTTTTATACCTTAAATGTGGTAACGCACGTATCTATAGGCTTATGCGCTTTACAGTGTCACCTATTTTTTGAATAGTTTCTGAATAGTTATAGTGCCGTGGTGCCACAAGCAGCGGCGATAGCTTTGGTGGGAAGGCTTATAATAGATTGTTGGAATAGCGTAAGCGAGTGAAATAGTTGCTGTGGTGAAAAATCAGGATATCTACGATGTTGTTGTTGTGGGGGGTGGTGTGTGTGGAACAGCGCTGCTATATAGCCTGAGCCAGTACACCAATGTGGAAAACATTGCACTAATTGAAAAGAATGAAGCGGTAGCACAGGTAAATTCTAAGCATACGAGCAATAGTCAGACGCTGCATTTTGGCGATATTGAGACGAACTATTCATTAGAAAAGGCAAGGTCGGTGAATGCTGGTGCTAGCCTGGTGAAGGCGTATTTATTGCGATACGATGCGGCCCAAACTATTTATACGAAGTACCACAAGATGGTGCTAGCGGTGGGTGCGCAGCAGGTGCAGAAGTTGCGCGATCGCTACGACTCTTTCAAAACGCTGTTTCCGGACCTACGACTCATTGAACGTGCCGAGATAGAAGCGCTAGAACCCAACGTGCTGAAAGGGCGCGACGCAGAAGAAGAGACCCTGGCATTATTTACACCAGAAGGCTACACGGTCGACTATGGGCGACTGTCACAGTCATTTGTTCAAAATGCAACGAAGGACACGGAGAAATCCGTCGAGATAATGACAGGTACTAGAGTGCTAAGCATTGAGGAAGCAGGCAGCGCTACAGAACAGTACTTTGTAATTACAACCAGCAACGGAGAGCTGCGGGCGAAGACAGTAGCCGTTACTAGCGGAGCGCACAGCCTGCTATTTGCAAAGCAGATGGGCTACGGGCAGGACTACGCACTACTGAGCGTAGCGGGAAGTTTTTACTTTGCGCCGCATTTGCTAAATGGGAAAGTGTATATGGTGCAGATGGCGAAGCTGCCGTTTGCGGCAATTCATGGGGACCCGGAAGTTCACGATGCGCAGCAAACGCGGTTCGGCCCGACGGCGAAAGTGATGCCGATGCTGGAGCGGGGACAGTATGGAACAGTTTGGGAGTATTTCAAGACGGCTGGGCTCAGTCTGGATGCCTTCCGGTCGTTCTTCAATATTTTGAGTGATTGGACAATTCTGGTTTATATCATCATGAATTTTATTTACGATATTCCGCTGATTGGCAAGCGGCTGTTTATTCGTAAGGTGAGAAAGATTGTTCCTTCGATAAGGCTAAAAGACCTGACGTTCGCGAAAGGGTATGGGGGAATCAGGCCGCAGGTCGTGAATTTGAAGACGCGGCAGCTGGAGATGGGTGAGGCGAAGATTACAGGCAAGCGGATTTTGTTCAACATTACGCCGTCGCCTGGGGCATCAACCTGTTTGCAAACGGCGAAAGAGAGTTGCCAGCAACTGGTTGGGTTCTTGGGTGAGGGGTATGCGTTTGAGGAAGAGAGGTTTGTTGAGGATTTGTCTTGTGCTGAAGAGAAAACGCTTGTGAGTTAAAGTCGCGCCTAACGATGTCGATGCGCACAACAACCTGTGATTATTGAAGATGCAATCGCACTCTACCAACGAGCACTGTTGGTCAATCCCGAATGGGAAACCAGGCGCGATCGCATCTTACAGCTTGAACCAGCGCGCTATAGGCATCTGACGGGTAAACAGCGTCACAAACTCAATCAGAACAACGACTTACACCCAACCAGCCCTGTCCATAAGCTGAACAGCTTCAGCCTGATTTTCCCCATAGGCAGCGACATTAACGCTATCGTCCGTAAAAGTGCCAAAACCTTCCACCACAGACGCTAACTCAGCCCCTTCAACAACCGGATATTCATTATTTCCTTTCGCAAAGAAACTCTGCGCTTCCGTCCCCGAGAGATACTCTAGAAACTGCTGCGCAGCGCTGGGATTAGGCGCAGAAGCAACAACACCTGCACCGCTGATATTAACGTGAGTACCGCGACCCTCCTGATTAGGGAAGAAAACACCTATCTTGTCAAAGACATCTCGCTTTTCAGCCTCTTCCGCCTCTAGGTAGCGAGGCAGGTAATAGGTATTTGCGATCGCCAGATCGCCCAGTCCCGCAGCAGCCGCTTCAATCTGCGCTCGGTCATTGCCCTCTGGTGGCCGGGCAAAGTTTCTAACCAAGCCTCTTGCCCACGCTTCAGTTTCTTCTACACCATGGGCCTCAATCAAAGAAGCCACCAAAGACTGGTTGTAAATATTGCCAGATGAACGAATTAAAATCTTCCCGCGCCACTCAGGGTCGGCCAAGGCTTCATAAGTCGAAAGCGCCGACGGGTCCACAGCCGCTTTGTTGTACATAATCACTCTAGCTCGCTTAGAGAACCCAAACCACTTGCCCTGCGGATGTCTCAGGTTCTCGGGAATGTTGCTCGTCAGCACCGTAGAAGAAATCGGCGCAAACACCTCTGCCTGATCTGCTCGCCACAGCATCCCCGCGTCCACTGTCATAAATACATCGGCTGGGCTAGTCGCGCCCTCATTTTCTAGCCGCACTAAAAGCTCATCTGCGTTGCCCTCTAACAAGTTGACTCGAATACCCGTCAGCTCAGTAAACGTCTCGTAGAGTTCATCATCAGTGTTGTAATGACGTGACGAATACAAATTTACCTCACCCGTTTGGGCGCGGACAGAACGGGGGCGAAATACTCGCGTCGCAGCAAAACCAGTAGCGACTGCAGCGCCTCGAGCGATCAGTGAGCGTCGTGAAAGCTTCATAGATACCTATCCTTACTGACTTCATCAGCAATATTTAGAGTATGAGCATCCTACCCTTAAATGATACTCATTCCTATATAGAAAAGGAAATATAGATGAGAACGCAGTCATACCAATATAAAAGTCTTATAGCCTATTTCTAATTAGAAAAAATATTGAGAATACAAACCGATTTTTGTAGCAATAGTGATTAGTTATTGAGAATAAAGATATAAAAGCCAGAAGAGCCACTACTTTTCAAGTTTTACATAAATCCCCAATGGTATAAGCCTATTTGGTGCTTATTCTTAGCCTATACTGTAGGACTTTTATGCTGTCAGGTTGATTTTTGGATGAGATCACACTAGTATTAGTGAGACTGATTCTTAACTGTAGGTCCATCAATAGATAGCTCAGTAACTTTAAGAAAGCGCAAGAACTTTCAGAAATAGGCTCTAAAGGGTGATTTAGGCAGTGGTTTTCTACGCAGATCGGTGATACACACGCTAAAGTTAAACACTTTGTTTTGGAAGCTTTGTTTGTTGTCTGGCATTGTTCACAGCGCTCTGTTTGGATTGCCTTGGCCTCAGAAACCATTAATACAAGAGAGCGAAACCATTGCCGACGAAGCGTTGATACCGGGTTCAAGTGCAGGCATCTCCATCACCACCCTGCCAGCTAACTCTCTCAACCCAAGTCGCTCCGCAAAAAATAGCTCCCTCTCTACTACAGCTCCCTCATCTCAAGTTTTAGACGCCGCAGAATTGCAGCCGCCTCAGCCAGCCGCAGCTCAGCCACAGGCCATGCTCCCAACTGATTCTCTCACTGAGTCACAGCTAGTCCATCAGCAAACGCAATACCCCATCCAAACAATTGACCCTTCGCAGACGGTTCTCGATACGCAAGAAGATCCCTTTCAACCTTTGGGTACAGAGCCGGCAGGTAAGGAAGGGCCTATCAATAACTGTCGCTTTCTTTTCGAAGGATAAGTCGATAGAATCGGCATGTTGTGTGATTCCT
>JBCBBK010000003.1:0-418473 GCA_038531675.1 Cyanobacteria bacterium J06581_3
GTCCTAACCCGTTCGGGTCGGTTCCCTTCAGCGCTTAATCACTATAGCGACTCTTGGCAATTAGTGTCAATGTATTTGCAAAAGAAAATGCAAAAAGGCTGTATAGCTTGCTACAAAAAGCTTGTGGCTCCTTAAAGGCGTTGAAATAGCCGATTCGGCAGAGAAAAGTTCCAAATTATTTGGAGCTTTTTTGTTTTTTCAAGGCTACTCGATAGCCGCTAAGTCTTCCATAGAGCCCTAAAGGGGGAATTTTGAAGTTTTTCCAAATGAACTTGAGCCATAACGCACTTAAGTTTTGGGCTTTGTTTCGTTCCGGATGTATTGGCTTAGGCGCAAGGAATATATAAGGTGTTGGGAGTGTTATTTAAGGACGCAAGGTGAATTTTCAGTCTGTCATTGCTACGTTAAATCAGTTTTGGGCCGAGCAGGGCTGCGTGATTATGCAGCCCTATGACACCGAGAAGGGGGCTGGAACGAAGAGTCCTCACACTTTCTTGCGGGCTATTGGGCCGGAGCCTTGGGCTGTTGCCTACACAGAACCTTGCAGACGACCTGCGGACGGGCGCTATGGTGAAAACCCAAACCGCTATCAGCACTATTTTCAGTATCAGGTGCTGATAAAGCCTTCTCCTGAGAATATTCAGGCGCTTTATCTTGAGTCTTTGAGGGCACTTGGCATTATGCCTGAGGATCACGACGTGCGTTTTGTCGAAGACAATTGGGAAGATGCGGCTGTGGGCGCGTGGGGTGTGGGTTGGGAAGTGTGGCTCGATGGGATGGAAGTAACGCAGTTCACTTACTTCCAGCAGTGTGGTGGGCTAGACTGTCGCCCTGTATCGATTGAGATTACGTATGGGTTAGAGCGGCTAACGATGTATCTACAAGAAGTGGATGCCATGGCAAAGATTCAGTGGAATGACCAGCTGACATATGGTGATATCTATATGCAGGCTGAGATTGAGAATTCTACCTATAACTTTGAGGCTTCTAGCTCTGAGCTGCTGTTTGAGCTGTTTGAGCTGTATCAAAAGGAAGCTGAGCAGCTGATGGAAAAGGAGCTAGTATTGCCAAGCTATGACTATGTGCTGAAATGCTCACACGCCTTCAACTTACTAGAGGCGCGGGGTGTTATTTCAGTCACTGAGCGAACCCGTTACATTCGGCAGGTACGTGAGCTAGCAAGAAAGGTGGCACAGCTTTATTTGAATCAGCGGGAGAAGTTGGGATTTCCGCTGCTAGAACAAGCAGACAAAGGACAGGCGGCCAAAGTGGCAGCAAGCTAAAACGTTGCCGTCGCAGATTGACACGTGTTAAGACATATTAGGTGTCTTGGTATCTGTGAGGTAAAGGTTTTGGGAGTAGCGCTGAGAGGTTGCTTGGAGCCTATCGCGAGTTGGTTTGCGCAGTTTGGTTTGCCTGAGCCGATTGTGCATTGGGGCCATCCAGTGATGATGGGGATTGTAGTATTCGTGATGGGTGGCTTTGCGGCTTATTCAGGTTGGCAGGGCAGGTTGGCTACAGAATCTGGAGTGGCTGTAGAACAAAAGCAACAGCATGCGAAGGTTGCACCGCTGATGTATCTGTTCATAGTGCTTGGTGCGACTGGCGGGATCTTATCCTTGGTTATGCAAGGCGAGCCAATTTTGGATAGCCCGCACTTTTGGACAGGGATGGGCGCGATCGCACTATTAACCACTAATGCAGTCATTGCTGCGACAAAGTTTGGGAAAGGCAGTCAAACACTTCGGACTGCTCACGCTTACATCGGGAGTACGGCATTAGCTGTGCTGCTAGTGCATGTAGTGTTTGGGGTTCAGTTAGGATTGTCTTTCTAAAGAAATAACTGGAGCCGGATATAGGAGCATAGCCGGGAAGGCTTTGAAGCGTGCCTTCAAAGCCTTTTTCAGTTTGCCATTGCAGTGAAAGCACAGTTGAAGTAGAAGTTTTTTGCTCAAAAGGATAGGCACAATTGGCGAGCGGGCTTTCTATAGGTGAAACGCCTACTGGAATATTTGATATGACGCCCTGGGGAACTTTGGTAATAATTGGGGCTTATCTGCTAGGCCTGTTGGCTACTGGAACAACAGAGGTTCGACTCATGGGTCAAGTTTCTGTAATAGGCATTTGGATTTTGGTGTTGGGAATTGCTTGCAGCGCATTTGTTCCTCGCGTTTGGCGGATGGGTCCGACCAGAAGGCAATGGTGGATAGCGGGTTTAGTTGGAATGCTAGCGGCTAGCTACTGCATCGCTAGAGCGCCTCTGGCATCGCAAAATGATGTCAGCTTGTTTGCTTCTCGGCAAAAAGTGCATGTGATAGGAAATGTCTTAGAAGTTCCACAGACTAGTCGAAGTAACAAGGGTAGGTTCTTTTTTCAGGCACAGTCTGTGCGGGGAATGGGCAGTCGTAGCAGTATTGAAGCACCCAGAACGGTGAGTGGGAAGCTGTACGTGACGGCGCCGTTGTCACCAAGTAAGCGACTTTATCCTGGTGAGCTGGTAGAGCTTCAGGGCGAGATTTATACCATCGAGAAGGGAAAGGGGAAAGCGCAGGCTGGTTTTGGAGAGTATCTTGCTCGTAAGGGATGTTTTGCAGGGTTGAGAGCAAACTGGATTGAGTTTTTGCCTGATCAGAAGCCACCCAAATGGGCACTGTGGAAATTGAGACGACGGATTGTGACGGCTCAGGATCGCTGGTTAGGAGAGCCTGCGGGCAATTTGCTAAGTGCGATGACGCTGGGCAGAAAGGCGGTGGATTTGCCCTACGGCGTAAGAGATAGCTTTATTGATGCAGGACTGGCGCATACATTAGCGGCTTCGGGCTTTCATGTGTCGTTGATACTGGCGCTGGTGATGGGCGTTTTGAGAACGCAGCTGCCTAAGACAAAGGCGATCGCAGGAGGCAGCGTACTGATTTTGTACATCGGGTTGACAGGTCTACAGCCGAGCGTGGTCCGCGCGGCACTGATGGGAACAGGCGCATTGCTAGGGCTAGCAATGGGGCGAAAGGTGAGTCCTTTGGGCGGTTTGCTGGTGGCGGCTACAGCCATTTTACTGGTGAATCCTCAGTGGATATGGGACGTTGGGTTTCAGCTAAGTGTGGTAGCAACCTTGGGTCTTGTTTTAACGGTACCCCGGCTCATGCGTTTTTTAGACTGGATGCCAACGACTGTAGCGACGTTATTCGCGGTGCCGATTGCTGCGTATTTATGGACGATTCCTTTGCAACTGCTTTATTTTCAGCGGTTACCGTTGTACAGCATTTTGCTGAATGGACTGGCGACGCCGCTGGTGATTGTGATCAGCTTGGGTGGGTTTATTAGCGCGATCGCCGCTGTGATATGGCCGATTTTTGGGAGTGCAATCGCAACCAATCTGTACTATCCAATCCACGGGCTGATTTGGCTGGTGGAACAGTTTAACCGCCTACCAGGCAGCTCCTTGGAGTTTACAGGTGTGCAGGGTTGGCATGTTGTGCTCAGCTACTGTATGTATGCTGGTGTTTGCCTATGGCTATGGCAAAAGGGCGACGATGGGCTAGAAACGGAAACCGCAATCTATGGCATGTAGTCTTTTGAGCTATGGATTCAACTCAGAACTTACGAGAAATCGGTGTAAGATGTAGAACCATCTTGGAGAGGTGGCAGAGTGGTTGAATGCGGCAGTCTCGAAAACTGTTTTAGGGTCACACCTAACGGGGGTTCGAATCCCCCCCTCTCCGTTTGGATACAGTCGGGCTTACGGTAACCAAAACTGAGGTAGAAGTTGCTCGCTGATGTGGCGAACGGCCTGGTTCACCGCGCGAGCTGCTTGAATGTGCGGTTCGTCTGGAACGATAGGGATAACGTCTGCACGATAGCCTATGCCCAGCTTATCTATGACATTATTAGCCGCTTCTAACCCGGTAACGTAGGCTTTTTCTTGAGACCAAGAACCATGGCGCGTGACAATCCAGTCACCGCTCATGAACAGATTTGCGAAACTGGTAATACCGGGCAGTAAGTAGCGATAGCTGCCAGGCGCAAAGTGACTCACGCCTTGGCGAATGCGAACCACGGCATGGTCTGTTATTTTGGCGTCTCCGAAGGCTGGAATGCATCCCGACAGGTCTTTTTGAACGAGAGGCAGGACCTGCTGATCGCTGAGGCCTAGCAACTGATTGGCGTGATAATAGTCAACTTCGACGACGCTGCCGGGTTCATCTTTGTATTCATCATGCAGAGTGTTGAGATCGAAGAAGGTCCAACCTGTGGTTTGGTGGAAGCCAAAACAGGCATTGGAAGGGAGGGGGATATCGATTTTACGGTCGAACCAGAGGCGGGTGGCGAGAACGTCGATACCACCGAGGTTTGAAAGGTTGCGAAATTCGGATCGCGATCGCAGCTCCTTACTATTTGCCACAATCTTCTTCATCCCAGTGATACCCACCGAGAAAATAACCGCATCCGCTTCGAATACTTCATCGCCGCAGATAACCGCATCAATTTTGTTGTCTGAACCGACGCGAACATCTGTCACTCGCTTGTTCGCTAGAATCTTTCCACCTGCTTTTTCGATTTGCTCAGCCCAGGGACGGAAAATCATGTCGCCGACCGTGCCGCGACACCAACGCACGTCAAAATCTGGCTGATGAGCCAGGATGAAGTAGTAAAGCATTCCTAAAGCTGCTGCCGCCGAACATTGCTCGCCAGGGGCAAACAAGCCGACTAGCAGCATCGGTTCAAAGGATTCTTTGTAAAGCCGTTCAGACACACCGTACTGTTTGAAGAGCTCCCGGGCGGTCATCTTGTCGTACCGTTTCCAGGCATCGTCGGAGTTATCAAAGTCGATTAGCGAGTAAAGCAATGGTAGGGCGGACAGCCTGTCTATCAACGGTAGTCGCTTGAAGCGAGTGTAGATAAATGTGCCTAGCGGCGTGGGTAAGTAGGGTTCGCGTTGAAAGATAGGTGATTCAACTTCTAAACCCGCTGGAGAGTATTGCGATGAACGGGTGTAGGGTGTGAAAGGCTGAATCCCTAGCTCGTCTGTAAGGGAAAAGATGTTGTTGTAGGGGTACCAGAAACTATGAATACCGGCTTCTACAGAACGGCCCTTTTGTGTTTGCCAGCCTGCTACCAGGCCGCCAGGCTGAGCACCTGCTTCGAGCAGGGTGACAACATACCCTTGCTTCGACAGGTGATGAGCAGCGCCTAAACCTGCCCAGCCAGCTCCAACGACGACGACTTTCTTCTGAGCAGATGAGTTAGACATGGAGAATGGGTGAGGCTAAATGGGTGGGGCTATTAAAAAAGCCACGGAAGACTCCGTGGCTTTGAGGGTTAAGTATCTACGTTAGCACTGTTAGCTGACGCCGATAAGCGCAGGCTCTTTCGCAGGAAGCGCAGTGATTTCGCCTTCTTTGTCTATATCAAAGACAACAGTATCACCGTCTTTGAGGGTACCTGCCAGAATAGCTTCGGCCAAACGGTCTTCGACAAGACGAGCGATCGCCCGACGCATAGGCCGCGCACCATAGCGCTGATCGTATCCCTCTTCGACCAGACGATCCTTAAAGGCATCGGTCATGGTGAACGACAGATTGCGATCACCTAGCCGCGTACCTACCTGCTTGAGCAAAATTTCGGCAATTTCCTTAACTTCGTCCTTCGTGAGCTGACGGAAGACGATAATTTCGTCAATCCGGTTTATCATTTCAGGTCGGAAGAACTGCTTCATTTCCTCATTCACAAGGTTGCGAATGTTGTTGTAGCGGCTTGTCATACCGTCTTCTGCGGCTAGCTCGAAGCCAAGGCCACCGCCGCCTTTTTCAATGACTTTAGAGCCTATGTTACTGGTCATAATGATTAGCGTATTTTTGAAGCTAATCTCGCGGCCTTTTGAGTCAGAGAGTCGACCGTCATCTAACACCTGAAGCAGAATGTTAAAGACATCGGGGTGAGCTTTTTCAATCTCATCCATGAGAATGACACTGTAGGGCTTGCGACGAACTGCTTCTGTAAGCTGACCACCTTCATCATAGCCAACAAAGCCTGGAGGAGATCCGATCAGCTTTGAAACCGTATGGGATTCCATAAACTCTGACATGTCCAGTCGAATCATCGATTCTTCAGAACCAAATACCGCTGAGGCCAGTGCCTTTGCTAGCTCGGTCTTACCCACACCCGTAGGGCCAGAGAACACCAGGCTGGCGATCGGTCGATCGAGACCACGTAACCCCACACGAGCACGGCGAACGGCCCGCGAAACAGCTTCTACAGCTTCGTTTTGACCCACAACTCGCTCGTGGAGAGTATCTTCGAGGTGCATCATCATTGCCGATTCTGTTTCGGTAATGGCATTGACCGGAACACCTGTCCAGGATGAGACAATATCAGCAATGTCCTCGTCGCTTACTTCGGGCGTTTTGGTAATAGAAACGTCATCGTCTAGCGTGTCTTGAATCCTTTGGATTAAGGAGTCTTCAGACTTGCGCAAAGTGGCTGCCTGGTCGAATTCCTGATGCTGAACGGCTTCGATAATATCCTTTTGCACCTGACGCAGTTCACTACGCAGTTCGCTAGCTGGAATCGTTCTGGAGTAGCGCAGGCGCACTCTAGAGCCTGCTTCGTCAATCAAATCGATTGCTTTGTCGGGGAGGTGACGGTCGGTGATGTAGCGATCGCTCAAAGTAGCCGCCGCTTCTACCGCTTCATCAGTGATGTTCAATCGGTGGAACTGTTCGTAACGGCTACGCAGGCCATACAAAATTTCAACCGTATCTTCGACAGAAGGAGGGGCAATAGTCACCGGCTGGAAACGCCGCTCTAGGGCAGCATCCTTCTCGATGTATTTACGATACTCTTCGAGGGTTGTTGCACCAATGCACTGCATTTCGCCTCGCGCTAGCGCTGGCTTGAGCAAATTGGCTGCATCCATGCCGCCCTCTAATGAGCCTGCACCCACTAGGGTATGAATTTCGTCAATGACCAAGACGATATTTTGAGACTTGCGAACTTCGTCAATCACCTGTGTGATGCGCTCTTCAAAGTCGCCTCTAAAGCGAGTACCGGAAACCAGTAGACCCATGTCTAGGCTGATCACCCGTTTGTCGATCAGGGCTTCGGGAACGTCTTGGTTAACAATGCGCTGGGCAAGGCCTTCTGCGATCGCAGTTTTACCAACACCAGGCTCGCCAACGAGAACAGGATTATTCTTGGTGCGACGGCCCAATACCTGTACAACACGCTCTATCTCCTTATGGCGTCCAATAACTGGATCGAGCTTACCCTCAGCAGCGACCGCCGTCAGGTCAGTACCGTACTCTGTCAGCACGCTACTATCTGACTTACGCTCTTGCTTACTAGAGCCGCCTGAACGCCCGGAAGCAACTGGTGTGGTTTCACCAATAACACGAACGAGCTGTACGCGAATTTTTTCTGGGTCTACGCCTAAGTTAGCGATAACCCGGTAGGCCACACTCTCAGAATTTTGAGTCAAGCTCAGCAACAAGTGCTCGGGCTCAATGTAAGGATGGTCGAGCTTGCGCGCCTCCTGAAAGGCCTGTTCGAAAACCTGCTTGACCTTTGGAGTAAACGGAATTTCTACCGGACCGTTGCCAGAACCTCGACCGATGATGGACTCAACCTCGGTGCGTGCATTTGCCAGATTGATCCCAAACTCGTCTAGCACCTTAGCAGCGATGCTGGTATTTTCCTTAATGATGCCGAGCAGCAGCTGCTCGCTGCCCACAAAGTTATGACCCAGGCGACGGGCCTCTTCTTGCGCCTGCATGATGACCGCGATTGCTGTGTTTGTGAAATGCTCAAACATATTTTGAGAAACCTCTAGCCCAGAACTGATGGCTTAATGTACTGCTTAGGATAATTGCGCTTAATGAGAAGCGACTTAGGACAATTACATAAAGCAGACGAGACGGTAAGTTCACGTTGGCTTTAAGTTAAGTTATTTATCTACTGATGCCAATATACTTGTATTTCAGACCATTTGGCACTAGAGAGAGCCGTACTGTATGGTGGGGTACCCGTAACACCCACAGTTATCAAGGTTTGCTACCCAGATTAATCACACCTCTAGTTTAATCTAAATCTATAAAACCTAATTGTTTTACGTCATCCGTCAAAGTACTGCTCTTGTTCGGCAGTTGTTGTGTAGCTTTACTGCTTGAGTAGATTATTGGGCTAAATCAGCAGTGCAGACGGCTAACATATCAGCATCTTGAACGCTAAGCGACGGAAGCAAATGGAAGCCATCTAGCGTGTAGGAACCCGCACTGTTACCGGCCACCAAAGAGTTATCGAGAGTGACAGCAACATTGTAAGGATAAGTCGTTTGCGTGTAGCTATCAACAATGGTTACAGCCAAACGATCGGGTTGAAGCTGACCCGAGAAGCAGTCGAAAGACGATCTGGGCTGGTAGAAGGCACCTATGGTTTGGTTGTTTTTGACAGAGAACACGACGTAGGTAGAGCCAATCTCATCGGGCTGTGGGCTTTGACCGAAGAGGTATGTACCATCTCGCAAAACAGTGGAGTCGCCGACTTGCTTGCCTGTTTGGGTACCGGTCTGCACGGACTCTGCGTTCGCGACCTTTTGAGCAGAGCTAACGCCTGTCGTAATGAAGCATAGCGCCACTACAGTCAAGAGGAATTGTGGAAGGCGAGAAATTTGACGGAAGCGTTTTTTTGTAGAAGTCATGATGGTAGTCTCTGTGTTCTTAAAGATTGGAAGAAGAAAAGGATATGGGGTTGAAGAGAGGGGCTAAAACAAATTTTCAATGCGATCTAACGCTTTTGCTTTGGCGGCTTTATAAACGCTATGGAATTAGGATAGTGAGCCATAGTTTCTAGATGCCTCTGTATATAGAGATGTGTGGATTATTGACAGGTATGAAATATGACAGGCAACGCTAGCCAAGACGAGACCACTATGAAGATCGCTATGAGCGGGACAGACTTAGAGGAACGGCTTAAGGGGCTAGAAGGTCGTAGCTATAGAGAATACAAAGGCATCAAAGGCAATTACGCATTTCCGACGTTTGTACTGAGCGTGGACTACGTGCAGGGCGACCCCTTTGCCACACCCAGTCGAATTAGGATCCGACTGCCACAGTCGGTAGCGGGCTTTCCCCATCAGTGGATGACTGATTATGGCTGCCAGTGGGCGATCGCTGACTACATCACTAGGCAAGTCGCTCAAGTGGCCCGAAATATCGGTAAAAAGAGGGACTCTGGCAAGAGCGGAGAAATTGCAGTTGCGATGCCCAGCCAGGCCATACTCAGGCGAACAGCCGTTTGGGTAGATGAAGTCGCCGTTGAGCTACGACTGACAGTTGGCCTACCGGCCTTGGGTCGGCAGGTCGCAGGCAAGGCCGCTGCAGCCTTGCTGTGTGAAGATATTCCAGCGTTAGTCGCACGGACGCTAAACTACTCGGCGTTGGATGCGATCGCCCTGAAACAGCAGGTACAAACCCACCTAGACGCAAATGCCCTGCGCAACCAGCTGGAAGACAAAGGACTGGTCGCCTTTATCGGTGCAGGGGCGTGTTTGCCCAGGCGTAGTGGCATTGATGAGCGCCCCTTACAGGCAGGTTCTGTTGGCTTTGCACCACCCATAGAAGGCACCATAACGCTGGAGGCACCGCACAGCGGGCAGATACAAGGACTGGGAATTCGCGCTGGCGTCACCCTGATTGTGGGCGGCGGCTACCATGGAAAATCGACGCTGCTAAGAGCGATTGAGCAGGGGATTTATAACCACGTACCCGGTGACGGCAGAGAGCGAGTAGTTGCCCACAGCGCAACGGTCAAAATTCGAGCAGAAGATGGCCGCAGCGTGTCGGGTGTTGATATTTCTCCGGTGATTAACCATCTGCCGCAAGGGCGCTCGTCGCAGGCCTTTTTGACTCAGAACGCTAGCGGAAGTACGTCGCAAGCAGCGGCGCTGATGGAGGCGGTGGAAGCAGGTGCCCAGGTGCTGCTGATTGATGAGGATACGGCGGCGACTAACTTTATGATTCGCGATCGCAACATGCAGGCGCTGATTGCCAAAGATAAAGAGCCGATTACGCCGTTTGTAGATAAGGTGCGTCAGCTGTATGACGATTACGGCGTATCGACCATTTTGGTGATGGGTGGAAGTGGCGATTACTTTGCGGTGGCAGATACGGTTATTGCTATGGAGGACTATCAGCCAAGTATCGTAACGGAAAAAGCAAAGGCGATCGCTCGGGAAAATCCAGCCCAGAGAGCAGCTGAAGGGACAGAAAGCTTCGGCAAAATCAGCCCTCGTGCCGTATTACCCGGCAGCCTACCGACGCCAAAGGGCGATCGACCGCTCAAGGTAAAAGCACGTCAGGACGGCCTGATGCTGGATTATGAAAATATTGACCTAAAAGCGATTGATCAAATTGCTGAGTCACACCAGGTACGCGCGATCGCACAAGCGATGATGTATGCCAATCGCTACTACTTTGATCAGGGGCGATCGCTTAGCGACGTGCTAGACCACGTAATGGAAGATATCAAACGCGGGGGCCTAGATATACTCGCAGAAGAAGGCTCGGCAAACGGGAGAAGACTCATGGGTAACTGGGCCAGCTTTCGTCGGTTTGAGCTGGCAGCAGCTATCAACCGGCTAAGAACGATTAAGGTAAACAGTTAAAACCACTACAGTTTCTGAGGACGGTTAATTTTCTTTCATGAGAGATTTAGATTAAGAACTTGTGAAAATCGGCCCCAAGTTTGGAACAGAGTCGATATGGTGTAGGCAAGATACCTCCTAACTGCGTCTTTGGCCCTGGTTTGCTGTTTTATTCAGCGGACTGGGGCTTTTTTTGCCAAGATTTTGGGGTGGCACAAGGCAGGCTAACGGCAGGGACCTGAAGAAATATACTAAAAAGCTTCAAAGAAAGCTTTTGAATCCTTCTTAGATATTTTCGACTGTCTTTATGGCTCTTTCTCCTTCTGGCAGTACTCGTCAGCGCCGTCATCGACACGCTATTGATCCGGCAATCGGCTCAGATCATCGCCTTCACAGCCGAACATACTGGTGGCTGTTCTTTTGGTTTTTGGTAGCGTTAGCTATTCGCTTGACGTATTTGTCGAGCAAGCCTGCGTGGATGGATGAAGTTGCCACTACGCTATTTAGCTTAGGCAATTACTCACGACTGATTCCGCTGAACGAAGTGATCGGCCTGGATGCGGTGCTCAGGCCCTTACAAATTACGCCAGGGACAACCGCGCAAGACGTCGTCGTTAATTTGCTCAGAGAAGACAATCATCCACCGGGTTACTTTGTGCTGGCCCATTGGTGGATAATCCTGTTTCATCGGCTAGTGGGCAGCACAAACGGCTATGCTTCGCTGTGGGCTGAGCGAGCAATCACTGCTTTTTTGGGTGCACTGGCAGTGCCTGGGATGCATCGCTTGGCGCAGCTCTGCTTCCGCCAACAGCGCCTGAGCATGATTTGCGCAGCCTTGGTCGCAGTATCACCTTTTGCGACGTATCTTTCCCAGGAGGCTCGTCCTTATTCGCTGGCAATTCTGCTGAATATTGCTTCGCTGTGTTGCTTTGTAACTGCGACTTACGCTGTCGCGGAAGGAAAACCGCTCAGATGGCGCACTGTTTTTGGGTGGATAGGCGTCAATACGCTTGGGGTAAGCGTCCACTATTTTTTTGGATTGAGCCTGTTAGCTCAGGGCATAGCGCTGTTAGGGTTGCTTGTGCAACAGAGTCATCGTGACCTTAGCGCCTGGCGAACACCGAACTGGGTGAAAGTGTACATTGCAGCCGTTGGAACTTTCGTTGGGTCTGTTGTGTGGCTGCCGATTCTGCTGAACTTTTACGGCAGCCCTCAATCTAGCTTTTTGCGGGCTGATGCGATGAATTGGCAGTATTTTGTCAATCCGATTGTGCAGTCGCTGGCAGGTTGGCTGTATGCGATTATTGCACCCGTTACCAATGGAACCAGTCGGTTCACTGTTCCGATAGCCGTTATTAGCTGCGTTGTGCTGCTGCTGGGATATGTACCTTGGGCTGCTGTGGTGATGGCGCGATCGCTCAAATTCCAGCTCAAAAATTTCCACACCAGGCTGGGCATCCAAACGATGTTTAGCTTTTTTGTGGTGGCCAATGCGCTCTTTTTCCTGGTTTGCTATGGATTGGGATTCGATATCACACGTGGGCATCGGTACGGGTTCGTTTATTTTCCGAGTATTTTGATATTGGTGGGGTGTGCGATCGCGCCCTTTTGGCAAAGCCGGTTAGACAGTGAGGCTGCGAACCTGGAGAAATTGAACCTGGAGAAATTGAGCCTGGAGAAATTGAGCCTGGAGAAATCGAACCTAGAAGGTCCTTTCAACAACTTTAGCCGGGTGAAACTCCCTTTCATCCCCCAAAAAATCAATGGCAAAGCTTTCGTGGGCGTGGTGATTGGGGTGGCGTTTTTGGGCTCGCAGGTGATTGTTTTTAACTACAGCAGCCTAAAGTTTTACAAGGCGAATCTGTTTATCGACTACATTCAGGCAAAATCTACACTGCCTGTTGTTATCGGCACTAGCACCTTAGTGACAGAGCAACCTGCGATAGTTGGGATGGAGATGATGTCTGTCGGCTGGGAGATTCAACGCAGCTACAACCCAAATGAGCCCACGCAAAACTGGCAGGGGGCCCCTCGGTTTCTGCTTGTGGAAAATAACGTTGCGACTAACAACTCGCCAGAGCAGCTGTTGAAACAGCAGCTACAGAAGATTCCTGAAGCGATTGACCTATGGATGCTAGGAGGAAGCGGCGAGAAGTTACAAGAGTCTGGGTCGAAGGCTAATCTGATGAATGACGAGAATTGCCAGGTAGCGCCAGAAGGAGCGGGAAATCGTGGATCTTTTAGCTATACGCACTATGTGTGTCAGAGTCGATAAATGGAAAAACCATCTGAAAGACTGCTCTCATCAAAGGCTTTTTCGCCTGATGCAAAGTGGATATTGCTGCTGACGGTGGCCGCGATCGCCCTCTGGCTGATCGGGCTTGGCAACATGCCCTTGCGAGACTGGGATGAGGGCTACTATTCTGTTGTCGCTAGAGAACTCACCCAAACTCACCATTGGCTGTATCCCACTCGGTTCGGGGCGCCCTATTTCCCTAAGCCGCCATTTGGCTACTGGCTAGGCTCGATGGGCTATTGGCTATTTGGAGAGGTCAATGAATTTACGACACGCTTTCCGATGGCGATCGCTACCGCACTCGGCGTTCCCTTGCTGTACAGCGTAGTCAGAGAACTATCCCCTCGACGCCGGGAAGCCGTTTTGAGTGCAGGGGTTTACATGACGATGCTATCGGTAGTGCGGCTAGGGCGACTGCATATGTTCGACGGCTACATTAATACGCTGTTGATTCTGTGGATGCTTTGCTTGCTGAAGGCGAAGACGTCTCGGCCCTGGGCGGTGGGGATGGGCTTTTGCTTTGCGGGGATTGCGCTGTCGAAAGGGATATTGGCAATCGCGTTGGGGGGCGTCTTGCTGGCGTTTGTGATCGCAGATAGGCGATGGTCTTTGATCCAGAACCCGTATACCTGGCTAGGGTTAACCATCGGTATTGGGCTAACCGTAGGCTGGAATGCTTTGCAAATACAGCAGTACGGCAACTTATTTATTCAAGAGCATTTGGGGTTGAACAACCTAGACAGAATTTCTAAAACCCTAGAAGGACATGACGGACCGCCCTGGTATTACCTGCTGGTGATGATCAAAGGCACCGTACCCTGGGTATTGTTTTGGCCAGGTGGCCTGTGGCTAGCATGGCGATCGCCGGGAAGTTCTTTGGGGCGGCTAGTCTTGAGCGGGAATATCCTTTTTTTGGTAATGGCTTCTGCCATGGGGACTAAACTCCCCTGGTATATCATGCCGATTTACCCCTTTATGGCGATGGCCATTGGCTGGCAAGTCTCTCGACCGGTAAAAGAATATGCCTGCAGCCTGCGATGGATACTGGGAGTGCTGTCCGTCGGTGGTTTGGGTGGGGCTGTGTATTTTGCGATCGCAGACCCAAAGATTTTGCTCATCTCGCTTTGCCTCTGCTTTGCAATCACTCTATTTTGGGTGACACGGCGACTGGTCCAAAGCAGATCTGACTATGCGAGCATTTTGGTGATTGGACTGTACAGCTGCTTAATGCTGCTGATGGGTTCACGCGCATGGGTATGGGAAGTCAATGAATCCTTCCCAGTAAAAGACGTCGGGCGCATGGTTTTGACACACGTACCCGCAGGAGAGCGGTTTTATTCTTCCTACGATTATGGACGACCTAGTCTGGAGTTTTATGCAGAGCGAAAGATGGCAGTAGGCCCCGATCAAGAACTAAGAGAGCGCCGGGAGGAAGGTCACTATCTGCTGTTGGAAGCAGATGCGTTTAAGGCATTAGAAATTCCACCTGAAGCCATCATCGAATCTACAGAAGGATTTAGCCTGGTAGCACCATAGATTTTTGACAGTGTCAGACAGGTAGCGATCGCTTTACAATACCCTCTACAACCAAAGCCCAGCCTTCTTTTGACAAGAACACTGGGCTTTGGAGAAACACCATCTAAAGAAGACAGCCTGCAGCATTTACGGCGCTATCTCGCCTCTTAGTACCGCAATGCAATCTGTACCATCGTTGACCATTCGACATTTTTCATAGCCGATCTGTTCGCGTAGTTCATCAGGCAGCTGGTCACCTTCTGCTAACGCTTGATTAAACAGATCCAAGCTTTCTGATTGGGCTTGGCTACCCTGACGGCTTAGGATTTGCGCCTTTAGGTAAAGCAGTTCTGGGTTGCCTTGAGCTTCTGCAAGGGCCGCATTAACGGAATCTAGAGCATTATCGTACTCTTCTAAGTCTCGGTAGCCGATGGCAAGGCCACGCTGAGCCAGATAGGTTGGGCTGCCATACTGAGAGATGCGAGAGATGGCATCTTCTGGATTGGAGAATGGCAGGTTTACCGCCAGCATCAAATCCATATAGCCTTTGAGCAGGTTCAGCTCAGCATCAGTTGGATCAACTGCTTCCGCAGCGTCTAGCTCAGAGAAAACTTCTTGCAACATGCCGAGTGCTTCTGGTGTGCCCTCTGCAACACCCTGCACCTGTAGCAAGTGAGCACCCTGTAAGAAAACGCCAACAGCTGTGTAAAGATGACCTCGAAGTGGATCGCTGGCCTTCAGAGCCTGTGCTTTTTCTTCAGTCATTACGGCGTAGTCGTACAGTTGGTCAAGGCCATTATCGCCCTCTAGATACGCTGTGGACGCCAGCATTGCATAGACTAAAGGCTCACTTGAGCCGGCAGCTTCAGCGGCTTTCAGCTTTGCATTAGCGTCTTCGTATTTGCTTTCTTTGAAAATTAGCAAGAAAGCTTCTTCGGTGGTGGCATCAATGCGGTTGCTGGAGGGACCTCTAAACGGGTCGGCGGCGAATGTGGGCATGGCCATACTCAAGCTGAGGCCGAGGGCGAGAAGTCCGCCACCGATGCGAGAAGTCCGCTTACGTAAAGAACGACTGGAACGATTGGATAAGTGAAGTAACGACGTCATGGGTTGAAGGGCCATCGCATAAATTGCTAAACGAAATAGGTAAGAGAGGCTTCGCAGCTGCTGGGTACAAAAGTAGATTCTGTCTATCCAGACAGACGCTCTCCGGATAGAGTATAGCCAGCTAATTTTTGAGATTGCACCAGGTTGTGAAGATCTTGAAGCTGGCATAGAGCGGGAACACATTTAGTGACGATAATTACAGAAAATTTTCTAATTTCTTTGGATGAGCATTATTTTGGCGGGCGATCGCAGTGGTACTGGCAAAACAACGCTCACCCTGGCTTTGCTGGCCGCGTTAAAACAGCAAGGTCGCTGCGTTCAATCCTTCAAAGTGGGTCCGGACTATATCGATCCGATGTTTCACAGCGCCGTTACGAAGCGCCCTTGCTACAATCTGGACCCTGTACTCACGAGTGAAGCGTACGTTCAGCAGAGCTTTCGTACTCACTGCGTAGGCGCGCAGCAGGCGGTTGTGGAAGGCGTGATGGGCTTGTTTGACGGGGCGACGGGGGTAGACGATACGGCAAGTACAGCCCACATTGCGCGGTTGCTGGGGTTGCCGGTTGTGCTGGGTGTGGACTGTGGGCGGATGGCCAGGTCTGTGGCAGCGCTGGTGCAGGGGTATCGGGACTTTGATCGGCGGGTGCGGATTGCTGGAGTGGTTTTGAATCGGGTGGGGAGCGATCGCCATTTGCAGCTGCTTGAGGATGCGATCGCGTCTACGGGCCTCCCGATCTTGGGTGTGTTTCGACGAGAAAAGGATATTCAGCTGCCCAGTCGTCACCTGGGACTTGTGCCAACCGGGGAAGTGGGTGAATTTGGGCAGATTGTGACAAGGCTGGCAGCTTTGGGGCAGCGGTACTTTGATTGGGAAAAGCTGGAGCCATTATTGGGTATTGAAAAAGGTGAAGGCAGGGCTGATAGGGCCACAGGCGGGACGCCTGTTCAACGGGGAGGCATAGATGGCAGCCGGGGGGTGAGGATTGCGATCGCCCGTGACGCCGCCTTCAATTTCTACTACCCCGACAACTTTGAAGCGCTAGAAGCTCAGGGCGCGACACTAGTTTATTGGAGTCCACTGACAGATAGTGAGCTGCCCAAAGCAGATGGGCTGTATTTTGGCGGTGGCTTTCCCGAGGTGTTTGCCAAGCAATTAGCTGAAAATGTTGCTATGCGACACGCGGTTCAGCGGGCGATCTCACAAGGCATACCGACCTACGCTGAGTGCGGTGGACTGATGTATCTGAGCCAGTCGCTCATCGATTTCGAGGGCGAGAAATGGCCGATGGTGGGGGTGATTCCTCAGACGGTGAAGATGGGTGGGAGGATTGCGTTGGGATACAGGAAAGGGTGGGCGATCGCAAACACACCGCTACTCGCTAAGGGCCAAACCATTGTCGGCCATGAGTTTCATAAGTCTGCTGTTGTGGAACCGCTGAGCGCGCCTGTGTACGAGTCGCAGCGGTATTGGGGAGAGAGTGGTGAACCTCGGCAAGAAGGCTATGGGAGAAGGAACCTGCATGCGTCTTATGTGCATTTGTGTTGGGGCGATCGCCCTGAAATTCCACAACGATTCATAGCCCACTGCAAAGCCTATGCCAGAACTTGGCAACCAAACTAATAGGCAAGGCTCACAATCTTAGAGCGCATTCACGCTAAGCGTAAACTGGCCAAGGCCTGTGTCATCGATAGCATTCGCAATTACCAGATAGCGTCCGCTCTCGGGCAATACAACAGACAGCCCAGAATTCAACGAGCTGCGAGAAATATCATCGTTAGAGTCTAAGACTTCGCCATCTGGACCAACCAGCACCAGGAAAGTATCAAAATCACGACTCTCGAGCGAAATGGTTACTTGCTGACCTGCGCTTGCATCAAACACATACTCCTCGTAGCGACTGCCGTCTCTGGCTAAGACTTTTGAATTGCTGTCTAGTGTGCCTTCTGTGCGGCTCGGCAACCGAAGCACAGTCGCTTGCGAATCGTAAACTGGTGCAGCCGTTGAAGGATTTGGCCTAGTTGCACTCGGAGCTTGGGCTCCTGAAGCGACTCGCAACTCGTAAGTGCCCGTCTCTCTGGGACCAAACGAATTCGCCAATACGGTGTAGGTACCATCTTCTGGCAGTGTAAAGGTCAGCCGAGCATCTGTATTGCCGCCGCCATCGTCATCCTGCATAAGGTTGCGTCCCTGAGGAGACAGCAGTATCAAGTATGCGTCCATGTTTGGACTATTCATTTCGACGGTGATCTGCTGTCCGCTACGACCCTCAAATGAGTAAGCGTTATAGTAGCTACCATCCAAGGCAAGCACATCGCTATCGCGGGTTAGCTGCCCACTCACAGGCGCACCGTTTAGCGTAATTTGCTGGGCTGGACGCCTAGAGCCGAACAAAAATGGCGATTCTTGGGCAACCGTTGGCGCAGAACCGTTGCGAACAGCTAACAAAAAGTCATCGACCTGCTCCATCGTAATGGCAAAGCCAATGCCGATATTACCGGCGGGCGCACGGGGAACACCTGGCGCAGAGCGCTGTGGTGTAAAAATGGCGGTATTGATACCAATCAGCTCACCGCGACTGTTCAGCAAAGGCCCACCGGAATTGCCAGGATTAATTGCTGCATCAGTCTGAATCAGGCCGCGAACCGTATCGATACGACTAACAATGCCGGTAGTAAATGTGCCATCGAACTGACCAAAGGGATTACCAATCGCAAACGCTCGCTGACCGACTTGCACAGGGGCCGTAGAAACATTCACCGTCGGCAAATTTCGGCCTTGAACCCTTACGGCAGCCAAGTCAACACCATTTTCGCCGTAGCCAATCACACGCCCTTCATAACCTTGACCATCGGGTAAAACCACTCTCACTGTATCGGAGCCATCAACCACGTGGGCGTTGGTAATTACCAGTCCATCTGCGCTGACAATGACGCCGCTACCGCTGCCAGTGGGCGTATCGATAGTAACCACTGCCGGGCTCGCGGCCTGATACACGCGAACGTTAATTTCTTCTTCCGTCTGGGCGACGGCACTTTGCAGCTGACCAAAAGACTGCGGGCTAAGCAACTCTACAGGTATTGCGGCATTGAGCAAAGACAGGCCAATTCCGCCGCTAAGCCCGCCGAGTAAAACGAACTTGACTGTGGTCAACGGAAAGCGCGCGTTGATTTTCATAGGTAAGCGTATGAGTGCACGTAGGCGAAATTTAAGAGCGGCAATTAGATGCTAACACCTGATTTCTCCTCCGGCAGATAGATGAATTCCGGATGAAGCTGGAGAACAGCAGGGGTTGAAATCACTCGTCCTTCTATTCAGTTCTAGTCAACCAATGCGCTTAACAACATCTTTCAGTGCTTCTTTGGGTTCTGCGTAGTCGTAAGTAAACCCAGCTGCTTGAGTCCGTTCGGGGAGTACTTTTTGTCCTTTTAGCACCACGACTGCGCCATCTCCTAGGAGGGCTTCGATTGCGAAATCGGGAACGGGTAGCCAGGAGGGTCGGTCCATAACTTCGCCCAGGGTTTGGGCCAGCTCTTTCATGCGGACGGGCTCGGGGGCGGTGCCGTTGTAGACGCCGTTCATGGAGGGATCGAGGAGGGCTTTGATGAATAGGTTGACTAGGTCATCTATATGAATCCAGGAGAACCATTGTTTGCCGTTGCCGATAGGGCCGCCTGCGTAGAGTTTGAAGGGAGTGATCATTTTTGCGATCGCGCCCCCATCTCCCAGCACAATACCTGTCCGCACAATGGCCACCCGCACACCTGCGTCCTTAGCCTTTTTCGCCTCGGCTTCCCAGGCCTGACAAACCTGCGAAAGGAAATCACTCTCCGCTGGTTCACTAGTTTCAAAGAATTCTGCCGTTTCGCTAGTGCCGTAATAGCCGATTGCTGAGCTGCTGACGAGGACGGATGGCTTTTGTTCAGCCTTCGTAATGGCCTCTACCAGTTTTGCAGTGCCAACCTTACGGCTATTCATAATCCGATTTTTGCGCTCAGCCGACCAACGCTCTGAAATCGGCTCGCCTGCCAGGTTAATCACACCCTCACAGCCAGAAATTTCTGCTTGCCACTCGCCAGACTCGGTAGGCGTATAGGCCACGTACTCGACAGGCTTGAACTTAACAGCGGCAAAGGCCTTTCGCGCTTTGGCTTCACTGCGGGTAAACACTTTTACATCGTGGCCTTCTTCGATTAGGCGGTCTACCAATTTAGTGCCGACAAAGCCTGTAGCACCCGTAACGGCAATTTTCATAGCTGAGCTATATTCCTGTTTTATCAATGTCCTTTAATAGTAGCGAGCTAAGAGACCCAATCGGCAGAATTATCGGTAGAGTAAAAGTAGAGTTAGGCGATTGGGACTAATCCAGATGGATGCGATGGAAGTGAGACGTCAGCAAATGCTAGATAACGTCCAAGCGCTGCCAGATGATTTTTTGGAAGAAGCACTTGAATACCTTGCAAAACTACGTAGAAAAGCGCGGGAATTAGGAATTGAGCGAACTTCTGGTTCTACCGTAGGCTCTACTTATAAGGCACTTGAGCAGGCTGGAATGATTGGATATGTAAAGGACGGTCCGTCTGATCTATCCGTTAATCACAAAAAATACATCACAGAATATCTGGAAGAAAAGTACCCACTTCAAATGTCAGAGGAAACGCAGCAGCCTTCACTTCAGGAGATTGCACGCTTACCTATTAATGAACGCCATCAGTTGCTTGCTCAACAAGTCGTTGAAACCGCTGAAGATTTTGCCAATGACCCGGCGCTCACTGAATTTTCACAGATAGATCTTGGCGATTGGGGCGCTAACAATGTCGGGGCCTAAACGCGGAGAGATTTGGCTAGTGAATCTGAATCCGACGAAGGGGCAAGAGATACAAAAAACGCGACCCGCTGTTGTCATTAGTGCTGATTTCTTAGGAAAAATCGGATTGAGAATTGCAATTCCTGTGACGAGTTGGCAAGACAAGTTTTATGATCGGCCCTTTATGGTAAAGATCATCGCGACTTCAAAAACAGGACTTCGCCAAGCTTCTGCTGGCAATGTTTTGCGAGTTCGCAGTTTGTCTACAGAGCGCTTTGTGAAAAAGCTAGGAAAGGTTAGCCCAGAGATACTGAATGAGCTGCTTGCAGGGTTAGCTATCTGTACCGATTACGCCAGTGAGTGAGGCTTAAGCGGTGTTTTTATCGTATTGCTTTGGCATCTCTTCAAACGGCTGAGGCTTCAGCGTACATATGATTCTCACTGGCCAAAACGGTTCTGTAGGACTAAAAAACGGTTCTGCGGCAGCGCCGAAAGACTTATCTACCAACGGCACTTCATCAGTCGCGCTCAGGAATCGTTCCGCACCCGTCTGCAAGTGTTCATCCACAAACTGCACTTTATCAGTCACGCTCAGGAATCATTCAGTATCAACGGGACTTTATCAGTCACAGTGAGGAACGATTGCTACGCGGGTGGCATCGAATGCACTATGGTCGAGAATAATCGCACTGTAGTCAGCATCAAATGCAGTTTGATTGTGAGCCGTGACTGAGACTTGAAGGGCGTTGCGCAAGCATGCCAGTAACGACCTAGCAAAGTGCTATGTCAGCCCTAGCTGCTGTTTAAGCGCATCGGGTACATTTTTAGCCGTTTCTAATCCGCGTACGCCCTCCCAGTCTGTATTCTTATCAAAACGGAGCTCACTAAAATTAGCGTAGATCCGAGTCCTAGCTAGGTCTGCAGTATAAAGAAATATAGGTATGAGGTCAGCACCTTGGAGGCTCGCACCGCAAAGGTTCGCGCCGCTTAAGTCCGCAGCGTTGAGATTTGCATCTTGGAGGTTTGCACCTTGGAGGTTTGCACCTTGGAGGTTCGCTATACGAAGATTTGCAGCGTTGAGATTTACACCACGGAGATCTGCACTGCTGAGATTTGCACTGCTGAGGTTTACACCACGGAGATCTGCACCACGGAGGTTAGCAGCGCTAAGATAACGCCACACTATGAATGCGAGGTAGTCAGGGCGAATCAGCTGACTATATCTAATCATGCGCAGCAACTTCCCATTGTCCATCGCATTTGAGTCTGGATCGCCACAAGGATGAAAGTTCAGTGGCGACTTCTCATCTTCCTTCACTTGCTGCTGACCATATCCGTGTAAGACAAACAACAACAACAACGCATTCATGCCCGTGTATATATCGACTTGTCTTAGTCCTGTGTCAATCTCTGCTGCCTTCAGTTGCATCATTTTAATCTGAGGCCAGTTTCCACTCGGCACACTATCCACAAAAAGTCCCTCGCACCAGTCCTCATAAAACTGTCTTAACCGCTGAAACAGAGGCACCAATTCATCTACAGAAGATTCTGAAGCAAACAATTTTTCCTTCAGATACTCGACTTGCAGATGAGTTTCCAGCGTCTGCGTCAGGTTGCTTTCTAGCTTTCTTACATCCCGCAGCCGAATCAAAATCGGGATAAACGTTGAGTACAGATCCAAATGCACCGCCGCCGCAAACATGCGACAAAACACCGACTTGCCGCGACCAGCCCCCCCTTCAATAAAGCCAACCTGACGAGGTTCTGCCTGCTCCAAAAGGTTCTCTGCCCAAGTATGAATACCTACCGGACGTTCACTTATCGCATTACCGCTGACGTCTAGTGGCTGTACCATCAGCGGTACATACAAGTTACCGAAACTTACCGTTGTCTCATCAAATACCTTCTGCCTCGGCAGCGGCTCGATCTTCTCCTTCAAATAATCTTCAACACTGCCAAACTTCTCCTCAATTCGCAGCCCATCCGAGCGTAAAAACTCAGCCAACGGCGCTACCGCCTCCTTCAGCTCCGGTACCACCCCATAAAAATACTTCGGCATCCCCCAAGCCGCTTGATCCACCAGCACCCTCACCTGCCAACCTGCTAAACCAGCCTCGTTTAGCAACTCACCCAACGCCTCATCAAACGCCTCCACCAGCTCAGAAGTTCTCAGCTGTGTCAGCGTGCGCTTTGCCCGCGTCTTACTCAAGGGCACCGTCTCCGCTTTTTCTAACTGCCGCTCAAACACCGCCACTAGCTTTACAGACAGCAGGCGAGCCTTCGTGTCTTCCTCTGCCCGCTCCAGCACAGCCGCCAAACTTTCCAAGTAAGCTATCTGCGCCGCCAGCGCTACCGAACTCTCCAGCGTCGGCTCCGTTTTCGTCACATCGAAATATAGCTTCAGTAGATCAATCCCTAGCGAAGCAAAGGGCAAGCCCGATACCGCCAGCTTCCCCACAGGCGAATCGAACAGCTTAAAAAATGAATCCAGCCGATCTAAATCCTTCAGCGCCGCTAGCTTTGGGGCAGCTTCCTGCCACGTCTTACTCAGGTCAGCTGTTGCCTTCGTTGCATTTATCGTTTGATTCGCAAGCTCTCCCCAGGGAAGCTTCAGTCCGCCTTTTAGCCAGTCACCAAATTCACGCAAAACTGCCATCGCGCTGCTGCCTTTCAATAATCTTCAGCTAACGTAGCGCAGAACGCTGCTGTAAAGAATGGCTGAGTAGATGTAAGCTTTGCGTCCAGCAGCAGTTTCACGAAGCTACAACAAATAACTTCTTCTCACGATCAGCGGCAAACGCCAAACAGGCTCGAATATCTTCAGCAGTCAACTCAGAAAAATCCTCCAGAATTTCCGCCTCTGTCATGCCTCCTGCCAAATACTCTAAAACATCAGACACCGTGATCCGCATCCCTCTAATACAGGGCTTTCCACTACGTTTACCAGGTTCAATCGTAATAATGTTTTGATAATCCACGAACTCTGGAATCATTAGAACCACATAAATACTACTTGTTTTAGGATAGTGATACGGTCCAGCTGCCATCTACAGCTTTTTCCGATACTCATTCGAGAACTTTTCTATGCAACTAGAAGACTACTTTAACTTCCTAGAACCCAACGATATTCGCCTACAGGGAAGCCGAATCGGGATTGAGACTATTTTGTACGATTACATTTTTCGGGCAATGACCGCTGAGGAATTAGCTCAAAAGTGGACTTCTCTGACACTAGAGCAAATTTACGCCACAATTCTTTACTACTTGCACAACAAGGAAGCGGTTGACCAATACATGACTGATTGGATTGAATATGGCGATCGCATGCGTAAAGAGCAAGAAGCCAATCCATCGCCCGGCATTCTTAGGCTGCGAGAGCTAAAGCGGAAAAGAATGGCCGAGCAAAATGCTTAGGTACTTGATGGACGAGAATGTTGATCCTGCTTACGTCAATGCAATTAGGAAGAGGAATAGAGATATCGTAGTTCGGGCAGTGGGTGAACCTGCGGTCCCAAGTAAAAGTACGCTCGACCCAGACATTCTGAAGTGGTGCGAGGAAAAGCAGTTCGTATTGGTTACCAACAACAGAAAATCCATGCCACCACACCTGAGCGATCATCTTGCAGAGGGGCGGCATATACCAGGAATCATTACGCTAAGTCGTAAGATGAGCGTTGGTGACATGATAGAAGAACTTATCTTCTTAGCAGAAGCATCCAACGAGGATGAGTTTAAGGATCAAATTGAACATATGCCAATCGTATAAGCGTGAAAGTCTATCCCTTCACACCGCTACCCGCCTCCGACGGCACAATGTATCGCTGCGCCATTACAAAGAATAAGATAATCGGCACAATCGAAATCACGGAACCAGCAGCAATATCACGCCAGTCAGGGAATTGACCTGCGACTCGGGCGACACCCAGCGGCAAAGTATAGGCTTCTACTTTATCAAGAATGAGAAGCGGCCACAGAAAATCGCTCCACGAGCCGATAAAGACGAAAATAGCCAGGGTCACTAGCGCCGGACGCACCGAAGGCAGCATGATATGCCACCAGATACCTAGCTCCGTACAGCCATCAATCCGGGCCGCTTCTTCCAGTTCCTTTGGGACGCCTTGAAACGCCTGACGCATTAGGAAAATGCCAAACGCAGAGGCGATAGAAGGCAAAATCACACCCATATATGTATTGGTGAGCCCCAGCCGCACAGTGAGGATGTACAGCGGAATCATCACAATTTGAAAGGGGATGAGAATTGTCGCAACGATAAGCGAGAACAATAGCTCGCGGCCCTTGAAGTTCAGTCGTGCCAGCGGATAGGCGGCAAGTGAGCACAGCAATAGATTAAGCGCCACTGTTACCACGGCAATCACAGTGCTGTTAAACAAATAACGGCCAAAAGGGTTGGAATTCCAAATTCTGATGAAATTGCCAAAAATTCCCTGGATGAGGTCACTCAGGTAGCTGATGCCCGAACCTGCCTTTAGGGCATCGACGAAGCCACCAAAAGACCGCAGAAAGTTATCCAGGCTGACATATTCAGGCAAAAACCTTGGGGGAAATTGAAAAATGTTTTCGGTGGGGGACTTGAAAGCGGTGCTGACGAGCCAGAGTAGGGGTAGGAGCATGATGAATGCGATCGCACTCAAAACCCCGTACATCACCACCACCCGAACCCAACCCTTCTTCCCCACTGCCGCCATCACTCACTCCCTAACCAAATAACCGCGACTGCATCAACCAAAATCCAGCAAACGCCTCAGAATCAGGACTATCCTGCACCGCCAAAAAGTGCACATTATTAGCCGCCTGCTTCGCCTCCTCAAACCGCTGCGCCTCCGCCTGCGTCTCCGGCGTTGTCAGGTCTGCCATCAGCCAGGTATCCGTCGTACCTGTATCCATCACCAGCCGAGCCGTCGCCCCATCCGTTGGCGACACATAGTTACTCGCCTGCTCCTTCGCGGCCCTTACACAGGCCATCTCCAGCCCAGACATCCACGCCGCCAGCGCCGTCGCCCGCTCAGAATACAAAATAAACCCTGGAATCGGCGTATCCGGCTTCACGCCAGCCGGTATCAGTGGAAACGACTCACCAAAGCCAATATCCCACTCACCCATTTCATCAAACGCTTCAGCAGGCAAACTTACCAGTGACCATTTTTGGGCAATTAGCGCATCTGGCAGCGGATTTACCACCTCTAGCGGCTGCGCCACCGAAGCAGTCGCCGATGCCTTGTAGCCTGGCTCGTTGGGATAAAAGTTTTCCTTACGATCTTCCAGCCACTGCTGAAGCGCCAGGACTCGCCGACTGGGGTAAGGCAGCAGGCCTGCATTCTCACAAGCTCGCTTGATCATGTTCTGCATCTGGTAGCGGAAATAGCGCACCTTGGTCGGGGCAGAAGGGGCCTGGGAAATGGCCTCCTCAAGCGCCGCCTGCAACGTCTCCGAATTCACCTCACTATTCGACACGTACTTGCTATAGCGAAACAGCTTTTCAGGCTCATCCGCCACCGACTGTAATCCCTCACAAATCAGGATTTCCCAGCGCTTCTTATTATTCTCATCAAAAACAGGTCTGGAATAAAAATCCAGCTCCCAAACACTACCCATAGGGTTTCAAAGCCAATTATTTAGATATCCCCAGCCTAAAGTAGATCCCCTCTTGGGAGGGGTGCCCGCAGGGTGGGGTGGGTCTCCGGGCAGTAAATTCACAGCGTCAGACAACGACCAAGCGCCAGAGACCTTTAATTGTCACCCTCCGCCAACGTCTTAGCAACGTTCTTAGCCCGCTCCTCCGCCTCCGCCATCATCGTCGGCAGCTCCTTGAGTATCTCACCAGGATACTTCTCCAACACCTGCGTCGACAGCGCAATCCGCCCCTTCTGGTCATCAATGTTCAAAACAACCGCCTTAATCGGATCGCCCACCTTAAACACATCGCCCAGCGCCGACACATAGCTCTTACTAATCTGCTTGATATGCAGCAGACCCGAAGCACCACCAAAATCGACAAACGCCCCAAACGGCTTCAGCGAAGCGATCGTACCTTCAATCAGCTCACCTTTAGTCAGGCTACTCATCGCAGAGGCCCTAGCCGCCACACGCTCCGATAGCAGCAGCTTATTTTTCTCCTCATCCACTTCCAAAAAGGCAGCATTTATCGTATTGCCCATCAACTCATCCAGGTCTTCTACCCGCCTAGCCAGGTGAGAACGCGGAATAAACGCTCGTAGTCCATTCACGTCAGCCGTCACACCACCTCGGTTACTGCCAGAAATCGTCACTTCTAGCACGTCACCATTGTCCTGACGCTCGCGCAGCTTCTCCCACAGCTCCTTAATTTCCATAGCGCGAATGGAAATTACCATCTGCCCGTTGGCATCTTGATCGCGCACAATCAAAAACTTCCGCTCTGTACCAATCGGCAACGCTTCTTCTAGGACAAAATCCGAATCGATAGAGGCTTCCTTAAGCGGTAAAAATGCCGCTGACTTACCGCCGATATCGACATAGGCTCCGTCACTTTCGTGGGTTTCCACTTTGCCGGTCACCACGCTGCCACGTGAGAACTCGTAATCCTGCTGCTCTAGAGCTTTTGCGAAATCTTCGGCTGAAAACAACGGAGAAATCTCCTTGGTCGAAATAAATAATAGTTTTTCAAATATATCGGGTTATTGGAGGTTTCACCGCTTTGGCTATCATCAAGAATTATTGAGCAGACCCTTAAATAATTCACTTCCTTACCACGAAAGGCAGATTCCCGACTAATCTCTAGGTAGAAACAAACACATATATATTAGAATTCCGATTGAGTTAGTATCGACCCGATTGAGTCCGTATCGACTCAATTGATTTGCAGCACCCGGAGCGCGTGACAGTGGTTCAGTTCCATATTCAAACCGATAGCGAAATACCCGCTTCGACTCAGCTATACGACCAGATTTGGTTTGCGATCGCCTCGCGCCAATATCCGCCTGGATACCGCCTGCCCAGTACGCGGCAGCTCGCCATGCAAACCGGCCTGCACCGCAACACCATTAGCAAGGTATACCGCCAGCTAGAAGATGCAGGTGTCGTAGAAGCCATGCCTGGCTCCGGTATCTACGTGCGCGCCGAAGGAACGACTGAAATTGTCAAACCCGGCTCACCGCTGCTAGATAAGTTTCCGAAAGCGCAGGAGCTGGTGGAAAACAGCCTGGACGAGCTGCTACGGCAAGGTTGCTCGCTGCACCAGGCCCGTGAGCTGTTCATGACCGAAGTGGACTGGCGATTGCGCTGTAGTGCCAGAGTGCTGGTCACCATTCAGAAAGAAGATGGTGCTGGTGAGCTGATGGTGCGTGAGCTGGAGCAGGCGCTGAAGATTCCTGTGCAGCTAGTGCCGTTGGAGGAGCTGGATCAGGTGTTGGCTCAAACGCGGTCAGGGACGGTTGTGACCAGCCGGTATTTTATTAATGAGGCGGAGGCGATCGCTGCCCCCAAGTCCGTCCGCGTCATCCCCATCGACATCTATGACTACGCCAAAGAGCGCGAGCTGCTCAAAAACCTACCCAAAGACACCTGCCTGGGCCTCGTCAGCCTCAGCACTGGCATCATCCGCATCGCCGAAGTACTGTCCTACAGCCTACGCGGAGACGACATCCTGGTAATGACCGCCCAAACTGAAGACACACAGAAGCTCAGCGCCGTCGTCCGCAGCGCCCAAACCATCGTGGCGTTAGATACAGCAAGCTATCCAGCAATCAAGGAAGCTCTACTCGCCGCCCGCAACGACATCATCCGTCCACCGGAGATTATCCGCTGCGAAAACTATATCGGAGAAAAATCCATTGGGCTCCTTAAGCGTGAATTAGGGCTCGACTAACGAGAACGTACCGAGAAAAAGTAAAGTCGACAGCAAAGGTTCTTGCTATTTTTTAGCAAGAACCTTTATCGTATTCGATAGAAATAAGTACTGATACTACATGCGATATCATATGCATAGGTTCTGATACGGTGAAAGAGCCACCAGCCGTAAATATTATTTACAGTCATCCACATCAGACCTATGAGCAAGCTTGAAAAGCTAGTTGCATCCTTACTACGAGACTCAAGCGACTACTCATTTTCAGATTTGAAAAAGGTTTTGATTGCGTTTGGCTATTCTGAAATAAGAGTTCGAGGCAGTCATCACACCTTCCGAAACGAAAAAGGACAAACGCAAATAGTGCCGAAAAAGCATGGCAAGAAAGTCATCAAACCTTACGTCAAGCGTGCCGTAAAAATTCTGAATCTAAAGGAATGGTATGAGCAACAAAAAAAAGACTCATGACAAACCGCTTAGCTACTATCTAAGCCTCAACTATCCCATCACTTTCTATCCGGACGAGGGCGGTGGATTTGCAGTTGAGATTGTAGATTTACCTGGATGTCTCTCTCAAGGCGATACGGTTGAAGAAGCCTTTGAGATGATTGCTGAGGCAAAAGAGCTATGGCTAGAAGTCGCTCATGAGTATGGCGATCCAATTCCGATGCCATCGACAGAGGTAGAGTACAGCGGTAAAACGATGCTGAGAATGCCAAAGTACCTACACGAAAGGTTGGCAGAGGCTGCAAAGAAAGAGGAAACTAGCTTGAACCAATATATGGTGTCTCTACTTAGCGAAAGAAATGCGCTGAGAATGGTAGAGAACTTGCAGAAGCAGCTAGACGAATTGAGACAGGAAAAAGAGGAAGAAAAGCTACAGGCGTTGTCACAGCAGCCACAGAGAGAAGAAGATGTGGTTTACTCAGTTGCAGAAGACTCTGTAACGTATGCAGAATCTTCTACTCAAGCTTGAGTCATTACACAGCAACAGGCGCTTCTGCATCTACTAGAAAGTTGTTAGTGATTTCTAGATAACTTTCAGCTTCTTCCATCATCGGGAAATGGGCAGTGTTCGGCATCTCAACGTACTGAATGCTATCGCTCATTTCAGCAGCCTCTTTGCCAAGCTTAGCTGGCGTAATCTTGTCATACTCACCAGAAACCATCAGCGTAGGCACCTTCAGTGCTGAGAAAGCCTTTGGCATGGCTTCGGTCGCATGTTTACTGACAGCAGCCTTCAGTGTACCAAGCGCAGCTGAAGCATCTGCCATGAGAAAGTCATCTAGGAAAGCTTTCTTTTCTTCCAGAGGAATCGAGCCTTTTAGGAAGCGCTGCATGAACATCTGTGGGGCGAAGGGAACTTTACCTAACCATTTGGGGCGGAAGGCGACGACGTAGCCGCCGAACAGATAGAAGGCTTCGAAGGCCCACTTTTGATAGGGGAAGCTGCCGTTGCAGGTGAGAATAGCTTTTTTTACGCACTCTGGGTAGCGGTCTAGAAAATAAAGGCCGATGGAGCCGCCCATGGAGTGGGCGTTCATGTAGACGGGCTGGGTGAGGTTCAGTTCGTCTAAGAGAACATTGAGGTCTTCGGCAAAGCTTTCTAGGGTGCTGAGTGAGGGGTCGGCGGCGAATTGTTCGGGGGTGGGGGCTTGCGATCGCCCAAATCCCCTCTGGTCATACAGCAAGCAGTCAAACTTATCCTTGATCGCTTCAGCAGTAGAGCGCCAGTAGCGAGCAGACCCGGCCCAGCCATGCAAAAAGACCATCACCGGCTTTGAATAGTTGCCGGGATGGTCTTGAGTAGAAATCCATTCGTAGTAGTGATCAACGCCGTTAACGCTAACGTAGGGCATTCTGGTTGCTCGCCTGAGATAGTTTTTCACAAGAAGAATTTTCTTCTGAAGAAAATTATAAAAAGCGATTCAGCGAGAACGGCATTCCAGATACAAAGCTTAAGCAGATTCTGGTTCCGGTAATGATGAGGGATGTACTAGCAAATCAGCAGTGGAGCGATTTTCAACCATTTTGCGGGTAATGGTGCATTTCTTTACGTCGTCACGAGAGGGTAGCTCGTACATCACGTCCAGCATGATTTCTTCAATGATGCTGCGGAGCGCTCTGGCACCCGTTTTGCGATTAAAGGCTTCTTTGGCGATCGCCCTCACCGCATCAGGCTCAAACTCCAAATCCACATTATCCATCAGCATCAGCTTCTTAAACTGCTTCACCAAAGCATTCTTCGGCTCTGTCAGAATAGAAACCAGCGTCTTTTCATCCAGTGGTTCCACAATCGAAATTGCCGGGATTCGACCGATAAATTCAGGAATCATCCCAAACTTCACAATGTCATCCGGCTCCAAATCTTGCAGCGTCAGCGGCGAATTTTCATCCCGACGAACGTCATCACCCGACTGCACAAAGCCCATCGACTTCTTACCAATGCGCTGCTCCACAATCTTGTCGAGCCCCACAAAGGCACCGCCACACACAAACAAAATATTTTTCGTGTCAATCTGAATACAGTCCTGGTAAGGATGCTTGCGCCCCCCCTGAGGCGGCACATTAGCAACCGTGCCTTCCAGCATCTTCAGCAGCGCCTGCTGCACACCCTCACCCGATACATCACGGGTGATCGAAGGGTTTTCACTCTTCCGGGCAATCTTGTCAATTTCATCAATGTAGATGATGCCTCGCTGGGCCTCTTCCACATCTAGGTCAGCCACCTGTAGCAGCCGCAGCAAAATATTTTCAACGTCTTCGCCGACATAGCCCGCTTCAGTCAGCGTCGTCGCATCTGCGACCGCAAACGGCACTTCCAAAATCGCGGCTAGGGTCTGTGCCAGCAGCGTTTTACCACAACCGGTCGGCCCAATCAGCAAGATATTGGACTTTTGCAGTTCAATATCGTCTTCATCCTCCTCCTCTTCGCCTTGCACAAAGCTCAGACGCTTGTAGTGGTTATACACCGCTACAGAAAGTACTTTCTTGGCCTCATCTTGACCAATGACATGCTCATCCAGGTAGGACTTAATTTCGCGAGGCTTAGGAATCTGATTTAGCGCAATCGGAGAGGGCGACTTGCGCCTGCGCTCAGGTGACTGCTCACGGCGCGGTGAGGCCACGGCTCCAGACGAGTTAGAGTCGAACAGCTCCTCGTCTAGGATTTCGTTACACAAGTCAACACACTCATCGCATACGTAGACCCCAGGCCCAGCAATCAGCTTTCGCACTTGCTCTTGCGACTTGCCGCAAAAGGAGCACTTCAAATGGGAGTCATACTTAGACATAGCCGTTACCCTACCGCAGTCAGCTTAGTTTCAGAGAGCGCTTCGCGAGTGACCACCCTATCAATCAAGCCGTAATCTTTCGCTTCTTCAGCAGACATAAAGAAGTCCCGTTCGGTATCTTCTTCAATCCGCTCTATATCCTGCCCGGTATGCTCAGCCAACATCTCATTTAGCCGCTTTTTCAGGTACAAAATCTCGCGAGCCTGAATTTCAATATCAGCCGACTGTCCCTGAGCACCACCGGAAGGCTGGTGAATCATAATCCGAGAGCTAGGCAAAGACATCCGCTTGCCCTTAGCGCCGCCTGAAAGCAAAAACGCTCCCATACTAGCAGCCAATCCGAAGCAAATTGTCACAACATCCGGACGTATCTGCTGCATGGTGTCATAAATTGCCATGCCCGCTGTCACCGACCCGCCTGGAGAGTTGATGTAGAGCTGCACATCTTTCTCGGGGTCTTCGGCATCCAAAAATAACAATTGGGCCACAATCGCGTCGGCAACATCATCCATTACAGGTGTCCCCAAGAACACAATGCGCTCACGCAATAGTCTGGAATAGATATCGAAAGCCCGCTCACCTCGACCAGACTGCTCGACGACCATCGGCAGCATATTACGAGTAGCAGATTGGAAAGCCGGGAAACCAGCTTCTAAATTTGCTTGCTGTCTATCCGTCAAAGCACCCTGTTTAGAAGCACCCTGCTCTTCTATCGAGGGAGCACCCCAGTAAAGATCGTGAGGTGCTATGTGTGAATGCCGACGATTCGATATTTCCATAAGAATGAAGCAGCTGCCTATATACGTGCTTAATGTACCGCATCTCATCCAAATCTGAAGTAAAGACGCGCTAACACTGTAGCGAAGTCATCGGTGATTCGACATTAGTCACCCTCAATTAACAATGTCAAAACTAACATCCTCAAACATCAGTGGTTCGGGAAACCCTCCAGCAAATTAGTCTTTAACGACCTCGACGTCAACGACCTCAGCAGCATCCCCTTCTTCTGAGCCCTCATCCGACGCTTCAGCGGGCGCTTCTTCTGAATCTTTCTCTGGCTCTTCCTCTGGCTCTTCCTCTGGCTCTTCCTCTGGCTCTTCCTCTGGCTCTTCCTCTGGCTCTTCAGGTGCCAGGGAGCCTTCTGGAACCAGCTCCACTTTAGAATTTTCTTTTAGCCAGGCCAGGATTTTCTCTTTGAGTAAATCTTCATTGACGACCTGGTCCAACCGTTCAGGATCTACCTGCGAGGGGTCATCGACCTCCTTCATCATTTCTTCTGTGCGTTCTTTGACCTCATCGGGGCTTACTTCAATCGACTCTTGCTTGGCAATTTCGCCCAGCGCCAACGTTCGGCTCAAGCGGTCAATCGCTTCGGGCCGAGCATTCTCGCGCATATTGTCAACCAAATCTTTGGTTAAGAACTTGCTGAGATCAATGCCTTGACGGCTTAGCTGCATTGCCGTCTGCGTGACAATAAAGTCCACTTCACGCATCACTAATGTCTTAGGAATTTCAGCATCTAAGTGCTGCACCAATTCGTCTAGCAGCGCCTGATCTACGTTTGCTTGCGTCGCATCGTCAGCTTCTTCCTGATAGCGCTCTTCTAAAGACTTACGTAGCTCTTCGAGGGTTTCAAACTCGCTGACGTCTTCAGCAAAATCATCGTCTAAATCAGGAAGTTCTTTTTCCTTTAGCTCTTTGAGCGTGATTTCAAAGACAGCAGGCTTACCGGCCATCTCCGCCTGCGGATAGTCTTCAGGGAAGGTGACTTCTACGTCCTTTTTCTCCTCCAGGTTCATACCCACAATGCCTTCTACAAAGCCTGGGATAAAGCGCCCTTCCTTAATCTCTACCTGGAAGTCTGAAGCGCTGCCGCCCTCAAACTCTTCTAGTTCGCCGTCGTCATTCTCTGCCTTACCGACAAAGTCAACGACTGTCACATCGCCCTCTTTAGCGGCTCTATCTTCAACAGGAACCAGGGTCGATTGGTTCTCGCGGTAGCTTTCTAGGGTCTCGTCAACACGGCCTTCTTTTGGCTTGATTTCTTCTGCCTTCACAGAAAGGTCTTTGTACTTATTGAGCGTTACTCTTGGAGGAACGTCTACAGAGGCTGATACTGTAAACGGCTCGCCGGGGGTGTACTCGCCTAGTAGCTTTTCAAAGTCGCTGGTGAGCTGGTAGTTGCCCAGGGCATCAATGCCTTCTTGCTTGATGGCCTTGTCAATCACCGTCTGCATCATGTCTTCTAGGGCAGCGGCTTTTAGCTGCAGGCTGCCAATGCGCTGGATGAGGATTTGACGGGGAACTTTGCCTTTACGAAAACCAGGAATATTGGCTGACTTCATGTAGTCGCGCAGCACCTTCTCATAGCCCTGTTTGGATAGGTCGGCGGGTACTTCTATTTCTAGTCCGACTTGGCTATCGGGCAAATTTTCCTGGGTGACTTTCATTTAAAAACTAAAAAACGACTAGAGAAATGTACTGGAAAGGCGCGATCGCAGCATTTAGCGAGGCCTTCATCAACGACGATCAAGAGATAGTCTCAGCTATCGCAGTAAGTAATCATACACCCGATTATATTGATTCTAAATAAACTTCAAGCCCTGCTAACACATACGCGGATCGTCATCGGGTTGAAGCTAAAGCATGGAGAAATCATAATTTTGACGGGGAAAGACACTATTTCACTTAATGTATAGTGATTACAGCGTTCATTTAGGTCACAGTCAGCCCGGCGGTAAAGATTGATATTGCCCGCGTTTTCCACGCAACTTTTCACACAACTATTTGTAAAGCGATCGCACGCCACGCAAGCACTCGCTTTTCCCATTCGCTGGCATCACCCCTCACCCAAAATTCATCTGTAGTCTTTTGTCATTCATCAGCAGGAGGATATTTGCTTGACTGACTCTTACAACATCGCCATACTCGGAGCCACTGGCGCAGTAGGCACCGAACTACTTCAGCTATTAGCAGAGAGAAACTTCCCTCTAAAATCTTTAAAGCTGCTGGCCTCTCCCCGTTCGGCAGGTAAGCAAATTAGCTTCAAGGGCAAACCTATCACCGTCGAAGCGGTCAGTGAAAAAGCCTTTGAAGGCGTTGACATTGTACTGGCTTCTGCGGGTGGTTCCACGTCCAGGCAGTGGGCAAAGGCCATTTTGGGCGCAGGGGCACTGATGATTGATAACTCCAGCGCCTTTCGTATGGACGAATCAGTACCGCTCGTCGTGCCAGAAGTGAATCCCAAAGCCGCTGAAGCACACCAAGGGATTATCGCTAACCCCAACTGCACCACTATTTTGATGAGTGTGGCTATTTGGCCACTGCACCAAATTCAGCCGATTAAACGAGTTGTGGTCGCCACCTACCAGTCAGCGAGCGGCGCGGGCGCACGGGCTATGGAAGAAGTGAAGCAGCAGACCAAGGCCATCTTGGCTGGCGAGACGCCCCCGACCGACAGCTTTCCTTATCCGCTAGCATTCAATTTATTCCCACACAATACGCCGCTCAACGAGCAAGGGTATTGCGAAGAAGAAATGAAAATGGTGAATGAAACTCGCAAAATTTTTAACGAGGGCAACCTGAGGGTTTCGGCCACCTGCATCCGCGTCCCTGTATTGCGCGCGCACTCCGAAGCCATCAATCTAGAGTTTGACCAGCCCTTTGACTTATCCAAAGCCAGAGAAGCCATTCAGAGAGCAGCAGGTGTAGAGCTGGTCGAAGACTGGCAGGCCAACTACTTCCCAATGCCAATAGATGCCAGTGGCAAAGACGATGTGCTCGTCGGTCGAATCCGCAAAGATATCTCTAACCCAACAGGAATAGAGCTTTGGCTAAGCGGCGACCAAATTCGTAAGGGCGCTGCGCTCAATGCCGTTCAAATTGCTGAACTCGTGGCAGCCAAACGCTGGCTAAAAACACCTGTGGCCGCATAGAAACTGAACTTTTAATGACTGCCTTTTAATAACCCATGGAAACGGATACTCGATTATGACTGAGACGACAGCGGATGCCCCCGCTAGTGACCGAATGCCTTTTTTCGGCAGAGTACTGACGGCGATGGCCACGCCTTTTAAGGCGAATGGAGAGGTTAACTATCCGGTAGCAGAAGAGTTAGCTGTTTACCTAGCTGACCATGGCACAGATACGCTGGCAGTGTGCGGTACGACTGGAGAGTCGCCTGCGCTCACCTGGGATGAGGAATACACACTCTTCAAATCAGTACAGCAGGCGGTAGGTGGCAAAGCAAAGATTCTGGCAGGGACGGGCTCCAACAGTACGAAAGAAGCCATCGAGGCAACTCAAAAGGCTGCAAAGTTAGGCTTAGATGGATCTTTGCAGGTGGTGCCCTATTACAACAAGCCGCCTCAGGCAGGGTTGCAGGGTCACTTTAAGGCGATCGCACAGGCAGTCCCCGACTTGCCAATCATGCTCTACAATGTGCCTGGGCGCACTGGCTGCAACTTACTTCCCGAAACCATCGCTCAGCTGGCGAATATATCAAATGTAGTTGCTGTCAAAGAAGCAAGTGGGAACCTTGATCAGGTCAGTCAGATTAACCGACTGACGCCCAAAAGCTTTCATGTGTATTCTGGGGATGATTCGCTAACACTGCCCATGCTATCTGTGGGTGCTGTGGGTGTTGTCAGTGTGGCAAGTCATTTGGTGGGCGATCGCCTCCAACAGATGATCAAAGCCTTTGTATCAGGTCAAGCTACCCAGGCAGCGGATATTCACCTTGCGCTTTTCCCGCTGTTCAAAGCGCTGTTTTCCGTAACCAGTCCAATCCCCCTGAAGGTTGCGCTGGCCATTCAGGGATGGAACATTGGCAATTGCCGACTACCGCTCTGCGAACCCTCACCCGAGCTACAGCAGCAGATGAAAGCTGTCCTATCGGATATGGACTTGCTGGAGAAGCAGTAGACAACGGCTCAGAAATCATCCGTTATCTGAGTGTTGTTATACTGTATTCCTCATGAATAACCGAGTAGCCAAACATTCGCTCAGTACGCTTGTCGAAACACAGGCAATCAGTCACAACTGTATAATCGCAACGTAGCCACCAGTAGCCAGTCGCCAGTAGCCGAATCGTACGCTCTAGCCAAGTGTGGAAGTCAGAACCCGCATATTCGACACGGAAAAGTGACAAGCCGAAGTTAGCACGGACAACGGTGCCAACAGCTCCGAATCAACCGGAAAATCAGTACTCCTAAACAAGCCGACACGACTTATTCCTTCTAAGCACTCCACCTCTTAAACACCCACAATTTAAGCACCCACAATAAAAAGGATTTTATTTTAAGCACAGAAATACCCTTGCCATCGCCCACTCGCAATTTCTAACGCACCTATACTAAGCAGGTGCAGTACAGTCGCATCTAACAGGGCCCTCAGGCTAACACCTCACTCACAGCCTGCTCACGGACCGAAAAAGCGACATACCAACCCAATTTTCAAGTCTTCAATTTATCGTTCAAAAAAGGAAACTACATGAGTAGAAAGATCTCCAGTAGAAAGAAATCAGACAAATCAGACACTAACACCCTCAAAATCATCCCCCTCGGTGGCCTCCACGAAATTGGCAAGAACACCTGCGTCTTTGAATACGACGATGAAATCGTTCTGCTAGACGCCGGTCTTTCCTTCCCCACCGAAGGCATGCACGGCGTCAACATCGTGCTACCAGACATCACCTATCTCAAGGAAAACCAGCACAAAATCAAAGGCATGATCGTCACCCACGGTCACGAAGACCATATCGGCGGCATCGCCTTCCACCTGAAGCAGTTCAACATTCCAGTCATCCACGGCCCTCGGCTGGCGATGGCGCTTTTACAGGGCAAGCTCGAAGAAGCAGGCGTACTAAACCGCACCGAACTTCACACCGTTGGCCCTCGCGACGTCGTGCAGTTTGGCAAGCACTTCAGCGCCCAGTACATTCGCAACACCCACTCCATGGCCGATAGCTTCACCATGGCGATTAAAACGCCCGTGGGCACCATCATCCACAGCGGCGACTTCAAAGTAGATCACACCCCCGTAGACGGTGAGTTCTTCGACTTTCAAAAAATCGCAGAATACGGCGAAGAAGGTGTTCTGTGCCTGATCAGCGACTCTACCAACGCCGAAATTCCGGGCAATACTCCCTCCGAGCGAGCCGTCTTCCCAAACCTCGACCGGGAATTCAACGACGCCAAAGGCCGTCTGTTCGTGACCACCTTTGCCTCTTCGGTACACCGGGTCAGCATGCTGCTAGAGCTCGCGCAGAAGCATAAGCGCTCCGTCTTCATCGTGGGCCGCTCCATGCTGAATGTGATTTCTCACGCTCGCAACCTGGGCTACATCAAGTGCCCAGACAACCTGTTTAAGCCGCTCAATCAGCTCAAGCAATGCCCCGATGAAAAGGCGATGATCTTGACAACAGGCTCTCAGGGTGAGCCGATGGCCGCACTCACTCGCATTGCGAATAAGTCACACCGCCAAATTCGGATTCAAGACGGCGACACCGTCATCTTTTCGTCTAATCCGATTCCTGGAAACACTATCAGCGTTGTCAACACCATCGACAAGCTGATGCAGCAGGGCGCTCGGGTTATCTATGGCAAAGCCAAGGGACTGCACGTTTCTGGCCACGGCTACCAGGAAGACCACAAGCTGATGCTGGCTCTCACACGGCCTAAGTTCTTTATTCCTGTCCACGGCGAGCACAGAATGCTGGTGAAGCATTCTGAAATGGCTCACCAGCTGGGCGTCGCCAAGGAGAACATCGCGATTGTTAACAACGGCGACGTGATTAAAATTACGCCGGAGAGCATTAAGGTAGATGGCAAGGTCACCGCTGGCATTGAGCTGGTAGATGCTTCGCGTACAGGAATTGTTGAGCGCACCGTGCTCAAGGAGCGTCAGCAGCTAGCGGAAGATGGCATTATTACTATTTCAGCGACAGTCGATGCAACGGGTAAGCTAATGGGCGATCCAACTATTAACCTGCGAGGCGTGGTTTCTGCCAAGAGTCTAGAGAAGTGGGAAAGCGGAATTGTGCCCGTTGTGCAGAAGTCCTTGATGGCTCGGTGGAAAGAAGTGGTAGATGATGAGCAGAGTGACCGGCTGAAGGTGAACTGGGATGGATTGCGATCGCGCCTAGAAGAAGACGCCCGCCGCTTTGTCCGCCGAGAGCTACCCAAGCAGTACCCCGTCACCGTTCTCATGCTTCAACACCTAGACTCATCCAACAGCAACCAGGGCAAACCTGCAGAATCCGATGAGGTTGCCAAGCCTACACTCACTGGCAGACGGCGTCGCTCCTTGTCTACAGCGTCGGCCTCTAGATAAATCCATGAGTCATGACACAGTCCCTGTGCTACGGCGGATAGAACCGCCAAGTAGCACAGGGACTGTGTCATTTAGGCATTCCAAGACCAGGAAATTCAGAACCAGAAGTGCGACATATTAATTTTTTGTATACCCGCAGCGCACAAAATCACCACTGGCGTTATAATACTTCCATAAGAGCTGCCAATGAATGGTAGTCTATGCCTTACTGGCAAGCATAGAATATGAATTTATGCTTGCTGCGAGAAAGTGCTTTCCTCGATCTTTCGCCGGAGTTTGTACCTACTGCCCCTTGAGCATTCATGGAATTGCAGGTGGTTTACCTTGGTAAAGCCTTTTCGAGAAAGTGCTTTGAAAGGATCTCAACGAGCAATCCTTTGCTCTCATCCAAGTCTTAATCAAACTGTCTTAGCCAGCAAGATCTCACCACGCTGACGAGACAGGTGTTGATAAGTTAGGTGAGGTTCTTAGAGCTTAGACGCTTTAAGCTTCAGATCGAGCCTTTGTGTAGTCAACTTTCCTTGGCTGTAAAACCGGCAACAGGTCAACTCGCATACTACAGGCACCGACAGACCCGTCAGCCAACCCCAAACAGCTGACGCCTGATGACAGGGCGCAGGTATCTGCTTATCTTCAACGCAAGCGTTTTCAAAACTCATCGTCATCCAGAACAGACTGAAAGCGTTCGCTTTCGTAACGTTGCAAGATGCCTTGGCTCAACTGCACATCACCTTTTCGACGGACAGCTCGATCAACAGCTTTCTAACAACCCAGTTTTTTACAACTCACAGGGCCGTCAGCGGTTAAGCCTTATGACAAAGGCACATCCTGACAGGCTTAAGAGGATTACTTAATGTCCAAGCAGATTGTCATTGCAGAACAGCATCGTATTGCTGCTGTTTTTTCAGAAGATCAGATACAAGAGATTATTGTTGCAACCGGTAGTCACCAGGTTGGAGACATTTACCTCGGAACCGTTGAAAATATCCTGCCTGGTATTGACGCCTGTTTCGTCAACATTGGCGACGGCGACAAAAATGGCTTTATGCATGTCTCTGACTTGGGACCACTAAAGCTGAAGCGAATGGCAGGCTCTATTACAGAGCTGCTGGCCCCTCAGCAAAAAGTGCTCGTTCAAATCATGAAAGAGCCGACAGGCAACAAAGGCCCTCGGCTGACCGGCAAAGTTACTCTACCAGGACGCTACCTGGTGCTAATGCCCTACGGCAGAGGCGTTAACCTATCCCGGCGTATTCGCAACGAAGCTGAGCGCAACCGCCTGAGAGCTCTGGGCATTTTGATCAAGCCCGCAGGCACAGGGCTGTTGATCAGAACAGAGGCGGAAGGCGTTTCTGAAGAAGCCATTATTGAAGATTTAGAGTCTTTACAAAAGCGCTGGGATGCTATTCAGCAAGAGGCCATGGCAACTAGGCCCCCCGCTTTGCTAAACAGAGACGATGACTTTATCCAGAAGGTGCTTCGCGATGGCTACAACGATGACGTCAATCGGATTGTTACAGATTCTGAAAGTGGCCTAGCACGAACGAAAAAGCACCTAACCAGTTGGAGCGATGGTCGTATTCCGGCCAATATTCTGGTTGACTATCATAAAGAATCGACCCACATTCTAGAGTATTTTCGCGTTAACGCAGCGATCAGAGAGGCCCTGAAGCCCAGGGTTGATCTGCCTTCTGGCGGGTACATCATTATTGAGCCTACCGAGGCCCTCACGGTCATTGACGTCAACTCTGGGTCATTTACTCGCTCAGCCACAGCCAGGGAAACTGTCCTGTGGACGAACTGCGAGGCCGCTGTTGAAATTGCTCGGCAGCTAAAGCTGCGCAACATTGCAGGGGTAATTGTCGTTGACTTTATCGATATGGAGTCACGCCGAGACCAAATGCAGGTTCTAGAGCAGTTTGGTAAGTCCATCCGCTCAGACAAATCCAGGCCGCAAATTTCGCAGCTATCTGAGCTTGGTCTTGTAGAACTCACCCGAAAAAGACAGGGTCAAAATATCTACGAGCTGTTTGGTCAAAGCTGTCCTACCTGTGGCGGACTGGGTCACTTAGCCAAGCTGCCTGGGGAAGAGCCCAATGCTGTCAGCCAGCCTGGCGCGGTCTCCTCACGTCCGGGAAGCTACAGCTCACCCGCTCAAAGCTATTCAAGCCGACCGTCTGCTAGGGAAACACGTGAAAGCCTCTCGTCTCGGTCAGAATTGCAGGAACTCGACTTGCTCAATCATCCTAGCTACCAGGATAAAAACAGTCGGGGGGGTCGCCGTCGCCGTCGCGGCTCTGAGAGCTCGTCTTCCTCTAGGGGAGGCCGCTCTGGCTCACCATCGCCGGTCACGGTTGATAGGTCAGAGAGAAATGGCGATGGTCGCAGGCAGCGTACAGCGAACAACCGTGTTGATGAAAGAATTGAAAGAGAACGGCTAGAAAGAGAAGGCCAGGGAGGTCGTTCTAGCAGAGATAGCCGAAGAGATGGCCCGCAGAAAGATACTCAGAGAGACGCGCCCGCTGAAAAAGTTGCAAACGCAGATACGGCGGGTCGAGGAAAGCGCGTTCGTGGCAATCGTCGTAAGCCAGAAGAACTGCCCGAAATTGTTGCCGTCGAAATGCCCTTGGAAGAGCAACAGGTATATGCAGTGATGGGGATCTCTCCGCTGGTTTACAGTGAACAGGCAGTAGAAAATCCCCAAAATGCAGTCGTTTCTGTTGTGCTACCGGGAGAAGCGGAGGCTTTTTTGGAGAAGGCTAAGGCAGCGGCAGCAGCAGCCAGAGAGAATAAGCGCGTCATCGAAACACCTGCTCATATTAAAGAGGCCGACGGCAAAGACATAGAGGCAATGTCACAGCCAGAGGAATCAGCCGAACCTGAGACAGGTGAAGAGAGTGAATCGGCAAAGTCAGCACCTGTGAGAAGACGCAGACGATCGTCTACGGCGAATGCGGATAAGCAGGGCTCTTCGTCGGTGGCAGCGCCAATTACCAAATCTAACCAGGAAAAAGCGGATGGCTCGCCCACGCCAGAAGTTGCTGATACGAAGACGGCTGATACAGAAGTGGCTAACGCAGCGCCAACTGGCACTGACCCGTCGTCTGAGAGTGGTGCTGAAGAGAAACCTGATAGTAATAAGAAGGTCGTCCGTCGCCGTCGCCGTCGGTCTTCGGCGAGCTAGTGAGGCGTTGTGCGGGTGTCGACGAGGTCGGACGGGGGGCTTTGTTTGGTCCGGTTGTGGCAGCAGCGGTTGTTTTACCAGCTACGGCGATCGCACCCCTAACCTCAGCAGGCGTCACTGACAGCAAAAAACTCAGCGCCGTAAAACGGCAGCAGCTTGCAACCCAAATCAGACAGTTAGCTGACTGCGGTGTGGGGCTTGCCTCCTGCTATGAAATTGATCGCATCAATATTTTGCAAGCATCCTTGCTGGCCATGCGCCGGGCCGTCGCCAGGCTTTCTGTACCACCGCAAAAGTGCCTGGTAGACGGGAATCAACGAATCCCACAGTTGCCGATGGCACAGGAGACTGTGGTTAAGGGGGATCAATCTGTACTGGCGATCGCAGCCGCCAGCATCGTTGCAAAAGTCTGGCGCGACGAGCTAATCATCCGCCTGGATAGTCGATATCCTGGCTACGACTTGGCTTCTAACAAAGGTTATGGCAGCAAAAATCACTTAGCTGGCATCAGCCAACAGGGTATTACCCGGCAGCATAGAAAATCGTTCCGTAGCTGTCAGGTCGAAACGTCGTTGAGTGTATAAAATTTCTGTTAAGACGGTAGGCTCGTTATCTGAGTATTGGCCGCTGTACTAGCCGTTGTACTGGCCGTCGCCCAAGTGCGGTAGTTCTTAATGAGCTGCCGCATCATTCGCTGCTTGAGCGTGATCAAGATACCATTGAGCAGACCATTGCCCGTACGTTCTAGCAGGGGCTTTGGGGTGAACCGCATTGCCTGGGGCAAGTCTACGCTCAGACCCAGATTCGCCTGTCCGCGTAGCCGTTGTCCTTCAGTCGTCGGCTGCACCACTAGGTAACCCTGCATTTTCATCGCGAACTTATCGTTAAACGACTGCTGCCCGTCTAGAAAGCACCGGTCGGAGCTCAGCCGAACCGTGTCTCCTTCTATCCACACCGCAATATCACACACTGGCTGTAGCGATAGGCCAACGAAGCGAATCGAGCGGACTTTGACTCTAAATAAATTGGGGTTAAGCTTTTCTACCTGCTGCTCATCTATCAATGCGTAAACTAGCCGGTCTACTTCGCTCAGGTAGGTTTGTATAGGCGCTGGCTCTGGCGGGACTGAAATGGTCACCGATTGGGAAGCGCTGAAGCGAAGCATAACGGGCAGGTGAAACAAAAGGGAATGCGTATAAGCTAACCCTAGCACTTCTGTAGCATTGTCGAGATCCTTCCTCTATGTCAGTTTCTATCGCGCACCTTGGTCCCAAAGGCACATTCTCAGAGTTTGCAGCTGCCACCTATGCGCAGAGCATACGGCCAGCACCGGGGCAACAGACTAGCAAACTTAAGGCATACACCACCATCACCGGAGCAATTCGCGCCGCCGCCGAACGGCAAACTGACTTTTGCGTCGTCCCGGTTGAAAATTCTATTGGCGGCGGCGTTACCTTCACGCTCGATACCCTCTGGGAAATTGACACACTACAGATTCAGCAGGCGTTTACCTTACCCATACGGCACGCACTCATTTCGAAAGCCGACAGCTTCAAAGATATCAAGACAGTGTACTCGCATCCGCAGGCGCTTTCGCAGTGTCAGAAGTGGCTAGAAGCTAATATGTCAGGTGCTAATTTAGTAAGTGCTAGCTCCACAACGGAGCGGCTGCCTGATATTCAGGAAAATAAGCGCCTGGGTGCGATCGCCTCAAGCTGGGGGGCTAAAGTCTACGACCTACCCATCCTCGCCCACCCCATCAATGACTTTGCCGACAACTACACCCGCTTTTGGGTACTGGGGCACAAGCCTGCTAATCAGGGGCAGTACACCTCACTCGCCTTTAGCCTACGCAGCAACGAGGCAGGCGCACTGCTCAAGCCCCTACAGCTCTTTTCGGCGCTCAACATCAATATGAGCCGCATCGAATCGAGACCTACCAAGCGACTGCTGGGTGACTATATCTTTTTCGTCGATATTGAAGCGAACGCCGCAGAGCGCACTACACAGACAGCATTGGAGCTGCTGAAAATGCACACAGCTAAGCTGAAAATATTTGGCAGCTATGATTTGACTGCCGTTCAGGAGGTTTTGTAGGCCCGCTTCTCACGTTTTATTCTAGATAGCCTCTCTTCCAAAGCCTATTCCAGCACGTCCTTCAGCGCCGTCCGCGCCGCCAAATTATTCCGCGTAGAGGTTAAAATTTCAGCCTCGCGCTCTAGGCGGCTCAGCGTATTCTGCATCTCAAGCAGTGACTGCTGCTCTAACGAAACGCCATAGAGCGTGCTAGCCACCCAATAGGACAGCTCCAGGGGCAAATCTGGAATGTCATCGGGAAAGTCTATATCCTGACTGGTTAGCTTTGCAGAGAGTCGGACCACATCCCTTAGCAGCTGGTCAACTTCATCGGCTAAGGGAACCAGATTTTCTTCGACTGGCTCGTCTTCTATCCACTCCACTAGGCCCACTCGATAAGGCGTCTCACGGACATAGTCCAAAACGCGAAACCGCTGCTGACCCAGGGTCATAATCTTCATGCGATCATCGGGCATACGCTGATAGTGAATCACTTCTGCGCAGCAGCCAACCTTGGCAATTTCGCCGGTTGTAGGGTCTACCATTAGCACCCCGAAGCGGCGATCGCCCTGCAAAATCGTATTCATCAAAATACGATAGCGAAATTCAAAAATGTGTAAGGGGAGTCGCCGCCCGGGGAACAAAACCAGCTCAGGTAGCGGAAAGAGGGGCAGTTCTCGAACGGCAACTGAAGGCGAAAAGTCCATTGTGTCCAGGGTAAGGCCAAAAGGCGTAAAGGCATTGAAGCTAGCCGTTACGACGCTATATTTATTTTAACGCAGGCGCTTACCCCGTGCAGATACAAGCAGTTGATTCAGACGTTCAATTTTACAGTTTGATTTACAGCTTGACTTCAATATCCACACCTGCGGGCAAGTCGAGCTTCATCAGCGCGTCAATTGTTTTGGAAGAAGGCTGATAGATATCGATAATGCGGCGGTGGGTGCGCGTTTCAAAATGCTCACGAGAGTCTTTATCTACGTGGGGCGATCGCAGTACACAGTAAATTTTGCGTTTGGTAGGGAGCGGAATTGGGCCAACGGCTGTAGCGTTTGTGCGATTGGCAGTTTCGACAATTTTGTCGCAAGAAGTATCCAGCAAACGGCGGTCAAATGCCTTGAGACGAATGCGGATTTTCTGCTGTTGAATAGTAGCGGCCATGGAAAATGTTAGCGCTTAGAACGCTTGTGTTTAGTTTTCTAGGTTCAGATTTTGTTCAGCGTCTCTGATTGCCAGGTCGACTTTAGGCGTCTATGACCACTTGCATTAGAACTGAGACAGAACATAGGGGGCACAGCGTTACTGCGCCCCCATAGCTTATCGCGTTACGAGTCCAAAATTACTTAGTGATTTTGGAAACGACGCCCGCACCTACGGTACGGCCACCTTCACGAATTGCAAAGCGCATGCCCTGCTCAATCGCGATGGGGTTGATGAGTTTTACGTTCATTTTGATGCGATCACCAGGCATCACCATCTCAGCCGCACTGCCGTCATCAGCTGTAAAGCTCTCGATAGAACCCGTTACATCAGTTGTACGCACGTAGAACTGAGGTTTGTAACCAGGGAAGAAAGGCGTGTGTCGACCGCCCTCTTCCTTGTTGAGCACATATACTTCAGACTCAAACTCGGTGTGAGGCGTAATCGAACCGGGCTTAGCCAATACCATGCCACGCTCGATATCTTCTTTTTGTACACCACGAAGCAGTACGCCAACGTTATCGCCAGCCATACCAGAATCCAGCGTCTTCTGGAACATCTCAACACCCGTTACTGTAGTATCGCGAGTGTCACGAATACCGACAAGCTGTACAGTCTCGCCAACCTTAACCACACCACGCTCAATACGACCAGTCGCAACTGTACCACGACCCGTAATCGAGAACACGTCCTCAACCGCCATTAGGAAGGGCTTGTCGACTTCACGCTCAGGCGTCGGGATGTAAGCATCCACTTCATCCATCAGCGCGTGGATTTTGTCGACCCACTCGTCGTCGCCACGGGCAACGCTAGGATTTGCCGTCAGCGCTTCAACCGCCTTGAGCGCAGAACCTGACGCAACAGGAATATCATCGCCAGGGAAGTCATAGGAGCTGAGCAGCTCACGAATTTCTAGCTCAACAAGCTCAAGCAGCTCTTCGTCGTCAACCTGATCTTGCTTGTTCATGAACACAACAATGTTAGGTACGCCAACCTGACCCGCCAGCAAAATGTGCTCGCGAGTTTGAGGCATAGGGCCATCAGCCGCAGAAACCACCAGAATGGCACCGTCCATTTGAGCTGCACCCGTGATCATGTTCTTCACATAGTCAGCGTGACCAGGGCAATCCACGTGTGCATAGTGACGGCTCGCCGTCTCGTACTCAACGTGAGCAGTGTTGATAGTAATACCGCGCGCTTTCTCCTCAGGAGCCGCGTCGATCTCATCATACTTCTGAGCCTTGGCACTACCTGCTGCAGCTAGTGTCATGGTGATAGCCGCAGTCAGCGTAGTTTTACCATGGTCAACGTGGCCAATGGTGCCGATGTTAACGTGGGGTTTACTTCTTTCAAATTTTTCGCGTGCCATGAATTTCTCTTTGTGTTCCTAAAACTAACTATGCGTTCCCTTTATTTCTGGCGATAATCGCCTCAGCTACATTACGCGGAACCTCCTCGTACTGGCTGAACTCCATCGAGAAGGAACCCCTTCCCTGAGTTTTGGAGCGGATGTCTGTGGCATACCCGAACATCGCAGCCAAAGGGACCCGAGAGGTCACCTTGGTAATGCCATCTTCAGAGCCCATCCCCTCAATCTGACCGCGACGAGAGTTCAGATCTCCCATCACATCTCCGAGGAAGTCTTCTGGAGCTTCCACTTCGACCTTCATCATGGGTTCCAAAAGAACCGGAGATGCCTTCATTACAGCATCCTTAACCGCCAGAGAACCAGCGATTTTGAATGCCATCTCAGACGAATCGACGTCGTGATACGACCCATCCACTAACGTGACCTTTACATCAATTAATGGATATCCGGCTAGAATACCAGATTCGCAAGCTTCTTTCATCCCTTGCTCAGCAGGACCAATAAATTCCCGGGGAATCGTTCCGCCTACAATCTTACTGACAAACTCAAAGCCTGAGCCTTGTTCAGCGGGTTCTAGCTCGATCACAACATGGCCATATTGGCCTTTGCCGCCGCTCTGCCGAATAAACTTCGACTCTGCTTTAGCAGGTTTGAGGACCGTTTCGCGGTAGGCCACTTGGGGCATACCGACATTGGCCTCAACCTTGAACTCTCGCAACATACGGTCAACGAGAATTTCTAAATGAAGCTCGCCCATACCAGCAATCACCGTCTGATTCGTTTCAGGGTCAATGCTGACTCTAAACGTAGGATCTTCTTCAGATAGTGACTGGAGGGCTTTTGAGAGCTTCTCCATATCTTGTTTGGTTTTAGGCTCTACCGCAACCGAAATCACAGGTTCGGGAATAAACAGAGACTCCAAGACAATGGGCTCATCCGCATCACACACGGTATCGCCCGTAAACGTATACTTCAGCCCCAGCGCCGCACCCAGGTCTCCAGCGCGCATTTCGTCTACTTCAATGCGCTCATCGGCCTTCAGGATAATCAGCCGCGAAATACGCTCCTTTTTATCCTTAGTAGAGTTGTAGATGTAGCTACCCTTCTTGAGCACACCTGAATAAACGCGGATAAAGGTCAGTCGCCCATAGGGATCTGCCATGCTTTTGAAAGCTAACGCTGCCGCCGGCGTGTCATCACTAGCCGGCCTAACGCCAGTTTCACCATTTGGTAGCAAGCCTTCAATGGGAGGCACTTCAGGCGGGGAAGGCAAATAATCAACCACCGCATCTAGCAGCAGCTGCACACCTTTATTCTTAAAGGCAGAGCCACAGAACATCGGCACTAGCTTATCTTCAATGGTTGCTTTGCGAATGCCAGCCATCAGCGCTTCGGAGGTGATGGTCTCACCTTCCAGATAGCGCTCCATCAAGTCATCGTCAGTCTCAGCAATTGTCTCCAGCAAAATGGTGCGATACTCTTCGGCGACTGTTTGGACTTCTTCCGGGATATCAGTCACCTGAATATCTGTACCCAAATCATTGTTGTAAAGGTGGGCTTTCATCTCTACAAGGTCGACCACGCCTTGAAACTGATCTTCTGCACCAATCGGGATCTGCAAAGGCACAGCTTTGGCCCGCAAGCGGTCTTTCACCTGCTCGTAGACCTTGAAGAAGTTTGCACCCGTACGATCCATTTTGTTGACGAAAGCAATGCGAGGCACCTTGTAGCGATCAGCCTGACGCCAAACCGTTTCAGACTGAGGCTGTACGCCACCCACGGAACAAAAGACGGCGACAACACCGTCGAGCACTCTCATGGAGCGTTCTACTTCAATGGTGAAATCTACGTGCCCAGGGGTATCAATAATGTTGATTTGGTGGTCGCGCCAGGTGGTAGAGATCGCAGCTGCCGTAATGGTGATACCACGCTCTTTTTCCTGTTCCATCCAGTCAGTAACCGCGTTACCGTCGTGGACCTCACCGATTTTGTGGACGACACCAGAATAAAACAGAATTCTTTCTGTTGTCGTCGTTTTGCCTGCGTCGATGTGAGCAGCAATCCCGATATTTCTAACGTCTTCTATTTGCGTAGTTCGGGGCATACCAGGTCTCCTTGGCAATTTTACAGAAAACAGGAACTAGCGCCTAATCTGCAACGAGTAATCATTATAAAAACTCCTGAGCGGTTTGTGCTCAGCAGCGTTTGTCTCAGGTGAGTTGACTTCGCTACGCACTGGGTCAACAGTGCGCAGCACAAAGCAGACGTCAGGCTTAGTAACGGTAGTGAGCAAACGCTTTGTTCGCTTCTGCCATACGGTGCGTTTCTTCGCGCTTGCGAACGGCTCCACCCGTTTCGTTAGCCGCGTCGATGAGCTCATTGGCCAACTTTCCAGCCATGGTACGACCGCCCCGTGAACGGGAGAACTGAGTGATCCAGCGCAAAGACAAGGCTGTACCGCGCTCGGAACGTACTTCCATGGGGACCTGATAAGTTGCACCACCGACCCGGCGAGCCTTGACTTCTACCAGGGGTGTTGTGTTGCGTACGGCTTGTTCGAACGTTTCGAGCGGATCGTTGCCAGTGCGTTCTTCGATAATTTTGAACGCACCGTAGAGAATTTTGTTGGCGACGGATTTTTTACCGCTGAGCATAATCCGACGAGACATCATGCTGACCAGACGGCTGTTGTAAACAGAATCTGGGGGAACGGTACGCTTGGTTGCGGCTGAACGACGAGACATGAGGAATTAACCCTTTTAAGAATGGAGAGAATGGAAACGGAATCAAAATATTTTTTGACTTTTGGTATGGAACGCAACGACCTTGTCAAACAGCTGCAGCAAGGGAATCTCAGCATTATCCACCCTGGCGCTAATTTTGAAAGGACCATACCAAAAGGTAAAAGTAGTCGATTATGAGAAAAGCCTATACGTAAAGGCTAAGGGCTAATGCGATCGCGCTCAAGCACAAAAGCAAATCACCCAAAACTACACCCGAAAATTACTCTTTGGGCTTTTTGGCACCGTATTTAGAACGGCCCTGGCGACGGTCTTTGACACCAGCAGTGTCAAGCGTGCCACGGATAATGTGGTAGCGAACACCCGGCAGGTCTTTAACACGACCACCGCGAATCATTACAACGGAGTGCTCTTGCAAGTTGTGGCCAATACCGGGGATATAGGCCGTAACCTCAAACCCAGAAGTCAGGCGAACCCTGGCAACTTTCCGCAAAGCCGAGTTGGGCTTCTTGGGGGTGGTGGTGTACACACGGGTGCAAACGCCACGACGTTGAGGGCAGCTTTTGAGGGCTGGAGACTTCGTTTTCTTGGTCGCTTTGGAACGCTCAGTGCGAATGAGCTGTTGAATCGTAGGCATAAGGCGGGGGAATATAACTCCGCAAAAAAGTTGTCATGAGATCCAATACTATCGCGGTTATTTTTACCTTGTCAATCACAGCGAATTATTTTGTGACCCGAATCTATGCACGCACCAACGTCTGCTATCGAATCGCAAACGCATAGCCACAGCGGCAGCTCTCAGTAGCCAAGGGATTATCAAAGCGAAAAGCCCCACCCGTGAGGTCTTCAGCAAAGTCTATTTCCAAGCCTTGAACGTAGGAAGCGTGCTCTCGGTTGACTGCTACCTGAAGCCCTTGAAATTCGTAGACATCATCATCGCCCTCGGTAGACGCTGTCAAACTAAGCGTGTAGGCCCATTGAGCGCAGCTGCTAGGTTGCAGGCCCAAGCGGCAGATTGCTTCAGACTGATTTTGCCTTTGTCTGAGGCGAGCAATTTCCTGGCGAGCAGCCGGGGTCAGTCGAATCATCGGTGTGCAATGAGAAGGAACGATTCGTATACCTTATCTCAGCACTGCCTCTCAGAACCTAAAAAAGGTGAGCGTGACGTCACACTCACCTTATGTTTATTTTCTATTGCCGAGGGCCTACTTATCGTGGCGAGCGTAGTCGTCCTGGTAGCGAGTGATGTCATCTTCGCCCAGGTATTCACCATTTTGGACTTCGATTAGAACGAGGGGAATAACGCCAGAGTTCTCGAGGCGATGAGAGGTGCAGGCAGGCACGTAAGTAGACTGATTCGTGCATAGCATGGTCTCTTTGTCACCGCAGGTAACTTTTGCAGTCCCTGAAACAACGATCCAGTGCTCACTGCGGTGGTGGTGCATTTGCAAGCTCAGACGATGACCAGGCTTGACCTCAATGCGCTTAATTTTGTAACCAGCACCAACCTCTAAAACCGTGAAAGAGCCCCAGGGTCGCAGTTCAGTAGCTGCAACGCTGCTTTCAAGATTAGGAATATCAACAGGTGCTTCTAGGGTGGAACGTTCTGTGGACTGAACCATACCAATGGTTTCCTCTTTGTAGAATGTGAATGATTAGAATGCGGAATAGATAGTGCTGCGCTTTCTGTTGTGAATAGTACCCAGACCGGATTGAGCTAGGTCAGCTCGAAAGATTAGCTCAGAACTCACCAAAGGATAGCCAATTTAGTCGGTAGCCGCTCAGCCTAAATACAGGCCCTACTGAGTAAGCATACTTAAATAAAATAAAATTATCAGGAAAAGGGCTGTATACAAGGCTACTTGGTAAAGAGCACAGCTGTAGAAGACACAACAGGAAAGCGCTCAAGCTTCCAGACAACGCACCTCCAGACAACACATTTTCGAGCAGTCTAAATACTAGCAAAAGCTATTTGGCTGCCTCCTGTTGGGAGGCAGCGCCATCAATATCTCTATTAAGTCTTCATCCGTATTAACCGAAGTTAAAGCGCAAACAATTGTCGGGTGCCATACGGGTTATTCCTGACCAAGCACAAATAAGCCAATGCCGTTATTAACCCTGGCTGCGGTGCGGGGCTGACGGTTGAGTAATTGGCCACCTAGATAGAGGCTAGAAGAACTACCCCCATCAAGGTTTAGAGCATCGACTGAGCCTAGCTGCTGCATGATCTGGGCAGTTTCGCGTAGTGTGGGGCCACGTCCACCTACTCGGTCATGCATGGTGGCGATGATCCAGGTGCCGTCTGCGGTCTTGCCTACGGCGGTGCGAGGGGCTGAGCCCTGAATAAAGTTGGAGCTAAATCCTTCGAGCTGGGGGTTGAGGACAATGTTGCGATCGCGTATCAAAAGCGGCCCACCGCCCATCACGTTAGGGTACTGCTCAAAAATAGCAGGCTGACTTTGGCTAGAGAGCAAGACCTCGGTACCCGGCGCAAACGTTTCACCCGCAGTGCGGTTGCTTCTAAAGGCCAGCAGATAGCCCTCACCATCAACGGGAATCGATACGCTACCCGTGCCAGCGCGGCCCATGGTTTTGCGATCGCTCACCACGTTATTGCGCACCGTCACCACAATTTCGTTGTCCACAATCGGCGTGTAGCTTGCACCCCAACCGTGAGTGTAGCGACCAATCCCCGCCTGCACATAACCACTGTTAACCGCCAGAATTGAATGAGACTCTCCAATTCCCGTGGTCACAGACTCACTGAGCGCAAACCGATCCATTACCAGGTCACCCTGGTCGTTCCAGGCCATTGCGCCTCTGCCAAGGATTGGCCCAGAAATCCACTGTCCCGCATTGCGAACCGCACCTAGCGGTAGCTGATTATTACGGTTAAAAAAGCCTGCATTCACCGCACCTGCGACTCGCTGTCTTTGAGCCTGAGTCAAGATAGGCTCGATACCGGTAGCGGTACTAGGATTGGCATGAATGGGGCGTAGCGCCAGGGTGCCGGGATTGGGCTGAGCGATGAACATGTACACCGGGAAACGGTGCTGGCCCACATTGATGTACTGCTGTCGCCAGCGCAGACCCGGCGACCAAGCCACGTCACGCTCTACCATGGCATCGCGACGGATATCTATAACGACCCTGGCCGGGTTGCCAGCCGTCCAAATCTGCGGCGTCGCACCGCCTTTGGTTTTGAGCTTGACAACAGTTTTACCGTCAAGGGGGGCAACGTGGAGTTGAGTAATTAAGTTACCGGGGACGGCGCGGAAGGCACGGACCATTTCCGGCGAAATTGAGCCAGCGATGGTGACGGTGTACATATCGGCAGCTTCCATGTGCCAGGCAGCCGGACCGTTAAGGTCGACGACGACGCGATCGCCCCAGGTTTGCTTCCCCTGGCGAACGCCCAGAGTCTGACGCTGAGGCATCACCAGCTGAAGCGTGTTGCCATTGGGCTGTCCTGTCCAGCCTGCGGCCACGGCCAAATCGGCAATGTCGATGTATCGGTTAGTAGCATCCCACCAGGCAGGCAATGTCATCACCCCGTCCTGAGTCGCCGGAAACCAGCGAATGGGCTGCTGGTTGGGGGCAGTCGTGCTCAACAGCTCTAAGCCAATGAGGTTGGCCATGCTGGCAATCGAGATACCGATTCGTCCATCTCGCTGCTGCCAGATACCGGGAAATGACTGGCCATTTATGTTAATTTGAGTGCCGGAAATTTGGGCGGGATTATTCGCTTTTGCAACGGACTGAGTCGGTAGCTGAAAGGCAGGAGCACCCTTCTGTGGATTCACCTCGGCAGTATCGGCGATTAGCGCAGTGGAATAAGGTGCCGAATCATCTAGCTGAATGGGCGGCAGGTTGACAGTGGCAGAACGGTCAGAAGGAACCCCAAGCGAGTTAATCGCAGCCCAGCCCAAAGCGGTCATCGCCAGTACAGAAATCGCCTTACCCACCGATAGCCTATTTACCCTACGCCGTGCTCGGCGACGTATGCGCCGCCTCAAAGATTGAGCAGTAGCCGAAGGTTGGGCAGGAGATGAAGAAACCCGCTCATGGGGAAACAAGGATTTCATGGAGTTCCGTTTGTCCAAACTAGGTAGGGAAGGATTGCCGTCGAGAAAATAAATAGATGTGACTATTTAGAGTCACTCAAAAAGACCCGTCAAGGTGAAAATCTTCTTAGAAAGTTACTTGAGCCACAGATTTACGTAAGACCCATCTAGTGGATGCACCTTCTAAAACTTCTTTTTCCTGAAGGTTTCCCGACAGGACAAACTTTCTTACTAAGAGAGTTACCTTCAATCTATTGATATGCGCGAGAAGCGGTAGGCAAACTCTGACAGTGATTACACCGTCTGCGAAGTGATCTCGTTTGCAGCCCATTTGCCGCCTGAAACTGCCAAATCGCTCAGTTAGGATGTCTCTTTTGACGGCCACCTGTAGTAATTGGCACCCCCTACTGAGAAGCTTATCAAACCAATCTTTGCAAAAACACAACGAGCGCTCAACACACAGCGTTTCTTAAAAAGGTTATTGATGAACTTCACTAGTTTTTAATATTTCTATATAATTTAAAGAAATCTTCCAGCAGGTGAACACGCGCGTGACTCTCAATCCAACAACTTTCACAACGGATGTACTGGAGCCCTTGGGGCCAAGCTGGCTCGTAGAAGAACGAGATGCTTGTGGTGTCGGGTTTATTGCAGATCAGAAAGGACACGCCAGCCACCAGTTGGTGATAGATACGCTGACAGCGCTGTCGTGCATGGAGCACAGAGGAGGTTGCTGCGCAGATCAGGAATCGGGAGACGGGGCGGGAATTATGACCGCTATTCCCTGGACGCTGCTGCAAGGCTGGGCGGCTGAAGCAGGCACAGGTGAGCTAACCCAAGGCAATACCGGCATTGCGATGGTGTTTTTGCCACAGGCTGAGCTCGCAGAAAAAACGGCCAGGGCTCAGTTTGAGGAAGCGGTTCGGGCGACTGGGCTGACGTTTGTGAGCTGGCGAGAGGTTCCAGTAGCATCTGAAACGCTGGGGCCGCTAGCAAGAGAATTTCAGCCGAAGATTGCTCAGGCCGTGGTTACGTCCAGTTCATTGGAAGGCGATGCGCTGGAGCGATCGCTTTTCTTGGCCCGTCGCCGCTTCGAAAAAGCCATCAGCCAGCTCGCGAGTGACCCGGCCTCTGAGCCAGCCGATGCAAAATCCCTCGGCGAAGCCTACGTCTGTTCTTTTTCGGGCCGCACCATCGTGTACAAGGGCATGGTGCGATCTGAAGTGCTAGGCCGGTTCTATAAGGACTTGCAAAATACTGACTACCAGAGTGCGTTTGCGGTATATCATCGACGGTTTAGCACGAACACGCTGCCGAAGTGGCCTCTGGCGCACCCGATGAGATTGCTAGGTCACAACGGCGAAATTAATACGCTGGTTGGCAATATCAACTGGATGAGGGCTCGTCAGGCGAATTTGTCTCACCCGAGCTGGGGTGAGGATTTGGACCTGTTAAAGCCGGTCGTGAATGTAGAGAATAGCGACTCGGCCAATTTGGATAATGTGATGGAGCTGCTAGTGCGGACAGGGCGATCGCCTGCCCAGGCGCTAACCATGATGGTGCCCGAGGCGTACCACAACCAGCCGGAGCTAGCCGACTACCCCGAAATCATTGACTACTACGAATACTACAGCAGCATCCAGGAACCCTGGGATGGCCCAGCACTAGTCGTATTCTGCGACGGTAAGCAGGTGGGTGCAACGCTAGATAGAAATGGCCTGCGCCCTGCTCGTTACGTGGTAACGAAAAATGGCTACGTCATCGTGTCTTCGGAAGCGGGCGTGGTGAATATCCCCATCGAAGACATCGTTGAGAAAGGTCGCCTGGGTCCGGGGCAAATGCTGGCCGTGGACTTTGAAGAAGGCCACGAGATTCTGAAGAACTGGGATATTAAAAAGCGAATTGCCCAGGCTCAGCCCTACGGTGAATGGTTAGCAGAGCGAAGACAAGACATTTCGCCTCAGCTATTTAAAGAAGAGACGTATCTGGAGAAGCAATCGCTGCTGACCCAGCAAACTGCCTTCGGCTTGAGTGCGGAAGATATGGACATGATCATTCAGGACATGGCCGCCCAGGGCAAAGAGCCCACCTTCTGCATGGGGAACGACACGCCGCTGGCCGTGCTGTCGAACAAGCCGCACCTGCTGTACAACTACTTCAAGCAGCGGTTTGCCCAGGTAACGAACCCGCCGATTGACCCGCTCAGAGAGCGTTTGGTAATGTCGCTGTCCACGCAGCTGGGGGCGCAGGGCAACTTGCTGGAGGAGCATCCTGAACAGGCCCGGCTACTGAAGCTGGAGTCTCCGGTGATTAATGACATAGAAATGGATATGATTCGGGACTCGGACTTTCCGACCCATGAGATTTCTACGCTGTTTGCGGTGGATAGTGGCGCAAGCGGACTGGAGAGTGCGATAAAGACACTGTGTGAGCGGGCAGCTGAGGCGGTAAAGGCGGGCGGTCAGATTTTGATTTTGAGCGATCGCATCAATGCTGAGGGCAACCTCACGACCCTCAGCGAAACCCAGACCTACATTCCACCACTTGCAGCCGTCGGCGCGGTACATCACCATCTGATTCGCGAAGGCCTACGGATGCAGACCTCCATCATCGTAGATACGGCGCAGTGCTGGAGCACCCATCACTTTGCCTGCTTGCTGGGCTATGGTGCCACAGCGATTTGCCCCTACCTGACCCTGGAAGCAATTCGCCACTGGTGGGCTGATAGTAAAACGCAGAAACAAATGAAGAGCGGCAAACTACCAGTCTCTTCGCTGAACGGCGCTCAGGCAAACTTCCGTAAAGCGGTGGAGAACGGTCTGCTCAAAATTCTCTCTAAGATGGGAATTTCGCTGATTAGCAGCTATCGAGGAGCACAGATCTTTGAGGCAATTGGCATTGGGGAAGACCTGATAGAACTCTCCTTTAGAGGCAGCGTGTCTCGTTTGGGTGGTCTGAGAATTGAAGAGTTAGGAAAAGAGATTCTGAGCTTCCATGAAAAGGCATTTCCAGAAATTGCTAAGAAGCGACTGGAGAATATGGGCTTTGTTCAATCGCGGCCATCGGGTGAGTATCACATGAACAACCCAGCCATGACTAAGTTGTTGCACAAGGCGGTAAAAACCAAGCAATACGACCACTACGAGATTTATCGTGAGCAGCTGAAGGGCAGACCCGTTGCGGCGCTGCGCGATCTGTTGGACTTTGAAGGTGACAGAGACTCTATCGAGCTTTCTGAAGTGGAATCGGTAGAATCGATTATGAAGCGGTTCTGTACGGGTGGCATGTCACTAGGCTCACTATCGAGAGAAGCTCATGAGACTTTGGGCATTGCGATGAACCGGATTGGCGGTAAGTCAAACTCTGGGGAAGGCGGTGAGGACGCCGTGCGATTCAAGGTGTTGGACGATGTGGATGGCGAGGGGCTTTCGGCGACGCTGCCTCATTTGAAAGGGCTAGAGAATGGAGACACGGCCTCTTCTGCAATTAAGCAGGTAGCTTCGGGACGCTTTGGCGTGACACCGGAGTATTTGATGAGCGCGAAGCAGATTGAAATTAAGATGGCGCAGGGTGCTAAGCCCGGTGAGGGCGGTCAACTGCCTGGGAAGAAGGTGAGTGAATATATCGCCTCCCTGCGGAAGTCAAAGCCTGGCGTGACGCTCATTTCTCCACCGCCCCATCACGACATTTACTCGATTGAGGATTTGTCTCAGTTAATCTTTGACCTGCATCAGATTAATCCGAAGGCAGGCGTTTCGGTAAAGCTGGTTGCGGAAGTGGGCATCGGGACGATTGCGGCGGGTGTGGCGAAGGCCAATGCTGATGTGATTCAAATTTCTGGACATGACGGGGGCACAGGGGCTTCTCCGCTGAGTTCGATTAAACATGCGGGTCTGCCCTGGGAGCTGGGGCTGACGGAAGTGCATCGAGCATTGATGGACAATCAACTGCGCGATCGCGTTCTACTCCGTGTAGACGGTGGCCTAAAAACGGGCTGGGACGTGATTATGGGCGCACTGATGGGCGCTGAAGAGTACGGCTTTGGCTCGATTGCGATGATTGCAGAAGGCTGCATTATGGCGAGGGTTTGCCATACTAATCAGTGTCCTGTTGGGGTGGCGACGCAGCAGGAAGCGTTGCGTAAGCGGTTCCCTGGAACGCCGGGTAAGGTAGTGAATTTCTTCTACTTTATTGCGGAGGAAGTCCGCTCTTTGCTGGCGAAGCTGGGCTATCGCTCGCTGAATGAGATTATTGGCCGGGCTGATTTGCTAGTGGCGCGTGATGATGTGACGTTGGCTAAGACGAAGGCACTCAACTTGTCGGCGCTGTTGCAGTTGCCGGATGTGAAAAGCGATCGCGCCTGGCTAAATCATGGCGATATTCATACTAATGGCTCTGTGCTAGACGATGAGATTTTGGCAGATGCTGGGGTGTCTGAGGCTATTGCGAATCATGGGGTGGTTACGAAGAACTGGGATGTGATTAATACGGACCGGACGATTGGGGCGCGGATTTCGGGTGCGATCGCCAAGCAGTACAGCAACACCGGCTTCAAAGGCGAGCTAAACCTGAACTTCAGCGGCAGCGCAGGCCAAAGTTTCGGAGCCTTTAACCTAGCAGGAATGAAACTCACCCTCACCGGGGAAGGCAACGACTACGTTGGTAAGGGCATGAACGGCGGTGAAATTATCATCAAACCGTTTGAAGGTGCTACCTACGCAGCTGAAGACAACGTGATTGTGGGTAACACCTGCATCTACGGCGCTAGCGGCGGGACGCTATACGTGAATGGTATTGCAGGCGAGCGCTTTGGCGTACGGAATTCCAAGGGTATCGCGGTGATAGAAGGCGCGGGTGACCACTGCTGTGAATATATGACTGGCGGCGTTGTGGTCGTGCTTGGTGGCGTTGGCCGCAACGTAGGTGCTGGAATGACGGGCGGTCTGGGCTATTTCCTAGATGAGTCAGGCGACTTCCAGACGCGGGTGAATCCTGAGATTGTGCAGGTGCAGCGGATTCTGACCGATGCGGGTGAGCAGCAGCTGAAATCGTTGATTGAGGCGCATGCTGACCGGACGGGTAGTGCTAAGGCGAAGCGTATTTTGGCAGACTGGCAAACTTATCTGCCGAAGTTCTGGCAGGTGGTGCCACCCTCTGAGGCGGACAGCGCGGAAGCGGGTGTGCAAAAAGAAAAGGTTGCTAGCAGCGTAGGCTAGCGGTTCTGAATAGTTCACGAAAAGTCGCTCCCGTTCTAGCGGTGAGCGACTTTTTCGTGGTTAAAGTCTCATGATGCCACGTCCCCTTTCAAATACGTGTCAAACCAGCGAAGTTGCTCCCAAATGACGTGCTCGATACTCTCCTTTGCTCGATATCCATGATCTTCGAATGGGAGCAACACTAGCCGGGTTGTTCCGCCGGAACCTCTCACCGCCTCGAAAAACACTTCAGACTGAAACGTAAGTGTGCCAGGATTTGCATCGGCATCTCCATGAATGATTAAGATGGGCTGCTTGATCTGGTCGGCAAAGAAGGTGGGCGATAGCTGAATATACGCGTCCCTGGCTTCAAACAGAGACCGGCGCTCTGCCTGAAAACCAAAGGGCTGATTGGTTTTGTTGTAAGAGCCGCTACGGGCAATGCCTGCCTGAAACAGCTGAGTGTGGGCCATGAGATTTGCCACCATCAGCCCGCCGTGGCTATGGCCAATTACGCCTACGCGCTTGGGATCTGCTACGCCAATCTCTACGGCCTTGCGTACCGCAGCCTCCGCATCGGCGACTAGCTGAGGCACGAAGGTGTCGTAGGCGGTCTCTGGATCACCCAGCATTGGCATGGATGTTTGGTCTAAAACGGCGTAGCCCTGCAGCAAAAAGTAGAGGTGAGAGGGGCCGTATAGTCGCATGAAGCGGTGGGCTGAGCCACGAACCTGGCCAGCTGTTTTTGCACTGGAAAACTCATCTGGATAGGCATAGAGCACGGTCGGTACAGCCTTGCCTGGTTCATAATTTGGTGGCAGGTGCAGGTGAAAGCTCAGCGGCACTCCGTCTTCACGCTCGTAGCGGACAATCCGCTTTTCGATTTGGCGGAGTTGGGGGGTTGGGTCTGCAAACTGCGTAATCGGGCAGCGCGTCAGAGACCGGGTCGCTTCGCCTGCTGCTGCATCGACGGCATCGCCCAAAGTCGCCAAATAATAGTTCGGCACTTCCGTCTCAGATTCCGAGCGTAGGATAAAGTGCTCCTCGTCTTCTACAAACACGATAGACATTTCAAAGCGTTCAGGATCACAGCGGAACAAACGCTCTGATTTGTTTGAGTTCAAGGAGCGCAGATCTAAAAAGGGACGTCTGCCCTCGTCTGTATCGCCTTGCCCGGTAAAGTAAACGGCGTCACCTTTTTGGTGCAGCACCCAGCATCCGTTTGGCAGTGGGCGAAGTAAAGGCTCGCCTGGATCTTGGTAGCTATCATCTTCGTCGAGATCGAACCAAAGGCGGGAGGTGCCTGCATCGACATCCAGCAGCCAGACGTACTGCCAGCGGCGAAGTCTCTCTCGCTGCGTGAGCATTAACAGACCGCCTTCTGCGCCCCAAGCGTTTTCACCAGCAAGAATGCGATGTTCGGCACGGAAGATTTCTTCTGGTTCAGTGGTGAAGGGGGCGGTTAGGCGCATGAGGCGATCGCGATGCGGCACTTCAGCCTTTGGGTCACCGCCATCTAGCGCCTCTACCCAGAAGAGTGTGTGTGGCGCGGTGGGACGCCAGCCGATGGAGCGTGGCCCGGTGGTGACGCCATGGACGGGGACGTTTTCGGCGACGGGGAGAGAGGCGATCGCGGCCACTTTTTCATAGTTTTTGTCCCAAACCTCCACCTGCTCGGCAAACCGTCCCCAGCCCACCTGATGGGACCAGGGCTTTACCAACCACTTAACCAGCAAGTAATCACCATCCGGCGAAAATGATGCAGAAAAATAGGGTGCAGGTGAGCTGATTACTTTCACCTGCGTAGCGTCACTGGCTGCCGGATCTATCACTGGTTCTACAATCGCGAGTTCGGAGGTTGCATAGTATTCAAACAGCGCATCATCGTGGGCGGTTTCGAGCAGGTTGCGGGACTCGTAGGTGGAGCGGGCCGAAGCACCGGAGCCTTCTAGAATTTCTGGACCGATGGGGATGGCAGGTGGTGCCGGGGCTGGGCCACGCTCGGGAATGCAGCACACGAGCAGACGCTTTTGATCGGGGAGCCATCTTACGGGGTTGCTCAATAGCGGATTGAGAGCGAGGCCTTCGATTTCGTGGAGGGAGCCGTTTACGTCGCCTACCCATAGGCTGATGTGAGCTGGTTGGGACACGATTATGGCAAGGCGATCGCCCGCTGCCGTCCATCGCACACCTGTGACTGCTGCCGTTTCTGGTAAGTTGAGTGCTGCTTCTGTGCCATCTGCGACACGGACGATGCGAGGAGAGGTTGCACCATAGCTGCCGTAGTAGCCGTTGTTGGCAGGGTTGACGCGCATACCTGCTAGCTTGTGCATAGGGGCGGCGAGTTCTGCCAGGGGCGGGTAAACAACGGGGTCTGCAAGGAAGAGGTGTTTACCGGTAGGCGAGTCACTTACCCAGGGGAGCTGCGGTGCGTGGAGTACGGATAGAAATTCTTGCGGGGGAGACTGCCACTGCTTGGGAGTGCGCAAACTGTCGTCAAAGGCGATGGCTTTTTCTACCGACATGAAGTCAACCTATGTGAGTTCAGTTAGATAGTAGAGCAAGTTATGTAGAGAGACAGCACGATATGTAAAGAACATTTGAGTACGATATACACCATCAAACTAATAGGCGGGTAAATCCAGCTTGCTCGAAGTGTTTATCCGACGTGAAAGCTGTGAGCAGTTTTTGCTGCTGCATTACTACAAAACTGGTGCAGTCGGTCAAACCCCAGTCTTTGTCTAATCTCTGGGCGTATAGTTTTAAGCCTTGCCGAAACAGCTCCTGACTAAGCGCAATGACTTGAATCGATTTTATGAGATAAACCTGCTCCAAAAAGTCAGCTGTGCTTTTTCGACATCTCGGTGCACAAAGCGCGTCTGCGACCTCCAACAGCACAAAGTCAGTCGTGACAAAAGTACAGCTTGTACGCGTTAAGTCAGAGCGTACAGCATGTGCTTTTTCGTGCCACACATCATCAGCATTTAATAAAGCAAGCCAAGCAGCCGTATCTACAAAAACTCGATTCATACTTGGTCTTGTTCAACTGCTCTTTTTGGCGTTCCATATAGGTAGTGATCGTGCTGGTACGATAAATCAGAGATGCCTGTGTTCACCTGACAGCTTTCCAGCAGATTGCCTAGCTCATCATCGCTATCTTTTGATTTTTGACTGCGGTTCTTCATCAGTTCGTACAGCTCTGCCAGCTCATCTTCTGACAGAAGTTCTAATTCAGCTTGAATGAGTTCTTTGATGCTCATAGTCTAATCACGCAAGATTTAAGAGCGGTCGAGCTAAATGGTCTAACTCAACTGTAGACGAAAATTAGCAATCGGCTGGGCAGTATGAAGCCTTCACCGCCACTCGCATCCGAGCAGGCTGCGCCCTCTAAGCCTTCACCGCCCGCCCAACTCGCCCAGCAAGCAGCCAAATCAGGTCGCTGCAACCGCTGCCCTCAACGCCGCCTGAAAAGCTGCCAAAGAAAGCTACACTCCCCACCTCAAAATCGCTCGCAGCGCCATGTCGCAGCGGCATTGCTACCGAAATCGCGTTGACAGGTCGCTGGAAGAAAGACCTCGCTAGCTGGCTGGCACTGGCGAGCCAGTTCTATACCAACGCCCTTGCCAATGAACAGACGTTGATAGTCCTTGCTAAATATGGCATCAGTGCCCAAAAGCTGAAAGCGGCGTAGTCAAAGGTAATGGCTCTTGCCGCAGCGAGTGCGCTGCAAAAGAAGCGAAAGGGCGAAGCCAAATCGGCAACCGAAAAGAGAGACCGGCACTTAGCTAAACTACGTAGCTGGCTCAGCGACTTTCGTGCCATTACCAAAATCGCCCTTGCTGAAGACCCTCAGCGATTAGAATCTCTGGGTATTGTGCAGCAACCAGCGTCACCATCAATACGCCTGAAATAATTTTTCTTGAAAGACGTAGACCATAAGGCTATGCTACCGGCATTACTCATGCTACCAAAACACGCCTCTTGCCCATGTTATCGACGGAAAACACTGAAGCAAAACGAAGAATAGCTGAAGCATTGAGAACAGGCAATATTTTTTTGGATTTATCGGATATGGAGCTGGGAACGCTCCCACCTGAGTTGGGTCAGCTCACCAAGCTGACAACGCTAGACCTTTCTCAAAATCAACTGACGATGCTGCCGCCTGAGCTAGGACAACTCACTAACCTGACGCAGCTTTTTCTCCACCAAAATCAACTGACGGTGCTACCGCCTGAGCTAGGACAACTCACTAACCTGTTCCGGCTTGTCCTCGACCAAAATCAACTGACGATGCTACCGCCTGAGCTGGGACAACTCACTAACCTTATAAAGCTTTCTCTCTCCTCTAATCAATTAAAGACACTGCCGCCTGAGCTAGGACAACTCACTAACCTGACAGTGCTTTCTCTCGACCAAAATCCCAATTTAGTTTCTCCACCTCCAGAGGTTTTATATCAAGGTTACCGAGCAATACTGACGTACCTAAAAGAACGACAAAATAAAGACGAACCTCAGTGGCTCTCCAAACTCCTGATTGTAGGAGAGGGTGGCGTCGGCAAAACCTCCCTCCTCCGAGCACTCAAAAATGAACCTTTCCAGGCACAACAATCCACCACCCATGGGATAGAAATTACAACCCTACCGCTATCCCACCCCACCGAAACCGACGTCACCATGACGCTTAACGCTTGGGACTTCGGCGGTCAAGAAATCTACCACGCCACTCATCAGTTCTTCCTCACCAACCGCTCCCTCTTCCTCCTCGCCTTCAACGCCCGCCTTGGCTTCGAACAGGGCAAGCTCGTCTACTGGCTCAAAACCATTCGTGCCAACGCCCCAGAATCGCCTATCATCCTCGTCGCCACCTACACAGACGAACGTGACGCAGATCTTCCCCTCACCGATCTCAAAAAACAATTTCCAAAGATTGTTGCCCTTTATGAAGTCAGTAACAAAACAGCAAAAGGAATCCCTGCTTTAAAGCATGCCCTCACTCAGGCAGCCGCAAATCTTCCGCTCATGGGAGAACGCTGGCCCACTACTTGGCTAAACTTTGCCAACAGCATTCGCACAGGCCCAGAAAAACAAACAACTCCTCAAACCTTCTTTTCTAACATGGAAAAAATGGGTGTTTCCAAAGAAGGTAAACCTGTCCTAGCAAACTGGCTTCACGAACTCGGGGACATTCTTTTTTTTCAAAATGATGATGACGTCAACGACCTCGTCATCCTCAAACCCCAATGGGTCACAGAATACATTAGCAAAGTACTCGAAGCGGAAGAAGTCATAAGCTCCAATGGCATCTTCACTCGCCAGTGTATGGACAAAATATGGCAAGATCTCCCCATCGGCCTCCGCGACTTCTTTTTGCGCCTCATGGAGAGGTTCGATCTCTCCTATCGCACCCTCGAAGACCGTGACATAAGCATAGTTGTAGAACGTCTCCCTTTTGAACAGCCTGACTATAAACGGCGCTGGGAAAATAAAAAGAAAGAATCTAACTGTAAAGAGATTTCCATGAAATTTCAGCTCAGCGAAATTCTTCCTGGCATTCCCACCTGGTTCATAGCTCGCCAGCACAGATTCACCGTCGAACATGGTATTCACTGGCGTACTGGCGTTCTCTTCCGTGATCGCAGCCAAAAGCACCTCGCCCTCATCCGCACCCTTCGTGATGAAACCACCAACGCCGACCATCTCCATCTCACTGTACGCGGCCCCATCCCCCACAACTTCTTTGCTATTCTCCGCGACGGGATAGAACTCACCCTCGGCCGCTACCCCGGCCTCAGAATCACACGTCTCTTACCCTGCCTTGATCCTGCCTCCATTGACTGCTGTCACGAATTCGACTACGCCAACCTCACCAAACGGCTGGAGCGCACCCAGCCAAAGAAAACCATCGAATGCCCCAATTGCCTGGAGAACATCTCCGTCACCCGCCTTCTCTTCGGCATTCACGACACCACCCAAAGCGCAGTCATAGAGAAGATCAACACCCTACAAGACTCTCTTCAAGACACCCTCACCGAAGGCTTTGAAACCCAACGCCAGCATCTCCAAGAACTCAGCGCTATCGTTCAAAGAGACGTCCTCCAAGAAATCCGCGCCGTCCAAAAACAAATTGAATCTCCCTGCCCTACCCTCTTTTCCCTACGTGGAGATGGTCGCTCCATTTACGAATTTGGCAGACTCACTAACGAAAAGCTTAGCCTTCAGCTCTACTGCGAGCACCCCGGCTGCTTCCACCCTGTTCAGCAAGGCGGTATCTACACTATCGAAAATCCCCGCCAGTAGCTCAGCACCATCGGCCCCCACCTCAAACGCATCACCGACATCCTCAAATACGTCACCCCCATCATCGGCCCCTGGGTCACGCTCGCCGACGCCGACTACGCCAAACTCATCAAGGACGACCTCACCCTCACCAACGACATTGTCAAAACCTTGCCGAGCATCTCCTACACCGACGATGATGGAGACTTCATTGACAACAGAGAATCCCAAGCGCCAAACCGACAAACTCAGCGAGTCAGCGGCAGCGCCCTCCGCGCCCTCCACGAATTCCTAAAAGAAAAAGATAAACAGAAAACATGGGGTCACCTCTCCCGTGTAAAGACGCCAAAAGGCGATATCTTATGGCTTTGTGAGCATCACAAGAGAGAGTTTTACCCAACGTCTGGATGAGGAGAATTGCACAATCTCCGAACATAAACGCCTGGTTGGCTTTGTAGGTCGATTACCTACAGAGATGTCGTTGCTTCAGGATAAGTCGGTAGCGGACAGTTAGTGACTATGGAATACAATACATCTGGATCAAGATCGGCATGATTCGGCCAGCAGATAGTACCTAGCTCAGGATCAACAGTGACTTGAGAAAAATACTCTGGGTCTGAAAGCGGTGAAAAAACACCCGTAAAGTCTACTATCTCTTGAATATCAACAGTTCCTTCCACATCGTCTTCAAAGGTAATGTGTAAACGAAACCCCTCGAGAAGTTTCACATCAGTAATATCCTTGAGCATGACTTTATTCCAGCGGTTGGATTTTCTCTAGTTCTGCATGTTGGCGAGCCAACTCCCAATCATTCATTAGCTCAGCCTGGTGTAGAGATGCCCACTCAACGACCAAACCAAGGGCACGAGACTTGAGTTTGCCTTCTAAGACTGTAAAATTTTCGATTGAGATTAGAGCCTTTTGACTACCATAGCGAACATGAAAATGAGGTGGCGAATGGTCGTTGTAGTACATCGTGATAATAAGGCCGAAAAAACGGCTAATTTCGGGCATCTAACTATCTCTTTGATAACGCCAAGCTTCAAACAATAATAGTACTCCCGCACCTTCACATGCTAGATCACATCTCACAAAACTCGACCTCAACCCGCCGGGTCTGAAGAATTTGCGTGGTCACGACATCTTTATAACCGTCGGGTAGCACCATCGAATCAAGGCCGGGTACTAGCTGACCAATCATTTTAATTTGAGACTTCAGCATGCCCATTACATCGCAGTCGAACTGGAACTGAGCAGACAGCGCCCCGCGCTCTAGGCGCTCACGCACGACCTCTTGCCAGGCGGGTTCGCCAGCTAGCCACGGATGACGGCGAATGTCGATAGAGCGAGGAATTTCTCCAGTCCGGGCAGGGTACTTAAACATCTTTTGACGCAGCTGAGCCGCCAGATTTTCCTGACAGTCAATCTCTGAGGTTGCCGGAATTGGCGTCATGGTGATTTTGGTTGCGCCTAGCTCGCCTAGCAGCGACAGCATCGACTGCTCGCGCTCCTTAAAGAGCATGGAAAAATAGTCCGTGACCGGATAGTAGTGATTGAACCGCTTCTTAAACGGATGGCGACGGTAGGTGCGACCACGAATGGGGTGACCAATCGGAAACATGGTGTCACTGGGCAGCTCGTCGGCATACAGATAGTCGACCGAGTTACGAGACCAAGGCATCAGGTTCAGCTGGGCTAGCTGCTGAAAAAGCAGCCGAGAATCATGATTGCGGTGATGGATGCGGTTATTATCGTTGGGCTTTTGGTACTTTTCTTGCAGTAGCGCGTTGATTGTCCAAAACAGGGGGGCGACTGCTTTTGGCAACGAAAGTGCGGTCAGCGTGGAGATTGAATTAATCTCTGAGTTCGTCATAAACGACAAAGACTGCATGGCGTTTCGCAGCTCTAGTTCTGCACGGGCGATGTAGACGTCTTTTTGGCCTTGCAGGGCGATTGCCTTGGGCCTTCGCACCATATCACCGGGCTGCTCGTCAGCTTCCAAAATGTGCAGCAGCGGCCTCGATAGCTGCCTCGTTCCTTTTTGCAGCTGTCCACCGACCGCTTGTTCAGGCGTTTGCAGCGCACCTTTTTGGGTGACGGTTTTTCGGGTAATGGACTGAGTAAGTCGGGCTGATAGGGAGCTGCTTTGCCGTCTTTGGAAACCAGACATATCAATAACGGTTAGTTTTATTCATAGTAAAGGCGATTGGCGCTCGTGCGATCGCTCACGGTCAACAAGCATCGCAGAAGCAAACAAAGGAATTGCCACCGGCATAATACCTTCTCTGGTCACTACAGATATGTGCCCTGCTATATATATTGCTCGTCAAAGAATTTTTAGGGCAGTGAAAAAATTGAGCGATCGCTACCCTACAAGCGTAGAACTTCAAGCTAGGCTGTAGCTTCTGCTATCGACGACAAGCCACAAAGTTCCGCTTTAGCCAAACAGCATGACGACCCTCAACGCACTCCTCAAAGATGTTTCCGCCGCCTTTTCTAACGTATACAGCGGCTGGATTTTATGGAACTTATTTCTAGCGTTTATACCGCTTTTTTTAAGCTATCTGCTTTTTCGTCGTCAGCTGCTATCGAAGGCGAAGATATGGGTTTCACTTACACTCATTGCCCTCATTGGCATCGTCGGCATACAGCCCCGAACGCCTCGCATCATGAAGGCGTATATGCAACTCATAAATGCGCTGTCCGCCGGAGACCAGTCCGCTCAGCTCAAGGTCGCATGGTGGTTTGTGCTAGGTGTCATATCTATCGCAATGAGCGTCTTTTTGTTCAACCGTAAAAAGAGTGCTAGGACCGTTCTCTGGTGGCTGGGGCTGGTCGGATTTATTGCATTTTTGCCCAATGCGCCTTACGTACTCACCGATATTATTCATCTGATTCGTGGCGCTGGGGCGGACTACATTCGAGTATGGGTGGTGGCACTCATATTCATTCCACTCCACAGTGCGGCCATTATCGTCGGGTTCGAGGCCTATGTGCTCTCCATCCTCAACCTGGACTATTACATCAAAAAGTACGGCAACGAAAAGCTGATTCTGCCAACAGAGCTATTCATCCACGCGCTGAGCGCGATTGGCATCTATCTAGGCCGGTTTACCCGTGTCAACAGCTGGGACCTGGCTACAGACCCCACCAGCATTGTAGCCCTGACGCTCAATACACTCACTACCAAAAGGCCAGCTGCCGTTGTATTTGTTACTTTCATTATTTTGACAGTACTGTACTGGATTATGAAACAACTCACATTGGGCATCAGGCTCCGCATCTACTACAGAAAGCAAGGGTTAGATGCGTTGGATCTGTAGCTGAAGACCGGGCGCAATGGGAATGCTAGCAACATTGAGAAATCTCAATGGATATTTGAGGTATCTACTCGTGGTGAGTCCTAACGAATTGGCAAATCCTGCATCTTTGCCCTTAGCGGAGTGCTATCAGATATTACAGCTGCACGCCAATGCAACAGCTGAAGCAGTTGACGAAGCCTACTTTAGGCTACGTGCACAGGATATTCGACAAGGCGATCGCAAACATCTCCCAGAACTAAAAACCGCACGGGCAACCATCAAGGCACACCTGCAAACAGTTGCACCATCGGCACCAGCCAAGCAAGCTAATCCCACAAACGCTCACGTTGAACACGACAGCATCGCGACAGAAGCGCTCGTCGATACGCTAAAACAGAACAACATCGTCGCCAAAATCAGCGTACGCGACCCTAACTTAAACCTCGGCGTTTTGGACAACGACGCGACGACACATTCGCGGCTCGTCGCAAAGGTAAAGCACTTGCTTGGTGAGGTAGATCCTGACGAATGCGGATTAACAGAGGTCAAAACAGTTCATCTATACGGCCTGAACCAACAGAACAAGGCGAAGTGGAAGAAGTCTTTTCCCTTGCCCCAGCCTCAAATGACAGCGGACGATACCGATCTGTATTCTTTCAACAATCGATACAGCAATACCATCATTTTTCCAGGGCTGCTGCTGGTTAGCGCAGTACTCAACTTGATTGGCGCATTTAAGCTGTTGCTTTTGGGTATCGATATTTGGATACACGAATTTGGCCATGCGACGGTGGCCTGGCTTGGCGGGCGTAAGGCAACGCCCTTGCCGTTTGGCTGGACGAATGTGGAGCCAGATAAGTAGGTGTCTATTTCCCGAAAGAAGGGGTCTGTGATAAATTTCAGAATATCGCACCCGCAAGCTTACAGTCATCAAGGCAATGGCGACAGACGAAACCCTGAGAATACTGGCAGAACTGGGCCAACAGGTTTCAGGATTAATGCAGCGTGTTGAGAAGTTAGAGGCCGAGAATGCAGAACTAAAAGCCGAGAATGCAGAACTAAAAGCCGAGAATGCAGAACTAAAAGCCGAGAATGCAGAACTAAAAGCCGAGAACAAAGCACTGAGAGAGTTGCTGAATCAACAAGGCAAAGCAAAAGCCTCAAAAACGCCAACGTTCAGCGAGGACTATAGCGTTGAGCGAAATCAAGGTAAGCCGAAAAGCAAACGAGGGAAACAAGCAACAGGTCGGCGCCCCCACCATCTAAAACTTGAGCTGGTTGATAAGCACGTCACCTTATACGAGCCGGGGGTGTCTCAAACGGCATGCGTAGAACGTGGCGTACAGTATGGCTGGCGGTTAGTCGGGGGTCAGGCAAAATACATTTGTTATCACCTGTATGCCTTGCCGCAGAGTTCAGCAGTGCCAACGGTAGCAGGGTTACGGACCCGTCAGAGCGAGTACGGGAGAGAGATTATCTTAACGGTGGCGTTCCTGCATTATTGGACGGGAATATCCTTAGATCATGTCTGCTCAGTCATGCAGTTTTTTACGGGCTTAGCCTTGAGTAAATCGCAAGCCAATGCGTTACTGAACCAGCTGAGTGATGACTGGGATGAGCAGTACGATACGATAGCCGAGCTATTGTCACGGCAACTGGTGATTTACATTGACGAAACGGGTTGGCGTGTCGGCTCAGATAGCTGCTATACCTGGGCCTTTTCGAGTGCGATGCATGTGTTATTTCGCTGTGGTGTCGGTCGTGGCAAAGCCGAAGCTGAGGCGATTTTAGGCGACGCCTTTATGGGTATCGGGGTCACCGATGACTATGGCGCTTATCGAGCGTTGTTTCTAGAACATCAGCTCTGTTGGGCACATTTGCTCAGAAAAGCGATTAAGCTAATGCTTCAGCATCCTGATGAAGTCGCTTACAAACGATTCTTAGATGAACTCTATGCCATCTATCAGCAGGCGATTCGCTGGCAAAAAGACCAGCGGTTGACGGTGGGCAGAGGCGAGAAAATCATTCTTCTCCAAGACCGCATTTGTGAGCTGTGTGAGTTATCAGATAGTGAGATTGATAGCAAGACAATGAGTACTCATGAACAATCGTTTATTCGACTCCAAAAAGAGTTGATTCGCGGGCTTGATGCGTTGTTTGTCTTTGTTGCTCACCCTGAGGTTGAACCGACTAACAACCGCAGTGAGCGCAATGTTCGTCATGAAGCGATGGTACGAAAGGGCGGCAGAACCAGTAAAAGTCAATCAGGGGCAACGCGTCGAGGCGTCATCATGACTGTTTTGGCCACCCTCAATACTCGCCTTGAAGCGTTCACTTTGAACCAACTGATTGATGAAATCAAACAATGGACCCAGGATGGACTGTCTAGATTTCAAGAGGAATTGGCCGCTTTGGGAAAGGCCCTACCCCCACCGATTACCGCACAGATGGTTTGACTGTTTATCATCTGCATTCTCATTGCAGATAGCTTTGTCTGCCGGGAAATAGACACCTACCCAGATAAGTCCCTTTTTGTGTATTTTGGGTTGCTGACGCTGTTTGGGGTTTTGTTTTGGTCGGGATATAAGGAAAAGCGGCGGTGGCCGATGGGGCTAGCGATCGCGCTCACCGTCATTCAGTTCTTCATGACCTGGGACCTATCAGCAGACACCTTCGATATGCTGCTCTCTTTCGGTGGTATTGGTGGCGAATTTTATCTATCCACGTTGCTGATTGTCAGCTTTTTCTTTCCGCTTCCCGAGTACTGGCGCTGGGACTTTTTTCGCTATCCCGTAGTTGTCTTCGCAGGGTTCACATTTTTGGGGTCACTCTGGCATTGGCGGAAAATCGACCGGGGCTTAGAAGCGATCCCGTGGGGCAGCTTGTTTGGCGGGGCAGATCACATTGGCGGCGATATGAACCAGCTGAGCATTGTTTATGGCTGGAGCGATCAGCGCATTATTGACACTTACAACGGCATTGGAAGCGTTTGTGTCATCGCGATTCTTAGCGTGTATCTTTACTTTTTTATCAAGCAGCGTAGCTACCGATGGCTACCTACAATATGGCAAAACTTGCTACAGTAAAAAGCGTTTGAAAGTTATGCCCTCAAAGCTTCACCCTCACCCTGACGCATCATCGAGCATTGTGCTATTGTCACTACTGAAATGAAAATAAATAAGGCTATTGCCGAGAAGATTGGAGCTGCACTGCTCGTACTAGGGGTTATTGCCGGGTCGGGTGCCTTACTTGTACCCAGTACTTCAGTTACATCTAGATCAGAAAAATTAACGAGAGATCTAACTGCCTTCTCAGTATTTTTCTTAACAAGTTCAGGAGTACTTATCGGACTCGCATCTGTACCAGATCGGAAAGAAAGCAGTGATACATCTACTAGCAGAAATCGAGAAGTAGAAATTAAGATCTCAAGACAAACACCGCTAGGTCATGAGGTTTCCATATCATTTGCCGCAGAAGAGTGTACCGATTCAGCTATGGAGAAGCTGTTAGCAAATACATACGCAGTTGAGCAAGCACAAAGTAACATTGAGTTAGAAGGTGTAGACTCAAGTAGAGAGAAGGTTACCAAAGATAGTGAACTATCCACGCAAGAGACCCTAGAAAGCGGACCAGTGCCGAAAGCGATTGCTCCAGGGACACCGCCAATTCAAATGTCACAAGAAAAATTGGAGTCTGTAGAACAAGAGGTACAAAACAAATGATTCAAAAATCTAGTTCGACCATTCGGACAGTTGGAACAACCCTATGTTTCTTCTCCGCAATTCTAATGATCTTAGTTGTTCGTACAAATGATTCCAGTTCACTTTCTCGACTCAGCACTTCTGCTCTAGCTGGTATAGTCGGCGCAAGTGGAGTTTTGATGTCGACAGCAAAAGAATAAATAAAGCTGAATAACTTTCAAAATTTATCACTCGTATCCGAGCGCACAGCCATCTTTTCTGGGATCTGAGCCACCTACTAGGCTATTGTTTTCACCGATCCAAATAGCCTGTCCGCCACCATGGGGAGACACTACCGAAACCACTTTATGACCTATCGCGGTTAGGTACTCGCGAACCCGAGCAGACACGCCTCGCTCAACCGCGCAGGCTTTACCATCGTGAAAAACACGGGGCGAATCTAGTGCAGCCTGGACATCCATGCGATAGTCCAACAGATTGGTCAGGAAATGAGCGTGGCCGGTCGGCTGATATTGACCGCCCATGACGCCGAAGGGCATGACAGCTTTGCCTGCTTTCATCAGCATGCCGGGGATGATGGTGTGGAGAGGACGCTTGTAGGGCGCGATCGCATTCCTGTGCCCTTCTTCCAACACAAATCCCGCCCCCCGGTTCTGAAGCACAACCCCCGTCTTCGGGCTCGCTAGTCCACTGCCGAACCCGTGAAAAACGGAGTTAATAAAGCTCACCGCATTTCCTTCTTCATCTACAACACAGAGATAAACTGTGTCGGGGTGATTAGGAAAGTCCGAGTCTTCTAATGGTGGCATGGCCTTATCTAGGCTGATTTTAGCGCGAAGCTGTGCGGCATACTCTTCGGATAGGAGAAAGTCGAGGGGGATATCAGCCTGGTCTGGGTCAGCGACATAGCGATCGCGTACCCCATAGGCCAGCCTCGCCGCCTCGCATTCCAAATGCAGTCTTTCAGCGCTCATCGGCGCATAGTCTGTTAGTGAAAAGCCCGAGAGAATGTTCAACATAATCAAAGCGGTGAGGCCTTGCCCGTTTGGCGGACATTCTACGACGTCATAGCCGCGATACTTTGTTGAAATGGGTGTGACGTATTCGGCCTGCGGGGCGGCAAAGTCTTCTAACGTGTGCAGTCCACCGAGAGATTGCAGATAGCTAACGATGTCTTCGGCGATGGGGCCAGTGTAGAAGGCGTCGCGGCCATTTTGGGCGATCGCCTCCAAAGTCTCACTCAGTTCTGGCTGTTGATGGCGATCGCCCACCTTTGGCGCTTCCCCATTCACTAACAACATCCTGGTCGCGTTATCTGTTGCTTTTAGCTTCTTCGCCAGCTGTGCCCAGTCATAAGCCACGCGCGGATGTACCGTATAGCCCTCTTTAGCCAGTCGAATAGCAGGAGCCAACAAGTCAGCAAAGTCTTTTTTACCATAGTCGTTGTGCAGCTGACACCAGGCATCTACCGCACCAGGGACCGTCACAGAATGCGGGCTTTGCAAAGAAATTTGCTTCATGCCTTGATCTAGAAACCAGCTCAGGTTTGCTTTTCCTGGCGCTTTTCCTGAACCGTTTAGCGCAACGACTTTGCCATTGCCATTCGCAGGCGCATAAAGGACAAAGCAGTCGCCGCCGATGCCAGTGGCTTGGGGTTCTACTACACACAGAACGGCTGAGGCTGCGATCGCCGCGTCCACCGCGTTGCCACCTGCTCGCAATACATCTATCGCAGTAAGCGTTGCCAAAGAATGAGACGTAGCCGCCATTCCCTTACTCGAATAGGCAGGAGAGCGGCCGGGCAGTTGAAAATCGCGCATAGATTCAGTGCTGTAAATTAAACGAATTTAGAGTTATACAGCAAGCCTCTTAAGCAACCTGCTCATATTCAGCTGTAACAGATAACTTCAAACCGAGGTTGCCAAGTAGATTGACCAAAGTCGGAAACGCTGGCATTTGGGCCTTGCTTAATAGCTGGTAGCAACTTTCCCAATCAGCCTTAGTTTCGTCCGAGCTATCTTCCAGATCTTTTCGTGCCTCTGCGACGTTTTTTAAGGCAAGTACGATTTCCTCAGGACTACCCTCTTCAAAGGCTACATCTAAGTACACTGCGGCTTCTTTCGAATCCTTCAGCGACTCTATTAAATAGGAGTGGTAGCTTTTATAGGCTTTCATTTTCTGATGATTGAAAATCTATCCAGTATTGCTTTGCTCTAAGGATATCTTTATTCTGAGTCTTTTTGTCCCCACCACACAGCAAAAGAATTAACCGATCGTCTTTACGAGCAAAATAGACTCTATATCCTGGACCGTAATCGATTCTGAGTTCAAATACACCTCCTCCTACAGGCTTAAAATCGCCAAAGGAGCCCAGCTCTAATCGATCTAACCTTCGTTTTACCTTAGAAGCCGCGCGTCTATCCCTCAAGGACTCTAACCATTCCACAAAAGGACAACGTCCATCGGACAGTCGATAAAAGCCAACTACTTGTGGCAATGCATCCGTCAGCAATTGTCCTTCACTGTAGGTAAAACGTAACTTACCAGGGATTGCCAACCATCGTAAAGGCTGACCAGAAGAAAGGATGATCTAGCGCTGCGGAGTCGGGCAAATCCCACTCGTCGGGCAGGTCCACTTCACCATGGCTAGAGACCAAATTACCGCCTTCTATGCGAGTCTCGCCATTTAGCAGTGCTAACTGGGCTCGTCGTAGGGCTTCAAAGCGTAGGTCTGTTTCTTCTAGCTGCGCGTAGAACTCACTCATCAGCGCCAGGGTGCCTACGTCAGACACTTCCCAAAGACTGCCAACAGTCGCATCTACGCCGGAAGCGGCAGCAAGTCCTGCAAACCCTAGCTCAGCATTGCGGCTACTCATTGCTGTCGAGCAAGCACTCAAAATCAGTAGCTCCAGGTCGGACTCTCCCCAGCCCAGTTCGCTAAAGGCTTTCATACTCAGCGGCTCATTCCACAGCTGAATAGAAGACTCTTCCGGTGTGCGCCTGTCGAAATTAGCATGGGTCGCTAAGTGCAGTACACCGGGTTGCTCTAGTGCTTGGACGTTCTTAATCGCCTCTAGTGTCGTTGCCTCGTTCAGAACCGTCTGCGAAACAGGAACAAACCGATCGACCACCTCTAGCTCGATAGGGACTGCCGGCAGTGGACTTTGCGTGTCAAATTCGGACACACCCATAGCTACGGTAGCGCGGCGTACCGAAACAGGGAAGTCCGCCTGCATCAGGCCCATGCTGGGAACCACCGAAATACCGTAGCGCTCCAAAGAAAATCCGTTGTAGTCTCGCATTGCGGTGATAGGCGCTGTGCGTAACCCGTCATCAAGGGCATACATCAAATTCTGAATGTTCTGGGCAGCCAAGTCTTCTTCAATCGGGGCAAGCAACCACTGATACATCTGTTGAGATAGCGGCTGATAGCTTCTGGCATCTTCTGGGTCAGAGACCGCGCTGCGGAAGTAGCGCACCTGACGATTGGCTTCTCGGCGAGTCACGGGCAGCTCGTAGCTCACCAGCTCACCTTCGGGTAGCACTACGGCCAAATTCAGCAAATCATCGTCTTCAGGGGTCGGATCTACACGCAAAATATTAGACTCGGACTCATCGGCGTCTTCAGGAACAAATACAGCATAGATGACGGCTGAGTTCACCTTGTATTCTTCTTGGGCACGGCGCAGAATGGCCTGTACGTCGTCGAAGGTCATATCTGGTCCAGCGGAGAGATCCCAGTAATCTTCAAAGCCCTGGCTAAAAGAGCGTTCTACACGGCGAATCGATCGGTTGGAAGCATTGAGGTCGTAGTCTGTACGATTGGCGAGTAGAAGATCTAAGTCGCCAAAGGTTGTTGCAGATAGGGTTGGGTCTAGCGAGTTGAGGTATGAGGCGATCGCTTCACCAGCAGAAAGCGCTGGCAGTTCTGCTGCGGTGAGTTCTACTGCGCCAATATCAACAGCGCTGCCGGTGACTCTTGCCCTGCCGCGTTGGTCGAATGTTGGAAGGTTGGTTGCGCCACCCGTATTGATAGCCAAACTATCGGCAAGTAGAAGGTGGGTCCGAGTGGAGCCGCCGTTATCAGCCAGTGGAGCCAACTTGGGATCAAGCTTGTTGGTATTAGTGCCCACGAAAGCGCTGCTGGCAAAGCCACTAGCACCCGATGAGGTCCCAATTAAGTTGTTGCCACCATCGCTGAACTGACCGCTAACGTCGTCAGTCACGCCCGTGTTACGAGCCACGATTGTGTTTTGCAATCGCACCAGCTGTGAGCTAGCTTCTGCAATGCCGCCTGCCTGCCTGCCGGACTCGTTGTTGGTGATGGTGCTGCTGCGCACGTTCAAGCTAGCGGCCGTGCCACTGTTGTAAACTGCGCCACCCGCACCGCTGGCGATGTTGCCACTCACTGTTGTGTTAACAATTTCGCTGCTGCCCTGGTTAGAAAGGCCGCCGCCAGTGGTGGCCTGGTTACCTTCAAGCGTACTGGCACTGACGTTGAGCGTGCCCGTTGCGCGCACGTGTAGCCCACCCCCCGTACTTGTTGCTTCGTTGGCACGAAATGTGCTGCGTACTACCGTTGCAGTGCCTAGCTGGCCTTGAAGCAGTCCGCCGCCTTCACTGCCAGCCTCGTTGGCGATAAAGCGACTATCTGTGACGGTAATAGCACTGCTGCTGGTCGCGTTTGGATTAGCAGTATTGTTGTAAACACCACCACCGCCATCAGCAGCATGGTTGTTTTCGAAATTGCTGTTGGTGATGGTAGCCTTGCCACTATCAATTACGGCAATACCGCCGCCATCGTCTCCAGCCGAATTGTTCTGGAATAGGATATTTTCAACGGTTACCTGGCTACTATTGCGAGCCAAAATTCCGCCACCATCGGCGGCTGATGTGTTGTTGCCTTCAAATCTACTTGTAGCAGTGAGCGCCCTACCCTCAGCATCGAGAGTTAATGTACCAGAGATAGTCGCCTCGCTGTCGTCACGTAAGATAAGCCCGCCCCCTGTTCTTGTCGCATAGTTGTTGATGACGTTGGTATCGGTCAGTGACAATTTCCCATCGCGAACAATAGCGATCGCCCCTCCATTGCTAGCCGCGCCCTCTGCTCGATTGCCTCGGAAATTCGAGTTATCCGTAACGACCGTATTAGTACCTTCGCCTGCAAAAAGCGCACCCCCTTCTTCTTGGGTGGTGTTAGTCAAAAAATCCGTGCCAGCAATAGAGAGTGTGGCACTGTCGCTGTTGTTAGCGATCGCACCGCCGTCACTGTTAGCCAAATTGCTCTCGAAGGTAACGTCATTGATGGTGAGTGGTCGGTCGGCATCATAGTAAATTGCCCCACCCTGGTCATCAGCTTCGTTTCTTCTCAGGCCAACTTGTCCTATGGTCACTGTAGAGTCGTTGCCAATGTAAAGCGCTCCACCATCACCATCGGTGGCTTCGTTATCTTCTATGCCTGCTGAGAAGATTGTTGAAAGGCTGTTAGCGAGTGTATAAATGGCACCGCCTTCTGTAGCCGTGTTGTTGTTCAAGCTGGAATTGGCAATGGTAAAACTGCCCGTGTCTGTAGCGGTATTGTTGGCGATCGCCCCCCCAACCCCAAGGGGAGCCATGTTGTCGCTGATATTCGCAGACGTAATAGAGACCTGAGCACTGTCTCTTATTACGATCGCGCCACCGTCCTGCTGAGTAACGTTACCGCCAATGCCACCATTGTCAAACGTAACTGTACCGCCGCCCCCTACGCTAAGCCCACCGCCATCGGCATCAGCCGTATTGCTTAGAATTGTCGTATCGCCAATGGTAAGCGCCGCCGCTGAGTCCTCAAAAATCCCGCCACCAGACAAATCTGCATGGTTCTCACGGACTCGAATATCATCTACCGTCAGCGTTCCGGTACTGTAGGTCGAAATTCCACCGCCGTTACCCTCAGACTGATTGACAAGAAACTCCGTTTGGCGATCAACAACCGTCGTTGCATCGCCATTAATCGCCAGTCCACCGCCGTCACCTTCTGCCTCATTATGCGCAATTCTGACATTGCTAATCGTCAGGGTACCGCCCGTCTGTTCGATGCCGCCACCAGCAGCGACGGTGGGATCGCCGCTGTCGATAGGCTGAGTAGAGGAACGCCGTACCGCCTGATTGCGAGTGAATCGCCCCGCTAGCGGAGCCGCTCCGCTAGAAGCCACTGTTACGTCAGAATTAAGCGTCCGTAGGCCACCGCCAACTCTGGCAGTATTAGAGCTAACGTCAACATCAGTAAAGGTTGCCGTACTCCCCGTCGATACGTACAGGCCACCACCACCGTCTATGGCGGTGTTGTTACTCACCTCAACGGTATTTATTGTTGCTGTAGAAGCTGTAGAAACATAAATACCACCGCCATCATCACCCGCAGTATTGTTCGCAAAGCGGCTGTCTTCAATAGTTACAGCAGAATCGTACCTTACAGCCAAACCACCCCCATTGTCAGATGCTGTGTTGCCTGTCACCTCGACATCACTCAACACTGCCCTACTATCAGACGATACATACAGGCCACCGCCATTATCCACGGCGGTGTTGTTACTCAACTCAACAGTATCGACCGTTGCCGTCGAGACTTCAGACACATAAATAGCACCCCCATCGTCAGTCACACTATTACGAACAAAACGACTATCTTCAATAGTGGCAACGCTGCCGAAGTCTATAGATATAGCACCGCCATCGTTAAACGCCCCATTATTTTCAAACAAGGTTCCGCCACTAATATTGGCAACGCCAGACAAAACAGCAATACCGCCGCCATCTTCTACAGTCGCTTGATTGCCATCAAAGACACTACTAGCCGAGATGTTCAAGGTAGCGTCGTTAGCCAAAATACCACCACCATACTGGCTGATATTTCGGTTAAACGTTGTGCCTCCAATATTGGCAATCCCTGAAGACCCCGAAAGAAAAATTCCACCACCCGCTGACGCAGCGATATTGTTGTCGAAGAGACTGTTGTTGCTGATATTAAGCGTACTGTTACTCGCCCAAATGCCGCCGCCTTGACCAACGCCACTACCTACCAGCGTTGCCCGATTAAGATCGAGCGTGGTATTGTCCAAATCAACGGTCGCACCGTCCCAGGCGGAGATGCCGCCACCGTTGATGGAACTGTTGTTTGTTAAGGTTACGTTAGTTAAAGAGATCGCTTCTTGGAAAACCGCGATCGCACCCCCACTACTGCCAGTACCCGTCGCAGTGTTATCCACAAAGCTAGAGCCCGTTGCATCGAAGTCTCCGGTCGAGCCTACGTATAGAGCACCACCATCACCACCATTAGTTGCCTGGTTGGCGGTGAACACCGACCCAGTGTCGGTTACGCTGGGGGCAAAGGTAGCGATCGCCCCACCTGTCCTAGCCTGATTTCCGGTAAAGGTGTTGTTGTTTATCGTTGTAGTGCTATCGCTGCCCAAATAGAGCGCACCCGCCAGATCGCTCGCAGTATTGTCTTCAAAAACAACAGAATCAAGCTCAGCAGTATTGCTGGATGTTCCGTTAAAGCGCACTGCGCCGCCATATTGGGCGCTATTATCCACAAAGCGACTAGCACCGCCCTCATCATCCACAATTACAGAAGCATTACCCACATTAATAGCACCGCCGCTATTCACAGAAGAGTTACCTTGGAACAGCGTATTGCTAATGCGACTAACACCGTTAGAGTTACCGATATGAATCGCACCGCCGCTGCCATTAGCCGCCGAGCGATTGTTAATAAACTCGCTGTTTCGAACCGTCACAATCCCCCCGGCAAAGCTATCTATGGCTCCACCGTTTTGATAAGCTCGGTTATCTACAAAGCGCGTATCGTTAACAGTCAGCAATCCGCCAAGGTTAACGATGCCGCCACCCACATCATTAGCACCCAACCCTGAAGTTGTGAACGTGACCCCACTCACACTAGCTTCTACGCCAGCGCCAACTCTGAATATCTTCGTGCCTGCTAGTAACGTCGTCAGCTGAGTGCTAAGCGGACCTTGCCCGCTAATCTCAACATTCGTATCCAAAGTAACTGCGCTGTTAAAACCATAATCACCTGAGCCCAGGCGAATCAGCCGGTTTCCGTTTACAGTACCAATCGCATCCACCGCATTTTGAATCGATTCAGAAGTAGGATTACTCTCCGAATTTACCGCATTGATATCAAACAGCAGCTCTCCCGAGCTAGCCAGATTAATCTTGTGATTGTTATCTTCAAACCGCCGTCCTCGCAAAATAAGGCCACCAGAACTGGACGCATCTGTCTGGTTGATACTGGTTAGCAAACTGATATCACCAAACCCTGTTCCGGCCCCAGAGGTTTCTAGCGTGAAGGTACTGCCTCCATCTATCTGCGACTCTATCGCGCTAGCTTCAATTTGGTTTGGTCCAGATGCAGTAGACACCACCTCTACATCAACCGGATCCACTAGCCATTGCCCACCTGCAGTCTCACCGCTCGTATCTACATCAATCCCAGCCGCCGTCAGATAGTTGGCCGAAGTTTCTACCAGGCCACCTTCCGTAGCGCCGGTTGCCGAAAGCGACCCTTGAACAACCGCTTCCTCTTCTGCAAAAACAACAACACTGCCTCCCGCCGATTCTGTGCCGTTAGCAGCTACAACAGACGATTCATCTACAACAACTGTCTGAGCAACGGGCAAGGCTCCTTCACCCCGATAGTCGCCACCAATCCGCACCGTGCCGCCTGTCGTACCCGAAGCCTCAATCTGCCCCTCTACTACCGCAACAGACTCTCCGACTAGTACAACGCTACCGCCAGTATCCGCGTCACTATTTACCGACACGTCGCCAGTCACAGCAACGGTGCCACTCTCTACAACAAACTCTTCTGCCAGGGCAGAGCCGCCTAGCGTCACAGACCCGTCATCATTCACCGTCAGGCTTTCAGCGGATTGGGAAGCGCCGCCCGTCAGCAGCACAGGTAGCGCTGTTGCTTCTAACCCATCATTACCGTTCAAATCCATCTCAAACTCAGCGGCATTCACTTCCATGCTGAGCAAGCTTCCTGGGGTCGCCAGCGTCACCGTGCTATTGCCACCCACTGCAACTAGGCCAATCTCACCACTAGGCGCTTCCAGGCGACCTGTATTCACAACACTTCCACCTACCAGGGAAAGCGACTCACCAGCGTCTACGCTTAGCTCACCCTGATTCACAACAGGGCTTGCGTCATCTTGGGTAAAGTGAAGTGCGCTCGGATCGGTATTCAAAGCCGCATAGTCTGTAGGCTGCTCCAATACATTAAGCACTTTACCGTTGAACTCAACCTGATCTGCGGTGGTTGCTGTAAACGAGCCTCCTAGCGACAGCTGCGCATTAGGACCAAACAGCACACCAGACGGGTTAACCAGGTACAGATTGGCATCGCTGCCCGAAACCTGCACTGTGCCATCGATATAGGAGGGAGCGGCTGAGGAGACCTGACCAACGATGTTAAAAACGCCCGAATCACTGGTAAAGTTAGCAGTCTGCGACTCGGCTAGGCTAAACTCATCGAACTCGTGAAACAGGTTGCTACCGGCCTGGGTACCGCCCGCAATGTCGTACTGGTCACCAGTTTCGGTAACGGTAGTGCCCGCCCCCTCTGCGGTAGGAACCACCTGAGCCGAAGCAGAACTTTGAGCAGCAGGGGAGAGGGCTGCGGCGACTCCGGCAATCCAGGTCACAGGAAACACACAGAGCCTGGCTACTCGTAAAGTCCACTGCTGGAGACGCTTTTTCATACCCATATCGACTGCCTGAAGAATGAGACACAGAAAGGCTGCTCCTCGAACATAAAGAGAGCCTGTTCTACATAACGAACGTACCCATTGTCAGAAACGTAAGCTAAGGCAACCTACAGGTTCTGTCTGGGACAACGTACTTCTTTCTTCTAGAATCGTCACAGCCATCGGCATAAAAGGGTCTGCGTAAAAGCAACCAACTTCAGGCAGCTGTCGCCTTATGCCAGTCAACTATACGCACTTCCACGGAAGACATGACGTCTGCTCCAGCAGCATTTCATCAGCCAGGTTGCTGCCGATTGGCTTTTTTACAGTGGCCGTCTGGGCTGAGCAACAGGCCCAACCCCCAGCCCAATAGTGGATAAATCGCCCAGGTCACCGCACCACTTAGGGAAATATTCAGCAGAATCAAAAACGCATTCACAGCCAAATAGGGCAACAGCGATCGCTGATAGAATCGCTGGCGGCGCTGACGCTTTTGCTGCATTTGGGTCTGTTGCGATCGCCAAGCATCCACCGCGTACCGCAAGCTAGCATCATCAATCGACAGTTCAGCGGCTATCTCTTCAATCGGAACAGGTTTGTCAGCCTGGTGACCCATAGCGATCGCCAAAATCTGTTGCAGATCGTCCGACGAGTAGTTTTGAGCAGAATAGTTTGAGGCAGTCATAAGCAATCTCGCATCCTTAAATATTGTTTCACCGAATCAACAAATTTACCGAATCAACAGTTTTGCCAAATCAAAAACACAAAACCAACAATACAAACTCCAATGGCACAGCTCTATGCGGACGTACTCATCCTTTTTGCCGCGCTGTGCCATTTGGCAGATACTGGCGTATGCGCGGTAGCCGCTGCCAGACCATATACAGGCATATTGCCGTAAATAGATTCACAGCACTCAGGCGCAATCTTGTAGGTTTCATGCCAGATGCCAACGCTGCCATCGTCACCAATCTCTTTCATAAACCGCTGCCAGGCAGGCCAGTGCGGTCCGCTACTGTCACGAGCAAAATAGGTCAAGTCTTCAAACGAGCGCCAGTAGGAGACCATGCAAACCTCCAAGGGCCACAGCCGAAAAAATGACCGCGACCCTAGCAGCCCCTTCTCAGGACGCTGAGACAAGGTGGCCATCATCGGCCCCATAGCATTGGCCACAGAAAACCATCGCTTGATGGCCCAAAACCGATTGACGCGCATACCAATCAAAAACACGACGCATGGCTGCCTGACCTCAGCGGTATAACGACCAGGGAAAATGTTGTCCATAATGCTAGCTACCTTAAATGTTGCCACTGTAAACTTACCAACGACTGAAGGTTAACGCGGGCATGTTTACATTGTCAACACCTGGTTAACACCTGTAAAATTAGACAGGGCTACACACCACGTAGTCTTTTGAGTAGCGTACTCACCATGCAACAGAGCAAAATGACAAAAAAGCAGAGCTATCACCACGGCGATCTTCGGCAGGCACTGATCAGCGCTGCGTTAGCTATTTTGAAAACAAAGGATGCCAAAAGCCTCTCTCTACGAGAAGTTGCTCGCCAGGCAGGCGTGTCACACACCGCGCCCTATCGTCACTTCACCGATAAGGCCGCGCTGCTCGCTAGCGTCGCCGAAGAGGGCTTTGTTGAATTTGGTAAGTACCTGCAAACCGCAGTTGATCACGCCGGTGGCGATCCGCTCAAAAGCCTACAAGAAACAGGTGTTGCCTACGTTCGCTACGCCCTCGAACATCCCACGCATTTTCGGGTAATGTTTAGCAGTGTTCTTGCCGAGGACCTGACAGGTAGCTGTCATGACAACACGCTAGACACCGTCGCCAAAGGAACCTTTCAAATTCTGGTAGACATTATCAAAGCGGGGCAAACGTCAGGCGTTATCAGAGCAGGAGACCCAGATTTTTTGGCATTAGGTGCCTGGGCTACCACCCATGGGCTGTCTATGCTGTTGCTAGATGAAATGCTCCCCGAAAAGGGAGAAGCCGCCCTGCAGATGGCCGAAGGCATAATCCACAACAACGCGATAGGGCTAATTGTCAGTCAGGCTTAAATTCATAAAATGTTTTTGCAATCTATCTTTCGATACAAAATGAAATATTTTTAAATATTAGGATAGTATTAATCCATTAATAAAAACATTTACGAAAAGCGGACACACCATCGCCATGGCTATTTATGCGCAGCAGCTTCCATCGGGGAAATGGGGCCTTTATTCCAAGGTAGAAGATCAGCCTACACTTATTGCAACCGTCGCCTGTAAAACGACTTGTGCAACTATCATGGCTAACTTAAAGAGCGGTCGTAGAGATATCCCTGACAGCGACACGCATCAGCTGTATCAGCTACCTCAGCTTAAGCACAATTCCCGCATGAGCCAGGCTGGCAATATCTTGAAAAGTACCTTGCCAGCAAAAAATACCTTGCCAGCAGCTGATCGAAAAAGCCAGCGAGCTGCGGGTTCCCCGCGTAAACTCCGCAAGCGTGGCGCCCAAACAGCCACACCAAAACTTACCTCAAACGTCAGTCGGCAAGGGCGTACCCTTGTCACTGCAAAAGCATAGATGACTTTATTCTCTCAGCGACGAGCGCACCCCCAGTACCACTACTGCGTAAGGTCAATAGCATTGGGCCTCATGGCCTTGTCGGCGGCTTGTAGTCACTCAACGTACGCAAAAGAAGACGTGGCACCTGGCACCGTCACGCAGCAAGTCGAAACCAGTGACCGTGTCGAAAGCGCACCTGAAAACAGCACGATTCTAGAGGTCATTACGCCGCTTCAGGTCGTGTATCTGGCTGAAACTCATACCAGTGAAGGCGACCATGCTGCGCAGCTAGAAATCATCGAAAGCCTGTCTAGTCAGAATGACCTGGCAATCGGCCTAGAGATGTTTCAGCGCCCCTTTCAACCAGCACTAGATGCCTACCTGGCAGACGACATTACAGAGGCTGAGCTGATAAAACAAAGCGAGTATGAATCACGTTGGGGATACGACTGGGAGCTATACGCGCCAATCATCCGCTTTGCCAAAGAAAATCAGATTCCGCTAATCGCCCTTAATACGCCAACAGAAATCACACGTCAGGTCGCTGGGCAAGGACTAGAGAGCCTAAGCGGCGACGCGCTCACCTACATTCCACCCGTTGCGGATATCGACACCACCGACGAAGCTTACCGAGAAGCCATTTCTGGGGTCTTCAATGCCCATGGTGGCGCTGGACACAGCCTGGACTTCGAGAATTTCTTTGCGGCGCAGGTGCTGTGGGACGAAACTATGGCAGAGCGAATCGTACAGCAGCTGGAAGCCGACCCCGAACGGCAGGTGGTGGTGCTCGCCGGAGAAGGCCATATTGCTTACGACTACGGCATTCCTAACCGGGTCGAACGGCGTTTGCCAGAGGTCGCACAGGCCAGCGTTCGACTCATTGAGTCAGCTCAGGAAGCACAGCCAGGGTTTGCAGACTTTGCCTGGGTCACCCCATAGGTATTCTTTGAGCAGACTTCAGAGAACAAGACCTATCCAGCCGCAATTTTAGAGGCCCTGAGCTGACCACAGGCCGCATCTTTTTCTAACCCACGGGAATAGCGAACGCTCACGGCAATGCCTTTGTCTTTTAGCTGCTGGGTGAACCCTTCTATGCGCTGGCGGCTGGGCCGTTGGTAATCAACCTCGCTAATGGGGTTGTACGGAATCAGGTTCACATGGGTCTGAAAGCCGCGTAGCTCGCTGGCCAGCTCTATGGCATGCTCTGGGCGGTCGTTCACTTCGGCTAGCAGCACATACTCAAAGGTGACGCGTCGCCCGGTGATATTCACATAGTCGCGGCACTCGCCTAGTAAATCTTCTAGCGGATATTTCTCGGCACTGGGAATCAGCTGGTGGCGTAGGGATTGGTTGCTCGCATGCAGACTGACCGCCAGCGTAATTTGCATGTGCTCTTCGGCCAAGCGGCGAATGCGGCCAGGGATACCGACGGTAGAAACGGTGATCATGCGCTGGCCAATGCCCACATCTTTGTTGAGCGATCGCACAGCAGCCACCACATTATCCGCATTCAGCAGCGGCTCGCCCATGCCCATAAACACAATATTGCTCACTCGGCGCTCAAAATCCTCTTGCACCGTCAGCACCTGATCGACAATCTCATGGGTGTGCAGGTTACGGGTAAAGCCGCCCTTACCTGTGGCACAAAAGTCGCACCCCATCGGACAGCCAATCTGCGAGGACACGCACACCGTCAGGCGCTTATCAGAAGGAATGCCGACCGCTTCGATAATGAGTCCATCGGCTAGGCGCAGCAGGTATTTAATCGTGCCGTCGGGGGAAACAGAGCGATGGTGAATGTGCGATCGCCCCACCGGAAAATCCTTCACCTGCGATCGCCACCGCTTCGAGAATACCGTTACCTCATCGAGCGAGCGAATCCCCTTTTGATAAATCCACTGGTGCAGTTGCTTGCCCCGGTAGGCAGGCTGGCCCTGAGCTACGACCCAATCGGTCAGCGATTCGAGCGATCGCCCTAGCAAGGGAAGTTCGCTCGTCTGCTGGCGGTCTAAAACATCGGTCGCGGTTGTCGCAGCCATAGAAGTATTGAACGAGGGGTAACAGGTATAGACATCTTGCCTCAGAGCCCCAGGATTGGGGACGGGGGCCTCATGGCTCACATAAGAAAAGCATTAACAATACTTCCTTATCAGTCCTTAGTTATTAGAAGCATCTCTCGGCGCATTTCTAATCGTAGACGCATCCCCCTCATTAATCAGATCCACCAGGCCTTCCGTCAGCGCCTTCGGATCCATAAACAGCACCTTAGAATTTTCGCTTTCACCAATCTTCTGGTTAGCCGCTACATAGCGCTGAGCCAGCAAATAGTGCAGCACTTCCTTGCCATTTCCTGTGGCCTCTAGCGCCTGAGACAGCAGCCGCATCGACTCCACATCAGCCTGCGCTTCCGAAATTTTAGCGTTCTTTTCGTAGGTGGCAGCCCGCTCCTTCTGCATCGCATCGAGCACATTCTGCGGCGGATCGAGCTTCTGAATCTCCACTCGGTTTACCTTCAGGCCCCAGGGCGCAGTTGCCTCGTCTAGCACATCCAGTAGCGCGCGGTTAATCGTCTCGCGCGACGAAAACAGGCTTTGGAAATCCGTCTTACCCACCTCAGAACGCAGGGTGGTAATCACCAGCTCCTGCATCGCAAATTCAACGTCTTCAATGGCGTAGTAAGTCTTTTCCAGATCGTAAATTCGCCAGTAAATAATCGCATCAACGTCCAGATTCACATTGTCTTTAGTAATGGCTCGCTGGGGTGGAATGTCTAGCGTTTGCTCACGCATAGAATCCTTGAGCACCACAACATCTAGCAGCGGCACAATCATGTGCAAACCCGGATCGAGCGTGCGCTTGTAGCGGCCCAGACGCTCTATTAGAGCGGCATTTCCTTCTCTGACCATCCGCACTGAACCAGCAGTATAGCCAACTGTCAGAAAAGCAAAAACGACTAAAATCGACGAAAACATGTGCGGTGACTCTAGGAATGTGCTTTCTAGTTAGCACGTTTGTCGGAAAAAGTATAGCAATCCGTACAGCTGGTTTGTGCCGTTTGCACAGTTTTATGCTGTTTTGCATAGTCTATTGTGCCATCTACCCGATGGGCATAGTAGAAACATAGAACATAATAGTTTGATATATGAGTTCAGAGACGACTGACCCAAAGAACATGTCCTCGCCATTTACCCGCATCTTGCCTTTTACCTTCGCACCTTACCAATTCTCATGGGCTCAATTCTCATGGGCCAAACTTTCGTGGAGCCTGGTGCTAGCTGGTATCAGCCTCGGTAGCGTTGCCACAGCAGAAACAGCCCCAGCCACTGCACAAATCACACGCCCAAACAATACAGCTCAAAACAGCACAGGCCCATCACAGAACCAGGAAGCCACGCTACAAACTGGCGACGTGCAAGTCACCCTGCGCTGGGAGAGCGCAGACGATTTGGATTTGTCTGTAAAAGATCCCTCCGGAGAGGTCGTTTCTTTTTTCAATCCAGAAATTGCCTCGGGCGGCCAGTTCGATGTAGATGCAAACTCAGGCTGCCAGGTCCAAAGTGGAACGCCGCTTGAAAGTATTTTCTGGCCTGCTGGCAGCGGCATTCTTGGTAACTATATGGTGGTTGTAACACTATTTAATGACTGCGGCAGCGGCGTACCTGCCAGCTTTACGCTAGAGGTTTCAACCTATGACGACACGCAAACCTACACTGGCACTGTCTCCGCCGACCAGGACTCAGCCCGCTTTCCGTTCTCGTTGTCAGCTGAGCCCACTGACTAAACAGCTGTGTCTGATAACCATAACGAATCGAGCTGTGACGAATCGAGCTGTGACAGCTCGCTGTGGCAAAACCACTACCGAGCCGCAGAATGTGCTAGCGGCAGCTCTACGGTAAAGCTCGTTTGACCGGAGGCGCTGTCGACGCGAATGTCACCTTCCAAATGGCTGACCAGCTTTTGGGCGAGGGCCAAGCCCAAACCAGTGCCGCCTTGCTTCCAGGGATCAGCGCTGGGAACCCGATAAAACTTATCAAAGATCCGTTCGCGCTCTTTCTCTTCAATTTCTACCCCTGTATTGGTTACACAGAGTTTGATGCTATGGGCATTGCCGGTCACCGATATATCGATTTCATGCTGGGGCGGTGTGTACTTGCAGGCATTATTTACCAGCTCCGCCAGGATGCGGTCAATGCTGGCCAGATCTGATTTGAACACTGGCAGATCGGTTGGAATATCCAGGTTCAGCGCTAACTCGCGGCTGGTTGCCCTGGGCTTAAAGCCATTCACCAGATTGGGTAGCCAGTTGGGCAAATCGATCGGCTGAATCATCATGGGATGGTTGCCTACGTCTAGCCGTTGCAAATCGAGCAAGTCGTTAATCAGGCTAATTTCTCGCTCGCACTCCTCTTGCAAAATGCAAAAGTACCGAGCCAAGCGGGTCTTTTCAGCCTGGGGTTTTATGAGCTCTTCGTCGGTCAGTCCATGCTCTTGCTTAAGAGTAACGCCCAATAGCTGCAAGGCAACACGCATACTGGTAACAGGGGTGCGCAGCTCGTGGGAAACCGTACTCAAAAAGTCGTCTTTAAGGGTGTTTACATGCTCTAGCTCGCGCACCTGAGATTGGGATTCCTGGTATAGCCTGGCCTGGCGAATGGCGATCGCACACTGATTGGTCACCTGCTGCACTAGCCGAATATCCAGCTCATTCAAGCAGCTATCAACATCATTAATCAGCCAAAGGTCGCCCAGCACGTCACGATCATCCAGAATCGGAGCGGCAAACATCGAGACCCGGCCCCGCTGCGGGTGAGGCGCAATCGAGCAGAATTGAAAGTACTGCCCGGCCAGCAGCTGGTGATAAACCTCAGAGTAAGCCTCCATCTGGGACACACGCCCCCGCATCGTGTTCGCGCCAGACGCATACTCGTAATACACCGTAGACGTGCCCTGCTCCAGGTCGTAGAGCGCCGTATTGGCTTCCTGAGCGTTTAGCGATTCCACCAGCTCTTGTACCGCCGCCTGCAAAATCTGCTCTTCGTCCAGGCTATCGCGCACCCGGTCAGTAATTCGCTTCAGGGTTTCTTCTAGCAGCAGAGCGGTATTCAGCTCTTTCTGCTTCTTCTCCAGTGCTTGCGACAGCAGGGCATTCTCCTGGCTTAGCCTCGTCGTCTCGTCTCGCGGTTCGGACATTACGGTTGATTCGGACGAACTAATGGATAAACTCATTACGCAATTCAACGGATGTCAGCTACCTGAAGGGTGCCCATTTGGGTCATAAGAATATAAAACATTATTGATATATGCGCAGTGGTCTTGCCTATCGTGCTACCCGCATACGGACCAGATACACAACTATTTACGATCTAGCGTCAAAAAGTACGTATATTCACAACTATGCCGGTTGCAATGAATACACATATCTCTATGCCCAACAATGTCCAATCCCAGCAAAATACGTCTACCCAAAACATCCCTGCTGGCGAACAGGTGTTGATATCGCCGCCTGCGCACAACCTGCCTACGACAGCAGTGACCAAACTGGGTGTGCTGGCCTCTGGTAGCGGCAGCAACTTTGAGGCGATCGCCCAGGCAATTCAGGCCGGTCAACTCCAGGCCACTATCGAAGTCGTCATCTACAACAATCCGGGCGCAAAGGTGGCTAAGCGGGCTCATAGGCTGGGCATTCCGGCCATCCTGCTCGACCATCGCCAGTACGATCAGCGCGAACAGCTAGACGAGGCGATCGCCCAGCAGCTGCACACGCACCAGGTGGACTGGGTGATTATGGCGGGCTGGATGCGACGGGTCACCCAAACGCTGCTATCTGCCTTTCCAGGGCGCATTCTCAATATTCATCCCAGCCTGCTGCCCAGCTTCCCAGGCATTCGCGCTGTCGAGCAGGCTCTAAACTCAGGCGTCAAAATCACCGGCTGTAGCGTTCACTATGTAGAGCTGGTGGTCGATAGTGGCCCCATCATCATGCAGGCCGCCGTCCCGATTCTGGACACCGATACGGTAGAAACGCTGCAGGCACGTATCCAGGTGCAAGAACACGTCATTTTTCCGCAGGCGATCGCCCTCGCGGCCAGCCGCCCTATTCATCAGGAATCTGCCAGTCCATAATACCATAGCCGTGATATTACGGCAGGTGATATCACGCAGCATTAGCAGCAGCATCCTACCCAAAAAACAAAAAATATATCAATACAAAAGAAGCTCTAAATACAAATAGACAATAATGCGCAAGAAACAAAAGACCAGAAACAAACGAAATAAATATCGGTCAATTTTGCGGATGAATTGGCTCTACAAAGTCAGCGACATTTTGATATAGGTGTCACGTACGCCACAGAATCGTTATATTAAATTCCTTTATTTACAGGCTTTTACGCAATAATACGTCACTACGGACAAGAAATATATTAACCAAAATAGTTTCTTCAACGGATTTAGGCATCAATCAGAGTTGCTATATTTAATTCAACTGAAATTCGTCCACTCCCTAATTAACTAATTCAGAGAATTAGGTCATCTTTCTAAATTTTTATCCGGAGTCAATGCACAGGCAAAGGATATAGAAATGTGAGTCATTAGGGTCCAACAATATGTTTAGAATGTCAAACTTTAAGTCTAAATCCAAAGGTCTTGAGTCATTGGTTCGTACGGCCATGACCCATGGGGAGCTAGCGCCTGGTGTTGCAGCCCAGGTGAATCGCTACCGTAACAACAAGCTATCGTGCGAAGAGCAGCGCCTGCTTGCTATTTTGGACGATGCTATTTCCGATGGCTGTATTACACCCATCGAAATTCCAGGCGTCAGAAGGGTCGTACGTCAGGTTGTATATAGCGTTAGCTAAACGTAGCTTGCGGCACTTTCAATCAGCCCTTATATTAATCACTCCTTTAATAGATGCCCACCGGGCAGTCATACAGTTGCGTAAGCAAAAAGAGCAAGCAGGTATCTGCTTGCTCTTTTTGTCTTTTTGTTGTCTTTTTGTTGTCTTTTTGGATCCTCTACCAAGCTTGATCCCCTATCGGCTTATCCCCCCTTCCCAAGGCTCCCCCTAAGGGCGGATAATTAAAGTAACAAGCCACTGCCTTACATGCCGCTAACGACTCCCCTCGAATTTTCCCGCTGGATGCTTTTTTCTATGGGTATCCACATTCGGGTGCACCATGCTAACCGACTGCCGCGATCGCCTTTCCTGATGATTGCCAACCACCGCAGCTTTCTCGATGCCCCACTGCTGATTACCGCTGCCGCCCGCCCGGTGCATTTTGCCTGCCACCACTACATGTCGCAGGTCCCTGTTATGAACAGCGTCGTCAAAGCACTGGGCTGTTTTCCCCTGGACGGCCCCCAGCAGCGTAGTCGCACATTTTTTAAGCAGGCTACTGATTTTCTTCAGTCACAGCAGTCGATTGGGGTCTTCCCAGAAGGCACCAATCCCATGGTTGAGCTGACCGCTCCCAGTCAGGTCAGCAGTTTCCACAGGGGATTTGCCCACCTGGCACTCAGAGCGCCCATAGAACAGCTGCACATTGTCCCAACCGCCATTGTGGCCATAGAAGAAAAGCAGCAAGATACGGTACCGTTCAAGCTACTGAGCTGGTTTGATCCCAGTGAACCCCTTTTTCAGCAATCAGGGCAACACCCAGCAGTCATTTACCGCAAGGTCGCCATCATTATCGGCGAGCCCATCTCTATAGGTGGGCCGCGCCAGGCGTATCATGGCAAGCAAGCGAGTCAAGCAGCGCATGAGCTAACCGATACCTGTCACAGCGCGGTGACCTCTCTACTACAGACGGGTTGCTATTAACTGAGTGCACCTTTGCACTGGAGCGAAATACCCGTGCGCTACATGCAATATCGACTGTTCCAATACTGACGACTAAAGCCGTGAGCACCACTAGCCCTGTCTATTTCTTACCGCCAGTGTCACCGGCTGCTCACAAGCCGCTGTTTGTGTTTTTACCTGGCATGGACGGCAATGGCCGGTTACTGCGTCCTCAAACCGAGCGACTGTCAGCCTGGTTTGATATTCGTTGTGTGGCCCTCAACCCCAAAAATGAAAGCGACTGGCGTCCGTTGGGCTATCAGGTCTCTCGGCTAATCGAGACAGAAGTCGAGCAAACTAGCCAACAGCGCAGACGCCCTGTGTATCTGTGCGGAGAGTCTTTTGGTGGGTGTTTAGCCATGCAGGTGCTGACCTTATCGCCACACCTGTTCGAGCGCGTGATTTTGGTGAATCCGGCCTCGTCGTTTCGCAAGCTGCCCTGGATGCAGCTAGGGCCACTCATTACCCGGCAAATGCCGAGTATGACCTACCGCTATAGCTCCAAAGGGCTCTTGCCTTTTTTGATTGAGAAAAAGCGGGTGGCCTTGCGCGATCGCGTAGCGTTAGAAAACGCCATGAGTTCTGTCCCGCCTAAGACAGCGGCCTGGCGGATGTCTATGCTCAGCGAGTTTGAAGTAGAACGGCTACCCCTGGAGCGAATGAACCATCCTGTACTGATTATCGTAGGGGGCAACGACCGACTACTGCCCTCTAAAAGGGAAGCCAAAAGCCTGATGAGACGCTTCCCAAAGGCGCAGTACAAGCTACTGCCAAACAGTGGCCATGCCTGCTTGCTTGAAACAGAAACTGACCTGACGCAGATTTTGAAGCAGCGGCAGTTCTTACCGGCCACAGGCCAGAGGCTGTAATCTCTTGCCATATACTCTCAGCAAATCTCTCGACAGAGTCTCTCGGCAGAGTGCAGATGGCTGTCAGAGTCAAACGCCTAAATACTCAAACTTGGGATCACTATCTTTTCCCGTGACCTTTCCCGTATTATTTAAATATCAGTTTCGGTCCTTTCACCCCCAAAAGCCCATGTCAAAATCTTTTGGCTGGCCCAGTCAGCTACGTCAGCGACTCATTTGTTTTAGCGCGATCGCTCTAATCACCCTTCAGCTAATCAGCGCACCCGCCCTGGCAACCAGCCTGTACAGCATGCCGCAAGTGCTGAAGGAAAATACCTGGGTAGTGGACGAAGCCACACAAATCTCCAGGCTTAACGAAGGTAAAATCAGCAGTGCGCTCAGCCAGCTTGCCAAAGACACCGGCAACGAGGTTCGCTTCGTCACCATTCACCGGCTAGACTACGGCGAAACAGTTCAGAGCTTTGCCGACCAGCTGACAGAAAAATGGTTTCCTTCCCCAGAGGCGCGTAGTAACCAGGTGCTAATCGTCTTAGACGATGTGACTAACAACATTGGCATTACTGTGGGTAATGAGGCCCGGTCTTTGCTCAGTGATGAGGTGGCGGCCAGTGTCATCGGCGAAACAATGGCAGTGCCCTTGCTCAAAGGCAATCAGTACAACCAGTCTTTGCTAGGGGCGAGCGATCGCCTGGTTGCAGTGCTTTCAGGCGAGCCCGACCCCGGCCCACCAGAAGCCTACGACGATACCGTAGATGTCGATAGAACATTTGCCACAGCGGAAGAAACAGAGGCCACCAGAGGCTCTTCAACGACGGTGGTGATCGTTCTGCTGATTGCGGCGACCGTGATTCCGATGGCGACCTACTACTGGTACCTTTCCGTCGGTGGATAGCGACAGCAGGAAATATCGCCGCCTGTAAACACTCTAAAAAAGGGCTACCGACTGCTATCGGTAGCCCTTTTCAATTGAAACTTTCTGGCTACCTGCTTATGAGAGCGATCGCAGCTTGCGCTCGGCCTGCCGGATAAAGTGCTGATTCTTCCGATACTGAAAGGGAACGAATCCTTTGACCTTAATAATCAAGGTCTCCAGCGTCTCACGAGCAGCCACCATATTTTTTTGCTTTTCCTGAATGTCGGCCAGCATCAGGTACGCTTCTGGACTGCTCCAGTTTTTGACATGGCTTTCCAGATGAACCAGGGCAGCGTCTGTCTCTTGCAGATAGTACAGCATCTCACCATAGGCAAGGGAAGCATCCCCGTAGGAGAACTCTGGATTGACCGTTAATAAAGTCGCCAGGTAGTCCTTCGTCGCCCCGTAATCTTTAAGCTCTCTGGCCGCCTGGGCTGCGCCCCACAGCGCTTTTGAATTCTTAGGTTCCTTTTCCAGCGCCTGCTGATAGGCCTCGTAGGCTTTTTCGGTTTGCTTTGTGTCAAATAGCAAATTACCCAGGGTCACAAACTGCGTAGACTTGCCGATATTTTTGGCATCGGCTTCTGCTTGCCAAAGGCGATCGCGATCCTTTCGGCTCACGTACCCAAAATTACCACCCACCTGACTGAGCACTTGAGGATGCGCCGGTAGCCACTGAGTCACAAAATACAGCGCCGCCCCCAGCACGTTCAAAATTAGCAGTATCCAAATCCACTGCTGCCCTTCCCGCCCAGACCGAATGCAGTCGTACAGCATCCACAGCCAGAACGCACCGCCCAGCAGCCATACAATACTGAACGAACCAAAAAACATGGACGGCATTTCAAACTCCTCTTTTCGCCTGGGAAGTACGGTATAAAAGCAAACGTCATAAAACAAACGCTCCTACTTTAGCGTTCCCCAGCAAAATCTAGCAGTACGGGCGCGATCGCCTTTGAAACCTATCAGCTACATAGCCAAAAAATACGCACGAAAAAGGGGCCAGTTAGCCCCTCTTACGAAAATGATTCTTCACGGGCCCAGACAACCTTAATCCAGGTAGCCCATCAACGTCACAGGATCTTCGTCTATCTGATTGCTCGCAATCGGACGATGACCAGGCAGAGAGTCCACATCGGAAAAGTCTATATCGTTCACAGCAATGGGACGATGACCGGGCAGCGTGTCCGTGGTAGAAATTTCAAAGGAATCTGCCATCACGGGGCGTATGCCTGCAGAAGAAAGCGAATCGACTACCTCTACTTCGCTTAGGGCAATGGGGCGATGGTTCGGCAGCGAGTCAGACTCTACAACACGGGTGTGATCAGACAGTTCCATAATTTCGTTCTTGGGTGCTTGTACCAGGCCACCTTTCTTAACAGTTTCAGCTTTGGCGTTTTCAGCTTTATTGGCAGTAGTGGCCGTGGATTTTTTACGAGTGCGGCTACTGCTGGAGGCACTTTTGCTAGTGCCGTTCTCGTCCGTGGTGCTCATGGGGTTGACCTTAATTTGCTTGTTATCTAAAAACTTGCCAAGCCCGTACTGATAAGAAGGGGCTTTTTTGAATTGTGAATAAGAAAATGTGAATAATCTGGTGTGGTTATTCACTAACCTTAAGGAAATATTATAGGTCAAAACATGACTGATTCAGTTTACGAAAAGTGATGTCGTCTATAAACACAGCTGCATTTGTCGTCGTCCACACATCCATCCCAAACATTCGTAAAACATCTGCACTGGATCTGCACTGAGGTATGCCACAATACACTTCATCGGCGTTATAATGATAGATGCGCAACACGGGGCTGTAACGGTTTCGACGTTTTAACGAAAGTTGTGTTGTGATTCAGGTCAAGAGTGAGTCTACTCTTGTAAATAAAGGCTCAAACTTAAAGATACATGCAAACAACATCGTACCTTTTGCTCGTAAGCGCGCTCTTGTAGCTGCTGCCTAAACACCTCTTACAGGTTCGAGCGTCCAAACTGTGACCCCGTTAAGCAGTAAGGACTAAACCCCCAACGGGCGCTCTGGCAAACTTTCTTCGGTGGGTGCGCCAGCTAAGACTTTCATCGAAGCATCCTGTTTCCGGGACAATGGAAAACTCCCGCCTTGAGGGTTAGAAAGGCTATACCTGTGAATGAGCGATGCATGATTACTTAGGGCGGACACGGGTTCGACTCCCGTCAGCTCCATTAAAAAAGGCTCGATCCGTTGTGGATCGAGCCTTTTTGGTGGTGGCTAAGTTCGAGGCATCGAAAAGGGCAAGGCAAAACAGTGCTGGCTACACCAGTGTGCCAATGGCGACAGCAGCGAGCATAGCACTCACGACATAAAACACGCTCACCACCTGCAATTCTGACCAGCCAGAAAGTTCAAAGTGATGGTGCAAAGGTGCCATTCTGAACAGGCGCTTGCCTTTGCCGTCGGGGCCTTTGGTTGCTTTGTAGTAGCCCACCTGCAAAATCACAGACAGCGTTTCTGCAAAGAACAGCAGTGTGACAATCAGCAGGCCAAATAGGTTGCCGCTCAAAATGCCTACCGCAGCGAGGGCACCACCCAGGGCTAGCGACCCTGTGTCACCCATGAATACCTTGGCCGGATTGCGGTTGTGTGCCAAAAAGCCTATGCAGCTACCGCTGAGCGCAGCGCAGAAAACCATCAGGTCTGGGTGAGTGGGGGCAATTAAAACGCCGAGGCCAAAAAGCGCGATCGCACCCGTTCCGCCCAACAGCCCGTCCACACCATCTGTCAGATTCGTGGCATTGCTCTCTGCTACCAATACAAACCCCGCCAGCGGCCAAAACAAAAAGCTCAGCGGCAGCGTCAGGCCAAAGGGCAGAGCCACATTGGTAATTTCTGTCCCCTGGGTCGAAACAGCCCAGCCACAAAAGGCCAGCGCAAACCCAACTTGAAGCATCAGCTTCATCTTTGGAGAAATACCCTTATTAGAGCGCAATCGCATTACCTGCCAGTCATCTAACCAGCCAATTAGGCCATAGCCCAGTGTCATCAGGCTCACCGCTACCGCAGCACCCGAAAACCCTGTCCATATCAGTGCAATCAGCAACCCCACAGGCACAAAAAAGATTCCGCCCATCGTTGGCGTACCTGCCTTCTTCAAATGGGCGCGGGGGCCGTCTTCCCGAATGAACTGAGCCGCCTTAAGCTGACGCAATATCGGCAGTGCGACATAGCCAGCCAGCGCAGAAAATACAGCACCTGCCACGAGCGGCCCCGCCAGCTGAGCGGTTAGCCCATCGGCAAAGCCCACGGTCCTCCCGGCAGCATAATCCAGTCCAATGGCCGCTGCCAGAAGGCAGAGCGCCAAACCCACTGAAAGATTTACCCCTGACAAACCATTAGATTTTGATGAAAACCTTGCATCCACAACATCGTCCCTTCACTTACCACACACCTTTCCCAATTTCTACTGAAATGTCACACACAAAACGCATACGTGTTTCTATGGGCCCTAGTTCGGCCCTCAGTTCAGCTTTTCTAACGATTCCATCGAGTTGAGAATTCTCTCAGAAACCGGACTCAGTCGCACTGTACGCCGTACTATACCCTGATGTCAGAAGCTTTCGCCGTAAACAAAGCCAGAAATCAGGCCAGCACAAACACAAAAGCTGCTATGTAGAATCTGACCCAGTAGACCTAGGTATCTATATATCCGTACAAATACGCAGTTTGCGTATCCGGTGAGATTCTACGACGTTATGTTGCATTTTTCTACAAATCTTCGAATATTTGTCAGATTTGCTATCCCTTTTTCTATTTCCGTACAGCTAATCACTGGCGACTAGTCGTCTAGCGACATATCTTCGTCATCGTCGTCATCGTCAGTACTGGCGTCGGCATCGTCGTCTTTATCTTCATTTGCCATCAAATCAGCCAGTTCTTCGGGTTCGGGTTCGTCGCCGACGCTGTCAACGGATTCACGAGGAATCAAACGCCCTGTACCTTCTAACCAGTTAAGAATAGAAGAATCACGCTGAAGTGGAATCACATCAGCGTGATCTTCGCGGGGAATCTGGCGGACGGACGGATTGTAGTTGGTGTTGCTATTGCTCATTAAGTTGGAGTTGACCAAAAAGGATAAATAAATAAATGCGGACAAAAACGGCTGGCTAGACGCCCTGCTTAGAAGCTTAGAGCCCAAAGTGTATACAAGACATACCCAGGAAAATGAGCCCTATCCGTATGCTTCTGGTCAGTCGGAGAAACAAATTATATATACGGGATATTTTGATGTTTCCGCTGTGCCAATGGGTGCGCCTATTTACAGTACCATCGCATTAGTTACATCGAATATGAAAAAGTGTCAATCTCTAGCTTATATTTCTTCTTAGTAATGACGACAGTAATCACGACAAGGGTGCAACGATGCTGAGCAAAAATGACTTAAAAAATGCGATCGCCGCCAAAAACCGTGGCCTTTCAGCAACCATTGCCGACAAGCAGGTGATCGCCAGCACCATCGCTCGCGTAGAAGACTTAAACCCAACGCCCGATCCCTTATCGGCCCCTGAATTGCTCGCTGGCGACTGGCGGCTGCTATACACCACCAGTCAGGAGCTGCTGGGGATAGACCGCTTCCCGCTGGCGACACTGGGCAATATCTATCAATGCATTCGACCGCAGCACTCACGGATTTACAACATTGCTGAGCTAAAAGGCTTGCCTTACCTGGATGGGTTAGTTTCTGTGGTTGCAAACTTTACCCCTGCCGACACTGCTGGGGTCGGTGAGACCGTCAGTAGTCAAGCAGAGGGTGAGACTGTTGGTGCTGGCGGAACGGCTGTGGCGATCGCTCCAAAAAACCGCGTCAATGTTAGTTTCAGCCGCGCAGTGATTGGTCTACAAGGTACGCTCGGCTATCAGAACCCAGCCCAATATATTGAAACGCTCGAAGCCAACGCAAAGCTCAACCTGCTTCGCGGCATCGACTTTTCTATCAATGCCCAACGTCAGCAGGGCTGGCTAGAAATAACCTATCTCGACGAAGACTTTCGCATCGGGCGGGGCAACCAGGGCAGCTTGTTTGTGCTAACCAAGGATCCTAGCAACTAGTGCTGCCCCACTCCCCACTCCCCACAGCTGCCATGCTCCCCCTTTCGCAAAGTCATCTGACGCTACTAGACACCTGCCCCAGAAAATATCAGCACGTCTTTTTTGATGCGCTTTCGGGCCCTTCTACCTATGAGCAGCATGCGAAGGCTCAGTGGGGCAGCCAGTTTCATCTGCTAATGCAGCAGCAGGCGCTAAATTTACCTGTCGATGTACTGTCGACAGCAGACACAGAGATGGCAGAAAGCCTGGCCACGCTCAAAACAGCCGCACCAGAGGTCTTTGCTTACTTCTCAGAATCTCGGGTGGGAGGCAACGCGGCCGACCCCGAGATTGCAAGCGCTGAGCACCGCCGCACGCTGAACTTCAATGGATATTTGCTAACCGTGGTTTACGATCTGGTCGTTATCGCACCAGACGCGGAGCAAAAGATCCACAAGGGTCAAATTTTCGACTGGAAAACCTACCAGCAACCCCAGAAAAAAACCTGGCTAGCAAAAGACTGGCAGACACGGCTATATCCCTATGTACTGTGCGAAACCAGCAATCTCACACCAGCCGAGATCGCCATGACCTATTGGTTTGTAAGATCTGGCCCAGAAAACTCTGACCAGGAGAAGTCTGAAGTGCCCTTTTCTGAAGTGCCATTTAAGCCGAGTTCATTTACCTTTGCCTACAGCGCAGCGCAGCACCAGCAGACCCAACACGACCTGCAAACGCTGACGGATGCGCTCACCAGAATGCGTGAACAGGCGTTTTTTCCGAAGGTGGCGATCGAGAAGGGGCTATGTACGCAGTGTCCTTTTCAGGTTCGATGCGATCGTGCCACACCTGATAACAGCATGACCAACCCCTTAACTTCCGGCGATTCCCCGCCCCTGTATGCTAACCTGCCAAGTCTGATCAAAGCAGCGCAGCAGGTCAACGCCGACCATATCAAAGAGCTACCGCTGTAACATTCTGCCGCCATAGCATTTCAGTGGCTTCCGCTCAGCCCTCTTCACCCTAGTTGTGGTCCCTAGTTGTGGTTGTGATTGTTATGAAGAGAGCCTGAAGCGCTATGCTTGTGCTCTAGCGAATGTAGCTTTGCCCACCTTGCGCTCCATTTGCGCTCAATCGCCAAGTTAGTCGTCTGAATCGACCCTCTGGTTTTCGTTACCGTCTGGTGTTCACTGCCTATGGAAGCGCCCTTTGAAATCACGCTGCAAATAGTTTTGACTGTCCTGGCAGGTATTTCTGCACAGGTGGTCGCGGCCTATCTCAAACTTCCAAGCATTATTTTGCTGCTGATCTTTGGAATTGCGCTAGGCACCGACGGCTTGGGATGGATTGCGCCGCAAACCCTGGGCATTGGGCTAGAGGTCATTGTGTCGTTATGCGTCGCGCTGATTCTATTTGAGGGCGGGCTAAACCTGGAGCTAAAGGAAGTTGGCAAGGTCTCTGGCAGCCTCCGCAACCTGATTACCATTGGCACCTTTATCACGCTAGTGGGTGGAGGAATGGCCGCTCACTGGCTAGGCGAGTTTCCCTGGTCTATTGCTTTTTTGTATGCGTCGCTGGTGGTAGTCACCGGGCCAACGGTGGTGACCCCGCTACTAAAGCAAGTTGGGGTAGAGCGTAAAATAGCGACCATCCTTGAAGGCGAAGGGGTGCTGATCGATCCGGTGGGCGCGATTCTGGCCGTCGTCGTACTCGATATCATCCTCAATGGAGATGCCGATCCAGCCTCTGTATTGGGGGGACTAATCGCCCGCCTTAGCATTGGGGTAATTATTGGCGGTGGCGGCGGCGCGCTAATGGCTTTCTTCCTAAGAAGCGCAGATTTCCTGTCAGAAGAGCTGCGTAATTTGGTCGTGCTTGCGGGCATTTGGGGGCTGTATGGCCTCGCCCAAAGCGTCCAGGGCGAATCTGGCCTGATGGCAGCTGTGGCAGCAGGCATTATCGTCAAAGCCATTTCCATTCCAGAAGAACGGCTGCTCAGACGCTTCAAAGGGCAGCTCACTATTTTCTCGGTGTCCGTGCTGTTCATTTTGCTGGCCGCCGACCTCTCAATTGCCAGTGTGTTCGAGCTAGGCCCGGGTTCTGTGCTGACGGTGCTAGCCCTAATGCTGATCGTGCGGCCACTCAACGTATGGGCCTGCACGATCAACAGCGGCCTCAACTGGCGTCAAAAAGCATTCATGAGCTGGATTTCGCCTCGGGGCATTGTCTCGGCTTCGGTGGCATCACTATTTGCAATTTTGCTCACAGAGCGCGGCATCAACGGTGGCGACTCGATTAAAGCACTCGTCTTTTTGACCATTATCATGACGGTGTTTGCCCAAGGGCTGACGGCACGTAGCCTGGCCCAATTTCTGGGCGTTACGTCTGGGAGCGCCACAGGTGTGGTGATTGTAGGCTGCAATCCACTGGGGCTCACCATTGGGCGACTGTTCAAGAACTGGGGAGAGTCGGTGGTGATTATTGACACCGACCGGGCGGCCTGCGAAAAGGCAGAGGCGGAGGGCTTTGAGGTTTATATCGGCTCTGCGATGAACGAGGAGATCTTGGAAGTGGCCGGGCTCAGCATGATTGGGACATTTTTGGCGATTACCAGCAACAGCGAAGTCAATTCTGTCATTGCAGAAAGAGCACAAGAAGAGTTTCAGCCACCGCGCGTATTTGCCGTACTGCCCCGGCTAGAAGGCGACGATGAAAAAACAAAGAATCGGGGGGAGCTGCGTACGCCCAGGCTATCGGTAAAGCAGTGGAATACCTTTATTCAGGATGATGCGGTGCAGATGGGCACCTACGACTTTACAGCGGATGCCATTGAGCTTCAGCGGGAGCAGGTCAACAAGCTGATCAAAGACGGCGACATGGTGCCGCTGGTCAGTCAGCTGGGCGATACCCGAGAAGTGGTGTTAGGCGCATCCGAGTGGCAAGCAGGGAGCCAGCTGACCTATTTGCTACACGACCCTACGCCGCAGCTGATTAAGCGACTGTCGGGTGCGCGTAAGCCTTCCAGGCAAATTGTGAAACCCACCAAAGAAGACGCAGCAGCCAAAGACAAAGCCCAAAGCGACCCCACGCAGAACACGAAGCAAATAGACGACACGATTCCATCGTCTGAACCCAAACGGCAGAAGCCCAATCAGCAACAGGCCGAGCAGCAACAGGCCAGACAGCAGCCGCTACCAGGCCCTAAGCCACAGCCATAAAGGGCAGGCCCCGCTTTAAAGACAGCCCAAAAGCTGCGCCGACTCACGCTAGATACTGCGCCCACTGCGTCACCACACTTTCAGACCCGTACCAGCACTGACCAGGCCTGGGGGAGTGCAAAACGCTCTCCATCACAATATTGTTTGCACCGTCTAGATGGGCTGCTGACAGGGGCACCACCCCATCGCCCCAAACATCGCCATCACCGGCGGTCATTTTATAGCTATTAAACGTAAACCAGTCTTTTTTTTCACCGACTACGGCCTTTCCGGCCACGCACACGTAGTTTATATCGTTGTAAAAGGCGCCCGGATACTGCTGATTGACAAAGTCAAGGTTTTTACGTGTCCAGCGTTCGTAGCTGGTATGGGGAGTTCCCAGCGTAACGAGGGTCTCTACATGGGTTCTGGCAGGCCTGGGGAGCGTTCTTTGGCGATCGCTTGGATGAATGTCATAAGGAGATTCGCCAATGTAAATTCTGGCAATCCATCCGCCTGCCGAGTGCCCCACCAAATTGATGCGGTTACAGTTGTGGTCTATCATCACCTGTTGCGCGGTGGCATCAAGAGCACGAACGATACTAATCACAGAGCGGCCACCGATAGTGGGAAGCCAGTCACGGCGGCGAATGGGTACGGTCACAGCTGGGAAGCCTGCTTTTTCTAGCGCTGCTTCCATTTCCTGGTAAGGCTTGGCGCTCGCTAAATATCCCGGCAAAATGACCGTGGGTAGAGCCATAGAAAATCCCCGTTAGAAAATCCCAAATAAACAAACCAGATAAATCAGTTTACTTTGAGATCTATCGTATTACCCTACACCAAACGTATAAAAAATTATGCCGACTGAGACAGGAAAACTCTACGGAATCGGCGTTGGCCCCGGAGATCCAGAGCTAATTACAGTAAAAGCGCTTAACTGCTTACGTACTGCGCCTGTAGTGGCTTTTCCAGCTGGATTAGGCGACCAGCCAGGGGTTGCTGAGCGTACGGTGATGCCATGGCTGTCAGCCCAGCAGAAAACGCTGCCATTGGTGTTTCCCTACGTGCGATCGCCCCAGGTATTGGCCGCCGCCTGGACCAAAGCCGCCCAGGCCGTATGGCCCCACTTGCAAAAGGGCTCTGTGGTGTTTGCTTGCGAAGGCGATATTGGCTTTTACAGTACGTTTACCTACCTGGCGCAGCATGTGCAGCAACAGCACCCTGACGTGGTTGTAGAGGCGATCGCAGGCGTTTGTTCTCCCATGGCTGCCGCCGCCGCACTGGGCATTCCGCTCAGCTGTCAGTCCGAGAAGCTGGCCATTCTCCCCGCGCTATATACCGTCGAGCACTTAGAAAGTGTGCTGCGTTGGGCCGAAGTTGTGATTCTGATGAAAGTCGGTAGCGTTTACGCTCAAGTATGGAAAATATTAGAACGTCATCAGCTCTTGGAGCGTAGCTACGTGGTACAAAATGCAACGAGACCCGACCAGGAAACCTACACCGCCCTGCAAAACCACCCGGACCTGAAATTGCCGTATTTCTCTTTGATGATCGTGAAGAACAATCCTGAAAGCATGCTTTCTCCATGAAATGTGGCCCATATGCAAAAATGCACGGCGTCAAAAGCACGGTAACCAGCAAAACTGGACCATTCATGGGTTAGCATTTCCACGTAAATCGCCTACGCTTAGATTGAAGGCGCTTAAATTTTCCGTTTCTAAACCGATATGGCTACTCCCTTTCTAAGACCCACGTCTAAGCAATCGCTAAGAAAAAAAGCCAGTGCAAAGGCCCGTGAAAAAGCTAGTGCACTCAGCCCAACCATCGTCACCGTTTTACTATCGGTTGCGGCTCACGGAATATTTATTGCCTTTGGTCCTCGCGCCAGCTTTTCATTTGCGGCGCTCAGCGAAGCCGCTCAGCTCCAGGATGCAGAAGAATCGATTGTGCCCATCGTGCAGCTAACACCGGCAGACCGTAGTCGTCTCCCGGCATTTGCGCAGCCCCGTCCTAGCCGCACCCCGCTAAATAGCCTGTCGCTTCCGCCAGGACTCCCCGGACTGGCAAACACCACCCCAAAACTCAACCTTCCTCAGCCCCGGCAGATACCATCAGCCTCGACGCAAGCCCAAAGGCCTCGTCAGAATAATCCCTCCACATTCAGGACCTCTGTCCCTGAGTCAAACTTCAGGCGGTCAGTAATAGGGCGTGGTAGAAGCGCTCCAAGGCCTGCCCCCCCAGTAGAACTGATAGCGCCCCCTCCTGTACCGACCGCTTCAGAGTCCTCAGGGTCTACAGAACTGCCTGAATTGTCCGGCTTAAGCGCTTCCAACTCCGGCATTCAGCTAGATGGTCAATTTCAGAATCAACAAGGCCTGCCCTTACCGCCAGGAACCAGACCCGAAGAAGCGACCACGTCCGAACCGTCTGCGGATAATTTGCTGGATGAAAGATTGGCAGCCGCGCAGGGGGCGACGTCGCCTGGCAACAGTTCACCAAACCCTGAGCCCGTAAATGGCACTGGCTCGGAGCCAGAAACCGTTCCGTTCCCGGAAGAGCCCATCCAGACGGCTTCTTCGCAAGGCAATCCCAGGCAGCTCCTGAGCGGATATGAATACGACGCAACCTACGTTGATGACGAGTCCGCACAGCGTAATTTAGAAGAATGGTTAGAGACCAGTGCGGAAAATAAAAGCGATCTGGCGTCTAGTACTGAGCAGATTACTATCGATTCCAATTTCAAGGCTTGCTTAAACAACCCGCCAGTAGAAGGCCTGGTGGGTGTGATCGTCAACCCGGATGGTAGCCAGGACGCTGCGACAGTCCTCAAAAGTACTGGCTACGACGTTCTCAACCGCCAGGCACTAAGCGCAGTTGAATACAAAGACTTTGGTCAAGTTGAGCAGTCTACGCAATATCAGGTCGCCATTGAAGTAGAGTACGAACCGAGTGGCTGTGTCGAAGCGTTGCCTGAGTAGGTTTTCTCGGAAATAGCGTCTTTCCTTGCGATCCTTGTTCGCACCAAACCTTTAAGAAAGATTGCTTTTAGTTGCTAACCGTTCATAAAACAGAAGGATAACTTAGCATCGCTTTAATATTTATATACACGTTGTTAAGGTTCTATGGCCTTTTGTACCTATGAAAGTATCTAGAAGCACAGGTCTTGGTCAATCTATCGGATTGGGTTTTCTGCTGGTAATTGGATGTGCGGGGCTCATTACATTGATGTCTACGATGTAAAGCTACGCCTGCGCACCGTTTCACTTTTGAAAATTTATCCGCAAACAAGCAGGCCCTCTAGCACGTTACTAGAGGGCCTGCTTGTTTAAGATTCAATCGCCCGTGGGCTCGCCTGTGGAATCAACTGATATTCGACGGCTACCGTAGCAAACTGCTTACAGGCGCTTGGTGAGGTTTCTACCGTGGGTGTCAGTACCGCAGCTGCTGAGCAAGCTGTGCTCGAGAGCCAACGCCTGCACACGTTCTGTTTTGCCGGGGCTAGGTCGCCACACTTTGGGATTGTCGTAGGCGTAATAGGTCTCTACACCATCGATGCCAAGCTGAGCGGCGGCGCGAATCAGCGTCACTTCATCGGTGCGATAGCGTACGGGATGCGCCAAGACAGCAATTCCACCAGCCCGCTGAATGGCATTAATAACATTAACGGCCCGACGGTCGTCACCTTTGGGCGCAAACCCTTTCAGGTACTTCTGCATGCCTTCGTCGCCTGCTCTGAAGGCATAGCCCAATATGTGAACGTCAGTGTTCGCCAGCAAAGACGTTACTTCAACGCCTGTCCACAGCTTGGGTAAAGACCGACTGCCCGATTTGCCACCAGATTTGCGTCGCCTACTCCAGCTAGACGGGTTGTGCCAGCGCCAGTCTTCCATCCACTGACAGGCCTGACGGTACCCCTTAATGTTGTGGTGGTCGGTAATAGCCATACCGTGCAGACCAATTTCTACAGCCTGCGCCATCAGCTCCGCAGGAGACAATTTCCCGTCGGAGCAGTGGGTGTGCATATGAAAGTTGTAGGTTTTCGGGCAGCTTTGCGCACTAATACTCTGTAATACTTCTTTGAGTAATAAAGAATCCTGCGTCGCTGTCCGAGGGCTCTGTGCGCCAGTAGTGGCGGCAAAGGCCTGATCAGCAGGACTGACAGACATGGGTGGAGAGCACTTATCTTACGACTCTCCTACTATACCCAAACTCCACAGTAGATGGGGAAACTATACCCGAACTCCACAACAGATAAGGAAATCTACTGAATGATCCCCACAGAAGGGGCAACTATAAAGAAGGATTGGGCCCCAATAAAAATGAAAAAAAATGGAATCAGGAGGGGCCTAGCAGCCTACCTCGCATAGTCGAAAAGTGTCTCTAGATAGATTCTGGAAGGGGTGCGATCGCCTTCACTGTGGCCATTTTGAAGCAAAAACAGAGATAGCGCAGCAGCATAAATTCGATCCTGGTCCCAGGCTGGATGGGTATCGAGGAAGCCCTTGAGTGATTCGTGCAACTCTTCAGGAATTTCTGCCAGGACGCTAACGGTGATTTGCATTGAAGACCTCTGGGGATAACGGGAAAGGATAAAGCTATGTATTGACCGGACTAGTGATGTGCGGCCCTCCTCATAGGTGGCTGAATCATTTTGCGTAGGTGACGCAGGGTTGTCAATGATAAAAAAATGCTGGAATGACTTATTTCTTTGAGGGGTCAGAATGAAAAACTAGGCTTTATCGCTCCTTTTCATTACATTAGTTTACATATAAGCAGCTTATTCTCATAATTAAAAGGATGGCGTTACGTAATCCCAAGAAGTCCGTGAAGTGACTGGTTTGGCGTAAAAACCTGTGGAAAACTTCCCATTGTCTGTGGAAAACTTTTGGGAAAACGGTGGATAACCTGTGGAAAGTCATCGACAAATCACAAAAAAGATTAAAAAATGACTCGAGCCATATTTTTTGATTTGAGTCGTTTTAACCTTGCGCTTATTGACACATCGGGCTAAGAGCGAGCCGCAGAACACCTGTTCTTAAAGGGTTACTGGATATCTACGAATCCAGACATAGGGTCGCGAGTCCTCTGTAGCGAATCGCTTCGGGCGTCATTTGGAAGCGACAGGGCAAAATTTCCACCCCCTTTTGCTTCGCGGTTCGCAGCAGCTGCCCGTATAGGGGGTCTGGCCCATCACCTGGGGAAAACTCTTCGCAATCTTCTCGGCTGATGAAATAAAGCATGACGGCCCTTGCTGCCGGGATCAGGTCGGTGAGTTCTCTGAGGTGCTTTTGACCTCGGGTTGTGACCGTATCTGGGAACAGGGCGCGGCGGCCTTCGGCCAGGGTTGTATTTTTGACTTCGACATAGATAGGGCGGTCGTCTGGCGTGCCGGTGAGTAAAAAGTCGATGCGGCTTTTGTTATCGGTGCCGTAGCGGACTTCGGGTTTGATGGTGGTGTAGCTGCCCAGGCTGGGGAACAGGCGACTTTCGAGGGCGGAGCGAATCGCTCGGTTGGGGATGGCTGTATTGATCCCCGTCCATACCGGGCCGTTGTCGTGCACTTCTATCAGCTCCCAGGTGTAGGCCAGCTTGCGCTTGGGGTTGTTGCTGCGCGACACCATGACTCTGTTGCCCACCTGGCAAACGCCGGTCATAGGGCCTGTGTTAGGGCAGTGAGCTGTGATAGTTTCGCCCGTGTCAAGCTCGATATCTGCCAGAAAACGCTTGTACCGCTTTAGCAATCGACCGGGTAGCAGCTCGGGGTAGGGATACGACCAATTTGTGGATGGTGGGTCGTTTTGTGCATTGCTTTTTCGGTCAGGATTGTGGTCAGCGTTGGAGGGAGAATTCATTGATTCGGTTCTACAAAAGTTGCTATGGTGATGTTCCGTTTTGAGCGTCTGTTGGACGTATATGAGTCTACGTATGATTACCCTCCTAAAGCGCTGGTCGCGCCCTGTGATTCCGGCTGCCTGTGGGCTGCTGATTGCGACGTCTATGAGCTGGGGGTGTACGGCAAATCCAGCGTCTGAAGATGTTCAGTCGAGTGAAAATATTGATGCTGAACTCACTGTAGGCGCAATTCCTGACCAGGACCCTGAGAAGCTGCAAAGGCTCTATGGCATTTTGGCCGACTACCTGAGTGCGGAGCTGAGTGTGCCGGTGACGTATCAGCCGGTGACGGACTATACCGCAGCGGTTACGGCGTTTAAGGTGGGTGATTTGGACCTGGTGTGGTTTGGTGGGCTGACGGGTGTGCAGGCAAGGTTGCAGGTGCCGGATGCGGAGGCGATCGCTCAACGTGACATAGACGCCGAGTTCCACAGTATTTTTATCGCCAGTACCGGCAGCGGCCTATCGCCACTTTCTGGCATCGAAGACCTAAACACACTCAAAGGTCAGACAATCACCTTCGGCTCAGAATCTTCCACATCTGGCCGATTGATGCCACAGCATTTCCTAGCGGAAGCGGGAGTAGGCCTGGAAGACTTTAAGGGTGAGCCCGGATTTTCGGGGTCTCACGATGCCACCATCAAGGTTGTAGAAGCGGGCTCCTATGAGGTGGGTGTGCTAAATGAGCAGGTGTGGCTGGACCGGGTCGCCGAAGGTGAGGTGGATGAAACCAAGGTTCAGGCCATCTGGCAAACGCCTGCCTATTACGACTATCACTGGGTGGTGAATAGCGACAAGGTGAATGAAAAGTTTGGAGATGGGTTTACAGACCAGATTCAAGCGGCGCTGCTAAAGCTGGATGCGAGCAACCCTGAGCAGGCGCAAATTTTGGAGCTGTTTGGGGCCAAGACGTTTATAGAAACGGAGAATGAGAACTACGATCAGATTGAGGCGGTAGGCCGCGAAATTGGGAAAATCACAGACTAGTGAGTTGGGGCTGAGAGAAGGTGGCGCTGCGATCGCACTCCAAAACGTCACCTGCAAGTTTGGCGCGGTGACTGCGCTGCAGTCAGTGAGTGTAGTGATCGCACCTACAGAACGCGTCGCAATCGTTGGCCCTAGCGGTGCAGGCAAAAGCACTTTACTAGGCCTTATGAATGGCTCACTCAGCCCAACAGCCGGTGAGGTAGAAATTTTGGGTCAGCCAATCCTGAGGCTGAACGCCTGGCAGCGGCGGCAGATTCAGCGGCAAATTGGCACGGTTCATCAGCAGCATCAGCTAGTGGATAACCTGAGCGTGATTCACAATGTGAATGCCGGACATTTGGGACGCTGGCCGTTTTGGAAGGCGCTGTGGTCTTTGGTGTGGCCGCAGGAGGTAGCCACCGCGCAGCAAGCACTGGACCGCCTGGGCATTGGCGATAAGATTTATGCGCGGAGCGATCGCCTTTCGGGTGGGCAGCAGCAGCGGGTGGCGCTGGCGCGAATGCTGGTGCAGAATCCGCGAATTGTGCTGGCGGATGAGCCGGTGGCAAGTGTGGACCCGGCCAGGGCACACGACATTATGAGCTTGCTGTGTGACCTGGCGAGTGAGCGGACGCTGGTGGTGAGTTTGCATGATGTTGAGCTGGCGAAGGGGTATTGCGATCGCATTGTTGGCCTACGTAAAGGTCAGATTCTGTTCGATTTACCCAGCGGCGAGGTGACTGATCAGCGGCTTACCCGTCTATATGCTTTAGAAGATTCTGTTGAAAGCGTCCATTGAAAGCACCTGTTTCACCAAAACCTTTCTCATCGAAGTATCTGGCGCTGGCATTTTGGCTGATTTTGTTAGCTGCTGCGCTATGGATTTCTGAGCTGGGGCGTACGGCGCTGATCAATTGGAATGGACTGCCGCTAGTTGGGCAGTTTTGGCGTGCGGCGTTGCAGCCTGCTTTGGATGCTGAGTTTGTGCGGGTGATTGTGCAAGCGGCGCTGACAACGTTTGCCTTTGCGGTGTGTGGGACGACGCTGAGCTTGGTGGTGGGGCTAATGGGTGGAATTGTCTGCTCACGGCTGTGGTGGCAAATCTGTTGGCCGGGACCTATGGGGCTGCTGCTATGGCGCAGCATCAGAGGGCTGCTGGCGATTCCTAGAGCGATTCATGAGCTGATCTGGGGATTGTTGTTGTTGAATCTGTTGGGGCTGAATGCGCTGGTGGGGGTGCTGGCGATCGCGATTCCCTTCGGAGTGATTACGGCCAAAGTCTTTTCTGAAATTCTGGACGAAACGCCTACTGCGCCACTGGAGGCATTAATCCATAGCGGGGTTCGTCCGGGTGTTGCTTTTGTGTATGCTCACTTTCCCCAGGCACTGCCGAATCTGATCTCGTACAGCTTCTATCGGTTCGAGTGTTCGCTGCGCTCTGCGGCGGTGCTGGGGGTGATTGGTGCGGGCGGTTTGGGCTTTCAGATTCGCCTGAGTTTGAGTTCTTTGCAGTATGAGCAGCTGTGGACGGGGTTTTATGCGCTGATGGTGATGAATGGGTTGGTGGATGGGTGGAGTGGGTGGCTACGGCGGGTGTTGGGGTTTGTGAGTCGGATGGACGTGACTTCGACTACGCTCAGCCACCGGGAGGCACACATACCGAGCCACTGGGAAAGCCCGAGCCCTGAACGGAGTCGTAGGCCCCTGGCCTTCTCGCAGAGTATGGGCACTCAGCCACTGGAAGAGACTTTAAGACCCAAGAGGCATTGGTTGGTTTGGGTGTCTTTGGGAGCGATCGCGCTGACTGTTCCACTTTGTTTTGGCTATTTGGATTTGGAGTGGGGGCGATTTGGGCGGGCGAGTGGGTTGATGGTGGAGCTGTGGGCTGATTTGGGGCCGGGGAAGGTGTTGCCGCAGTTCGGGTTTGGGTTGTTGCCGTTGGCGGTACAGACGGTGGCGATGAGTGCGATCGCGATTACGCTGGCGAGTATTGGGGGGGTGTTGTTCTCTTTTCCGGCGGCGCAAAATTTTGCTTTGCCGGGGGGATTGTTGGATGCGATGGGGGAAGCGCCGAGGTGGACGGTGGGCCGGGCTATGCGAGTGGGTGGGCTGGTGGTGGTTCGCTTAGTTTTGCTGTGGGCGAGGGCTATTCCGGCACCGATTTTGGCATTGGTGATTTTGTATGGGATGTTTCCGGGGGTTTGGCCGGGGGCGCTGGCGTTAGCGATTCATAATTTTGGGATTTTGGGGCGGCTGATGGCGGAGGTGAATGAGAATTTGCCGGATGGGCCGTTGCGGGGGTTGCGATCGCTGGGGGCGTCGGGCAGTGGGGTTGTGCTGTATGGCGTTTTGCCGATGAATTTGCCGCGTTTTTTGGCCTATGGGCTTTATCGGTGGGAGGTGTGTTTGCGGGAGACGGTGATTGTGGGGCTAGTGGGGGCGGGTGGATTGGGGCGGCTGATGATGGAGCAGCTGAGTAGCCTGAATTACAGTGGGTTGGCGGCGACGTTGACGATGTTTGTGGGGTTGACGGTGGTTGTAGATGGGGTGAGTGGATGGATGAGAGAGTGTGTGAGGTAGGGGTGCGATCACTAGCAAATAATCCTTTAGCGAAACAGCCCTGTTACTGTATAAATACGACCTAATGGCTGATAGCAAAGCTAATTTATTCCCACGAGCGCAAGCTGAACCATGACCTACACGCTCAGCAGACTGCTTTCTGTAGACGATTTCATTGCTCAATATGCCAATAATCCGCGCTACGAGCTGGCCGATGGAGAGCTGATCGATATGGAACCGACTGGCCCTCATGAAGCTGTTGGCGGCAAAATTGCTGCTCAGATTAGTATGTCGATTGCACAGGCCAAACTGCCCTGGTTTATTCCTCGTACCTGCTTGATTCGTCCTTCGGGCGAGGCAGCTACGGCGCGTCGTCCGAATGTTGTGGTACTGGATGAAACCGCTTTGGTTAATGAGCCACTATGGGAGCGGGAACCTGTCATTACCCTAGGTCGCTCTGTCAAAATGGCGGTGGAAGTTGTCAGTACCAACTGGGAAACCGACTATGCCAGAAAAGTGGAGGAGTATGCTTTATTTGGCATTCCTGAATACTGGATCGTAGACTTCCGAGGGCTGGGGGGTACTGTGTTCATCGGCAAGCCTAAGCAGCCCACGCTTACGGTTTGTCAGTTGCAGGGAGATGAGTACATTCAACGGCAGTATCGAAGAGGGGAAACTGTCTCGTCGCCGCTTTTGCCAGACCTGACAGTACAACTAGATGATGTGATGCCTCGATAGGCTCAGCTGTGTGACTGAGTCAATGTCATTATTGAACGGTTAGCGATCGCTAAATTAACACCCGTTTTTTAAGCGGATTAAACGCGCGAACTTAAGTGTTAGCAGGTGGTCACACATCTTAAAGCACCTAATTTTCAACCGCTAAATTAACGACCGTTTTCTTTATAGTGAGCTTTTTGTCTCGCTTAGATCCAAATGAGTGCAAAAGAACTCATCCAATAATCAAAATAAAGTTCAGTAGTCCATTCTAATTTTTTTGATAGACCAGAACCGTAACTTTCTGTGCGGATATCTCCGCTGGTCCTTCAGGGTTAAACTTTTATGCGATCCAGAAGCTATAATCGCCGATTGGTTTAGAACTAACGAGTATGTCTAACAAAAACGCCGATTATGAAGGTTTGGGAGAAGCGATTCAATCGCTAGGGTTCACCTCTAAAAAAGACCATTGGTACGCGAAACCTGAGAAGATGTCTAAGCCATATATCAGATGTCTTAAGGCAATGGCACAAAACACTTTATTACTGACATCCGGTGCTGTTGAATCCCTACCTGAGCAGCAAGACAATCTGAATAAAGTAGAGAATTTGCTAGGGAGTATGCAGTCCGTAGAGATAATTGATGCACAAGATCCATCTAACATGATTCCGCTAGAAAAAGATAAGCTTAGAGCCCTAAGTAATCTTCTAAAGCATCGGATTCAGCTATTTGAAGACACTAAAAAAATACATAGTAATGTGTACATAGTATCGATGGTAAGCTGCTTTGAAGCATTTATACAAGATTTAGTTTACGAGATCTTGGTGTGTTATCCCAAGAACCTACGCAGTAGCAAAAGCCTTACTTATCAGGAGATTCTGGAGCATTCTGACATGGCCTCTTTAATCTCATTCATGGCACAAAAGGAGTCAAGGAAAAGCACTGAAGGAAAGGTAGAAGATTACTTAAGACAATTATCAAAGAGGTTTGGGCTCAATACCATTGACTCACTATCTGAGATAGGTGTGATTAGAGAAGGGGTAGGAAATATGACTGGACTTCGGAATGTAATTGTTCACAATGGTGGCATTGTGGATACCGCTTTCATCCGCCGTTATCCTAAAATCGGATTTAAAGAAGGAGACTCTACAGAGCTTACGATGCCTGAGTTAGCGAGAGTTTCAGAATTTTTTAGACTCACAGCAAGCATCATCGAAACATCCATAACCGAGAAGTTTAAGCTTGTTGCTGTAGTTAGTTGGTCAGAGGAGTCTGAAGTATATCTCGATGAAATTTTAAGCCTAGAAGACCTGATTGAAGGGTAGCTACGCCCAAGTGCCATAAGCTGGAAAGCACTGCTACACAAGGGGTATGAAGTAGTATATTTGCACTGTATTTTTAATGAAAACCGCAATTCAGGTTAAACCTTCAACGAGTTTCCCATGCTTCAGGCGACGAAGTGCCATAAGAGCTACTTCGTTTCAGCAACCCTTCAGTTACTCCTTAGAGTGGGCTTTATGATTACACTAAAGTGTCAAAAACGAAGGTTTTCGGTACACCTTCAAACAGCAATTTAGTCTGAGATCAGCCCCATAAATTCATCAGGGTAATGAGGCAGATAAGACGATTAAATGCTGTCGCGTATTTCTCTTTTTAGTTTTATCAGTCTGTGATTTAGTTTTGCGTTACGTTGACAGGAGCTGGTTTATAAACTGCCCAAGTAAAATGACGGCAGAGAATCCGATTAGACAGCGATAGACCGCCATAGAAATTTTTGAAGCCCTTTTAGGTGCGCCCCTTTTTACAATTGCGGGCGTCATGATGGCTAGCCACAATGTCGAAAAGAGAGCAACTATCCAGATAAGGGCAAGGCTATTAATGTATGGAGTGGTGGGCGCGTCAGGCTGGGCATATGCACCAAAACTTAGCCAAAACAGTGGAAACGCAAAGAGAAAAACAATCAAACAGATAAGTCTGTTTGGAGGGATAAAAATATCACTTCCATCTTGATCTTTCATCGAATTGTGGCGAATTTATTCAGTATTTGCTCATCCTACTATTTGTGATTTAATCACACTTTACTAGCGAAAAGGATATCGAATACATTGCAGCAGCAGAAAGCTACCAGAAATCTTAGCCTTTGATAGTCTCAAAAATTAGACGATACTGTTGGCGAACTCAGCAATAACGGCTAAAGCCCAGTAAACTCGTTCTTAGCTCGCTAGCTGAACTAACGAATTTGCGTTGTTTCAGGGTTTAATATTTAGTTCGCCAACAGTATCTTAGACCTTTTGAGACATAGGCAATAGTGTGTCTCAATTTATGTCTCATTATTACTTTCTCATAGACTCTAAGACATAATGAGACATCTAGGAGGTCATTATGTCAGTTGTGGGCTATGCCAGGGTCAGTTCTGTTGGGCAGAGTCTCGATGTGCAGCTCGATAAGCTGAAGGATTGCGACAAGCTCTTTAAGGAGAAACGAACGGGCACTTCTAATAAAAGGCCTCGGTTGAAGGCTTGCCTTGAATACGTTAGGGAAGGCGATACGTTGGTGGTCACTCGTCTGGATCGGCTTGCTCGCTCTACGCTTCATCTCTGCCAGCTGGCTGAGCAATTGCAGGAGAAGGGTGTCAATCTGAAAGTTATCGACCAGAGTATTGATACAGGTGATGCCACGGGCCGGTTACTCTTCAATATGCTCGGCGCGATCGCACAGTTCGAGACGGAGATTCGCGCTGAACGCCAGATGGACGGCATTCGCAACGCCAAAGCCAACGGCGTTCATCTGGGAAGAAAGAAAACGCTGACTGACGAAGAACGGATCGAACTGCAACAGAAGCGACAGGATGGCGTTCTTATCAAAACGCTGATGGAAGAATACAAGCTCTCAAAAGCGAGTGTTTATCGTTACTTAGACGGCATTACGGTTACTTGACCACTGCCGTTTCGCTCGCGTCTATATCAACCAGCGCTATCTGTAAACGCTTACCCAATACAGTCGCGGCTCGCTCCAGTGTCTTTAGCGTGACTGATGTGTTCTCTGGGTCTAGCAGCCGATCGAGCGATGTCCGACTAGTTCTCATCTGCTCTGCCATTTGAGACTTGTTTAAACCCTGGGTGCTCATAGCTTCAGATACCTGCCATGCCAATACTCGTTTGATGGCGATCGCACTAACTTCCGATAGAATACCTTCTTCTTCTAGTAGCTCATCGAGTGAAGAGCCGATATGCGGGTTGTGCGTCATGAACTGGCCTCTACTTTACTCTTTCTATTAAGGGCTAGATCTAGTTCCTGCTTCGGCGTCTTCTGTGACTTCTTGATGAATCCGTGTAGCAAAACCATTTGGCCGTTATGGATGAAAAAAAGGACTCGCGCAATCCTACCGCCAGTGAGGGACGAGCGCACCTCGTACAAGCCTTTACCCATCGCTCGGCAGGTCGGCATACCGATAGGCCAACCGAACTCAACCGTTTTGATGTCTATGCCTATCGTCTTTCTGTCAGCGACTTCAAGCTTCATTAGCCAGTCCCGAACGGGCTGCTTACCAGACTCAGACTGGTAAAACAGAGCAGGTATGCGTTTTTGGTTATCAGCCACTATCGTACCTTTTCTGGTGCAGACTGACATCAGAGTACTGCATCAGGTGCTCACACTTCACCTTTCGTGTCAGAACTCATCAGGACTGACTTTTGCTGACACATAGATTATAAAACCAGTTATGACACAGCTGAAAGCGAGGAAAATCGTTAGTTTCTACCATCTTGGCTAACTGTCACATAAACGGTCCCTTAAAACACATGTGTGCAATAGAGCGATCGCTAATGAAGTTCCAAACAGTGCAACTCAAAAGCGGTGAAAAGTTCTTGTAGACCCTTCAGAGCGTAACTACCCTTTCAAATTGTTCAGTCTTTCGGGTCCACTTCAGTTGAGCACATTTTTCTTGCGCTTACCTTGGTATAGAAGTGAGCAGCTAACTTCAGTGAAGCCTGTTATATTACCGATACGAAAAATTAATTCTAGGGCGTAAGTATGAAGGCACTGGCGATCGCACAGCGCACTTGTTTTTCGGTTCATGTAGCTTCACTTATTTTTGGATTAGCAGGGCTTTTAATCGTATTGCCGAACACGGCTTTCATCGCAGCGTTGCCTGAGTTTGGGCAGCAGGCATTTCAATGGTCAATGGCAGGTGGCGGCGCGGTATATATGATCTCGGGGGCACTGGCTGTCTCTATTTATGCCTATCGCAACCTGAGCTTATGGCACTGGCTAACCTTTATGCTGCCAGCGCTAGTCGTTTCTACTGGCGCTGAGCTGCTAGGCACCAGCACAGGCTTTCCCTTTGGAGAATATCACTACCTTTCTGGCCTGGGCTATAAGCTGGCAGGCCTGGTGCCGTTTACCATTCCGATGTCCTGGTTTTATCTGGGCTTTAGCGCGTATCTGCTGGCTTATATGGGCTTGGTGGGCTTAGGTAAGCTGCGAGTGCTAAGCGCGATCGCCTTCGGGTCTCTGCTCCTCACCTCCTGGGATTTTGTGCTGGACCCGGCTATGAGCCAAACCACAATGCCGTTTTGGGCTTGGGATCAGCCAGGTGCATTTTTTGGCATGCCGTACCAAAACTTTGCGGGCTGGTTTGGAACAGGGGCAGTGTTTATGGCGATCGCAGCCATACTCTGGAAAGCCAAACCGTTAGAAACATCCAACATTCCGCTAGGTCTGCCGCTGTCCATATACCTGAGCAACTTTACGTTTGCCATGGTTATCAGCATAGACAGCAAAATCTATTTTCCTATCTTGCTCGGGTTGTTGTTGGGCGTACTGCCTGCGCTGCTGCTGTACCGTTCTGCTACAGAAACCTATGGCGAGAGCGTGGCCAACTTTGAGACGCTGGCTGTCTCTGGGTCAGGAGAACCCTAAGTGAGATTTTTGCCAATTGCAGAGCTCGCTTTGTCGGCTGGCGCTGTAGATATTTCGGCTCCGGTCGGTGCCACTGCGCTGGTTCTACTGTTAGTTCAGCTACCTGCTACGTTTTTGCTGCTCTCCAGGCTGCTGAAGGGGGCCAGGCGGCAGCAGCCCCTTCAGCCCAAGCAGTCCACTCGCTCACAGGCGGCAGCGGTCAGCGTAGTTGTGCCGACCTTAAACGAAGCGCACAGGGTAGAGCCTTGCCTGGTCGGGTTGTCGGCTCAGTCCGATGTGGTTCGAGAGATTTTGGTGGTTGACAGCCGTTCTACGGATGGGACACAAGCCAAGGTCGCTGCGCTCGGGAAAAAAGACAGTCGCATTCGGCTAGTCACGGACGATGCGCTGCCCGATGGCTGGGTTGGCAGGCCTTGGGCATTGCACAGTGGTTTTTTGAGCACTGATGCTAATAGCGACTGGGTGTTGGGCATAGACGCTGATACTCAACCTCAGCCTGGATTGGTGGCTAGTCTTTTACATGAAGCAGAAACACAGGGCTACGAGATTGTTTCGCTATCGCCGCGTTTTATTCTTGAGTCGATTGGTGAATGGTGGTTGCAGCCTGCAATGTTGATGACGTTGATCTATCGCTTTGATTCGGCGGGAGTCATGACCCCCGACACAGAACGGGCGATGGCGAACGGTCAGTGTTTTCTTTCTCGAAGAAAGGTGCTAAAAGAACTCAACGGCTACACCTGTGCGGCAAATTCTTTTTGTGATGATGTGACATTAGTTCGTGAGGCGGCGCGGCGCGGTTACAGGGTGGGTTTCCTGGATGGCGCCGATGTGATCAGCGTGCGGATGTATGAGGGAATAGCGGAAACCTGGAGTGGGTGGGGGCGATCGCTTGACCTGAAGGATTCTATTTCGCGCGGACAGCTATGGAGCGACTTGTGGCTGCTGGTAAGTACTCAGGCATTACCGATACCGCTGTTGTTGCTAGCCTGGAGCGGCGTGAAGGTTTGGGGATGGGAGAGTGTTGAATCGGTTGTTGTTGTGGCCGCAGTCATGCTCAACAGCCTATTGCTGACTATCCGGATGGGTATGCAAGCCGCTGTTGCAGGCTCCTATGACTGGACTCAATCCAACCCGTTCAAAGCGATGTTCTTTTGGTTTGCACCATTAGCTGATCCTGCAGCAGTGCTAAGAATAATTCTTTCAGCCTTCCAGCGTTCTATTACATGGCGCGGTAAAACCTACCGTAAAGGCTAAGATCAAACTTAGGAATAGCAGGGAAACAGAGATAATGCCATTAAAAATAGCGATTCTGACCATCGTTCTAGGCATAGTAGCATCCGCCCTTTTGTACGTCCGCAGTGAAGTAGACGCACAAACTTACAAACAGCAAGAAACAGACAACAGCGGTACCGAACACTCATCCTCTGTGGGACGAGGACATTTACAAATATTGGAGTCGTCAGATGCAGTTCCTTTGGCAATGAAATCCAGAAGGTGAGATAACATACATCGGAGGCCCTTTAGACAACCAGGAAGAATAATTACCTGCTTAGCGATAACAACAATACTGAATGCCTTTCGCGTTGCAGATGCCATTTTGCTGCAATGAAATCCCATTGAAGTGATTAAATGGTGATTGGTCAATTTTTAGCAGGGCGGCTCGGCTATGTGCATGACGACGCCTGTTGTAAGGAGTCATTTTGGGCAAGCGATCGCTAGCAGGAATCGCAGGAATCGTAGCCGCCGCTACCCTGCTAAGCAAAGTATTCGGCCTGGTCAGAGAAACCGCCAGCGCAGCGGCCTTTGGCACCGGCCCCGTCATTGATGCCTTTGGCGCAGCCTACATTATTCCAGGCTTTTTGCTGGTGCTCCTCGGCGGCATCAACGGCCCCTTTCACAGCGCTATTGTCAGCGCGATCGCCAAACGAGAAAAAGAAGAAATCGCCCCCATCATCGAAACCATTACCACCATCGTCGGCATCGCGCTGATATTTGTCACCATCGGCATCATCGCCTTTGCCGGGCCTATTATCGACCTGCTAGGCAGAGGCTTTCAGGCCACCGAGCTAGGCTTAGTCAGCAGAGAAATCGCCATCGTACAGCTACAAATTATGGCCCCCATCACCATATTTGCCTGCTTTATTGGCATCGGCTTCGGCGCCCTCAACGCTGCCGATCAGTACTGGCTACCCTCACTCAGCCCGCTAATCTCCAGCTCCGCAGCCATTTTAGGCATCAGCATTCTGTGGCTGGTGCTCGGCAAAGACATTCTCCTACCCGAAAATCAAATGCTAGGCGGCATGGTACTCGCCGCCAGCGCCCTGGTCGGTGCCATCTTGCAATGGCTCATTCAGGTTCCAGCCCTGTGGAAATCAGGATTGGGACGCCTCCGCCTTCGGTTCAAGCTAAAAGACCCCGGCGTTCAAGACGTGCTGAAAGTGCTCATTCCAGCCACGTTTTCGTCCGGCACCATGCAAATCAACGTCATCACAGACCTGTTTTTTGCAGCCTTTGTCCCCGGCACCCTCGCCGCCCTCGGATTTGCTAACTTACTCGTGCAAACCCCACTCGGCATCGTTTCCAACGTTATCCTGGTGCCGTTCTTCCCCATCTTCTCCCGGCTCGCGCTACCCGCCCAATGGCCAGAGCTAAAGCAGCGCATTCGTCAGGCCATCATCCTCGTAGCCCTGACCATGCTCCCTCTCAGCGCCATCATCGTCACCCTCGCAGACCCCATTGTCTCTGTTGTGTACGAACGGGGCGCGTTTAACGAAAACTCTGTTGGCCTAGTCGCCCCACTGCTAATGGCCTACGGTGTCGGCATGTTTGTGTACCTGGCCAGGGACGTCATGGTCCGCGTATTTTACGCCCTCGGCGATGGCCAAACCCCCTTCAGAATCAGCCTTGCCAATATTGTTGTTAACGGCGTCCTCGACTATATCTTCTTCAATCTATTTGGGCCAACGGGTCTGGTGATGGCAACTATCGGCGTCAACGTCGTCTCCTTAGTCGCCATGACCGTATTGCTAGACCGCAAAGTGAACGGACTCCCCATTGCAGAGTGGAGCCGCACGATATTCACGCTGGTTGGCGCTAGCATCCTCAGTGGGCTCTCTTGCTGGCTAACGCTGGGTGGACTCGTCAGCATTCTCGGCGATGAAGGCTTTGTGGTGAATTTGATTGAAATGAGTTTGGCGGGCAGTATCGGGCTGCTTACCTTTGCGCTGCTGACGGTCGTGCTGGGGATTCCGGAAGCAGGGATATTAGTCGATCGGATTCGTCAGAAGCTCGGGCGGTAGTAGTTGAAAATATGAGGTCGGATCAGCACTTCCCGCTGGCTGAGCGGAGTCAAAGTCACAACTCAACCAAAGATCACAGGCACATTCCGGCCACCCATACTCTACGAGAAGAGCAAAGCTCTACGACTCCGCTCAGGGTTCGGGGTCTCCTTCACTCCTCACCCACTCCTCCGCCAAATCGAAATCACCTCATCAGCACTCGCCGTAATCAACGATCGCCCATCCGGCGTAAACACAATCGCCCCCACCCCCCAATCATGCTTCAGCTGTGCCACACATTCCGCTGTTTCCACCGACCACAACGTCAACACCCGGTCATCCGTCCCAATCGCCAAATACTGAGCTTTACTCATCGCCAAGCTAGTAATCTGTTGAGATGACTGCGTGAGTAGCAAAGGCCCCGAGATATCTAAATAACGGTCAATCGAATACAGCAAAACTGCACCTGTGCTAGTCGCCACAGCTACATGCCGATCGCTTAAAGCAGACTGATCGGGGCTTACAGCTAGCGCGATCGCCCCACCATCCTTCAGTGTCAACCTTTTCCCGCCTTGCTGCGCCAAAGTCACCTGACGCAAATTGGCCGTCCTTGTAAGCTGAAAAGACGGCTTCCCTGGCTCTGCACTGGGCTGCCACAGCTTCAGGGTGCCATCGTCGCTAGCGCTCACCAAAATGGATGCATTGCGAGCAGTACGGCTCTTGATAGTCGCGAATGCGATCGCATTCACACACTGCTGATGCTGCGTCAGCTGCGTCACCGGCAACAGCGAAGCAATCTCCCACACCACAATTTTGCCATCCCGACTCGCCCCCATCAGCTGCGAACCATCCGGCGTTATCGCCAAATCAGTCAGCGTCCATCCCTGTACCGGCAGCGTATTCAGTAGCTGCCGAGTAATCAAATCCCACTCCTTAATCGTGCCATCCGCGCTAGCGCTGTACAGCACACGCCCATCAGGATGAAAGGCCAATGCGCTAATTGCCCCGCTGTGCCCCTTCCCCACCAGTCGCTTTCGCGGAAAAGTATGCACTAACCGAGCATCCGTCACCTGCCACAGGTGAATAGATCCATCATTGCTGCCGCTGGCGAATTCTCGCCCATTTGGGCTCATCGCCAAATCATTCGTTAGCCCAATGTTAGGCGCTAATCGGTAGCGTCTTTCCCACTGCTGACTAGCGGGTTGCCGATCGCCCGCGATCGCCCCACGCTGACCAGACGCCAATGCATTTTGTAATGCATTTTGTTTAGAGCCAACAGACGCGCGATCGCTCCCCTTCTGCAACAAACTTTTCAACCCAGGAACAGAAGCCTTTGCCCGTTCTAACAGTCTTTGCGGCATCTCCTGCGGCGAGCCAGCCAGCAGATTCTGCGAACCCTTCAGCGCCAGTTCCACCTCATCCATCGACGCGTAGCGCTGCTGAAGCGATCGCGCCACCATCCCATCCAACACCTCAACAAAGCGAGCATCCAAAGGCGCACTCAAATAATCCCGCCACACCCAGCGATCTTCCACCGCCGAATACAGCTGAAAAGGATGCACACCCGTCAGCAAATACAGGCAAGTCAGCCCCAAACTGTAAACGTCACTGGCAAACGTCGCCTGCCCCATCGACTGCTCTGGCGCGGCATAGCCCGCACTGCCAATCACTGTCTTAGCAGGCGCTTGCCGAACCCACTTCGCCGACCCAAAATCGACCAGCATCGGCGGTGATTTTTTCAATCGACCCGCAACATCAGAACCCAAGAGATTAGCAGAAGCAGCAATGTTGGCAGGCTTAATGTCGCGATGAATGACTTGAAAGCTGTGGACATATTGCAGGACCGCGACCAAAGACTTTAGAAGCGATCGCACACCCGCCTCATCCCACGGCCCCTTTTCCTCCACTTGCTGCTGCAAATTCTGCCCAGGCGCAAACTCCTGCACCAGGTACTGACCCGACTCGGTTTCAATCGCATCTAGCAGTCGAGGAATCTGTGGATGCTTACCCAGCTGCCTCAGCCGTTCTGCCTCATCTTCAAAAGCGGTATTTGCCGCGATCGCCTTGCTAGAAACGCGACCAGCAGACACCTGCCCCGCAAAAACCTGCTTAACCACGCACCGTAGCTCGCCCTCAGCCCAATTTTCCGCCAAAAAAGTACGCCCAAACCCACCTTCTCCTAACAGTGCAACCAGTCGATATCGATCCGCCAACAGCAAATCAGTCCCACAGGCGTCACAGAACTTTGCAGCGTCAGGATTCTGTGGCCGAGGGCAGGTTGGATTCGGGCAATAGGCACTCATCCCTTCAGGATTGCATACCAGGCGCTATGTTGGTATCGCCTCGCCAGGCCTCAGCTTCGCCCACTTACCCATATATTCGCGGTAGCTATCGCAGCCCACCACATCGTATTCAAAGCCAAACTCGTTCTCTTGAACGACTTGCTCGCCCTCTACACTCACCTTCGGCAGCGTAATATTGGCATTTATCGTCGGGTTAGTTGGCTCAAAGCTAGGCGTTTCAGTGAGGTGAGGCTGCTGGTGGTTAGTTTCTACGGCATGATAGGTAATGCACTTATCCACATAATCGCAGTTAATACAAATACACATAGGTTCCACCCTCTGCGGTTGCTTTCTCCCAATGTAACGTAAGAATTAAATGTCCGCGTTCTCCCCCGACACCTGGCCTTTCCCAATCGCGCTCCTGCCCGCCGAGGCTCATCTGGTCGGCGGCAGCGTTCGCGATCAGCTACTCCATCGTCAATCCAGCTACCTGGATCTAGACTTTGTATTGCCACAGCGAGCCATCGAAACAGCCGCCGCCATCGCCAAAGCCTGCAACGCTGGATTTGTAGTGCTAGACGCACAGCGGCAGATTGCACGGGTCGTGTTCGAGCAGATAACGGTCGACTTTGCACAGCAGCAGGGGGAAAGTCTAGAAGCAGATTTGCGGCGGCGCGATTTTACGATAAATGCGATCGCATACCACCCAATCACCCAGTCCATCGTCGATCCCCTAGGCGGCCAACAAGACATCAGCCGTAAAACAATTCGCATGGTCAGCGCCGACAACCTAGCCGCCGATCCGCTGCGATTAATGCGCGCCTACCGGCAGGCAGCTCAGCTCAACTTCACCGTCGAGCCAGATACACAGCAAGCCATTCACCAGCTATCGCCCCAAATCAAGAAAATTGCTGTAGAGCGCATCCGTAGCGAGCTAGATGCCTTGCTAAGCGTTGCAAACAGCGACGAGCAATTCCAGCAAATTCTCTGCCACGAACTTTTAAGCGACTGGCTACCCCACTTCGATGCCCAAAGTATTGAAAGAATGCGTTCAATTGATACAGCAGTTAAACAGCTGTGCACGACACTGCCCGATCATGGCAAAAGCCTCCTATACAAGTGGCCAAAAGCCGTTCCACCAGGAAGCTATCGCAGCTGGGTCAAAGCAGCCAAGCTCAGCTGCCTGGTCAGCCCAGAACATGCGATCGCTCAAAAACAGCTCACAACCCTCTCCTACAGCCGCTTTGAAACTCAAATCATCTTGGTACTTCTAAAAGCACAGCCCGCTATCAACCGCATGTGCTCAGAAGAGCTAAGTCGTTCAGAACAATTCTTTCTTTTTAAGCTGGCTGGTGAAGCATTCCTGGCAGTCTCTTTGCTAGCACTGTCGCAAGGGGTCCCCTTATCCAGACTGGAGCCAATGATTGCGCGATTCTGGGACAGAGAAGATGCGATCGCCCACGCCCAGCCGCTTATAACTGGCCACGAAGTGATGCAGCAGCTAAACATGCCACCCGGCCCTAAACTGGGTCAGCTGCTCAGCGCCATCGAGCAAGCACAAGCAAATGGCCTCCTTACAACGAAAGAGGACACCATCAGCTGGTTAATTCAATCTGGTGAATAGCAAGCCTACATCGCCGACCGCTGCTGACGAATATCCATCTGATGCGCCAAGCTACTATTTGGCCAGTCCAAAGCGTGGGACTCATTAGCGGGAACCACACTCACAATCGGCTGACGCCGACCAGCCTGCTTCGCAGCAGCCCGCCTAGCTTGAGAGCGCATGACCCGAGTCTGAGGCCGCGCGGATTTTACATTTTTCTGCGCGTTTGTTCTAGAGGCCAGTACGCGATTTCTCACCGATGCCTGTGCAGCAGTAGGCAAAGGCTTACTCCGCTGTCGCCGTTTCTTAGGCTTTAGGCTACGCACCGCTGCCGATGATTTTTCCGACGCGGCCTTAAAGGAAAATCCGCCTGCCTTGCCTGTGCCTTTTTGGCCCTTAGCAGCCGTACCTCTCGCACCAGCATTTTTCACAGGTGATTTGACAGATGACTTCAGCGACGCAGGCGCAGAACGCACCTTTGAGTGCGCAGTAGAATGAACAGCGGCACTACTCACAGGGCGGCCCTTGCGAACACGACCCTTTGCCCTGGCCGCAGCCAGGCGAGCCATAGCGCGGCGCCTAGAAATAATCAAAGACCCCATCGCGCAAGACCCCACTAGCGCCGTGATAGGCAGCAAGGGAAAGTTCGAGCCGTCGGAAGCTGCACCGGATTCAAACGCGATCGCATCACCTGCCGCGTCCCCTTCGATAACCTCTTCACCAGCTGCCTGCTCTACATTAAGCAGGGAGCTGCGTGTATCCTCTGCCTCTGTAGCTGGCGGTTCGGGCACAGCCGTCCTTAGCTTTCGGGGGCTCAGCATACCATTTAGCGCCAGCGTGCCCACCCCCATAGACAGCAGCCAAAAGCCCAGTACCAGCACCCATGGCCGAACTAACAAAAGATTGAGCAGCAGCTTAAACCCCTTCGAGTCGCGAACATCGCCCTGAACAGAACCAGCCTGGGAAAAGTTAGCCTTTCCAATATTTGGGATGGTACTTGGCGATGTCGCAGGTTTTTTTTTCAGCTTGCGCCGCAGGGTATAAGACAGGCGCCTTAATGGTTTTACACTAATCAGCTTCATCTCCCGAAGTTTGCCAGGAAATTTGGCGGTAGGAAGCTTCATAGGTCTCATTCTCTCTGGCGGCCTGATCATATGCAAAGAGTTCCTCTCAAAAGGCCTCTTTTCCAAAAGTTATCGGAATTGTAGAGGCATATTGAACGGTTGGCTAGTTTTTTCTTTTTTAAACAGCTCTCCCGGTAATAAAGTTACCTAAAAAAACCACCTATCGAAGTTCCAGAGCGGGAAGATACTTACCAGGATCCTGAGCAACCCAGCCCTCAGATGAATTGGTCCGTACCTCAAAATACAAATAGGTAGGACCGTTCTCTTGAGAGGAACCTGTGGGCTGACCCACTGAACCAACAACCGTTGTTTCTGACACAGCCTGCCCAGTTGACACCGAAATATCACTGAGATTGGCATATCGGGTTTGCAACCCTTCTGGATGGTTCACCACCAGTAGCTGACCGTAGCCTTCGCGATCGCCCACAAAAGCGACCGTCCCTGGCCCCACAGACCGCACCTCCATCGGCTCATCCACCGTAAAAGCAATGCCACTGTTAAACACCAGCTCATCACGGGTGGAATGGGGCTGCCAGCCATAGCTCAGCGCAATACTAGCAGGCTGCGACAGCGGATAGCCCCTCAGCTGAAATTGACTGGGACTGGCCAGGTTACCCGCCAAATTAGCCCCCGGAATAAACACGCTGCCGGGAATCTCACTCACACAGCCATTCACCTCGAACAGCACATCTGGCCGACTACCGTACCGTTCGGCCAGCGATTGCCAGCTATCCCCTGCCACCGCTTCAACCACGCGACCGTTAAACGGCGGTACAGTCAGCGTCGTCCCAGTGGGCAGCGTCTGCGTAAACGAGCCAATGCCCAAGCTGACATTGAACCTGGCAAGCGTCTCCGGTCGTAAGTCATAGACTGCAGCTACGCTGGTAAACGTTTCGCCTGGCTCAGTCTGATGGCTTTCTAAGCGATCTAGCACAGCGGGACAGCTTTCATTGGCACTAGCCGGTCGGGTGTCCACGCCAAGCAGCAGCTGCAGCAGCGTCCCAGCCAAAACAAGACTAATGTTTAAGCGCCCAACTACAGAACGATGGGCAGAACGCTCACCTAAAGCAGGACAGCTTAAAGGGAGACAATCTTGGTTAGGGCGTAGCCGAATCATAAGGATGTAAATGAGTAGCTCAATTTTAATAGCTCAATTTTTTGGGAGAACCGTGCCACGAGGAAATGTTCTGAGGAAATGTTCTACAGTGTGCTGATACTAAATACTAACCCAGAAAAAATTGAGGGAGACACCCGTCCTTTCACAACAATCTGCGCTGCTTCAGGACAGAATAAATAGCCATAAGGCATTAACAGCTCTGATCTAAGCATTGGTTTAAGTATTGGAGCGTTCGTGGTTTTGTAAGACGGGCTAAAATAATAGAGGTGCTTAATTTCTTTTACACATCCAATAGGGGATAGAGACAACATGGGGGTTTCTCCTAAACACCTGGTGCTCGGCGGCGGCTTGCTACTCCTGGGCGCAGGCGCAGGTTGGGCCGGTCACATGCATCTGGCGAGCCAACCCGTGGCAGATGGCTTGCGCTCTGCCGAGCAGTCTTTATCTGCGGTGATTCCGGCCTCTCAGGAAGCCTACGCCCAGGCGCCGGTCGTGCAGGGAATGCCTGCCGATGCCAACTTTATTGCGACAGCGGCCAATCGTGTGGGGCCTAGCGTTGTGCGTATTGATGCATCCCGCTCGGTCAGCGGCATTGCCGATCCCTTCGACCGACGCTTATTCAAGCGGTTCTTTGGAGACGAAGCACCCAGACAGCTTCCGCCAAGCTCTCAGCTGCCCGAGCAGTTGGAGCAGGGGACTGGCTCCGGCTTTATTTTGAGTGCCGATGGCAAACTGCTGACCAATGCCCATGTTATTGAAGGCGCCGATACGGTTAATGTCACGCTCAAAGACGGTCGGACGTTCACAGGTGAGGTGAAAGGAACCGACCCAATTACCGATGTCGCTGTTATCAAAATCGAAGCGAGCGATTTGCCAGTGGCCCCCCTTGGCACTACTGACAACCTCTCACCAGGGCAGTGGGCGATCGCCATTGGCAACCCACTTGGACTAGATAATACAGTCACAGCAGGCATCATCAGCGCCTTGGATCGCACCAGCAGCCAGGTAGGCATTTCCGACAAAAGAGTGCAGTTTATTCAAACCGACGCAGCCATCAATCCGGGCAATTCAGGCGGCCCTTTACTCAATGCCAATGGTGAAGTGATTGGCATGAACACAGCTATTCGAGCCAATGCTCAGGGACTGGGCTTTGCTATTCCCATCGAAACGGCCAAGCGAATCTCTGACCAGCTATTTGCCACAGGCGAAGTGCAGCATCCCTATCTGGGTATTCAGATGGTGAACTTGAATGCAGAGATGCGCGATCGCATCAATCAAGACGAAGAAATCGACGTCAACATCAATACCGAACAGGGGGTGGTGATCATTCGAGTGATGGAAGGCACCCCCGCTGAATCAGCTGGCTTCGAAAGAGGAGACATCATCCAATCAATCGATGACGAAGTCGTTACCGATGTCACCGATGTTCAATCCAAAGTAGAACGCTCAGCGCTAGATCAAAAGCTAGCAGTAAAGGTAATTCGCGCCGGTAAAACTGAAACCATCCAGGTGACGCCCACAGCCCTGCCTAACAATTTGCCATAGGCACAAACCTGTAGGTTTTAACGGCCCAGCTACGACGGTGTGTCCTCACCAGAAGCGTCTGTACCAAAGTCGACAGTTCCAGACAGCGTGGTTTCTAGCTCCATACGCTGCTCCATCTGTCGGAGGAAGTAACCGGTCATCATGGCCGAGGCTAGCAATCCAGATAGATTCTCCCGGTCGGTGCTCACATGCACGTTAAAGCCGTCAGAAGGGAGCACACCCACCAGCCCTTGAACGTTATGAGAAATTATTTGTTTAATCTCACCGCTCACGGACTGGGCTACCCGTGATAAAACTTCGGGCGGCTGGTGTTGCAGATAATTCAAAAGCTCATTGGCCTGGGTATCTTCGGAGCTGAGGCTGGTGAAGTCTGCACTCTCAGGATTGAAAACCATATAAATGCTGAATAACTGACTTTAGCTTAGCCGCCAAAAACCAAAAACAGGACTGGTATATCTTCCCCAGTGGGAAAGTGTAAAACCAAACCCACAGGCAAACAGCCTAAGCGGTTGCCCTAAGCAGGCACGCTGATTTTTAACAGGTTGCTGTACATAGCTTAACTAATAACGCCCCTAAACGGCACATCCTTAAGGCGTGTCTGCTTCGGTAACTTGCTCCAACGGCAAATCTTTTTGTTTTGGCAGCCTCAGGCTAGAAATTTCAGGTAGCTTGTCAATTTCAAAGTGCTGATAAAACTTCTCGGTGACCTGGAGCCAGGAGGATCGACCGTCGGCCTGACGGCGTTTTTTAACAAACCCTTGCTCAACCAAGTCGGGCACATGCTGATAGACGCCGGATCCGCGCACGTCCACGAGTTCGCTTTGGGCGATTGGGCCCCTAAGGGCGATCGCCGCCAGCGTTCTCAAAGCCCCCAGTCCAATATCCAAAGGCACAATGGTGTCAACCAGCGGCTTATACAGTTCTCTAAGCTGTAGGGCATAGCCATCTTCAGTTTCAGCGATTTCCAACGCACCCTCTCGGTGGGCATAGTCATTCATTAGCTCGATGAGGCCCTCTTCTGCACCATCCAAATCGCACTGAGCAAATTCAGCGATCTGCGCGACTTTCAAAGGCTGCGCTTTAAGATACAAAATGGCTTCAATTTTATTGGCCAGCCGAGACATAGTTGCTTCCTGTTCCTTACGTCTACTAATGCCTTTAATCGAGGTTGCGGCCTGTCAGCTCCACGAAGATATCTTCCAAATTAGTAGGTCGCGTCATCATACCTGTTTTGTCTGCCTGCTGGTCAAGGTATCCGTTCGCTTCAGCCACTGTCGGGAAAAACAAATACTCCCAGCGATCGCCACTCTGCTTCATCACAATGCCTTCACCATGCTTCTGACGTAAGTCGCCAAGGGTTCCGCTTTCAATCAGCTGCCCCTGATCCATAATGCCAATGCGATCGCATAAATACTCCACTTCTTCCATGTAGTGCGTGGTCAGCAGCATCGTCATATTGTGCTCGCGGTTCAGCTCACGAATAATCTCCCATAGGCGTCTACGCGTTTGGGGGTCGAGCCCCACCGTGGGCTCATCCAAAAACAAAATGCTGGGCTGATGCAGCAGGGCCCGGGCAATTTGCAGCCGCCTTTTCATGCCGCCAGACAGGGTTTTCACTTTATCTGAGGTGCGATCGCCGAGCCCCACATACGCCAGCCAGCGAGCAATCTCTGCCTTACGCCGCCCTGATGGAATATGGTGCATCCGCCCATGAAACTCCATATTCTCCCAAACCGTCATATCCGCATCAACGCTTACCTGCTGTAGCACCACCCCAATATGCTGACGAACGCTAGCCGGTTGACGACTCACATCGTAGCCAGCCACCACAATATCTCCCTGGGTTGGCTTTGCCAGAGTAGTCAGCATACGGATAGTCGTCGATTTACCGGCCCCGTTAGGCCCCAGCAAGCCAAAAATTTCCCCAGGCTCTATCGCTAACGACAGATCGTTAACCACACAGGTATTGTTATAAACTTTGTGAACGTTTTGCAGAGAAACTGCCGCGACCATGGACCTACCTACTATCCAACTCATCTAGCTTAGATAAGCCTATATCAATCGTCTGCCGTTTCCCTACTTTCCCTCTGCATACATACAGCTGGCTGCCCCTTTCATTACACCTGACCCATGCGCGCTCGAATCGACAACGGTGTTCTTTTTCTACGAAACGAAGACGTCCCGCCCTTCAAAAAAAATGGCCCCGTCGTTCGCAACAGCTATTTTTGGGCCCTAAAATCAATCGCTGATCGCGCCCCTTTTCACAAAGAGTGGGAGTTTGAGGAACGCGTATGGATCGCGCTTACGCGAATGCTCACCTCATTTGCCGAATCTGGCTATCTGGGCCTCAAGGAAACACAGCTCGAATTCGACCCGGCAGACGAAATCCCCCCAGCGCTCAAAGCCATGTCCACATGGCGTGACCCAGCCGAAGACGACATCGAAGATGATAACGCAAAGCAATGGCCCTATCGCTGACGTCATCCCATAAGCTCAGGCAATAAAAACGACCAGACACACCTGATGCCTGGTCGTTTTCACAATCTGTGATTGACGCCCGTGATTAACGCTGCAAAGTCAAGCCAGCTTACATCAAACCAATCTGAGCCAAAATGCCTTTGCCCGTAACCAGCTCGTTAATAATCGCACTAATAAATCCAATCATGGCAAGTCGACCATTCCAGGTCTCAGCAAATTCAGTAAAGCCTAATTTGGGTGCTTTATTCGGTGCTCTGTTCATGGTGTCGTCCTCTATGTGAACATATATTAACGAACTTTCTGCCATAAGTGCGATCACTAGAATGCGATCAAGAATTCGTCAGTAGCTGCTCCGCACCAGCCGCACTGCTCTCATCAAGCGTAGCGGCTTCTCGTTCCTTATCTAGTCGCCGCTTGCGAGCATACAGCTGAATCGTAATCACAAACGACAGAACCAATGCTGCGATTAGCCAGGTCGCCGCGTTCGTTGGAAAGTTATTTTGAAACACCACTAGCATTACCACGCTCACCAGCAGCAGCGTCGGCCCTTCATTCAGGGCTCGTAGCTGCTTCGGCCCCCACTGACACGTGCCAGCTGCCAGCTGCTTGCGCAGCTTGGCACAGTACAGGTGATACGCCACCAGTAGCGCCACAAATCCTAGCTTGGCATGCATCCAGCCTTCTTGCAGTACGCCAGGCCGTTGCCACAGCAAACCGCCCGCCATTACCAGGGTCACTATCATTCCTGGCGTGGTGATAATCTTCAGCAGCCGGGTTTCCATAATGGCGTACTGCTTTTTCAATATGCTGCGCGCAGGTTCCGGCTCTTCTTCAGCTTCTACATGGTAAATAAACAGCCTCACCAGGTAAAACAGGCCTGCAAACCAAACCACTACACCGACAATATGAAACGCTTTAAACCAGTAGTAAGCCATTGAAGACGCTGCCAAGTAACTATTAAGGACGTGCAAGCAGTGATGTATCGCAGAGTGCAAAATTGCTATACCTATTTTCCGTTAGCGACTAATATTTTGATCGCCTAGCTCATAGGTTCTTAACGTTTCAACTGCCCCTCCCACTCGGACAACCTGCTCATGGAAGTTACCTGGCAACCCGTCAACACCTACGAAGATATCCTTTATCACAAGGCAAACGGTATTGCCAAAATCACCATCAATCGCCCTCACAAACGCAATGCATTTAGGCCTAAAACTGTTTTTGAACTCTACAACGCCTTTTGCGATGCCCGAGAAGACACCCGTATTGGGGTAGTCCTACTCACTGGTATGGGTCCGCATACCGACGGCAAGTACGCATTCTGCTCTGGTGGCGACCAAAGCGTCCGGGGCGCTGCAGGCTACGTTGGCGACGATGGCATCCCCCGACTCAATGTCCTCGATCTGCAGCGACTCATTCGCTCTATGCCTAAGGTAGTGATTGCACTGGTAGCGGGATATGCCATCGGCGGTGGGCATGTGCTGCACCTTATCTGCGACTTAAGCATTGCGGCAGACAACGCCATCTTTGGCCAAACCGGACCCAAGGTTGGCAGCTTTGACGGTGGATTCGGAGCCAGCTATCTAGCCAGAGTCGTCGGCCAGAAAAAAGCAAGAGAAATTTGGTTTCTCTGTCGTCAGTACGATGCCCAGCAGGCTTTGGATATGGGCCTAGTGAATACTGTCGTGCCAATAGAACAGCTAGAGGCAGAAGGTGTTCAGTGGGCTCAAGAGATTTTACAAAAAAGTCCTATAGCAATTCGCTGTCTCAAGTCGGCTTTCAACGCGGATTGTGATGGGCAAGCAGGCCTTCAGGAGCTAGCTGGAAACGCTACCTTACTCTACTACCTGAGTGAAGAAGGGGCTGAAGGGAAGCAGGCATTTTTAGAAAAGCGCCCGCCAGACTTCAGCCAGTATCCCTGGCTGCCATAATTCATCCCTTTCGATCTAAACCAGCTATCTTTAGCTTCTACTTATCTGTATCTATAAAACTGCTCAAATAAACCTGCTCGATTTAATCGTTTGCTAACGGTATCAATCACTAACCGTTAAGCGGGATCGCTCCCTTGCTATCAGGTACTCACTGACGATAAAGAGGTCGCCACTGACTTACTCGTCACCATAGGCTTGCTGCTTATCACTGACTTACTTGCAATCGGTCGCGCGGGCGCTGCCTGTGCCACTGCCTTGTCTTCAGCAGACAGCACATGCCAGTCTGCGATCCCCGCGAGTTTCTCAGACGCTGTGTCAGACGCTACAAAAGGTGAACCAGCCAGTGCACAGGCCGTCCAACCTGATCCCACCGTGACGTTTAGCTGACTGCACAGGCCACCACGACGTCCTTCATGACTGTAAAAACGACAGAGTCCGCAACGAGTTATTCCACGCTTTACAGCAGCCATAATCTAGTTTCTTAAATGATAGTCTGAGTCTTCATCATGACTTAACTTCAAAACTCAGTTTTAATCAATAAAGAACCTACAACAGTTGATAGATAAAGTGATGAAGATGTCTTAGCCTTATCTTCGACTTCAGCTTTTCTTTATTTTTAGTTAAAGAAGCGACACATCTTTAGTGGCAGGGATTACAGCGTTTCGAGTTTGACCAATAGCCTCAGGGGATCAGTCTGGGGATCAAGATGACTGTCTTGTCACTGACCTGTTGGCTATGCGGGTTCGTATTTTTCACGCTTGGTGATCTTTATGCTTTTTCTCATTCGATAAATCGGAATTAGAAATAACGTTATTGCTACGTATTTTTTATATTTTATTTGTCTTTTGTTTGCTTGAAATTGCGGTTGTAAGGGTGAGCTTGCTGTGGGTTGCGATCGCACAATCAAAAGCGCCTAACTCGTCCATTATTTCACTGGTTATTGCACTGTAGGAATCCATAAGGAGCCCAGCTACTGGCGAGTCGTCAGCGCCCAGCGTTTAGAAGCACACAGCGAACAAACCTGCCATCTCTCTAGCTCACCTTGCGGGCAATGACACTGGCACTGGGGGCATTGAGCCTGATTTTGCTGCATTTTTTGAACCATCACCGACCAGTGCGCAAACGCTTCTGTAGCCGTTTGAGGCGATCGCACCGCCGCTGGCATATCTTCTACGCGCTCAACGTAGCTAGGATGCCGCGTTGACGAGCTAGCGACCTTGGGGGTTACTGGCTGTGCCCACTGAGCGGTCGAAAATCGAATCCCCTTAAGCGGTTGCCGTTGATGTCGGTTGAGCTTACGTAAAATTTTTATCCGCTCATAAGTCAGCGTCTGAGCCCACACGGCGGTTGCTGTCGCCACATACAGCGTGCCGCGTTGAATACCCACAGGCCTGGTTTTTCTGGCAACGGCAAAGCCCACCGCCTTTGGCCAGTGCTGCACCACTAGGCGAAACTGTCGTTGCACCTGCCAACTATCTTGATCTTCAAGGCCTTTGATCAGGCCGCCTAATCCTTCTAATGCCATACTTTGCTAGCAATCGTATCAAGTTACAATGTTATATAGTCAAGATCCATTGGGCATATTGCATTAGCCGCCAATCATCCTCAACGTTAGGACCTCCGTCATGGCAGATCAGCCATCTTTTTACGAGCTATCTCCTCAGCTTGGCACTGTGTTGAAAAGTCTCAGTGTTAGTTTAGACGCTGAGCTTAATCGCTACAGACGCAACCGCCGCTACGATAGCGGCGTAGACGATGCTGATTTGTTTGGCGACTTGGAAGCGGCGTCTTTTGACATAGCGGCTGTCGAGCGCGCGGTAGAAGCGTCTTTAGCCACGGTAGCACCCTCCCCACGGCCCCTTCCGCCGCCGCTGCCGCCCAACAAAAAGCTAGCCGAAAAGCACTCCTCTACAGCATTACCATCCGCTGTCATCCCATCGGCGTCAGCAGATTTAGCAGCCCTGCAACCTGCGCCGTCAGCAGTTACCAGTGCCCTGGCCACCACCACATCCTCTCCACCACTACTGTACGGAGAAGATACACCTGGTCAGCTTCCTGAAACAGCCCCTGAAACAGCCCTAGAGAGCAGCATTGGATCCGGCAATGCAGGCGGCGCGATCGCACCATCGGGCTATCTCGCCTCTTCGGAAGGGCTAATCGAAAGCCTCAGCGAAGTGCCGCCAATGCCCGAACCGGTTGACACAGTCCCCAAACCCAAGCGCAAAACGGTTTCTCTGCTAGCCGGTGCCAGCTTAGGATTTGTCGGTTTGGCCGCTGGCCTGGGCGCCAGCTACCTCATGGCTAATCCGCTAGTTACACAGCGGATTACCAGTGGGTTTAGAACCGCAGAAGAGCCAACGGCGATCGCACCAGCCAGCACATTCGATCCACCTGGGCCCGATCTCTCTGCCAATGAATTTATCGATCTAGATATCGACAACCTGAGTTCTCTCAAAATGCCTCAGTCGACGGTCAACCCCACGACTGATCTAGAGCCAACATCCGATGCAGCGCCAGCTGATGCCGCACTCCAAAATCCAACGGCAGCTGGCGGACTGCCACCTATCGAAGGGGCGATCGCGGCTAATCCCGCACCCACTGCGCCGCCTGCGCCCATCGGAACTCAGGCCGTCGTTGTCCCCGTAGGCCTGACCTACTACGTCACTACCCCCTTCGTTACCCAGCAAAATCTCGACAGTATTCGGGCATCCGTCAGCGAGGCATTCGTCCGCCGATTCGCCGACGGCAACCGCATTCAAATTGCAGCCTTCGACAACCCCCAAGCGGCTCAAGTATTTATCGAAGAGCTCAAGACCCAAAACATTGAAGCGCAAATATACGGGCCAACCACAGAGTAAAGCGAACGAAGCGAACTTGTCAGCAAACTTGTTATAAGTAAATAAGCCTTACTGAACCGATTTGCCAATGGGACTTTTTGATCGCATCTCTCGCGTCGTGAGAGCCAACGTTAATCACCTGGTCAATGGCGCTGAAGATCCAGAAAAGGTGCTGACGCAAACCGTTCTAGAAATGCAGAGCGATCTCGTTTCGATGCGACAGGCGGTGGCGCAGGCGATCGCTACCCAAAAGCGTACCGAACGGCAATGCGAACAGGCAAAACGCACCGCCGACGAATGGTATAACCGCGCTCAGCTCGCCCTGCAAAAAGGGGACGACACCCTGGCCAAAGACGCCTTGACTCGTCGGCAGACCTACCAGCAAACCGCACAAACGCTAACCCCTCAAATCGCTCAGCAAAGGGTAATCGTGCAGCAGCTAAAAACAAACATGGGCCTGCTAGAGCGCAAAATCGCAGACGCTCGCACCCAAAAAGACATGTACATAGCCAGGGCCAGAGCCGCACAGTCCAGCCTACGTCTGGGTGAGATGATGAACACGCATTCGAGTAGCACCCACGCCTTCGAAAAAATGGAAGCTCGCGTCTTGGACCTCGAAGCCCAGGCAGAAGTCGCCGCCACGGTGGGAGCAGATGCGATAGAGCGTCAGTTCGCCCAGCTAGAAAATCAAGACAGCATAGACGCGCAGCTAGCCCAGCTCAAAGCAAATCAGCTCAAAGCAAACATACGTCCTTCACTCAAAAACGCACTCAACCCCGATACACCGGCAACGTAAAGTGAAAGCAGCTGCCCTCGCCCTGCTTAGAATCAACCCATATCTGACCATAGTGGGCTCTGATAATTCTCTGACAAAGCGCCAGCCCCAGCCCATAGCCGTCCTTTGAGCGATCCCGCTTCAACCGAAAGCTCTCTTCAAAAATGCTTTTCTGATTGTCTCTAGGAATGCCCGGCCCATTGTCGCGAATGCTAATCTGCACTTTTGCCGTCGTTCGGTGCAGCGCAGCAATGCCAATTTTCCCTTTGGGCGGCGTGTACTTAATAGCATTGTCAATCAAATTACTCAACACCCGCTGCACCTGGTCGCTATCTGCGTACACAGAAGGCAGGTCCTGAGGAATATCAGAGTCTATATTCTGGTGCTTATGAGACAGCTTCGGCTGAAATGAATCCATCACCTCAGTGCACAGTTTCTGCAAGTCCAACTCCCGGGGTGATACCTTCAGATTAGCGCTAGGCCCCCTAGCCGCCTGCAGAATTTCTGTGATCATACTGTTGATGGTTCGAATCTGCACTTTGGTATTTCTCAGCAAATGCGCGATCAGTTCCGGGGTAAACTTATCAACCTTGTCGCCCCCTGGCTCATAGGCTAGCTCCAGCGTTTCTAACGCGATAGACGCTGCCGTTAGTGGGTTGCGCAAGTCATGGGCCATCATCGAGATAATCCGATCCTTAAACGCCAGCTGAGTGCTCAGCGTTTCTTTGTCTTGCTTCAGCTTAAAAATCTCGTCTGAAAGTCGTAAAATCTCAGTGGATTGGGCAACCGCATCAACAGCAACGCTGCGGGATGACTCACCGATATCATTCGTAGTGCCAGGACGCTCTAATTCTTTTTTCCAGCGGGGCCACCAGTGCGCTAGCTGCGACTCAATATCACTACCGGCCAGTATTTGCTGATTATCAGCAGATACCTTAATCAAAGCAGGTGTCGCTACCAGCTTAAAGTGCTCTGCTAAATAGGGTTGATCGGTAACATCTATAATCTCTAGTTCAACCGGCTTCTCTGCTGAAAGCTCCTTGAGCTGCCGCCTGATACACCGAACTTGCTCGGTTGAATTAGGACGTTTGTCGATGAAAAGTAAAAGCTTAAAAGGCCCGTTGGCATTGGGCAAAAGTGGAGCCTCGGCCTCCATTTAGCCTCCTATCGCATCGTTGTAAACAAATTTTTCGCTATTTCCCGTTGTGTTGGAGTTACCTATCACTGGAATCACCTACAAGGCTACGTAGGTACCTCAATAATAACGCGCTGACTACACGGTTCATACAGACGAATTTTACACGCTATTTGTACCTTCTCAAGTTTGAGTGCCACTGGTTATTCATCAGGCAATAGTCAGGCAATATTTGGGAGCTTAATGACATTGTGGTGCGATGTGGTGTTTTTATATGGATAATTTGGCCGCTACAATAAAACAGCCGAATTCAGTGAGGTGGTGTGAACGCAGCAGAACAAGCATCGACGATTGAGTTGGCCAGTAAGATTGCGGCGACGGTAGGTCTATTCAAGTCCGAGCTACCGGATCTAAAAGCCGATCTAAAGCCTTGGGCAAACGATCCCACCGTCAAAAATTTAATCGACCCTGACTCTGTAGATATTGGATTCCACTTCCCAGGCATGAGTCGCCTGTTCCAGTGTCGCAGTCTGTTGATACAAATTCGCCTTCATCAAGATTCTGAAAGTGATCAGCGCCGAGCGATCGGATTAGAAGTAGGCGGGTTTGATCATAAGGGGCAGCAGTGGCGACTTTCTACTATTGATAACTGGCGGTTTGAAGGGGCGACTACCCCTGAACCTGCCTCAAGGGAGTCCTTGCGTAATTGCTGTCGTCAGGTGTTTGAAGTCTTCAATCAGACCTCTTCAATCACTTAAGCACCGTTTATTCAAGTATCGGTAGCTTAAGCAGAGTGCCGCTATTAGGGCCTATCTGAATCGTTAAAGTAATAATTTGAGCGTCTACGCGTTTGCTCTGAGAAAGCGGCTTTCCAGTTCCTGGATTGATAGGGTGGGCAGGAAAGCAGGCCGCGCTCAAGCTCAGGCGTAAGCATTCTGCAGGCGCCAAGCTAAAACATGTCGGATGTAAGGGGAGCTGTACTGTAGTTGTCTCTCCGGGCGGTGCACTGTTGATACGGCGGTAGCCCTGGGTCAGGTTGTAGACGTTGCCCTGATGAACCCGAGAAAGTACGGCGCACAAATCATAACTGATGGCGGAGGCGGCGATCGCACACACCACCTCCACCACTCCAGCAATTCGCATCTCCGCTTCAAGTGGTTCAGTAGTATAAGTCAGCACATCTCCTCTGGCATCCACCGCCGTTCGCTCAAACGGTCCTGCCGGAATCGCACTATGCCCACCTAATGACGGCACAGGATTCCAAGGATCGTGCACCAGCATATCGGCTCGCACCGTCTCATCAGATTGGGCTTGTTCAGCCTGACGCATCAACACACCATTGTCTTCTCTGATGTTACTGAGGCCTTCGCTTCGCAGTTCATAAAGCACAATCACAGTATTTTCGTTCGCGCGCTCAGGCCAATGCGTCAGTGCGCGCCACTGATTACGCCCCATTTCAAATAAACGTATCGGTGATTCTGCAGCCAGTGCAGGATACGCTCTACGCTTCAGAACAGCATCAAACCAGCGCACTTGCAGCCGATCTACTGGGCTAATAGCCGCTGGGCCAAAATCTAGCGCGCCCACCTTTCTGCTCCAGGGAATATGTGCCCAGGGACCTATCCAAAGGTGATGTAACTGCCGACTTTGCGCCGCCATTTCCCGATACAGCCGCACATCCCCTCTCAAATAGGGGTCGAACCAGCCGCCAATATGTAGCATCGGTAAATCAACATCAGCAAGTTGTGGGGTCAACTGCTGCCAATAGTCGTCTGTAGCTGAGCAAGCGACCCAGTCATGGAAAAAAGAATCTACACCAGATAAGACCTCTGGGCAAACGGGGACCTCATCGGCCAAGGGTAAATGCCGTGCCGCCTGAGACAGCTTTTGAAAAGCATCGCTATCTCCCTGGATACGAGCCGTTTCAGCTGCTAGCTGCAAGGCCCATACCAGACCCAGTTGAAAACACAGCGCCCCGTTTTCGGTAGCCCAGTCCTCATAAAGGTGGTAACCCGTCATCGCTGGCACAATCGTTTTGAGCGCTGACGGCCCGTTTTGGGCCGCAAACAGCTGGGTCATCCCTTGATAAGAAAAGCCGTACATGCCAACTTGCCCATCGCTTTTCGGCAGCTGCGACGCCCAACAGACCGTATCCTCACCATCGGTAACTTCATGGGCAAATAAGTCAAATTTCCCTTCAGAGCTACCGCGCCCTCGGACATCTTGGATGACGACGATATATCCCTGGGCAGCGTACCACCGAGGATGGGCATAGACGATAGTAGAAGCGATCGCCCGCCCATAGGGTTGACGCATCAGCAATACAGGAAAGGGACCGGGTCCTTCGGGCATATAAACATCCGCATCCAAACGCGCCCCATCCCGTGTCCGCATAGAATAGGTTTGCCGCGCTTGAAGAGAAAGCATCGTTTAGGGTTATGGTTTTGAGTAATGACGACAAGTAATGACCGTTATAAGTGCAAAAAAGCAAGTGCAAAAAAGTAGGTGCACACAGCCCATAGCGCAGAGGCTAACTGGCTAAAGGACTTTGGACGAAAGGGAAAAAGAGCGAACGAATGGAACCCATACTCATTATTAGCAATCTGCTGCTAGTTGGCCTCACCGGCACTTACGCCTGGCTAACTAACAGAAACGTCAGGCAGATGCAGCAAGAAAGTGCCTACTATCGCCACGTCATAGAAAAGCAGCTACGGCTGAGCGCCTTACCGCATCTCTATTGGGACCTGCGACCTACCGAAAACGCCAGCGGCAAAAACACGCTTTCCCTCGAAGTGTTCAACATCAGCAATGTACCTGCCTACGATATCCATGTCAGCATGATCGGGGCCTACACAGAAGAAGGCTTGGGCATTGCCACCTTCATGCGCACCCATGTGCAGCCTCGCCATCGCAAGTATCCGCTGCAGTCCGACAAAGTTGGATACTACGGCGTTCGCAATGCCGTCAGGCTCGCCCTGCTGCCCACTCAGCAAAAGATCGTCCTTTCCCTGCCTTTTCCAGTACAGCCTGCCGACGTTTATACCCTGGTACAGTATCGAGAACTCTCTGGCGAGAATTACTATCAGGTGTGTTGCTTCAGCGCTATTGACGAATCAGGGGCTTACCGTGCCAACATTTTAGAGCCGTCACAAATTCAAACCATGGAGCGTCTGCATCTTTTCGATCTGGAGAACTTTTCCTTGCCTGGTCACACAGCCGGTAGCGACCTGACACCAGACGCTGCCCACGCCTTAACCGAGGGAAAAGAGGATACTGTATACGAGCATCCTTACTATCTGGTCGACTTCATCGATCTGTGGAACCACTCTATCTCCAACCGTTTCATGCTAGAGGCTTCAGAGGCTTCTGAAGAGGACATCCCAGCCAAGGTCCCCTATGACTTTTAATGCATCCCCTTTCAACCCAATGCGTCATCAGTCAGACCTTCGTGCGCCAACAGGTAGAGCCGTCTCAGCCAGTCAGCAGGTCAATCAGCAGGTTAGCCGCCAGGAAAGTATCACCGATATTCTCGTCATTGACGACGATCCCCTAATTGTAGAAAGCCTACAGCGCCTACTCACCAAAAGGGGCTATCAGGTGGCGACTGCTGACAATGCGGTTACCGGTATTGAGCAAGCGATCGCCCTCATGCCGTCTGTCATCATTTGCGACTTAATCCTCCCCGGGGGCCCTAGCGGCCTTGATATCTGCCGCCGAATCAAGCAGGAGGAACGGCTGTCTACCACCGCATTTCTAATCATGACCGGGCACACCGATCTTGCCAATCGGGTAGAGGCCCTAGAGGCTGGGGCGGACGATCTGCTCTTCAAGCCCGTCGACACCGATGAACTCACAGCTCGAGTCAAGTCAGGCCTAAAGCTGCATCAGCTCACCCAGCAGCTAATGGCACAGACCCGTCGGCTAGAAAATGAGCTAGCTGAAGCAGCCACCTACGTCAGCTCCTTGTTACCCAGAGACACCCCAGAAGATGCCACTGGCTGTGTCTCCATCGCCTCGAAATTTATTTCATCCCAGGAACTAGGCGGGGACTGCTTCGACCATTACTGGCTCGACCCAGACTATTTGGTGATGTATCTACTCGATGTCTCTGGGCATGGACTCGGTGCGGCGCTACTGTCCACGTCCGTGCTGAATTTATTGCGATCGCAATCCCTTCCAGGCGTCAACTTCTACCGGCCAGAGTCCGTTCTCAAAGGCCTCAACGAAGCCTTCCAAATGAACGATCAAAACGACAAATACTTCACCATCTGGTACGGCGTCTACAATCGCACCACTCAACAGCTTTCCTACGCCAGTGCCGGACATCCGCCCGCACTCCTCGTCACGTCCAAAAGTTCCAGAGCCAACGTGAGCGAAGAAGCACCCGTCACCCTAGAGCAGCTACGCACACCCGGCATGCCCATCGGCATGATGCCCGACAGCACCTACCAATGGCAACGCTGTAGCGTCTCACGCAACAGCCGGTTATATATTTTCAGCGATGGCATCTACGAAATTTGTCCAGCCGACCAGCTGCAAGCCAACCGCCAAACCAGCCACAGCGCCCTCTTAGGGCTCGACGGATTTGTCCGCATTCTCACCACACTAGAAGCCCAAAAAAAACTCAGTCTCGATACCCTGATTAACAAAGTCAGTGCTTTTGGCGGCCATCAGTTCGAAGACGACCTTTCCCTACTGGAAATCGATTTTCAGGCCTAACATCCTCAGCCCGACACTCAGTTCCAACATCTCTGCGCTCCCCTCCAAAACCACCCTACAAATTCGTTCTATACATTCATCAGTTCCGAGCCTGCAGCTTTCACCAGTACCAGCCCAAACACCTTCTCAAACTGCTGGATTACCACCTGTCTGACCTGCTCAAACACTATATCCGGCACAAATTGAGCCATCGAACCCACTAATTTTCCTTCCAGACCGCAAGGCACTATCTTGTCAAAGCCCTTCAAATCAGGGCAAATATTCAACGCAAAGCCGTGCATCGTAATCCACCGACTTACCTTAATTCCAATCGCCGCCACTTTACGGCCTTCAACCCAAACCCCAGTCATACCAGCTACTCTCTCCCCACTTAGCCCGTAGACTAAAAGCGTTCGAATCAAAACCTCTTCCAGCTGTCGCAAGTACCAGTGCAAGTCCAGCTGATATCGGTGCAAGTTCAAAACAGGATAGCCCACCAGCTGCCCAGGACAGTGGTAAGTCACTTCGCCACCACGCTCTACCCTATGCAGTTCATAAGCTTTATCGATTGGGTCAAACCGTAAGAACCGAGGATCCGCCCCCTGGCCAAGGGTATACACCGGCGGATGCTCTAAAAGCATCAAAACATCTTTTTTAACGCCGTCAGATGCAGGGTCACACAGAGAAGCTGTCCGAGGAACTTTACGCTGTGAAACCAACAGCTGCTGCCACCGCCAGGCCGTTAAATAGGGAACTTCATCAAATAGGTACAGCTTGCCCTCTCTGACTTTCATTTCTGGCTTTCACGTCTGGCTTTCATTTCTGGCGTAACTATCAATACAGTTTGTTCTGGCTGGCAAGCCAATTGGAGTCAAGAATTATCAACGGATGCTTACATTCTTGACAGTTTGCAGCCATTCAAAATTGCCAGTGGTAGGCTTAAAGAGTATAAACCTAACCTATCCGCCACGGGGAGGCTGCTCTATGAAGCTGGTAATCCAAGGTAAAAATATTGAAATCACGGACGCAATTCGTAGCCACGTCGAACAGAAAATTGAAAAAGCAACCGCTCACTTCCGAACACTAATTAATAAAGTAGACGTCAATCTATCCGTCGAAAATAATCCTAGAACCCCGAAACAATCTACAGAAGTTACTATTTTCCTCAACAATACTGTGGTTCGCGCCGAAGAAAGCAGCGAAAATCTGTATGCCACTATTGATATGGTGACCGATAAAATTACCCGTCAGCTCCGAAAATACAAAGAAAAAAGACGTCACCAAAGCCATGATTCGGTACGCCCTTTGAACATAGACGCGGTAATCAACGCCCCAGATATTACCCCAGAGAGCGGCCCAGATATTAGCGAAGTCCTCAACAACCAGCCCAAACTTCCCGACGAGGTCGTTCGCACTAAATATTTCGAGATGCCTGCCATGAGCGTTCGCGAAGCACTAGAGAATCTAGAGCTTGTGGGCCACGACTTTTACATGTTCCGCAACGTTGAAACCGACGAAATCAACGTTATTTATGAGCGAAATCACAAGGGCTATGGCCTCTTACAGCCCAAACACCACCAAGAAAAGTCCCACAAGAATAACCAAATGGATAGGGCTATGACAAACGTCACACCCATAACACAGGCAGTTTCGTAGACGTAGCCTTCTAGAGGCACCCGATTCAATGAATCGGGTGCCTCTGGCCAATAAGGAAGGTAAGCAAACCCTTCCTACCAACGGGCCCTGTTAGCAAGTCTTTATTTGTTGGAACGTCAGCGTTCTGTCAGCTAAGCAGCTGTCAGCAGTTCATCTAGGGCACCTTTTCTCTCTAGAGCGTGAATATCGTCACAGCCACCGATGTGCTTATCATCAATAAAAATCTGAGGTAAAGAGCGTCTGCCCGCGCGTTCAGCCATTTTGCTACGCGCTGCCTCATCGCCATCAATACAATACTCTGTATATTCAGCACCCTTGCTATCCAACAAAGACTTGGCTCGAATACAAAACGGACAACGGCTCCAGGTATAGATTTCAATTTTAGGCTGCATTTTTTCCTCTCAGGCATCAACAATAGTGTCAAGTTTATCCTACCGACTCATCAGCCAGATGCACGGTAAAAGAAGTATCATCGACAGTCACAACATCTTCGTCATACAGTTTTCGGCCCCGTTTTAGTTCCATCTCTCCATTCACCAAGACTTCTCCACTACGAATAATCTGTTTGGCATCACCGCCCGACTGAGCGACTTGCGTAATCTTTAGAAACTGGTCGAGCTTGATGTAGTCTTCTGACATAGACGTTCTTAATTGTGTATGTATCTAGCTTAGCCTGCTGCTACGACCAACAGCGGCTAAAGCCTTATGAACAACAAAAAGCGAGACTATTGATAGCCTCGCTTTCAAGCGACTAATTCTTTTGCGCCTATTCTTTTACGCCTAGAGATCGCACTGCCTACACAAGTGCAGGTTCAGGGGCCATCATAGTTTGCAGCACATTCTGAGCGTTTGCGATCGCATCCTGTTGCTGCGCTTCTATCAACTGTATCTGCCCAACCACTGCCAATACAGACTCTAGCTTCTCACGCAGGTCAGCCAGCTGCTGTTCCACTGGGGACAGCAACTGCTCATACACAGCGATTTTCCCCTGTATTTCGTCTGTTAACTGCTGCTGCTGAGCCTGAGCCACTTCCTCATCTGCAACTGTTTGCTGCTGAGCTTCTAACTGCTCCTGTAGCTGCTGTCTAGATTGCTTCAGGGTGTCTATTTCTGTTTGCAGTTCGGCAATTTCAGTCTCTACCTGCTGAATTTGCTCACCTAAGTCTGCTCTTAGCTCGTCAATGTCATCTAGAACAGGCTCCAGTTCTGCAGCCGCGCCAGTCCCTTCAGCAGCCAGTCCCTGTCTGCGCAGCAGTACCGCGCGATGCTGGCTCAACACTTCTTCGCGCTCTAGCAAATTTCGTCTTTGCCCTACTAGCGTACGGTTCAGCATTACATGGCGGTCTTTTTCTTCAGCAATCTCTGTTTCAAGCTGCAAGCGATCATACTCACTGACATCGTTTAGCTTCGCCTTAAGCGCATCAATGTCTTCTTGTTGAAGCTTCAGCTCTTCTTCTTGGTCGTTGACAAACCGAACCATCTTATCAAGATCTTTCTCTAAGCTAGCCACTAACGACTGCAGGTCACCTTCGGCCATCGCTTCTAATGCAGAAACATCGACCTTTTTACTCAGACGAACTTTGTCAGTGGCATTTAGCAGCTCATACACGCGCTGGTGCAAATCGGTTTGATTTTTGAGCTGGTCGGTCAGCAGCTGGTTTTGATCTTGCTTGGCACCTAGCAAGGCCTGCTGTTGCTGTAATTGCAGTTGAGTTTTGTGCAAACCGGCTTGCGTATCGTTCAGGGTCTGCTTAGCAGCCGTCAGCGAGTTTGTTTTAGCTTCTAATTCTGCCTGCGCGGCTACGAGCTCAGTTCTTCTTTGCTCCAGCTGCTGCTGGTCTTCTGATAGAGCGGCCTGATAGCTAGCTACTAGCTCTAGGGCATTCGCTAAGTCGTTATTAACAGCGTTCGTATCGACAGCATCTTGAGTCAGTTGTGCGATCGCAGCGCTCATTTGATAGGCCTGCTCTTCAGTAATGCCGCTTACCCCTTCTGGCGCAGCCGACTCCTGACGCTCCTCAAATCGCTGAATTTCTCCATTTAAGTGTGCCCAGGCACCTTCTAGCTCACTATTTTTTTTATTCAGCGACTCCTGTAGCTGCTCAATCTCAGCCTTTTGAGCTTCTACTTCCTGCTTTTGCGCTTCTATCTTTTCCAGGTCAGCTTCTGCCTGTTCTACTTGCTCCTGACGCGCCTCAATCTCCATCTCCCGGCGGTTCAGCGCCTGACTCTGATACGTCAGCGACTCTTTCCACTGCTCAATCTCTTCGCCCTGCGACTTGAACTTCTTACTCAGGCTCGAAAAATTCTGTAAAACGCTCACCAGCGTACGTCCCGCCTCCTGGTGGCGTTTAATCTGGCGATTACTCGTCAGTTCAATCAACACCAAAACACCGCTGGCATAAGGGGCGTCATCAGGCGCGGCAATCAGTTCTTCACCCGGAACACTACTCCAATCATGTTCAGAGCGCTGAGCGGCAAGCAGCTTAAACTCTGCTTTGCCGCCACCCATGAATCCACTCTTTTTTTGTGTTTCGGCTAGATAAAGCACGCTGGCAATCCCTCTTTATGTACAGGCTATGCGGGCTCTCAGTATGCCCACGTCACATTGCTTCGACCACACCGCTTTCGCTGATTAGACTGCGCTATGACGATCTATAAGTTCCCCGGCGATATAGGCGTGTAACTAAACGAAAGGTTTTTCAGGCGATTTATCAATTAATGTTTAACAAATAAAACCTGAAAGGGTACTTTGATTACACAGACAAGTGCCCAGCTTGTCTTCTGGCGCTTGCCAGTAGGCAAGCTGCTGTGCACTTTTGCCGATACCTGGCTGTGCTCTTTGCCTACGCTAAAGTGCGCTATTCTCCATTCCTGCGGGAATGCTTGAGCCAGCTAACGGGCAGATACCGCCATTTTTGACGGGTACGTATAGCTTGCAGGTCGTAAGCTCTCAAGATGCCCGTAGGCCGTAGGGCTCAAGGTTTAAAGAAAGAAGATTATGAGCACAATTTTGGTCGTCGAAGACAGCGTCGCCCAGCAAGAGATGATGAAAACGCTGCTAGAAAATAGTGGGTTGGCTGTCACAATTGCTAGTGACGGAATTGAAGCTCTACAGCGCCTCCAGAGCTACACACCAGATCTAGTCCTTTTAGACATCGTCATGCCCAAAATGAACGGTTATGAGGTGTGTCGTCGCATCAAAACTAACCTAGCAACGCAGGATGTCCCTGTGGTGATGTGTTCTGCTAAAGGGGAAGAATTTGATCGCTACTGGGGAATGAAGCAGGGCGCAGACGCCTATATCGCTAAGCCCTTCCAGCCAACCGAACTCGTTGGCACCGTCAAGCAACTTTTACAAGGCTACTGAACTTCTTGAACTCACTATGGTAGGAAACCCTGACTTTCAAACGATATCGGGACAGGATCAAGCCCCTGAGCTTCAAGAAATTGAAACGCCAGAGGGCGAGCTGCATCTCCGTTTCTTTATTACCGAAGAAGACGAATTTGCACTGCCTGCCACAGGCATTCGTCGCATTATCGAACATGCGCCTGATCATATTACGCCTGTACCCAACGTATCACCTTTGCTACTAGGTACCCTCAACCAGCAAGGGCGAGTGATTTGGGTCGCGGACCTGGGTCAGTTCTTAGGCTGTGCTAAGCCGATGAATACTGACAGAGCAGAAATTCCGGTGATCGCTGTTGAAGACCAAGGCACCATGCTAGGGCTAGCGGTTCATGAAGTGATCGGCACTGACTGGCTAGATGGTGACGCGCTAAAACCATCCGCAGGAGCTGCCGACGGCATGGATTCTTTTCTACGAGGCGAGTGGGCCCTGGATGCAGACAAGGCCCTAAGGCTGTTAGACCACATTGCTATTTTACGCTCAGCCCGCTGGGTTGCCTAGCGATGGCCTAATTATCAGAAGGGCGGCTAGGCACAACACACACATCACTTTTAACCAAAACAGTAAGCACTAGGATTAGAACGGCAAGGGGAAAGACATCATGGCATTGGGCACTGACTACGCAGAATCTTATCAGGCGGCAGAGAAAGCCTACATGCAGGGAAGCTATGAAGCCGCTGCGCAAGCAATTGATCAGCTCGCAGACGAGTACCCGACCGATCCCAATGTCTTACTCCTGAAAGGACATATCTACTGCTACGGACTCAATAACTTCGAGGTTGCCGAGCAGCAGTACAAATCTGTATTGCACCTTTCTTCTGACCCTGAGTTTATAGACTATGCCAACAACGGATTGGCCTACGCTAGTCAGGCTGATGGAGGCAGCGCTGATAGCTCAGAAGCCTCATTCGACGAGGAGGATAGCTTCGAAGATGGCTCGCCCGAAGCGATCTCTCCGATGCCCGAAGAATTTGACGATGAGCTTTCAGGCGCTGTCATTGGCTTAGAAAATGACGCTGAGAACGGATTTTCTGGCGCTATTGACGATTTTGAACCAAGCGGCACCGCTCCACTATCTGATCAGCTAGGTGAGGCAGATGTAGCTGCCTGGTCAGGGTCTACCGATACAGAAGATCATGCAGATGATGATCTGGGCATCTTCAGTGATTTTGACGCTGACAACCTGTCAGCGGAGGAAGCCGGACCCGTTTCTGAAGGTAATCCCTTTGCATTCTCGCCATCGTCAGATCCATCAGGATCAGTTAATGTCGATGGCAGCAACCCATTTGACATGGCATCTGGCACGGTTGATGACATTGATAACGATCCGCTCGCTGCGACGTTGGATATGCCTTTTGAAATGGCAACCTCAGAGAGCGGCACGGCTGATGGTGGCATGACAACGTTTAGCGATGCCAGTGCTGATTTTGATATGGCTGAGTTCGATGAAGCCTTCGGAGAGTCAAGTGGTGCACTAGATAACGCTAGCCCATCAGAGGCCGGATCTGACCTAGCCGAACAAAATTTTGACAACGGCGATTCGGGCGATGACAGCGCAGGAGAAAATGGGTTTGACGATTTTCCTTCGGTAGATGACGACGATAGCTTTGACGGACTTTCTTTCGAGCCTGATTCTGCAGCAGGGTCTGAAGACAAAACCTTCTTTATGATGGATGACCCTGAAGACGCTAGCTCAGGGAATACCCACTCAGGCGCTTTAGAGAATAACGACGGCTTTAATGGTGATTTTGGCGGCGCTGGGTTTGGTGAGATGCCAGGCTCTGACTTGGATAGTCCGCTTGCCGATGAGACCGACAAAGAGGGCTACATCGAGAGCTTTGATGATTTCGATGATTTTGAGAGCGTTCCTGACTTCGACCTTTCAGATAGTTCTGCTGGGTTCACCAGCCCATCCATTGGAATTGTTCCAGATGAGTTTGACAATTCTACTATGGGCGACAATTCGTCTTTGCTGGGTGATAGCGCGCTAGGAAACGACGATTTTGCCGGTGGGTTTGCCAGTGAGAATGAAAGTGCTCAGGCTACACCGCTCCCCGTCTTCAACAAAAAGGCGGCTAGAAATCCAAAACCCAAGAAACAAGGTGCGCTAGCGCCACTAGAAAACGCATCAATGACGGCTAAGCGGCTGATACTGGCTGGATCTGCGGGGCTTTTGTCGGCGATCGCAGTCACTGCCGTCGGCCTAGCCACTGCGCCCACCCCGCAGGACGGCTCATCCAAGGTAATGTATCCCATCACCACGGGTGGCGCAGCCGGACTGGTTAGTTTTGCTAGCGTACTCGGACTTGGCTTTTTGATAGACCGCCGGACGAAAGAAACCGTCAATGAGCTACAAGCTCGCTTTAGTCAGGTTTCACAGGGCGATTTGAATGCTCGGGCTACGATTTTCACCCGAGATGAATTTGGTCAGCTCTCTGAAGGGTTTAATCAGATGGCTAGCGCCATCTTTACAACCACAAGTGAGGCACAGCGCAAAGCGCAAGAGCAGGAACAAGCCAAAGAAGACCTGCAGCGTCAGGTGATTCGCCTGCTTGATGATGTAGAAGGTGCAGCAAGGGGCGATCTTACCGTCAAAGCCGAAGTCACCGCAGACGTTTTGGGCGCAGTCGCCGATTCGTTTAACCTTACTATTGAAAACTTGCGTGAAATTGTAAAACAGGTGAGCGTAGCCGCCAGACAGGTGAGCCAGGGCTCAACAGAAAATGAAACCTTTGCCCGGTCGCTATCGGCAGATGCCCTGCGTCAGGCCGAGGAACTCGCCGTTACGCTCAACTCTGTACAGGTAATGACCGACTCTATTCAACGTGTGGCCGAAAGTGCCCGTGAGGCCGAAGAAGTCGCCCGTTCAGCATCCGAGACCGCACTCAGAGGAGGCGAAGCTGTAGAACGAACAGTGGCCGGTATTCTAGATATTCGAGAGACCGTTGCCGACACGACGCGTAAGGTAAAACGCCTGGCAGAATCGTCACAAGAAATCTCCAAAATTGTCGCCTTAATTTCTCAGATTGCCTCCCGAACTAACCTGCTGGCCCTCAACGCCAGTATTGAAGCGGCCCGAGCAGGAGAGGCCGGTCGCGGATTTGCAATTGTTGCCGACGAGGTAAGGCAGCTAGCCGATAGAGCCGCCAAAGCATCTAAAGAGATTGAGCAAATCGTCCTGCAAATTCAGAGCGAAACAGGCGGCGTGATGACAGCGATGGAAGAAGGCACCCAGCAGGTGATTGAAGGGACCCGGCTAGCCGAGCAGGCCAAGCAGTCGCTAGATGACATTATTCAGGTTTCTAACCGAATTGACGTTCTGGTGCGTTCTATTACAGCAGACACCGTCGAGCAGACGGAAACTTCTAGAGCGGTTGCACAGGTCATGCAGTCTGTAGAACTTACGGCTCAAGAGACCTCTCAAGAATCCCAAAGAGTATCAGGGTCTATGCAAAACCTGGTTGGCGTCGCCAAAGACCTACTTACCTCTGTGGATAAGTTCAAGGTGAACACTACGGAGGACAAGTAGAGAATGGCTATTCTTCAGACCGTTTGGAATTATCGATACCAGCACTAACACGTCAGATACCATTACCAACACAGTCACTTCGGATCGCATTAAGGGAGATACGCAGCTATGCTGCCTGAGCAACAACAACGCATCATGGGATATTTCATTGAGGAGGCCAAAGACCACCTCAATACCATTGAACAAGGATTGCTCAGCCTACAGGCGACTATTGAAGATCCTGAAAAGGCCAATGAGCTTTTTAGAGCGGCTCACTCGGTGAAAGGTGGCGCCGCCATGCTGGGGCTAGAAAGCATCCAAACCACAGCTCATCGAATGGAGGATTACTTCAAAATATTGAAGGAGTCACCTGTTCGGGTAGACAGTGCGCTAGAAACCATGTTTCTGCGAATTTCTGACGGTCTGAAGGATCTACTAGAACAGCTAGAAGGACCTTTTGGGCTAACCCAGGAAAAAGCGCAGGAGATTATGTCCGGCGTGGACCCTGTATTTGGTCAACTGCAGCAGCATTTGGATTCGCTGGTGTCAGCCTCTGCTGGGGAAGGTTCTGGTGAGGCGATCGCCGCCGAGCATAGCGCAACCGCTAGCGCCGCGACAGCAGATGCTCTCCAAACAAGCTTCAAAAAAGAAGTGCCTGCCCTGCTACGTCAGCTGCTAACCACATTCAAGCAAACCGATACCGCTCAGACCCGACAAGCCGCGCAGGATACTTGTCGACAGCTTCATGCTATCGGGGAGCGATTCAACCTTTCAGAGTGGTGCGACCAGGTAGAGACCGCTCGCCTGGCAATTGAAAATACGCAGAACGAATACAGAGTATTGGCACCTGTACTCATCAAAGAAATTAAGAAGTCTCAGGATCTGATATTGGCTGGTCGTGCCTGTGAGGTTGCCGTTGCCGAAGCGATGCAGTCACTGCTGCCAGACGATATTTTGGCAACGACTCAAGCAGCTGAAGCGGAGACGACCATCGATACATTAGCCGCTGATGGCTTGACAGGCGAGGAAGAAGGACTTGGCGATCTATTCGGCTTCGAGTCGGACGATTCTGAGCTATCTAACCTGACAGAATTTGGGCTGACAGAATCAAACCTGAACGACGCGGAATACGGTGATAGCTTAGATCTATTCGAGACCTCTGATGAAGATGAACCCTCATTGGAAGCGGAGGCTGCCGCGCCTACAAATCGACTGAGTGTAGAGTTAGATTTCAACGAGATTCCTTCAGAGCTGTCCGCCTTAAATCGCAATGTAGAAGCTGAAGAGAAAGCGGACGAATCTTTGGACGCACTGCTGGCAACCGTTAATGTGACTGGCCCAGACGTCGGCACCGAAGAACTCAACAGCCTCGCCGATCTGTTTGATGGCGACTTAGAAGAACTCGACAATACATTAGGTGGGCACCCCTTTGTCTCTGAAGAGATGCGGTTGAATCCTGAGAAAATCGACCTAGAAGAAGAAGACGATTTCTCGGATTTACTAGCAGACGACAATCTGTCTGATTTAGTAGAAGTCTCCCAGAACTCAACCGATAACGATGATGAGCTTGACGATGATTTATTTGGCGGAACCCTAACAGAGGGCGGGTTTGCTGATATCGCGGATCTAAATCTGGAGGAAGAGACTAACGGAGAAGATAAGCCCGAAAATGAGTCGAGTGCAGACCTGTTTGGCAGTCATGCACTTGACTCAGATGTACTTGACTCAAATGCAGCTGAGCTGAGTGAGGATATTTGGGGTGAGAACGCTGGAGATGAAGAATCAACAGCAGATGCAGCAGACGATCTTTTGGGCTCGGACATCTCCGAAATGGGTGAGCTGCTTGGCGAAGCTAGCAACGACTTGTCAGACGATGTCCAATTAACAGATGACTTGTTAGAAGACATCTCTGAGGGGAGCTCTGAGAACGAAGCGCTACGCGTCGAGACACCAGAAGAAGCTAGCCAACAGGAGAATTCAGAGTCATTTTTAGACGAACTAAACTATGAGGAAGATAACAGCAGTGATTTGGAGTCTGTACTACCGCAGGTTGTAGAGCCGGTAAGTGCAACAGCGGTAAGTGCAACAGCCAGCGAAGAAACAGAAGCTGAGCTGCCGATACCTACCCTCTCGGGTGGTTTATTTGCTTCAGAAACACTAAGTCCTAGCGAGCAAGAGATAGAATTTCCGACTCTGACAGGGGTTCAGCTAGCGAAAGCTGAACAAGACATTGAAAGCTTTTTCTTAGATGATCTAGGCAGCGAAGAACTATCGAATGAGGCTGAAGACACGGCCCATTCCGACAGTATAGAGAATCAATTATCCACTGAAGCGCAGCTTTCTGATGATCCTTGGGGTGAGCTATCTTTGGCAGAGCCAGAGGAACAGACTTCAGAAGATGCTATTGATGAGATTAATTTCGCTTCCACAGGCGGTGAGTCTGTGGAAGCCGTCAAGGCAGACTTGAACGCTGAGGAAGTGGACTCGGCATTAGAGGATCTGTTTGAGACTTCTGAGGTAGAAGCTGTTGATACATCTGATGATTTCGATGAGGAATCGCAGAATCTGTGGGATTCCGTAGAACCGTGGTCTGAAGAAGAGGCAGCTGATGAGGTTCACACTCTAGAGTCTGAGGAAGAGGCTTTAGACTCTGAAGAGCTAGATTTCACGGTAGTTCAGGAAACACCCGTAATCTCGAAAGAGGAACCAGTTACTGACACGTTTCATGCTGAAGAAGCAACTTCAGACCTAGATGATCTGTTTGAAGAAGACAAAACGCCCTTAGAGTCTGACAGTACAGAACTCGAGGATCAGTTATCTGACGATTCAGGTTTAGATGATTTATTTACCGCCTCTGATGATGAGAACTCTAATATTTCTGACATAGATGATTTGTTTGGTAGCGTAGACGACTTGGGTGAAGATTCATCTGAAGATTCATCTACGGACGAGTCTTTATCTGCTGGCGAAGATGACTTTCCAACGCTAGACGGGCTATCAAGTGATTCAGTTGATGAGACAATTAGCACCCTCAACGCTGAAGCAGAAAATGACCTAGAGTCAGCTGCTGCAAATAGTGAGAGTGATGATTTCTCGTCACTAAATTTTTTGAACGAGAATGAATTGATTGAAGACACAGCACAGGCTGAAGAGCAGCCGTCTGTTGATGAAAGTCTTGACCAGGCGTTGGAAGAAGCCTCACAGACAATTCCTGAAGCGGAATTTGAGGACTTTGACGATCTTGATTTGCTCCTGGCTGAAGAGGACGATGCTGATGATAGCGAAGACCTGGGCAATCAGCTAAACGCACAAACTGCGGTTGCAGAGGCTGGTTCGACGCCTGTGCCTGGGGAAGAGGACGAAAATTTTGATGATTTGGAGCGGCTGCTAGAGGATGGTAATAGTGAAAACCCACCGACGCTGACTACTCGTAGACCAGCGTCTCGTACAACTAGACGTAGCGGCGGCGGTGTGCGTGAGCAAAATATGCGGGTGCCGGTTAAGCATCTCGATAATTTGAGTAATCTGGTTGGGGAGCTGGTGGTTAGCCGCAATACGCTAGAGAGAGACCAGGAAAGGCTGCGTCAGTTTTTGGATAATCTGTTGTTTCAGGTGCAGCAGCTGAACGATGTGGGACAGAGGATGCGCGATTTGTATGAGCGATCGCTATTAGAAAGCTCCCTAGTTTCTAGCCGCAAAGCACATGCTGCAAGTAACGCACCAGGCGATGCCGAACCAGCCGGTCACGCGACCGGCGCAACCTTCGACGCGCTAGAGATGGACCGATTCACTGGCTTCCACACGCTGTCGCAGGAGATGATTGAGCTGATTGTAAGAGTGCGAGAATCCTCTTCTGACATTGGCTACACGGTAGAATCTTCTGACCAGGTAACGCGCCAGTTCCGGCAGATTACGACTCAGTTGCAAGAAGGCCTGAATACGGCTCGAATGGTGTCTTTTTCTCAGGCGGCGGATCGCTTGCCCAGGGCTGTACGTGACATTTCGCTGAAGTGCGGCAAGGAAGCGCAGCTAATTGTAGAAGGTAAAGATACGCTGATTGACAAGATGATTGTGGAGCATCTGTACGATCCGCTGACGCACTTGGTGAACAACGCAATTACTCACGGCATCGAAACGCCGGAGGAAAGAAGGGCGGCAGGCAAATCGCCAGCAGGATCTATTACCGTGCAGGCTTTTTATCAGGGTAATCAGACGGTCATTTATGTGGCAGATGATGGGGGTGGTATTAACCCAGCGTTTGTACAGCGCAAGGCAGTGGAGAAAAAGCTGATTACGCAGACAGAGGCAGATGGCCTTTCTGATATTGAGACTTACGAATTGCTGTTTCACCCAGGATTTAGTACTCGCGACCAGGCAGATGACTTTGCCGGACGTGGAGTCGGGATGGATGTGGTTCGCACGTCGCTTGCCGAAATTCGCGGGGCGATTACGATCGACTCTGAGCAAGGGAAGGGCACGAGTTTTACCATTCGGCTACCGCTGACACTCAGCATTTCTAAGGCGCTGAGCTGTGTGAGCAACCAGGCGCGGATTGCCTTCCCGATGGATGGTGTAGAGGACATGCTGGATGTGCCTGCGGACCGCATTGTGAAAAATGAGCAGGGGCAGGACTGTGTGAAGTGGCGCGATCGCATTCTGCCGTTCCAAGCGGTAACTGAGCTGCTAAAGTTCAACCGCACACTGGGTCGTGGTCGGGTTTACGGCGGTAGCCAGGAAGATGATGTGCTATCAATTATTGTGCTGCGAAGCGCCAACACCTTTGTCGCCATTCAGGTGGACCAGGTGATCGGGGAAGAAGAGATTGTAATTAAGCAGCTAGAGGGACCTGTGCCCAAGCCCCTGGGAATTGCGGGTGCCACGATTTTGGGTGATGGGCGCGTGATGCCGATTGCCGATGTGCTAGAGCTGATTGATATCGCAATGGGCCGCGTCCGTCGTGATGCGCCTTCGATGCTGTGGGCAGATGCGGTAGAGGTAGAAGAGGAAGAAGCACCGAATAAGGCTGATCCAACGGTGCTGATTGTAGATGACTCGATTACAGTACGTGAGCTGCTGTCGATGAGCTTTAACAAGGTGGGGTATCGGGTGGAGCAGGCTCGCGATGGGCAGGAGGCCTGGGATAAGCTGCGCTCTGGATTGCCTTGCGATCTTGTGTTCTGTGATATTGAGATGCCACGTATGGACGGGCTGGAGCTGCTGTCGCGGATGCAGAAGGATAATCACCTGAAGCAGGTGCCGATTGCGATGCTGACGTCTCGGGGTGCGGATCGTCATCGTCAGATGGCGGTGGATTTGGGGGCGAGTGGGTACTTTACTAAGCCGTATTTGGAGGAGGCGTTGCTGGATGCGGCGCAGCGGATGCTGAATGGTGAGACGTTGGCGAAGGGGCGTGGGGGGTAGCTTCGGCTACGCTCAGCTACCGTAGAGGGCAAGCACCGAGGGCTGAGCGGAGTCGAAGCCCGGCTACGCTCAGCTACTGGGGAAAGAGGTTGGTGGCGTAGGGTATTGGACCCACCCCGTCCCTGCGGGCCACCCCTCCGAAGAGGGGATTTACTTTGGGCGGGGATTAAAACTTGGGCTGGAGGGTTTAGAGCTTTTCTGGGTTAGGATCGGGGGGATGTAAGTTCTCTCCGATTTTTTTATGGTGGCTGTGGCTTCTGTGGTGAGTGGGCGTGATTGGCGGCCTGTGGTGCGATCGCTGGAATCTGTGCTGAGCCCTGACCAGGTGATGTGCCGAAAGGAAGAGCTGCTGGTATATGAGTGCGATGGGCTGACTAGCTATCGTGAGCGGCCTGCGGTGGTGACGCTGCCAAAAACAACTGCTGAAGTTGCGGCAGTCGTGAAGCTATGCCATGAGCAAGATATCCCTTTTGTGACTAGAGGGGCGGGGACAGGGCTGTCGGGTGGGGCGCTGCCGATTAAAGAATGTGTGCTGATTGTGACGACCTGCATGCAGAAGATTTTGGATATTGACTATGACAATCAGCGCGTGGTTGTGGAGCCAGGTGTGATTAATAACTGGATTACGCAGGCGGTGAGCGGTGCAGGGTTTTATTACGCGCCGGACCCATCTAGTCAGCTGGCCTGTTCTATTGGCGGCAACGTTGCGGAGAATTCTGGTGGGGTTCACTGCCTGAAGTATGGTGTGACTACTAACCACGTATTAGGGCTGAAGGTAGTGCTGCCGAATGGAGAGGTGGTGGATGTGGGCGGGCCAACGGCTGAGATGCCCGGTTATGACCTAACGGGCATTTTTGTAGGGTCGGAAGGGACCCTAGGAATTGTCACTGAGGTAACGCTACGTATATTGAAGTCGCCAGAGGCCGTGCAGGTTATTTTGGCCGACTTTACAAGTGTGGAGGCAGCAGGCGCAGCAGTTTCGGACATCATCAGTGCTGGCATTATCCCAGCGGGGATGGAGATGATGGATAACTTCAGCCTGAATGCGGTGGAAGATACGGTAGGAACGAACTGCTACCCCAGGGATGCGGTGGCGATATTGCTAATAGAGGTAGATGGTGCACCTGCAGAAGTGGCGGCGAGTGCGCAGCAGATCGGGGCACTGTGCCACAAGAATGGAGCTAGAAAGCTGATATATGCAACAGATGCAGAAGAGCGAGGACGATTGTGGAAGGGGCGGAAGGCCGCGTTTGCGGCAATGGGGCAGATTAGCCCGGATTACTATGTGCAGGATGGAGTGATTCCGAGGACGCGGTTGCCGGAGGTGCTGCGGGAGATAGAACAGTTAGGCGAGAAGCATGGCTACCGGGTGGCGAATGTGTTCCATGCGGGGGATGGGAATTTGCATCCGTTGATTTTGTATAACAATGCGGTGCCAGGTGAGCTGGAAGCGGTGGAAGCGTTGGGTGGGGATATTTTGAAGGCTTGTGTGCGGGTAGGTGGCAGTATTTCTGGTGAGCATGGGATTGGGGCAGATAAACGGTGCTACATGTCGGATATGTTTAGCACGGCGGATTTGGAGACGATGCAGTGGGTGAGGGGGGCGATTAATAAGCAGGGGTTGGCGAATCCGACGAAGATTTTCCCGACGCCGAGGACTTGTGGAGAGGCGGCGATGGGTAGTAAGGGGAAGTTTGAAGGGTTGGAGCGTTTTTAGAGGAGGCCCCGTCCCCGTCTGACCTTTTTGGACGAGACTCTGAGGCAAAAGCGAAAGAGGCCCCCGTCCCCAAGTTTGGGGCTCTGAGATTGGTTGGTGATACGGTGCTTACCCACCCCGACCTCCGCTGCGCTCCGCCTACCCCTGTCTTAGCAGGCATTCCTTAGCGCCGCAAAGCGACGCAGGGTCCTACCGCTCCAACGGAGGGGAATTCTTGGCTGAGAAACTTATTGTGACTTTGCGAAGCTACAAGAGAAAGCTATTGAACAAGTTATTTTGTTTTTGGTGCGGGCACTCTACGCTCGGATAGTTATGAGCGATTTTTGTTGTATTTGAAGTGTTGAAGGAGTACGGAGGTTCCGGCAAAGTACGGATAAATGGGGAGATAAATTGGGTTGGCTTGTGTAAATAGGCTGACTATTCAAGAAAAATTGAGGGGCAAGTTAAGTTCGGAGCAGAAAGCGAGTGACACGCTAAGCCGCAGAGAGAGTTTCAAAGAGTGTTAAAACATTCAACGAGACCTTCGACGCCAAAGCGAAAAACTTAGCTTTCGAGAACAAATGCAACTTACCTCAAAACATCACGGAGACACCTTCCATGACATCTCAACTCAAAGCAAAGCTGCTTCAGCACTTCGCAGGCAAGAAAGCTAACGGCGGTTTTACTCTCATTGAGCTTCTCGTAGTAATCATCATCATCGGTATTCTATCTGCGATCGCACTTCCTTCCTTCCTAAACCAGGCCAACAAAGCTAAGCAGTCTGAAGCTAAGACTTATGTCGGTTCCATCAACCGCGCTCAGCAAGCGTACTACATGGAAAACGCCTCTTTCGCTCCTGACGCTAATTTCGGGCAGTTAGGTCTGGGCATTAGCCAGTCAACAGATAGCTACTCATATGGCCTAATTGATGGAGTAGTTAACGCACAAGATAAGTACGACTACACAGGAGCAGAAGCTACTCCCGTGGATGTAGCCCTAAAGCTATACGCAGGAGCCGTCAAAGTTGCTACCCAAGGTTCTGGTGCCAACACAGAGGCGACCACTCTGGCTGTTCTATGTGAAGCGCTAGAACCAGCTGTGTCAACAAGTGGATTGAAAGGAGGCTCTGCAGCAAACGCTGGAGATACTCAGCTCGATAAATATTTCACTGGTGTAAACGACGCTGCTGCTGCAACTCTCGCGCCAGACTGCCTCGACACAGCAATGAAGAAACTTTAGTAAGTTGATTGTGCTACTTCTTAGCACAGTGTAGAAAAGTGGCATATGTGGCAAGAGTTACATGTGCCGCTTTTTTGTTTAAATTCGCTATCTAACTGTACATCCAAAGCTGAAAAAGAAATGAAAAAGGTGACAATACAAGGCATTGTTTTTTTGTCTCTTTGCAGTTGTTTAGGGATTTTCCAAACCTTAGACATAAACCACGTCGCAATGAAAGATAATGTGACTGCCGCACATAGCACTAATCTAAACGACGAAGCCAAGTATCAAAACAAACTAGCTTTTTCTAGTCAGCTTCCGCGTTTTGGATTTAAAAACATTAGTGCCAATCTGACCTTTCTTTCTTTTCTCCAATACTTTGGCGATGAATCAGTACGAGATCAGGAAGGCTATGGAGCGAGCGCGTTTTTCTTCGAATCCATAGTAAAAGACGATCCATTCTATAACGATTTTTATTTTTTCTTGTCAAACAGCATAAGTCTAAGAGCAGCACAACCTGAGAAATCAGTTGAAATACTTCAAAAAGGATTGTCTTCATTAGGACCTAGGAAACCAGAAGGCAGCTATTATGTTTGGCGATATAAAGCTATTGATGAATTGCTTTTTTTGGGCGATTCAGAAAATGCTAAACACTCCTTTGAAACAGCTGCTAGCTGGGCACGAGAATCTGACCTTCCTGAAAGCGAAGTTATGGCTTTATTATCTCAAAAAACTGCTAATTTTCTTGAGCACAATCCAGAAAGCAAAAACGCGCAAATTGGAGCTTGGAGCAGTGTTTTGACAACAGCAATAGACAATGAAACACGTACTCGAGCCATAAAAGGGATTGAAGCCTTAGGTGGTGAAGTTACTATCGGGGAAAACGGCGGCGTAAATGTCAAATATGCACAAGCAGACGAGGATACAGAAAGCTGAATCAGTTTGTTAATCAACATATATGGATGGGTAACTTACGGTTGCAGAAGAGGTTCTGTGACTGTTCTTCGATTGGGAGATAGAGCTCGTCATATGAATGAAGATAGGCTAGTCGCACATTATATTCCTAACAATCATAGCCGGCAGATGAGGTTGAGCACATTGACGAGACATTTGCTGAAGAAGAAGGAGGTAACCACAGTTAGAGGCTGTACGAAAAGGGGCTTTGGGTATCAAATTAGGCCAAGCGCCTAGCCATCAATCGAATCATCGCAATATAAATCATCGCTTCGGCAGAAGCGGGCTTTCGCTCATAATCTTTACTCAACCGTCTGTACCAGTTCCACCAGCCAAAAGTTCTCTCCACCACCCATCGTTTTTTCAGTAGAACAAACCCTTTGGTCTGTTTAGGACGCAGCACCACCCAGACAATCCACCGAAAGCTGTCCATCACCCACTGCATGAACGGCATCCCGCTGTAGCCGCCATCGGCCCAGATAGTATCTAGTCGGGAGACCTGTTCTCCCATCTGATGCACTTTAGTGAGGACTTGCTTGCCGCCTTCTCGTTCTGGCACACTCGCAGCGGTGACGACCACCCGTAGGACTAATCCTAGGGTATCGACTGCGGTGTGGCGCTTTCGGCCTTTCTTCTTGTTCGCACCATCATAGCCAACCGTGTCGTTTATCATCGTGTCAGTCTGCACACTCTGCGAATCTATCAAGGCTTCTGACGGACTCTCTTGACGCCCTTCGGTAGATCTTACCCAGCCGCGTAGCCGGTCATAAATTACTATCCAGGTGCCATCTCTACGCCAGTTGCGGAAGTAGGTATAAGCCGTTGACCACGGGGGTAAGTCACCGGGAATATCGCGCCATTTACAGCCTTGGACAACCACGTAGAGAATAGCGTTCATCACGGCCCACATATCGACTTCGCGAGGACGACCGCCTCGCTTTGCAGCCGGAATCAACGGTTCGATTAGTTCAAACTGGTCTTGAGTCAGATTGCTAGAGTATGCTTTAGTCATGGCTTGCTCGGTGCTGTTGTCTAAGTAACTACAGCTTAGTCCGAGTGAGCTTTTTTACTCTATTTATGGCTTTTCATACAGCCTCTTACTTACCTAGTTGCACTGACATAGCCGCTTCTAAGACTTTCTTCATCTGATCTATACCTGACGAACTTGTAGAAACAGGAATTAAAGAAGGTAAATAGTCTCTCATTAACATGTTGTCAGTAGTCGCAGAGAAATCTCTGACAAGGGGGCCATCGATGTGTCGGCTGATGGTGCCAAAGCCTAATCGCTGATTACGACGTTGTACAGAGGGCGCTAACTGAGTTAGCCAGGTGTGAAAACTTGAAGCGGCTGTAGCGCTTGATTCAATATCTACAAATAGAGAAGACAACGCTGCTTCATCTACAGGCGTTACGGTAGAGTTATTTAGTAGCGTTGTTTTGAACAGTAAGTCTTTACTATCCGAGCGAGCCCAAATAGCGAGTATTAGATTTGTAGGTAGTTCATTATTTGCAGACTTAGCCGCTGCATCTCCGTAGCGGCTTTCTGTCAGAGCCATCAAGGCTTTATTTATATCGCTTGGGTTATGGCTGAAGGCCTTTTCTGCTAAGTCGAATTCGCTTTTCCACCAGTGCAGCATTCCCTTCGTTTGATAGGCTCTACGCTGCCACGTATCAGAAGAGCTAGCACTTTGCTGCTGTAGATAAGCTTCAAAACTGTCTAATACTTTTGGGTAAATTGTGACAAGTTCTGGTGATTTCCAGACAGGACTTGTGAGCAATACTGGCTGTTGTGCCAGAGCGATAGTCATTGCTTGAATTGAAAGATCTGTCTTACCTTCCTTTAGAAGGCTGTAGCCTAGCGCGAAGTAGGATTCACTTCTGTGAGGGACGAGCTGAGTTGCCTTTAAGAATGCTGCTGTTGCTTTTTCTGGACTTAAATTGACGAGGAGCCAGCCGAGGTTGGAGTAGCCAAATTCTCTGTTGGGAGAGAGTGTGATCGCTATTTCAAACCATTCCACGCTTTCCTCAGCCAGCCTTGCTTGCTGCTGAGCATCGGCACTTTGAAAGGCCAACTCACCTAAATTCCATCCCAGCTGATAGGGATAGTATGGCTCCCATGGGGCTAGCTGATGTGCTTGCTCTAAATAGGTAACGAAAGTAGGAATATCTTCTTGCTGTAAAGCGAGAAAGCCCTGGCTGGAGAGCATCCAGGCTCTGTGGATGGGATATAGCCAAATGGATACAGCGACCAGAAGCCCCGTGCCTGCTAAAGTGATGCGCCTGGCAAGAGACATATTCGCAGGTGATGATTGCTCGGTAATAGTTTCTCTATTAGCAAAAATGAGCGTAGCAACGAAAATGATTATCGTGCCGTTGATACAAATATTATCGAGCTGATAGTCTGTAGTAGCGTAGACGCTGTATCCAACGAGCCCACTGACGATGCCAATTAGTATCGGTCGAGAGATAGTTTCTTTGTGAAATTCTAATGCTTTATTTTTGGTACTGTGCAAGCTTAGGTAAGCGATAACAATCAGGCTGACGACGGTTAAGACAGCGCCTGCTAGCCCTAACTCGGCCCATAGCTGTGCAGGTGTGCTGTGTAGCTGGTAGGTTATCTCGGCGTCTGCACCTGACCAGGCAGGACGATACTTTTGGTAGAGCAAGGTAACGCTGCCAAGGCCTGCGCCCAAAATAGGATGGTCAAGGCCCATGAACCAACCAGTGGCGTTGGTAATGGTTCGGTAGGCAGGTTGGTCGGTGGCGCTTTGGGAAAAGAGAGAGAGGATTGATGTGCGGATGCGATCGCTACTAAACCCCCAAAGTAAAATCGCAACAAAGCTGATGAATCCACCACTCAAAAGCCTTTTACGCAGCTTGGGATAGTGCCATATAGAAAAGGAAATGAAGACAAAAGTGCTGGCAGCCACGCCTAGAAGACTACCGCGTGATGCTGTGCTGTACAATGTGGCAAGACTGAACGCAAATCCTGCAAGCCAACCGAGGCGGGCTTTGCCTTTGGCTGCGATCACTAGCCCTGCTAACAGCGGCAGCACCAAAACCAGATAGCCTGCAACATAGTTTTGGTGACCCACAGGGTGCCAGTTACGCAGCGTTAGTTCCTGAAGATCAAAACTCTTTTCGATACCGTAGCCTTTGAGCTGTTCTAAAACCTGTAGCTGGGGTTTGACGGTTTGCACGAGCCAGGCAATGAGGCTATAGGCACTGAAGATAATGCTGAGAATGCCTTGAAATATCAGCATGCTGCGTGTGCGGCTCGCTGACGTGAGCCAGGAATTGAGCACGTACAAAAAGGCAATGCCGCAGATGGCGGGCCAGGTGTACCAGAAGGCCTGGTGGGTGAACTGTGCGAAGGTGGCGCTGAGAGTAAGACCTATGCACCAGGTGGCGGGGAGCCAGTCTAGGCGGCGGCCTAGCTTACGAAAAGAGCCTTGCCATAGTTGAAACAGCAGCAGGACCGGCCCTAGCATAAGGCCGAACTGCCAGATGAAGACCCAGGGCCACTTGACCATGAGGCTATTGCTGTTGGGTAGGAGGGTGAAGAGGATGTAGAAGGCAATAGCACCGAAACCGAGGGTGGAGGGAAGCAGGCTAGTTCGGGTAGCGGGCTGTTGTATGTTTTGAGAGGGCTGCATGGGAGATTGAGGAGTTGGCGGTAGATGGTTGGCTGGGTTATGGCTTCGACTCCGCTCAGCCAGCAAGGAGTAATGCCCTGATGGAGTAAGCAGACGGATAAGACGGCAGGCAAATTGGTGGTCAAATAGATGATTTGGGAGGTGGTAATTGAGATGCTATTTCTACTAGCTTTTGGTCGAGTTGGGAGAACTCACGAGGGGGGGAGGGGAAGAGGTTGAGCTGATCTATGAGGGGGCTAGTAGTAGGGCCGGGGGCGAGGAGGATGGTGCGGATGTTGTTGGCAGCGCTGTTGCGGTAGGCGAAGGTGAGGCCGTAGCGCTGAGGGAGGGTGATGGGTTGGGTGATGGAGGTGAGCCAGTGGCGGAGGTTTCGGTTGGTTTGGATGTTGTCTTTTAGGGTTTGGGTTTCTTCGGGGGTAGTTTCTGAGCTGTTGAGGAGGGGAGTGAGATACTGATCGGGCGATAGCCAGGCTTGTAAGAGAGTGACTTTGGGGTTGTCGGCGATAGGTTCTAGAAGTGCTAGCGCTTTGGCTGGGTCTTTGTCTGTTTTCAGGATCGCTTGGGTGAGTGGTGATAGCGTGCTGGAATCTATTGAGTTTGGCTGGTGATGCCACCATTGGGTAATCGCAATTTGCTGACAGAGCCAGGCGTATTGGGCGGAGCCTGGCTCTGTGGACTGTAGGATCTGCTGCCAGGCGGTGATAGTGCGGGTGACGACGGTAGAGAAAAGAGGAGAAAGGTCGTCGTTTTCCCATAGGGGGACTGTAAGAAATTCTGGGTTGACGATTACTTCTAATACAAAAGCAGTGATTGCCTGATCGCGCTTGCCCTGAGCAAGATAAGCACGGCCCAGTGTGTAGTAGGTGTGGTGCTGGCTGCGCGGTGCGAGTAACGCGGCCTTCCTGGCAAATTGTTCTGCTTCTGTGGGGTCGGTTGGTAGCAACAGAACGGCTAGGTTTTGATTGAACCAAGCGTCGTTGGGGGCGGCGGCTACGGTGGTGCGGAGGGATGCGATCGCTGCTGATGAAAGCGTTTTCTGCTGTTCAGTATCTTCCGCTGTAGCGATTACGCTAATGAGCTGGTCTGCCGAAAGGGCCGAGTAGGTGGGGTCCCAGGGCACTAGCCTGGAGGCAGCCAACCATTTGCTGTCGGCATCGGCCAAGTTGTAGCTTTCAACATCTTTTTGTGCAGCCTTAGCGAGATAAAAGCCTGTATCTGTTCTTGCCCAGGTCTGAATTAGCAGACTCGCAAACAGCATCAGGCCCAGGCTCAGTAGACGACGAGTGCGTTTGCTAAGCGCTTTTGGGGAAGGCATGTAGGTATGAGTAAGATGAATCAGCAAGGCTGATGTAACAACCAGCGTGCTGGCAATACCAATGTTTTCTAGCTGATAGTCGCTCAGGCTAGAGACGCAATAAGCAAACCAGCTCGCGCCTATGCTGTATAAGAGGGTACGGTCTGGTGGGGTAAGCGCTTTTTTGTGTAGGGTAATGCCAAGCTTTAGCAGCCATCCTATCCACAGTAAATAGGCGCTGAATCCTAAAATGCCGGATTCAGCCAGGATTTGAGCTGGGGTGTTGTGGAGCTGCTGTACCAGTTCTAGCCCGCTGCCTGCCTGGGATGGGCGATAAAGATTGTAGACTCGTGACAGGTTTCCTGGCCCTACACCCAGAAGAGGATGGGTGCTGAAAATACGCTGTCCGGCTTGCAGCATGAACAACCGATCTTTACTAGGGCCATCGGCAATTTGTTCAATAGAAAAACCAGCTGATTCAGCCGCAGGGTTGATGGTTGCTAAGGCACGAATACGAGGATTGCTAAACAACAGACCGATTGTAATTAAGCCAAGTAACAGTCCTACGATCCATTGTTTTTTGGTTTTGTGAGGTTGAAGAAAAAAATAAAGCGGAAGAGCAATTAGTAACAACGCTAAGAAACCGACAAGCGCCCCGCGTGAGCCACTAGCGTAAAGGGCAAGGGCATTGAGAGCGATCGCGCTATAACCAACCCACCGTCGCCATCCTTGCTGACACAGCACAAAGCCTATGGTAGTAGGCAGCAAAAGCAAGCAGTAACCGCCCACAAAGTTGTGATGGCCCAATGGAAGGGGATTGCGAATTGCGGCGTAGAAGTCTTGCGAGAACCACATATCTGTAGTCGGTCGCCACAGTGCGAGGCTAATAATGTGCGTGACCGTTCCGGCGAGAACCAGGCCAAACCACAAACGCATTTTGAGTGGCGGTGAACGATGAAACCAGTTCACTAGCACATATAGAATAATGCCGTAGCTGCACAGCAGCAAAAAGTTTGAGCTCGCGACTTGGGGAAACTCAGCATTGAGAGTGGCCAAACCGTTGCTGACAGCAATGAGTAGAACAATGACGTCTAAACGGGAGCCTAACAGCTGAAGCGGATGATCGAACTGGCGAGCGAGCCAGATACCCCAACCAACAAATGCCAGTAAAGCAACCTGCCACCACAGACAATAAGGCCAGCTCACCATCCGTACATAGCTATTAGGCAACCAAGTAAAACTACCAATTGCAACTATGCTGATAGCGCCTATCCAGGAACCTTGCCAGCGCTTTACGTACTGTTTAGTTTGCAGATGGGCTGACCGTGCAGGGTTACTTTTTGCAAACCACAGCTTGTAGATAGCGTGCATAGATCTGAGGAAATTTACGGGGGTAGGCTTAATATGCCCCTTTTCCTAAACAAACTATTTTGATGGTTTCTAATAAAATTTCAATATCCAGGTTTAGTGACCAGTTATCAATGTAGTGGAGGTCGAGCCGGACGGCATCATCAAAGCTTTTGATACTGGAGCGGCCTGAAATTTGCCAAAGACCGGTAATGCCGGGAAGCACCCGGTGGCGAACGTGATGCCAGGGCTGGAACTGTGCAGTGTCTCTAAGAGGGAGCGGTCTGGGACCGACAAGGCTCATTTGGCCCGCCACTACATTTAGCAGCTGGGGAAGTTCGTCAAGGCTGGTGCGTCTGAGCCATTTGCCAATCGGGGTAATGCGGGGATCCTGAGCAAGCTTGAACATAACGCCGTCGCTTTCGTTTTGCTGTTCCAGACTGGCTTGGAGAGTAGGTGCGTTGACAACCATGGTGCGGAATTTCCACACGTGGAAAACTTTACCGTGCAGGCCGGTGCGCTCCTGACGGAAAAAAACAGAGCCTGGGGACGAGGATTTTATAGAGATCGCAATAATCAAAAAGAGCGGCGCGAGGAGAAAGAGAGCGATCGCTGACATCAAAAAATCTGACCAGCGCTTTATCCGATAGTCGATACCCCTAAAAAACGGTGTCTCTACGCGAAGCGTGGGCAAGCTGGCAAAAATTTCTGGAATACCGCGTCGGTAAATCATTTCCCGGCTGGAGGGCACCAGGCGAAGCACAATGCCTACGCTACGCAAGCGCCAGAATAGGCTAGAAGCCAGTTCTGCGTTGGGTAAACTTTCGGCAAGGACTTCTTCGGGGCGACGGGCGACGATGGTTTGGAAAATCGCCATGGAATTGGCCGTAGAAGAAATAGCTGCACCCACTACGCTGTAGTTAGGCTGCTGATCGACCACTTGAGATAACGTTTGCAGCTGACTAGCTGGCGCAATGATAAAGACTGTTGTTGGCTGTCGCGCTTCAATTTTAAACAGCAGTAAATGAGTCAGTACCCGAGCAAACACTACAACAATAACACTGCTGAACCAGGCTGAGAAGAACAGCGACCTGGGTAAATCGAGATGCGGATCATAAAAATAGCTAGCGACTAGAGAGGCCAGGTAGATGTAGCTAATAAGCTGACCCGCACGGGCGTAGTCTTTAGCAGCGCTCAGATAGCTGTAGAGGCGACACTGAGCAAATGTAGCAATCGTGCAAAGAACCAGCAGCCAAAAAATACTAGGAAATCCGAGCCAGGTCCACCATACGAAAGGGGAAGGAACAGGCGAATAGAACTGATTGAGGAACTGGGCGCATTTCCAGGCGAGAGCCAGGGAGAGCATATCGCTGAGGATTAAGCAAACTCTACGCAAGTAGATGCGCTGCGATCGTCGTACCTGAGGAGCAGGCCTGGAGGCTCGAATATCTGCCTGACTGCTGGGTTGAAGGTTAGCAGTTGTTCGCGGGTTATAGTTGTTCGTCTCGGACGTAGGCCGGGGGGTCATGAGGGTAGATCGCAAAGCAGGCTATGCAAGGTCTCACCTAGCAGTCATTCAATCGCCAAGGCTATCGGCAAATATAGACTGTTCGGGGTGGCGGTGAGTTAGCGTGTGTTTTAGCATCTGAAGGCCGAACAGCACGACAAAGGCGGTGTTAGTGAGCAAGTATCTAGACCATAGTCTCTGGGGTTCCTGACACAAGCGAAATAGCCATTCAAGGCTGTATTTCATCATCCATCGTGGAGCCTGAGTCACTTCGTCACTATGAAACTGAAACGCCGCACCGACACCGACCATGACTGCATTTAGCTTACCCTGCTGGCGGTGCATCCATTCTTCTTGTTTTGGACAGCCCAAGCCAACGAAAACGACAGCAGCACCTGATTGATGAATGCGAGCGATGTCAGCAGCTTCTTCTGCTGAGGTAAGGGGCCTAAAAGGAGGGGAATGTGTACCCGCGATCTGAAGGTTGGGGAAACGATCTTTGAGATTGGCACTGAGGCGTTTTAGGGTTTGTGGCGTACTGCCGTATAGGTAAATGGGAAGCTGGGTTTTGGCAGCGCGATCACACCAGGCAAGCATCAGATCAGGGCCATAGACCCGTGACTGGTGCTTGGTCCCAAGCCAGCGCATACCCATAACTAGCGGCATACCGTCTGGTGTAATCAGATCAGCTTGGTTGAGAATGTGCCTATATTTTGACCGCCAGTAGGCAGTCATGATGACGTGGACGTTGGCAGCAACGATGTAGCTGGATTGTTTGGTTTGAGCCAGGGTTTGGATGCGATCGCATACCTGACAATAAGTAGTAACACTAACGTTACTACCTAAGATTTTTGTGAAAAGGCTTCCTGAGCTCATTGTGGTAAACCAATAGTTTCATAATCGTTATAGTTCACTGAAACAATTATTTTCTTATCACACATCACTTAGCCAGAAACTTCTCAATCGTTTTGACTTTATTGGCGCTAACGAACAAATAATTCAAATGCTTATAGGTACGATCTCCAACAATGGTTTGCTTCTCAACAAGGCCTTCTGGCGTCACCCAAAAGTATCGGTATGCTGATTTGTCTAGACAAGAATGGAGATCTACTTCTGTCAAACCATGCAGAACCTCACACAAGATAGTTGGGCGCAGCCGTTCGATAGTATTTGTTGCCCCCTGTAAAACAGCAGGCTCAGTAGATTCTGTATCAATCTTGATGAGATCGACCGAGGAAAGCTTATGACTTTCAACAAAGGTATCTAGTGTTGACGATGGAACGTCAATTGTTTCAGCACATTCTCGGAAACCTTTAGCAGCAGAAGCACTTGTCACAATATCTTTACTGTAGGGAATGTGTAGCGCCTGTGTCCCATTGCGGTTTGTAATCAAATAAGCTTGGCTTTTGACGTTTTCCAGGTGATTGATCTTAATGTTGTGATTCAGTCTATCAAGTATCTTTGGGACAGGCTCAAAAGCATAAATAGAAGCCTGAGGACTGTTAACAGCTGATGCTATCGAATAAATACCTGTGTTCGCACCGATATCAAAAACTACTTCTGACTGCTTGGCCAGCTGTATAAACAGGTTCATAGATGGCCTCTCGAAACCACTAGGCGATAGATACTGACGCGAGATAATATGATCGTCTCCCTTTGAAAAAAATAGGAAGTCTTCTACATCGTTCAAATCAAGGTCAATTTTCACGTTCCCAACAATAGGGATTCGAGAGAGAAAATCATCAGACAAATTTTTTGAAAACAATCGGATTGTTTTCCGAACAAGTGGGTTAATAGTTGGATTAGATGCTATACGCTTGGTTTGAACAAGCAATGGATGAGTCTTTTTCATATCTCTAAGTTCCGTTAAATCAATTAAGTCAATGGGCTCGCGTTCTGCCTAGATTGCTCGTAACTCGGGCTGGGCAGCTCACTTGTTATCTCCGCTGAGATCATGTCTACAACGGTAGTAGCCTTCTTTAAGCAAGCTACAGAAGGTTCACTTAACTGCCCTGTAACTGCTTTTTCCAAAGCAGCCGCAAAAGAGTCTGTGTTCAAAGGATCAAAGATGTTCTCATCTGGCAAAATTTCTGAAGCGCAGCCAGCATATACAGAAGAAATGACTGGCAACCCTGACCACAGCGCTTCATTCACAACTAAACCCCACACTTCTTCCAGAGTCGGAAACACGAGAACATCTGCGCTTTTATAGACAGAGGGCATTGATTCTGGAGGTTGGGCAGGTAAAAACGTTATATTCTTTAAGCTCAGCTTTGCAGAGAGGGCGAGCAGTTGCTCTTTTTCGATGCCGCTCCCTACTATCAAGATAGAAAATGCGTATCCCTGACTTTGTACCCTTGCAGCTGCTTTTAAAAATAAGTCGACGCCTTTACGCTGAATAAATTGCCCGGTGTATAGCAAAACTGGAGAAGGAGACAGTGTCAGTAAAGACGGGGTGAGCGGATCTACGAACTGGGTTTCATCTATACAGTTTTGGATTTGGAGAATGTATGCTTGCTCAATACCTAACCCTTTTGTCAGATACTCTGTCGTCGTCTCTCCGTAACTGATCCACCTGGTTACCCGCTTAAATACTAAATGACGTATCAACCTCTTGACAGCGCTACGTTTCTGCTCCGTTAAGAGTGTCCCTCCCCAAAGTATCCAAACCGGCTTTCTAAAAATGAACCCGTACAGCAGAGCCGCAAGGCTACGAAACCCCATTTCGGCAGAGATAATGACATCTGGACGAATCCTCAGTAACTCGTAAAAATATCCTGGATTAATATGCAGATAGCGAGGGTCGAAAGCATGGCCTTTCCTTTTCTCGAAAAATCGCAGTGTCAAACCCCAAACTTTACGAATACTGATATTGGGTAGCTTTTCCTCTAGGCCATTCCAGGTATCGCGGTTGGACTCTTGTCCGGAGAGAAGTAAATAGGTGGAGATGCGATCGCCTAGCCCCTTGTAAATAGGCACACGATAGGGAGTTACTAAATTGTTGAGAATAGCGAGTTTGTAAGGTAGTTGGGTAAACATAGAGCAAATATCATCTGAGACAACAGGAGCAAATAAGAATTAAGGCTAGGCGATCGCTTTTGAGTAAATCTTTTCTAGCAGCTTACTCTGGTGCCGAATATCGAATTTTTCTCGAACTCTTTTAGCAGCTGCTCGACTCATTCTTCGCCACAGGGCCTCATCCGTTAAGAGAGACACAAGATGCATTGAAAGTTCTTTCACATCTTTCTGCGGAGCCAACAGTCCGGTTGAACCATGTGCAACTGCTTCCGATATTCCTCCAGTATCAAAAGAAACAGCCGGTAAGCCCATCGATTGAGCTTCAGCAAACACGATTCCGAAAGCTTCTGAATGTCCTGTCTTGGTCGTGATACTGGGAACACAGAAAACTTTCGACTTATTCATCCAATCTTGAACAATCGAGGGAGACTGAAACCCTAGAAACCGATAGCTCCTGAGATTCTGACCTGCCATTAATTCCAGCTGGCTTCTCAGTGGACCATCGCCGATAATCACAAGTTCTGTGTCAGGTAAAACAGCTTGAACCTGTGCCATAGCACGAATAAGATACTCACAACCTTTCATTTCCACCAATCGACCAACAAACAAGACAGTTGGTGTACGCTGAATGTTCTCATCTTGAGAAAATAAGGATGGATTAATACCAATGTAGTGAGTTGATATTTTCTCCGGAGGAAATTTCTGCTCTACAAGAAGCTTTCGAATAAAGTCTGAAACTGCAATAAAATGGGTAGCTTCTTGCTTTAGTTTTTCTTTGTGAAGGAGATATATAAGCTGACTAAAAGAGGCTCGCCAAGCATAAGAAGGCTTTACGGTAATATCATATCCATGGAATGTTACTAGCAGTGGAACGTCTAAAGCTTTCGCTAAAGGAATTGCTCTAACAGCATCTGGACCGAAATGTGCATGAATTAGCTCAGGTGATAAAGATCTTATCTTTCTAAAAAAGAAAGGAGAGAAGCCTGATATCCTGTAAGCACTTTCATGTACTTTTTGAATAAATTGTGGTCCGTAAATGGTTGAGACCTTTTCAGAAGGAAGATCGAGCCCTAAAACTTGACGAGAACCGGCATAGTGGTAATCAAACTGACTTAGACTTTCGGCTTGAGCTTGAATAAAAGTCTCTGAATGCCGCAGCAGATGATTTCTATAAATAATAACAGTGGGGTGATCGCTCATTTCACAAGAGTTCTGTTGTTGGATGCAGATTAAACGACGGTTAGAGCCTATGCCTTCAAACCATTTAACAATGGAGTGAAAGCACTCATAATTTTGAGAGAGATCAATCTAAGACAGTGATATAAACATTTCAACGAGTTAAGCACGATGAACTGCAATCGAAAGTTTCTGGATAGATGCTGCTTCAACTCCTGTGAATGGAAAATCCTTCCGAAATCGCAGGTTACAAGCATCTCTGCGACCCCTCTAATAAAGAGCTTATCTGCAAACAGACCAACCTCAGGAAAGCGTTCTTGAAGATAACAGCCTGTCTTTAAGTGGATCTCAGCACGTAGCCGACTATTTCCCTCTCGAAAAGTGTAGGTATTATTTCCGTGCACCCTTTGAAACGCTAAGCTTCGATTGAGCAGTAAACCTGGCCCTAATCCAATCGCTGCGTACTTTAGATAACCATCGCTCACACTAACCCCAGAAGATTCAGGCATAGGCAATATTCTATCTAATATTTCACGCCTGAAACAGAGGCCACAGGGGATTGACTCTTTTGGTGGATTGCCCATCCTCATTGCGTCTCTAGCATCGATAAATACAGGGTGTGTTAACGCTCTATCTCTCTTTACATCAAGTTTTTCACTTTCACGGTCTATGTAATCTAGCTCATGGAATATCCATTTGATGTCTGGGTTATCAACAAATAAGGCGACGATTTCGGATAGCTTGTTTGAGTAAAAAGTATCGTCAGCATCAAGAAAGCAAACGACTTCTCCTTTACTGATTTCAAAACCTTTATTGAATGCCGAAGCCTGTCCAGAGTTCTTTTGGAACACAGCCATAACACGATCAGAATATTGCTGTATTACTTCTTTAGAGCCATCTGTAGAGCCGTCATCAACAACAATAACTTCGAAGTTACTATAGTCTTGAGCCAAAGCGCTTAACATACAGGCTTCTAAAAAATGTTCATAGTTATAGTTATTAATCAGAATGCTGACGCGGGGTTGTTTCAGCATCTGGGAACTAGTATGACCGATAGGCAACGTCACTTTAAAGCTCTCAATTCATATTCAATGGGATGATAATAGCCTTCTCTTTATTTGAGAAAGCTGCCGTCGTTTCTTTATCGGCAACAATCTTAAAGCAGCGATCGCTGAAAGAAGCAGAAAAAGCTTAGAAAACTTTTTCAAAAATAAAAACCACCCCCACTCAGGATAATCTACAGTAAATAAAGTCCACCAAAGCTTCCAGCTCATCAACGATTGAGGCTGAAATATTTGAGAGAAGATCTGATAGATGGGTGTATCGCCTGTCAGCCATCCATCGGGATTTGTCTGAGAAGTATGCTGCGCCATAGCATCAAAAGCAGGATACCTCGCATCTAAAAATAGCGAGTAACCCGACTGTCTAGCTCTAATGAGAAACAAGAAATCGCCACCATAGTGAGGACACTTTTCAACGTTGGGATAACCGATAGAGGCGATAACCTTGGACGACATACAAACTAGGTTGCCACACAGTAAGTCACAATTAAATATACCGGGTTCACTCGGCTTAATCATTTCATAGGTAAACCCATTTTTTCGCTTTCCTCCAAAAGCAACCTTTGAAGAGTTTGCTGATTCTAGAACTAAGCTACCAACTATGGTATCGGGACTGTTTTGGACAGCTTCAACCAAAGACGTTATCGTTTCTCGTTTCTCTACGAAGCAATCATCATTAAGCCAAATGATAAGGTCACAGGCCCGACTATAGGCATACTCCATTCCCAACTTGATAGCACCAGTCCACCACAGGTTGCCATCACCGTATAGCAAAGCAACGCTAGGGAATTTCTTCTTAATGGCGGCTGCAGTTCCATCTGTAGAACCATCATCAACAATGACTACCGAGTAGCAGTCTAATATGCCTAATGCCTTGAGTCGCTGTAAGCAGCTGACTGTAATCGCTCTCCGGTTGTGGACCGGAATAACGATGTATACAGACTTTTTGGGTAGCTCACTCAAGGAAACAGACAAAGTAGTTTAGGAGGAAGGACAGATTTTCCCATATCACATCTAAGATACCCATCTCATCCATTAAATCAATTAATATTGCTTCAATTAGTCAATGAACTTTCATCTTGTCAAATCAAGTTAAATAGATGGGTAGACTAGAATATAGTTCATTGCAGATTTTATATAGAGTCTTTCACAGAGGAGCTAAGACGAGTGCAGAAAGAGCTGCTAACAGATTGGTATATTCCAGATAATCATAGCCGTCAGATAACTGCAGATGTCCTTGTTAAAGACCTTCTGAATCAGCACCAAGTGAGTGTTGTGATGGACCTTGGTTGCGGAAGTGGTCGTTCGGTTGAGCTGTTTCAAAGTATTGATCGGAACATTCGGTGGGTAGGTATCGATATAGACAGTTCGCCAGAGGTCAATCAAAGAGAACGGACGGACGCAGAGTTTGTATCATTTGATGGCGTGACTATTCCGTTTGGTGACTGCTACTTCGATCTTATCTACTGTAATCAAGTGTTAGAGCATGTTAGATATCCTGAGGCATTGCTAAAGGAAGTTAAGCGAGTATTGAAGCCAGGTGGATATTTCGTTGGTTCCACTTCACAGCTCGAGCCCTATCATTCTTATAGTTTCTGGAATTACACACCTCACGGGTTTGTATCGTTAGTGAAAGAGGCAGAACTTCAGACTATAGAAATTAGACCGAGCATCGATTCACTAACGCTCATTATTCGTCGCGGCATGGGTCGAGCTAGATTATTCTCTCAATGGTGGGAGAAAGAGTCTCCCCTTAATAAAGTGATTGGATTGATTGGGAAGTTAAGCAGAAAGAGTCACAAGCAAATTAACCTAACGAAACTTGTGTTCGCTGGCCAGTTCTGTTTTATAGTACGGAATGAGAAAGGAAAACGCGAATTTGCATAGAGTGAAAAATTGTTGCCGGTATAACCATAAGCTCGGCGAAACTTGATAACGCAATGACCTTCACCGTTAGGCAGTTGAAAAATATACTAAGGTTAATCAAATCGTATACAAAGAGACTGGTATTGAACTGCCTCCAAAGCCTTCCAATCAGTTCACAGTATATAGGTCCGCCTAGAAGCTACTATCTGTCTTCTAAAGACTATTGGATTGACTGTGAAGGTGGCGACTTCGATCATGCTGTTTATACCTTAGATAAGACTACATCTGTCAGTAGGAGACATGCACCGAAATCGATAGATAGAAACATCCACTGGAAGTTTGAGAACCGATACTTACATCTCAACCCTGAAACCTGTGTAAGCATCTTGCCAAAAGGAAGAATCGTAAATGAAGGTAGAGGCATTATTACTCATAACGACAGATTGATACTTGATGTTTCCCGTCAGTTTAGCATCGGCAAAGACCACAAGGAGATAAAACTCTCACATAAAGTTTTGAATAGCATTCAGCTTCCCAGATGCTATTCAACAACTGAAACTGTAGCTGTACTAGCTTTTTTAGGTGGAAACAATCTTTTTCATTGGATAACAGAAGGACTTCCAAAGCTTGCCATTCTCAGAAAATCTTCGCCAATTGATATTAATGCCATTGATAAGTTTGTAGTAAACAAAGGATTTCCTGCGATACAAGAATCTTTAGAGATGCTAGGAATTCATAATAGCAAGCTAATTTTCATCGATTCAGAATGCCACATAAAAGCTGAAAAACTGATCGTACCCTCTTTCCCAGGCTCAACCGGAGATCCTCCGGGTTGGGTTTGCAATTTCTTGAGGGAAAGTCTTCTTAAGCATAGAAAACCCATAACGCCTATTTCAAACCGACTATATATTAGTAGGGCAAAAGCCAAACACAGAAAAGTCGTCAATGAAGAGAATGTCATCCACTACTTAGAGGGGATGGGATTCAAGACCATTTTCTTAGAAGATCACGACTTAGCTACACAAATTTCTCTTTTCTCTAATGCTGAAGCTGTTGTTGCTCCTCATGGTGCAGGGCTCACAAATCTCATGTGGTGTAGCCCAAGAACGAAAGTTTTAGAATTCTTTTCACCTAACTATGTAAACGTATGCTTCTGGGCGATCGCAAACCAAATCAACTTAGACTACTTTTATCTCGTAGGCGATGGTAAGTGGCCACCTGACTATATCGATCCACACATTATGTCCGATGACATATCTGTATCTATAGAAAAGCTGAGTGAAACATTAGAGCTAATGCACCTCTCGTAAAGTCTAACTATTAAGGTTTAACTATCCAATGCTTAGTGCTTAGTGGTGCAGAAAACTTTTTTGAGACTCAATTGAGATAGCCAATAAGGCTGAAACCCATTGCCTTCGTAGGGATTCAATCCCACGCCTCAAAATTGGCTAAAAATAAGGGTAACAACTCAAAGCGGGACAAAAAGCGCTTGTCGAGGATGTATCAATAAGCACATTAAACGAAAAGCTCTGCGGCAAAGCCCAGAGCCATGTATCGTCACCCTAACAAGTTTCAAACGTGGGTACGATGACACTGAGTATAAGAGAACGCCGCCAAAAAGTCGCGGCTTGTATTAAGGAGAATGTAGAACAGACGATTCGAGGCATCACGGCGACAACCGGCATTAGCAAAAGCAGCGTTCACCGCCATCGCCAGGCGATAAAGCGCCGCAACCAGTACCCAGAATCAAGCTTTTGGGAAACCGCAGCAGGCAACCAGTGGCTCATACGGTTGGTATTCGGCCTGGTCTACTACTTTGGGATCAAACAAGGGGTGGGAGCCGAGAGCCTATCAGAGTTCATCAGCGCGGTTCACTTGGACACCCACGTAGCCAGTTCAGCCAGTGCGTTACGCCAGCTCAAAACGCGCGTGAATCAAGCGGTTATTGACTACGAAGAGGCACAATCAGAGCACTGCGAGCCCACCGACCGGCAAGGTATCTGCGTTGGCGCTGATGAAACGTTCTTCGGGCTACCGGTGCTGGTGCTGCTAGAGCTGAGCAGTGGCTATATCTTTATCGAGGCCGAATGCGAGAATCGCACCTACGCCACCTGGATGGAACAGGTAAACCAGTGGTGGCAAGATAGCCAGTGGCAGTGTCACTATCTGGTCAGCGATGGGGCCAGAGCGTTAGTGAAGCTGGCGGTATCGGGCTTAGGCTGTGTCAATGTCGCTGACCTATTTCATGCGCTACGCGCCTTGGGCAAACCGCTGGCCCGCTCGCTCCGGCAGCAGGCAGCGACCCTACAAAAACAACAGGACAAACTCCAGAAACAACTCGAAACATCATGCTCCAAGGTCGCTGACAAGCCAGCCTTACAGTCGTTGATAGAAGGCAATGCAGCCGCGCAACAACAGGTGCAGCAAGCTGAGCAAACCTATCGTGATGCGCTAGAACAGATTAGCCTAACCATTCATCCATTCCGTCTAGATAGTCAACAATGGCAAACGCAGAGGGACTTGCTCACCCAGCTGGCACCGCCTTTGCAGTATCTATGGGACCTGGCTCCCACCTATGGCGCACAGAGAGCACAGAAAGCGATTGACGCCTTTGAAGCTCAGATTGCTTCTTTTGCTCAAGGCATTGAGGCTTGGCAACAATGGGTGACGATTGCCTTGGATGGACAGACGCAAGACCCAGCGATTCGCAACTGGGTGCTCAGCTGCTTACTGCCCTGGGTCTATTGGATACAGCAAGCTGATAAAACTCGACAACCCTCGCTCAAGCGCCGCTATCAGGAGACCGGTAGCGCTGCGTTTGACCGACTCTTTGAGCAAGAGCTTACTTTAGCATTGACAGAATATGAACGAGCACGATGGGTGCGATGGTCGCAGGAATTCTGCGCCAAGTATCAGCGGACCTCCTCAGCGGTAGAGGGCCGTAACGGCTATCTGTCACAGCTTCACCACGCTCGTCGTGGGTTCTCTAAACAGTCCCTCAAAGTTCTCACCATCATTCATAATTTTGACCTCAAACGACATGACGGCACAACCGCTGCTCAGCGGCTATTTGGTCATGATTTTCCTGACCCTTTTGAATGGATGTTGACGCAAGTCGGTGATCTGCCGATGCCTCGGCGCTCTTCTAAATCACAGCAGTCGAAATCCCTACACGTAGACGGTTTCCCGGCTTAAGTTGCTACCCAAAAATAAGAATCCTTAATTCACAAGAGTTTCAGGAGTTTTCTGCACCACTAAGCTATCCAATGACTAATCAATATCATAGGAGGCTTCTATAAACCTGCATAGTTTGCTCAGCAGTAATGCTCCAGCTGAATTTCTGTGCTTGTTTGTAGCCTCTGTTGATCAGTTTCTCCCGTTCACCTTGTGAGTCTAATAGATAAGCTAGAATATCTGCCAAGTCATTCACGGCTTTTGGATCAAATAGAATTCCAGCATCGCCGACGACTTCAGGAATACTTGAAGAATCAGCAGCAACAACAACTGTTCCACAAGCCATAGCTTCTAAAGGGGGGATTCCAAAACCTTCGTATGAAGAGGGATAGACGAGGGCTTCGGCGCAACGGTAAAGCTTTGCCAAGTGAGTATCGCTAGCCCATGAATAGTGCTGAATCCGGCTGGAGAGATTTAATTTAGCTATTAATTTTTGTTCTTCTTCACTGAACGGTCCACCAACGACAGATAGACACACATCAGGACTGATACTAGCAACTTTGCTAAACGCAAGCAGTAGGGTATCAAAGTTCTTATATGCCGTGTAACGGCTACCAACGTAGAGAAAATAGGGTATTGTCGGAACTGGTTCTTCACCGTAAGTCCAATCCTCTTTGAACTCTGAGGCAAGGTAAATTACCCTGGTTTTGTTTTCAACCTGTGGAAAGTATTTTAGCAAATCAGCTTTTGTGCTGTGAGAAATACAAAGGAGCACATCAGCCGCAGTGATCGCTCTCCTCTTAGCTCGGATAGTATGTCCTTTTGGATCGATTATGTCGCTGAATATCTCATGGATCATATCGTAGACAGTAATCACAAGTGGAGAGCACAGCCGATTAAAGCTATCCTGAGTCAGGCGGCTATAGTAGGTTGGATGATGGATGTCAAAAGAAAAATTGTTGTTAACCCAGCGAAAGTATGTGGCTCGTGCTTTGAGAGAAAGGCGATGCGGACGGAATCCCCAATACTCTTTTAGAGTAAGGTTTGGATGAACTGGATAGTGCAGTTTGTTTTTGCGATGCTGCGTTGTTAAAATCGGATAGACATCTTGGGGAAGCCGATTAATAATGTTAGTAAAATACCGATTGATGCCTCCAGTGGTCTGCTTAGTATAAATTTGGCCGTCATATAGAATACGCATTATTCAACTTCTATAAGAGGCAGTTTTTTTAAGATATCTAGTTCCTCGCTGCAAGATAGGTAAGTCAGCTCTCCGTTTTCGTTGCGAGTTTCACGGTATTTCCCCTGAACGAATCCTTCATCTACAGAAACTTCTCTAAGTGTATTGGGCTTGAGATCTTTACGAACAAAGAAAGCATTATTGCCCGCACTATTACAGCCAACTAGAATATATCCTTTCTGTTCGGCCAAAATGTTTAGCGCCCTCAAGGATGCACCATAATAGATCGTTGAGTGATGTGCCTTGGATCGGACAAACCCCGGATCGTAGGGAATTGTAACTGCTCGATTAGGCCCGAATCTAAAATTGTATTCACAGACAACAATTGCTGGCCTAACAGAGTTAATTGATTTCCAAACCCAATAGTCATTGCCGTCGACGTCTATCGACAGTAATCCGACCTCACCACTTATACCATTCATCTCAAAAATATTGTTAATATTCTCTGCTGTAATAAAGTGGTGAACTGCTTTTAGATTTCTTTGCCAGTAAATTGCTTGACGCTTAATGTCAGCGATATGAGATATACTTCCGTCAACTACTAATCCAGCCCAATTATTGTTGACCAAAAGGAACCTAGTATTAGATTCTCTATAATTTTCAACTCCAAATTCGATAAAAATATTTGAGCTAGGGCAAACTTCGCGGATTAAATATTGAATAATTCCATCCTCACCCCATTGAGAAAAGACCTTAAACTCCATATCAGCTATTTTTCTCGGAGCAGCCAATTTCTGAAGCTGACGGCATTCAATCCTACCTAGGCTCTCTTTGACTAAATTTATAGAGGTTTCAAGTTTTTCAATTCGGTCAAAAAGCTTATTGAATGGGTTGAGCTTCGATTTCAATTTTGAAAACATCTCTAAGTCTTAATAGTCTGACAGGGACTTGTCTAATTCTGCGTTTATATACTGAACTAGTCAAAGATGATGACGATGTTCTACCCAAGTTTTGTATTGTCTCTTATTTCCCTCAAAGAACTGCATCATGATAACTCCGATATTTTTTTGATAGAATCGCTTTAAAGTCTCTCAGAAGTCGAATAGTTTTGCCAATTCTTGTTTTCTCGAATTTCATTTTTTTTCCACCAAAGATGTGATCAAAAGAATAGTTGTCAGCCTCTATGTTATTCACGACGAAAGCAGGATGGCTAATATCACAAATTTCACTGGTCGCCCTGCTTGCCAGAGGACTTTCCTGTGATGACGTGTGTGTAGCATCATCACGAAAACCTATATTAGATATAAGATTAACGGAAGGAACAACACTCATGCCACTTTGTTGCCAACAAGCATATACCCATTGATAAGCCCAACTATTAATAGTTCCATCGGCGACTTTATCAAAGATATTGAGCCAATATTCTACTTCACACAAATCACGACAAACCGAATTCAACAGCTCTTTTTCTTTAAAGGTTTGCCAAGAGTTCATCTCTACATCGTAATGCTTCCAGGCTCTTCGCCAGGTAGCCCAACCCCAAACATGCATATATTTTGAGTAATAATAACTATCTTTTATTTTTTCATTTTCCAGCTGAAAGTTACTACCACTGACCATCATGATACGCTCGTCACATCGATATCTTTTGAGTAAAGACTGACAAAATTGAAAGAATGATACATCAGGCAAACAATCATCCTCAAGAATGATTGCCTCTTCCACATTATCAAAAGCCCAATCAAGGCCACTACTTATTCTCTTTCTGCAGCCCAAGTTTACATCGGAGTAGTTGCGCAGTATCTCACAATCCCAATCTACATTCTCTGCTATTGATCGAGCCTGCTGACACAATAAAGATTCCTTCTCATCCTTGGGTCCATCAGCCACAATCAACAGTTTAGTAGGCTGGGCTTTCCGAATCAATTCAAATACTCTAGCCGTCAAATCAGGACGACGGAATATCAAAAAAACAACAGGCGTAGATAGGGGCATGGTTAAAGCTGCTCATAGCTAAGCGCTGAAAGACTACTACACAGGTTAAGTCGCAGAAGAACTCTTTTCATAATAGAAGGAAAGATTAGCTACGCAGCATAATAAGCTGCTTGCTTCTCAGTATTTTCTCGTGATTGATTATTTCGCTTTTGACTTTTCGCACTCATAAAGAACCACTCCATTCCGCATGGCCGTCTCTCAGCCATCAACATTCTTTTTATCTCTATGTTTTGCGAGATAGGACAATTAAACCGTATAGGCCTTAAGAGATCATCAACGCTGGAGATAACCTCTATGTCATGAGTCTCTTTAAAGAGGTTATAGATATACTCTGACACGCCTTCTTCCATAAATTCATGAATTTCTATTAGGAGATCATAGTGGGAAAGATAATTCCAATGCTTAGATTGCTTGTGAAACAATAGCCTTTCGTAGCCTTCACAGTCGGAGATCAGCAACCCTCTTTCTCCCTGTGCAAGGTCTCTTACCGATTCCATACTGAAGAATTCCAATACAGATAATCTGTCGCTTGTCCCATTCAGAAATGACATTTCTTCACATAAAGACCTTGCTTTTGGATCAGTGTCAAACGCGTATACGGATGCATCCTTTTTCTTCATAGCTAGGCCTACTGCATAATATCCTTCAGCACAGCCTATATCTAGAATTGTTGTGTAGTTAATTTGTAATATCCGATAAATTATTGGATGAAGTTCTGCCTCGTAAGACCCTAGTATTTTTGGTGATAGTGCGCTACCAACTGACTCTAGCTGTGAATATTTCAGGCCTTCAAATGGACCTGCCATCACTTCGAGGGTTGGTTGAATTTGTGTAATTAGTGCCTTAGCTTCCTCTTTTCTCCATAGCTGGTATTTTCTTTCCCTCTCTCTATTAGCTAATTCTACAGCTCTCGTAAGCTTCTTTACTAGACTATTCTCGCTTTTATCTACGAAGAATTGTACAAGGCTTCGGTGGACCATACCTCTTATTTTGCGAAAAGCTCGTTGAGCTAGGGTCAACTGACCTTCCAGTTTGTATTTGTTCCAAGGAGTTTTAGAACGATATTCCGAATATTTGCGACAGTAAGGATGAGTTGTTCCGTACTGCCAAGGCTTTGACTTTGTGCTACCAGAGAAATGGACAACAGCAGGGTCCCTTAAAACGTCTGCATATTGGAGCTTATAGCACTCATCAAAAAAAAGAGGTCGCTGTATATTCCACCGCATTGGAAGCTCTTGCCATCGATCATAAAGAACCGCATTTAACCCATCTTGATCCCATAGTTTAATTTTATCCGGGTTTTGCTCTATGTACGCAATGACTTGCGAACGAACATCTAGCCGACGCCATTGATCAAGATCAATCAAAAGCACTCCCGAGTTGAAGTATTTGCTAACCTGTGGGATTCCTAATCTAGAATGTTGAACAAATCCAGGGTTTTCTACAGCGCCAACAGTGTTACCTGCCAGCTCAGTAGCCCACAGCGGTTCTAATGAGCTAATTGCAATCAGATCCGAATCAAGGTATATTACCCTATCGATAGATGAAGGAAGAAGATCAGCAATGAGTAATCTGTAATAGTTCACTAGCGAAGCGTGTCCGCTAACAGGAAGGTTCTCTAGCCCTGACGAATCCACTTTACAGTCAGTAATTTCAACATCGAAACTCGATACGAATTCCTTTAACTTGCCCAGCTCGTATGCACTGATACCGTCATGGAGCAAATAGACGCCTTGTACCGTGTCTGTGTGTGACAGTACAGAGCACAGCATAGTAGCCGTGTGAGGCAAATATTCTTGATCGCAGGCACAGACAATATACATTTTATGGTTATTTAAGAGGACATTAAACTGACAGTAAGGAGCTAGATACCTGCCACTTATGTGCTGGCAGAAAGACCCCAGGACGACTAGTAGAAGATAAAAGAGGAGATCCTATCTGACCACCTTGCACCTCGAACCTAACGAATACAGGGCTGCTTCTTGGTGCGAGCAGCCATTTTTGATTGTGCAAAGCGGCTAGTAGTTCTATCCTATATTTTCCATTGTTCAGTGTTGCGGAGGGGATCTCAGTTGTTAGCTCGTTAATACCTGCTGGTAATTCTTGTTCTTCTACATCCACGTGAAAAGACCACCAAAGGCAAATATCCTGGTCTTCCTGATATATTGCATAACCGATACTAAGGCTTGGCATTCTATCGAAGATGTCAATACTTATTTTGATTGCAATGGTTTCCGTTTTCAGAAAATTGCGCGAGGGCCTTGTAGAGCCCTTACTTATTAGTTTAACGTCAAGGAGTTCAAAATAATCCGTTTTAGTGGCGAGTCTATCATCCAAACTCTTCTGTAGGGTCCAATCGCCATTTGTCAGATATTCTCTAATAGTGTGAGATATATCTTCAGAGAATGTTTTCACTCTGCCTTTTTCTAGCAACAAACATTTCTGACAAAGCGACTCAATCGCACCCATATTATGACTAACAAAGAGAACTGTTCTTCCTTCTTTGCCTACATCTTTCATCTTTCCCAAACACTTCTTTTGAAACTGAGCATCGCCTACGGCCAATACTTCATCTACAATAAGTATTTCAGGTTCCAGATGAGCCGCAACTGCAAAGGCTAACCTGACATACATGCCTGAAGAATAACGCTTGACGGGTGTGTCTAAAAATCTCTCCACTTCGGAGAAAGCGACAATCTCATCAAATTTTCGATATATTTCTCTCTTTCCCATACCTAAGATTGCACCATTGAGAAAAATATTTTCTCTTCCAGTAAGTTCTGGATGAAAGCCTGTGCCGACTTCTAGCAGACTAGCTACCCGCCCTCGCAACTCAATAAACCCTGTTGTCGGCTCTGTAATTCGACTTAGAATTTTAAGTAGCGTTGATTTTCCAGCACCGTTTCGACCAATTATGCCAATGCGATCACCCTGCTTAACTTCAACTGAAATATCTTGCAGTGCCCAAAAATCCTCTCTCGACTGAAGGCGAAGCTGACGAGAGGACATCAATCGTTGTTTCACACGACTTGCCGTATCGGCAACAACATCGCGTAGAGCAATATATTTTTCACGTTTTTCGTGACAGATAGAATATTTTTTTCCTAACCCTTCTGCGCGAATGATAGTTTTAGACATGACTCAAATTACATCTGCAAAAGTGCGTTCCATCCGACGAAAGTAAATACCTCCGCTTACTAACAGACTACTTACCAAAATCATAGAGAGAATAAAACCCGGCCAGTACGGCGCGGTATTGTTTCCCAAAACAGCCCACCGAAATCCATCAATTACGCCAACCATAGGATTTAGACAATAGAGTAGACGCCATCGTTCTGGAACTACCGCACTACTAAATCCGACAGGTGAAATATAAAGCCCTAATTGAACAATGAAAGGAACAACATAGCGAAAGTCCCGATATTGGACATTAAGTGCAGCTAGCCAAAGCCCACCTCCCATAGCGGCAGCAAAAGCAATTAAGACAAAGAAAGGAAGCGTTAAAATTCGCCAGCTGGGAATAAATGTATACCAAGTCATTAAGCTCAGTAAGATAAACCCTGATATTAGAAAGTCAACAAAGCTAACAATGACAGCACTTGTTGGGACAACTAAGCGTGGGAAATATACTTTAGAGATAAGGTTTGCATTGGAAATAAGACTGTTGCTGCATTCCGACAGCGCACTCGCGAAGAATTGCCACGGAAGCATCGCTGAGAAAACCAGAATAGGATATGGAGTATCTCCATCCGAAGGCAACTTCGCTAAACGCCCGAAAACGATCGTAAAAACGACCATTGTCAGAAAGGGCCGAATTAGAGCCCAGGCAACTCCAATAAAGGTTTGCTTATAGCGCACCAGAATATCTCGCCAAGCTAGAAAATAGAACAGCTCTCGATAGCGCCAAATATCTCGCCAGTATTGAGCTTCTGTGCGCCCAGCCTCGATACGTAAATAGTGTTGGGGTCGCGCCATGGGGCTTTGCAGGTTGCATAGGCTTACGATAGCTAGGTTGCCCTCGGCTGATGAAGTTCTATCAGGTCTTGTTGATATGAGCCGCTATTGTTGTTTGGAGGCGATCGCAACCCCACTATCCACATTCACCCCAGCCAGCATAGAGCGCACCTCCCCATTCAAATTATCCGCCGCAAACAGCGCATAGCCGCCTACAGGCAAATCCCTCAGCGTTTCAATTTGGCTCATCGCTTCGGAAACAGGCAAATTCAGCAGGCGAATTCCTGGGATCACCTGCGTATCGCGGAAGCTGGACTCTAGAACCCAAGGACGAATCATGTCAGAAAATTCGCTGGTGCTGCGGGCATAGCTCATCAGCACAATCCAATCGACCAGGCCCTGGTCGGCCCAGGTTTCCCAGTCTTGCTGGAGGGTGTGGTGACGATAGTAGGTGTCTTCAGCAAAGACGGCAGCAGAAACGGTAAGACCACGATGACGCCGCAGGCGCTGGGAGGCTTCGGCAACGAAGGAAGTAATTTGCTCGGCGCGGAAGTCTGTCCACTGACTCCAGAGACGGGCCAGGCGCTGGTCGCCACCGTTTCGAGATGGGATGTTGACAGGATCGACGCCTGTGAGTTCGTAGAACTGAGCGCGGGCGGCGGTGCCGTAGCCGAAGGTGCGGTTATTTAGGGCGTCCTGGAACGGGTAGCGTACGTAGTCGAACTGGATGCCGTCTACGTCGTAGCGGGTGGCGATTTCGTCGAGGATGTCGAACAGGTACTGACGGACTTCTGGGTTGGCCGGGTCTACGAAGAATTTGGGCTTGCCGGGGATGGTGAGGTTGCCCTGGTTGTCGAGGCCTGCCCAGTCCGGGCGAGCGCTGAGAACGGGCCCAGGGTAGCTTTCGGGCTGGCCGATTAGGCGATTGTGGGCGCGGTTACCAACGGCAAATAGCCAGACCCAGGCATGGACTTCGATGTCGTAAACTTTGCCAAGGTCAACAGCGGCCTGTAGCGGATCCCACCCGCGAGTCAGCGGATTTTGCTCGGGGGCAACCTCGCTGGGATAGATGGGATAGCCTGCGTTAATGGTTTCGACAAAGACAGTGTTAATACCTGCGGCTCTAAAATCCTCAAATATCTGGGCGAGACCTTCCGGGGAGCGGGCGTTGACAATGGTTTCACGGTCGAGCCAGATGGAGCGGACTTCGCCTTGAGAATGATTATTGCGGGCGAGCTGGGTTGGCGCTGTTGGCTGAGGAACAGTGGCTCCTGCTGGGTTTTCAGACGGGGCGATGCTGCTGGCAAGAGGTGAGGCGATCGCACCACCCATACCACTAATGCCGACCGTCGCAGCCAGCAATCCACTGCACAGCCCTCTATACAGTAGAGACCAAGTGGACGTGCGAGATGGGCGACATGAGATCGCCTGCGGGCCATCCTGGCAACCTGTGGAAAGCGTACTAATAGAAGATGGGCTAATGGAAGTGCGCTCTTGCATAGCAGTCAATTTTCAGGCGAAGCCCTGGCGGTGGGAAGTAACTATCTTTAAGTTCCCGAAGCTGGGATGAAGCTATCAACCAAAAGCGATAAGTCCGTTAGTACGAAAATCCCCATAACAGTAGGGTTTGTATACCTTTGTAAGGCCCTGTAAGTACTCAGAGTCAACTTTAGATAGCCGCCTCCGAGTGTTCTTCTCTAGAGATCTGCTTTTGCCAAAAAACTTGCTACACTGTATGAACAAAGATTAAGCGTAGTCATCATGAGTTCAGATAAGCCTGCTACCTCCTCCGAAAATGCTGTACAGAATGGTCAAGCCACTGCTGAGCAGACCACCGTCGAAAATATGGTGATTATTGGCTCGGGGCCTGCGGGCTATACGGCGGCGATTTACGCGGCGCGGGCGAATTTGAAGCCGTTTATGTTCGAGGGTTACGAAGCGGGTGGCCTGCCAGGCGGACAGCTGATGACAACGACGGAAGTAGAGAACTTTCCAGGCTTTCCCGATGGCATTACCGGCCCTGAGCTTATGGACAATATGAAGGCTCAGGCGCTGCGGTGGGGCGCAGAACTGGTCACAGAAGATGTGGTTGAAGCGGACTTTAGCCAGCGGCCCTTTGTGATTCGCTCGGATGAGCGCACGGTGAAGGCGCATAGCGTGGTGATTGCGACAGGGGCGACGGCGAAGCGGTTGGGCTTGCCCTCCGAGCAGCGGCTGTGGAGTAAGGGCATTTCGGCCTGTGCGATTTGTGACGGCGCGACCCCTCTGTTCAAAATGGAGTCTTTGGCAGTCATCGGTGGTGGCGATTCCGCAGCCGAAGAGGCCGTGTATCTAACGAAATACGGATCTCATGTGAACTTGCTGGTACGCACGGATAAGATGCGTGCAAGTAAGGCTATGCAAGACCGAGTGCTAAATAATCCAAAGATTACGGTGCACTGGAATACGGAAGCAGTGGATGTGTATGGTGACGAACTGCTAGAAGGCATTAAGGTCAAAAATGGTAAAACGGGCGAGGAAAGCAACTTACCTGTGCGGGGCTTGTTTTACGCAATTGGTCACCGGCCAAATACTGGCCTGTTTGAAGGACAGCTGGACCTAGACGACTTGGGATACATTCGGACGCAGCCGGGATCGGTTGCGACCAATGTTGAAGGGGTGTACGCAGCGGGTGACGTGCAAGACCATGAGTACCGGCAGGCGATTACAGCGGCAGGGACAGGCTGTATGTCGGCGCTGCTAGCGGAGCGCTGGCTGAGTGAGCACAATTTGATTCAGGAATTTCACCAGAGCGGTTCGGAGAAATCTGAAGATGAGAAGAAGCCGTCTGCCCAGAAACAAGCAGGAGAGCAGGCGGAGGGCTTTGACCCGGGGACGACTCGGCATGTGGGTGGGTATGCCCTGCGCAAGCTGTATCACGAGAGCGATCGCCCCATCCTGGTAAAGTACGCCTCACCTACCTGTGGCCCTTGCCATACCCTCAAGCCTATCCTCAGCAAAGTCGTCGATGAATTTGAAGGGCGCATTCACTACGTAGAAATCGACATTACCGAAGATAGCGACGTAGCTGAATCGGCTGGGATCACCGGGACGCCAACAGTACAGCTATTTAAGGACAAGGCGCTCGCGGGTCAGATGAAGGGGATGAAGCAAAAAAGTCAGTATCGGCAGATGATTGAAGAAAGTTTTGGACAGGCTGACTTGAAGGCCGACGCAGGGGCCGACGCAGTAAAAAGTGAGATGGCGACAGTGTAGTGTTAAAATCTAAAGCTCTATGTCCATAATTATTTTTGTCTAACACCCCGTAAGCGTATGGCTCTGCTACAAGAACGTAAACAGGAGATTATCTCCGAGAATCAGATTCATGAGACAGACACAGGATCTGTTGACGTGCAAATTGCGATGCTCACTGACCGCATCAATACGCTGAGTCAGCATCTGCAAAAGAACAAGAAGGACTATTCCTCTCGACGGGGACTGCTGAAAATGATCGGTCAGCGCAAACGTATGCTGGCTTACTTGGTCAAGCAAGACCCTGAGCGCTATAAGGCTTTGATTAAGAAGCTGGGTATTCGCCGATAGGGCATTCGCCAGTTGATTTCGTCCGTTTGTTTGTTCCCATTTACTTGTATAGAGGGAAAGATGGCCTCTACGTCTGGAAAGAAGCCTGAAAAGAAGGCGTCTAGGAAAGATTCTCAAGATGAGAGAGCAGCATTGCCGTTTGAGCCAAAGAGCTCGCGCAAGCGAGAGAAAGACGCAAGTGACAGTGCCACTACCAGTGCTGCCGAGAAGGCTGAGCGAAAGGCCCAGAAGCAGGCCAAAAAGAAAGCCGCTCAGGACAAAAATAGTGCTGAGACCGCTGTGTCTGCGAAAGCTCAGGCAAGAGTAGAGGCCATTCGTGCGGCAAACAAAAAGCGTGAAGCTGCAAAAGCCGCAGAAGCCATTGCCGGACCAGACAGCGACGGCTCAATACCTAAAGATGTTAGCCGCCGGATGGTGCGACGAATGGCGATTTTATCGATCGCCCCGATTGCGCTGGGCGTGAGTATTTTCTTTTTGTCTTACTATTTGCTCAGTCACCAGATTGTGACCTTTGCACCGATTGTGACGCTACTAACCACTATGGGATGTTTTGGACTGGGTGTGGTGGGGCTTACCTACGGCATGCTATCGGCCTCCTGGGATGAGGAGCCGGGTAGCCTGATTGGGTTTGACGAATTTAAGCTGAATTTTGGTCGGATTATGGATGCAAGAAAGGCGTCGAAGACGTAATGCTTAGCAGTGGTCGGTTGGTTGCTTAAGTTGCTGACCCACCCCACCCTATCGGGCACCCCTCCAGAGGGGATTTTTCCTGGCTTTGTGGCGTTATGTGACTGCAATAGATCGCTTTTAGCTTCGTCGCCTGAAGTGAATCCCCTCTGGAGGGGTGGCGTGCAGCGACGGGGTGGGTCGGCAGCCTATGCACATAGCCGATCAGATCTCAAACTTGTGTGTACACGGGAGCCGCTGGAGGGGTGGCCGGAGCGCAGCGGAGGTCGGGGTGGGTAGGCCCAACGTCGCAAAAGCCCTGTCTCTTAAGCTAAATCTTTGCACTCTAATCAGCGTCGTCTTTTGCCGTGCGAACTTCCTGAGACTGCAAATAAATCTCAGCCCATTTGCTAGTCACTTGCTTAGCAGTAAGCTCAAAGGTCTGAGCGACTTCGGCCACGCTTTTGCCTGATTTGAAAGCATCAAGCATGGTCTGCTGATCGGGCGATAGAGCTGCCCAGAAAGTATCCCACTGGGCTGAGGTCAGGCCCAGGCTGTGCTGCTTGAGGGAGGTTTTGAGCCAGGAGAAAACCAGGTCGGGCTGCTCTTTGATAGTGAAGATACGGATGGCGTGATAGCTGATTTTTTCGCGCAGACGATAGGCTTCGCGAACGTTCAGCCCTAGCTGGCGAGAAATGCTGTCCTGGGCGTAGCCCTGCAGGTGCAAATCTAGCCACTGCACGGCAGTGTCTCCCAGCTTTTCAGCCAGGTAGTCAGAAAATTGCTGCTTAACGAGCTCTCTGGATTCCTGCTGCTTTTGATATTCCTGCTGCACTTCGTAGCGATCGAGGGCTTCAAAGTCCAGCAGGCTGAGGGTGCCGTCGGCATCGTCGGTGCCGATTTCTTCAGAGATTAGGTGGATCAGTTCGGCGCTGGGGACCTGGGTCATGCCACCGCGCTGCGATCGCCGCAAATAATTCACAAAGCGGTACACCAGCAGCGGCTGATTGCGAATAGGCCGCAGGCAGTATTCCTCGATAGTGGCCAGAGTCAAAATATTACGCAACCCAGAGCGGCTGGTACACTGCGCAATCCAGACCGTTTGCGCCCGCATGTGCTTATCACTTTGCAGCATTTCCTGAATCACTTCTTGCAGCACATCTTTGACCGCGCGTTTGCGATCGCGACTCAGCGCAATCCACACTCGAATTTTGCTGCGAATCAGAAATAGACCGCCCAGCTTCTGTAGCAGCTTTTTGTAGGCACGATCGGGCGAAAGGCCCCAATAGCGCGACAGAAAAATGCGATAGCGATAGTCCATCGCTCGCTTAGCCAGCTTAATTTCCTTTTTCTCCATCGGCTCGAAGCGCTCGGCCTCGCCCACCAGCCACTGCACAATCGCTTCGCGGGTCGCGTCTCCCTGGTCCGGCAAATCGAGCTTCAGCCTTTGTTGCCAGGCCGCGATCATATCTTCGTAGCGATCGCCCAAGTCAGGAGTGGTATGAGCATCTGCTCTATTCGGTGCTTTGTCTGATGATTTATCTGAGATGCTGCCCTTCTGGCTATCTGGCTTCTGGCTATCTGTCACCTGTATCCTCCATTCCAGTGGCTTGCATTAAGGACCCACTCGCATAATGCCTCTTACTCTAACCCATGATCGAAGCCGCCGGGCCGCAGCCCAGCGTCCTTTGTTGTTACGCCAGCCACCTAGCCACATCTTTCGCGTGATAGGTCAAAATCAAATCCGCACCCGATCGCTTGAAGCTAGTCATTGTTTCTAATACAACTTTTTCTTCGTCAATCCAACCGTTGAGGGCAGCAGCTTTGACCATAGAATATTCACCAGAGACGTTATAGGCCGCAACGGGCAGGTTAGTCGCTTCCTTGACACGCCAGATAATGTCCATATAAGCCAAGGCTGGTTTGACCATCAGCATATCTGCGCCTTCGGCAATATCAAGGGCAATTTCTTTGAGGGCTTCGGTGCCGTTACCTGGGTCCATCTGGTAGGTTCGGCGATCGCCAAACTGAGGGGCAGACTCGGCAGCATCGCGAAAAGGACCATAGTAAGCAGACGAATACTTGGCCGCATAGGACAAAATTGGCAAATCTTCGAAGCCACCGTCATCAAGGCCCATGCGTATCGCCTGTACAAAGCCATCCATCATGCCAGACGGCGCAATGATATCGGCACCCGCATTGGCCTGGGATACCGCTGTTTTCTTTAGCAGGTCCAGGGTGGGGTCGTTCAGCACGCGTCCGCTCAAATCGCCCACTTCCAAATAGCCGCAGTGGCCGTGTGTCGTGTATTCGCACAGGCAAGTATCGACAATCACCATCAGATCGGGGACGGCTTTTTTGATCGCTTCTGTGGCCTTTTGCACGATGCCATGATCGTGCCATGCACCCGTTGCCTCTATATCTTTATCGGCAGGAATGCCAAATAAAATGACGGCGGGAATTCCAAGGTCGTAGACTTCTTTGGCTTCTTCGACAATTTTGTCGACGGAGAGCTGATAGACCCCAGGCATGGAGCTGACTTCTTGAGAAAACGCATCGCCAGGGACAGCGAAAAGAGGATAGATCAGATCATTGGTGGTGACGATGTTTTCGCGGACCATGCGGCGGATGTTGGCATGCGATCGCAGTCGACGAGGACGATGGGAAGGAAACATAATCAAAAAGAAGTGGGAGCGTCAGTTCAAACAAGTGTAAAGCTTGCATAGGAAGGCAATCGGTAGATCTGCGTAGAAAGTAACGTTCTGTAAAAAAGGGCGAGGCAGTAAACTAAGGGTTGTAGAGGCATAAAAAGGTGTCTGTGTGTTTGCTCCCTCTGAGCTTTTGTGGGCGTTTATCGGCCTGATTTTGACTATTGGCAGTACGTGGGTAGAGGCATCTGTGCTTCAGGTGCCGCTGGGTGCGTGGTTGAATCAGAGTGGCGGCGGGCTAGAAGCATCTTCGCTGGGCGTAACGTTTCAGGTAGGTGCGGCACTGTTTACGGGCTGTATGGGCGGGCGCAATGCAGCGGTGCTTTCTCAGGTGGCCTACATTACGCTGGGCATTGTGCTGTTTGAGCGGTTTGGCCTACAGGTATTTGCCCAAGGCGCAGGGCTAGGCTATTTACGAGAGCCCAGCTTTGGCTACTTATTGGGCTTTATCCCGGCAGGGTGGGTGTGTGGAGCACTGGCATACCGAGAGAAAGCAGCCCTAGAACGACTGGCGTTTGGGGCGATTAGTGGCCTGTTTGTGGTGCATTTGTGTGGGCTGAGCTATCTGGTACTGGGCCATCTGTTTCGCTGGCTACCGGCAACGCCTTCTTTGGGAACGGCGATTATTGACTATTCGCTGGTGCAAATTCCAGGGCAGGTGATGGTCAGCTGTGCGATCGCGCTGATTGCCTTTGGGCTGCGCAAAGCTTTGTTTTATTAGACCAATTTTATTAGACCAAACCATAGACGAAATGAAACCCAAAAATCCGCTTTTCTGGATAGTCGCCATCATCGGGCTGCTGCTCGATCATGTCACTAAGCAGTGGGCCCTTCAAACGCTGGTAGACCAGAGCATGACGATTATTCCAGGGGTGCTGAACTTTACGTTCGCCATTAACGAGGGCGCGGCTTTTGGCGCTTTTAAAGACAACGGCGGCTGGCTGAAGTGGCTATCGCTGGTGATTAGTATCGGTCTGTTTTTATACGGCTGGCTGGTTCGCTTACCTAACCGTTGGGAGGCCGCTGGCTACGGGTTTATTTTGAGCGGGGCGCTAGGGAATGGTATAGAAAGGCTCCTCAAAGGGCACGTCGTAGATTTTCTGTCGGTGTTTCCTTCTATTAATTTGCCGTTTTTCAACCATCCGTTTCCCATTTTTAATGTTGCGGATATTTGTATTAACTTAGGGATTTTGTGCCTGCTGATAGTCGCCATTAAAGAAGAACCCGCCGTCAAGACCACCCAGTCTGCTGAGTCGCCAGAGGGCGTGCCACCCCGAGAGTCTCAAGCGCAAGATTTCCGGCTGCGCAGCCAGTCTCGTCCTAGCCAGTCTCGTCGCAGCTGGTTTCGTCGGGGTCAGTTGAGCGCCAAAAGAATAAAGCGCTCTAGGTTGCGCTAAGCGAAATCAAGAGACCTGTGCGAAATAATGGTGGATGGGGCTGTTGTCTTATCTTGTGTCTGCTACGCTATCGTTTTCCATATCTAGTTTTGCTCCACATCTTCTGATCTATCTTTTGATCCGCGCCGTCTTCAGCCTATGACTTCACCACCGCCTGACCCAAACAAGAGGTCTAATTCTTCTAAGAAAAACCAGAGTGCACCCAAGACATTCTTGGGCTCGATCACCCAGGCTTTTCATACGGTGCAGGCCAATGTGGATTTTGCCAAGATTCCGCTAAAGCCCAACGCGCGGGTGCCCAAGCTACAGATAGAACCAGCACCCGGCAAGTCGGAAGAATATCCGCTGGTGGGTGAGCACTACCTTTTGGGCCGCTCTTCTAAGGCCTGCGATATTGTGGTGCGATCGCCCATCGTCAGCCAAACCCATTTGTCACTGACACGCGATCGCAACCGCCCAGGCAATCCATTCGTCATGAAAGACCAGGGCTCCACCAACGGCATCTACCGCAAGAAAAAGCGTCTGTCGAAATTCCCCCTGCGCCATGGCGACGTGCTCACCCTGGGGCCTGAAGAACTAGCAGACGCAGTCACCGTACGCTACATCAACCCGCCGCCGTGGTACGTGCAGGCAGTGCGCTACGGGCTGTATGGCATCAGCGGCTTCACCGGGCTATTGGTATTTTGGATTGTGGCCCTAGAGTGGCCCAAATTTTCGATCAATCCCCTACCCGAATCTGTACAGGGGCCGGTACTGGTCACCGCTGAAGAGGGGGGCGATCGCGTCCCGCTCAACGAGCTGCCCAACATCACCCACCGAGAAAACAAGAGCCTGCAAGAATACTCCGAGTACTTACCCCAGGCCCTGGTTGCCTCCGAAGATACTCGCTTTTACTGGCATCCTGGCGTCGACCCGTGGGGCATTGCCAGAGCGCTCAAAACAAACGTGCAACAAGGCAGCATCCGAGAAGGGGCCAGTACGCTCACCCAGCAGCTAGCGCGAAATACGTTTAGGGACTATGTTGGCACCGAAGATAGCGCCGAGCGCAAAATCCGCGAAGCCATCGTCGCGCTAAAAATTGAGACGTTTTACAGCAAAGATGCGATTATGCTGCTGTATTTAAATCGCGTTTATTTGGGCAATAACCTGTATGGATTTGAGGATGCGTCGCAGTTTTACTTTGGCAAATCTGCCAGCGAACTAGAGATTGAAGAAGCCGCGACCCTGGTAGGCATTTTGCCCGCGCCAAATGCCTTTAACCCGGTGCAAGACTACGACGCGGCCATCGATTATCGTGACCGGGTGATTGAGCGGATGGTGGGCACAGGGGCCATTAGCGCAGAGGAAGGGCGGCGGGCCAGGCGATCGCGAATCGAAATCAGCCCCAAGGCTCGCGAACAGCTCAAAAGCACCCGAGCGCCCTATTTTTACAGCTACGTTTTGGACGAACTGTACCAGGTGCTGGGCAGCAATTTAGCCAGCGAAGGCAATTTCATTGTTGAAACCAGCATAGATTTTGAAGCGCAGGCGGCAGCAGAAAACGCATTGATTCGCTCGGTGAATAACGACGGTGCGGCCCTTGGCTATTCTCAGGGGGCCGTGGTGACCATGAACACTCAAAACGGCGAAATTGAAGCACTTGTGGGCGGCGTGGACTACGCCAGAAGTCAGTTTAACCGGGCCAGTCAGGCCGTTCGTCAGCCAGGATCTACCTTCAAAGTATTTGCCTATGCCTCGGCCATTGAGCAGGGCATTTCGCCCAATCGGGTCTATTCCTGCGATGAGATTAATTGGGATGGGTTGTACCTGCCCGCCTGCGCTGACGGCTCGCTCGATATGTATGCAGGCCTGGCCCGATCCAGAAACCCAGTTGCGCTGCGAGTCGCGCAAGACGCTGGGCTCGATTCTATTGTAGAGCTGGCCAATCGACTGGGCATTGAGTCTGAGCTGAATCCGGTACCGGGGTTGGTGCTGGGGCAAAGCGAAGTGACACCGCTGGAAATTACCGGCGCATTTGCAGCCCTGGCGAACGAAGGCGTATGGAATCGGCCCCACGGCATTCAGCGCGTCATCGACAGCAGCGACTGCGAAGATTTTGAAGATTTGGCCACCTGCCGGGTCATTTATGACTTTGAAGCAAATAGCGGTGATGCTAATCAGCAGGTGGTAGATCCCTATGTGGCCAACACGATGGTCAGCATCATGCAGGGCACTGTACAGCCGGGCGGCACAGGCACGAGCGCGTACCTGGGGCTGGGTGAAGCCGGAAAAACGGGCACTACCAACGACAACGTTGATCGCTGGTTCATCGGGTTTGTCCCTCGCAATGCGGTGGTTACCGGCGTCTGGCTGGGCAACGACGACAACACCCCAGGGGACGGCAGCAGCGCTCAGGCAGCGGCGCTGTGGGGCAACTATATGGGTCAGATTGTGCGCTAGATGGCGATCACTCGCACAGCCAGCACCCGCACAGCCAGCCAAAAAGCGGCTTTATGCTATGCCTCCGTGGGCGGTAGTGGTGTGGGCGGTAGTGGTATGTGCGATCGCTGCCACAGATGGGCCAACCATGGCAGGTCGCTTTAAAGTGCGCGCGTAGCCGCCATTTACTGTGTGGCTGTCATCCACAGCTGACAGCTCATCCACGAGGGTATAAACTTCCGTATATTCTTTACGCCCCCGTAGCTGCGCACACTGCACGCGCTGTAACCTAAAGTGTTCCTTGGTCTGTTCTTGCGTGCTGGCACTCACGAGCACCTTAAACGCAGAAGCTTCTGGAATTGTTTTTGTCATGCTCTCCAACCGCGCCGCAACATTCACCGTATCGCCAAATAGCGAATAGTTGAGCCGGTGACGGTTGCCGACGGTTCCTGCGACCAAAGGCCCGGTGTGAATGCCGATACCGAAACGGATAGTCGGCAGATGTTGGGCGGCAAGCTGACGATTGAGCCGGGTGAGGCGACCGTGCATTTCGACAGCGGTTTCCATAGCAGCGATCGCATCCGCCTGAATCTCTTCGGCGCAAGTACGGGGCACTGGCGCACCAAAAACTGCCATAATCGCATCGCCCATGTATTTATCCACCATGCCGCCATGGGCCATGATGCAGTCTGTCATGGTGTCAAAGTACTGATTTAGCCAGGGCAAAAGCTGCTGAGCGGGGAGCGTTTCGGCAATGCTGGTAAACCCGCGAATATCCATAAACAGCACCGTCGCAGTCAGGCTTTGAGCTGCTAGCTTACCGCGATCTAACACCTGCCCTTTGTGTCGCCAAATCAGCTCGGCAGTTCCTGGAGACACATTCATTGAAAGCAACGCCATCAGCTGTTGCTTTTCTTGTTGTTCATTGAGCTGTACTGCCAGGGCAATTAGGATGATAGTGCCAATAGGCGCAGCGACCGGTAGCCACCAACCCACCACAAATCCTGCGTAGGCGTACAGACTCCACAGCATCGGAAAGCCTGCCGTCATCACCAGTCGCCTGTAAACACCCTGCTGACGCAATACGTGGGTGCCCCCCATTGCCAGCACCACAAGCAGCAGAGTCGTTTGCCAACCCGCAGGCCGCCGCAGAAAAGACTGGTCGAGCAAGTTGTTGATAGTCGCTGCATACAAATACACACCACTAGTAGGGATCGCTTGCTGAAAAGGCGTCCGCAGCGTATCTTCGCCAATGAGGGTAGACCCCACTAATACAATCTTGTTTTGGAACAGGCGGCTGTCCAGCTGACCACTCATCACATCTGCATAGGAGTAAACCTGTAGCTCTCCTGATTGCCCTGATGATTGACTAAATGATTGACCAGAAGCCGCACCCGGCGGATTGACCTCCCCAGGCCAGTGAATCCATACGTTACCGTCTTCTGGGATCAGGTCTTGCAGCAGATACTGTGGCTCGTGAGATCCGGAACGATAGGCTCGATGTTGCAGCCAGCTAGGCGGTAAACTCGGGACAGCCTGGGTCGTCTCACCTATGTTTTGTGCATATACCTGCAAGGCAGCTGTACTCAACGAAGGGATACCCCTTTCCCCATACAAATGTAGCTGCCTGCTAACACCATCTTCATCGCTAGAGGTATCTGCCGCACCGCGCAAAAAGAATCCCTCAGCAGAATTGGCGATAGTGGACGCGACATCGGTGTACTGGCCCTGGCTGTTACCCACCGCTAGCACAACATTGGCACTGTTTACAATGGACTCGGCTAAGGGCTGATCGGCATCGGTCGCGTCTGGCAGCAAAATATCGAAGGCAACTGCCGCTGGCTGTGCACTGGCTAAGGAATCGAGCAGGTCAGCATAGGTCTGCCTGGGCCAGGGGAAGCGACCGAGCTGTTCCACACTGGCTTCATCAATTGCAATTACAACAATATCGTCATTCCATGTGGGTGCACCCGCGATCGCCCTTTGAGTACGGTGAAGCAAGTTATAGCTTTGCAGCTCTAACACCCGCCAGGCCCCAAGGGCAGATAAGCCGATGGCAATGCCCGCTACCGCCACTCCCGACACCAGCCCTAGCCGATGAGCGATTGCCTGTTGGTCTTCAGACCTGTGCCGACAAGCGGCCCTTTTGTACCGACGTTTTATCCAGCTGATAGGAGATTTCTGGAAGGAATCGTGAGGGAGTCTGGACATGATGTAGCCATCGTTTTGAATGCGCCGTTCGCGAATCGTGTCTGTACGCCCAAGCAACAAGTTGTGGTGGTATGGTTCGCCTACGCTGGCACCTTAAATTTATAAGGGGTTAAAACGCCGGACAACGGTAGGAAAAACAGGCCCCCTGCATTAACAGCTACATACTTTTTGTCTGTTACTGAAAGTGGTTTACAAGTTGTTCATATTGGCTGGGTTATGAACGCTTGTTTGTGTTGTTTGTTTCAAATGTACTGGGTATCAAAGCGAGATAAAACAGAGAAATGCTATCTTTCTATGCTGATCTCTCTATCGGCGTCTGGCTTTGCTCATCATTTTTTGTGATAAAGAAAGCTGTAATTTTTCTTGAAGCGCCCAGTCTTGCAAAATTCGATAGAAAATTTGGCGATCGCGGCTCTGTAATACAGCGGTTTGGTCAGCGGTTTCAATCGCGTAAGGGTAGCCGTTACCGACAATCACTTCAGCGCGGACCTGATCGATCACCGCTTCGGCACGGCCCGCTTCCCAAATCCATTTGGGAAGGTCTAGCCGGGCCGGATAGCTGGCGTTGGTTTTGAGGTAAGTGAACGTGAGGCGATCGCTCATTTCCCGGTACTCAGTGAGGATGCCACCGCGATCGCAGGTCATGATTGGGGTGCGATCGCCCCATTGCATCAAGCCGTTTAGCAGCTTTGCATCGTGAATCGCCCGCGACTTATCCAGATTATGAAACGCCCGCAGCAGCGTCACCACATCATTCGATTCTGCCGTGTCCACATAGCCAACTAGCGGCACCTGATGCTTTTCACTGGTCTGTAGCAGGATCAGTACCTGCTCTACGTAGGGCTCTCGAATGTTTTCATCGAGCATGGACGCAAACGAAAGCACCAGCGAGCCATCAAAAAAAGCCAGACACTTCTCGGGATCGCGGCCCTGAGCGGCTGCGCGGTCTTGAGCTGATTTTATATAGTCAATCAAACGCTGCACTTCCATCGAGAATCGACGCATGTTGATCCACCGATCCATCGGCTGCGACCTATCCGCCACCAAATCTTTCGGCGTCATCACATCAAGCAAGATGTCTTTTTCATAGGTACCGGCTGCGCAGTGATGGTTCTCGAACCATCCGATTTGGACCAGGGCAATCGGGATAGAGAAGTCTTTTTGAGGGAATACCTGAGAACCATCGACCGCAAACGTCGTGACGTTCTCAAGAGATTGCTTAGCCCAGGCCAGGCTTTGCTCACGATTTTGCCAGGACAGATTGCTGCGTAGGATGCCTTGGTGACTGGCTTTATCGATGGGCTCTAGGGGCGTTGCGCCCAAAGTGCCTTCTTGCCGCTGCATCCAGCGGGTGCGATCGCTCGCGCTTAGCTGAGTCCACTCATCCCAGCTAGCCCTGTACTGGTCCAAATAGCCAGACGTACTCTGCTCAAAGCTAGCAAAATCGGCTCGTTTACGCGCTAGCACCTGCTGAATTTGAGAGGACTTTATGGCCATAGAGCAGAATTGTAATGAACGGAGTATATTTAGGCATTGCTTTGTCTAGAAGACTATTCTATCGATTTGCCACACGAAATGTTATGACTACAGCTGACTTAAAGATGCAAATAGTTGACAAGCTCAACCAGCTTTCTCCCAAACTGCTAAGCCTCGTTAGCAACTTTATCAACACGTTGATAGCAGAACCGACGATAGAGTCAGAATCAGTTGAATTATCGCCAGACGGCATAGAAGATGACCCCATTTTTGGAATGATCGATGGTCCTCCAGATTTTGCCAGCAGCGCAGAAGATATTCTGCAAGCAGATATCCAACCTGGACAAGGTTGGTCATGTCAGCAGTAATTGCAGATACGGGTTTTGTCTTCGCAGTCGTATCGATTTTGTAGACGCATCGGTTATGGCAATGGCCGAACGCTATCAAATCAAAAAGGTCCTCACAATGGACCGTAGAGATTTTCAGCTTTTTAGGCCCAGGCATTGTAATAGTTTTGTCTTATTGCCATAACAGTCTTCATGCCCGCTCCAAGCGGTGCTGTTTCCTTGCAGAATGTAAACCAGTGTTTCAATATGCGTAACATTCAGCGGAGTAAGTAATCCTCCCTAAGAGAGAGTGATACGATTTTGCTCATAGGATTATTTATTTTGTGGAGCATAAGCCCTTGGCCATTCGAGTAGCAGTTGTAGGCGGTGGACCGGCCGGATCTTCCGCAGCTGAAGTACTTGTAAAAGCAGGCATCGATACCTACCTGTTCGAACGCAAGCTAGACAATGCAAAACCTTGCGGCGGCGCGATCCCACTCTGCATGGTCGACGAGTTTGACTTACCTCCTGAGATCATCGACCGTCGGGTCCGCAAGATGAAGATGATCTCACCTTCTAACATTGAGGTGAACATCGGCTCTACGCTCAAAGATGGTGAGTACATCGGCATGTGCCGCCGTGAGATTCTCGATGGCTTCTTGCGTGACAGAGCCGAAAAGCTGGGAACGAAAATTATCAACGGCACTGTACACAAGCTTCAGCTGCCTGACAATGACAAAGACCCCTACATCATTCACTATGCAGACCACTCAAAAGAAGGACTGCAGGGTGAAGCGAAAACGCTGAAAGTGGACATGGTAATTGGCGCAGATGGTGCTAACTCCCGTGTGGCCAGAGCGATTGATGCGGGTGACTATAACTATGCGATCGCCTTCCAAGAGCGCATCCGCATCCCCGACGACAAAATGGCCTACTACGAAGAGCTGGCCGAAATGTACGTCGGCGACGATGTCTCTCCCGACTTCTACGCCTGGGTATTCCCCAAGTACGACCACGTCGCGGTCGGCACTGGCACCATGCGTCCTAACCAGGCCCGCATCAAAGAACTGCAAAAGGGCATTCGCACCCGCGCCGCTAAGCGCATCGAAGGCGGCGAAATCATCAAGGTAGAGGCGCATCCTATCCCTGAGCACCCAAGACCTCGCCGGGTCGTGGGTCGAGTTGCCTTGGTGGGCGATGCCGCTGGTACAGTCACCAAGTCCTCTGGTGAAGGCATCTACTTTGCAGCAAAGTCGGCGCGTATGTGCGCAGAAACCATTGTGGAGCTTTCCAACAGCGGCGAGCGTGCGCTGACCGAAGCCGAGCTAAAAACCTACATCAAAAAGTGGGACAAGGAGTACGGCCTCACTTACAAAGTGCTCGATATTTTACAGCGCGTGTTCTACCGTAGCGACGCCTCTCGCGAAGCCTTTGTGGAAATGTGCTCCGACATTGATGTACAAAAGCTCACCTTCGATAGCTACCTGTACAAAACGGTTGTGCCAGCAAATCCCATCACGCAGATGAAGATTACCGCGAAGACGGTCGGTAGCCTGCTACGTGGATACGCACTTGCTCCCTAACCGTCTCTAGCTTTGTCCACTGCGCTATTCTCTTTGTTAAAAACGCTCCTTGAATATCTCAAGGAGCGTTTTTCTTCGGTATTTTTCTGAGGCATTTTTCTTTGGGAGATACAATAACAAAGAGAAAAATCGCGGTAAAGCAGCAGCATGGCAGATCAGTTAATTCGAGCAGTCGCAGCAGATGGTGGCATCAGAGTCGTCGGGGTGACCACCACTCGCCTAGTTGAAGTGGCTCGCAAACGTCATGATCTGTCTTATGTAGCGACAGCAGCGCTAGGGCGAGCAATGACAGCGGGATTGCTGCTGGTATCGAGTATGAAAAAGCCCGAGTCGCGGGTGAATATTCGCATTAAGGGTGATGGGCCATTGGGTGGATTACTAGTAGATGCGGGATTGGATGGAACCGTGCGTGGCTATGTAGAAAAGCCCCATGTAGAACTGCCGCCAAACGAACAAGGCAAGCTGGATGTGGGCGGTGCGATTGGCACTGATGGCTATTTGTATGTGGTGCGTGATGTGGGTCGAGGCTACCCATATAGCAGTACGGTCGGCTTGGTGTCGGGTGAGATTGGCGATGACATCACCCATTACCTGGCCAACTCTGAGCAGACGCCTTCGGCACTAGTGCTGGGCGTGTTTGTCGGTGAAGATGGTGTGGAAGTGGCTGGTGGGCTATTGCTACAGGTCTTGCCGCAGGCCGCTCGTGATGAGCTGTTAGTGACTATTTTGGAAGAGCGGCTGAAGGAGCTGACTGGGTTTACGCCCTTGCTACAGGCGGGTAAGTCATTGCCGCAAATTATGGATGAGCTGGTGGGCGATATGGGCCTGGAGATACTGCCAGGCAATCAGCTGGTACAGTTTAGCTGTCGGTGCGATCGCAATCGTATGCTAGGTGCCCTGAAGCTGCTGGGCACTGACGAACTCGCCGATATGATTGAAACAGACAAAGGCGCCGAAGCAGTGTGCCATTTCTGTAACGAAAAATATCAGGCAGAGGTCAGTCAGCTGCAAGGATTGATTGAAGAGCTAAAGGCTGAAAGGGCCTAAAAAGGAGGTGTTTCGAGCGATTACGTCTTCCGTAATATAAATGGCACTGTAAACGCTACTAACGCAAACGTGTCGTTTTACTAAACTCTTAAGGAATACTAAAGATTTGACCTATTCTAGGGTCAGGCGCTGAATGATACATCGCGTCTGACGGAGGTATCTGTGGATACTGGACTACTCAGAACCATATGGCTAGTGATTGAAGAAACACCTGCTTATCACTTGCAGAGAGTGTCAATGAATGAACAGGTGCGGCTACTGCTGAGGCGAGTGGAAAATAAAGTTATTCTCTCTGCCCCTCAGCGAGATGAAACCCGTCAGTATTTGAGCGATCGCAGAACAATGATTCGCGAAATGTCGCTGGAGCAGGTTATGTAGTGCCTGGTGGCTAATGCAGTATTAACAAAACAGCAGGCTGAAACTTAGGGCAACAAGGCGCTAGTAATTAGATAGCTAATCAATGCGCAAATCAAAATAGACGATGCGTTGAACAGCAGGTTCAAATTGCGACGCAGCTTTGGGTTGTACTCTAGCGCATCACCCACAATTTCTAGCGTAGGGCGATAGTTTTTGCCTTCGGAGGTTTCAGCATCCTCGTTTAGCTGCTGGGTATGGTAGGCCAAATCGACCAGCAGGCGGCGCATCCAGAAGGTGAGCCCTACAACTGCACATAGAGAGAGCGCGGCAATGAGTAAAGGATGGATGAGGATGTTGATGAGCGCGATCGCATCGTCAGATAGCTCGTGCCGAGACAGGCGCAGCACAGCCCATACCAATCCCGAAATCCCCGTTTTATACAGCAGTGACATGTAGGCGCTGCGATCTTCTTCCAGAAACCGGCGAGCAATCTCTGCTTCGGCAGCTTCGACCTCGGCCTGGGCTAGCTCGGCGGCTTTAGTCTTTTTGCTCTTTCTTTTAGTACTCTTTTTAGTAGTTTTGGCCTTAGCAGTAGAGGTAGCCGTGGTTCGCGACTTTCTGGAGGAACGACCAGAAGAGCTGCTATCGTCTGCCGACGTGCTGGCACCGCCTATGACAGTTTCAACAGCTTTGCCCAGGCCGAGTCGATTCGCAATTTGGGTGACAGACGCGGGAATCGCTGACTTGGCAGCGGGTGAATCACCAGGCGTCGCATTGGCGGCTACAGGCTTATTTGGAATTTGAGTCTTAGCAGAGGTTGCCTTGGAGATCGCTGGGGGCGCCGCAGAGAGCTCACCGGGCCCTTGGTCTAAACCATCGTCAATAGGCACCGTTGGGATCTTAGGTTTGCTCTCTTCAGAACCGTCTGGCTTTGGGGCATTTCCAAACGGACTTTGGCCATAGGTTTTAGAGTCATATGCCATGAATCTACCGCTGGGATGGACGTGTCACGCTCACTAATTTAGAGTGAAGTATGGTCACAGTACCAAGAAAATGACCAGATGACACGGGTGCACGATTTTGCTCTTTACTAGCCAGCTTACTACTGGGCAGCAGCAGCTTCTAGCCGGGCAACCGCTTCGTCGTATAGTTCCTGCGGCGCACCACCGGGAAGCAAAAAGCTATCGGTGAAGTTAGTCATCAAAAAGCTGGGCGTACCGCCCAAGTCCAGGTCTCTGGCCAGTTCGGCTTCCTGGGTGACGGCGGCTTCGGCTTCGGGGCTATTGCGATCGCGATTAAACTGCTCCATATCCAGCCCAATCTGCTCGGCTAGCTCCACGTAATAGTCCTCGCCTAGCTTCTCTTGATAGGCAAACAGCCCATCGTGGTATATCCAAAACTGGTCTTGCTGCTGAGCGGCCCAGGCAGCTTTGGCCGCTGGCAGGGCCTCATCGTGAATGCTCACCAGGGGAAAGTGCTTGTACACATACAGCACATCTTCTTCGTGATTACCGGTAAAGGTCTTCATTTCACCAGCAGCAATGGCACAAAAGGGACACTCAAAGTCAGAGAACTTCATTAGCACCACCGTCGCGTCCAAAGGCCCTTTGGTGGGGGAGTCGCCGATCAGCGCAGTGCGGTCTGCGCCCTGCACTACCGCGTTGACTTTCGCCATCTGCGCGTCAAATTCGGCGCGAGCAGCGGCTTCGGCTTCGGCAGCTTCGGCTTCAGTAGCTTCAGCTTCAGTATTTTCGGTTTCAGCTTGCTGAGGAACAACCCCAGCTGCCGGTTCAGGCGTAGCCGCAGGCTTATGGAAAATCAACCAGGCCGTGCCAAAGGCTGCAGCCGCTACAGCCACCAGCGCTAGTAGCCACCACTTGGTATGTCCTGACGCCCCTTTTCTAGGACTGGCATCTTGCATCTCAAGGCCTTTTGCCTCAAGACGCTCAGACTCAATATCAGGCTGAATATTCTCAGACTCTGTGGTCATGGCAGGCCCTTAACAGATACAGATGAAACATTGATCTCAACAAACGACACACAGCCAAGTAGTCAGGATAAACCAACGTTAGTCAACCCAGCCAATATCATCATCACTCAACATGGTATTGCTTTGCCCGGCAGGAGGCGTCCCTCTTTGAATAGCATACTCAGGAATAGATTTGTAGCTAGAGTAAGGCCTGCGTGTACTCAGACCGCTGGTAGTCTTTTTCGCAGGCGTCGATTTACGAGCGACTTTTTTGTCACTATTAGCGCTTTTCTGATTGCTAAGCTTGAGGATGGTTTGCTTCGCTTCTGCCAGTTCAGCAGTGATTTGCTTAATTTCGGTATCTTTTTGACTAGACGCAGCCGCTGCTTTTTGAGTGTTCTCTTCTGCCAGCTCCAGACTGTCTTTTAGCTCGAAGATGCGACTTTGATGGGTTGCTACATCCTCTTGCAAAGCTCCAATCTGTTCGTTTGACGCCTTCAGCTGTTGCTCTAACTCAGCAATCTTTTTATTCAACACAGCTGTTTCTTTGTCTGTATCAGCCTTACTGACAGTAGGCTTGCCCGTAGCAGTCTTAGTCGCTTTGGGTTTAGCACCTGTAGATTTTGTAGTCGTAGACTTGGCAGCTGTAGAACTTGATGACTTGCTTTTCGTAGCTGCAGCCTTAGGAGACGAGCGCTTGCGAGTCTTGGCCGTTGATGAACCACTCGCCTTCGAAGCCGCCTTTCCGCTACTCGCCTCAGCAGGTTTTTCGACTTCTTCTTTTAGCAGGTCAGCAATCCGCTTTTTGGTCATGAGTCTTTCCAATCTGTTTGAATTTCGTCAGCAACTCTGATGTAGTCAGCCTTGGCTTCTTCTGCTGTTTTACCGCCCAGCTGAGTAATGGCGACCCCTTCTAGCGCTGCTCTTTCGTGCGCTTTGTACGCTCTCACAAAAGACTCACAGGCCGGAATCTCTAGCTCCATCAGCATGTTTTGAGCTTCCAGGGCTTCTCCTAGGCTACGCGAGTCTATTTTGGTCAATAACACTCGGTGCATGACACCAGAAGGGACAATTGCCTGCTTAACGGTTTGCACCAGTGCAGCAATATCCATCGGTGCGGGAGGTGTTGGCAATAGCAAGCAGTCCGCAATCGGAATAACGGCAGCGAGTGCTTCAGAGCTAAGCGCAGGCGGCGTATCGACAACGATCAGGTCGTAGTTCTCAACCTTTTTTAGTTTACCAAGCAATGCCGGATTGGTTTCTTTGCTTACATCAAAGCCGATGGTGCTGCCATCACGTCCGGCCCACCAGCTGGCCGAGCCCTGGGAGTCGGCATCGACTAACAAAACGGTTTGGGTTTCGGCAAAGATGGCGGCAAGGTTAACGGCGGTCGTGGTTTTGCCAACGCCGCCTTTGCCATTAAAGATGGCGAGAATTTTGGGAGGCATAGGAGACCAATCGCTAGGGGGAGTTAGCGTGATGAATCATTGAGATAACAATAAGGGCTATTGACCGCAATCCAAAGGGTTTATGAACTTCTGTCTTTTCCCCCTAAAACTCCAGGTTGTCCGGCGTGCGTGGAAATGGAATCACATCGCGAATATTGGCCATGCCCGTCATAAACTGAACAAGCCGCTCAAAGCCTAAGCCAAACCCTGCATGGGGCACCGTGCCGTAACGCCGCAGGTCCAAATACCACCAGTAGTCTTCCTTTGGTAAACCCGCTTCGGCAATGCGGCGCTCCAAAACGTCCAGGCGCTCCTCACGTTGGGCCCCACCGATAATTTCACCAATGCGCGGTGCCAGCACATCCATAGCCGCTACAGTTTTACCGTCGTCGTTCAGGCGCATGTAAAAGGCTTTGATCTCGGCAGGGTAATCGGTCACTATAACCGGCTTTTTGAACAGCTCCTCGGCCAGGTAGCGCTCATGCTCGGACTGCATGTCAATGCCCCAGCTGACTGGGTATTCAAAGGTTTTATCGCCGCTATCGATGGCCTTAGTCAGCAGACGGATTGCCTCGGTGTAAGTAATTCGCTCGAAGTCACTATTGATGATGTTATTAGCCGTATCCAGCACAGAATCATCAATACGCTTGTTGAAAAATTCCATGTCCTCAGCGCAGTTTTCCAGCACGTAGCTGAAAACATGCTTCAGGAAAGCCTCAGCCAGGTCCATGTTGCCTTCCAGATTACAAAAGGCCATTTCTGGCTCTACCATCCAGAACTCTGCCAGGTGACGAGCGGTGTTGGAGTTTTCGGCGCGGAAGGTGGGGCCAAAAGTATATACGTTGCTAAAGGCCATGGCCATAATCTCGGCCTCTAGCTGGCCGCTCACGGTAAGGTAGGCAGGCTTACCAAAAAAGTCCTGAGCGTAGTCAGCTTTACCTGCGTCGTTGGTAGGAATGTCGTCCAGGTTAAAGCGAGTAACGGTAAACATTTCGCCTGCACCTTCGCAATCGCTGGCCGTGAGGATAGGCGTATGCATCCACAGGAAATCCTGGGATTGAAAAAAGCTATGAATGGCCGTGGCACAGGCATTGCGAACTCTAAAGACCGCGCCTAGCGTGTTAGTTCGACTCCGCAGATGGCCAATGGTCCGCAAAAACTCGAACGAGTGGCGCTTTTTCTGTAGTGGATAGGTTTCGCCGTCGGATTCACCAAAGACTTCTATCGCTTCGGCCTGTAGTTCCACGCGCTGCCCCTTACCTGGGGACTCGGCCAGGGTGCCGCTGATTTTCACCGAGGCCCCTGTCGCGATGCGTTCCATACTCGCGGCGTAGTCGGGAATCTCTTCGGGGGCAATCACCTGTAGGCCACTCATCGAAGAGCCATCGTTGACCTCAATGAAGGTGAACTTTTTGGAGGCCCGTTTGGTTCTGACCCAGCCTTGAATTGTGAGGGTTTCACCAGGGGTACCGGAGGCGAGGATGTGTTTGATGCGCTGGGGAGTAGTGGGCATGGACGTTAGTTGGAAGTGGGGGATGGGGAAGTGGGCTTCGACTACGCTCAGCCGCCGGGAGAGTGGGGAGATAAGAGAAATTAGCTGAGCCAGCCGCGTAGGAACCAGCCGATGACCAGGCCTAGACCGACGAAGCGGAAGATTTGCCAGAAGGGCTCTTGGACTTCTTTCCACGATAGGAGCTGGCTTTCGAGGGTGACTTTTAACGCTTCTACGCGGTCTTGCATTTGGGCAAGTTCTTCGGCGGGTAGGCCTGAGAGGTCAGCCGAGGTAACCTGTTCGTATTTGGCTTTGGCACGGCGGATGGCAAAGAAGCGATCGCGCAATAGCAAAAACTCATCGGCGGTTTCCTTTAGCTCACCTTCAAAGCTAGCCAGCTCTTGGTCACTTGGCAGATGGGGGGTCCGTTTGGAAGACGCGGTGCGAAATAATTTCATATATTGTGAGGGAAGCTGCCGACAGGCGGGTGCAAAGCTTAGTCTATAGATAGCCACTACTGTATAAGGAGATCACCCTCTTGGTAACCCCAACAGTGCCGCAACCCACACCACAGCAAAGCGAGGAAGCCCCAAAAGACATCCGAGCTCACCTAAAATCCTTCTGCGTAGAAGACCTAGCCGAGGCGTTGGCCGCCAAGCTGGCGATATCTTCTCAGGACTGGCACAGACTCAGTGCTAATCGCAAGGTAAGAGCCCGTGAGCAGGCCGCTGCTGCCTTAGTATACATGCTCAAAGATAAGCCAGAAGAGGCTTTACCCAGACTAGAGCAAGCAATCGGCTGGCTAAATAAAACGCTTAAAGCACCGCCTTGCCCAACCCACGGAGAACAAAAAGGCTAAAGAACGAAAAGCTAGATACTGTGCGCTGAGGCGGTTGACCACCGCCGCCACCAAATCTCTACCAGCTTGATGAAGTATGCAGGGCTAATAAAACTGGCGAAGGGGGAAGAGCGAATCTGCTTGGCAAGATGAACCTCTTTCCCGTCATTGCTCCATCTCACTTGGTCAAATACTTGGTGCAGAATAAATAAACCCCGGCCACACTCGCTGACACCGGGCTGATCTGCCCTGGGGCAAATACAGGTCGAGGGCTCTTCAAACCCTTGGCCTTGGTCACTCACCACCCACCAATAGTAGCCATCAATCTTCGCGTAGCGGACGCAGACAACTTTCCGGGGATCAAGCTGATTTCCATGCTTGGCGGCGTTAACGAGTGCCTCCTGAAGCCCTAAGCGCAGCTCATCGCGACACAACGCTGGGGTAGAAGCTAAGAGTGCATCCAAAATAGGATGCAAATACAGCGTGGAAGCAAAACTAATGCTTTCCCATGGCTTGTCATTTTGTTTCGCGATCTGCAAGCTGGCAGCAGACAATTCTCTAGAAGATGGTGCAGCGTAAGGCACTTAAGCTACTCCCCCATAAATTCAGCAAACTTATACATATACATAAATCCAAGGCCCTAACTACCCGCTTCTCTCCTTTTCCCGGAAGCTATCTACTGAGCCCACTCAAGGGCTCGATAGCTATAGCTGCTACTAAAAACCGTGTAGTTGATTAGATAGCAAACAACTGGTCGGCGAAAAGCGAGGAAACGAACGATACCGGCGAAGGCAACCTTTCAAAAACAGACCGTCATGGGTGATCCATACTCATTCGATGAAAGACATCAAATAAAAGACTTCAATTTAATTACTCTTGATATATTCCCTAGTCTATCAGAACATCTTGGGAGATGTTTCGTGTGTAAAAAATATTGATGCTTACTTCCATCAGACACGGCAAGTGAGACAGCTATTAAAAATCGGAAGTTGACCGTAATCACAGACGATGCTGACCGTAATCACAGACAGCATCAACAAGAGGTGGGGTCATCCACAAAGTGACACAACAACGCCTCGCTTATATCGCTCAGCCCCTCTCCAGAGAGGGCTTTCAGGAGAACATCAGCCACTTTAGAACAGTCACCACAGCGCTTGTATAACAATGCCAACTCGTACAACATTCAGGCACAGAAAAGACTTATTAAGCTTTATTTTTTGGTCTTTCAAGTAAGTAACAAGACAGATCGTTATCTATAAACAGCGGCATCACTTTTCACAGAAAGGAAACAGCTTTTACACCCCAATGAAGTCCGCACTTAAGTAGCAACTGTTCTTTTCCATACATTGTGATTAAAATATTTATGATGAGAATACTTAAAATAGCCGGATAGGACTGTAGTAACTCCGTATATATACAATTGAAATTACTTCAAAATATCTTGTCACTGCTTTTTGGCACAATGTCAAAATGCAAAGACATTTGGAATGTAAATATTTGTTGCAGAAGGGCTCGTTACAGCGCTCTTGACTACATTTCTGACGTTGCAACTCCGGTTTTGACTTCGCGCACGACATCTCTCCGGAGATTTTTTATAGAGCACCTACGACGATACGGAACTTTGGTTGCGTTTTGCGGTTTCCGCGACAATCTCTGAAGAGTCTTGGGTCAAAGTCTGGAGTGCCTGCGTAACGTCGGCATGGTTTTGGAAGTGACCTAGCGCCTGGGCGATGCGGTGACGCAGCTGCCAATCTTCGCTGCTAGCGTAGGGCAGCAGTAGCGGTATGGCTCGCTCATCGCCTAGCTCACCTAGCGCGCCTATCGCAGAAACGGACACTAACGAGTTATCTGATTTGAGCGCAGTAGCGAGCAAGTCGAAGGCTGCTGGGTCTCCCATTTCACCCAGGCAGGCAACGATACTCATTTTTACTAGCCACTCTGGCGTCTGTTGGTACAGGGTTTGCAGGTCGCCGAGGGCTGCGGTGAGTTTGAGCGCCCCTAATGAATCGGCGGCGGCGGCTTGAACGTCTGGTTCCGCGTCGCCCAGGGCTGCTTTTAGCAAGTCGAACGCGGCGTCTTTGTTCTGTGCGCCTAGGGTAGATAGCTGACTGATGGCGGCGTAGCGAACGCGGGTGTTACTGTCTGTGCACAAGGGGCTGATCAGTTCAAAGGCAAGTGCTGGGTCAATATCGCGAAGCAGGTTGATGCCTTTGATGCGATCGCCAAAGTTTTCGGACGTGAGCATGCCACGAATCTGATCGGGGGATGAAGACATAGAAGCGAGCAGTATGATTAGCTACCGTTTAAGCATAACGTTAAGGACTCAATGGGTGTAGTCGTCTCGGCTGTGCTACCGATCGCACTCGTAGCCCTAAGCGGCGTGTGGATTGGCCGCGCATTTACGCTAGATATCAAAACGCTAACCAGGGTAAGCATATACGCGCTGCTACCGGCACTGGTGCTGACCGGGGTATATGGCAGCGACCTTCCGCTTAGAAGCACTTTGTTAATTGTTAGTGGTTTCTTGATTAACTGCGGGCTGCTATACGTGCTGGCGTCAGCCTGTGCCAGATGGCTAAAGCTACCCTCAGCAACCCAGCGTAGCCTGGTTGCAACAACCCTGCTGGCAAACTCTGGGAATATTGGACTGCCGTTTATTTTGTTTGCACTCGGCGAGGAAGGGCTGGCCCGGGCGATTGTCTACCTGATCAGCTCGGCGATTTTTATTGCTACCGTAGGACCTGTCTTTTTGAAAGGGGAGGGGCTGCGGGCTGGCCTACAGGTCACCTGGCGGCTACCCGTTTTTTGGGCCACGCTGGGGGGGATTGCGCTTCAAAGCTTTGCATGGCAGGTGCCAGAAACTATCGATCGGGCGCTGATGCTCCTCAGCGATGCGGCTATTCCGATCGCTTTACTAATACTGGGGATCCAGCTGTCGCAGACGCCGCTGAGCTTTGGTGTGTATGAACTGTTTGCCGCCGGGCTACGACTGATTGTTTCACCCTTGTGCGCATATATGGTTGGGCGACTGTTGGGGCTTGAGGGGCTAGACCTGGCGGTGCTGGTGATGCAGTCGGCGATGCCTGTGGCAGTCAATACGCTGGTTTGGGTTAATAAGTTTGGGGGCGACAGCGCTCGTGTGGCAAAAACCATTGTGCTTTCTACGCTGCTGAGCCTTGTTAGCCTGCCGATGGTGCTATGGCTGGTAACGCTGTAGCTTCAGACGCCATGGATTCACAGGGGGCCGCGACAATTTGTTCTCCGGTTTGGTACACATACAGGCCGACGTTGCCGCTGTAGTCAGCGATCGCATATTCATAAAATTCACCATCTGCCTGTTGCGTAAAGGTATAGCGAATCCCAGTTGCCGGTTCACGAATAATCAGCGGCTGATTGAGATTAGGATCTAAATCGTCATACACAATTTCACTACTGAGCGTTAGGCCCTCAGCGCTATATTCAATTCTGTCAGCCGTAGGGCGACGCAAACTGACCTCGTATAGGTTATCGCCGCACTGGTACCGAGCATTCCAACCTACCACCGGGAGCAAACTATCGAAGGCCTCGCTAGTCGGTGTGTAGCTTTGTTGAAACGGCGGCTCTGGAATCGCCTCGCCCCCTTCTACACACTCGTCTGAAACACCGTCTCCATCAAAATCGAGCTGAGATTCGTTGCTCAGACCATCTCCGTCACAGTCGACAGGTGCACCCACTGGCTCGCCTTGAACAGACTCAGTTTTGGCAGAAGCACCTGCTTGCGAAGGGGGCTTTGAAGGGACTTTGGCCAGCTGCATTGCAATCGAACCAGATGAACAGCTAGAGAGCAGAAGTGCTAAGCCCAAACAAGAAAACCAGCGAGAAGAAGCCCCGAAGGTAAAGGGCCGAGACTTTGGGGTAGAGGCGATTTGCATTGTTTCCTGTGCAGACTTTGGGGCGATGGCTGACAAAATCTTAACATCGGTATTTTTTGATGCATTGAGGCAAGTGGTCACCTGTGAAACTGGACATTCTCGGAAAAGGCAACTGTCCTCCATAGCCGTTATCAGCCGTTGTCAGCCATCGTCAGCCGTCATCAAGGAGAGGATGTTTTGTTTGTCAGCGAATTGAGTGAGGCAGTATCGGTGGTAATAGGAAGCTGTTCGGGGGGCTGCGGTGAAGGGTGCTGAGTAGGCATTCCAGGCATCGCCTGACGACAGTGAGGGCAGTACCAATAAATTTGAGAGTGGGTCACTTGTCTGAGTAGCGCATGATCGCAACAAAGGCAGTAATGAATCATAATATTTTCGGCTATAACACTTCGACGAATAGGTTTCTGGCAGCTGTCATCAGGGAATGTCAGCAGGAAAGGCCTTTTCCCTTTCACAGAATAAAAGAACATTCTGAGGAAGCTATGAAGATCTCTGCATTGCTACAGCATCAGCCTAGCTATCCCAACCCAAAAAGCCAGAGATTTGACTGGCCAGCGTTGTGGGATCGAAGGGCTTATGAATCACGCCTTGAGCACCCAGCGCATAAAGCTGCTTACGATTGGCGGCCCTAGACTTGGCGGTCAAGAAAACAATCGGAATATCTTGGGTCAGCGCGTCGGCTCTGAGCGCTTTTAGGGTTGCAATGCCATCCATATCGGGCATCATCACGTCTAGCAAAATGGCATCCAAAGCGCGATCTTTTGCCTGACTTCTAGCGTGCTGAAGTCCTTCTTTACCAGAGGTCGCGCTCAGTACTTCCCAGCCGCCCATCATCGTCAGACCAAGCCGAGCAATGGTTTGAATATCAGATTCATCGTCAATTATTAGGATCTGTTTATTAATCATGACGGTTCTGCCTATGGCTTGGGGAGCGTGAAGTAGAACGTACTGCCCTGGCCGTGAATGCTACGGACCCAAATTCGCCCCTGATGCTGTTGAATAATCTCGCGGCAAATGGCCAGACCAAGACCGGTCCCACCCCTTTCACGAGCGTCAGAAGAATCTACCTGCTGAAACCGCTCGAAGATAGTTTCTAGCTTATTGCCTGGAATACCTCGACCCGTATCTTTAACAAAAAACTCAATCTTACTGTTGAGCGATCTGGCACCCACTGACACAGTGGATCCTTTCGGCGAAAACTTGATGGCATTACTCAACAGATTGGTCAGTGCCTGCATCACCTGATCGGGCGCAGCCAAAACATAGGCATTCTCAGCATTATCTTTGGCAGCATCCTGGGCGATACGCACAGATATATGAATGTTGTATTCGTCGGCCATGGGCTGCATAGCTTCGGTCGCATTGTATAGCAGCTCGCTGACCCGACACCGGATAGGCGCGATCGCAACTTGCCCAGACCCCATTCGTTCTAAATCGAGCACATCGTTGATTAGGCGCGTGAGGCGATCGGTATTTTTAATCGCAATGTTAACCAGCTCCTGCCCTTGCTGAGTTAACTCGCCCAAACGACCTGTTGCAAGCAGCTTCAAAGAACCATGAATCGAGGTCAGCGGTGTACGCAGTTCGTGACTGGCAACAGACACAAATTCGTCTTTCATTTGCTCTGCGGCTTTGCGATCGCTAATATCACTCACCAGGCTAAACAGCCCCTTAACCACACCCTCTTGAATATCGGGAATGTAGCTGATGCTAGTCCATAGGCGATCGCCACTGCTTTGGATCATTTCAGCCTCGTAGGTAACTTTTTTGCCCGTGAGTGCTTCTTCCAAGTAGGGCAACATTTGCTGATATACCGACATCGAGACAATATCGCTGACCTGTCGGCCCTTTATTTGCTGATAGGGAATGTCGTACCAGGTTTCGTAGGCATAGTTGTTGAATCGGTAGCGATGGTAAATATCGATATAGGCAACCAACGCTGGCAAGGCATTCGTAATCAGCCTCAGCTGGTTTTCACTGCGTCGCAGCGCACCCTCAGTGCGGATACGTTCATCCATTTCTCGGCGCAGCTGCTGATTCGTGCGGGTCAGCTTGGCCGTGCGTTCTACAACAATGTCTTCCAGATGTTCCAACAGCTGCGCATGATCGATAGCAACCCCGATCTGGTTGGCTAGCTGCTGCATCAAATCAATTTCTAGCGGGCTCCATCGCCTGGACTGAAAACACTGGTGTGCAACCAGCAGCCCCCAGAATTTCTCTTTTGAATCAGGGTCCCCATCTGAAGCTTCACTAGGACCGCCGGTCAAAATAGGCACAGCCAGCTCGGACTTAACGGCTAGCTGATCGAGAATATCGGCAATTTCTGGGGCAACCCCCGGGCCACCCATCGTATCGGTAACAGAGATCGACTGCTGCCGGTAATGATCGACATACCCTGGTTGAAGCAGCGGATTGTGTGGCCAGGGCCGGTGCAAAAGACTCTGGGAGGGACCTTGTGCGAAATCGGTCAGGGCTTCTGCGGCGAGGCGAATTTGCTGCTGATCGGGCGTCTGACTGGGCACCTGACTGGGTACCTGACTGGGCACCTGACTGGGTACCTGAGCGGGCATTGGGGGAGCCTGAAGAATAAAAACATGATCACAGCCAAGCAGCCCCTGCACCTCACTTACGGTCGTTTGCAAAATTTCTTTGAGTTCTAAAGACTGCCGGACTTTTCGCGTAATTTCGGCCAGCAGGTGACTGTGTCGGTACTGCCCTTCGAGCTGCCTGCGGCTACGGCGCTGCTCGGTGACTTCAATGCCAGAAGCCACAATAAAATCAACCTCTCCTAACGGATTTGTCAGGACCGTATTCGACCACGCGATCACATGCTTTTCGTATCCTTTTCCCAGCCAGGTGCTTTCGTAGTAGCTATTGGTTTGGCCGTTGATTAGCCGACGGAACACACCTTGCATCGCAATGCGCTCCTCAGGAATCAGCAAAAAGTCCCAAACACAGTGCCCCTGTACTTCTTTTTCGGTGTAGCCCGTCGTCACTTCGCAGGTACGGTTGAAGCGTTTAATTTTGCCCTGTCGGTTAAAAACAACAATCAGACTCCCTGCTGCATCCAGCAGCATTTCGGTATCTAAAACGGCTTCCGAAGCAGTGCTGTCTTGGGTTTGCGCCTGGTAGCGAGAGGCAATACGGCTGTTAGCCTGCTGAATGTTACGTTCGCGGCGGCTGGCTTCACGGAGGCTGGCCTCGCGAAGACTATCTGCAAGGTCAGGCGACTGCGTCGATTTAAAAACTGAAGGGGAAGCCGGATTAGTACTAGAAGAAGCGTCATCTGAAGGCATCGACGGCTGTACCTCATTTCGACGTCACAATAGGTCAATCTACTCACAAGGATATGACTTTATTAAGAGGAAAAAGCAATCGGCGGTAGTTCTTCATAATTTACTCAGAATTGCCCCCTATGCTTAGAGGTGTAGCGGTCTGAGGTCCTATGCAATATCTCTATTACTTTGCTAATACCAGTTTGGTGTTACGCGTTTTGACCTATTTGGCAGACCACTGCACTATCCGGTTAGCAGGGGTCACCGTGATTTACTTGGTGGACCGTTGGGTGGTTCGCATTCAGCTCAAAGAGCCCCTACCGCTCCAACAAGACTTAAACTTTGTGTCTTATTTAAGAGAAAATGGCTCGCTCTTTACCCTGACGCCTCATTTGGAGCAAGCCATCACTCAGTTAGACAGAGGATTATCGGTCACTGAGGTAATGAATCAGTATCATGTCGTTGTTGTTTCCCATGGTGGTTTGCGCCTAGGGGACATCAAAGACTTTAGGGCAACGTTTGTACAGGGTCTGGGCTATTGTCCGCCTAGTTTGGTGTAGTCCTAGTCAGAGCGCTACAACCGACAAACACGAGATAGCTGATTGTGTAAGCGGGTCGCCAACTCGGCAGGGGCGACGGCTTTGTGGATAACGTCATCAGCGCCAGCCTGATATGCCTGGATGCGTAAAGCTGATTCGGTATGACCAGTCAAAAATAAAATAGGCATGCTTTGAAAACGGACATCGGCTCTCAAAATTTGACACAGCTCTATTCCGTTGAGCTGCGGCATTTCAATATCTAGCACTAAACCGTCTATGCCAGGGCTCTCTGTATCAGAGCGATCTGTCTTGGCGCGATCTATCTTGGCGCGATCACCACTCTCATTATTTAACCAGTGCCAAAGCTCTGTGGCACTGGTAAAGGACGTTACCTGGAACCCCCAAGGTTTGAGACTGGACTGAAAAAGAGAAAGCATTTCGGGATCGTCATCGGCGATCGCAATCTTAATGTGCTTGGCTTTTGCCTGGAGTGTGCCAACCAGGATGTTGATAATTTGCGCAGGGGGTTGGGTGCGATCGCTCACGATAGTCACCCCTTGTTGTGCTAGTTCCAATCGCTGATTGAGCGGCAGCTGTTCGCCCAAAGCCACTACCGGCAAAGCATACGCTTGCCTAAGAGTGGTCAAAAATGACACCGCCGCCTCACCCAGCAGCCCAACTGCATCGCATACCACCAAATTGAAACTTGCTTTTGCTAGCCAGTCATTAGCCTGCTGATAAGAAGCAACCACCTGAACTTGTAAATCGGCCTGTCGCGCAGACAAGAAAAGTTGCTGGGTCAACAGAGCATCTCGACTCACCATTAACACAGTGGGCAACCCTGCTCGAATAGCCTTCGCGAGATTGGTAGCAGTAGCCTGGTCTATGCGATCGCGTAGCTGTGCAATCCATCCACTAAGCTGGCAACCGTCAGCCACCAAAGGCATCTCCATCGCCTGACGATCTCCCTCCATCGCCTGACGATAAGTATCCTGAAGATGCGTCTCGATTTTGCGCGCAACTTGAGACGCACGCGCAATACCAAAACTATCCAGTGATCCCACAAGCTTGTGGGCACAGGCACAGCCGGCTGCATACAGCGCGGCATCTAACGACCGATTTTCTACAGCAGCGGCAACTGTTTCTAACGTTGCGATCTGGTCACCAGCAACAATTAGGTAGCGATGGTAAGCATCTGAAAGCTTCCCAGCCAGCAGTGTTTCCTCAGCATCCTCACCATTGGCCGCTGACGGTTTTACGACCGACTGGTTAATCACTGGCCGACTATTTTGTGAAACATCGGCTTCTGAAGCATTGTGCCGAGTGCGCGTGCCCGTAGCAACAGAATCTGTCATTCGGGCAGCGGCTGAGGGCTGCACCTGGAGATAGACCGATTGATTGACAGTCTTTTGACGAGAAGGCCCAGCACCCAGGGACCGCACTTCTGGGGATTGATTAGCGGTCTCTTGTGTAGAACTTGGGCTAGGTTGCAAGACTGGCTGGGCCGCTACTTTATCAGAACCCGTCTCTGATATCCATCCCGCATTTTCATTTAGCCGGTAACCCAAACCATATACGGTTTTGATCAGGTCCTTCGGCGCACCCACCTTTTGTAACTTCCGCCTCAGCCCTTTGATATGGGTCCGGACCGCATCTTCTCCGGGCGGATCATCAAAAGACCATAAGTCGTCGATAATTGCGCCAAGGCTGTACACCCGGTGAGGATGCCTCAAAAATAGCTCCATCAGCGAGAATTCCTTCGGCGTCAGTCGGACCAACTGCCCCTGATAAGTCGTTTCACAAGCGCTCGGGTCCAAACTCAAAGCCCCCCAAGACAGCACAGGCGGCAATCCCTGATGCTCTCGTCTTAGCAAGGCCCGAATACGCGCACACAGCTCATCAAAATCGAACGGCTTTACCACATAGTCATCTGCGCCCGCATCCAGCGCTTTCACCTTTTGCTGAGTGCTTTCCTTCGCCGTCAAAATCATCAGCGGGTTGGCATATCCCTGCTTCCGAAACGCCCGACAAAACGCAATGCCATCCCCATCGGGCAGCATCAAATCGAGCACAATCAGGTCATATTCAAACAGGTCAACGTAGGTCGCTGCGCTGCTGCCATCCACCGCAATATCGACCGCATAGCGCTGCCGAATCAAACGCTCAGCCAGCGACTCCATCAGGTTTTCGTCATCATCTACTAAAAGTATTCGCATCGCCCTGTAGGAACTCTGAAGTGTGGAACAGCGCGGGCCTGCTTTATTTCTCTTTTATGATATGAGCCACACGACTGGCCAAAATCATCTTATTGACACAAGGCATCACAAAATTTTCAAAACTTAATTCAAAAGAGGGGATTACACGCCATCTTGTTTACATCCCTTAAAGATTACACACTATCCCGTAGTAGGCTGGCAGATAGGGCAGTAGTAAATTCGGCGACTGCTCACCATCTCTTTGACAATCGGTGTTGTGCACACGTAGCAAGGCTGATCCACCCGGCCAAACACCCAGTAGCGATAGTCGCGGTAGCGAGCCCCTCCCGCCTTCAGCTGATTAGCCAAATCCAAATCGTTGGTCACACCCTTGTACTTGTAAGACTGGTAAGAAATCTCGATAGAAGCTTTGGCCAGCATGTAAAGCTGTTCCTCGCTACAGTCCATCGGGCGCAGATAGGGATGCAGCCGCGCCACAAACAAGATTTCGCTGCGCAGATAGTTACCAATACCTGCTAGGAAATGCTGGTCGAGATACAGGGTAGAAAGCCGACGCCGACGATGCTTATCGGACTGGAGCACAGCTAACAGCGTCTCTGGCTGCAGCCCTTTACTCAACACATCTGGCCCTAGCTTGCTAAGGAAAGGATGATTTTCAATCTCGGACGGACTGCTGAGAATCTGAATATCCGAAGCACTGTAAAGCAGGGCGGACTTTTTTTCGTTGTGAATGGCAAACCGCAGCTGACGCTTAGTTTCAGGAAAATTGTAGGCTTTGCGAACCATCCACTTGCCATACAGCTGATTATGGCTGTACACGCTAAGGCCATTATCGAAGTGGGTGAGCATCGCCTTCCCACGCGTTTCCACCTCCGTAACTCGGCAGCCCTTCAGCGCCTCCTCAAAAGGCTTCAGATGCTCGAAGGCAAAGAACACCTCAGTAGTAGGCCGAGACCGAATGGCCCGTTGAATTTTGTCAGCAGCAATACGAATTTCGGGGCCTTCAGGCATGGAAGAAAAAGATGAATGATGAATGGAAACAATGAATCAAAACCGTAGGTTGGGTTGAGCCCACCACGAACCCCAACCGAAAAAGGTCAATCCCGCGAAACCCAACCGGAAAATAAGGTTACAAAATGACCATCAGAATAAGCCATTACGGTATCGTGATCATAGGTTAGAAGCCAGTTTCAATCCGTCATCCTTTGGAACCATCTCTCCAGCCATCCTTTCCCAGCGCCGTTTTACCTCCACTATGACCTCAGCCCACGTTTCGGCCAAGCCCCACGCCAAATCCAGACCCCTCAAACCCGGCGCGGCCAAGCCTGCCAAAGAACGTTGCAGCGAATGCGGCCTTTGCGACACGTCTTATATTCATTATGTAAAAGACGCCTGCGCCTTTTTGAATCAGCAGGTCAGCGAGCTAGAGTCAGCGAATCACGGTCGTAGCCGAGACCTGGATAACGAAAATGAACTGTACTTTGGCGTGCAGCAAAAAATGGTCGCTGCGCGAAAGCTAGCGCCGATTGAAGGCGCACAGTGGACAGGCATCGTCAGTACGCTTGCCATTGAGATGCTGAACAAGGGCCTGGTAGAAGGCGTGGTGTGTGTGCAAAACACCGAGGATGACCGCTTTCAGCCGATGCCAGTGATTGCCAAAACGCAGGAGGATATTTTGGCAGCGCGAGTGAATAAGCCGACACTGTCACCGAACCTATCCGTGCTCGACCAGATTGAGCATTCGGGCATGAAGCGGGTGTTGGTAATTGGCGTGGGCTGTCAAATTCAGGCCTTGCGAGCGGTGCAGCATCAGCTGGGACTAGAGAAACTGTATGTGCTGGGAATGCCCTGTGTAGATAATGTGACCCGCGCTGGCTTGCAGAAGTTTTTGGATACGACGAGCCGCTCGCCAGAGACTGTAGTAGCTTACGAATTCATGCAGGATTTTCAGGTGCACTTTAAGCATGAGGATGGCTCGGAAGAAAAGGTGCCGTTCTTTGGCCTGAAAACGAACAAATTGAAAGATGTGTTTGCGCCTTCTTGCATGAGCTGCTTTGACTACACCAATTCGCTGGCGGATATTGTGGTGGGCTATATGGGTGCGCCCTTTGGCTGGCAGTGGATAGTGGTGCGTAATGAGACGGGCGCGGAGATGTTTGACCTGTTGGAAGGAATTATTGAGACGCAGCCAGTGATGAGTAGCGGCGATCGCACCCAAGCCGTACAAAACAGCATCCCCGCCTACGACAAAGGCGTCACCCTACCGATGTGGGCTGCCAAACTCATGGGCGTCGTCATCGAAAAAATCGGCCCAAAGGGACTAGAGTACGCCCGCTTCTCCATCGACTCGCACTTTACCCGCAACTACCTGTACACGCGGCGCAACCATCCTGAGAAGCTAGAGGCTCATGTACCTGAGTTTGCGAAGCGAATCGTAGGGCAGTACAAGCTTCCAGAGAAATAGTCGGCATCGAAGCTTTTGATCACAAATTGATGAGCACGTCCTAAGCAGACCTGAGTTGGTAAATGATAGGTCGATAAGTAGGCGTCGGAATTGGATTGCCTGTTGCCTGAGCTGATTCTAACCACGCCTGTTTTGCCAAAGCGAGTTCTTGCAGAGCTTCTATAGGCGTCCCGCCAAAAGCAGAGCAGTAAGTAAGATCAGGAATATCAGCGATGTAGCCTTCGTCTTCCTCACTGTAAAAGATATTGATGTGGTAATCCTTCACGGTTAGTCCTCCAAAGTCAGATTATGCTTTCTGGGCGAGGGAGATCGGCTTATAACTCTATTGAGCTAACACGTGTGGATATTACTAAGCTAGACGTGGATGCGATTGTCAATGCTGCAAATAATTCTTTGTTGGCAGGTGGCGGAGTATGTGGTGTAGGGACTTAGATAAAGACAGATGGTGACACCTTGAATCGAGTAGCTAACGCTCGAACCTGCTGAATAGTCAGTGCTTCGTCACCGCTAAGGATAGCTGCAACGGTACTTTGTGGACCGACTTCCGGCAAATCTGCTTCAGAAAGCGCGTGTTCTTTTATCAGGTAAGAGAGGACTTCTGCACTGCTAGTGTCAGGAATAGTGTGGTGCTGTTCTTCGTAGGCCTGAATGACAAGGCCTAATGTATCCAGCAAAGTGTATAGCGGATGGCTTTCGTCAGTGCCTACTTCATCAATTAATGCGTTTAGGCGCACTATGCTCGCGTCGTAATCTTGCTCGCTGTGGATGGTCAGCAATGGTGCGATCGCGCTCCACTGTCTTTGAACATCTGGTGCAATGACCGTCATGATTTCCACCTCCCTTTGTCATACTCTGTGTGAGTCAAAACGTGTCGGACAAACAGTTTTCCTCGGTTGAAATGTATCGAAGCGATCAGTCGATACTTATTACCGCCAACATTAAAGACTACAAAGCTGCCAACTTTATCAGCCGAAGGAAACGTTGTCCTCAGCGCAGCAAAATTTTCAAACTGGGTCCTTTCAATAATCTTATACCATCTAGAAAGAGCACTTTTGCTATCAGGGTACTTTTCCCAAAAGAGACGCAGTGCTTTTCTGGAAATGACATGCATTACGGCAAGATGCCTCTAACTATATTATCAAAATACCATGCTGATTCTGAGACAAAAGAACATCTCATAGCAGAACGCTATAGTATTCAAACGTTCGCTATTCTTCTTGCCCAGGCCCTATGGCACTTGACCTTTCCCGATTCTATCGTGCTGCCAATCCCAGCCGACCGCTAAAGGTGGCGCAGGGCGAAGACTTACGCTATTACATCGACTTTTCGTCGGTGCGGGGAGGGGATATTGTCAGTGAGTTGGGTCGCACGATTGTGCGGCTGTCGCCAAATGAGCCGACCAGTCAACTGTTTACAGGACACATCGGCTGCGGTAAATCTACAGAGCTGTTTCGGCTAAAAGGTGGGCTGGAGCAACAGAATTTCCATGTTGTTTATTTTGAGTCTGACCGGGACTTGGAAATGGCGGATGTGGACATTAGCGACATTTTGCTGATGATTGCCCACCAGGTGACGGAGAGCATGGAGTCGGTGGGGATTCGCCTGCGGCCTACCTACCTGGAGAAGCTGTTTAAGAACTTGCTGGAGACGTTGCGATCGCCCCTAGAAATCAGCGACCTCAGCTTCTCCGTTGGTGTCGCAGCCATCACCGCTAGGGCCAAGGAAAGCCCCGAAATGCGTAGCCAACTGCGGCAGTACCTGGAGCCCCGTACCAAAAGCATCATTGATGCTATCAACGACGAGATTTTGGCCGTAGCAGCAGAGGAGCTGAAGGCGCAAGGCAAAGCCGGACTGGTCGTCGTGGTCGATAACCTGGACCGGATAGATCCGATTCGGCGCTCGGATGGACGCAGCCAGTCGGAGTATTTGTTTGTCGATAGGGGCGAGCAGCTAAAGCGGCTGAACTGCCATGTGGTGTACACCATTCCGCTGGCGCTGATCTTTTCGGATGATTTGCCGCGCCTGGCGAATCGGTTTGGGACGGCGCCGAAGCTACTGTCTATGGTGCCGGTAGCGACTAGGATGGGTGAGCCCTACCCCAGGGGGCGACAGCTATTGCAAAAGATGGTGATGGTTAGGGCTTATCCGGAGCTGAATGAGCGCGATCGCTGGCAGCAGGTCAACACCGTATTCGACACACCCGACACGCTAAATCGCTTAGTCGCAGCCAGCGGTGGCCACATGCGTAACCTGATGCGCCTGCTATACGGCTGCCTGCAAAAAGGCGATCCACCGATTACCAAAGCCGTGCTAGATGCGGTCATTCGCGACGAACGAGATGCCCTGACCGCCTTGATCGATGCCACGGAGTGGCAGCTGCTGTTTAAAGCGATTAGCGGCGGAGATTCTGAAGGCAATGCAGACTATAATCCGCTACTGCGCAGTTTGTTCTTGTACGAGTATCGCGATGATGAGGGGCGGTGGTTTGGGCTAAATCCAATCCTGACAGAGACTAAGCGGTATCGCAACTGGCAGGCAGACCGCTAGCATTTTGGATGGAGTTGGTATCATGCAGACTTGAGCTTTGACAAAACACTAGTCACCTCCTAACTGAGCATAGCTTCATGACTATCGTCAGCGAGCAATATCTGGATATTGTCACCTACAACAGAAATGCGCTGAACAACTTGCGGCGAGCGGTCGTATTAGGGCAAGGTCAGTTTTCGCTGATTCTGGCGCGGGTGAACTATCAGCAGCTACAAAACGTACTCCTGACAGAACTGTCAGAACATTTACAGATAGACCGCGTCAGGCTGGACAAAACGACGAAGAATTTGCGCTCCGCGATGGAGCAGGTACCACTCTTCCTTGAACAACCACCTGAGTCTGCTGACCAAGACCGGGTACTGATGGTAACCGGGTTAGAAGATGTCCCCAGTGAGGGGGAATCCCCTTCAGTATTAGAAACATTACTAAGAGCTGCTAACTTGGGGCGTGATGGATTACCGAAACGGTTCCCTTATCCGGTGGTGCTGTGGGTAAACGACACGGTGCTGCAATCACTCAATCGCTATGCGCCCGATCTTAAAAGCTTTTCGGCAACGCCGATTCGGTTTGAATATCCTACCCGGTCTTTAATCAAGGTGCTTAGGGAACAGGCAGCGGATACCTTTTCACAAATATTAGATACCGATAAAGGTATTGTGCTTAGCCACAGGCTACCGCTGAGTTCGAGTATTACAGAACCGCTGGCAGCTCGTGAGCTGACGTTTGCGCTCAGGCAGTTGGAGCAACTTCCCAAAGAGCACCTGCCGTTGGTCGGTGAAGAGCTGTTGGCCGATCTGTTGTTTTTGCAAGGACGCAATCTGCATCAGCAAGGAGAGCTGATTCGAGCACGAGGCTATTACGAAAAAAGTCTGTTGCAGTGGCAGCAAACTAGTGATGAGGCGACTGTCGATTCGTCATCAGCCGGTTCCTCATTAACTGACCTCGATAAGCAGGCAGTACTACAGTTTCATTTGGGTCTGTGGTGGCGATCTCATGCCCATAGCGTTGAAGACTCAGTCAGGGCCTATGAGCAAGCCAGGGCTTACTTTGAAGCCTGCTTGACTGTTTTTCGACAGCAGGAGAGGCGCGATCGCCTAGCGCGGTTCATCCTGGCCCTCTCAGAGGTTCTACAAAAGCTAGAAGACTGGACCGCCTTGCAGGCGATCGCCCAGGAAAGCACCCAGCTACACCAGCACGACCCGCCGCGCCTAGCACGAGACTACGGATTCCTGGCCGAAGTCTCACTAGCAAAATACAAACGCGATGAGCGTCAGGACTATCTAAACGCAGCCCAGCGCTATGCACAACAGGCACTAGAGACCTCAGAACAGGTTTTGCGTAGTCCGGCGAGTACTGCCAACAACAGCACTCACCGAACGACCCATGCTCACTCCCAAACAGCCTTACGCTATCACCGAGGTTGTTACTATTATTTGCTCGCGATCGCCCAGCAGCGACTGGGCAACCCCAAAGCCGCCATCGATCAGCTAGAGCGAGCCCTTCAAAACATTAATCCGCGCTACGATCTCTCGCTTTATCGTCAGAGTCTGGAGCGTTTATGGCACCTGTATTACGACCATAAATACTACGCTGAAGCCTTTGAAATCAAGCTAGAGCAGCGCCGCATCGAGAATCTCTTTGGGCTGCGAGCCTTTATTGGAGCTAGCCAGATTCAGGCCTCTCCAACCCGCTGGCAAGACCGTGAGGATACCTTTTATCCACCAAAAAATGAGCCTTCAGCAACCAAAAACGCAGCAAGCGCGTCCGCAGCAGACTTATCGGCAGCGATTAAAGCCTCTGGGCGAAACGAAGATATCGAAGCACTGGTGTTTCGACTGTCCCAGGCCCGCTATCCGGTCGTGGTAGTGCATGGCCAGTCTGGCGTGGGCAAAAGCTCTTTGCTGCGGGCCGGACTGGTGCCTCGGTTGAGGCAACTGGTGAGTGAAGGCCGTACGACCCTACCTGTGATGCTCAGTAATTACAGCGACTGGGGAAAGCAGTTGTACCATGCCCTTCGACCAGAAAGCAATCGGCTACCAGGTCATTTAGAATCGAGCGAGGCTGTTGAGGCAACAGAATCACAGTATCTGCAAACCTTTTCACCCGGTTTCTTAACCGATACGCTCAAGCAGCTGACCACCGAAAAGTATCAGCAGGTTGTGCTGATACTCGATCAGTTTGAAGACTTCTTTTATGAGCATCCCCAGGTTGAATCGCGGCGGGCGGCCTATCTTTTTTTGCGAGACTGTTTGAACTTACCCTACATAAAAGTGGTGCTATCTTTGCGAGAAGACTTCTTGCACTATCTGTTGGAGTGGGATCGCAATGCTGACCTCGGCATCGTGAACAACGATATTTTGAGTAAGGAGATTCGCTACTACCTGGGCAGCTTTACCCCACGCGCGGCGGAGGTTTTGATTCAGCAACTGACGCGCTCGGCAGGGTTTGAGCTGGAATCGGCCCTGATAACCGCCCTGGTAGATGACCTGGCCGCAGATACGGGTGAGATTCGCCCCATTGAACTGCAGGTGGTGGGGGCTCAGCTGCAAAGAGAGAATATTACGACGCTGGCACAGTACCGGGCGCTGGGGCGATCACCCAAACACAGACTGCTCAAAAACTTCTTGGATAGTGTGGTAAACGACTGCGGCCCAGAGAACAAGTCAGTCGCCAGATCTGTTCTTTATCTGCTCAGCGAAGGCGAAACCCGACCGCTCAAAAGCCTATCCGAACTGCAAGAGCCGCTGGCACTCGCCCACATAGAAAGCGGCCCTCATCAGCTGAGCCTGGTGTTAGATATTTTAATCGGGTCTGGACTGGTGTTTGAAGTGCCCGAAGTATCCGGGGTTCGCTATCAGCTAGTGCACGAGTATTTGGCCAGCCTGGTACAAGAACAACAGCAACCAGGACTCATTGAAGCACTGCAGGCCGAGCGTAGCCGCCGTCAGCTCACAGAAGATCAGCTGCAAAAAGCGCTGGCCGCCCAATCCGAATCACTGGTGCAGGCCACACTGGCCAGACAAGAGGCTAAGACCGCCGAGATCAAGGCGTTGATTTCACTGTCTCAATCGCTGCATCTTGCGGGGGATGGACTAGACGCCTTGACCAAAGCGCTGCGAGCCGCACGGCAGGTACATAGCAGCGAAGACACGTTGCTCAAAATGCGGACGGCGCTGTGTTTGGCCACAGCTGTACGCAGCATTCACGTAAGAAACGAACTGCCCGGTCACCGAAATTGGGTGCTCGCGGTAGATTGCCTATCGGGAGGAATCGAGGGCCTAGCTGAACAGACGCATCAAGGCTGTGTCCAGATTGCATCAGCGAGTGAAGACGATACGGTGAAGCTGTGGAGTGGCTATGGTGAACTGTTGCAAACCTTGAGCGGTCATCAGGCTGGGGTGGTAGATGTACGATTTAGTCCAGATGGTGAGTATTTGGCTAGTGCTAGCCTGGACCATACGATTCGCCTGTGGCGACTGACCAAAAACAGTCAGGGTGAGGTAACGTCGGCAAGCTATGCGCGATCGCTTGAAACCGCCAACGCCAGCGTCACCAGCATTAGCTTTAGCCCTACAGAACCGTTATTAGCTGCCACTTACAGCGATACGGCTATTCGCCTGTGGAGCTTTGAAGGCGAGCTGCTGCGTACGATTGAAGGTCATGAAGACTGGGTGCGTACGGTGGCCTTTAGCCCTGATGGTACGCTCCTGGTAACCGGTGGCGAAGACAACACAGTACGCCTGTGGAGCGTGAAAGGTGACTTGCTAGATACGCTATGTGGCCACCGGGGATGGGTCCGCAGTGTGTCTTTTAGCCCCGATGGACGGCTGATAATATCAGCGGGGGATGCCAATGCTTTGCGCCTATGGAGCGTAGAGGGCTACAAGCTAAACACGTTTTATGGACATGAGGACTGGGTGCGCTGTGTCGCCTTTAGCCCCGATGGACAGGCGATCGCCTCAGCAAGCGACGACCAAACCATTCGCATCTGGGATCTGGATGGCAATACCATTCGCCTGTTTAACCATCGCAGCAGCGTGCACAGCGTGGCCTGGAGTGCCGACGGGCAAACGCTAGTCTCTGGGGGTGATGACGATCAGGTTCATATCTGGCGGCTCGATTCACCGCCAGTTCCCATCGCGACAGGTCACAGAGGCATTGTCTGGAGTGCTCGCTGGCAGCCAGGGCCTGAGCACAAACTCCTCTCCGCCGGGGGCGATGCAGCCCTAAAGCTCTGGTCCGAATCAGGTGAATTACTAAACTCTATCGACGACGCCCATCAGCGAGGCGTGCACAGCGTTTACTGGCGGCCAGATGGAGAGTTTTTCGCATCAGCCAGCGCGGACTATTCGATCAAACTATGGCGGGCAAATGGAGAGTTTGTGCGATCGCTGCTAGGCCACGGTGACGCAGTCTGGCAGGTACGCTACAGCCCAGACGGTCAGCAGCTCGCCTCGGTCAGCAGCGACAAAACGCTCAGGCTGTGGTCCCATGAGGGCGACTTACTCAAAACCTGGGGCGACCATACCGACACCGTCTGGCACGTTAGCTATAGCCCGGATGGAGAATACCTGATCTCGGCGAGTGAAGACAACACACTGCGACTGTGGCACCGCGAAACAGGCCTGCTCCAAACGCTAGAAAATAATACAGGCGGCGTTTGGTGTGCTGCGTTTGGCCCCCGTGAACAGTTTGTAGCCTCTGGCGGCGCAGATGGCATGGTCAGGCTGTGGTCTGTTCGCTGGGATGGCGCAATGAGCCTAGAACCAGATCCGATTTTGCTACGGGGACACAGAGACTGGGTGCGTAGCCTGTGCTTTAGCCCTAACGGCGCATTTTTAGCCTCAGCAAGTGACGATGGAACGGTGCGCCTGTGGTCTTTGTCTGCGTCGGATCTATCAGCGGCGGCTAATAGTTCTGAGTCTGTGGCGACCTCACCAGAAGGGAAAAGTGCTCAGCTGTTGCCACCGCTGCTGGGGCACGAGGGGGTGGTATGGGAGATTGATTTTGATGAGACGGGAGAGCGCCTGGTCTCTGCGAGTGCAGATGGGACGGTGCGAGTATGGGATTTGCAGCTGTCTCGGCTAATGACGCAGGGCTGCGAGTGGCTTTCGGACTGGCTAAGGTCTCGCCCTGAGCTACGAAAGCAGCTATGCGAGCGAAGGGCAAAAGAGAGAACGTTAGACGCGATCGCGTCTCCAAACGAAGGTGCTGATTATCACAGCTACAAACAGAAGTAGCTCACCGCAGTGTAAAACAATTTGGCTACCGAAGATTCTGTTGTCTGGCCTCATCCAGGCTACAGCGCCGTAGAGAGCAATGGCCAATCCAGTTAGTGTAAGACAAAGGACAAAGCGCCAAGTGAGGCCAGGATTCAGAGGGTTGAATTTATAGGTGTAATAGGCAACTAACGGTGCAATGCAGAGAAGAACCACGGCAACTCTGGGGCTAGCATTAAAGAGCGGGATGATGGTGAGTACGCTCAGCAGCGCGGCGGCAAGCGCTTTGGCAAACTGCTGAAGCCGGGGTAACCGCCGAGGCGGCGAGAGCTGTATGAAAAGAATGGCAGCGATCGCGCTAGGCAGTACACACCAGGCTGCGGACGGGTTCCAAAATGCTCTCAGTGCGCTCATCCAACACAAGGGTACAAACATCATGGCGATGGGCAGTTCACTCGTTGAGGGCAGGCTTTTTGAAAATAGTCGCTGGTGAATAACTGAGCCTAACAAAGCGCCCCCGCTGTTGCTAAGCAGATCGATTAGATTACTGGTACGAATCACGATAAAGAGCTGTGTCGTTTCAACCAACAAGCTCAAGCCAAATCCGCAGAGCAACGTCATCCAGTGAGGACATCGATAGCGGTGACGTACAACCATGCCAAAGGGTAAAAATAGCAGAATATTGCGAGCAATATCTTCGAGAGCGCCCCGGATGACCCAGGCCTCTGACGGTTGAAAAGGTTGGAAGTCGAAGGGATTGAAGGTGAGTAATAGAATGACAGCTACGATGGAAACAAGAGGAAGGCGCTGCATATGTTAGGAACGCCCTGCATGACGTTTCAATAAAAACTGGTGGATATGTATGAGCTGACGGGAATAGTGGAAGGAACTGATACCGGCAAAATTAGCTACAGGAAAAATTAGCACTTTCCGGCAGACACGTTTTGTGTAGCTCGGCGATCGCTTTGGCTATTTGGTTTCAGGATTATGCTGACAGCGTCTTGTATAGCAAGGTGACAAGGATACGCATGCTTGAGCTTTGGCTAGTAAAGGCCTGTTTGCACTACAAGAAAATGTTTTAGGAGGAGAGCTAGCGGTGAAATATGACATTCGCTATAAGCCGTCGTTTGCCACACTGTTTTTGACCCTACAGCCCGGAGAGCAAATCTTCGTTGAGGCAGGCGGCATGGCCAGTATGTCGTCAAAGCTGTCGATGGATACGCAGTTTTTTGGCGGACTGATTCCAGGACTGCTAAAGGCTTTCTTGGGCGGCGAGTCGATGTTTCTAAACGAGTTTCAGAACAAGACTCAGAGCCCACAGGAGATGGTGATTACCCAGTCAAGCATGGGCGATATGATGCATATTCAGCTCAATGGTGACGAAATTTGCCTGCAGCCTGGCGCTTACATTGCCCATACCAAAGGTGTGACGGTCTCTTTGCAGTGGGCGGGCTTTGCGAGCTGGTTCTCGGGTGAGGGCCTGTTCAAGCTGAAGCTAGGCGGCCGGGGCATGGTGTTTTTTGGCGCATACGGCGGCCTGACAGAGCTATCGGTACAGGACGGATTTGTGGTAGATACGGGCCACCTGGTTGCCTATCCACCCAATATCAAAATGAACGTTGGACTCTCCAGCGGCATGATCGGCTCTTTGACCTCGGGAGAGGGATTCATTAACCGCTTGCAGGGTAGCGGCAAGATTTATTTACAGTCTCGCAGTGTGGATGGTCTGGTGAGATTTATTCGGCCCAAGCTGCGCTAGATTGCGCCGTATCCAAGTATTTGAACCGTATCTATAGCGTTAGTCTTTTTCTATGAAACTTGAGCTTTTACATCAGCCTGATAGTGCGATCGCCAAAATCCACATGGACCCCCAAGAGGAGATCCTGGCCGAAGCGGGTGCCATGGTCGCCATGAGCAGCCACATCAATGTCAACACCACGTTGCGCAAAGGCAAAGGTGGCGGCATTATGGGCGGCCTAAAACGGATAGTCGCTGGCGAGTCTTTATTTCTTAGCACCTTTCGCTCTGGCAATCAGCCTGCCGAGCTGTATCTGTCACCAACGCTTTTGGGCGATATTTTGCCCTACACCATGAAGGGGCAAGAGCTAGTAATTCAATCCAGTAGCTACATGGCCAGTACGCCAGGCGTACAAGTCGATTTAGGCTTTACTGGCTTCAAAAGTCTCTTTTCTGGAGAGTCTTTGTTCTGGCTAACGGCGAACGGCAGTGGCGTGATTATCCTGAACGCATTTGGCAGCGTATACGAAGTGGATGTGGATGGTGACTATATGGTTGATACCGGCCATATTGTGGCGTTCGAGCGTAGCCTGGACTATAGCATTACCAAAGTGAACAAAAACTGGGCAGGCGCGTTCTTTGGCGGAGAGGGCTTTGTATGTCAGTTTAAGGGACGCGGTAAAGTCTTTTGCCAGACTCACAATCCAAGATCTTTTGGCAAAAGTGTGGGCAGTAAGTTACCGCCTCGTTAATGACGTATGCCTAAACAACTACAGTCTCAAAAATAACAAAGATAGCGAGAGAACAATTTTATGAGTGGCCAAACAGTTGCTTACAGTATTGATCACAGTCCTGCCTATGCTTCACTAAAGCTGAGCTTACAGGCAAACCAAACGGTCACCGTAGAGGCGGGTGCCATGGCGGCAATGGACGCCTGCATTGCGATGAAGTCGAAAATGAAAGGTGGACTGGGTAAGGGCATAGGCCGAATGCTCGGTGGGGAGTCTCTTTTTACCAGCGAATTTACTGCCGAAGGGAAAGCAGGCGATGTGTATGTGTCGCCGGGTGTGCCTGGCGATATTAAACACTACGCGTTGGATGGCCGTTGCAGCCTGATGGTGCAGTCTTCTGGATTTGTTGCAGCCGGGCAGGGCGTTGCGATTGATAGTAAGTTTCAGGGGTTTAAAGGGTTCTTTAGTGGAGAATCTCTCTTTTTATTAAAAGTCACTGGCGAAGGAGACTTTTGGTTTAGCTCTTTTGGTGCGATTGTAGAGATTCCGGTAGATGGCAGCTATGTGGTAGATACTGGCTACATTGTGGCCTTTGAAGATACGCTAGACTACAAGGTAGAAGTGCTTAACGGGCTCTCTTTCAAGAACCTAAGGACGAGCATCTTTGGGGGTGAGGGGCTGGTGACACACTTTAGCGGTAGCGGTCGCCTGTGGATTCAAACGCGCAATGTTTATTCTTTTGCTAATTTTCTCCATCCGTTCCGTCCTGTAAAGAGTAACTAACCAAGCCACAACAGACCATGCCTATCGAACTGCCACCTGGCACTGCAGCCTACAGCGAAGATACGCCGCCTGCTAATAATCGTCAGCTGCTAACGCTGTTGGGTCTGTTTTTGCTAGGCATCGGGCTGGCGGTGGGTCTGGCTTTATGGCTGGCTGGCGCAGTTGTGTGGCTAATTCCAACCAGTGTAGAACAGCAGCTAGGTAGGGCAATTGTGCCTGTGTATGAGGCACAGTCCAAGCCTTCGGCAACGCAGGATGTGCTGAACGAACTGCTCGACCGGTTGGAGGCGCATTTACCCGCAGAGCAGGCAGAGCGGGATTATCAGGTGCTATATGTGCCAGAAGATGTGGTGAATGCGATCGCTATTCCAGGCGATCGCGTCATCATCTACAAGGGTTTACTGACCGACGTAGAATCTGAAAACGAGCTAATGATGGTGCTAGGGCATGAGCTAGGGCACTTTGCGAATCGTGATCACCTTCGGGGGCTGAGTCGTCAGGTGATGTTGCAGCTAGTGCTATCGGGGGTGTTTGGTGATTTGGGGTCGGTGGGGGCGATCGCCACCAACAGCGTTTCTGCCCTCTCCAACGCGCAATTCTCACAAAAGCAGGAGAAGCAGGCAGACCAGCTTGGCCTGAGACTACTGGCCGAAGAGTACGGTCACGCAGCCGGTGCCACAGCATTCTTTAGCCGACTTGCGGCAGAAGGCGAGCTGCAAAACCTGCCTGGCATGGCTATCTTCGCGAGTCATCCCCCCTCCGCCGAGCGCGTTAGGGCAATAGAGCAGCAGATTGAACAGCAAGGTTATTCGATCAAAGAAACTGCGCCATTGGCTCAGCCACTGGAAGAGCCTCAGTAGTCGTGCCTCATCCACCCCATTTGGCATAACGATGTATCAGCCAAGAAACGACGGATGACGGGCTTACTGATATACGTACATAGGCGCTCAACACACCTAGCTGTCTATTATTGGGCAGCTCACGAAAGTTGTGTTGCATACCTGCTGCATAGGGAAGAATAAAAAGGCCCTGTCTACCTTAGTTCTGTCCACGGAAGGTAAAAAGCTTGGTTCAGCAATCAATGGCCAGCTATAAAAAACAGCGCAAAAGACTGACTCGCACCTATCAAAAGCTGCCGCTCCGTTGGAAAATCAACCTTTCTTTTGTTTCCACCTGTCTGGGCATCTGGCTGCTAGGCGCTTTTTCGAGTGCTTACGTCTTCTCTCAATACTTGGAAAAACAGTCAGAAAACGACCTGCAGTCTATCGTCACGCTGGCACAAGATGAATTTGAGAGCCGCGTAAACAGTCTACGAGAAGCTGCCGACTTATTGAGTGAGCAGCCTTCGTTGCAACAGGCACTACTCACCAATAACTCTCAAAAATGGCAGCAAGAAATCAATCCTCTCAAGCCTGTTCTAGATGTCGATATCATTCAGGTATTTGATGCAGACCAAGCCGTCTTGCTCAGTGTACGGAAGTCTGTAGTTGCAGATACTTCACTGGAACTAGGTGCCGTCAAGGAAAATATTTTCTCGGGCATGTTCAGTTCGAGTTTGGTAGAAGCGAACGATGCTTATTTTTCGACGATAGTGGCGATCAAGCCCATTATAAATGGACAGGAACAAACGGGTGGAGTGATGCTTGGCAATGCGATTACTCACGGCCAACTACAAGGGATTGCAGACCAATCAGGGGGTGAGCTGGTAGCCTTTTCTAATCAGAAGCAAATCGCATCTACTTTTTCTGACCGGGGAGAGCGATTTTCCTTTGAGCGATTTTCTCCAGATGACCAGCTCTTGCAGGTTAATGATACGCCTTATTTGGCAAAAACCACTGTGGTTACAGGCATAGACAATACCACAGTGACCTTGCTAGCCATGCAGTCTTTGGCACCACTTCGACAGCTGCAAAGGAAGCTATGGCTGAATACTTTGTGGATATCAGTGCTAGGTGGCGGTGTAGTCGCGGCAATAGGACATTGGACCGCGAAAAGAATTACCCGCCCAATTGAGGTCGTTACCCACACAGCACAGAAGGTCATTCAAACCACTAACTTTGAATTACGCGCTAAGGTGTCATCGAAAGATGAGGTGGGTAAGCTGGCAGCTTCACTAAACCAGCTCATTCAGTGGGCAGGCAAGTATACTCAGGCACTTCAACAATCAGAAAATGCTTTGAATAAACAGGTGAAAGAGCGATCGCGCACATTAGAGAAACTGCGATCCACCCAGTCACATTTGATTCAGGCTGAAAAAATGTCGAGCCTTGGCCAGATGGTGGCCGGCATTGCCCATGAAATAAACAACCCAGTTAACTTTATTCATGGGAACCTCAGCCATACCAAAAACTACGTTCAGGATTTGCTTTCTCTCATTGAGCTATATCAAGCAAAATATCCTACTCCTCATCCAGATATTCAAGCCGAAATCGAAAACATTGATCTTGAGTTCTTGAAAGAGGACTGTGCTCGCATGCTCGATTCCATGACAACAGGCACAACACGGGCAAGCGAAATTATCGTCTCGCTAAGGAACTTTGCCCGGCTTGACGAAGCTGAGCAAAAAGCAGTCAACCTAAACGAAGGGATAGACAGCACACTGCTAATACTAAATCATCGTATTGGACAAGATATAAAAATCACCAAAGCGTATGGCTGCACAGAAAAAGTTCGCTGCTATCCAGCCCAGCTCAATCAGGTATTTATGAATATCCTTGGCAATGCACTCGACGCCGTTGCCAGCGATGAAGTTAGCCCACCCCATATTCATATTCAAACAAAAATAACCGCTGATGACCAAGCCCTGATCACGATAAAAGACAACGGGTCAGGGATTCCTGATGCAGTAAAGGAAAAGATATTTGATCCCTTCTTTACGACCAAGCCTGTAGGGCAAGGAACAGGGCTAGGCTTAAGCATTTGCTATCAAATCGTGCAAAAGCACCGGGGAACGCTTTCAATTGAAAGCACCCCTAAAAAGGGCACAATCTGTTCTATTTCATTACCGATTAAAGAACCTATTACAGGAGAAGCTGAGCCCAAGGCTACGGAGAATCTATTGGTTTAGAAAACAGGCAGCATCGCCGACTGAAGCAGGCCCAGAGTCTAAATTGGCACCACCCATTTACTCACCAAGAAATGCCTCATACCCTTCACGAAACGCTACTTTTCCACCCGTTTCAATAATACTGCCGTGGGCCATTACCACCCGATCAAAGTCCCAACAAAGCACCTGACTGACAGCAGCTCTAACCTTCTCTTTGTCCTTTGTAGCGACTTGTTCTAACTTTGAAGGGCTCAGTTTGTTATAGATGCCACTCATCCTCGCTGCGAGCCGGACACCCAAGGAAGAAGACTCATCAAAGTGAAAAGCGGTATCAGTCAAGATAAGCGTACGACTAGCCGAATGAAAAAACACCCATTCGTTCAATGATTCAAAGCCGCCAGCGCCTAGGGTCTTAAACCCGTCAAAGAACAGCATTTCAATATCTGCCCAGGGGCTGCGATCGCCCGGATGAAGCTCCAAATCGATAGGAAGGTCTGGGTGCCCGGCGGCTAGCCCTGGGGGAGCCCAGCAGGTCGCGATTGGGTAACAGGCCTTGCAGCCTGCCAGGTAAAAGTAGTGATACAGATTAGGGGCAACAATATGCGTTACAGGGCCAGTATGATCCAGCTGCTGCTGAAGCGCGTCATTCAGCGTAATTGGAGAGAATACGACAAGCGCCTGATTGCTTAACTTAACCACCGTCATCCGAGTGGTGATTTTTAGCCCAAAGTATCTGAGAGGTTGTTCTGCGACCCACAGGTTAGCGGTGACAGCTCGTAGCTGTGATTCAGCTGCTTTGCTCAACATCCTGGCGTCCTTGCGTCACATTTCGGTCTGCTAGCCTACTATACTGCGCCCCATAGCCGTGTTTAGAATATTACGCTCAGAAAGCCTGTAAATATACTCATAAAGCCTGTAGTCTTTAAACGACACAACACTTACCCCGCCGATTCGTACCCATTACATTATGTCTCTTCGCCAATTGCCTTCTCGTAAGTTGAGAGTACGCCCACTGATGTATGCTGCCGGGGCGCTGTTTGTCGGTGTAAAGGCCGCCATCGGTAAGTCTGGTGAATTTCGTGAATGGCATCAGCTACAGCAAGCCCCTATAGAAACCTCCGCAACGGTGCTGAGTAACCAAACGCTGATCAGCTCATCTGGGGAGGTCATTGGTTACGAGCTAACCTACGAATTTACGGCACCTGGAGAGCTTTCTAGCAATGCACCCAGAAGTGGGGCCAACAGTCAAAGCAGTGGGGCCACGCAATCAGCAGCAGAAGTTCAAGCCATGCTAGAAGAAGAGTTTTGAGGCAATGGAGAGAGTAGTCCCCAAAGCAACATCAAGAACGACATAGCCAATGGCTCGCTGCCTGAAACATCTGCGATTGAAGCACCAGCTCCTCAGCCGGAGTCCATTCAGGCACCTACCGGAGAGGCTTTCTTTCGAGGTGAGCAGCTGGTGAAAGGAGAGGACTATCGAAACCTGAACACCAATCGTCCGATTAAGATTATGTACGCACAAAACGATCCAGGTAACTCTGCCATTGTAGGAACAAATGCGGCACCATCGATTGCACCTGTGCTCATTGGCCTGGCTGCTTTTGGCTTGGGCTTTTGGTTTCTGTGGGAGGGCGTCAAGGGCTACTTCAGGTCACCAGCACTCGCGCCAGTCAACACAGAGCCCACACAGTCGCTTGCGACTACAGAATCTTCTCGTCGCCTACGGTAGAAACAACTCACATGATACTGACACAGCCATTGGACTCATGACAGCCATTAACGTTTCTTCTACAGAACAACATTTTCAACAAAATATCGCCATCCGGCAGTTTCAACTCATCGCTGACGAACCGACTGAACTAGGCGGCACCGACAACGGTCCAACGCCAACGGAGCTAGCGTTTGCCAGCCTTGGCAGCTGCAAGGCCATTACGTTGCAAATGTATGCCGAGCGCAAAGGGTGGACGCTAAACCATGTCGAGTCGGATATTTCTGTAGAACAAATAGAACGGAAGTATCACGTTTCGGTACGGCTAAAACTAACCGGAGACTTGACAGATGAACAGCGGAAAAGGCTGTTGGAAATATCTAACAAGTGTCCGGTTCATAAACTACTCGCACCCGGTGCGGAGATTTCCACTTACTTGGCATAGGCTTACGGTCGAGCTTACCCCTCGGTAGTAATCGTCAACACCTGTGGGGGCGTTGCATCGGGGGGATAGAGCATTTGCATGGTGACATCGCGCTGCTCACCGGGGGCCAGGGTTAGGGTGATGAGTGGTTGGCCCTGCTGGCCTCTGTTTTGCACCACATAGGTATAGGCCGCGCGTGATCGCCCATCATCCGCCTTATACACGAACAACACCGTCCCCCGGAAAAACACCCGGTTCTCTGGTGAGACAAAGAACTGTAGCGCATCGTTCACTCCATCGTTTTGAATCGGCGTCTGAATAGAAAGAGAAACTGTTTTAGGACTGTCGCTATCGTTGTACAGCGGCATGTTCAGGTTGTATTCCACACCGTAGTTGCCATTAGCCAGATACGCCGTATCCCCATAGCGTTCTACAACCGGCGCACTTTGTATCTGTCCGGTGCCAAAGGTATTGCGTTCTAACAGACTAATACCGTAAGAGATTTGCTCGCCCGGTGCGGGAATCGACAGTTGAGAGCTGCCGCGATCGCTCAAAGTAGCCCGCCACTGAGACCCCTCAGCAATCCCCGAGACACGTCCATAGCGAAAAGGATTATCCCGACTGCCCGGACGACTAGGTGCAACATCCCGGGGCGTCATCAGTCGACCACGAAACAACAGCTGCTTCCACTCCTCTATCGTCGGTACGCGCTCATTACCGTTGCTTTGCGGCGCATGCATGGCCAAACTTGCAACATACACTGGGCCGCTACTATTCACTCGCATGAGCGTCGAACGACCGTTAAGCCTGGGACCCTCGCCAGAGCTAGCGCTAATTGGAGCCGGGGTAATGGGGTTACCAGGAGGGAGCGTGCCGTCCGTAGCTACGTTTAACCGTCGTAGCGGAATCGGTGCATTTAGCAGCAGGCGGCTCTCTCGGGGCGGAATCGTAACTTGACTAGGAAGAGATGCCTGACGACGACCGCGCAGCACGTCGTTCATGACTCGGCTGCCAGGGCCAGAAAAGTTATTGCTGTACAGGTTAGACGTGCCCGAAGCAATCTCATTCCAGGGAGATTCTTGACTAATGTGAGAAGCGCCGTCACGAATGGTGAGTGTGACCGGGCGATCGCCTGGATTGTGTACCAAAATAGACTCATACACCGTGCGAGTATCACGATCATCCTGCCCGCGTGCCACATGGTGAGAGAAAATATCAAACCGTCCGTTGAACGTATAGTTGAGGTGCGCCCCTGGATCGCTTTTGCCACGGCTGGGAAAGGTAGAGAGCAAAATACCGTCGCCGCTGATAATCTCTGGACTGTTGCTATTAAAAACAGGGACGCTATCTAGGCCACCGGGGAGCGATCGCACGTCTTGCGGAATAGTGACGATGTCGGATTGAGCAATCAGCGTCGTATCAGGAACAGGCACTAGGCTGGTATTCTCTGGCACCAAATCAGGGCTATCAGTCAATACGCTAGTTAGCGCAAGAAGTGAAAGTAAAGAAAGCATTGGCGAGTTCAGAGTCGTGACGGGAGCTAGAACGGACGGATTTGACCTTATCACCCTGAGCTGAAGACTGGCAATTCACTGGTGGACAGTTGACGGTATCGGCTGATACAAACGATCAATCGCTGGTATAAACGCTAACGCGGCGTTTGTAAGTAAAAGTCAATTCGCGGCGCTAGCTGCTTAATCGGGATGTTTTGGGTCCAATATTCCACCAGGGCGTGGCCGAAAGCCCAGGCTCGTTTGTCTGCGCTGTACTGCTCGTCTGTGCGTAGCAGCATGGGCCATATCGCAAGCAAGTCGAAGGTAGTTTGGCCGAAACCGCCTTCCCCTAATAGCGAAAACAACTCATAGGCCATTTGCAATTTGCCCAGCACGATCGGCACTTCCTCAACAGCAATTTGCTCCATCAGCAGCGCCCCCAGCGCAGGCGTTCCAGTCGTCATCGTGGAAATAAACTGAAGAATCGGACTCTTGAGCAGCTTGGTCAGACCTTCGGTCGTGGTCATTTGGAAGGTGTAGCGGTCAATGATTTTGGCCGCTGCATTAACGCGTGCTTCTTTGCTACGCAGGAATCGGGCAAAGCGTAGCTGTTTGGCAGGGGCGATCGCACCCATCAACCCCTCAGCAAGCGCACTATCTCCCCAAGCATCCCGTCCTTGATGCTGTGCCACCAACGGCAGCACCTCCTCGCAGTACTCACCCAGCTGCTCTGCCCGATAGGCCACCGCGTCTCTAATCGATTTTTCCTTTGGCCATGCGCCTGTACGCCACTGGTAAGGAGGGCTCCATTCACGAATCGGGCGTAGCTTGTCCACCTGGTTCACCACCGCAATCACAGGCAAGTCGGTGACTTCATTTCGCATTTCCTGCAAAAAGTCGGCGTCCATTTGTAGCGCTGGGTCCATCGCAGGGGTTACCAGCAGCAGCAGGTCGGCTTCAGTGGCATAGTCAATAACTCTCTCTCGCAAATCCTCTCTGGCAACCTGTTCGTACCCAGGCGTGTCCCACAGCGTCAACGCCTCGCTCACCGCCTTGCCAGGCATTTTTTCCTGCCAGCGATAGCTCGCAATCGTATCGGTACTGGGCAGCACATCTACCGCAGCCCGCTCGGCCTGAAATAGTGTATTGATGACACTACTTTTTCCTGCTCCCGTGCGGCCTACCAGCAGAATATTCACCGGCTTTTGTTCAACTGCCTCAGCAGGCTCTGCCTGATCTAAAATTTCGCGCAGGGTTTCTGTCTTCACTTTCGGCAGCGCAGGTTCTTCGGAGGTAACATCAGCCAGCGCCGCCTGGTCTTGCTGGTAGCTTTGGCCGCCGTATAGTGCTACTGACTGCTGGGCCAGGTTTCGCAGGGCGGTCTCTCGCAGCATATTGCTGATATTTAGCAATATTTGCTGATTGGCCTGGTCCATGTTTTTGGCGCTGACCTGACGGGCGATCGCCGCTGCCGGATTCAGCACCCACTGCGCCCAGTTAAATGCCTTAATCAGCTTTTTCGCCGAGGGCTCTATCTTCTGGTACAGCTCTACACCTTCCACCATTTGCCCCACGGACACCTGACCCAGTACCGGTGATAGCTTCTGCATCATGCGGTCGGTATCATCTACGGTGCCGCGAATCAGGCCGTAGGCTTCAGGCACATAAATATTCAGCAGCGGCCGTTTGACTTCGGGCGCGTAGATGTGGGCGATCGCGGTAATCAGTGATAGGCATCGCTGCCAGAAGGCGCCCCAATCGTCCCATACGGGGGCATCTTCCTTGGCAGCTTCCAAAACCTGCCGAAGCGCAGCTTCTACCTGCGGAGCAGTATTGTTGCTTGGTCCGCCCTCAAAAGCGGCTGCCGCATCATCTGCTGCTGCCGTTGCATCCGCCGTTGCTGCTTCCAGCTCGGCGTTCACTTCAGAGACCAAGGCTTCAGCCTGAGCAAATGCTGGACGCGTCCAGCGGACAATCAGCAACCGCCAGCCCAGCAGCATAAAGATGAAAACAGCCCAGATCCAGTTAATGCCCCAGGCGCGAATTTGCTGCCCGGCAGCGACGAGCATAAATGTCACGATGATGGCAATTGGCGCAATCAGTACGGCCACCTGCCATGGCTTTAGTCGCATTATCATCAGCTCTAGACCCTTCTCGCTTGTGGATCTAGTTTAGTGCAGCGTCAAAAATCGCTAGCGTAGAAAGTTAAGGGATGGCAGGGCAGAAATAATGTCTGCACGCTGAAGAGCATTTGAATCGTTGAGCTGCTGGAGTAGGTATATGGATGCGATCGCCGACACCATTAGGGCAGAGCGCAATAAAAGGGATGGAAAGCCGAGTTGAGTTCGAGAAGAAGCCACGTAAAATTTAGAGAAAAAGCTGACAGTGCTAGCAGAAACGAAAAATTAGAACGCAGCTAGCAAAGACACAAAAAGCAGACCAGTTGAGTCATTTGTCAACCCCATTATACCAGAAATGTATCAAGAAAGACATCGTCTATGACACTTAGTAAGGCTATTCCGGGTTTCCCTACCCGTTCAAACTGAAGCTATCTAGTAAAGTAATTGAGCAGTAATGAAATGTGTAAGCGTCGTTTTCAACACGGCTAGACTCAGTTATGGCTCAGGCAAAATCAGGCGATAAGGTCAAAGTTCACTACACAGGCACGCTAAACAACGGCCAGGTGTTTGACTCATCAAAAGAGCGAGACCCGTTAGAATTTACCCTGGGTACAGGCATGGTCATTGCAGGATTTGACGCGGCAGTGACCGGGCTAGAGCCGGGGGAAACTGTCACTAAGACCATTCCTGTGGATGAGGCGTACGGTCCTTACCAAGAAGAGATGGTAGCCGATATTGAAAAGCAAAATATTCCCGCAGATTTTGAGCTAGAAATAGGACAGCGACTGCAAATGCAGACGCCAAGCGGTGAGGCAATGGCAGTCACCATCACTGATATGAAGGAAGGTGTGGTCACTCTGGACGGTAATCATCCGCTGGCGGGTCAAGACTTGACGTTTGAGCTAGAGCTAGTAGAGATTGTTGGGTAAAGAGACTCCGTCCTCAAAAATAGGGTTCTAAAATAAGTTATTGATCGCAGCTGTTGTTTACCACAAATAGAACAATGACAACTTACCTGGTGACGGGCGCTAATCGTGGGATTGGCTACGAATATTGCAAGCAGTTAAACGAGCGTGGGGATGACGTGATTGCTGTATGCAGGCAGAGTTCTGACGAGCTGGATGCTTTGGGTGTGCGGGTAGAGTCGGGGATTGATGTTTCTGATGATGGGGCGATCGCTGCTCTCACTAGCTCCTTGGCTGACACGCCCATTGATGTGCTGATCAATAATGCGGGCATTTATCGGCAGTCTTCTTTGGGTGACTTGAATGTGGAGGGGATTCGAGAACAGTTTGAGGTGAATGCGATCGCGCCTCTAAAACTTACTCAAGCCCTGCTACCCAACCTAAAGAAGAGCCAGGCGAACCCTACCAAAGTCGCTATCATGACCAGTCGCATGGGCTCTATCGAGGACAACACATCTGGCGGCACCTACGGCTATCGCATGTCGAAGGTGGCAGTTTCTATGGCAGGCAAATCTCTCTCTCAAGATTTGGAAGGTGAGGGAATTGCCGTGGCTATCTTGCATCCAGGGCTAGTAAGTACAGGTATGACCAACTTCAACAGTAACGGCATCTCTCCTGAAACGTCTGTGACTGGCTTACTGAAGGCGATTGACGCGCTAGCGCTGAGCAACACAGGTACGTTCTGGCACTCTAACGGAGAGAAATTGCCTTGGTAACCTAGCCATTAATCAGCGGCAAAAGTTGCACTTGAAACGTATTCAGATGAAAGTGGTCCATCTTATATCTACAATTTGAGTGTCGGCTCTGGTAGCGCGTACAGATTTTCCTACGATTCTGACCAGATGTTTTGTATCGGATAATTGCTAAACGCTGAATCAGCACTCATTAGTACCCAGTTTTGACTAATTGCTTGAGAGATGATGAGTCGATCAAATGGGTCGGTATGATGAAAGGGTAATGTCCGATGAACGTTGAGATCACCAAACAATATCGGTAGGATTTGAATGTTCAATCGATTCAAGATTCCTTCTAATTCACGAAACTCAACGCCTAGATCGAGCTTGCCTTTACCAATTTTGATTACGATTTCCCAAAGACTGGCAACACTGATAGATAGATTATTCTCAGTTGCTTCTAGCAGATCGGTCATCGTTGGTTTCAGCCTAGGGTTTCCAGCGACATACCAAATCAAAATGTGTGTATCGATGAGCAGGTTCATGAGTTATTGGTAATCGGCAAATTCTTCCAAAGGTACATCAAAATCATCAGCGATCGTGACTTTACCTCTAAGAATGCCAAAACCATTGCGTTTTGGGGCTTCAAGGCGATTTTCAATCTGGGAAACTGTACTGACACGGCGAGAAGTCAGATACTCAACATAGTGCAATGCCTCGACTTGGAGGGGTTCGGGGAGCTGCAAGAGTAGTGAATTAATACTTGCAATCGCGTCGGTTTGTGACATGCCGCCTGCCTCTTTGTCTGTCGATCCCGATTTTAGCCTAGTTCATGCTTTTGCCGATATAGGGCTTGAGGGCGGATTTCATGACCAAGTCGTTTTTTTATCCAACATATCGCTGATGTAGTTTTGAATGTGACAGTAGGTGAATAAGCCAAAGTCAAAACATAGGATCAAACTCAACCAGAATATCTACATCGCTACTCTCGGTTTGCTCTCCCCGAGCATAAGAACCAAAAGTACCAAGTTCAGTGATGTGATACTCATCCTGAAGAATCGGTCTTATTTTTCTAGCTTGGTTCGGATACTTTCTGGAGGTTCCATGAGTTTTTCTATTGAAAGCAAAACGGGGTACCAACTTAAGCCGAGAAACTGTCTACGTATGCGGTTTTGGCGTGCTGAGCTTTGGCAGACCGCCGTGGCATCGGCAGCTCGCCAATCGTCTCTAGCATCCACTCAAAAGGGTCGGGAAACTCGTGACCGAACAGGCGCTGCGCAGCGGTGGTGCCATCGTCTCGTTTGAGGTCAAAATTGTGAATGATGGTCAGCACCTTGAGTGATTGCTCAGAGAAATCGCGCCTTGCATGGTGGAGTTTTGCGAGGTAGCCATTGCGGCCCTCAACGGCAGAAGACGTGCGCTGATACTTGGTGCAAAACTCACGACACCACCGCACCCATTGTTGTTGCTGATCATCGGTTAACTGTTGGGTGAATGAATGGTCAACGAGCCGGTCAAACGCATCACTAGCGGCCTGTTGATAACTGCGTTTGAGCGCAGGCTGTCGGGTTTTATCCGCTTGCTGTAGCCAGTAGACCCAAGGCAACAGAGCCGAGCGCACCCACTGACGGATAGCGTCCTCTGAGGTCTTCGCCTCCAGTGCGAGCGTGACCCATTGTTGCCAAGCGTTGATGCCTTGAGCAAACGATGAAACCTGGTTCTCAAACGTATCGAGCGCCGCTAAAGCTTTTTCTGAGCGATACTCATGCGCCAAGTTCCACAGCTGCTGCAAAGGGGGTGCCAGTTGTGTCAACACGTCTCTTTCTGTTTGCCATCGTGAACTACTCTGGGCGAAGGGATGGATAGCTTGGCTAATCACTTCGAGGGCATAATGATAGGTTTTGTTGTCCTGTTGCAGTTGTTGTTGTTGACGCTCATCGGGTTGTTTCTTAAGCGCGGCAAACCGCCGCGCAAGCGTCTGTCCTAGCGGTTGACTCAAGGCACGCATCGCATGGAATAGGTCAGCGACATTGACGCAGCCTAAGCCTGATACGGCTAGCTTTACCAGCGCCCTGGCCCCATCGCTCACCAGATAATGACAGTGCCATCCGTGCTGTGCTTGCCATGCCTGCACCTGTTCCATCCAGGTTTGATAAGTCCGATTCTCACACTCGGTTTCAATGAAGATAAACCCACTTGAGAGTTCTATCAGGACTAGAACCGGGAGACCAAAGAAGGTTTCATCAGCACCCACACAAATGCCTTCTCCCGCTTTTGGCTGACACTGCGCGGCTTGCGCCTCGCCATAGTCACTGACCACTTGAGTAACCCGACCCTTGAGCTGACGGAGGGCGCTCGGGGAGCTTGCCACATGGGTATCTAAGTGAACGGCTTTGATAAATTCTGAGAGGCTCTCTGCCCCGACACCCTGCTTGATACCGAAGTAGTAGACCAGGCCGAACACCAGGCGCACCAGCCACTGATGGCCAACTTCACTTTCCCAGAGGCTCGATTCTGGATGTTGATTACGCCGAGCGATTGCCTGGCGGTGGCGATACACACTACTACGGTGTATGCCGGTCAGCCTTGATATCGATTGCACGGTGGCGCAAGTCTGCGTTTTGATACAATCAGCGACTTTGAGGCTGCGTTCTCGTATAATGAGGGACATCGTACCCGACCTTTTTTCTCAGGGCTACGATACCAAGGCTCTGTGACAATCCACGGAGCTTTTTTACTATGTGTAATTTGATACTGCTATCCTTGGTCGGTTTGTTTCGCCTTGAGTTGCTACCCGCAAAACGCTAACATAATCTCAACAAGACAGACCTACTCGACATCAATGCCGTCCCACATTTGTGATAAAGGAATAGCTTGACCAGACAAAGCTTCCTTCAGTCCCTCACGCAAACCTTGTAAGACGACATCATTTGGCGTGTCGTCAGGGTCTAATTGTTCGTCGTCTGTAATTAGCACAATCACTCGTACTCGCTGATTGAGGCCTAACGTAAGAGGAGAGTCTAAACGCAATTGTCCTCGTCCATCAACAGTCGCTGTCGTTTCAATAACCTTCATAGCTAGCTTTGCTAATTGTATAGCAAGCATACGGATACATGAATTCGTACGCTAACTATCAAGCTCCTGTTCCTACAGCTGGCCGCCCGTCACATCTAGTAGGGCGCCTATTCTAAAGCTGCGGTCTTCCGCTGCAAAGTACACATAGGCAGGCGCTATCTCTTCGGGCTGTCCGGCCCTACCCATTGCATTCACATCGTTGAACCTATCTATCTGATCTTCCGGCATGGTTGCTGCAATATTTGGCATCCACACAGATCTAAAAGTTACGCAATTTATATAAGTCTTCTTCTCCACTAAATTCAGTGCTAATGACTTTGTAAGCGCATACACGTTAAGAGCTTATGAAGGTCACAAAAGCTAGTTGCGTCGAAAGAAATGCATAGCTCCTAGTTCAGTATGCTGAGATTGCCTTTACATTTTTTGACATTATTCGCGCTGCTCACTGATAGTTTTTGATGATATAAGTGTTCTATCCGTACGGTGCAAAAACACACTGTATACACGAACTATACGGACTAAGCGTGTACACAGTATTACCTCGATAACCCAAAACGAATGAGGTTCAATATGACTACGAAGCTACTGCATTCTTACAATGCGGTTATCCAACATACCTTAGAAAACGCTATTCGGCTTGCAGAACAGTCGCCGAAAATCAGGAAGCGAAAGCGACGTGGAATAGCCGGATTCTGTCAGCTACAAGGCCCTACAGGTGGAGGGAAAAGTAGCTCGCTTTACCGAAAAGGTTTTAATGACGCAGTTATCCCAGCCTTAGATCTCATAAAAAATGAGAATCGTCAGGCCATCTTGGTAACCCACCGATGGAATATTCTGCACGATATCTTGAACAGCACGGTTAAGAGCACCAGTGACAACAGCGAGCCATTTTCTGTCAGTGTTCTCTATGCTCAATCTGAAAGTGTTGTTTCAGCGGTCACGCAAACGCCACTCCCGCACGAAGATGATCTGCAACCTTCTGATATCCCAGATCCCATTAGCTCAATTGAATACCTCTCTAGCCAAAACTTACTCGTCATCAAAGGCTTGAAGGAAAAACTGATCAAGAGCTGTAAGGAAATAGCAGTTACCAGCCGCTCATTAAATAGTCAAAATAATCACTTGCCGATAGCACGTAAGTATTTAGCTCGTGAAAAAGAAGATTTGGGGAAAGCCTGTGCTTCACTTGAGCGTATATTACTCAAAAACATGTCAGAGTTGGAACAGGAAGTCACAAAAGCAAATCCGCAGTCAGAGTCCGATAAGGAGCTAAGCCAAGCAGCTGCCAAGCGTTTGAAAGCGTTTAGAGACAATAAGTGGATAAGGCGAATTTTTCCCGCTATCTGTTGGCATGATGATCGACAGCACTTGTTGATTATGACCACTCAAAAACTATTTTCGTCATTTTATGACGGTCAAAATAAAGTACGAATGTCGCACAGTGACTTAAGCGGTCACGTTATTTTTATCGACGAGTTTGATTATCAATCTGATGTACTTCAGCAGTTACTGGCTCAAGACCAAGCCGTTCAAGAACCACCAGAATGTTTGGGGCAATTGCTAGAGAGTGGGAAAAGACTGTTGAAACGGATGCAGTATGTGACAACTGAGCCAGTTTCAAGGATCAATGAACGACTGAAAGCGTTTCTAGATGAGTTAGAAGACGCATTGCTGGATAAAAATATTGACCTGAGTGACTTACGAGCTTTCGTTATTCCAAAGCAAGATTATGAGGGAGGAAAAGCGTTCAAAAAACAGTTTTTATTTCGCTCAGATCACCTAGTTACTAGCAGTCCAGTAACGATGAGGAGAGTTGCCCACGGGTACGAAATAAAGGAAAGAGAAATAGGAAAAGAGCCCGATCCAGACACTGTCGATGTCAGCGATTTTTTACGCCTTATGGAGAAGTTCATTCGTCAGTTCAGTTTGATGTTGTCAAATCTCGCCGCCACCGAGAACGAAGCAAGAGACTATATCTCAAAGCTCAGTTGCCTGCTTTTTGATGCTGCTAACGACTATCGGCCTTCTTATTACAGTTCAACACTGCCCAACCTGTCACTATACTCTTTGCCCCGCACTGACTTAGATGAGCTAAGACGCTTTCACTTAATAGACAGCAATATTCTTCCCAATACACATGCAAACGTATTTGGATTAACTAGCTGGCTTCTCTATCAAAACGCCTCAGAAGTAGAGCTCGATCCAACTCGAATCCAAATTAGGCGAGCATTTTTACCTACTACACCAGAAGGGCTTTTACTTTCCCTATCGAGCCGGAATTTAGTCTTTGCGCTTTCTGCTACATCGTATATAGAGAGGGCTATTGGTCATTTTGACACTCGGTGGCTGACGTCTGCACTCAGATATATTGCTGAAGCTCGTACGCCAACTATCACCAAAAGCTTTTTAGGGATAGAGTTTGGAGAACGACCTAAAAGCTGGTTCAAAAGGCCTATACCTTATGTGCAAGATGACAATGATCTTTTGCGACAGCACGAGATGATTTCGCAGATTAGTCAAGCAAAAGCTGCCATCAGAAAAACAACACTACAGTTACATATCAGTGACTTTTCACAGAATCAGCAAACCCATGAATATCAGGAAATGCTAGCGGCCTTATCGTCAGACTTCTTTCATCAAGAGGGTAATCCTGTTTCTAAGGGCGTACAAGAGTATCGTCAGAAGCTTCTGTGTATGCTTCTGGATATTGTCAATATTGCAGGAGATAGATCTGAGCATAAAGGCCAACTTGCTTTTGTAAACTCAACTAAGTACCTGCGAAAGTGGTTGCATAGTCAAGAGGCAAAGCAAAGTCGAGAGTGGCTAACCTGGTTAAAGTTTGAAGGAGAATTTAGCTCCATATTATCGAATGACACAACAACATCTAATTTCGATGCAGAAACTTTTAATAATTATTTAATTCCCGTCAACGCTCATGGTTCATCTATGCTCCTTTGTCTGCTAACGGCTGAATGCCAGAAGAAGACTGGTTTCAGCAGTGCGTATCAAGCTGCGTTTGATACAGGTAGAACTGTTCTTGTATTGACGCAGACTGCTTCAGCAACTAATGGCATCAACTTGGATTATTCTCTCCCCGATTTTGCAGATAATAATGCCAGCGTACAGATGGATTTAACTTGCTTATATCTTTTAGAAGCTCAACATTTCTACTTTTCATCATTCGAAGAAAATGACGGCACTCAAGATAGAATGGCGCACGCTGGAATTCAATTGAGAAATCTTGACAAGCTTTGTAGAACTGGAGAGCTGTCTCGTACTGAACATAGGAGAAATATACTGCCATTAATGACTAACGCTAGGTGGGAGATAAATGCTCTAAACACGCGCTATAAGCAATTGAATGACTACGTGAGGAACACTGCTGCAAATGTTCAGCAGCAGGTAGGTCGCCTTGAGCGTACTTGGCGAAAAGTGCCTAAAGTTGACATTTACGTATCATCTAATTTGGCTGAAACACTAACTCGATTTGCATCGATACCAATGTTTGTCAATAATCGCCGCTTAGTCAGCAATCTCAATGTACAACTTCTAGAAGCTTTGCTTGAGCAAAAAAATGTAGAAGAAGATGACTTCTTAACACAGCTATTGACACCCACTCAGCCGGGGGAAATGGCTATTGAGATAATAGATAATACGTTAGTGCCTGCTATTCGTGACTCACGCAAAAACTCTAACAACGTAGATGAGCTTAGAAGGGTGTGGTTTCAGCTAGGTAGGGCTGTGTTGCAATATGACTATGCCTGGAATCCTACAAATAGTACATACGGAATAGAGATTCCACTACGTGATTGGGCCTGCTTTGAGAAGCCAACCGAAAGCAGCTCTCACAAAGACATATGGTACGACCCAACTACCTGGCAGTTTTTCAGTTCTCCAGGGAAAGGAAGAAAACGGTATAACCCAGAGCGCCTATATGAATATATCCAGCGGGATTCCGCCATCGTCGATTGGTTTAATAGAAAGGGGTATAGAACCTCCATGGTTCCCTTTGCAAACGATGGAGAGCAGCGATATGCTTTTCATCCTGTAGTGGTACAGCGTTTGCTTCAAGGTCGATTGGGTGAAGAAGCCATTAGAGCATTGCTTCATAAAGAGGGGATTAAAACCCATACGGACTTAAACAATCCAAAGGTATTAGAGCTGTACGACTTCAGCGTGTCTGGAACAAGCTTTCGTGTCGATGCTAAGTTTTGGAGCCAGTCTAGCCAAGACAGAGCAGATGATGAGTATCAAAATTGGCTGGCAGGAGGAGCAGAGCCGACTACAGCGCCCTTGGGCTTAATTAGCAAGCTTAGCCAAGTACGAAAAGCAGAAGGTGAAGGCATAAAGTTGGCTATCTTAAACTTTGTCGCCATTAGAGAAGATGCTCCGCTACTTGGCTTTGACTATGACCTCAATCCAACACCGACGAAACAGGCCGATATCTTAATCCTAAGTGGCTGCGTAACGAACGATCCCATTGCGTCATCTACACCAGGATTTCAGGACTTTATTCGACTGGTTTCCTAAGTACTTTTAATCATCTTAATCATCAAGGATTTTTTCTATGCAACCGACACCTCCAGATGGCGGACGTAAGCTACCGCTATCTCACACCATTTACCGGGATGACGAAATAGATGCTGATAAGGCTGAGCAGCTAATTGTTTACCACTATCCACTAGCGAAAAGCTATCGCTGGAAAGAATGGCAGGCGCATCTGGATACTGAGCTATCTGATCGATATTATCCCTATCTAATGCGAAGTTATCGAGGACAGTTCGGATTATTCGTTGCACTTGACTCCGTAGATGATAAGCCACCTATCATCAAAAATAGGGACGATATTATCATTGAACCGGAAAGGATTCGCTACGATCCAAAAATGAATCCTATTTGGATACGGCTTATCATGCGCAAGGCTGCGGCGTTTGGGAGCCACTGCAAGGGTAGCCATAAACTGGGACGCCCCCTGTTAAAAATTGATGTCTGGCAAGGAAAGAAAAGCACAGGGATCAATGCAATTAGCCTGGATTGTCGTACGCAGCAACTAGCAGACAAAAACACAACTGAAATTGTTCTCTTTTACGAAAATGTCCCTCTTAGACCTGTTGCTAAGCTTCCAAGTAAACAGAGCGCTAACGACCAATACAGGAAGTCGCTATGGACATATGGCAAAAACAAAGTTCTTGTTCGATGGATTCCTACTCACGGAGAAAAAACGCAGGGTACGGTGTACGAAGAAATTCAGAAGAGAAAAAATAAAAGGAGGCAGCGTGCCTTTATAGACTTATCGTCGGCTAAAGCCCTAAAGCTTAGCTGGCCCTACATTCTCAAGTCCGTTCAGGACGAATTAATCGAGCAAGCTAAAGTATTTGGATTTAAACTACGGCCTAAAGTTCTTAAGCTGAGACCTTTGCCCCACAAAACAAAATACAAATCCAACCCTTCTACTCGGTCATTGATTCCTAGCATGGATCTGGATACAACGGTAGACGTGCTTGACTTGAGAAAATCAAACGCTGTGCCTGCTTCAGAAATTCTCAGAGGTATACAGCAAGCCTTAGAGGAGAAAGGACTAGGTACACAGCTTAACTTACTGCCAAGCGTTGAGCTTGATAATGTCGCCAAAATTGATTTTGACAAAAATCAGAGACTTCTAATACTTCTTGACCAGTTAAAAGGCGTAGTGGACGATCGATATCCTGTAACGAAGCCATTGCACTCAAAATTTGCCTGTCAGCATATTAATGTGAATCCTAACGATCTCATCGGCGATTCAGTAGCAGAAGGCTTACTCATCGAGCAAAGTAATAGTGATGATGGCAAAACTTACCTCATTCCAGAAGCCGGTTCAAAATACTATGACTACGATCTATCGCAATTTGAGGAACAAGAATGTCAAGAAGCCTTAAAGAGAAAATCAGAGATTGTGATTAAAGAGCTTGAACTTAAGCATCTTTTATTAAGTGATGATGCCAGAATTAGTACGTCACTGCCCGAGCAGCAAGCACTATTGACAGAGGAACTTGTAGTGATAACAAATGGCTACTTGTTCACAGTTAGCAACGATAGACCCATCATGTTACCTTTTAATCCGGCTACTCCGAACCATGTTGAAGCCTGCAATAATGTATTAAAAGCTTTTGACATGTCGGTTCGTGGACTGTTAGAACTTCTACAACAAAAATGGCCCTATAGTTATAGGCCCCAAGCTGTTATGCAAGGCTTTGGCTCGCCGGAGGAAAAACTCAATCGCTTTGCCCACCGGCTGACTATTGTCATTCATAAATCTGATCGTGTTTCAGTTTCTTTTCAAGATCCAAAGTATGAAACACCCCATATGCTCCCTTCAAACTTAGATAGGGCGATCGCAATCCTAGAGTCTCACAACTTAAGCCTGCCTCTTGTGAAATGGCAGCTACCTCAGAGCAAGGAACTAATAACACATATCGAACAGCTTGCAAACGAAGGAGAGATAACGCACAGCTATAAGCAGATGTTGCTAAAAGAACTAAATAACTTATGTGATTGTTGGTATGAGACACTCAGAGAAGTAGCCCGTAGCGGTTCGACACAAGCTGATTATAAAAAGATTAGAAAGGGTTGTTCAGATCGCTTATTACAGCTCAAAAATAGTCAGCTAGGTGCGGGGCAAAAATCCAAATTGAGAAATAGTCCTACCCTAATATCCTCTTGGACAAAGCTATTATCGCGAGTGTTTGATCTTCCTTTGCAAGATGTCAGAGTATGGCTTCGTAACGTACCAGGAATAGAGCGTCTATGGCACGATCCTGAGGAGGGTTATTACATCGTAGGGGGGCTTACTTCTCCTAAGCGAAAAATTTCACGTCAACCGAGTATTCGCCAGTGGCATGCCCTACAAGGAAAACTTGATACTGAACTGTTAACGGCATTGGTTGATGTTGATTGGGTTCGTACTAACCAGCTAGCAGGCAATCCTTGTGTTGCTACATTAATAAACCGATGGAAGGACTGTCAAAGTGAGCCTGATGAGGCTCTACTTGATTCATAGCTTCAGCCGCCGAACTCACTATATTAATGCGATCGCTAGAACCGTGATAGATTGCGGGCTGAATGGCCAGCGGTCGAGTGTGTATAATTCATGAGGCAGGCAGCTCGTAGCTTTAGTCTCGTTACCGATTCTATGAGCCGCTAACTTGGAGTCACCCCAGTGCTAACTCAAATCAAACTAGAGAATTTCAAGAGCTACCGGTCTGGCACATTGCATCTAGCTAGACTAACGGTACTCATTGGGGCAAATGCTTCTGGCAAAAGCAATGCAATTGAAGCTTTGCGGTTGTTAGCCAAAATTGCGGAGGGTGAAAAGCTCAGCTCCATCGGCCAGATTTATCAGCAAGATGAGAGCATTTTTAGGGGCGGTGTAGAAAACCTTGGTTATCGTAGCGCTACATCTTTTGGGCTTGCTTGCGTCACAACGGAGACGGAGTGGAAAGACTTTTCGATTGATATTAGCTTGGGGCAAGATGGCAATCTGCATGTTTCTGAGGAAAAAATTACCAGCGATATCTCGACCGTTCCACTCTATGAGATTACTAGCGCACCTCAAGGTGCTGGCCTGATTGACTGACAAAAGTTTAATCCGGTTTGAACTGAGCGGTAAAGACCTGAAACTCCAAGCGATAGGAGCGTTTTTCGTGCTGTATGCGAGACGCCATAGCCGGGTCAAAGTCTGTATTAGAAGAGAAGAGAACCTGTTTGATGAGCTTCCAGCCGTCGAGTAGCGCAGACTGAATCCAGTCGACCCCAATGCGGAAATAACTGTTGCCACGAAACCAATGGACATCGACCCATCGGCGCTTGCCTTGTTCCACGATGGCCACGCCCTGAGCGGTGACATAGAGCGTCGCTAGTGCCAGGATGAAGCAGAGCCTTGAGAGGTCACAGACCGAGCGAATCTCAGACTTTTGCAGATTCCAACCGCTGGACTGCTCATCCTTGAATAGTTCCTCGATATCGAAGCGCAAGCCATACTCTTGAAAGGTTTGCAGTGTGGTGGGTTCATCGCTGACAACGACCCAGAGTTCACCGTTGAGGTTGTTGCGACCGAAGATGACATGGACTGGGCCATACCACTGTTTCTTGTGGAGTTTGACGGTGTGCAAGCAGCGCGCTTCACCTCGTGCCAGATGCACTGATTTAGGCTGTATCCATCCGCCGCCAGTAGAGCGCCATAGCCAAGTGTTGCTCTTGAGTCGGATGCGATAGTGCCAGCCGAGCTGCCTGAGTGCGCTCATCGCATCGGTATGAATGAAGCCTCGGTCAGCGAGCAAAATCACCTTCACCCCTGTTGGCAAGTAGCGAGCGGCCTGCACCAACATTTCGTGATACTCACTGAACGCAACCGTTGCACTCGAGTGCTCTAGCACACGCCACGCTAGCGGTAGCGCTCTGCCGCGATGGACCACCGCGAGACGAATCAAACAGTACTCATCCCAATACTGAGTGGTGTCCAAGCTGACATACAAACACTTATCTTCCCACGCCGACAAAGCGGCTTGGATAATAGGCTTGTAGAGCCGATGCACGTTGATACGTGGATTCCCCAACCAGCGTCTAATACGGCGTTGCCGACTTTGCGCGTACTGTCCTCGGCAGGGCACATGCTTCGCCCATTTCGTCAGGTTTACTTCACCCGTCTGAATTAGTGCGGACACCAGCCATAAGCAGGTCGTCAGGTGGGCAAGATGTGCCCAGTTTTCGCCTTGACCCAGCCAAACTTTCAAGGCATCGTAGAGGCGGGAGTTTTTTTCACAGCATTTCTATAATTTGAGTGGTATCTAATTCTAGATTGCTGGCTCCCACTTCTTTCCGCATTCGCTGCACTTACCGACTGGCAAGCGCTTCAGCCTCGTAGACAGCATCTTTTGTCAGTCAATCAGGGTGCTGGCAGCGATGTTTTTGTGACCTACAATAATTTTGCGCGTGGGGGGAAAAAGCCAAGTACCGTTTGTAGCAGCTTGATGGCTATTTTTACTCAGCTCCGCAGCGATATTCGATTTCGCCCAGAGAATACGAAAAGTCGTGAAATTATTCCCTCAGTGGCTGAGAAGTACGTCCGCTGGCTGAGCAACATTGTGTTCTTAGAGCCTGAGCCAAGCGCTATGAGAGCTTATGGACACCGCACAGATAAAGTCCTGAAGGAAAATGGTAAAAATCTTTCAGGTGTTCTGTTCAACTTATGTCGTGATTTAAAAACTAAGAGAACTGTTCTAAAGTTTGTTCAAAGCCTCCCTGAGCAAGACATTGAAGATATTACCTTTCTTGAAACGCCTCGTGATGAAGTAATGCTACAGCTCACTGAAACATTCGGAGGACAGTCCACCGTTTACGATGCCTCTATTCTTTCAGACGGGACGCTACGAGTATTGTCTATCGCAGCGGCATTGCTCTCTGCACCAAGGCAAAGTTTGGTCGTAATTGAGGAAATTGACAATGGCGTCCACCCTAGCAGAGCATCAGAGCTGTTAGAACGTATTTCTAGCATTGCTAAAAGGAGAAATCTGAGAGTTCTAATCAGCAGCCACAATCCTGCCTTGCTGGATGCCTTACCGAATGAAGCGATTCCTGAAACTGTTTTTTGCTATCGAAGTCCTGAAGACGGTTCCAGCCAGCTCGTTCGTTTGCAGGATATCCCTGATTATCCTGAATTGATTGCCCAGGGTTCTGTAGGCCATCTAATGACTCGTGGGCTACTAGAGCGGTTTGTGAAGCATCATCCTGGTGCGGAGCAAAAGAAACAAAGAGCAATGGAATGGTTGGCCTCTCTCAGTGTAGGAGAAGCCTCTTAAATATGAGTGCGGTTGCCATTGTTGATACCACTATATTGTGTAACGTTTTGGATATTCCGACTAGGAATAGTGATCGCGCCGAGGTCATGCAGACGTTAAAACATTTTCTAGAAGAAGATACAACATTGCTGCTACCGATGGCTGCGGTATACGAAACAGGAAATCACATTGCCCAACTAAGCAATGGGTGACATCGCCGCCAGTTTGCGGAAAAGTTTGTCACTGAGGTGAAGAAGGCGATTGCAGGGGAAGTTCCCTGGCAAGTGATGCAGCTCCCAACAACAGAGGAAGTTGGCATATGGCTAACGCAATTTCCGGAATCGGCCATGCGCGGTGCAGGAATAGGGGATCTTTCGATTGTGAAAGAGTGGGATAAGTTCGTCAAAAAAGCAGCAGGTCGTCGCGTTTTTATCTGGACTTTAGACAGTGACCTCAAAGGCTACGATACTGAGGGTATCTAGAGCCTTTTCCCTGAGTACTTTGCGCTTCAAAAGCTGAAATTTTAGGCTCTACCGATTCCCCTATACAAATGTTTGCGGCGAACATTTTCAGACGTTCAAAGTGCCTGGTAGAGTCTGCCGACTCTGTCAGGAGTAATAGACTCTCTCTGCAAAAGATAATAGACACTCTCTGCAAAAGAAAGGTATTCCTATGAAGCTAGCTGCGATCGCACCCTGGGGCAGAACATTAGAAGAATACAAACTAATGTTCAACCTGTCAGAAGCAGATTTACAGCGTCGAATCCTGGGCTGTGGCGACGGCCCTGCCAGCTTCAACGCGCAGATGACTGAGCTTGGCTATTCTGTCACTTCTGTCGACCCAGTTTATCAGTTCTCGGCAGCGCAAATTGAAGAGCGGGTGCAGGCAAGTTACGAGCCCATTATCTCTCAGGTAAAGCAGAACGCAAAGCGCTACGTTTGGACAAACTTTCGCGATGCAGATGAGCTTGGTGAGGCGAGGCTCTCTGCCATGAAGACGTTTTTAGCAGATTACGATTCGGGTAAAGCTGAAGGCCGCTATCAGTTTCAATCGTTACCTACGCTAGATATCGCTGACAATGCGTATGAGCTATGCTTTTGTTCGCATTTGTTATTCACATATTCAGAGAAGCTGTCTTGCAATTTTCATATGGCGTCTATCCGTGAACTGCTGCGGATTGCAGCAGAGGTGCGAATTTTCCCACTGCTGGCGCTGGATGGTAAAACGTCACCACATCTCGATGCGGTTATGAAAGCGTTGAAAGGAGAAGACTTTGAAATGGACATTCAAACTGTTAATTATGAGTTTCAAAAGGGCGGTAATCAGATGCTGAAGATTGGTAGAGAAAACAGCTGACTGCAGTCAGCTGTTTTCTCTATCCCAAAGAATCAAACAGTTCTAATAGCTCTGCCTCATTTAGCTGAGGTACGTTGCATTTCACAGCCTTCTTCAACTTATTGCCAGGATTCTTACCTACTACGATGTAGTCTGTTTTGGAACTGGGCATTTTGTTGATGCGACCACCTGCATTGGTAACGGTTTCGGTGATTTGTTCGTAGGTAATCTGCTCCAGAGAGCCTGTGATGACGAAGATTTTCCCTGCTAGCGAACCACTCGATTGATTGAGTTCGGCCTGCTTATCGCCCGAATTGTCTGCTGGCTTGTTGGCATCGGGGCTGACAGCACTGCCGTTGGAGCGATCGCTTTCTAAACCACCCTTTTTAGCTTGACTATCTTTGGGTGAGCTGTTCTTCGGCTTACGACCAGTCGTAGACTGACTGGCCGATGCTTTCTGGCTAGCGGTCTCGCTCTTTTTGGCTGTCTTGTCTGAAGATTGCTGTGTACTTTCCAAGCCCTTCTGTGTCGAGGTGCTAGCAGTCTCCTTTTGCAGCGCTGTAATCACCTGCTGGCTAATTTTCATCGCTTCTTCTAACGCAGCTTTCTCTGCCTTTAGTGTCTTAACCTGCTCGGTTAGCTCAGTGTTGCTCTGCTCTACGGTGGCCAGCTGTTCAGTCATGGTTGATTGGGTTTGGGCAAGTTCATCCGAGACTGACTGGATTTTCGCCTGAAGCGGAGCAATCTCTTCGGCGTGTTTGGCTGATTGCTCAGCAGCTTGTTTTTCCAATTGCTCAAGAGATTTATTCTGGGTTTCAGTTTCTTTTTGCTGTTCACGAAGCTTGTTAAGGGCTTGCTCGGTCGCTAGTTGTTCTTTTTTCTGCGCTTCTTGAGTGGCGATCGCATCCTTCACCTGCGCTTCTAGCGTAGCCACCACCGACCGCGCCTCCTGCACTGCTTTCTTCGCCGCATCACGCTCCTCTCTCAGCGGTCGAATCTGCTGCTCAATCAGCTTAGCCGACTGTTGATCGTTAGCGGTAGCAAGCTCATTGAGCTGCCCCTCCAAATCGGAAATTTGGCTGCGTAAGGTTTCCTTTTCAGTTTCTCGGGTTTGTTTTTGAGTCTTTAATTCCTGCACTAAAGAGTCTCTTTTCTCGGTCAGGCTGCTAACTTGTTGCTGCAAACTGTCTAATGCTTTTTTCTGAGCCGCTTCACTGGCTGCTTTACTGGCCTGCTGCTGAGCCTCAGCCTGTGTCTGCGCTGCTTTTAGCTGGCTCTCAGTTTCATTTGCGGCAGTAAGCTCTGCTTGTAACCGGGCAATCTGAGCTTCAAACTGCTGTGCGTTTGCCTGCTGTGCGGACTCATTCTGCTGTGTCAGACGGTCTACTTGCTGCTGTAGCGTACTTATCTGAGTCTGTAGCTGGGTTTGTTCTTTCTCTAACTTTGCTTTTGTCTGTTGACTATCTAGCAGCTCAGACTGTAGCTTCTTCAGCTGCGTATGGCTATCATCCGCAGCACTTTTGGATTGGGTCTGTAGCGTTTCTATTTGCTGCTGTAGCTTAGCGACTTCCTTTTTATGCGCGGCTTCGACAGCTGTCAGCTCAGCTTTGGTGGTCTCTTGCAGGCTAGCTTTCTCAGTACTTATCTGCTTTTCCAGCGCTTCAACTTTCTGGATGTAGCTTTGCTCTTTGGTTTTCAGCTCCGAGGCTAGCGAATCTAGCTGTTCTTTTGCCTTTTCAGCTTCTGTGCGGACGGTTGCTATTTTTTTTTCCAGCGTCAGGCCTTTAGTTTCCTGCGTTTTCAGCTTTTGTACAGAAGTGCTTAGCTGCTTTTCCAAGTCACCTACGGCAGCTTTGGCCAGGGTTAGCGCTTCGGTGTACGTTTTATTTTCCTGAGTGAGGGATTCTACCTGCGATTGCAGCTGCGACTGTAGTGACTCGGTCTTTTTGGCGGTGGACTTTTGTCTGCTAGCGCCGATAATACCGATTAAGACGGCGATCGCACCTAACGTTCCGCCAGCAATTTCGTAGGTCAGTTGGGTGTCCATCACAGCGTATCCTCAAGCAATGCTACTGCTGATTTGTCGCTGCCTTCCGAGACCAGCACATAATCAGTCTTCCTATTCTGCCGCATGTTCGCCCCTATGCCATCAATCGTTTCAAAATCCTGGCGACCTGCAGCTACTGCAAAGCCAGCTGAAATCACTCTGTAGCTATCGGAAAAGGACGCGGTCTCGGCGTAGGAAACAGCGATCGCACCATTCTCTCCCTTCGGTCTAGCGTCTCATTCCCCGCCTGCCAAATCGACTCATAAAAGAAAAACACCACACCTGCATAGCCCTGACGCCGAGTCTCCTCCACCTGCGCTTCAATCAGCTCGCTATCCATAAAGCTCTGCCGCAGACCGCTCAAAACACCCACACCGGCAGCAATGCGATCCCTGGCCGCGATCATTTCCGGGCGAATTAGCTCGTAGGCAAAGCTTTCTAAATTACGCCGATAAATCTGCACCAGCAGCTCTTCCACATAGCCCTGACGCTCCCAGTTTGGCCAGTCTTGCAAATAGCTGTCGTAGGCATACCAGGCAGGGCTGGGCGATACCGAAAATATGGCCCTAGGGCGGTGCGCCTTCATCGCCCGGAAAAGGCGACCCACTAGCTGGGTTATTTTATCGGCTCGCCAGCGCATCCATATCGGGTCTTTGGCATTGGCGGGCGGCGCGTTGCCAGTATCTTGCTGGTACAGCGCCACCGTTGTCTCGTCGTAGCCGTAGGCAACCGGCAGGCCAAAGTGATCGTCCAGCTGAAAGCCATCAATATCGTAATTAGCGCTCAGCTCGCTGACCATATCAACCAGAAACTGCTGCACTTCTGTGTGAAAGGGATTGAGCCATACCCGCGCATACTTACCCTTGTTGTGAAACTCAACGCGGGTGCCGTCCTTTTTACGCGTCATCCACTCCGGATGCTGCTTAGCTAATGGCGAATCCGCCGGAGCCATCAGGCCAAACTCAAACCAGGGAATTACCTTCAGTCCTCGCTGACGCGCCAGGCCAATTAGCTCTAACAGCATGTCGCGGTTATCTTGCAAGGACTCAGCCACATCATCGCGCCCTTGATTTTCGGTTGCTGGATACAGCCCCTGCTTAAACCCAAACACCCGAGTCGTCACCGCGCTGGGATACAGCGTATACCCCCAGTTCCACACTGTGGGGTACACCGTGTTGAAGTTGTAGTCCTTCAGCTTATCTAGCGCCGTTACCAGGCCCACATTGGAGAACAGAACCTCGCTGTCTATATTGGTGAGCCACGCACCGCGAATTTCGGTATTGGACAGGGTGGCGATTAGGCGATAGGAGAGGGGACTGGCCTGATTGGCTTGCCGTGAAAGCGCCTGACACACCAAGGCAGCAATTTCGCCTCGGGTTGCAGGTTTGTTGGGGCGAAGCTGCTTAATGTCTGGGTAGTTCACTACCAGCTGCTGTTCTACAGCGGCGGCGACACCGTCCCTGGCGTAGGCTGGAATGCTGAGCGCGTCGGAGAATACCTGGTTCAGGGTGGCTTCTGCCAGGCGTTCTGCGGCGTAGCCTAAGCCTGCGGCCAGGGCGATGATTGCCTGAACTTTTGGAATGGGTAAGTTGGGCCGAAAGCGGCTGCCCGGATAGCCGGTGAGCCAGCCGGTCACGTACACTTTCTCGATGGTGTCGGCGGCCCAGTAGCCTTCGGATACGTCTACAAAGTTAATGGCTGACCGACTGGCGACGCCTGGGAAGGCTTTGGCAATAATGGTGGCAAATTCGGCTCTGGTAACGGGGCGCTCCGGGCGAAACGTATCATCTGGGTAGCCTGCGACAATGCCTTGCTGGGCGAGTATCTCGATGCAGGTTTGCGCCCAATGCCCTTGAATATCGTCCATAGAAGTTATCGGATGCTTTTTGTACCCTTTTCATTCAGAGGAGCCCGCATCCTTTGCAAGCGTCGTAGGGTATTGCGCCCAATCGCTGCGTGGCTAGGATTATTGACGAGCCCGGTTTCCAATAGGATAGTAGCAAATGCGATCGCCCATCCCTTGGCCCGCCACCGATCTGCTTCACTCGCACCGTAAGTATTCAGGCACTCGGCGCGATCGCTCTCCCACTCAAACAGCATCCACACCGTCGCCAAATCCGTCGCGACATCACCATAGGTCAAGTCGCCCCAGTCGATAACACCCATAATTTTTCCGCCTACTGCCAGGATATTTTGTGGATGCAAATCACCGTGAATCCATCGGTCTTCACTCGTCGGTGCGGCGGCTAGCGCCTGTTGCCAGATGCGGTGAATCGTGGGTGTAATCAGGTCCGTTTTGTCAGCGAGGCTAGCTATTGACTTGTTTACAATCGTTGCACGCTGGGAAAGTGGAATGCCTCGGGAGGAATTGCGTGGGGCGTTGGCTGGGGCAGGGGTGTGGAGCGATCGCAAAAACTCACCCAGGCGCACCGCTTCCGACGCCCGTAAGTCCACACAATCAGCGGTCTGCCCCGCTATCCAGGGCACCACACTCCAGTGCCACGGATAGTCTTGTCCAGGCTGACCTATTCTGACGGGGACGGGCGCTGGCAGTATAATCTGCGGGGACAGTACCGACAGCCACTGTTGTTCTTTTTGAATCAGTTCAGCGCCTAGCTTGCGCCTGGGCAGACGCACGGCGAGCTGTTTGCCCAGGCGAAACATTGCGTTATCCCAACCGGAATTGGCCGGTCGGATGGGGAGGTGTGCGAGGTCTGGGTGTTGGGCGCTAAGGAGCGATCGCACCAGCTCGACATTAATATCTATCTCAGCAGGTGGAGTTCCCATCTGGTCAAACAGCAATACCACGACAGAGCTGATCCACTTTCTTCAGCATTGTTGGAATACGATTCTCTCCGTGCATGCCAACAATATTAGCCTTTGCAATTTCTAGAGGCATTGCAATAGAAGTCACAAACAGTGGGCTCTGGCTGCTGCCTCTGAGTACTTCACAGTCTGTTGGCGTATCGGCAAACTTATTTTTCGCCACCCCAATCACGGGTATTGCTTGGTCAATCGCCTCATACAAATGCATCCCCAATCCAGGCTTTTGTTGGCTACCCAGCACCACATAGCCATCAATCACAATCGCCGTTAGCTCATCAAGATTTATCTCAGAGAGTAGTGCGAGAATGCAGGGTAGCTCACGCTTGTAGAACGAGCCAGGCTCGTAGGGCTCAATGCCTTTTATATGCTTAGTAAAGGATTGCTCACTCTCTTCGTCAACCCAACTAGAAAACAAAACGCCAGCGGCGACGGCATCGTTTTCACCGTACTGAATATCTGTTGCAAGCAGCACTGTTTACTCCATCCTCATTTTAATGAGTGTCTTGATTATCTATGCACCTGCTTAATTTATACAGAAAGTGAATCGACAAATACTGATGAATCGTCATCGCCCCTACAAAAAGTTATAAAAAATTAAGGATCAAAAGGTAGGAATCCGTACTGCTAAAAGTGGCTTCTAAGCTCCCAACGTTTTCTGTAAGCCTGCTAGCTGGTCGGCCACAACTCGGTAGTAAATCCAGGTGCCTCGCCGTTCTTTTTCCAGCAGTCCCGATTTGTACATCACCTTTAAGTGGTGGCTCACCGTTGGCTGTGATAGCTGCAAGGCTTCGACTAGCTCGCAGGCACAGACTTCCTGAGTGGGCTGTGCGGAAATTAGGCTCAGTATTTGCAGCCGGGCTGGCTCACTAAGCACACGGAATATCGCCGCTAGCTGCTTCGCTTCGGCGACAGTGAGTTTTCCTGCCAGCAATGGCGGACAGCAAGGGACAGATAACTTTATGCGTTCCATTTTCATATATTGACATACATCGATATCATCTTCACAATATTGAGGCATGTCTATATTGATGACCTTAAATGCTAGCGAGCCCACCGCAGACTCAACAGACGACCCGCGTTGCCACCTATCGCCGTGAGCTACTGGCAGAGTTCATTGGAACCTTTGCCATTGTGTTTGCCGGAACGGGCGCGGTGATGGTAAATGCCATTTCAGATGGGGCACTGACACATTTGGGCATTAGCTTTGTGTTTGGTGCGGTAGTCGCGGCGATGATTTATACGCTGGGCCATATTAGCGACGCGCATTTTAACCCGGCGGTGACCCTGGCATTTTGGAGTAGCGGATTTTTGATGCGATCGCGCGTCCTTCCCTACATTATCGCGCAGCTACTCGGTGGTATCTTAGGCTCTGTTCTGCTGGTACTGTCTCTAGGGCCCATCGCCCAGCTAGGGGCAACCCTCCCTCTAGATAACAACTGGCAACAGTCTTTCATCATCGAAACCGTGCTGACCTTCTTTTTGGTGATTGTGATCCTGGGCTCTGGCCTGGACCGGCGAGCGCATGTAGGGTTCGCGGGCCTTGCCATTGGCCTAACCGTTGGGCTCGAAGCCGCCTTTATGGGACCGATTACCGGCGCTAGTATGAACCCGGCACGCTCTTTTGCGCCCGCGCTGATTGGCGGTACATGGCAGCATCACTGGCTATACTGGGTCGCCCCAATTTTGGGCGGACAGCTAGCAGTGTGGGTATATCGATATTTGTCTAACGGGTTTAGCGATCTGAAGGAATAGTCTGGTGCAGGGCTCATTTCACCAGTCCTTGACATGAGCCGATCAAGTTTCTTGACATGGGCCGACCAAGTTACGGAGGTGCTGTAAAATGCCAGGGAAAATGCCAAAGCGCGCTAGCGTGCGTTAGGGCGTGTCAGAGCGCGCTTCAACAATGACTCAACTTACCGCCCAAGAAGTTTTATCCCATATTCAGGCTGGAAAATCTCTAAAGCGCTCGGAACTCAGCGCCATTGACCTCAGCGGACAGTCCCTCGACAAAGGCGATTTTGCCGAGGCTTACATGAGGCGAGCAAATTTGACCCAGGCCTCTTGCAAGTCAGCTGATTTTTCTGAAGCTACCCTGATTTTTGCGACGCTTCAGTCTGCTGACTTGCAGGGCGCTCAGCTAGTCCACACCATGCTGACTCAGGCCCATCTAGAACAGGCGAACCTACAGGAAATCAACGCCAAAGGTGCGAAATTTTCAGGGGCGTTTTTAGCGGGAGTGCAGGGCATGGGCGCGACGCTAAACGAAGCAGATTTGCGAGAGGTGGATGGGCTGCGATCGCAATTCCCAAAAGCCAGCTGCCTATCTACCGCATTTAGCAGGGCCAGCTTCGAGGGCGCTAACTTTGACGGCGCGGACCTGTTTCGCAGCCAGTGGCAAAATGCCCACCTGCTTGACGCTTCCTTTGTGGCCACCAACCTCGAAAAAGCCATCTTTGAAGAGGCAAACTTAAACAATGCCAACCTTTCCGCCGCGAACGCACTGAATACAGATTTCAAGCAGGCAACCCTAAACAACGGCGTTTTTGTAAAAACCCAGCTGGACTGGGCCGACTTATCAGAGGCCAGCCTGGTAAATGCAAGCTTCCAGGGTGCCTCTTTGTTCAATACCAATTTGCAGGGCGCTAACCTGGAAGGCGCAGACTTTACCAACGCAGATCTGCGGCAGGCAGATTTTGAAAATGCCCGACTGCAAGGCGTTTGCCTAGAAGGCTGCAAGGTGCGTCAAGCTATTTTTACTGGCGCTACTGGGCTCTCGGCGGAGCAAAAACATTGGCTAAAGGGGCAGCAAGCTCTAAATGTTGAATGAAGCGTATTAAGCAGAGGATTAAAGCACTTCTGGCAGCGTAAAAGTACCATCGGCCTGTGGCTTAAACGAATAGACTTCGACCACCGCGTCCAAATTTAACGGACCGAACAAATGCGGAAACACGCCATGTTCAGAAACGTCTTCGTAGCGTAATTCGGACGTAAGGCGATTCTCCTCTACAGCTAACAGCATCAGTCCAGATCGTCCCTTATAAAATCGATTAGCAGTTGTCACCACTTGACCAACCTCAGAGAAATGAATGAATCCCTCAGTTTCTAAAGAGAGTGTACGATACACGCCTGCGGCTCGTGCAGCGTCCCAAGATCCCTGTTCTGTAATGTGGAAAATCATAGCGGTAGCGACTGCAACAGTGTTGTTATCTTAACCCTCAAGAGAAATCCCAGAAGAGACCCAAGAAGAAATTCTAGGAAAACTGTTGTAAAAACGTCGTCAAAACAGTGTTAGGTTCGCTCCCCTTAAAAGACCAGAGCGTTGTTTCCCAACAGAAGAAAGAGACACCCGCGTAACCAGCCGATTGAACCGTCTGGATTTCTGTCGCTAGGCGCTCAATGGGCTTAGCCGCGCCAAACGGCCCGGTATACAGCCCAATCGCCACCGGCACTTGCTCACGAATATCATAAAAGCCACTGTTGTAAAGGTCGTTTTTCAGTACGGTAACGTCGTCACGGTACACCTGCACCAACACTTCATCCACAATGCCCAGATCCACCCAGCGCCGCCAGTCTTGTAAATACTTGTTGTAAGCAAACGCAGGCGGATTTGGCGAAACCGACACAATCGCATCCGCATCTGCCTGTTTTACAGCCAGGCTTATCTTCTCCAGCAGCTGAGTAACTTGCGCGGCACGCCAGGCCACCCATTCTGCATTGTTGACATCATTAGGTGGTGCAGCACCGTTATGCGTTGTTTTATAAGCCTCAACTGTATAGGCATCGTAGCCAAAGGCCACGGGCAGGCCAAAGTGGTCGTCTAGCTGGATGCCATCTATGTCGTAGTTTTTTACGACTTCTACAATCAAATCGGTCAAAAACTGTTGCACTTCTGGATGCGTTGGATTTAGCCAGGCCAGGTTGCCACCGGCCATTTCTAGCTGGAAGTTTTGCAGCGACTTGGGCAAGCGTTTACTGGTCGTGAGCCGAGTTTCAACGGTTTCACCTGTTTGCGTAGTGGTCAGCCAGTCTGGATGGGTCTGGGCGATCGCACTCGTCTCAGGAATCATCAGCCCATACTCAAACCAAGGCACAATTCGCAGATTCTGCCGGTGCGCCTGATGGGCTAGCCCTTTCAGCACATCGTCACCTGGCAGCAGCGGAATATCAGTCACCACTTCTTTGAGCGGGCCACCCGCTGCTTTGACAACCTGACTGGGGTGAAGCGTATAACCCCGGTTCCACACGCAAGGATACAGCGTATTCAGATGATGCTTAGCCATATTGGCCACCACCTCATCAGTTCGCATGGTGTAGTAGGACAGGGCAGCGCCCAGATTAGTCATCCACACGCCACGAATTTGATTAGACGCAAACGCTGGAACCACTGGCGCTTGCCAGAGTGCAAACACTGCCCAAATCGTGAGGAGAAACAGACTGACTCTACTCCAAAACTTTCTGCGCCTGACCTTTCTAACGTTAGATTTACTTGCTTTAGATGTACTTACTTCGGATGTGCTCACAATGCTCGAACTTCCTACACTATCAAGGGCCTGTCTTTGTAAGATTCACAGATTTTGTAGGCGATCTCGGAACAAATGCAATTTTGTGACCAAGGTACCCGCTTCTTACTACGCCTACGGCTGTAGCGGCAGTGCATAAAAACCCAAATTGTTTGCCACCGGGCGTTCGTTTCCCGGCACTTTGGCATGCATCACCGCGTTGATGACTTGCGGCTGGTCGTTCTGTTCTATCACGGCGGTTGAGGAGCCACCACCATCTAGCTGAAGCGCTGTAGCAGCGCCTAATTCTTTCAGCAGCACAGTGGCATCTTTGATAGTTGTTCCCTCACTGTACAAGGGCTGTTTCCCATCACTCACCAGCAGCCACAGCTTGTCTCCTTTCTGATTCAGCGCGGCTAGCGTCAGCGGGTAGGCCTTATCCGACAGCAGCTTATCGACAACGAAGGCCATCTCTTCTGGGGGTGCTGTATCTCCTAGCCACAGTGGCTGGCCAGAAACAGCTTGCTGCGTTCCTGGTGGGCAATTCTCTTGCCATACAATCTGCGCTTTCTGTTCTAAAAAGCACAGTGACGAGTAGCGAGGATGGACCCAAGAGATTCTTTCGCCTTCAGAAATAGAGGTGCCGATGATGCTGGTGCGATCGCCCGGATCCGGCTCGTAGTTCCAGGGTGCATTTTCTTCAAAAGGATAAAAGAAATTGGCGTTAACAGCGAGCTGAAGGCTGTGCTCTTGCAAGAAATCTGCTGTGCGCTGAGCGAGAGTGTGCCGAATCTCGCCCTTGTCGTTAGCTCTGCTGGGGTCAATCCCAGGGGTAACAAAGGGACGCAGCCCGTCGGCGCTTAGATCAATTTCAAACAGATGAATTATCTGCGGGCGAGGCTGTTGCCGAATTAAGCGGCTGTAGATAATCCCCTTGTATAGGGGCTGCTGATTGATTTGTTCTCTGGGCGATCGCTGTAGCGTCACGATACCGTAGCTGTCGATGGGTAGCAGTAGCAGCAGCCAGAGAATGCCTTCTTTTAGCCACTTGTGATGGGGGGTCGTGGATGACTGGGACTGTTTTTGTCGGGCATCGGTTGGCCAAACGCTCATAGTGACCTATATTGCTGAAAACGCTCTTCTCTTCAGCGATTCCATTCGCTGCTTTGGACTATATCTTGACTATATTATGGCCTTTCCTACGCTTTGGCCGCCTCGACTGGCTGTTCTCGGTAAGCGGCTGAGCAGATGGATCGGCATGGCGACGATTGCGCTCCTCGCGTTTCACGCACTCAGCACGTTGCTGTTTGCCGTTTTGGGGTTGGCACCCGGACATAACAGATGGCCACTCCTGTTGACCTTCGCAGGGGTTTTGGCGGTGGCTGGTATGGCTGTTGGGATTCAGCGCTATGCGAAAAAAGCGTGGGTTTCGCGGCTGATTGGAACTGTCAGTGGCGGCTTTTCTGGTGCTGTTCTGGGATTTTTTGTAGGCGGGCAGTGGGGCAATCAGCAAGCGCGTTGGGCTTTTTTGGGGCTGACAGTGGGTGGATTACTGTTGGGACTGTTGGCGTTCTGGGCTTACCGAAATGGTCGTGCTAGGCGAAGGATGTGGGCTGATTTTTGGACCAACTTTTTGGGTAGTGCGATCGCGCTTATAAGCAGCCTGTGTGCTTACACGCTCGCGTTTGGCTTAGCTGCATGGGCGTGGATGGCACTTAGCACTGGTCGTTTTGGTTTAGTTGTTTTGCTTTGCCCGCTGGCGGTCTTTTATCTGTGGTGTACTCGTCAGGGACTGAAGGTGTGCTGGCAATATTGGAGGTGGGGTGATCATAGGAACACCATAGAGGGATAGGTTATACAATAAAGAACATGAGCTAGGCTAGTTCGATGGATAAGTTTGATAGGATTACGTTCGACCCAGATACTATGGCAGGGCAAGCCTGCATTCGTGGCATTCGCATCACGGTGTCATTGGTACTAAATCTGCTGGGTAATGGTCAATCACCGACAGAAATTATCGAAGAGTATTCTGAGCTGGAGATTGAGGACATTCATCAGTCTCTCAGCTACGCCGCTTGGCTTGCAAAGGAAAGTGTTTACGCTTATCCCCTTGATAGAGCTGCATGAAGTTTTTAGCAGACATGGGCATTTCTCCTAGGACAGTAGAGTGGCTGAAGATTCAAGGCCATAACGCAAAGAGACTGAACGAAGAAGGGCTTGAAAAACTACCTGACTCGTCAGTAATGGCTAAAGCGCTAGCAGAAAACAGAATCCTCCTAACTATGGATTTAGGATTCGGAGCGCTGTTAGCGATGAGTCAGCAGCAGTTCCCGAGTGTTATTATTTTTCGCCTCAGCAATGAAACGTCGAAGATTGTTAATGACCGACTATTCCAAGTTTTAGAGTCGTTCAAAGATGACTTGGGATCGGGCGTCATTATCTCTGTAGGTGATGATGCCATTCGAGTCAGGCAATTGCCTCTGTAAACTGCTATCAGCAGTTTGTGTGCTTATACGCTAGCGTTTGGCCTGGCTGCGTGGGCGTGGATGGCGCTTAGCACTGGTCGTCTTGGTTTGGTTGTTTTGCTTTGTCCGCTGGCGGTCTTTTATCTGTGGTGTGCTCGTCAGGGGCTGAAGGTGTGCTGGCAATACTGGCATTGGAACTGGCAGTGGAGCGATCGCGACACATCCCAAGAGATAGCTAAATACTTACTCTGCTCACCTACAATTAGTGAGTTTCTCGTGCAGGCTGGCGGTGGTTGCTAGGCTTTCTTGTATTTTTTGATACAGAAGCCTCTACGAATTTCACGGATTAATGAGTGAAGTTATTAAACGTCATGCCACGTAAGGCAAAGCGAGGCTTAGACATCGTAGACTGCAAGCTGCTAAATAACTTTGCCAAAGATACCTTGGACTTTAAAATAACATGCAAGCAAAGCTCGTTTTCTTAGGTGCTTTTTTACTGACCACAGCAGCCACTACCGTGAAAGTAGCAGCGCAAGAGGTATCCCCTACCTCCCCAAACGGGGTCAGAGTCCTTTCTCCAGAAGGTAGCATTATTCCTACAGCAACCTGGGGACTCGGTACAAGAGCCGGTGATTTCATATACGTAGCCGGGATGCGAGGCATTGATCCAAGCACAAATGAGCTGGTTGCTGATGATGAAGGCCGGGTCAGGCAAGCTTTTATGAACATGCAGTTGATTGCAGAATCAGAAGGGGCTACCTTGCAAGACAGCGTTCGGCTTGTTGTCTATGTAACAGATATGTATCGATACCGCCCTATCGTCAATCAAATTCAGGAAGAGCTATGGGGAGAAGGCCCTTACCCGCCTAGAACTATTGTTGAAGTCGATCGGTTGAATCAGGATGACATTGTTGAAGTGGAAGGGACTTTCTATGCACCAGTCCCAGAAGACTAACTAGAAAATCGATAGAAGAGGATGAATAAAGCTTTTTACAGCTTGAGTCTAGGCTCATCAACTATGGAAAAAGCTGCTTTCGTTGCACGGTACTCCAAAAGATTCAAAGTTAAATTAATGGGTGCGCCATGTTGAGATAGAAGTTTTTTATTCAACGTGCTTGAGCTAAAAAAGTAAATCGCTCAAGGCACCACTAGAACAGCAGAAATCGATAAATGTTTTAACTAAACGAGAGAGCTGTTTTCTTGATGGATAAAGCAAGTGAAGCTCACAGGTAGGTAGCGGGTAGCTTTCTAGCACAGGCACCAGCTGAGCGTTCTCGAGATAACATTTGGAGAGAAAAGGCGGGAGTTCTGTAATACAGGAGCCTTCCAGAGCAAGGTATAGCAAATGAAGATAGTCGTTAACCTGAAAAAAGGGGTGAATTTGAACGCTCTCGTCGCCTAGCTGCCAAATGTTTGAGTTGTTGAAGTCTCTCCATTTGGCACAGGGTAGGCTGAGTAATTCTTGAGGATGCTGCGGGTTGGAATATTCATCTAGTAGCGCTGGGCTAGCCACTAGGAGATGGCGATAGCTTCCCAGCTTTTGGGAGACGGCCTGATTGTCTTTGAGACGACCAATTCTGAGCGCAACATCAATCCCATCCTCAATTAAATCTATCTTTCTTTCTGTCGCTAATAGTTCAATACTGACATTCGGGTAGCGCACTTGAAAGTCTTGGAGTAGCTTGCGACAGGGTAAGAACCCATTTGGGAAAGAGAGCCGCAGCTTTCCCGACAGTTCAATTTCATGATGGTCTAACGCTGAGCGACCTGATTCGAACGCTTCAACGCCTTGATTTGCATAGTCTAAGAAGCTAGCGCCTGCATCTGTCAGTCGTAGATGCCGCGTAGAGCGCTCTAGCAGCCTGAAGCCAAGGTCGGTTTCTAGCTGCTTGATGTGTCTGCTGACGGTAGCTACAGGTGTATTTGTTCGCCGGGCTGTTTCAGAAAAGCTGCCGTAGCGAACAACTTTGACAAAGAGTGCTGCTGCGTTTAAGTCCATAGTCGTTGCCATTCATCAGCTTTCCATATTTGAGAAGGTGATTATCATTTTCACCCACTACTCAACAAATATGAGACTATCTACACTATCAGCAGTTGTGACATGTAGCACCTGTGAGCTTAATCCACTCACAGCCTGCTGATAGGTAAATGATATGACTAGTCAAGTAGATGCACCACGCAGCAAGCGCCAAGCAACAGGTTTTGCCTGGTACAAGGTTGGAGCGATCGCATATATCCTTTGGGGCCTATGGCATATTCAGGTCGTTACCAGGCTATGGCAGCTCGGCGCTACGCTGGCAGAACCAGCAGGCATAGGTGTGCGCCTTCAGCAAGGTGCATTTCATATTCTCTTCTTTGTTGTTTGTGCTGTAGCCGTTGGTTTTCTAAACTGGCGCAACAGTCGAACTGGCTTTTGGATAAATCTCATCGCCATTGGCTGGACCGAAGTCGGCCTCTTTTGGCTGTTCATTCTGCCAGGTACATTTCCCTGGCTTCCCAGAGGCTGGGTTGGGCCTGCGCTCTGGCTGATAGCGCTTATCTCCACGACATACGGACAGCTACAACAAAAAACGACGCCGTAATCCAACAACAGTACAAAGGTTCTAAACAATGAAAAGAAATCTAAAAAATGCTTTCTCAGTCGCTTGTTTCTCTTTAGCTTTATCTATCATTACGCTCCTGAATGCTGGACTATCTATTGCCGAACATGCCTCATCTGAGAGTCAGGCTACCCAGCTAAACAGCATTGAATGGCGTATAAACCCCAACATCGCTGGCGTTCAAAGCGCTATCGTTGTAGGCGATCCGTCCAGCCCACAACTCTACGCAATGCTGGGAAAGATGGATGCTGGAACCGTTTTTCCAGCTCACGTCCATCCTGATAGCAGGATTACAACCGTTGTTTCTGGTGTTATGTACTACGGTATTGGGGAGCAGTTTGATCCGAGCAATATAGCGGCCTACCCTGCGGGTTCGATTATCTACACTGCGGCGGGGACTCCTCACTTTATGTGGTCAAAAGATGGGGAAGCGATCGCACAAGAAACTGGCTTCGGCCCAAGTGGTATAGCGTTTACGGCAGGTGGCTGAGCGTTCTTTTAGAGCGAGACAATATGAGGAAGGTACAGTGCTATGTGAACTGTTGTTCTAACCATGAAGCTACATCTCGTAGGGCAATCGAATGCAAAACTCGCTGCCCTCTCCAAGCTCAGAGAAAACATCTAGTTGACCACCATGCTTTTCTACAACAATTTGATAGCTGATGGCCAGACCCAATCCAGTACCCTTGCCCACCGCTTTGGTCGTAAACAAACGGTCAAAAATCTTTTCTTGAACGGCGTCACTCATTCCCTTACCGTTATCTCGAATCCGAATCACCGCCGTATCCCTTTCTACCTCGGTCGTGATTGTAATAACCTGAGGATATGCCTGCACATAGTCTTTGCTGTTTTCTTGGGCTACCTCATCAAACATATCTATAGTATTGGCCAAAATATTCATAAAAACCTGATTCAGCTGCCCTGGGAAACAGTCTATAAGGGGCAGGTCACTGTAGTTTCGCATTACCGTAATCGCCGGTCGTACTTCTGTCGCTTTAAGGCGATATTTCAGTATCAGTAGCGTACTGTCTAACCCATCGTGAAGGTTTGCCTCTACCGCATATTCTATATCCGACCGAGAAAAGTGACGGAGGCTAGCGCTCATCGCCTTCATTCGCCCAGTTGCGTCTTTCATCGAGAGCAACAGTTTTAGCAAGTCTTCCGTTAAAAAAGACAGATTAATATAGTCAGCATTCTCTCTAATCTCTGCGGTGCCTTGTGGGAAAGCATGTTGATAAAGCTCTATGTGCTCTATCAAGTCGCTGACGTAATGTTTGGCATTGTTAATACTGCCATCGATAAACCCTAAAGGATTGTTGATCTCGTGGGCAACGCCTGCGACCAAATTGCCCAACGCCGACATTTTTTCATTTTCTATGAGCTTGATCTGAGACTCTTTAAGCTGACACAGCGTGCTCTGTAGTTCTGTGGTTCGCGCTGCTACTAGCGAGGTTAACTCTTGGTTAAGATGCTTTATCTGTAGATGCGTTTTTACTCTGGCCAGCAGCTCCTTTTCATGGAAGGGCTTGGTGACATAGTCTACAGCACCTGCCTCAAACCCTCTTACTTTGTTATGGGGGTCGCTAAGAGCAGTCATCAAAATGACGGGAATGCAGGCAGTCTCAGGATTCTTTTTTAGCTGCTGGCATATTTCAAATCCGCTCAGACCAGGCAGTTTTACATCTAGCAGAATCAAATCTGGCAAGTGACTGGTGGCTAGCTTGAGTGCGCGATCGCCATCCAATGCGACAGCCACTTCAAATCCAGCCACTTCAAGCACCCGGCTAACCACTTCTAAATTCGTTACCGTGTCATCTACAACGAGCACCTCACCGTTTATCATCATCAGGACTCCACCAGTAAACGCTCAATTGGCTGCTGTTCCAGGTAGTCCAGTAAGATTTGTTCAATAGCCTCTGTCTGCAGCTGTTTGGCTAAGTCAAACAAAGATATCGCGAACGAGCGATAGTTGCTGTCTTTTTCTTCTAGGGCAGCAAGTTCCTGACACAGCTTTTGGAGATTGCCCTGTTGAGTTAATCGCAATAAGTCTTTTAACAGGCCTATCGGCAGGGTATCCATCACGCGCTGCAAAAGCTGTGTCTGCAAAATACTTTTGTAGTCAATATCAACAGGTTGCTGCGCCATCTTGAATACAGTGCTTCACTCTCTGGTGGGTGTATGGTGTTAGGTTACCCACTGAGGCCGTAAAGTGCTGATTATGGTGAGGTTAGTCGCTATAGGCTAAAGAATATTCGTTGAACAATAGGGTAGGTGCTATGGGTAAATATGAGTACAGTCAACTATCCAACCCTTCGTAGTAAAGGACAGTCCTTGCACTTCCCGGCGCTTCCTTGTGCACAAACCGAATTCTATCCTTGCGAGAATTTATTCTTGCGGAGAAACCTCTAATTCCTTGAACCCGGTCGACGGATCGAAGATTCGCTGAAACTGAACGCCTGTGAGGAGACCAATCACAAGCTCTAACGTGGTATTTACCTGGGAGCCGTACACCACATGTCCACCTTTGCAATCCCCCTGCTCATCTGCCACGCTCATGTGCAAATGAACGCCCTCTTTCCCGATAGTGCCAGAAAGCGTCAGGATCTCTTGTTTACCCATTAGGGTCGTGTGACGGTTTTGGTCAGCAAAGCGTAAGCAGGCTTTTGAGAGGCTGCCCACTGCGCCAAGAACCACACCTGCTGAAATATTGTCTCTTTTGACAAGTCTTTCAAGGCTGCGGCGAACATCTGCGCCGGGTTCTAGTCTGAGCGATACGAGTTCCATTCCAGCTTTGGAGTGCATAGATGATAGAGCTTGTTATGAGTTGCTAATTGCGAAAGGTTTACCGGATGTCACCCCATCTGCTTTGTTAAATGCAGGAGTTTGCATAGAGCCACCCCTACTTTTGGCAGACAGCTTCTATCTTATAACCGTTAGGATCGCGAACGTAGGCCGCGTAGTAATTGGGATGATACTGGCTGCGAATGCCGGGGGCGCCTTCGTCTGTGCCACCTTTTTCTAGCGCGTTTTTATAAAACGTATCGACAGCGGCATGGTCGACAGCACGAAAAGCCAGGTGAAACCGAGGCGGGGCGGGCAGGTTAATCAGGTTCTGCTGGTTAGCATCCTTGCTATATAGCCAAAAAGAGACCTGATCCGCACCGACATAGGCAGCGATGCCGCGATCGCTCATCGCAAACATTTGGCCAATACCCAAAGGCTTCAGCGCCGCGTCATAAAAGGCCAGGCTTTGTGCCAGGTCTGTAACACCGATAGAAAGATGATCAAACATAGAAAAGTAGAATCACGCAGTAGATACCTCGCCTAAAATCGTACGACAATACAGCGCAAATCGTAGAACAAAAATTCTATGCCAGACCCACCAGCTTTTCACTCAACTGCCATAGCTTACCGGCCTTGTTCGCGTCAGCGGCTTCGTTAGAGACCTCCTGGCAAAATGCCTCACGGTTTTTGTCCTGACGGTTACCCCAGCTCCAGTACACGCCAGACTTATTGAAGCCTTCGTCAGCGACCACCTGAGCCACACGCTTGCCCGATTCTTCTTCGCTGACATAGCCGCCGGTAATGTTCTTTTGAAAGAAGGGGAAGATGGTTTGGAAAAGCTTGGGCGCATCGCGAAATAGGTCGGACTCGGCCACGCAGCCAGGGTACAGCGCATTGAAGACAATGCCCGTTTCGTCGTGGTAGCGGCGGTGTAGCTCTAACATGGTGAGCATGTTACACAGCTTGCTATCTTTGTAAGCCTTGCCTGGCTTGAATTTTTTGCCATCGATCATAGCAATCGGCGATTTAAAGCCTAACTCCATACCCTTCAGCTCGCCTAAGTCTGGGGGTGCCGGAATCGGAATTTTGCCACCCAGCTCCTTCGGGTTGGCAGTAACGGTGCCCAATGTGACCAAGCGCGGCTCCGGGTGGGCCGCTTTTTTCATATCTTCTAACAGCAGGTTGCACAGCAAGAAGTGGCCCAGGTGGTTGATGGCCACGCTGATTTCGTACCCGTCTTCGCTACGTTCGGGGGCCTTCAGGCTAGGTTTATAAATGGCCGCATTCACCACCAGTGCATCCAGCGACTTACCCGTGGCGCGAAAGTCTTCTGCAAACTTTCTAACACTGTCCAAAGACGCCAAATCTAGCTTTAGTATGGTGTAGCTACCTAGTGCCAGACCAACGTCTGCGGCGACTCGCTTGGTCTTTTCCAGATTGCGGCAGGCCATAATAACGTGCCACCCCTTATCAGTCAGCGCTTTAGCAGCGTACAATCCGACGCCTGAGGAGGCACCTGTAATGATGACATTGTTAGGGGCGCTGGGGCTTTGAGGCTGTTCCATAGGGCAGTAAAAGTGCTGATTGGTATATGCTGCCATATTGTTGAACTTACACAACCAATCATTACCTTTTGCAAAGTTGCATTAAGCCATTGCAACTAAAGGCGACACCTGCGCGCCAAACCAGTGCGTCAGGCTCAATGGCGTTTCGCCCTGCAAGTCTTGCAAACGCGCAGCCAGATCTGCCATCAGGTTTATCCTGGTTTCCTCTGGCAAGGCGATATAGTCCGATAGCGTACTCAGGAGTGCCAAATATTTTTCGATGCTATAGGTCGAATGACTGGTAACCATCTCAACAGCAGCTGGCTCAAACCACTGAGAATTACCTACTCTGCTAGCAAAGTCTTCAAAGTTCGCCTGGTAGTCGGGCTGTTGACGCCATTGATAGCGGATTTTGTCGCTGAGCTGATAGCGTTCATAAATAGGCTGCAAGTGTTTGCAAATATCCTCCCTGGGCTGAGGGGGGGTGGCCCACAGTAATATCAGCGAGCCGCCTAGCTTCAGGGCGGCGGCTGATTTTTGATAGGCGACGGCAGGCGATACCCAATGAAATGAGGTCGCTGCGAGGACTGCATCGTAACGTTTGCCGTCCAGGGGAAATTCCTCAAAGGTGGTATTGCTAACGGTGACCTGTGCGAATGGGGAGCATGCTTGCCGAGCTAGCTTACAAGCTGCCGGACTAGGCTCTACACATTGTATATTCAGTCCCTGCTGTGCAAAAGCCTGAGTTGCAATTCCAGGGCCACAGCCAATTTCTAAGACAGAATCGCCCGCGTTGAGTTCTGCCTGACGAATCACTTTGGCCACCAGCGCTTCTGGATAGCGGGGTCTGGCCCATTGGTAGGCTTCAGCAGCAGCGCTATACCACTGACGGCGTTTTTGGGGACTGTAGTTCTCATCGAAGTCTTTATACCAGCTGTCCCATTGGCTTTCGTCAGCAGTTGTCATAGTATTTGCCCTCAGGCTTCGACGGTGAGCGGTACGCCGTTACTAGTCGCAATCACAACGCCTCTTCTAAGAGGGGTGACGGGTTCATCGGTTGCTAGCTTAAACGAACGCGCCCTCAGCAGTGTGGCTAGCACCAAGTTTAGCTCTAGCTTGGCCAGGGCGTAGCCAATACAGCGGCGATTGCCACCGCCAAACGGGAGAAATTCGTAAGGTGCAAACTGACGCTCTATAAATCTCTCTGGCCGGAATGTTTTGGAATCGGGATAGAGATCTTCCCGGTGATGAACAGAGTAGATGGCCGGGGTGAGAAATGTTTCGGGTGGGTAGGTGCGCCCACCAATGGTGACGGTCTGGCTAGAAATGCGCGGTGCGACAACAGGCGCGATGGGATACATGCGCAGGGTTTCTGACGCAACGGCTGTGAGGTAGGGCAAGCTAGCGATTTGCAAGGCGTCGGCAGTGTCATCCACATTGCCATCTACGCTTTGCAATTCTGCCATTAGCTTTGCCTTGACGTGGGGCAGCTTGTGAATCCAGTACATCGCCCAGCAGAGGGCGGCTGCGGTGGTTTCGTGGCCTGCGGCGAGCATGGTGATTAGCTCGTCTTTTAGCTCTTCGTCAGTCATCGGCTCGCCAGCTTCGTCGCGGGCGAGCATCATCAGGCTCAGCATATCTTCGCCAGGCGTATGAGTCTTGGAGCCTGCGGCTTTTTCTCTTCTTTCGTTTATTTCATCCTGTAGTAAACCTCGGATCTGTTGTCGTTGGCGTACAAATTTACCCCACGGACTCCAGGGACCCAGGTCTTTTTGAAACCAGCGAAAGAACAGCATACTGGCCCCTGCTGGCGAGCCAGTAAGGTCTAGCCAGCTGATGATGAGTGACTTGAGCTGCTGGTAGCGATCGCCCTCTCGCAGGCCAAACACCGTTTGCAAAATCACTTCCAGGGTAATATCTGGCATGATGTCGCCAGCCAAAATCTGTTGGCCGGGCTGCCAGCGATCGCTCAATTCCTGGGTAATATCACAAATAGTATCGGCATAGGAGCGCACTCGCCCGCCGTGAAAGGGCGGCATCAGCATTTTTCGCTCGCGCTTGTGGCGATCGCCATCCAGCAGAATAAGAGAGTTATCGCCCAGCAGTGGCTGAATCAACCCCTGCCCTCTGCCCGTGTCGAACCGGGTGCCGTTATCCGCAAAAATTTCCTTAATCGCCTGAGGGTTGCTCAGGAAAACCAGCTTGTCAAAGCCGAATATGTGCATGGTGAAGGTCTCACCGTATTTTTCGGCGCACTCGTCTAGATAGTCGTAGGGCCGAGAGAGCCAGTTGATGAGCTGACTGAGGCGCGATCGCTTCACCGGATTGGGCAAGGGATCTACAGCAGATGACGTAGGCTTCTGGATAGTTTGCATAGGGCTTCGTTAGCTTGGTGATATGTAACTGGCGTGGCTCGCACATCGGCTACCTCGAAAGATTAGGATCTGTAACCTGCGGCCAGCTTTCAAAATTACGCTTTACCCAGTCCATCCCAACTTCGTTATTTAGCTTTATTTTTTGTGGCTGGTCCGCATATAGCTTAGTCAAAATATCAGCGTCTTGCTCAATGACCGTCGCCACCAGCTTCAGGAAAGAGCCTTTCATCAGCTTAAATAAAGGAGACTTAGGCTGAGCAAATAACAGCACGTAGGTGCGGGTGCGATCTTCTGCTTCTGGAACAAAGAAATGACACTGAATAAAGTCAGCTACGCCGCTTTTACCGTAGAACAGAACAATGGAAGGGAAATAATTGACCAGATGGGCTTCTATCTCTCTGGGAATCGATAGAACAGCCGGATTACGGAGAATCTCTTTTCGAGTAGGCGTAGCCGTTGGCGTTTTAAAGAAGGCTTCGGAGTAGTGGCCTTTATCGATAAATTGTTGAAACTGGACTGCTTCGATGCGGAACAGGTCGCGGTGCGTACCATTTTGGTGGTTGTAGTCGTGCATGTTTAGCAACATGGGCAGCAGCGGTGTGGCAATGCTGGTTTCACCTGAAACACCTACAAACTCATAATTGCTAGCAATTTCGCCAAGAATATCGGGAATCGGGATAACAGGCGCTACGCCACCATACGACCAGATAAAGTCGCCTTGAATAATGAGTTCTAGAGGCGCTAGCTGGGGTAGTGTTTGTTTTGAACTGCCGGGTAAAACGGTGCAGCCGTCACGGTCAAATTCAAGCGCATGAAAAGGACAGACGATTTTACTGCTACCTGATTTGTCCGCTTCGCACCAGCCTTCTGCGAGCATCGCGCTCATATGCGGACAGCTGTTGGGCAAGGCCTGAACATGGTCATTGCCATCTTTCCACAGCACGTAGTCTTGCCCATATAGCGATATTTTTTGGGGTTGGTTCACCATTAGCATAGACTTGTGAGCCAGCAGCCACGGTGCGCCTTGCAGCATTGACTGACGGGTCGGCTGGGCAGCCAACTGGACAACCGACTGACTAGTTGGCTGGGTGGTGGATAAAGTCGTAGACATCAAAAACCTCCTAAACATGACAGAATATTCATGTTTAATCATATTAAGCTTACAACTTTGAAATTTGTCAAGGGGTTATGCCAGCTAGAAAGTCAGTGAAAAAAACACCTAGAAATCCAAATGCGAAGAAAGCGAAGGAATACACCACAAGCTATTCGACGTTTCGCCGTCGCCCCCAGCAGCAGCGCAGTCAGGAAAAGGTAGAGAGCATCCTACAGGCAGCGGCAGCGATATTTTGGGAGGTTGGCTATGACGCCGCAACGACTCATGCGATCGCCCAACGAGCCAACACTGCCGTAGGCACACTCTATCGTTTTTTTCCAAACAAGCTCGCGCTATTCCACGCGCTTGAAAAGCAGCATAGGCAAAGCGTCGACGACATTCATGCCAGGCTGATGAGCCCTGAGTTTGTTCAGCAACCACTGGCAGAGATGATTCGGCAAACCGTAGAAACTTACGCCACGTACTTTGAAGACTTGGGCCCTCGGGTGGTGTATACCCAGTACTACGTCAATCCGGAGCTGTACGCCCAGTTTGATGACGCTGTAGACCATAGCTACATTCAGCGGTTTGCCAATATGTTAAAAGTTCGAAATGCAACGCTCTCTATTTCAAAAAGCGAGCTAATTGCTGAAGTTTGCCATCGCAGCTTTAACGCGATATTCGTCTCTGCACTCAAGAGCGCCCCAACGCACAGAGACCATTTGTATAAAGAACTGCAGGCGCTTCTGGTCAATTATCTTCAAACTTACGACAATACTCAAACTTATGACAATAAATATCAGCAACCTGAATGTCATAAGTTTGACGCATCTTTGCAACTTCCTGCGTCTCTATCAACGGATACGCAGCTAAATGCTCGTCAGCAAGTAGCAGTGTCACACATTCAGCAACATGGCCACCTCACCATTAAAACCTTTGAAAATATTTGTCCAGAGCCTTCTCGGCGAACGCTTCAGCGCGATCTGAAACAGATGATTGATAAGGGATTGTTGCACACAACAGGCGAAACTAATCAGCTGACTTACCATCTCTCTGGCCATCTTTCTGGCCACTCATAAGATGCAGCGCCAATATTGCGACAACGCTTATGGAACTGGGTATGAGAGCATTACCAATGTTCTCCTATAGATTTATTAAATTCTTAAGTCAGGACTTGCCATCATAAGCCGCTTAGTAGGACTGTTGATAGTGGATAAAGTCCAGAAAGACGACATTTGAATGAAAAGATGAATTGCCGACGTTCTCAATGCTTTTTATTAAATCAAGTTTTTTATTGACAAGGAGTCATCTTTAAGAGGCTGTTGTTGACATTCGCCACCAGAAAACTTGTTCTAACTCTGTTATTGATTGGCCAGCCGTATCTGGCTCCGATAGGTGCGTAGGGCTGCATTAGACTCTTTGTTGCAGCTGTCCTCAAATATTAGTTTAAACGCTGACCGCTTTAGTCTATAGCTCGTATAACAACGGGGTTATTTATGGAGACTTCGTATGACAGTCATTGGACGAGGAACGTTTTTTCTAAAAGACACAGATGAGCAGGTTGCCTCTCGTCTGGTCAGTGTTACCATCCGAGATACGGGTATTGAAGTTAACGATCCGCCGTCTAACCCTCAATCCCAGAGGCTGTTGGATTTTGTAAAAGCACTATCGGCAGGCCAATCGCTCGTGGCAGGCCAACTGAGCCTGGTATCTTTACCTGCCTCGCCAAATCCTGCGTTCTATAACGTTACTCTTCAGCAAAGCGATAGTGATATCAAAGTAACGATCTCACAGTCAGAGAATTTTGCCCACCGTGGCGATAGCTTCTTTAAAGACTTAGATATTACGGTTACAGCGTCTGCTAACGATAGCGCCCTGCTAGTAGACGGCGCTGTAACGTTTTGCTTGTTTGGCCGTGAAGATATTTCTCTTTCATTGCAGCCTAACCTAACTGAGAATGATGGACTGGTATTTAAGTCAAGTGGGCCAACGTCTTTTGAAATTGAGCCGTTGGGTCAGCTGAATGTGAGCGCCCTAGAGGTGGGTAGAAATGCTGACGTTTGGGACGACCTGCAAGCGCTGTACAGCTTTAGTGAACTCGACGGTAACGTTTTTGGCAGTAGCAGTAGCGAAGCACCAGCGCTCAATCTTGAGAGTAATGAGCCTGTTATTCGTGTCCCTGGCGGGATAAGCCTGGATAGCGGTACACAAACGCCCCAGCGTAGCTTACAGTCAACAGAAGCTGCAAAAGATATGATCGCTGCTTGCGTTGCAAGTAATGCCCTCACGATTTCTGCCTGGATCAAGCCGGGGCGCAAACTGGGAAATGGCGATCGCCCTGGTAGAATTATCAGCCTGTCTAAAAAATCAGCATCATCAGGCTTTGAAAAAAGGTTTGGAGAAACGCGGAATTTTTCTCTAGATCAAGAAGTTAGGCAAAATGAGCGTGACAATCGCTATGTTGTTCAACTACTCAGAAAACAAAAAGGTGGCAGAAACCGCATCGATTCGTTGTTTTCCAAGCCACTTCCTAAGATTACTGACAGCCTGGACTATGTCGTGTTTACACGTGAGCCTGGCGACAGTAGCGAATCGGCAAGTCTTTATATCAATGGGAGAGAGCAAACAGACAGGCAAAATGCACCTGATCTAAACGGTAAGTTAAGGCCATGGTCGAATGAATATCCACTGTTAGTAGGGAATGAAAAAACGGGCGATCGCCCCTGGGATGGAGAGATTCATCAGGCAGCTGTTTACAGCCGGGCCCTGTCAGAAGAAGAAGTTTTCAATAACTATGTCCCTGCCATTAAGCTATTGACGGCAACGTTAAAGCTCAGTAACGTACCAGCGCCTTTCAATGTTGACCTACCTGTAGATATTGACTTAGACATCGGTCAACTGTTGTTAGATCAACGAGACTTGAGCGCGGTTCCCTTTCTTCAGTTTGATCAGATTCGGCTGATTTGGGGGCACCGTAGCGCGAGGTTCCAGCTCGACTCGGGGACAGCGTTCTCAACCATATGGGGGAATTCGGTAGAGTTTAATGCTTCGTTGACCGCTGAGCAGCTTACTCTGACTAGCTTAGAGGGTGAAAACCTTGCGTTGACGTTAGTGGATGCCGCGCCGTTCCCAGATCTAGGTGTCATTAACCTGAGTCGGCTGAAATTAGAAGCACAGCGCAGTGACAGCAGCCCACAGTGGCAGTTCAGCACGGCAGGCGCAAGCGTCACCTTCAGCACGATTCCACCACCGCTAAAAGGCGCCTTTCCCGTAGAGCTATTTATAGAAAGCGGCAGGCTACACTTTAGTACTAGCCCTCTGGTGCCGTTAAACTTTGTGGAAGGGCTGTTTTTTGACCAGGCACAGCTACGCTTTACGAGGGACGACAGCGTGCGTGGATGGCAGGTGCAGTCGGATGTGCGGAATGGCCGCGCTGGCATCAGCCTGCCACTATTCGAGGCAGCGCGTCCCCTCACTGCTCGACTAGAGCCTGTAGATGACACAACTAAGTCGTTGGTATTGCAGTGGAATCGCTTGGCCTCGGGCGCTAGCGCTGTCTCTGCGGAACCACAGTTTGGCAAGCTCAACGTGTCTTCTTTTAGTCTGGAGAACAATCCATTTATCGGCGGTGACCTGTTCTGGCAGTTTGAAATTCTCGGTCAGGTGGCACTGCGCTCAGAAGCCGGCTTACAGGCGAGCGTACTAGAGTTTAGTACGCTAAATGGAGAGATTTTTGGAAATCCAACCAGAGAACAATCGCCGACTAGGCTAGAAGGAGACATTCGGATCAAGAGCCTTGAGGATACAATTTTTGCAGGTGATTTGACGCTGAAGGGAACTACCTTTTCGTCGGGTGGGCAGTTTACGCTGTTTCCAGTGTGGTCGACGTTGCAAGTAACGGGCGCGGCCAAGATTGACATTGACGCTGCGGGTGAGCTGACAGGTAGCAGCAACGTGCAGGTGAGTCTGCCAAACTTCAATTTGCTAGAGCCAGAATTGACGCTAGGTAACCAGCAGCTTACGTTAAGCGGGCTTTGGTTAGGGCAGCAGGCTAACTTTATTGCGGTGCAACGGGCCGGGCAGTCGATTTGGGAAGACACTGTTAACTTTAAGCTGCCGTTTAGCCTGAGTGTGGGGCCACTGCTTCAGCCAGGTTCGCAGGTGAAGCTAGCCGATGAAATTCGGGTTTGCCAAACTGAGAACTGCCGCCAGGTGATGGATTCGGACCTTGCCGTTGAGCTCAGTTCCGCTGGCTTTTCGGCCCTGGTGAATAGCAAGTTTGACTGGATAGATGAGACTAATGCCGTCCATGCGCTAGTGCCGGAATCGGTTCAGCTATCGGCCCCGCCGCCGAATCGAAATGTGATTTTGGGCGATGTGCTGACGCAGGTAAGGGCACAGGCCAATGAGCTATTTGCGCCACAGTTTAAGCCTACTTTTGGATACTTTTTTGCGGCAGGAGGTGGCCAGCCGATACTTTATCTCGGGGACTTTAATGCGTCTGGGGAGCAGGTTCAGGTGACGACGCTGCCGCCTCTGTTCGCTGTCAGTGAGTCTAACCTGGTGTCGATTGATAGCGATCGCTTCAAGCTAGAGGAACAGCCTGATAGAAGCTGTAAGCTCACAATTACGCCTGGGAGCAGAGAGAACCTGACGACCAACCTGAAAGGTCAGCACAACAGCTTTATCTCGCAGTTGGGGGCTCAGCCGACTCTGTTGCCGGGTGCGATCGCTCTCGTAACATCCCGCATCGCCCAGCGCATCCCCTCCCTTATCGGCGACAGCCTCCATTATTACTACGGCTTCACCCCCACCGAGGGCATGATCGACCTACAGTCTGGGATGCGGCTGCAGATAGAGTACCAAAACTACCAGTTTGTACATCCGGTCGATAAAACAGCTGAAACGGGCTTTGTGAGTAGCGGCATGGCCCATTACACTATCCAGTTCAATGCCGAAGGGAACTTCCTCAGCTTCGATCCATTTCTGTCATCCATTCCCATTGCACTAGAAGGCCCGAATCAAGGGGTAAGTGGTCTGGTCGATCTGTTTCGGGCAGGCTACCGCAAACCGTTTTACCGGCTGATTTATCCAGATGAGTTTTTAGTCACTAGCGGGCGAATCGCAGCGGAGCGAGTAGCGATGCTGGTAGGGGCTGATGATGTTAATACGCTAAACGCGGCCAGCAATTACTTTAAGAAGCCGAGTGCGGCGAGTAATACGCCGCCTGCGAATATTGCAGAGGCCTACTTTCGAGGGCGGGCAACGGTGGTGCCAGAAATTGCCATTTTTGTGCAGGAGCAGCCTGAGTATGTGCCAGTGGGGACGACGCTGCGGCAGCTGAGCGATCGCTATGGCCAGGCAGCTCTGCAAGGGCGACTACAGCGACTAGTGCACGAAGGGGTAAGCAATACGCCCACCTACTATTTCGTTGATTTGGGTAATGCGGCATTGGCACTCGATCTTCCCCTGGTGCAGGGCGATCGGGTCCATTTCTAGGAGGTTTTGACGATGGTCATTCCTCGCTTTGATGCTTTAGCGTTTGGCTTTTATCGCCGGGTCGATGTCCCTGTCGATGGGCCTATAGAGGGTGAAACTGTCTCGTCGACAAATGTTGAAGTTCTGTTTATCGATCCCTCGGATAATCCAACGGTGCCTGTCGATGAGAGTGGTGAGCCACTGACATCGCTGAGTTTATTTGAAAGCTGGGCGATCGCACAGGGCATGTATCTGTTTTTGCCTGCGCTGCCGACTGATTTGGGAATGTTGCGATCGCAGCTAACAGAATTACGACGCAACCCAGCCTACACACAGGCTCGTTTTTTATGGGTTCACAATGCTGACGAGTCTCTGTCGCAGTGGCAGATGCAGAGCTTATCAGTGGAAAGAGAAACAGAAGACGATCTGGGGCGAGGTCATCTCAGCCGCCTGGCTGTGTTCGATCTCAGCGGCTATGCGCTGTCGCTGCCCAGAGATGCCGACTTTGTACTGGATGAAAGTGAGTCTGGGTTCTTGGTGAAAACGCAGCGGGCCTATGTCACTACAGACTACGGGACGCATCGGTTGGACGAGGTGGGGGAGGAAATTCGACTACCCCTCGCTGGCGAGAATATTGGCTGCTGGCAGTTTGCGCTGACGTTGTTGCTGCCTGGCGAATCGAATGATGACGCTGCCGAAGACACACACTATGATGAGCTAGCTGCGCTAGATATTGGCTTTCGGGTGTTCTTTATCGATCCGCTCTTTTCTAGCGACCCCAGCTTGTTTGGCTCGGGGGTGTTTTATCAGTCGCTGCGCTATCCACTGCTAGATGAGTCGGCGGCTAAGCGATTTGGGGAGAATGTGACGCTGCAGGGGTGTTGGGATTCTTTGGCGAGCGATCGCAGCTTTTTTACCTTTACGCCCCTACCCAATGACGACGGCTTTGTGGCGCTACCCTCGGGCTATCGCAGCAACCTTGGCTACACAGTGTACCTAAGGCCACGAGCCGAAAGTCGACTGGTGTTTGCAACTAAGCCCGCAGACAGTTTGGGCTCTGCGGAAGGGCTATATCTGGTGCCCCAAAACGAATTTGACCTTTCCATTCCGACCCACAAAGACAATTCACGCGGCCATCAGCCGGACCACGGTAAAACCCTAATGTGTGGCCTGTCTGGGGTGGAATACATCAAGCTGCTGGATGAAGGGACCTATACACTAGGCTTCGTGCCAGCGCAGCCTGCCTTTGCGCCGCGCTATACCCCCAGTGAGGGCCTGACCCGGCGATTACGAGATTTGGTAAGCGGCTTTGTCGGTAGACCTGCCTCCACGCTGAGCCCGCTAGAGCTGTTGATTAATCTATTTGGAGAAATTAGAGCGGTCAGGATAGAAGAGATCCGTGATGTGCTTTTAGGAGAGTTTTTTAGCCAGGATTTTCAGATTCCGGCAGAACCGCTGGAGGACTTTAAACAGCTAGGAAGCTCTGAGCTATCTAGCCTGGGAGACTTTGAACGCTGGAGCCAGGCGCTGTTACGCGCTAGCCGGGCCAGGGATGACAGCGGTGCTCAGCAGGCAGCGGTAGAACCTGCCATGATTAACCCCGAGCGAACAAGCCCGGAGCCAGCATTAACCTCGCCTGCGGTCAGCACGGCTTGGGCCTACGTGCGTCGCAGTGAAGAGTTGGCCACGTACTACGCTCAGCCAGACCAGTCAATTCTGTACAAGCCATCCGATCAGGCCGATTTGTTCAGTTTTTTGGAAGTGCCGACAACAGATTTGCCAGTTAGTCGGACGCTGCCCGGACTTTTTCCAGTGTTTCCCTATGGCAGCCTGACCGCTGGGCTTACCGACTGTCGTGAGCTGGAGCTGCAGGTAGTGAACCCGCTGCGCCGGGCGCAGATTCGTCAGCATTATGAACAATCGCCTACACGACTGTCGGCAAATAACGCTGTGAGAGCGGCAAATAACAACACGACAGCAGCGCTACTGGGCGAGCCTGCGACTCGAAGTATCACTAATTTTGATAGCGCTGCTGATCCAGCGTCTAGCGGAACCACGCCTCAAGGGTTGCTAGCTCGTTTTACAAGCGACTTTTCCATCATGAAGGCGCTGATATTGGCCCGCTCTACCAAGCGCGGTAACGATCAGTTCATGGAATTCACAGACATTGAAAAGGGCTCTGAGCTGTGGAGCGCTTTTCAGTCTAATCAGCTGTTGCTAGTGGTAGATGATGCCGACTCGCTTCAAGCCTACTTTGATGACCCTGATAATGTAGCTGATAGTCAAAGTAAGACTCAGCTGACCATTTCTGAATGGACATTTCAGTTCGATGTGAGCGAATGGCGAGACGACAGCATTCTGATTTTCAAGTACCACAACAAGTCTCTGTTGGATTTGATTGAACAGCCGAGTGTGTGGTCTCAGGCAGCGACCTTTGTAGGCGATGAGAACAAGATTACTGACGTGCGTCAGCGGCTGCGGAAAGTGTTAGAAGATGCGATCGCTCTCGACACCCCAAACACACCACCCAAAACCCGCAAGCGCTACGCCCCGCTAGCCAACATTGCCCGCAATCCCAACTGGTCCGGCATTTTGGGCATCAACATTCCAGTCCCGCTAGATGGCAATTCCCTTCCCGACGCGCTAGCAGCCCTGGCAGGCGGCATCAACAAACCCTTCTTTGCTAAATACGTCGGCGTCAACGATACCCCTGTACGCACCAACCCACAAAAGGTGCTAGAAGCAGAACTTTCTTCTCTGTTCGGCCTGATTGACTACGAAGATAACGCTGCGCCCCCCGCCAACCCCTCCGGCTACAACTTTCAGGTCCTTAGCCTGCGGGTCCTGTTCGAGAATTCCCGAGAGACTGACTTTGCCAGTGAAATCGCCGTCACCCTCGATAAGCTATTTGGCGAACGCACCCAGCTACAGGAAGACGGCGACATTCCAGAATTTGCCCTGGTGCCGATTCGCATCGAGGCGGTAAGCGACCTGCCCACAACCGGCAGACGTCAGGTGATAATCGCCAAATCATCAACTGTGCTCAACCCCGACGACGCCTATCACATTCGCATTTTTGATGCGGAGAGCGAGCAAATTATTGACCTGGGGGAGGGACAGTTTTTACCAGACGAATCGATGCTACGCCAGCTCGATACGCTATTTCCAGACACGGGCAGTCCACCGTTCTTGGACACCAACAGCAAACGGACTCTGCTACAAAATCTCACCCTAACCCTGGGCAACAACCGCAGCGGGCGTAACATCATTAAGCTGCAGGGCAGCAGCGAAAACCACAATGGCAAGCCCACCTACGCATTCAGCTTTAGCGGCGACAACCGCTTCCTAATGCCCAACAGCGCCATTTTCAACTATATCGACATTGTCAAAGCACAATTCTCTTCTGCACCGATTCCCCCAGGCGACAATCCCACTATCACTGGGCGTTTCTCCTTCTGGTTCCAATTGGGATTCCGTCAGCTCGAAAAGTTCGACGCGTTCTCCTTTGGCCCCTCTGCCGAATTCCCTACCAAAGACGACATTAAGCATCAGCGATTCCTGAGCGCCTCCAATTTGGTTGTCACGCTCTCCTTCCCGCAAAAGAGCAAAGACGAGCGCACCTTCGCCTTTGTCCCCGATGACATTACCTTCCAGCCTCGCAAACCTAACAAAAAGCTGGCCGAAAACAGCTTCCGGCCAACCAGCCTATATGCCAAGTTCCCGGTTACGCTCAAGGGCTTTATTCAAGGGCAAGACAAGCCAAAGGGCGTTTTGGATGTGAAGACGGCTTTGGGGAATGCCTCGGTTGCTGGGGTGAGCTGGTACGGGTTGTCTTTTGAAATTGACCTTGGCAGCTTGGGTGCGCTCTCTAGTATTACGAAGCTGGTGGCTGAGCTGGTAGTGCTGTGGATTCCCAATACCGATCCCACCTCTAACACTCGCCCGGACCCACAGGTATACATGGGCATGAAGCTGCCGGGCCTATCCGGTGATGTGTTGGGCTTCCCGCTACAGAGCGTGATCAAGTTTTCGTTTAAGACGGCTGAGTTTTTGTTCGATCCTGCCGATGGGCCGGAGAAGGCCACTTATTTACTCAAGCTGAAGGCAATTGTGCTGAAGCTGTTGGTGCTGTCGCTGCCGCCGAATGGTCAGACGGAGCTGTTGATATTTGGCAATAGCGCTGGGCGAGATCAGCCGATTGGATGGTATGCGGCCTATGCGAAAGAGCCAGCCAAAAAGCCTCCATAGGGCGTGATATCTCTGAGTGATCTGCTCCGGTGCCTTTGCCCGCTGCTCTTTTCCCTGTAAAGAAATGGCTTTAGAAAACATCATCAATGCCGCTAACACGACAGTTGCCAACTTCTTTAAGGAGATTAATCTCGCTTATAAAACCAAATTTGCTGAGTTGTTTCCTGAGGGCACTCCCCTGGCAGCGATTTGGCAGACGCTGGTGAAGGTAAGGCGGGGCGAGGATGCGGAAACGGACTATACGGCTGAGGGGGAGCTAGATTTTTTTCCGTTTAACTTTGGTAAGAACCTGAAGGACACACCTTTGATCGTCAAGCTCAAGATTATTGTGAAGGATCTGCCTCCGGATTCGTCTTGAAAAGGTTGGTGGGGTGCGCGCTGGGCTGACCCACCCCACCCTGCGGGCACCCCTCCCGAGAGGGGATCTACCTTGGGCTATGAGGCATAGGCTTCAGTCTCGCAGCCAAAACAAATCCCCTCTCGGGAGGGGTGGCCAAAGCGTAGCGGAGGTCGGGGTGGGTCAGCAACGTAAGCGACCAGACAACCAATACACTAACCCCGCACCCAAATACATTCAACCGTTCACACAGCATTCTATTTTTTATACTCTCATCTCTTTTCTTGTACTCTCATCTTTTTTAAGGAGCACGCATTATGGCTGATTCTCAAGTATTTTTTGGCATGGTTCTAGAGCTGGGGGGCAAGGAAATCTCCTTGGAACCCCAGACGGCTATCACAGAAATTAAAACTAAAGGCATTGAGGTTGCCCTTCCTGCCAATCAGGTGGTTGAAATTGGCAGCGTTGGGGCCAATCTTAAAAGTGTGCTGGATTCTTTGGGCGTAGAGTCTGATAGCTTTCTAGAAATTAAGGATGTGAACGGAACGCCAGTGGCAGAAATTAAGGACCTACCTGATATAGAAGTCCTGCAAAATATTGTTAATCTGCTGTTTAATGCTCAGCTAAGTGTAGAGCAGTTCCATGTAAAAGTACCCCCTACTCACCGGATTACAGGCGGTACGGCTGCAGCACCGACAACAGCTTTGATTCCAAAAACAGAACGTGCAGAGACCGCTTACACCATCGGCCTATCGGCGGTTTGGATCGGGGATGCAGGGGTTCTATTTGGCGATCCGCAGACCGGGTTGAAACTCAAAGGATTGTTCTTTAAGGCTAGTAACGAAGGCGGCTAAAGTCTCATCTCTCCGTCCCCTCGCGATCGCCATTGCAGGCCAGTCTAAAGGCAAGTCTATGAGTTCACCAGCTTTGACCAACAAACCAGCGACTAAAAAAACGCCGGTCGTACCGACAGTAGGTGTGGTGGTAGAACTCACAGCTGGGGGAGACACCGCTACTCTCAGCATGGAGAGAACGTCGCAAACGGGCACCGCGATTTATCGGGGAAGCATGCCGCGTGGGCAGCGATTGCGCCTGGGCGCAGTGCTAGAAGAGACGTTTGAGATTGATGCCCTCAGCTCTATGCAGGCGTTGACGATTACGCAACTCTCCCTAGAAATGCGCCCCGCCCTAGATACCTATGCCTTCAGCATGGGTATTACCAATGTTTGGGCTCTGGAGATTGCGACGGCTCCTGGTCAGGCCCCACTGACGTTTAGCGTTGATCGGGTGCTTGTTGCCCTGAAAAAGTCTCCTCAGGAAACACGCTTTTTCCTAAAGGGTGATTTTAGTCTGCTGGGCGGCAGTTTCTCTGTGTCGCTTAGTCGGATTGTGACCACGACGCCGGCCAGGGGTGAATGGGTACTTGTTGCCAAGGCCAGGAATATTCAGCTAGCACCGCTGGTGAATCGGCTGCTGGGTGATGGCAAGCTGACGGATGACTTTGGGCTGGATACGCTGACGATTCAGGCTCTGGAGCTGACGCTGATTCAGGAGAAGATTGCTGCGGCGCAGGGGGGTGCGGCAACGACTCGCTCTTTTTATCGGTTCTTTGGTGCGATCGCCTGGAACTTCACCATTGCAGGCGAGTCCATCAACATAGCCGCCAGCGCCGACATCAAAAACTACACAGAAACCCGCGTCGGCAATACAATCACCCGAACGCCAAGCGGCATTTCTGGGAGAGTAGCAGGCTCGATAGAGCTGTTCAATAGAACGGTCAAGGCCTCTATCTTTTACGATTTTTCGCAAGGACCACAGGCCACTACAAGTGTCGGCTTCGAGATTCGGATCAAGTCCTTCGTACTTAACGGACTCTACAGCAAAAGTCTGATCAACGGACGACAAACTGAGATCATCACGTTTGGATTCTCCGGCATCATTAATATTGGAGACATCATTAGCTATGTCGTCAGTTTGTTCGATCCTAGCTTGGAAGATTTTGAGCTAGATGCCCCTTGGGATGCGCTGGGCAAGCAATCGATTGACCTCAGTAAGCTGACCGCCAGCATTGACCTTACCAACAGCCGGTTTACCTTTAGCTACGCCATCCCACTCGACCTGGGTCTGTTCAAAATTACTGGCCTGGGGCTTTCCTATGGCAAAGTTCCGGGAGGCACTCAATATCGCCCTAACATCAGCCTAAATCTGGTCATTCCGGGCCTACCCAAAACAACAGAATCGTGGGACCCGGTCAACGAGAACCCACCAAACATTCCCGGCAAGGGCGTCCAGGTTTTCGACCTGCAGTTCCTAGCCATTGGCCAGCGCGTCACCTTTGCCCCCGAAATCGTCAGTCAGGCGCGCAACATTACCCAGGTAATGACCGTGCTGCGGCAGACCATGGGCGTACTCCCCCCAGCCCAGCGTCGCCAAAATCCGCTGGAAGCTTTGCAGGCCAAGCTCCCTTCCCCAGCACCCGTCAGTATCGATCCTACCGCAACCATTACGCTCCCCGAAGGCAGCAGTCCCATTGTCTTCAACCCCAACAGCGGCATTCTGTTAGGGGCGCAGTTCTCCATCATGGATACGCTGGACATGAGCGTGATCTTTAATGATCCGCTGATTTACGGACTGCGGATTAGCATGTATGGCGCCAAGGCCAAGCTGTTCGCTGGGCTCCAGTTCGAGATTCTGTATCGCAAGGTAAGCGACACGGTAGGCGTGTATCACCTGGAGCTGGCCCTACCCGATGCAATGCGCCAGTTCGATGTGGGGGCACTGGCCGTCACCCTGCCAATCGTGGTGATCGATATCTATACCAATGGTGATTTTGCCATTGATTTTGGCTTCCCCTGGAAAGGAGACTTTAGCCGCTCGTTTGCGATCCAGGGCTTTGCTGGGCCTTTCCCAGTGATAGGCGCTGGGGGCTTCTATTTTGCCAAGCTCAGTGCCGAGACCGCCACCAGTACGCCCGCGATTACCAACGGTACGTTTAGCCCGGTGTATGAGTTTGGGCTAGGGCTAAAGATCGGGTTGGGCCGATCTTTCAACAAAGGTCCGCTCAAAGCCGAGATTAGTATCACCATTCGCGGCATCATTCAGGGCGTGGTGGCTCGGTTTAATCCTAACGACCCTAGCGTGGCCAGCGATGACTACTTCAAGATTCAGGGCGGTGTCTCCCTGGTAGGTCGCCTGTATGGCTCGGTAGACTTCAAGATCATTAGCGTAGAAGTGGAGGTCCTGCTACGCGCTACCGTTTTGTTTGTTGTAGAGGCTTATCAGCCTACGCTGATTACGCTCGAAGCAGAGGTTTCGGTACGGGCCTCGGTGAAAGTGTTATTTGTACGTATCAGGTTCTCTTTCAAGCTGGTGGTGCGTCAGTCGTTCACAATTGGGTCTGCTTCACCGACGCCGTGGAAGTTGGCACCGGCTCAACCTGCCAGTGGGACGCGATCACTCTCTGCTGCGACAGGAACACCCATCCGCCGCGCCGCGCACTTCGCGCCAGCGGCCTTCAGTACAGAAGCATTTGAAACAGAAGCTTTCAGTACGGAAACCTCTACAACAGAAGCCTTCAGCACAGAAGCCTTTGACGCACAGCCTTTTGACGTAGCTGCCTCTCGCACCACTGCCTCTCGGACGATAGACGTCACGGCAGATGATGTCACAGCCTTCAGCACTTTCGACGAAGCGCCACCCTCCTCTGGCCCTGACTTTGCCGTGCGCTCTTTTGACACGGCTGTTTCGTTTGATTCAACCACCAACTTCTCTGCGGGGAGCTGGTCACCTATCAAGCTGCCTTTGCCAGGAGACTTAGCAGCAGAACAAAAAGCAGGCGATAAACTGCGGGTCGATCTCTATTTTCAGCCAGGCTTCACCCAGGTTGGCGGTGCCGTTCAGGGCGTTGGGCTACTGTTTATTGAAAACTCTATTAGCCCGGATGAGGATGATCCTGACAAGTTTGCAGAGAATGCAAACAGCCTGGATACCGATTTCGATGAGCTGGTAAAAGCGTTACTAAAATGGACAGTTCATAGCTACACAGGCAGTGTCGACACAAGCGAGAGGCTGACGCTGGCAGATTGGGAAGCGCTCTACAATCAGTTTGTTGCAGAATTTGAGACTGCGACAAACACCCCTCGTTTCCTGACACAGCTGATTGCGTTCCTAGAGAACAATGTTGTCTTCGACATATCCGATCGCGTAGGCGATGATCCACAACAAAACCAGGACCTCAGCGGCACCTTCTTTCCGATGTTGCCACAGCTGAACATGGCCCTGGATGGCGCAACGCCTGTTGATTTTCAGGCTGAGAAATTTCAACGCAGTTTAGATCAACTACAGGCGATCAAAAGCTACCTAAAAGCGCTGCAGGTTCGCCCCGGTAGCACGTTAGAAAATTCAGCCGTCGGCATTGACGCCTCTACGCCAGTCAGCGGTGGCACGGAACGCCGTTCTTTGTGCGAGTATCTGTTCGTTGACTATTTTCTACTGTTGATTCGCTCTGGGCTACAAAGTGCGGTTAGTTACTTGGAAGATAGCGGAGACAACGACGGTACATCAACCGCACCTACGGTCGATGCGGTGCTAACAGAACTGAACCGTAACGGTGCCTTTAACCATTTGGCAGGGACTGCGTCTCGCTACTTCCTGCATGGGTTGCGGCTGCCCACCCCTACAAGCCAGCCTCCTCACCAATGGGCTACAACTGCCCTGTATGAGGCGAATGGTCAACAGTTCGATGTTTCTATCAGCACGGGGACATCAGGTGATGGGTCAGCAACGACGACCGTTAACTTGAATGCGATCGCCCTCACCAACCCAGCCAATCTCTCCTGGGTCCGCTTCATTGACTACGACCAAACCAATCTTAGCGCCGAGCCAACCCGCAATGCACCGTCGCTAAACCTGGTCCTCACGAGTAGTCAAAAAGCATTCCTGCGCCAGCTGAAGAATGGAACTCCAAGCCTGCCGCGCCAACTCGGCGGGCTGCTACCGTTCTACAAGCCCACGCCGCGTCAGTACACCCTACGCCAGCGAATTCCTCTGACCAACAGAGATGAGCTACGCGAGCTACCAGCAGACCTGCGCGCTTACCTGCAAGATAAGTCTGCTATCCCCTTCACGCTGACGAATGCGACCAACAAAGAGGCCGATGCGCTGACCCAGAGGGAGGTTACTTGGGCGACCAAGCTGAAGGTGAGCGTACAGCAATTAGATGCAACAAATACTTACTCGCTAGTAGGCACCGATGAAGTGGGCAAAGATCTCTTAGAGATGATTCGAGCCACAGGAGAATCTGCCTTCCTAGATCTGTTGTATCTGGATAAAGACAGCGGTGAGCTGATTCAGCCGACGCGTGATGTGCTGCTGCTGAAGACGAATCTTTCTACGCGATCGCAATCCGCCAGCAGCACAACCCGATCCCTCAGCACAACAACAAACACGTTCCAAGCACAGCTACCGCCCAACGAGACCACAGACGGTACGCCCTTCTTGCAGCTGCTATGGGAGTGCAGCACGGTTAACTCTGGCGGCTTCTATCTGTCTTACCCAGAGGGAAATGGCTTACCAGATGCACTATTCACCGATGGCACAACAGCAGAGTTGGTGCTGCTGATTCGGGGCAATCAGCACACCCAGCAGGCACACAAATTCCACAACTGCGTAAAGCTTACAACTGTTATAGATGCCGACCTACTAGCAACCCGCGCAGATGCCAACGATCAGGTGCAGGCGTTACAAATGCCTGCGGGTCACCTGGGCATACAGCTTACCCGTCCCAATGCCTCAAGAACATTTGATGATGGCGATGCCAACGACGAACTAGAAAATCTCTATCAGCTGTTGGGATATCGATTGCAGCCATCAGACGGGTTCAGGGCGACACCCGACGGTCTGCCGATTGGCCCCAGCGACGATTCAGACGATAGTAACCATCCCTGGCAGTACGAGCGGGTGATTCCGGTGTACACCCTGGCAACTGAAGTTGTTGGGCCTACGGGTGGTGCGCTACCAGCCCCGACCCTGAGCCCCTATCGAGGTGTCAGCGAGACTGCCGCGATTCAGCCACAGCTGGAATGGCGCGACCTGTACGGCAATACGTTCACACAGTTCCAGCCAACGCCATTGCCGGTACGCTATTTCGATCCGCTGCTGGGCGTGAATCAATGGCCAGGGCTTATAGAACGCTATCTGTTCAGCAAGGAACCGAATCAGCCAGCCGACTCGGCGAACCTGACGATATCGTTCCAGCTAGATACTAGCCAGTACATTCCGACGCCAGGGAACCGCTTTGAAGATGTGCAGCGCAAAACCCGTGCCGCCCGCGAACTCTATCAGCAAGTGTTTTATCAAATTCACCGACCTGATGTGAGCGCCATGCTAGAGACCTCTGTGCTGCTGAAAGATGGAGACCCGGTTCAGACGGAAATATTAGATAAAGCGAGACCGGATGGATCACGGGCTAAGCCTGAGCTACCAGAGTTTGTGAATGAGGTGTATCGATATTTGGCAACCCTTGAGGAGCTGGCTCCGTTCCAGCATGCGGTGCGATCGCGTGAAACATTCACAAGTATTGCAACAGAATATCGGATTGCTGTTGATAATTTAGCCGAGGAGAATCAAAGTCTCTCTAATCTGTGGGCACCAGGAACCCCGTTAGAAATTCCAGTAGAACGCGATATTGCACCCGCAGACAGACTCCGTTTCATCGCAAGGCGAATCATACAGCTGGAAGAAGCTCTAAGTCAGACTGCTCGCTCCTCTGATGAAATTATCGATCAGCTACTCAGCCGCCATACCGATACGCCTGGGCTAGTGATGGATGGATTATCGCTTGAAAACGACACATATACCACTCAGCCAGGTGATACCCTGAGCGAAATTGCCGCAGCCATTAATAAGTCTGTTGGTGAACTGACAGCTATTTTAGAAGGTCTGCCAGCTAACACCAGCTATCTCGACGATACTGTAGTACTGTCAGTTCCTGTGGCCTATGCGCTACAAAGCGGTGATAGCCTAGCAAGCATCAAAGAGAACGTTCAAACCGCTTTGAGGAACGATCTTTCTATTGGGTTGGATGCTGCGCTGCTGACGGTAAGGGATGTGGCATTAGCCACCTCGACACCTTTACTGAGCGGTGCGACTAAAACGCTGAGCGTTCCGGGACAGATTAGGCTAGCGGGACAGGGCCTCCCTTCGCAAATTACGACGAATGTTAGCACCCTAAGAGAGTTGGTGGCAGAGCTACAGCGATCGCTCGCCAATGCGTCACAGCGAATCGATATCGCTGCGGTCGTCACCACGAACCAAACGCTGACAGGTGTCATTAAGCCAGGGGTTCCACTTCAGGGCATTCTGCAACAGTGGCTGAATGTACCAATACAACAGTTTTTAGAGAGATGGCAATCGCTCGACACAAATGTCCCCACCGACATCATCAATCGGGTACAAAACTCTCTGACCATGGTGACTGCGAATGTCGCCACGCTAGACCATGAGACCCTCCACAGCCTGGTCACAACCTTTGAACAAGTCCGTCAGGCCCTGGTTGATGTGCTGGATAATATCTTTGAGTCGGCGAATTCGTTGTTGAAGGACCAAGGTAAGCAGCTACGATCGCAATTAAGCCGCAAGGTATCGCTGGCAGAAGTGGCGATCGCCATCCAAAACGTCCCCCTTCTCACCCCATCTGCCACCCTCATCAAACCGCCCTACACCCTCTCACTTTCCGAGGATTTGGCCCTACCCGAACAGCCAAACGACGCCACCGTTTACCCCAGCAAGCTCATCTTCCCCGTCTCGGTACAGGTCACCGTACAGCGCGACGCCGCCCTCATTTCGGACAACGTGCCTGACAAGCGCCTCGTGCAAACCTCCACCGCTTACCTAGCACCCCACACTACCCAAGGCGATTCTCGCTCAGCCACACTGACAGACTTCGCTCAAAACTTTCAAAACGCCTTCCCCGGACTGCGACTGGCCACCAGCGACAACCGCAACCCTGGCTTCCCCGGCGATCCTAACGGTCCTAGCCAGTCCCTGTGGGCAGTGCGCCTAGGCAAGGGAGGCCTCACCTACGACATCGCACCATCTGCACCACCCAACAATCCGCTTTTCTTTGCCCCCAAACCCTTAGCCAACACCCTAATGGCAGGCGTTGTTGATCTCAAAATCAGTACCCCAACAGAGCGAGCCGCTGATAGCTATCAAGCGGACGAAAAACGTTTCGATGCCATAGACCTCAACCTACTAGCGCAAAACTTCTTGCAAGCTGTAGAAGACTTCCTGGCACCCAAGGTCTCCATCCCCGCCGTCCGGTTAGAGGCTGCGATCGCCACCAACGTCGATCAAATCCTAGCCGCCAAAGACGACATCGCAGACGCGATTAGTGGCCAGGTAGTACCGCTATTACAATTACAAAACCCGCCGTCAACCGCAAGCCAAACCCAGGCAGCAGAAGCCCTCAAACAAGAGCTAAAAATCAACCTAGCCGAAGCCTACGCCATCGAAACGATTGTGCAGTACAGCGTCACCGTCACCAATCAAACCCCTGCCCTAACGCTAGAAGGAGACTTCCCCGTACGCCTGTCCGGGCAGCCAATCCTGGCAAGCGCCCAAGACGCTACGGAAAAGACGCAAATTGACACCTCAATCCTAGATTTCACCCTATCCCCAGCCAAAGTCTCCTTAGAACCCAGTAGCTTCCTAACCTTCTTCTTCAATACTCAGAACCCTGAAAAGTACGAAGACATTGAGCTAAACCTAACCTTCAGCAGCAACGAAATAGAATACAACATCAAATCTGTTGACGGCATTGAAGGCTATCAGGCCTCCGACTGGCTCAGCTTTATCATTCCGGACGCACCTGATCCACTAGGCGACGTACAAATCCCCATTCCGCTACGCACCTACCCGATTCCACCCAGCCTGGTTGTACAGCAGGCCGAGCTAGATCCAGACGCAATCGGGAATGATTTGGCTAAAGTCCGTGAGTGGCAGTACGTGTACACCTACGAGCATCTAGATGTCGCTCAAGATAGCCTTGAAAGTGATGTGCAGTATAACCTGACCGGCATGCCCTCTCCTGCCGCGCTGGGCATTGTTGAAGACAGCAGTGCAGAAACCTTATTTGATGCCTTGGTCCGGTTCAATCAAAAATATCCTGAACTGCAAAAAACCTTTGAACAACTCGCTACTGGCGAGATTGAATCAGGCGAGCCAACAGAGAAAGCAAAAGAGAAAATAAACAACTTTGCTAAGCTGGTGCGCCAGGTTGCAGACACATGGGCCACCTGGCAGCCACCCGAGCTGCCTAATACGCAACTAGCGGGGGTAGACTACGTCATTAATGAGGAAGAGCCACCGGTCGCAGAAGGCGAAAAAATCAGAAAAGAAGTCACCATCGAGGCCCCGATTCGAGACGTTGATCCAGTTACACTGCCAGAGGTAAAGCTACCTGGATTCCAGCTCACAGAAAAAGAAGACCTACAGACAGACTCTAATTTTCAAAAGCGACTTTACAAGTTTATCGAGAAAACCGCTGAAGCCGCCGCGCTCGATCCGATCTTCGGTGAATCTTCTATCCCCGATCGTACTCTCATCATTCAAGACAGAGACATCATCGCCCAGCAAAATGCCTGGAGTGGGATTTGGCTCACTCGCAACCGTGAGCTAGTCCCCAGCGCACCCACTAATCCGGCCTTTGTATTCCAGACGCCGCAGGTGCGCTTTAGCAACTGGGTGACCCCACTGTTGGTTAATAGCCGTCCGTGGAATATTGCCGACCTGTCGACGCCTGCTTTTCAGTCACTGTTTGTTCATCTCAGGCGTATGTTCGAGACGGTGCTGCCTGCGAATGCGTCTCAGGGCTATGGGCTGCGGGTGGATTGTCGCTATGCGTTTGCGGTGGCGACAGTTGGCGACGAGCAGCTGTTTTCGACCGTACCAGTGCTGCTGACGCCACGAATCGATATTGAGAAAAATCGGAGAATTTCTGAGTCGCTTCTATCCGAAGAAGGTTTGGTCAAGGCACTGGCTAGAGAAATTTACAGCTGGCGTAACCGGAATAATCCGGTTGAGAAAGCAGGGCGCTATCAGCTCACGTTGAATTTGTTCTCTGGCCTGAAGCAGTCGTCTGGTAGCGCTGACTCGACACTACCCATTTTGAAAATTGAACAGCTGTTTATTCAGCAAGCTGACGTCAACTGGGAGTAGCGTTAACTTTCGCCCGCCACGGTTCTCACTACTTTCCCAATTGCCGTCTGGCTCGATACAATAGCAGCAGCAGCAAACGGTAACTTTCCCATGCAACTGAAGCGTCCCATTTTGGTCGGTGGTCTAGGTCTTTCAGCCAGCTTATGGCTGCTCACTATCGTCGGGCACTCACCTGTGGGTCATGCACTGGGCGATGGATCTGCGCTAATGATGGCGATCGCACTCAGCACCGGCCTCTGGTTCATTAACAAACGCAAAAAAGCTGAGCTGGTCATAGAGCCGCCCCTCGCGCTCCAATCAGTTGATCGCTCAGCCGTAGAAAAAGTAACCACCGCGATAGAAACCAAGCTGGCCAAGGTTATCGACGAGCTGTCAGAAGAAGCCCAAAACGATCAGTCACAGTCCATATGGAATCAGTTAGAACAGAAAAAAGAGGCGATCGCAGACCTACTCAGCAATCTCGATAGAGATAAGCTGACACTTTCAATTGTGGGTAACAAATCTACTGGCAAAACAACACTTGCTGCTTATCTATCTGGCCAGTGGCAGCCTACATGCAGCCAAGTAAAGTACATCGCGGAGGTAAACGGCGAAGATACCCTACCAGCTACGGAGACAGATCTTGTTCTTTTTGTCACAGCAGGTGACCTGACACAGTCCGAACTAAAGCGAATCCAAACCTTATTGAAGGCAGGCTATCGGACGCAGATTGTATTTAATAAGCAAGATCAGCTCACCCCTGCGGACAGGCAGTCTGTAATTGCGAAAATTCAAACGCGGGTAGAAGAGTTGGGAATTGGCGTCAGTGCGATCGCGGCCCACCCCAACCCAATCAAAGTCCGTCGCCACCAAGAAAACGGCGAGATAGAAGAATTCACCGAACAGCCAGCGCCACAGCTGAGCAACCTAACCGACCGACTGACCTATCTGGCCGAAGAAGAAACTGAGCAGCTAGTTTTGACCACAACGCTACGGCAGGCCAAGGCTCTCCTTACTGACACTCAAACGCTGTTAAACACGCAGCTCAAGCAAAAGTCCATGCCCGTTGTAGAACAGATGCAGTGGATTGCCGCAGGCAGCGCGTTTGCCAGCCCCTTACCCAGTCTTGATCTGTTAGCGTCAACAGCCATCAACGCTCAGATGATTGTGGATCTGGGCGCTGTGTACGGTCAGAGCTTCTCGATGGAACAAGCTAAGAAAGCCGCTGGGACTCTGGCCGAGTTACTCGTGAAGCTGGGCTTGGTAGAGCTGTCTACTCAGGTATTGGGTAGCCTATTGAAGACTCACGCGGCCACCTACGTGGCAGGCGGTGCCTTGCAAGGGGTGAGCGCGGCATACCTGACGCGGATGGTGGGACTTAGCCTAATTGAATTCTTTGAAGAGCAGAGTTTGCTGCCAGAAGAAAAGCGGACGTTTGCGTTTGGGGAGATGGGCGATCGCTTGCAAAGTATCTTTAGGGCGACGAAGCAGAGTGCGGGCTTGCAAGCCTTTGTGCAGCAGGCTGTAAAGCATTTGCCTGCGGCAAAAGCAGCAGCAGCGTGAATGTCGGCTTAACGGAAGTGGCGATGTGAGTTGATATAGACTGGCTAGTTGCGACACGGGCTGACCCACCCCGTCGCTGCGCGCCACCCCTCCCAAGAGGGGATTTGTCTCGGCTAAGCAGCATAAGGTTAAGCTTTTCAGCCGACAGTAGATCCCCTCCTGGGAGGGGTGCCCGATAGGGTGGGGTGGGTCGATCCTTCGTGCGATCAGCCAATTTTCCTGTCCTTATGCCATCACCCGAACCTATACCTGTTCCAGCTTCTGCTACCGAGTCTTCATTCTCGGAACGACCTGTCGTAGAACAAGCTCGTGAAAGCCTACGCCAGGCGATTGACCGCTATATTCCACAGCTCAAAATGACCCAGCTAAGCGATCAGGAGCTGGGGCGACAGGCCGTTGTAAAAGACGGCATCGATCAGCTCACAGCGCTGATGAGCAAGCTAGATGGCTCTTTATTGAGAGTTGCCGTATTCGGATTGGTCAGCAGAGGAAAATCTGCGGTAATCAACGCCCTGATGGGTGAAAAGGTACTAGAAACAGGACCGCTAAATGGTGTAACTCGGTGGCCACGCTCTGTGTACTGGCTACCAGAAAAAGACAATCCTGAAAATGAAAATAAACAACAGCTCAAGCTGGAGCTAATAGATACCCCCGGCCTCGATGAAATTGAGGGCGAAGCGCGTAGTGAAATGGCTGAGGAGGTGGCACAGCAAGCCGATCTGATTCTGTTTGTTGTTTCAGGCGATGTCACCCAAACAGAATACGCAGGGCTACAACAGCTATACGCAACCAAAAAGCCTCTTTTACTAGTGTTCAACAAAGTCGATCTGTATCCAGATGCCGACCGGGAGACGGTGGCCCACAACTTGCAAACGCTTTGGCAAAAGGCAGAAAGTAAAGCTGATCTGCCATCAGGAGCAAGGCTAGTAGATGACATTGTAATGGTATCAGCAGAGCCTGCGCCACTACAGGTAAGGGTGGAGTGGCCCGATGGGAGAATCAGTCAAGAGTGGGAAAGTCCACCCGCACAGATAGAGCCCTTGCGGACAGCGTTGCTAAAGACAGTGCGAGAAGAAGGGAAAACGCTGGTAGCGCTGAATGCGCTGCGGCAGGCGGGGTTAATAGAACAGAAATTATCTGAAGAGACGGCAGGGCTGAATGAGGCAAATGCAAATGAGCTGATTTGGAAGTATGCCAAGTATAAGGCGATCGCAGTTGCCTTCAATCCAGTCGCCGTGTTGGATTTACTCGGCGGCATCGGCTCAGACCTAGTGATGATCCGCGCCCTTTCTCAGCTATATGGGTTCCCGATGACGCGGTTTGAAGCCGGGCGACTGTGGCAGTCAATTATCGGCAGCTCGGGGACGCTATTGATTAGTGAGTTTGGCACTAGCCTGATTCTAGGATTTGGCAAGAGCGGCGCGGCGATATGGAGCGCATTTGAGAGCTTTTCGGGGCTGACGGCATTTGCGGGGGCAATGAGCGCACAGGCTGGGGCGGCAGGGTATGGAACCTACGCAGTAGGGCAGGCAGCGAAGCAATATTTACAGCAGGGCTGTAGCTGGGGGCCGACTGGGGTAAACACAGTGATGCAGAGCATTCTGGCGCGGGCAAAGGAGGATTCTACGCTGGAGAGATTGAAGGCGGAGATTGAGGAGACGATTGGTAGCGTGGGAGAGGAGACGCAGAGGTGAAGGGGGTGAAATGAACGATGAGTCCATCTTTAATCATCTAAGATGAAAATTCTATTGGAACAAAGTTGATTTCCACTTTATGGCCCATCGCTTTTGCATATTCAGCAATAGTTGATAACTTCGGAGAGGCATGAGACTCAACGTTCTCTAGCCGCGAAATATTGCTTTTTTTAGTCTTCAACAACTGAGCCAGTTCTTCTTGGGTTAAGCCTGATTCTTTTCTTAGCTCAATGAGTTTTTTTCTCAAGTCATAGATAACTGAAAGTGCTTCGTATTCTTTTCTTACCTCTGAATTGGCCAGTGCTTTTGTCTTAAATGCTTCAAAAGTAGGTCTACTCATTATGTTACCTCTTTCATTCTTTTTTTTGCAATGTCTAACGCTCTTTTTGGCGTTTTCTGAGTTTTTTTAACGAAGGAATGCAAAATAATAATTTCCTCTCCTTTGATAGTGCAGTACAACGAACGGCCAATGCCCTCCTTTCCCCTTGCTCTAATCTCAAATAGGCCTTTACCCATGGGCGCTGTGTATGGCTTACCCAGTGATGGTCCGGTGTCCTTCATCATTTCGGCAATACGCAGGAAATTGGCAAGAATTCCAGATGGGAAATTAAGGGTGTCTTGCTCTACTTTTGTACTGTAAAAAGTAATTTTCCAAGTCATGAGTAGAAGTTATCACGAATGATAACCTTTTTCGCTCACTTCTAGCCGTTTCGCCCAATCTCTCGCCGCCCTAAAATCTAGCATCTATCTCGACCCACCTCTGTATCGCGCCTCTTTTTATACCAACGCTGCGCTATTTTTCTACATCTAAGGGCCCGAGAGCGCTCCTTCTGAAAAGTTATTCAGCGCACCAGCAATTGTTTCAAGCGCCTCCTCACCACAGCCCTCTAACTCGTGTCGCCTGCTCAGGTAGCTCGGATCGGTGTAGGCCAAACTCACCTCGCCCGCCTCGTCCTCCCAAATCAGCATCTTTTGTGGCAGGTCAATGGCAATACTTTGCTCACACTGCATTAACGGTGTGCCTAGCATGGGGTTACCAAACAGAACAACTTTGGTAGGCCGTAGGTCTAGGTCTACAGTTTTGGCATTTTGTTCGTGGTCAATCGTGGCAAAGACGTTGATATCCTTTTCTTCCAACAGGGTAACCAGTCGCTGTTCGGTTTCTTCTACGCTGTAGGCACTCTCTTTTATTACCAGTCCGTCCAAGCGATCGCCTTTAGGCAAGTTATCGCGGCTAGAGCGAATACCTACGACAATCGCAATTCCCAAAGTTAGCAACGCGCCTCCTAAACCCAGCACCTGAAGCAGAAAAAGGGCTCTATCGCTAGTACGTCGTATCATGTTGTTTCTGTTGTGTTTATTATAGAGTCGTTGCGAAATAGTAGAAAACCAGAGCTGAGACTTTCCTCACCTCCGTATTTGTTTAAGCAGCCTCTAGATAGAAGTTCCATAGTCCTGCAGCAGTGACCATCAAGCGGTCATCGAAGTCCTTTTTACGGTTACGGTAGATGTCTGCTGCTGCTCGGTAGCGTTTGGTTCCGCCGAAGGCATGTTCGACCACGACCCGTTCTCCACTAAACGCTCGATTCTCTTCTTTCTGGTCTGTCGTGAGCTCGCCACCTCTGGGTTTCTTGTGCGGTATTTCTATATTCTCGTACTCTTCTTCAAGCCCCTTGAACCCTAAATCCACCTGAATAGGAACGTCAATCGGAATATGTTCTGCAATGACTAAGCAGTCCAACATAGACTTGTCGTGATGACTGCCGTCTTTGACCGGGCTCAGCAGTAAGATGCGTTTATCTTGGTCACTCAGTCCGAGATGCTTACGGGTGTTCCGTTTCTTTTTTCCGGTATAGGTACGCTTTTGGCGCTTGGGGTCTTGAGGCCGTTGGATGGGTCGCTCTACCCCATCAAGCACAACCCGCTCTACCTCGGGAAAGCTGGCGATGAACTCAGCGAGTGAAGTTAACTGACGCTTAGGCAGCACTAGCTCGCGACCTAAGGCGGCTTCTAGAATCGGTTGTAGTCGATGGAGCCAGCGATTAGCTTGAGACCGGTTGAAGTCGAACAAAAGCCCCGCTAGGTCAAAGGTGGGATAACACTTGAAGTAGAACAGCACGAAGAACAGCTTGTCTTCTATTTCTAGTAGGTTGGACTTGCGGCCAGCGCCGGGTTTACGCTGGCGAGTTGGCAAAGTTGACTGGGCCGCTTGGTAGACATCGCTAAAGCTAGGCAACAATTGGTCAAAAGCTGCGAGGTTCATTCCTGTGAGCGGTAAGCGAAGCCATGCCGCAGGCTTATCGCATCAGGCGGTCATCTTTGAACACACGATTGAGATCTAGCATGAGAACGCAGAGAGCTTAGCGAGACGGCAAGGATTGCAGCCATTCTAACGCTTTATTTCGCAACAGGTCTTATGGATGCGTTTGTTATTTATTTCGCCGGATTGATTGCGCTGTAAATTGCAGAATAGTCTGTTTCTGCTAACCCTTGCGCAATAGCCTTACTGGTTACCTGCGCTACGCTTTCTGCCACGGTAGCATCGATGTTCTGATGCGCTGCGGCCTGTACAAACAGAGTCATGTCCTTTAACAGGTGTTTGGTTGGGAAGTTAGGGTTGGCAAAGTTGCGATCGCACATTCGCCCCAATTTCTTATCAAACGTCGGTGCATACAGCGCACTCGCCCGCACAATCTCCATAAACTTCTCAATATCCAGCCCTTCTTTTTGCGCCAGCCCCAAACTCATCGAAAACGCTGCCGTCAGGCTCCCAATCAGCTGATTCATCGCTAGCTTAGTCGTCGCCGCTGTCCCCACAGGCCCCATCAGCATCGGCTCGGGGCCAAAGCACTTCAGTACAGGCTGCCAGCAATCAAACTGCTCGGGCGTAGCGCCCACCATCAGAATCAACGTGCCAGACTTTACCTGGGGAATGCTACCCAGCACGGGCGCTTCAAAATACTCGCCACCTGCGGCTTCTACCTGTGCTTGAATATCTCGGCTTTCAGCAGGGGCGATAGTACCCATTTGTAAAATGGTTTTGCCTTGCAGCGCAGATGGCTCAGATAGGACAGCCGATTTGACTACCGCTGCGTCGCTGAGCATAGTGAGCGTGATTTCGGAGACAGCGATCGCCTCCACCGCAGAAGCCACTCCCCCAATACCAGCCTCCTTTAATGGCGCAAGCTTTTCAGCCGAGCGGTTCCAGACGGTAACCTCAAAGCCTCCTTTTTGCAGCTGTAGCGCCATCGGTGAGCCCATCAGCCCAGTGCCCAGTATTGTGACTTTCATGCGATCGCTTCCAAACCAACCCCCTCATCATAAATCCCATCAGGCCTCCTGCTGATGGGTGAGCTTTGCTGAGGTGCGATCATTAAGACGCGTTAAAGAAGTCAAGCGTGATATAGATCATCTCCTACTCTGGAAAGTAGCAATTTATCGCGAAGCTCATGACAAGTAAGAAATCTGGCTCTCCCACGGTCGATGTAGCTGCAAATGGCGCAGCCATAAAACAAAAAGCCGCCCAAAAAATAGCTAAGAAAAAAGCTGCGAAGCTGGTCGAGATTAAAGATAGAGAAAGTAAAAAACAAGATAAGTCTAGCAAAAAAGCGGCCAGCAACAAAGTCAAGAGCGAGAAAACAGATAAAAAGAAGAAAAAGAAGCTCAGCAAAAAAGTTTACGAGAAAGAGCTTAGACGCCTGCAAATTGAGCTGGTAAAACTTCAGTACTGGGTAAAGGCAAAAGGCCTAAAGGTTGTTGTTATTTTTGAAGGCAGAGACGCGGCAGGTAAGGGGGGCGTGATTAAGCGAATCTCTGAGTGTTTGAACCCTAGGCTTTGCAAAGTAGTCGCACTGGCTGCTCCGACAGAGCGAGAAAAAGGCCAGTGGTATTTTCAGCGCTACGCGGCACAGCTGCCTTCAGCGGGCGAAATTGCCCTATTCGACCGTAGCTGGTACAACCGGGCTGGCGTAGAACGCGTGATGGGCTTTTGTACCCACCAAGAATATGTAGAATTTTTGCGCTCCTGCCCAGAGTTTGAGCACATGCTACAGCGCTCTGGAATCATCTTAGTGAAGTACTGGTTCTCGGTAAGCGACGACGAGCAAGAAGAGCGCTTCCAAGACCGGCTCAATGACCCTACTAAGCGCTGGAAGCTCAGCCCAATGGACCTAGAAGCTAGGGCACGGTGGGTGGAGTACTCTAAGGCAAAAGACGATATGTTTGCAGCGACAGATACGACGCGATCGCCCTGGCACGTGGTAGATGCAGACGACAAAAAGAGCGCTCGGCTCAACTGCATAAGTCACCTGCTTAGCCAAATAGAGTACGAGGACCTGACCCCACCCGCCTTAAAGCTGCCCAAGCGTCAAAAGAACGCCAACTACGAGCGCCCCCCCATGGAGATGCAGAACTTTATTCCTGAAAAGTACTAGCGAACGAGCCATTACACGGCTTCGCAGTAAGGAGAGCCATCCTCGTAATAGTTTTGACGGCTGTGGCCAAGCCAGTACCTCATGTATGTGTTAGCCGTCAATGTTGTTTGTTCAAAGGTGACATCCTCCGGTAAAACCTGAACTTCTGGCGGAATGGCTTCTATGGGAATAGGCCGATTAACCTCGATTACGACATGGTCGAACCCGCGAGGCTGATCCCAGCCGCAGCCATAGCAGCTGTGTGAGGTGATGCCCGTTGATTCGACCCAAAATGTGGGCTCTTCCGAGATTTCGGCAGGCAGTGAATAAAACAATTCTGTCAAATCACCGAACGCAATATTCAAATTCCCATTGCTTCCTGTCACTGAAACCAATGGCTCAACCTCTGTTTGCGGACCTTCAGACAAGCTGTTGATATATCCCTTGTAGTTTGCGTAGTTTATGCGACCTCTGAGTGCCGGGTCAGCGAAATAGTCTATTAGCTCTACCGTATCGCCTGTGTAGCGGGTGAGAATACGCCCAGTATCGGCACCCGTTTCCCAGGTGTACAGGTCGCCGCCTATCGTTGCAAAGTTATAGATGGGCTCCTGGGTATAATTACCCTCCGCCCCCAGCGTTTCAACAAATAAGTCACCTTCAGAGTAGTAAATAAAGCCAGAGATAATACCGTCAGGCGCTTGAAAATTCTCAGACGTGATGCTGAAAGGAATTTTGACGGCAGGCGGTTCAAACAACGCTTCGTACATCTCTCTAATTTCGGAGGTGATGGTTGAAAGATTGTAAAAGGGAATCTCAGGTCGATTGTACAAATCTTGAACAATCTGCTCGTGGGTGACATCCGGGCAGTCGGCGTATTTATTTTGCAGCTGTAGGGCTCCAGCCAGTACGGGGAGCGGAATACTTGCCAAGCATAGCGCTGCAATGACTGAGCCCCCCGCGCGCAACAGCGCCTCCGAAACTTGCTGCATACGTTCTCTCTTCAGCATTTCAACCTTCCAAACGATCTCTATGACTGCACAGTAGCAAGTGGGTTTATGACAGCGGAAGTAGATCTGCTTGATTTAAATCAAGTGTGTGACAGTCTCGAGCAAGTTATTCAGATGATGGGCCTAGTCTGCCGCTGCTGAAAGTTTTTTACTCGCTAATCGGTTGAGGCTAACACCCTGCTCAGCAGCTTGGATGGCAAGTTCTCGATGCTGCTCTGGGGGAATTCTGACCATAAACTTGCCACTGTATTGTTTTTTCGACAGCGGTGTTGGAGCAGCCTCGTTGTTGGCGGCCATATCGTCAACACACTCTTGAACCAAAGAGACAATCCCAGACAAAGTTTCTGATTGGCTCTCATCAAGCCAGCTCAGCCCTGGGAACTCAGCGCATAAGCCAACAAATTCCTCATCCTCTTCAGACCAAAACACTCTGTATGTGTAAAACTTAGCGTTCATTACATTGCCTCCATCTTTTGGATTGCTGCTAGCACCTGTTTAACCTGGTACGACTTCCCTTTTCCTTTTTTCGACTGAATATTGACGTAGGGCTCACCTTGCCAAGGTGTTCTATAAATTCGGTGACTGCCTCCTGTTTGACGTGGTTTTCCAAAGTAGTGTTCACAGACTTTGCATAAATCAGAAAACTTCACTCCTTTAGAGTTGTTCTCCATGCTAGCCAATATCTTTTCAATGCTAGCCATTGCTTAAATAGTATCAATATCAGTACTATATCATTGAGTTCACTCTACTGAGACCGTGATGTTATGGCAAAGCAGTACTCGCATATCACCGAACCGCTTACTGCCTTTATTGAGCAGCAGAAAATCTTCTTTGTAGGAACCGCAGGGGCGCAGGGGCGAGTGAACCTGTCGCCCAAGGGAATGGACAGCCTGCGAGTGCTGAGCCCAAACCGGGTCGTGTGGCTAAGCGTAACGGGCAGTGGCAATGAGAGCGCTGCCCACATCGCAGAAAATGGCCGCATGACAGTGATGTTCTGTTCTTTTGAAGGCGCACCGATGATCTTGCGGCTGTATGGAAACGCCAGGGCTATATATCCTCGGGATGCAGGTTGGCCTAAGCTGATAGAACAGTTCCCCAACTTGCCAGGAACGCGGCAATTTTTCGATTTGACGGTGGAGCTCGTGCAAACGTCTTGTGGAATGGCGGTACCGCTGTATGACTATCAGGGTGATAGAGAGGCCCTGAATCAGTGGGCTAAGAAAAAAGGAACAGATGGGATAGAGGCGTACCAGAAAGAGAAAAATCAGGTCAGTATTGACGGACTGCCGACGTATTTGTTGGCAGACTGATGGTAGGGTATTGTTCGGCTACTTACTGTATGAGCTGAACAATGCCCGTCGCTATGAACTGTCCTTTATCACTTCACCAGCTCGACCTGTGCATACTCACCCGTGAGCTTGCCTAGCTGCTGAACCAGCAGACTCAAGAACAATCCGACGTCAGTAACAACGCCTGTAGATTCAACAGAACCGCGATCGCTCAATTTAGTCACCACCGCTGGGTTAATATCCACACACACCATCTTCACGCCCGCTGGGGTCATATTACCGACGCCGATGGAATGGAGCATCGTCGACAGCATCAGAATCATATCAGCCCCTTCAATCAGCCGAGCATATTCCGACTGAGCTTCAATCAAATCCATCTTGGTATCGGGCAACGGACCATCGTCGCGAATCGAGCCTGCTAGCGAGAAGGGCACGTTGTTCTTCACACATTCGTACATCACGCCGCTGGTGAGTGCGCCTGCCTCTACGGTGTTGGCAATGCTGCCGTGACGGCGAACGGTGTTGATGGCTTTCAGGTGATGCCGGTGACCGCCGTGTACAGAAATGCCGCGCTTCATGTCCATGCCCAGGGAAGTACCCATCATCGACTGCTCTATGTCGTGAACGGCGATCGCATTACCCCCCAGCAGCGCATGTACATACCCGCCTTTAATTAGCTTCTTCAAATGCTCACTGCCGCCCGTATGAATCACCACCGGCCCTGCGGTGACCACAACCTTACCCCCGCGATCGCGAATTTGACGTAAATCCCAGGCAATCTGCTCCACTACTAGCTCTACGCGGCGCTCACTCGATACGCCTGCCCCCATAAAGCTAAACTCATCTGACGTTTTCTTTTTAAGAGAATCTTTTTTGCGAATGGTGTGAATGCCTTTGCTACCCACAACAACTTCCTCGCCGACTTTCAGGTCGCGCAGTAGTTTACACGTTGCGGTGGTTTTACCGTCGACTTTAGAAATCGCGATCGCCCCATCCATCCGCTGCCCCTGCACGCTATACCAGTCATCCCCAATCAACACCTCAGTCGGGTAAATGGTCGTGACGTAAAAGTCGTCAGGCGCAACGCCATCTTGCACCACAGGCTCCAGGCTAGCGGCACTTTCTTCTTTGGGTAGGCTGACCGCACCCAGGTCAATCAGCTGCCCCATAATGTCGTCCATGACATTGATATTTGGCGCAGATACCTTTACATCGGCGATAGAGCGATCATTTCGCTGCTTACCCAGCTCAAAGTTCAGCACCTGGAAGCTGCCGCCACCACTGACGACCGTATCAAGCGTCTGATTCACCAAGCCAGAGTCCAGCAGGTGTCCTTCCAGGTGAATAACCCGGCTTTGAATGCTCGAAGCTTTGGGCATCTCTTGCCGGGGCTCAGTGAGCTTCAGCGTCAGGCATTTGGCCGCGCCGCCTGCTTTTAGGAACTCGGTAAGGGGCGTTTCTACTACGGTAAAGCCGCATTTATCGAGCTGCTGCTTCAGGCGATCGCTCGCCTTGTTCATAATCACTACCCGGTTAATGTTCACCGTATTGCAGGCAAAGGTAATCGCATCGACCTCGTCAATGGCAATTCGCTTGTTAGCCGGTACGCGCATTTCGATCAATCGATTCGAGTAGTCGTCAAAGGCCGCAGGGAAATACATCAAGTAGCCCTCCGTCAGTGGACAAAAGCAGGTATCCAGGTGATAGAACCGGCTATCGACCAGCCGTAAGGACAGCACTTCTACATCTAACCACTGCGCTAATAAAGGATGCGAATCTAACTCCGAGCGGAATCCGTAGCCAGCCCACAGCCAGCCACCAGCTCGGTCAAACAGCGCATCGCCTGCACCTTCAAAGGGAAGACTTTCGGGCAGGGTAAAAACGGTGTAGCCGTTGTCTTCAAACCACTTTTGAAAGTGGGGCTCTTCGCCCTGGCGCTCAGGATGGAAAAATCGACTGAGGACAGCGCGATCGCCTAGCACCAGTCCAGCATTTGCCGTAAACACCATATCAGGCCAGCCCTTCTCAGGCGTGACCAGCTCTACCGTGGCATACTCTTTTATGACCTTGTGCAGCTTGCTCCACTGTTCTTCCGCGCGATCGCGTGAAGAGCGATGGATATTCCCCTCCATCCACGGATTGATGACATAGTCCACATCGTAGTGGTGAGGTGGGCACATCAAAATAGTGGCAGTATCAGTCATAGAAATGTTGTCCTTATAGATAGAGGCGAGGTATCCGATCGCTCTTTTTTCGCGCCTACACGGCCCGTTCTTAGCCTACAGACAAAGCTGAATGGATGCACATCTATTTTCTGTTCAATATGGTGGTTTCGCAATATGGTCGCAAAACGATGGATCTGGACTCACATCAACAAGATTCAGCAATCTGAATTCAAGACATTTTGATACCTCACGCTGACATCGTATTGACAGCAGCAGCCACAGCAAAAAGACCTCTATATGTAGAGGACGGAAGATCAGAAATTATGTCATGAAATCCTAACTAAAACGTCTGATTTGGGCAAAACCGTATTGTAGAATACTGGAATAAGTCAGGAATAACACTGAATTTGGCCGTTTATTTCTAACCTGCCTTTCGACGGCCTGGGGTGTTTGAGCACTCATGTAATAGAAACTTGTTTAGATAGTGGCTGGGTTGTTGTCTGCAATCGGCAATCCATCTGAAAAATCAGAATACTATAAGTCTTATATATCTCTTCCTTATGTAAAACGCGCCTGCTAGTAGGACTGGCAATCTCTCATGCTGTAATTAACTTACGATGATGAAAAGAGACTTAAGGTTCTCTTAAGTCTCGGTAATAGCACGATTACGCTAACGCGATAGGATAAAAGAGGTTCTGTTCGTCTATTGCCAGCAGCCAATAGTGGCTGAAGGGCCTGTTAACTGAACATTGTCTTTTATAAAAATCCGTACCTACGTAAGTGGCATTCCTTCAAATTGCTGTTCTTCAAGTGCTAATTCTTCGGATGCCAATTGTTCGCTGTTACGCGTCAATATTCTAAAGCCTTCTGATTAATTTTCGTTTGTTCCCTTTGTTTGCTCACTACATGTGTCTCGAGGACAATTACCATGCTTCAAACGCGTCGCAGATTTTCGATTCATGTCATCAAAGATGAAGTCCAGGCTTTGGTGGCCAAAGGCAAACTAGATAGGCAAGCTCAGCTGTTTCGTTTATCCAGGTATTTTGTAGACGATGAATGGAAAGACATTGAGCATCTGCTTACACTCAACGAGTACCTACTACGAGATAGCGTCAGCGACTTGCTAGACAAAGAATCCTGGATGAACGACTAATTTTTTGGTTAAGCTTAATTCTTAGAACAGCGCCCGGTTCTGACTTATTGTTCAGTCCGGGCGCTTGTTTTAGCTGGCATTGCTTTTTCTTTACTCGCTCGCTTTCGCGAAGGGCTTGTCTGTGTCTGCTTTGTCAATGAGATAGAGCATTTCGTAAGGGTTATCTACTTTTTTGGAAGCATTCCGTAGTTCCATGCCAATCACTTTGCCATCCTCATCATAGTCAAGGACCAATCCTGTGGCGATTTGAGTGGTTTCTTCAACCATGGTTTGGCGAAAAGAGATTTGCAAAATGTCCTTATCTGAGTCATAAACTATCTTCATGGATTATTGTCTCGTAGGACGCAGCTTTAAACTGAAAACTGACCTAATTATAGAGACAAAGCGGCCTGAAATACGGTCAAACACGGTATGTCAAGGGTGGGTAACTATCTACAGCAACCTGACAGATGCGATGGATGCCCTGTAGGCTATGTATAGTAAAAAACACCCATACGTTCATGTTCGGGGCTTTGGATTTCCTCTATGTCTAGTTCTACTCGGGTGTCATCGGCGCTAAGGCTCTCAACGATTCGGCCCATCGGAGTGTACATGCTCTGTGGGCTAGCAACCCATCAGCAGCAGTTACTGGCAATAGACACCCTGCGAGGCTATCTCGTTCGGGTCTCTGTTGAGACAGACGCTACGACCATTCTGAACCCGCATACGTGCGAAGATTGGGTAGGGGCCACAGGGCTGGCGGTATGGGGCACCACTATTTGGCTAGTCCGGGGCCACAGGGTCTTTTACTGCGATGCAGCGGCGTTGTTTGCGGGCGATCGCAGTACTACTCAGCCAGGCTCGCAACAGCTCAATCTACAGGCATTTGCCGCGCTAGACTACGACGCAGACGGGGTCGCCGTCTGGGAGGAGCGAGTATACGTTACCAGCAAACGTGCGGGCTACATTCACGTTTACGATCGGGCTAGCGGTGAGCTATTAGACAAGCTGCCTCAGCCTGGTATCGGCCAGGAAAATATTGTGGCAACAGCCGATGCACTGTGGGTATGCGACCAGGCAGAACAAACCGTTTACCGCCTGAGTAAGACAACTGGCGATATTCAGCTCAGTGCGCTGACGCCGTTTAAGTCACCCACTGGCATCACCTTTTTGCCGGTAGAAGAAGGGGACCCAATTTGCTACGTGTCTTACGCTTACGAAGAGCCCTACATACGCGACGATCCCAATGCAGAATCTCCCTATCAGCTGACGTTTCGCGATCGCACCTTCATCCATCCCCTCAACTTCTACCAGCCCTCTGACCAGCCCTACACCCTATCCAACGGCTATCTGATCGAAATCTCCTATGTAGAAGAGCTGCAGCCCCTAGAAGCCGTACAGCTAGACAACGTGCAGTGGCGAATTGCCCTACCCTCCGATACCCTCAGGCAAAAGGTTCGCCACGTAGAACCCATTGGCCACCCCTTCACCGAAGAAGAACAAAACGGCCAGAGAGTAGCGGTGTTTAACATCGATTCGCTATCGCCCAACCAGGCTGGGCTCATCGGGTGGAAAGCCACGGTAGAAATGTACGGTCTCAAACATTTTTTGACGCCAGCGAACGTCGAAGATGCGCCCCCGCTCCCGGATGAGTTTCAGGCAAAGTACCTGATTGATGACGACGAGCTGGCGATGGATACAGAGACAATTCGCAAGGCAGCAACAGAAGCTGCGGGGACCGAAAGCAATGTCCTCCGCAAAATGCTCAAAATTCGCAACCATGTATACAATCAGCTCTCATACGGCATTCAGCCCAAAATTGATACCCCAGATATCGCCTGGGAAAGAGGAATCGCTTCGTGCGGTGAATATGTTGGCGTTTTGCTAGCGCTCGCCAGGCTCAACGGGATTGCCTGCCGCACCATTGGCCGGTACAAATGTCCGGCCACCCCAGATCAAAAGAACCTTCCCCTGGAACCAGACTTTAACCATGTATGGCTGGAATTTTATGTGCCCGGCGTCGGCTGGTTACCCATGGAATCGAATGTAGATGATGTCGTCGAGCGCGGGCCCTACCCTACCCGATTCTTTATGGGGCTGTCCTGGTATCATACCGAAATTGGCAAAGGCATTTCCTTCGAGAAAATGAAAGCCGACAATAAGCCAGAGGATCTGTCCTTGGGCGATCTGGCCATCAATCACGTCCGCTTTACCATCCTAGAAGAACTTAATCCCAACCCATCATGAAGACTCAGCCTTACTCATTGATAATTCACGGTGGCGCAGGCGCACTAGAAGATTTAAAATACGAAGCGAGCGAATCTGATTTTGAAAAAAGTATCTTAGAGATTTTAGAGGCAGGGCGTTCCAGGTTAGAGCAAGGAGAGGGGGCCCTTGATGTCGTTGAATACTGCGTCAATCTGCTAGAAGACAATCCACTGTACAACGCAGGCAAGGGATCTGTTCTAAACGAGAATGCTCAGGTAGAAATGGACGCGGCGCTGATGAATGGCGTAGACCTGGCAGCAGGCGCTGTTACCTGCGTAAAGAACATCAAAAATCCAATCTCTCTGGCTCGTCAGGTATTGATTCAAGGTGACCATGTCATGCTAGCTGCTGAAGGGGCCTTGGAATTTGCCAAATTCTGCAAAGCGGAGCTGCGACCAGATGAATACTTCATTGTGCCGCACCGGATTGAACAGCTCAAAGAAGCGCAGGCTGCGGGCCGAATGATGCTAGATCATGAAAAGGTAGAAACCGCGCAGGCAAGAGATAAGCAGAAAGAAAAGCCGTTAAAAGAGAAATTAGGGACCGTTGGCGCGGCCTGCCGGGATAGTCAGGGGAACCTGGCAGCGGCGACCTCTACAGGCGGATTGGTGAATAAGCGCTGGGGAAGAGTGGGCGATACACCCGTGGTGGGTGCGGGTGTATATGCCGACAATGAAACCTGCGCGGTATCGGCGACGGGCTATGGCGAACAGTTTCTGCGCACGGTGTTCTCCAAAACCGTGTCAGACTTTGTTCTATTTAAGGGGTTAGATGCGCAAGGGGCAGCGACGGCTGGCGTTGAGTATCTGGTGAGAAAGGTGAATGGCGACGGGGGTGTCATTGTTATTGACCGCGCCGGATTGTGTGGGGCGGCGCAGTCTACTTCAGGATTAATTCACGGTTGGATAGAGCATAGTGGAAAGGCGCAGTGCAAGCTGGGGTAGATATTGCTACAGAAACCTCATGAAGCTATCCGCTGTCTGCTCCGAGGGTTCAAAAGTGACGTCTTCTGGTAGCTGTTTTACATCGGCTGGAACTTCTTCTAGCGGAATGGGCGGATCTACTTCTAGCGTGACGCGTCTCATATCGGCCTGTTCTTCCGTACAGCCTTCAAAGGCGCAATCTTCAAATTCCATCAAAAGTGCACGCATCCATAGCGGATCTTCTGTGAAGCGAATGCCCACAAAGGGTTGACTCTCTTCGTTGTAAATAAGCGTCGTTACACCCTCGTCTACCGTTGCAGTGAATTGGTCAGGCGATCGCAAATATTGATTATAGGTACTGCGCATCAACACCGAAAAATCAATAATATAATCAGTCAGCTCCACCGTATCACCCGTAAAGCGAGTGAGAATTTGCCCCGTCGTTGCCCCATTTTGCCAGGTGTACAGCTGGCCATCTTGGGTAACAAAGCTACGGGTATTACCCGCTTCCGGGTAAAAATCATGAACGTTAAACAGCTCTCCATCGCTAAAATAAAGTGCAGAAGAGCCTAACACTTCGCCATCCTCGTTGACAATTCGCATCGGAATTTTGACCGCAGCAGGCTCAAAAATAGACTGATACATCGCCAGTACATTATCAGCACCCGCTTGAATGTCCTCCGCCCCTTCAATCTGGTCGTAAATGGACTGAACAACCTCTTCGGTCGGGACGTTTTCGCGATCGGCAAACTGTTCTTCAAACCCCCAAAGGCCAGCGATCGCTGGCATCGGCGACCAGACGACCAACACAGTCGCTAGCGTACTCACAAGGTGTTTCATATCAGAGATCTCGCTCAGCTTTCAATAAATGAGACATATCTAGCTACAACAGCGGTAAACACACAATTTACAGATGCGCTAAAGGGTATAAATTAGTCGTCTGGATCCACGCCCAATTCTCTCAATTGCTGCGCTAGCCGCTCGGCCTTTTCTTGCGCTGCTTGAGCTTTTTCTTGTGCCGCTTGGGCTTTTTCTTGCTCTGCGGTGGCAGCTTCTTGAGGTGACGACACCAGATTTCCTTCGGCTGTAAAATACCTCAGCTGCTCGTTATGAATACCAAGGAACAGATCAAGTTGACGGCTCCACAGCCACCCCTGTTGATTGGGCGTGATAGGGTCGTACTTGCCTGCTGACAGTGAAAAGCCAGCAAACTCTAAGCTAACCGGATCGAACCAGAAGTATTCAGGCGTTCTAAATACATTTTGATAAAGCTCCTTTTTAGTCGTCCTATCGACATTAGCTGTACTCCTAGATAGAATCTCGACAAGCACGTTTGGGTACTTTCCACCCTCTTCCCAAACAACCCAGCTTTTCCGTGTTCGTCGCTCCGTATCTAGCACGACAAAAAAGTCAGGCCCACGAAAATCTCTAGACTTCAGCTGCTTTGGACTGAAGTAGATGGTTAAGTTGCCAGATGCAAAGAAGTCTTCTCTGTCCTGCCACAGCCATTCTAAGCTCGTAAGTAATAAGAGTATTTGTCGTAGGTGTAAATCGCTTTCCAAGGCTGGTTCGTCACTGTCAAGATCGGTAGGCGGCAGGACAAAATCGTCTGGAAGGTTATCTGGCAGATCATCGATTGAGACTTCAGCCGCTACTTCTTTACTCACCTCTTTAGTTAATAGGTTTTCAGCAGATGGCTGTTCAATGGAGGTTGGCGCTGACTCTTTTATGAATACCATGGTAGGTCCAAAGCAATTAGCGGCTGTATAGAAATTATACAGGCTCAATTATGACTCTCGCCGCTGCATACTTAGGTCTTTGCGTCGGATAGGGCGCTGCGAGCCATGGAAGCGATCGCCTGGTCAGTCGCCTTCGGCAGCTGATAATACTTCCCGCCTGCCGTCTTTGCCATTTCCTTCCCGAAACCGGTCGATACAAACTTCCGCTCTGTATCAATCACCAGTAGCTGATAGCCCGTCGCACGAATCGTCGCCGCAATTTCTAGCAGCTCTGCTTTCAGATCTGGCTTTTCCGCTGTCTCATCCGGCTCGTCACCCAAAGACCTGGTAAGAGGCACATTGCCGCGTCCGTCTGTAATCGCCACAATCACCACGCTGCCCACATCCCCAGACTTTTGGGCGTTACCACCCACGCGCACGGCCTGCATCAGCCCATGGGCTAGGGGAGAACCGCCGCCACAGGCCATCGTTTCCAGCCGACGCTTAGCCGCTGTGATAGATCGCGTTGGTGGCAGCAATACTTCGGCTTGCTCGCCTCGGAAGGGAATCAGCGCGACCTGATCGCGATTCTGGTAGGCATCGGTCAGCAGGCTCAGCACCGCGCCCTTTGCATTTTGCATCCGATTCAGCGCCATCGAGCCAGACGCATCCACCACGAATACGATTAGTGAACCCGCTTTGCGAGCTAGGCGTTTAGCGCGAATGTCACCCTGTTCTACAATCACCTTGCGATCGGGGTAGCGAGCACGACGCGCCTTCTGGTAGGGGGCCGCAGCGCGTAAGGTGGCATCTACCGCGATCCGGCGGGCCTGACCGGGTGGAATAAAGGGCTTGATATAGCGGCCCCTTTCGTCGGAGAAAATAACGCTGTTCTTTCCAGATGAACCCTGCTTACTAGTGCTCTCGGCAAAGGCCATCAGGTTTTGATCGAGCACGACCCCTTCTGCGTCGAAGACAAACTCTTCAGGGATAGAAGGCGGCGTTTCAGGTTGTTCTTCCTGCTCTTCGTCGTTGTCATCATCGTTGTCAGAATCGTCTTCCTGATTCTCGTCAGAATCATCTTGTTGTTGATCCTGCGGTGGCGGGGGTGGCGGGGGCTGTTGTTCATCGTCTTGGGGCGGAACCGATGACGAGCGAGGGACAATTACCAGCTCTACTGCGTTCCTCAGGTCGTCAGCAGTAACAGTTGTGCGTCCGTCTAATGCGGCGCAGGCTTTAGCAACGCGCACGGCGAATAGCTCAGCCCGGTGACCCATTACCCCACCGCGTAGCGCTTCAGTCACCAGATAGTTGATTTGCTCTGTGGTGATGCGAACGTCTTTTAGCCATTCGCGGGCGAGCACAATTTGCGTTCTTAGCGAGTCGATTTCTTCTTCAAATTCGGCTAAGAAGTCTGTTGGATTTTGGGCGAATTTGTTGACCTGGTCTACCGCGTTGACTCGGTCTTCTAAGGAAAGAGCAGTGTCTGCGGAAAGCGCGATCGCAATCCTATCTAACAAATGCTCACGCAAATTCCCTTCTTCTGGGTTGTAAGTCGCAATCATCAGCGGCTTACAAGGGTGCTGAAAGCTAATCCCTTCTCGTTCGATCTTGTTACGGCCTTCAGTCAGCGTCGTCAACAACAGATTGCTAATCTGGTCATCCAGCAGATTTATTTCATCAATGTACAGAACGCCACGATGCGCTTCTGCTAGCAGCCCTGGCTGAAAAACGCTCTCTCCCAACCGAATCGACTTAGCAACATCAACAGAACCGAGCAGTCGATCTTCTGTGACACCTAAAGGAATTTGAATAAACGGAGCCTTGATTACCTTCAGGGGTAGCTCCTCTATGGCCGTATCAGCACTGAACCGACTAACCGTTTCGTCATCCCACTCTGCCGGATTTGTAGGGTCGCAGTTGCAAGAGCCTTCAATAATCTCAATTGGCGGTAATAGCTGATACAGCGCTCTTGCCAGTACAGATTTCGCAGTACCGCGTCGGCCTGCAATCACGACGCCGCCCAGTCCAGGATCTACCGCAGACAGCAGTAGGGCGAACTTAATCGAATCCTGGCCAACGACGGCCATGAGAGGAAAAGCTTCTGGCGTTTTGTTGGTGAGCAGCGTGGGCATTAGTGAGAGGAGGTGGGTCTACAACCTGGGCGAGTATCCAACAATTTTTGAGCAGTGTCTACGACGGCTGACGACCCATTGTGCTGCTGCCAGGGATAACAGGTACTTCTACAGCCTCGCGGAAGCCTTCAACACTTTCATCAAACTGAATAGGCAGCACGCCCACAACGTTCTCATGGGGACGCGGAATGATTACCCAGGTTTCTAACACGCCACCGGGCGCATTCTGAGCGGCTTCTACGCCCGCTTCCATGGCCGCTTTGACTTCAGAGACGTCGCCACGAATGTTGATACAGAATCTTGCACTGCCCGCTCGAATATAAGTCACCAAAGTCACCCGGCCTGCCTTCACCATCGCATCGGCGGCGGCCAGTACAGGGGGAAACCCCTTAGTTTCAAGCGATCCAACTGCCTGTGGCATCTAAACTCTCCAAATCAATACGGTCAGACGATACTGTCGGAGCGGTAGCACAGACTACTCTTTTTAGACTCCATAGTCGATTGTACGGGATTAGGGATATCCTATCTAAAAAAATCTCTTGCTTCCTATTCCCTCACTGCCTAGCCCTGGGGCGGTACCATCCCAGTTTGCTCAGCAAATGGCATAGCATCTTCAGTAAAATCCAGCTCTAGGGTGGTAATTACGTTAGGGGTGGGGTTAGGAATGAGTGTATGGGCGTATGCACCATCGCCATGGCAGGCGTTGGCAGCTTTTAATCCGGCTTCCAAGGCGCGCTTCACTTCTGCATTAGGACCACGCACCACCACATATTGATGTCCGCTATCAGCAGGCGCAATTTTAATCAGCGTCACCCGCCCCGCCTTCACCATGGCATCCGCCGCCGCCAGCGAAGCAGGAAATCCGTGGGTTTCAATCGTTACAACAGCAATCGGCATAAAAATCGTAGGTTGGGTTGAGCCCCGCCGAAACCCAACAATCAAAAGGCCCCGACACAAAGCCCAACAATCATACCGCGATTGCAGCCCTCACCCATACCGCGATTACAACCCCACCCGCCTCACACCTTAATCCCGCTCGGCTGCCCCAGCGTGGCAATCACGCGATCGCACCCCGACTCCGGATACGCCCAAGCGTAGTAACTCTCCTTCGGATTTCCCCAGCACAGCAGCAAATACAATTCACTGCGCGTCGCTTCTACATCTGCCCACTCCGCATGCTCAATCAAGGACTCCACACGCTCCGAATCAATCGGATCAGGTGGATTGCCTGCCCGCCACAAATTCAGCCCTTCAATCGCCTGCCGCCAAAAGGAAATCACCGCGCCTTTAGCAGCCCCTAGTCTTAGCTTGTCTTCAGCTGTTGCCGCCAGTTGGGGGTGAATTTCAGGGAAGCGAACCGTATGTTCACCAAAGCTGCATTCGCGCCACACAATACCAGAGACGCCCTCGGCAATTTGATACTGATGGATCTGGTCACGAAAATCGCGAAATGCGTAGATCTGGCTGAGTTTTTGGGAGCCAATGGCCTTGGTGATCACCGGGTCGTCAATGCGATTGTCGGTGTTCAGCAGCAGGCGATCGCCCCTTACGGCGGCCTTCATTTCCGCATCGAGAATGTCCAATAGCTGCGCGGTGGTATACGCCATAGCTCATCTTTAAGAACATCGCTAAGGCCTTTATAGTACCGCATGAGAATTTTCACGCCCCGTAGGATAAGTAATCGTACTCATTGAGTTTGTTCAAAAGTTCTTCAATGCCTCTGTCAGCAAATCGTAGACACCCTCTACGTTGACAGTATCTGCCACGTCTATCGTAGAAGCCTGACCATCGCCATACCAGTCAACGACAGTTCGTCCCAAAGTGTGTTCGCCAGCTGTTTCAACCGCAACCGCAACCTTTTTGGTGGTAAATAGCTCAGGGCTGTGTAAGTACGCAAGTACACAAGGGTCGTGTAAGGGTGCGCCAGGCAAGCCGTAGCGTTCTAAATCGTGCTGACCGTAAAAAGAAAGCATGCCTGCGGCAGCTGTACTGACTGGATTACCGATGGTTCGAATCGTCTCTAGCCGTTCAGGCGTTGTTAACACCTGATGGGTTGTATCTAGCGTGATCAAAACGGTAGGAATATCTGCACCAAGCACTACCTGCGCCGCGTGGGGATCGACATACATATTGAATTCGGCAGCAGGCGTAATATTGCCCTGACCCATTGCGCCACCCATGATCACTAGCTGCGAGATCCGCTCGGCAATATCGGGACATTTGATCAGGGCAACTGCCAGATTTGTCAGCGGTCCGAGGGCCGCGATTCTGATTGGCTCAGACGCCTGACGGAGCTGCTCAATCAAAAAGTCTACGCTGTGCTGCGAGTGACTGGCGGGGGCCGGTTCAGGAAAGTCAGCGCCCTGTAGGCCGGTGGCACCGTGGACTTCTTCGGCGGTGGCAAGGGGTCTGATAAGAGGACGAGGGCAGCCTGCTAGGACGGGAATGTGGGAGTGCTGGGCGATCGCACATAGCTTTCGCGCATTGGGATAGGTCAGCGACAGCGGCACGTTACCCGCGACGGTGGTAATGCCCGCAATCGGCATATTTAGGCCAAAAGCGAGGAACAGAGCGAGCGCATCATCAACCCCCGGATCGCAGTCAACAATAATCGGTGGTGCCATAAGAAATAACGGTGATTACTAACCGACAGGGACACTTTTACGCTAGTTTAGGAGCCATATTCTCCGGCTGTTTTTCCTCCTTTTCCAGGAGCGCTAGCGATGACTCAGAGTGTTGTGAACAAGCAAAGACTTCTACAGTTCTCATTGAATTTCTCATTGATATCTAGTCTTTTGCTGGTCACTGCCTGTCAGGGGTCTCAGCTGGGTAATACGCTAGGGGAAAGCCTAGAGCCAGATCCTCAGCTATTAGAGGGCGCTGCCGCTGAGACTGAGAGTGATACACCCGAGGCTACGCCTAATCGGCCTAGCGCTTCTGATGATAGCGGCGATCGCACCAATAAACCCAAACCAGCAGAGCCCCCAGAAGATAGCAAAGACACCGAAGCGCCCCAAAAAGAAGATAAGCCGCCTGCCATCATTGCTGGCGACTACACCGACATTGACGAAGCCCCCGAAGAAATTCAACCCTACCTGGTAGACCTGATCGACCTGGAGCTGCTAGAGATTCGCGCCCCAAAAAGCGCGCCAGCGGCCACAAGTACAGCCCCCGCCCCTGAGGCGACAGAAGACGGTTCGACAGAAGACAGCGCCGAAGAAAGTAGCCCTCCACCAGCGGCTCAACCCACAGCAGTCGAGTTTGACCCCAGTAAGTTTCGCCCTAACCAGGCCATGACTCGCCGCGAATATGCTCGCTGGCTGCTCGCTGTCAACAACCGCTTTTATGCCAGCGAACGCACCCGCAAAATTCGCCCCGGCGTAGACAGCTCTCAGCCCGTTTTTCAAGATGTTCCTGTTACCGATGAAGACTTTGCCGCGATTCAGGGCCTGGCCGAAGCAGGCATCATCCCCAGCCCGCTCACCGGCAGCAGCACCACCCTCACCTTTCGCCCCGACGCCCCCCTCACCCGCAAGGACCTGCTGCTATGGAAGGTTCCCCTCGACACGCGTCAGGCCCTCCCCGAAGCTAGCGTGAGCGCAGTTCAGCAGGCCTGGGGCTTTCAAGACGCTGGCAAAATAGACCCGCGCACCCAGCAGGCCGTCCTCGCTGACTACCAAAATGGCGATTTTGCCAACATTCGCCGCGCCTTCAACTACACAACGCTCTTTCAGCCTGACAAGGCCGCTACTCGCGCAGAAGGTACCGCTGTGCTGTGGCGGTTCGGCAACCCAACTGAGGGGATTACCGCCGCCGAAGTTCGCAATGAACCAGACAGCACCGACGGCTAACTATGACCCACTCACCTGTTGATCGCTGGGATGAAGATCGTTTTTTTGACACTATTACTGAGCTGGTGATGCTGCATTCACCCAGCGGCGTAGAAGGTGAGGTAAATGATTACTTACTCGAACGGCTCAGCGAGCTATGCGTAGAGCACTGGCAAGATGAAGCTGACAATATTGTGATTCGGATTCCGGGTGAGGCTAGTCCAGCGGGTGATGATGGGAAAAGCATTGAAGGCAAAGGGGCGATCGCCATCACCGCTCACAAAGACGAAATTGGCGGCATCGTAAAAAGGGTAGAGCCCGAAGGACGGTTGGCCGTCAGACCCCTGGGGGGTGCGTATCCCTGGGTGTATGGCGAGGGCATTGTTGACTTACTCGGCGACCACAGCACTATCAGCGGTGTCCTCAGCTTCGGTTCGCGCCACGTCTCCCACGAGTCGCCGCAAAAGGTGCAGCAGGAAGGCAGGGCCGTCGACTGGACCGATGCCTGGGTCGAAACCAAGCGCTCCACGGAGGAGCTGGATGCCGCTGGTATCCGACCCGGTACGCGCATGGTGGTTGGCAAACATCGCAAGCAACCTTTCCGACTGGGCGACCACATTGCCAGCTACACGCTCGATAACAAAGCCTCCTTGGCGATTCTGCTGGCCCTCGCCGAAACGGTAAAATCACCCCCTGTAGATGTGTATCTGGTCGCTTCCGCAAAGGAAGAAGTCGGTGCAATCGGCGCCCTGTACTTTACCGCGCGGCACAAATTCGACCAGCTGATTGCCCTGGAGATTTGTCCCCTTTCAGCCGAATATCCGCTTGTAGACGGGCCTGCTCCGGCGCTGTTTTCGCAAGACAGCTACGGCATGTATGACGAAGGGCTGAACAGAGAAATTCGGGCCGCTGCCAAGCAAGTTAATATTCCGCTCCAGCTTTCTACCATCAGCGGTTTTGGCAGTGACGCTTCTATCGCGATGAAATTTGGCCACGTTGCCAGAGGGGCCTGTCTGGCCTTCCCTACCGAAAACACCCACGGCTACGAAATCGCCCATCTGGGTGCTATCCGCAACTGCTACAGAGTCCTTAAAGCGTTGATCAAGCGCGAAGCAGTCAGCCCGCCTGCTGCCTCGCCGGACACCGTCGCAGGGCCTGATCGAGCACCTCACGCTTGATTGGTTTGGACAAATAGTCATTCATGCCTGCTGCCAAACAGCGCTTGCGATCGCGAGACATGGCATTCGCCGTCATCGCAATAATCCAGATATCACCATACTCAGGTATTTGGCGAATTTTTAGCGTGGTTTCAATGCCATCCATATCAGGCATTCGCATATCCATTAAAATCACGTCGTAGGGCGATCGCGCTAGCCTCGTCAACACTTCCGTCCCAGAACTCGCCACATCCGCCTGATATCCCAATAGCTCTAACAGCCGCAAAGCTACCCGCTGATTCGTTCTATTGTCTTCTGCAATCAAAATTTTCAGCGCGGGTTGCTCGGAGATCGCCGCCGCCGACAAACGCTTTGAGGCACATTGCTGGTCAGGCAAAGCCAATCGAGTGGCAGCAGCAGCGGTGGCTGTCAGCGAAACCGGACAAATAGAGCGCAAGGCTTGATACAGCGACATTTGCTTAACCGGTTTCCACAGCACGGTAGACTCATCTACCAGATGCTGGAAATTGCTCTTGAGTAAGCACATAACAATCACTGGCAGTGACTGATTGCAGCCGCTCTGGCGCACCCTGCTCACGGCTGCTGACGTATCACCAAAGCGCTGTGCCAAAGCCTCATCTAAAATCACCCCGTCAAAAGCAGGCTGGTCGCGCATCAAGGCAACGGCCTCTGCCACAGACCTCGCTTGCACTAGCAAAATTCCTAGCCGCTGAAGCTCGTAGCCAATCTGCTCGCAGCGCGTTTTGTTGCGGTCGATCAGTAGCAGACGCGCCCCTTGCAGGGCACTCAGATAGTCAGGAATGCGCTCTGCAATATCTACCGCTTGCGCCTGACATGTGAAGTAAAAGGCGCTGCCTTCGCCCGGCGTACTTTTTGCCCACAGGCTGCCGCCCATGCGCTCACTCAATCGCTTGCTAATGGATAGGCCTAGCCCTGTTCCACCATACTTACGGGTTGTGGATGTGCTGACCTGGCTAAACGGATCAAAGAGTTTGGCCATCTTTTCGGGGGGGATGCCAATTCCCGTATCACGCACTTCAAAACGCAGCTCATACAGATTTTCTGCATCGACAGCCGGTGAGTCGAACTGCCGACGCAAAAACAAAGGCTTCCTTAGCGCTGCTGGGCGAGCGCTTACCCGCAGCGCCACCTCGCCACGCTCTGTAAACTTCACCGCATTACTAAGCAGATTAATCAAAATTTGCTGTAGCCGCACCGGATCGCTCACGACCCTAATCGGCGCACTCGCCTCAATGGCATACACCAGCTCTATGCCTTTTTCAGCTGCCCGTGGGGCCAATAGCTCAGTGCTACGCTCCAGAATTTCGACCAGGCTCACCGGATAGTCCTCCAGGGTCAGCCGCCCGGACTCAATCTTAGAGAAATCTAGAACGTCATTAATCAACGCCATCAGGGTTTGACTGCTACTGCTGAGCGTTTCTACATACTCACGCTGCTGGTTGTTTAGCTCAGTATCCTGCAGCATTTCGGAGAGGTTCACAATGGCATTGAGCGGTGTCCTAATTTCATGACTCATGGTGCTCAAAAATGCAGAGCGGACCTGCAAGAGCGCATTAGACTGCAGCCGTCCCCACATAACGACCCCAGCACCGGTCGCCAGCAGCGTTACTAGCGGCGGCACTACCGGCAGCAAATAGCCAACATGTAGCCCCCAAATACACACCGTTAGCCAAGCACCAGCCGCCGCGCCCGAAACCGCTACCTGTATCCAGAACGTCCGCCTATAAAGTAACCCGCCAAATAACGGTCCGCCGATCAAAAGGCCCAGCACAATCGTGGTCTGGGAGATCGATCGCAGCCAGTTCTGGTTCAGCAGATTGTCGATGACAGCGGCGTGCATATACCCACCCGGCACCGGCCAGCGATTGTCAAACGGGGTGCGCATCGGCGATAGGCCCGATGTCGCACCGTAGCTCACAATCACGATTTTGCCCGCGAGCGTGCTGGGCGGTAGGTTATCACTCAGCACATCGATCAGGCTCACTGTATTGAGAGACTTAACTGGACCAGGCCAGTTGATCCGCAGCTGCTGCAGATCGGTAGGAATGCTCACCAGCTCATCTTCTAGGCTGTAAGCCTGGATGGCCGCGACGCCAAGTGCAGGAAAGTCCTTGTAAGTAATTTCGGCAAAGCGGGTGTAGCCATCGGTGTCTATCGGTAGGCGCATGTGTCCGGTGGCGATCGCCATATCAGCCAATAGCGACACAGGCTTGATAACCTCACCCTCGGGGCCCCAAATTTGCCCAATTACAACGCGCCCATGGGCAGACATTTCCTTGGCCAGCTGGGCAGTTGCCGAAATCGTCTCTGGCGAGGCCTGCCCCGTTTGGCTATCCACCAGTAGCGTCTCGTCAGACAGTATCAGGTTAAAGACCACAACGCTCGCATCTTTCTCCCGCAGCTGCTTGACCAGCCGAGCGTAATAATCCCGAGAAATGGGGAACTGCCCCAGCTGGCTCAAGCTGCGATCGTCAATATTGACCACAACTAAGCGATCGTCCCATTGGTGAATCCCGCGCCAGCGGACCACCTGATTATGCACTAGCTGCTCAACGGGTTCCCAGGCCCTGATTTGCATCAGTGCCACCACAGATAAACTAACCAGCAGGCCAGGTAACATGCGACTGACACCGCTTAGCATTCTGGGAGATTTCTCAGAAGATCTCTGATAAGAAACCTCGAAAAATCTTTTGGAAAATCTCTTAAAGAATCCCCTAAAAACCCTCATCACGGCACCACCAGCTCATATGTTTGGGTGGTGCCTAGGGGCGTTGTCACCAGGGCTTCAACCCGGCGATTGGCCATAATGGGTAAAAACATATCAAACCGACCGTTGCGATTCAGCGTTACTTGCTCTCCAGCTAAGCGCAACAGGTTCACCACATCTGTATAACCAGCGACCTGCACCAGCGGGCGGTTTTGTTCGTCGGTGGTGTCAGTAACCCTTAGCACTTCTATATAAAGGGTAGGATCGTTACGTAGGGGAGCAGGTGGGGTGGGGGCCTCTCCCTGTCGGATCAGGGATTGCTGGTCAGCAGCGACTGAAACAGTCTGGCCCTGGGCGCTGGCCACCACTCGGCCTTCTAGGGTGGCAACCCCGGTTTGACCATCTAGGGCGACGGTCACGCCAAAGTCGGTGCCGCGTACCCCGCTCACGCCAGCAGGGGTATGAATTTCCAGCCGGGTGTTCGGGTTGGTCAGCGGGCGAACTCGCAAACGCACCTGACCTCGCAGTACAAACAGCTCTGTGATGCGAGCGCCGTTTTGAGTGATGCTAAGCGTCCGAATCTGTAGCTGACTGTTTTCGGCGACGGATACAAACCCAATGGCCAGGTCTACTTCTAGCCTGGCAGATGCCTGGGGTCCGGTGGTCAAAATATCGCCCACCCGGTCTAGCCTATCGCCGAGCCTGGCTCGTCTACGCGTTTCACCCATTGGCTGAATCTCTACATAGCCGCGAAGGGCAGCTACCGTTAGCCAGCGATCGCCTCGAATGGTTCGCCGCTGTCCGTGAGCGGCTTTTGCCATAGCCCACGACCAAAACAAAAGGGCTAAAAAATGCGATCGCCGAAACTTAGGCATCTTCAGGAAGTACAACAAAACGAAAGTGACTTACTATGTCACGGAACTTGGCGTATACGCTAATAAACTTCTCAAAAAAGTGCTTTGAACAAAACACCTCAACCAAAACATCTTGAAGCAAACAGATAATTGCTACACCATTCAAATACATCAGGGCAGCTCGTCTCAAATTAACGCTGGAAAATCACTCGAGCCGGATAACCTGCTTCACGCAGCAGACGACCAATCAGCTCAGCATCGTCACGCCTGTCAAAACTACCCGCCAGAATGTAGCTGCCGAACCTCGAGCTAGTAAGAAACGCATCTAGCACACACGCTCGAATAGCCACAAGCACACCGCGATCAGCCGATAGCACTACCACCCGATAACGGCGCTCAGGCTGCGCACCAATCACAATAGTTTCTTCGTTATCCCCTTCACCTGCGGCTTCATTGGGTACGCTCTCAGCCACGAAAGCATCAGTGGGCTGCGTATTAAACCGTTGAGGGACCGAAAATATCTCACAGGATGCACGGGCGCTAGTGGCGAAAAATAGCCCTACAGCTGTACCCATGCTCAGCCCTAACAATACGCTTCGATTCATACCTAGACCGCTCACTCAGCCGACTCCTAGAGTGCGTTAAAGGGCTAGCTTACTGCCTGAGTGTCGCCACAGACTGAAACGGGATCGACACTTCATCTCGCCTTAAAACAAAATGACCTAATTCATCGCGCCTAATTCATCGCCTAATGCTAAGCAAGCCAGGCGAAAAATACAGCTATTCAGTAGTTATTATCTGGTCTGTCACGCATAAACTCGTGGTCGGCATCCGCAGAAACTGTTGATGGGATAGCTGAAAGATCAGCGATCGCACGCACTGGCAGCGGCGGTAGAGACAGCCGGGCGCTAGTGAGGTGATGATGCGTCAAATTAGCCCGCAAAAGGCTAGCGTGCCTGCTACCAGGCGTAGAGTCCTGTGTTAAAGGCTGGGAATTACAGTGGCTGTTCTGCCCTGAGGTCCCCTCAACAGGGGTTGCTCCAACCTGGGCCGACAGATGCACAACAAAAAGGAGCGCAACAGCTGCCAGGCCAACTCGCTGAAATGTACCTCGAAGAAACCGTCCAAGCGCAAGCAGCGCCTTTGAGTTAGCCTGAGGAGCGGCACCTTGAGAAGGTAGCCCAGAAAAATACTCGAACAGTGAAAAAAGCTCGTTGGCCACAGTGACGTCGAAACCCGATTGAAAAGTTGATAAGTAATGTTACACATAAGTAACACTTCTTTACAATATCAGGTTTCTTGATGAAAAGGATCCACGGCCAACCTGGCTAGTAACGAATTCTGGGATCGACGTAAGCATTCAAGATATCAATAGCGATACTCACCATCGCAACAATCCCAGCAAAAAAGACCATCAACCCCTGCACCACCGGATAGTCCCGCTGAGAAATGGCTTCGTACAGGCGATTGGCCAATCCTGGCCAGGAAAAGGTCACCTCCGTCAGCACTGCGCCGCCGAGCAAAGAGGCGAACGTTAGGCCCAATATGGTAATCACCGGAATCATGGCATTCTTTAGCGCGTGGGCGATAACAATTTGCACTTCAGGAATGCCTCTTGCCCTAGCGGCTTCTACATAGTCAGCCTTTAAGGTCTGGCGTAAGTTCACCCGCACAATGCGCTCAAAAACGCCGCTGATCAGTACGCCCAGGGTCAGGCTAGGTAGCGCCAAATAATACAGCGTGGTACCGAACTGATAAAAGTCGAGTTGCAAAAGGCTGTCGAGTAAGTAAAGACCCGTGGGGCCCGAAGGTGCAGTCGCGCTCAAAGGAAACCGGGTGCCAATTGGGAACCAGTTCAGCTGCACTGCAAACACCAGCTGCAAAATCATCCCGAACCAGTACATCGGCACCGCGTAGGTGACAATGCCAAAAATACGCCCACCCGCATCAAACACCGTATTTGGCCGGGACGCGGCAATAGAGCCAACCGTAAGGCCCACAGCCGCTGCAATCAGCATTCCACAGAGCGTGAGTTCTACGGTTGCTGGGAAATGGTCGCCAATAATTTGCCATACGGTTTGGCCCTGGCTAGCGAGCGAGCTGCCCAAGTCAAAGGTCAGCAGCTGGCCCAAATAGTCAAAATACTGATGCAGCAAAGACTGATCGAGCCCAAGCTTGGCTCGCATTACCTGCTTTGCGGCCTCTGGCGCACGGGGCCCTAGCAGTGCGTCTACCGGGTCACCCGGCGTCGCTCGCATCAGCAGGAAAACTACTGTTGTGATTGTCCAAATCATCAGCGGTGCCAGCAGCAGCCGCGAGATGACATACAGGCGGAGGGAATTGGAGCGAGACATTGAGGATATGGTGGTGCAACCGAACCCTGAGCGTAGTCGAAGGGTGGCCGGTTGGGATGTGACTACTCTACAACGAGAAGAGCAAAGCTCTACGACTACGCTCAGCCAGCGGGAAGTGCTGGTATGCTCGGCCAGCGGGAAGTGCTGGCCTAGAAAGTACTGGCCTAGACTTTACTCAGCAGCGGCTGTCTCGCTGCCTTTTTCGATTTGCCACAGCAGAAACTGCTGATTGGGCTCAATGGCCACTTCGCTGACGTTATTGGTTGTAAAAACGTAGTCTTTGGTTTGCCACAGCGGCACGTAGGGCACATCAGTCACCATCAAGTCTTGCAATTCATCAAAGATAGCGTCGCGCTTGCCAGTGTCTTGCTCAGCATTTTGCTGCGTCACTAGATCGTTCGCTTGATCACTGTAGTAAAAGGAGCCGTTTAACTGGGTAGAGCCCACTGTGCATAGCTCTTCGGCAGAGCCTTCATCGCAAGTGAGAAAGGGCTGTACAAAATTTTCGGGGTCAAAGTAGTCGGCGTACCAGTTAGAGAGCACGCTGTTGTAAGCGCCGCTCTCTACGTTTTCCCACAGTGTGGCGGATTCGGCGCTGCTGACCTGAACGTTTACCAGGCCTGGCAATGCCTGCTCGATAGATTGCTTGATGGTGCTAGCCGCAACTTGCCTGGGCGTAGAGGCAGTAGGGTACCAAATCTCGAATTCTAGCGGGTTCGCTTCAGTGATGCCTGCTTCCGTTAGCAGCTGCTTGGCCAGCTCGAAGTTGCCGTCGCCGTAAGCTTCTTCAAATACTGGCTTGTACACCGCGAAACTTTTTGGAATCAGGCTGTAGAGGGGGTCGGCCTGACCTTTGAAGGCGCGATCGCTAATTAGCTGACGGTCCATCATCGCCGCCACCGCCTTGCGCACATTCAAATCATCAAAAGGCGCAATCTTCTGGTTCAGCGATAGATAGTTGATCACAGTGGTACCCGCTTCAATGACCTGCCAGTCGTTGGCGCTTGCATCACTCTCTATTTTAGAAATTTGGTCGGGGTCCAGCGTTTGGTAGGCCACGTCTAGCCCGCCGGATGTGAAGGTGTTGTACAGATTTACGGCGCTGGTAAATACCTGAATATCGATGCCACCGTTAGCAGGCTTTACACCCCAGTAGTCTTCATTGATATCTAGCTTAATCACGTCGCTGCTAAAAGAAGCAAGCTTGTAGGGGCCAGAGCCGATAAACGTGTCGGGATTAAAGCTGCCTGCACCTACCTCGTAAGCATCTGGAGACACTGGCGTAATGCCCGAAAAGGTCAGCAGAGACGGAAAGGCGGCGAAGGGTTCTTTGAGCGTAATCACCAGTTCACCCGAATCGGATGCGGCAGCCGTGTCGACTTTGCTGGAAATGAGAGACGACGGGCGACCGCCATTCTCAATAATCCGCTCAATGGAAAAGGCCATGACTTCGGCGGTGAAAGGCGTCCCGTCGTGCAGGGTGACGTCGTCGCGTAGCGGAATGGTGTAGGTAAGGCCGTCGTCGCTGACGGTGGGCAGGTCGGTAGCCAGCTGAGGGATGAGGTCTGTAGTGCCAGGTGCGTAGGTGTAAAGGCGATCGCCCATGTTGTAGAGCAAAATGCCTGGAAAAACTTCGTAGGCATCAGCCGGGTCCAGGGTGCGGGCGCTGAGTGTGGTACCGATAGAGACGCGATCGCCCGTCCCTGCGGTCCCACCACCACCGACAGGATTATTGTTTCGGCAGCCTACGGCGATGAGCAGGCAAAGGCTAAAGAGCCCTGCATACTGGCCTACTTTTAGAAACCGTCGCCTGGACACGGGCTGAGCGAAATACTGCCGCAGCCGAAGAAGAAAGGAAACAACCATGGGAAGCCAGATAACCTACATGTAACCTACAACACGTCATTATGCGCGATCGCCTGTAGGTTAGCAGAAAATCCCTATGACACTTTATGACACCTGTCCCATTTTCAACGCTGGCATCACCCCAATACCTGCGACCCATCCACTTCCACAAGCCCAAACACCCTTTCCTGTAGCTGCGTCGTCACCAAATGCGACAGCAGCCCTACTGGCCCTGCAAACAGGCACAGCACCAGCGAATGCCGCGTCCAAATGCCTTTCTCCTGCCCCTGCAAATAAATCCACCGCCCTACAAACAAATCCATCACAATGTAGTGAATCCAGCCTGTCGCCATTACGCGTTCATCAGCAAACAGACTCGCTAACGAACTCAGCGTAGGATTGGCAAACCCTGCCATCGATTCTGAGTCAATGCTGTTGGCAAAGCAGTATACATAGGCAAGTGCTAGCGGCACGAACGGCAGCGTCGATGTCATCAGGCGGCGTGTGACCGACCACCCCGGCAAAATGACCATCAGCGCCCAGAAAGGCAATGCAAACAAATTAGCGCCATTGAACAGATACTCGATAATCATAATTTCTTGAGACAGTGGATTTTCGACGGACTTTCATTCAACCTACTGGTTGTTGGCAAGGTGTGTAAAATAAGAGCGAGTTGTTTATGAACACTTCTGAGACCATTATGCTGATTTTGCCGGGTTCGCCCGTTCGCATCACTAACGCAGACGATACTTATTATGGCTTTGAAGGTCAGGTACAGCGAGTAACGGATGGAAAAGTCGCCGTGCTATTTGAAGGGGGCAACTGGGATAAGCTCATTACTTTTAAGCCCGCCGACCTTGAAGTTGTGAAGCCCAAGCGAGGGAAAAAGTAAGCGATGCGCCTGCCGCTGCCGCAGTTTGACATTACCAAACGCCATCCTGGTCACATTGCCGAGGTGATAGAAACCTCTACCACAGAATTTTTGGCTCAGTGCCTGGAGCCCGAAGACCTGAGCTTTCCAGCCATGCCACCCTTTGGCAGCTGGGTAAAAGCCTACGATGAGGAAGCCGCCAATCAGATTTATGGTGTGGTCTATCATGCCACAACCAGTCCGCTAGATTCAGTCCATCGGGCCAGAGCCTTGGGGATGACCTTGGATGAATTGCGTGAGCAGCAGCCGCAGATTTTCGCCATGCTCAAGACGGAGTTTCGGGTGGCGATTGTGGGATTTGTGCCGATGGAAAAGAGCCGTAGGAAGAATGTCGACCGGGAATTAAGCGATCGCACCTATCAACACCTACCACCCCGCCCACCACAAGTGCACCAGGCCGTGCACCGCTGCGACGCCCAAGAAGTGATCCGCTTTACCGAAGAACTCGACTGGCTGCGAACGCTATTGCAAGTAAGCGGTGTACCCACAGAGAGCCTGGCTGCCGCCGCGATTCGTGAGGTCTACAACCTACGAGATTTAGACCGTGATTGGCTGGTACGCGCCGGGCGAATGGTGAGCGTACTGCTCAAAGATGACTATGACCGGCTGCGGATGATTCTTTCACAAATTCATCCATAGCTATGCAGACCTACGACACCATTGTGGTTGGCAACGGCCTGGCTGGGGCCGCGCTGAGCTACGAGCTAGCCAAGACAGGCCAATCCGTATTGCTGATGGACGACGGCAATCCTCACAGTGGCACTCGCTACAGCTACGGTGGGATTGGCTACTGGGCAGGGACTAGCGACCTCAGTGAAACCCTCTTCCAGGCAGGGCTAACTCGCCACCGAGAGCTACCAGATGAGCTAGGGGCAGAGACTCAGCTCAGAGAGCTGGATCTACTGCTGACCGTAGACAAGGGCGCAGATATTGACGCACTCAAGGCAGGCTATAGCGATTTCCGGACGCCACCTTCGTTTGTATCAGCTCAGACAGCCTGCGAGCTAGAGCCACTGTTGAACCCAAAGGCGATTGACGGGGCCTTTGTAACCCGCCATGCCCATGTCGATCCGATGTCGGTAGTAACCGCTTACAATCAGGCATTTCGCCGGTTAGGTGGACATCACAATATTGCACCTGTGACAGGATTAGTGCAAATTGACAATCGCATCACTGGCATTACAACCCAATCCCAGGCCTATCCAGCCAAAAGAGTAGTCGTGGCAGCTGGAGCTTACTGCCTGCGATTGCTAAAAGCCACTGGGATATCAGTGCCGCTGTACTTTACCCACGCAGAGATTATCGAAACCGCTCCACTGGATGTTGACATTCGCTCGTTTGTGATGCCTGCAACGAATGCCCGTATTGTGATCGAGACAAAAGCAACAGATGCCGACGAGTGGCAGAAGCCGAATCATCAGGTGATGTCGCCTGTATTGGAAGCAGGCGTTATTCAGTTCAAGGATAAAACTGCTCGAATTGGACAGATCAGCCGGTTTCATACGGCATATGAGCCGCCTGTAGATGCGGCAGTGAGTGAGCGCCAAATGCGTCAGGCCATAGAAAAGCGAATTCCCGCTTTGTCTGAGGTGCCAGGGCAATGGCGACATTGCTTAGTGTCTTACACACAAGATGGACTGCCGCTGTTGGGCGCAGTCCCTTCGGTGGAGGGGCTAGATGTATTTAGTGGATTTACAGGGCCGTTTGCGCTGGTACCACCCGTGGCGCAGCGCTATGCGAAGTATTTAAATGGCAGCAAGGACGAGATGATTGAGCAGCTTTTGGTAGAGCGGCTGACGGAGTAAGATTACAAGTCAGGAAAGACTTGCTTCACGGCTGGATGAACCAGCTTCCCTTCGTGCGTATTTAGCGCGATCGCTAACCCCTTCCCAATAGCCGAGTCCTGCTTCAGCGCTGCCATCCCGTGCTCCGCTAGCTGCAACACATAGGGCAGCGTGCTATTGTTCAACGCCTGGGTCGCCGTCCAGGGAACGGCCCCTGGCATATTGGGCACCCCGTAATGAACAACGCCTAATTCCGTATACACCGGCTCACTATGGGACGTGACCTTCAGCGTTTCGATACACCCACCTTGATCAACAGCAACGTCCACAATCACCGAGCCATCGCGCATAGCATTTACCATGTCTTTGGTGACCAGCGTCGGCGCTTTGCGGTTGGGTACCAGCACACTACCCACCACCAGATCCGCTTCGGTGACTGCCGTTTCAATGTTGGTGCTGTTGCTGTACAACAAACTCACCCGCGAGCCGAAGAGGGTTTCTAGCTCGGTTAACCTGGCTACATTGATGTCAATAATCGTCACCTGAGCGCCCAGTCCTACAGCCATTTTGGCGGCTTCGGCGCCCACAACGCCACCACCGATAATGGCAACTTTTCCAGCGGCTACGCCAGGCATCCCGCCCAGCAACACGCCCCGTCCACCCTGTTGCTTTTCCAAAAAGCGAGCGCCAAACTGCACAGACAGGCGTCCAGCAATCACGCTCATAGGCATCAGCAAAGGCAGGGTGGCATCTTGTTCCACACTTTCGTAGGCGATCGCACTCACGCCCTTCTCTATCAGTTGTTCGGCAAGGATTCTCCCAGCAGCTAAGTGCAGATAAGTAAACAACAGCTGCCCGGTCCGCAGGAAAGGGTACTCAGCAGGCAAAGGTTCTTTGACTTTGACCACCATCCCCTGGTCCCACACGGTGGCAGCTTCAGCCGCAATCACTGCTCCGGCCTGCTCGTAGTCTTTGTCGCTAAAGCCTGCGCCAGCTCCCGCCTGAGTTTCTACCGTGACGGTATGAGCGCGATCGCAGAGCGTTTTCACACTTGCTGGACTCAGCCCGACTCGAAACTCCTGATCTTTAATTTCCTTCGGAACGCCAATACGCATAGTGTTACTGCGATAGATAGGTGTGGACAGTGTTCTTTATGCTGCTTTTCACTAAAAATCCCCTTACTAATCAACAAGATTAGCAAAGGGAATTCTGTACAAACGTTTCTACTGAACAAACAGAGTCAGAGAAACGGCTTACTGTGCACCTGCAACCAGGCCAGTGAGTGTAGGCAAGTAAGCCGACAGGCCGAACGCAAAGATTGCGCCGCCAATACCGCCAATCAGGAAGCTGCCTGCAAACTCACTCCAACCTTCGTCTGTGCTCAGACTTTCCGGTGGGGTGTAGGGCAACGTGTTGCGAGACACGGCCTCGCTGACGTTGGCGCCACTGTATAGCGACAGACAAATGGTCAGAATCAGGACCAAGCCTATCGCACCAATCAGGCCAGCCACCGCAGGGACATCAGAGTCCCTGAGAGGGCCAAGCAGTGCAAAAGGACCGTATAGCAAGTAGCCGTGGGCCATGCCCACTTCCAAACCGCGTCGTTGAGCCGATAGGCCTTGACGGTAAGCTGGCAAATTACTCAAAAAAGCTTGACTGAGCCCAGAGGAGTTGAGAGGGGTCTCCAAATTACCGATCTGGGGGTCGCCCGCGTAGGGCTTAACAAATTTCGCTGATGCTGGCATGTCTAATATAAGTTCTCTAAACTAAACTGCGTTTTGATTTACGTTTTGCCTTCGATAGGGCCCAAGCTGCGGGCATCAGCCTATGGGTGCAACAGCAAATCAGGGAAGAACCGATTGAACTCAATCAAAATGCCTGCGGTAATCACCATCCAGACGGTGGCAATGACAGGCGCGGTTGAGAGATATTTCAACAGATTACTGCTCATGGATACTCCTCCTTGGAGTTCGAGTCATAACGGGTAATTATAGCGTAGCGCTCTACTGACGACCCGCTCAAGTACCTTCCGGCATAGGTTCCCGGCATGCAGGCCTCAGGCATCGCTAGTAGAGATAGCAGCTACTGCTTTGAGCGATCGCCTATCGAGGAGAGACCGTAATCTCTTCTTTTTTGGCAAACATTTCGCCCGAAGTGATTTGCTTCAGTGCGAGTAGGGGCCAGAGGGCTGCGCCCAAAGAGCACTTAATCGCCAAAGGTACATCGATGACAATCTCTTTTTCTTCGGGAGACTTATCTTCGCGGACAGCCATGACATAGTCGCGGCCTGCCCAGCCAATCCAACCGGCAATGAGTAAAAACAGTACGCTGGGAATCAAGAACTCACCGGCGTGAGACAAATCGCCATCCACAACCAGGTGGGGAAGTCCTTCGGGGCCACACAGAAGGCTGGTGTTAGCATAGAATTCGAATCGATTTTTGGCAGCCTCGGTGGTGGCTGCATCGGCTCGCTTTTGGAAGGCGGCTGACTCGTTGCAAGGGGTAAGGCCTGCTACATTGTCACCTGCAATACCTGCGGATGCCGGAGCGGCAAACCCAAAGGAAATACAGAGAACTAAAGCCAGAGCAAACAACCGTCGCATATAGGTTTCCTCTCTCGTTACTAGTGAAGCGCCAGCTAAACCTATACAGTTGGACTGCTACATGTTTGATGCATTTGTCGTGCACACTTGAGCGAAAACCCTTCCTAAAAAGGATATTCACAGGGGCAATCCATAGGCCCAGCCTAGCTTGTGGCAATCATACTCTGCCCTCGGGAACGCCGTAAAGAAAGCACCGCAAGGCTTTACATCCCGATACAATTATCAATACACTCTGTTATATATCTGCTATGAATCCTCAGGCAACTGTGCTGGCAATTGAAACGAGCTGCGACGAGACGGCAGTCGCCGTGGTCCGTGGGCGTGAGGTGCTCAGCAGCATAGTGTCCTCACAAATTGAGATTCATCGGCGCTATGGCGGCGTGGTTCCAGAAGTAGCCTCGCGAGAGCATGTGGGCGCGGTGAATACGGCGATCGCTCAGGCAATCGCTGAGATAAAGGATAAGCACGGTTTTGGATGGGATGGCGTAGATGCGATCGCCGCCACCTGCGCACCGGGCCTGGTAGGCGCACTCATGGTAGGGATCACGGCAGCCAAAACGCTGGCGATGGTACACAGTAAGCCATTTCTGGGCGTGCATCATTTAGAAGGGCATATCTATGCGTCTTATCTGAGCGATCCGTTGTTGCAGCCACCTTTCCTTTGTTTGCTGGTCTCTGGAGGGCACACGAGCTTTGTGCAGGTAAAAGGGCCAGGAGATTACAGCATTCTGGGTAAGACTCGGGACGATGCAGCAGGAGAGGCCTTTGATAAAGTGGCACGGCTGCTAGCGCTGGGATATCCAGGCGGTCCAGTGATCGACCGGCTAGCGAAAGCAGGCAACGAGAAGGCGTATGCGCTACCAGAAGGGAAGATTTCGCTACCGGGGGGCGGCTATCACCGATATGACGCGAGCTTTAGTGGGCTCAAGACGGCGGTGCTAAGGCTGACGGAGCGGTTAAAGGCTGAGGCGGTAGAGCAGGGCACTGAACTACCGGTAGCAGATGTGGCGGCGAGCTTTCAGTTTGCGGTAGTGCGATCGCTCGTGAAGCGAGTCGTGAACTGTGTAGAAGACTTTGGGTTAGGTACCGTGGTGGTAGGCGGTGGGGTGGCTGCGAATAGTGAATTGCGATCGCGCCTCACCCAAGTGAGCAAAGAAAAAGGCTTCCGAGTTATCTTCCCACCCATGAAATACTGCACAGACAACGCCGCCATGATCGCCTGTGCAGCAGTAGAAAATTTTGAAGCAGGCAGACGATCAGCATTGACGCTAGGCGCACAATCGAAACTGTCCATCACCGAAATCATGGAATTGTACAAGGTCTAATCGTCTCGATAACAAGCAAACAAAGCATTAGTCAGCGATGTGCCCTTGACGGCTAACAGGCAGCTGAATGGTAAACGCGCCGCCCTGGTCCCAACTCGTATCCAGGCTAAGCGTTCCGCCGTGGTTGTCCTCAATAATCTGCCTCGCAATTGCCAACCCCAATCCAGTCCCTTGTCCAACGGGCTTCGTCGTAAAGAAGTGATCAAACACTTTTGATCGATGAGCCGCCTCAATCCCCGGACCATTGTCTTGAATACGGATTACGGCTTGTTTTTGCTCATTCATTTGAGTACTTATCCAAAGTTGAGGCCGCCAGTCAGAATGATTATTTTTCATATTTCCTACGCGGCAGGCTTCCTTCAGACTCTCCGTAGCATTGGTCAGAAGGGCCAAGAGTACTTGATTAATCTGGGCTGGATCGCATTCTATAGTCGAAACATCGCCATAGTCTTTCACAACCTCTATCTTGGGATGGTTATGACTAGCAGCTAGCTGATGGGTAATGATTGCCAGCGTACTCTCAATTCCTTCATGTAGATCAACTTGCTTCAGCCCAGTCTCGTCCAATCGGGAGAAATTGCGCAGAGACTGCACAATATCGCGGATGCGCACAGAGCCTGCACGCATAGAGGCGATCGTTTTGGGCAGGTCTTCAAGGATAAACTCAAGGTCAATATCGCTATCGTACTCAGGGGCAGCCTTGCCGTTTGTTACTTGTGGATTCTTTTGTTGCAGCTGTACCAGCGATAGCAGATCGTTCATATAGCCTTCAACATGGGGCAGGTTAGCATGTATGAAGTTAACTGGATTGTTAATCTCGTGAGCAACGCCTGCAACCAGCTGACCTAAACCGGCCATTTTTTCGTTTTGAACCAGCTGAGCCTGAGACTTTTTCAGCTGCTGTAGTGTCTCCTGAAGTTCTATTGTTTGCGATTGAATGGTTCGGACGTATTCTGCCTGCTTCAGCGCGATACCCAGCTGCTCGGCAGCTTGAACTAATAGCTGCACCTCGTCTTGTTGCCATCGCCTGGGACGGGCGTTTTGGTAAACAGCTAAAAGGCCCCAAAGCTGCTCATCTAAATAGATAGCGATAATGACGTAGGAACGGGCCTGATAGCTCTTTAAGACGTCTACGTAGCAGTCGCTAAAGCCAGCATTGTAAACGTCTTCACAAACTCGAAAAATCTCTCCTTTAACAAAAGAACCGCCGTACGTGACCTGCAAGTGTGTATCAGCTATTGCATGTGTGTCAAGCAGTTGGACACTACAGCTGCTAACGTTCTTAGAGATCAGGTCGTTATGGTGTTGTGCTTCAACAAGCGGTATCCATTCTGGACCAACTGCTTCAAAAACAAACCGTCCACTCCAATCTGGATTGAACTGATAGATGGCAACTCTATCCGCTTCCAGTAAATTCATCATTTCCTGAGTGACCGTTTCACCAATCACAGAAAAGTCGAGCGATCGCCGAATTTTATTCGTAATTGTAATCAGTGCATTCCGGGTCGTACTTTCTTTGGTTTGGGCGGCTACTGATGGCCCCAATATCTGGTTACTTGTAGGGTACGTTTCTAGCTTGACTGATGAGTTGTTAGCAGTTGTCACAATAGTCTTCGATAATAAGGCAACTACCCAAGGGTTCCCGGTTACAAGCCTGGTAGGTAGTCACAGTCAGCAGTAATACAAATTCATCCCACTACATTGCGAACAACGTCCGCCACCGCCTCCGTTTGCTCCAGCATCGCCATATGCCCACAATCCTCGATCTCTGTCACCATCTCGCCTACCGAAAACCCAGGATGAAAACTCGCCAAATAGTGAACATATCGCGGCGGCATGACCGTATCATTCGTCGCGGTAATAAAATGCACCGGCTGCGTCAGCTGACCCACAACCTGCGGCAGCAAGTGCACCTCTGACTCAGTCGTCGTTTGCAAAAGGGCACCTTCAGCAGCCCCACGATCGGCACGAATAAAATCAGCAACACGCTGCCTGCCCCACTCAAGCGCAAGTGGCCGCTTCACCATCAAACGTGAAAAAAGACGAGGCAGCAAAGGCAGCTGTCTTATCCAGGCAGGACGAAACTTTACCATCTGCTCCCCAGCCGAGCGGAACTTTTCAAACTCACTGGGGATATAAATCCCACCCCCAGCGTTAATACAAATCACCCCTTTAACCCGTTCTGGAAATAAATAAGCAGCCCACAGCGCAATACTGCCGCCAAGGGAATGCCCCAGTAGCCAGGCCCTATGTATGTCCAAATGATCTAATAGCGCTTCGAGACGCTGTGCATAAGCGGCTAAGCTGTAGCTAGGTGGCCGGTAAGTGCCTTGTGGCGTGAGTTCATCAATAGGCAGCGTACTGTATGCAGGCAGCGTAATTTCGTGAGGGCGACTGGGAGAGCCCACCGGGGACGAATCGCCAAAACCTGAAAGATCGTAGGTAAGACAGCGATAGCGAAATGATAGCTGCTGAACCAGTGGCTGCCAGTAGGTTTGGCTCAGTAACCACCCGTGGACACAGACAAGTGTTTCCCGCTCTAATGAACGATCAGAATCCAAGGCCGTAAGCGCTTCTAAGAGCGTGTATGCGTGAGCTATTCCGGTAATATTGGCAACTGTCATACTTAATATGCTAGCGCTAAGTGCCACTCACAGCGAACAGTTGGGCAATAGACTTTCGTGATCTGTTGCAAACAAGAAAGTTATTCTGTAAACCTGCTTCGAGCAATCCAGAAAACTCTGACCGAGAGATAAAGAAAAGATTTTTCCCAAAAGATTTTCTCCAACTTTGATGCTTACACAAACAACAGTTTTTTACGCTATCAACATCGAAGAGTATTAGTGTTGAAAGGTGTCTTTCCTTCTCACTAAATCACTATTTCCCAAGCAACCTATACCGCACACCCGCAGCAATCTTCTGCCCCAAATACTCTGGAATCACCCCTTCATTTGGGCCCAGCAAATACAGAATTAACCGCGTTCGTCCGCGCCACACCAGTAAGTTCGCATTCACCACCAACAAATCCTCTTGCCAAATGGTGTACATCACCTTGTAAAACAGTCCTGGCTGGTTATCTGCCTCGATTAGCAGCGCTGGCAAGTGAAACACCGGATCCACATAAAACTCCGTTTCAACCTGGGCTAGCCCTTCATCCAGATTGAACTCTACATTCAGCATGTCCTCCACTTCGTAGCGGCCTGCTAGCGCCTCGCGCACTGCTCGCTGCACATTTTCGCTCGTCTTCGGCGATAGCTCTTTGCCCCCACGGGACACCACCAGCTTGGCAAACACCAGCATCGGCGGATAAATTTGCCCGTACAGGCTCAGGCTGTGAATCGTTAGGCCATAGGCCGCTAGCACGCCGAAGATATCGCTGAGTAAAAAAGACTGATTTCGGTAGGCGAACTGTAGCGTGGTGCGATCGCCCTCCGAATACATCTCAATCACCGCCTTCTCTGTACGGAAAAGCTGATACGCCAAACGCAAATTTTGCAGCTGAATATCGCTACCCACAAACTGCTCGTAAAATTGAGGAAACGCCCGATTAAACCGCTTAAGCAATTCCACCGTCGTTGGATCTAAACCAGTTGCCATAGAAAGGCCAGTGCCGCGCAAAAGACTGAAAGACTGCCCTAGTTTGCCCGGATCCCCACCACTTTTTGAGGTTTTATGAATTCATTTTGATGCGTGGAGTGCACCCACCTTCCCTAGCTCCCCACGTCCCCAGGGCTTCGACTACGCTAGGACCTCTCCCAGAAGTGCGCTACCAGACGATATACTGCTAAGTACCGTCATCTTTCGACCTCAAAAGTTACTACTTTTATCGCCTGCATGGGTTTCTGGAAAAGCTTATTTACCACTACAGATACGGCCTCCAAGCAAACCGGCACCGGATACATCGCAGAAGCTAAAGGCATTGACGAAAACACCCGCATCTTCTTCAGCACCGACCGCACCATCGACCTCTACGAACTCGAAGAACTCTGCGACGCGGTCGGCTGGTCCCGTCGCCCTATCCGCAAAGTACGTAAGGCTATTCAAAATAGCTTTCTGGTCATCACCATGTGGGAGCAGCGCGGCAACCGCAAACGCCTCATCGGCTTCTCTCGTGCTACCTCCGATCACGCCTTCAACGCCACTATTTGGGACGTTGTCGTCCATCCCGACTGTCAGGGGAAGGGCCTTGGCCGAGCCCTCATGAACCAGCTGATCAAAAAGCTGCGCAGCGAAGATATCAGTAATGTCACCCTCTTCGCCGATCCAGACGTCGTGAGCTTTTACAAGCAGCTCGGCTTTATGCCCGACCCAGAAGGTATCAAAGGAATGTTCTGGTATCCAGACTAGCCGCCATGTTCTCCGATCGAATCGCCTTCACCCCCTCTACCAAGGACGCTCCAGAGTTCTGCGTGCATATATCGGACCATCATCAGCTACGCCTTCTTCAGCTCAGCGATGCCGAAACTCTATTCGCTCAGGTTAATGCCAATCGCGACTACCTCATGCAGTGGCTCTCGTGGCTTCCGACAACTCAAACCGTTGATGATACTCGCAATTTTATAAGGCTGACGCGCGATCGCTTTCACTCCAAACAAGGCTTTGCCGCTGCCATCCTTTATGACAGTAGCCTCGTCGGGGTTATTAGCCTTAATGGCATTGACTGGAGTAATCACCACAGCAGCATCGGCTACTGGCTCGCGGCGCCCTTTCAGCAAAAAGGCATCATCACGCTCTCCTGTCGCGCCGTCATCACCTACGCTTTTAACAGCCTTAAGCTCAATCGCCTCACCATCCTGTGCGCTAGCCAAAACCGCCGTTCCCAGGCCATTCCCCAACGCCTGGGGTTTACCCATGAAGGCACGCTACGCGAAGCTCAGTGGCTATGCGATCACTTCGTCGATCACGAAGTTTATTCCCTACTGCGCCGCGAATGGAAAAGCTAACCTCACGCCTTTGTCCCTAGTTTTTACAGCGTCTTTGCCTGGGCAATCCACATAGCGACCTGCGCGGTATCTGGCGCCAAATCCGCTCGATTAAATAGCTGCACCTGAAGCCGCCGCAACAGTGGATGCAGCCTTTGCACGCTCATTCCTGCCAGCTGCTGCGGGGTGCTCACCCCTGCATGTAGCAGCAGCCCGCAGTGCTGTGTTCCCACCGCTGGAATCCTGGCCAGGTTAGCCAGCGCTGTCCACTTATTGATGTATTTAATATTGATGCTTAGTTTTGAGCTGAGGGTTTGGCGATCGCTCACCCTGTTCCCCTGCGTCAACAAATCAAACGTTGTATTGATGCCACAATCACTCAGCTGCGCCACTTGCGCTTCACTCAGCCCTGGCAACGCCTCAATCGGATGATTCACAGATTTGGTCAGTGCCATGTCAATAATGAGTGGTCGCAAATATCTTAACGACCCATGTTACTATGGGGGCCGGGATGTAGCGCAGCTTGGTAGCGCGCCTGCTTTGGGAGCAGGATGTCGCAGGTTCGAATCCTGTCATCCCGATTTTTATGGCCCCCTTTCACACAGCGGGTCAATTTTTTTATTGTCCACGCCAGCTTAAGACATATGAATTACCTCATTCATGATGGACGTGCTCATAGGCTTACGGACTAAACCGTCTACCCTCGCCTACCTCTACCCGACCATAGGAGAAATATGAAGTCATTCATTCGCCGCACCCTTGCCCTTAGTGCCCTTGGCGTAAGCCTGTTAGGTGGTGGCCTGGTAGCTCCCAACGCTGCTGAAGCCCTCACTCAGGACGAAGTCGCCGAAAAGCTCTCCAGCGTTCCTGTGTATGTACTAGGGAACGAAAGCGGCCTCATTCTCATCTCCAGCGCCCAAGAGGGTCAGGCCGAGCAGCCCAGCCTTTACGTTTTCATGACCGAGCAAGACGCCGAAACCTTCCTGGCTCGCGCGAATGAAGCCAACCCTGAATTTGCACCCAATGCTCAGATTGGACTAACCAACCTGGAAAAGCTCTACCAGGAAACCCAAAGCAGCGAAGATCCCTTGCAGGTGATCTATGTGCCTCAGCAGGATGAAGCCAGTGAAGCGGCAGCCCTTGGCACTGGCTACCAGGGCGGCGTACCTCTATTCTTCGCCCGTCTCGAAGATGGGTCTCTTGCGTCGGTACAGCAAAACAACGGCGAGACTATTTTCCCCATGTTCTTCTCGCGAGCCGACCTAGAGGCGCTTCTCACTGAGCTCGGTGAGCGCGACCCCGAAGCCCGCGCTGCTATTAGCGTTGGCGTACTGCCGCTAGAAGCAATGCTCGTCGAAATGGAAAACAGCGACGATGAAGCACTTAATCAGATTCGCCTGCTACCCGACTCTGAAGTCATCAACGATATTCAGTCTCAGTCAGCCCCTCAATCCGCGCCTGCAGCTGAGTAGTTTTCGTGCTTCTTTTCGCGCTTCTAAAAGCCAAAACACGTCTGGGTAACAAAAAGGCGCTAGCAATATTGCTAGCGCCTTTTTGGGTATCAACGAAGCCTAACAAGCATCTTTACGGCCTAACACCACTGTCACCGTCTTCACCAAAATCACAATATCTGCCCAAATAGACCAGCCGCTTTGGTAGTCCATATCCATCGCCACAATCTGCTCAAAGTCCTTGATACTAGACCGGCCACTCGTCTGCCACTTTCCTGTAATCCCAGGCTTTATCGCTAGCCGCTGCCAGTGATGCAGCTCGTATTCAGCGACTTCACGTAACACGGGAGGACGGGTGCCTACCAGGCTCATGTCCCCTTTTAGTACGTTCCAAAACTGGGGCAGCTCATCTAAGCTGGTGCGTCGGAGGAACTTGCCAATTTTTGTAATGCGAGGATCTTCCTCATTCTTAAAAATCAGACCGCTGGCTTCATTTTTCACGGTGTGCTTCAGCGCATCTGCATCCGGCACCATGGAGCGGAACTTCCAGATTTTGAAGGGTTGGCCTCGGTAGCCATAGCGAGTCTGAGTGAAAAAGAGAGGGCCACCGTCTTTTTTGATGGCGATCGCAATTGGCAAAATCACCATGCCAACAAGGGCGAGCCCAACGATAGAACCCACAATATCGAGCGCTCTTTTTAGCAGGCTAGTGGCTGCAGGTGGAGGACTCCCCCAGTCAATGGAACTGACTATACCAGCAACCTTGTAGTGAAGATGGCCACCTGTATGCTTTTCTATATTTGCCTGCGAAACAAGCTTTTTTGGATTTAATGGAAGGGTAACCATAAGATTGTCTGGACGGGCTTACTTCATACAGTCACTTACATAGTTCTGACGCAACCATGAGTTAACGTAATCATATGAAGACTCGCCGTAATCTATGTAGTTTCCGGGAGACACTTGTTAGAATCTTGTGGTTTTTCCTTCGTCGTATGAAGCTTACCTGAGGACCAATCACAAAATCCTGATATATAGCTCAGTCCCCTAAGAGGTTAAAGCACATACTACACGCAGTGTATTTACTGAGACAGCAGTCTGTCGTATAGCTGGTGAGCCAGGTTTAGTTTGCTTCCATTGGCCACTGCTGTCTGTGATGCGCGAGAATCTTTCTGTGCAAGCAAAATGACGGCTTCGTTGTGGGTACTGCCAAAGCCGCTATCAGGCTTATCAATAGGATTGGCAACAATGGCGTCTAGCTTTTTACGCTCGAGTTTGTCTATAGCTGGGGTGATGATATCGCCGGTTTGGGCCGCAAAGCCTACGATTAGCTGATGGGCTGCTTTGCGATCGCTCAGCTGAGCCACAATATCGGGCACGGGCACTAGCGGCAGCTCACTGGGCAAGTCCTTTTTGGGCAGTTTGCCTTGGGCTGTGTGTGCTGGGCGCACATCCGCTACGGCGGCGGCCATAATCACCCAGTCGGCACGGCTAAGCTGGTGCAGCATCGCCGATTCCATCTCGGCAGCAGTCGTCACAGAAATTTGTTCAATTCGGTCTGAGAGCGTTGCTGACACTGCTGAGGTCAAGGGACCATGAACTAACGTGACGCTGGCACCGCGATGCTGAGCAGCTAGGGCCAGGGCAACGCCCATTCTGCCAGTGGCCGGATTGCCAATAAAGCGAACCGGGTCGATAAATTCGCGAGTACTGCCTGTGCTGATCAGTAAATGCTTGCCCTGCAAATCCAGCTCGCCCCGCGTATGTAGCAACGAGTGAATGTGGGTGACTATTTCTGGCGGCTCTGCCATGCGTCCTGTCCCAACGCGATCGCATGCCAACCGCCCAGCCCCTGGCCCCACAGCATGAAACCGATGACGCTCAGCAATGTCCTGGGAACCAACTTCGATGAGCTGTCGCCAATTTCTCTGTACCGTCGCCTGCTGCCACATATCTGTATTCATCGCAGGAGCTAACAACACCGGGCAGGTAGACGCCAGCACTGTATTTGTGAGCAAATTATCTGCCAAACCGTGCGCCAGCTTTCCCAACGTGTTAGCCGTGAGCGGCGCAATCAAAAAGACGTCGGCCCATTCCCCAAGTTCTATGTGGAGCGGACGCCCTTGCTGAGCAGACCAAAAATCGCTATCGGTATAGACCGAATGCCGGGAGAGCGCGGCAAATGTCACCGCAGATACAAAGCTCTGTGCCTGCTGGGTCATAATTACACGAACCTCTACGCCAGCTTTTGCCAGCGTAGAGGTCACTTCACATACTTTGTAAGCGGCAACGCCACCAGTTACCCCAACAAGGACCTTAGGCATTTTGCACAGAATAGACGGCTTGCCCAATACACATAGCCAGCTACACTACTAGCCAACTACACTACGATTCGTCGAACGCCTCTAGATCGAGCAGGTGCATGTAGGGTTCTACCAGCTCGGAGCGCTGAAAGGCCACCGCCCGCAGTCGATGCCAGTCTTGCAATCCTTCGAAGGGGGTATTGTACTCGTCTTGCTCCAGGCGCTGGGCGAGCACGGCCACGTCTTCGGGCGTCATGGCAGCAATTTCTTGGGTCGAAATGTGGCCGGTATTGGATGTTTTATCCGGGGTCGTGTGTTTAATATCAGACTGAATTGGCTCTGCGGATTGCATCATTGCCCGTCCCTACCTTTGGTGACAATTCGAAGACTTTGTTAAGTGTAAAGCGTCCAAGAGAGGCGCTACACAACTATAGGCGAATCTTTAGAGAGCTAAACATTTGTTTGCACCCTTCTACAGAACGTACTCGCCACTCTCAGCGCGTCCAAAGAGACTTCGTGTCCCATCTCAAACTCGTGGTAGGCCACGTCAAGGTTCTGCTTTTCTAGCTGCGCTTTGGTGTCTAAAGCTTTGGGCAGGGGCACGACTGGATCTTGAGTGCCGTGGAGCAGCAGTACCGGGCGTGGCGTTACACAGGGCTTAATAGGCGCGTGGCTATAGCTGCTCAAAATTAGCATCGCGGCCAGGGGCAGCTGCGGACCCACGTCAAGGGTCATTGCACCCCCTTGAGAAAAGCCGCCCATGATGGTTTTTTCGAGTGGGATGCCGGTTTGTTTGGGGAGCGATCGCATCCAGTCCGTCAGCCGACGACGACTCTCCTGCAAATCCGTCTGCGCCTCAAAGTCGTGCGCCCGTCGAAAGTCATAGTTTGCCGGGAAGCCGTACCACTGTTTCCCACCAGGCGCCATTGGGTGATCAAACGGGGCATCTGGCAACAGCGCCCTTGTCGGCGGAATTACCATATTAATCGCCTCAATCAGCCCTGCCACGTTCTGAGCGTTAGCGCCCCAGCCATGCAGCAGCACCATTAGCCATTCTCCTGCACCTTCCGGCGTCAGCGCGATCGCCTTCAAACTCTCCCCATCACCCACAGCCCACCTCTACCGACTTTTTCTACCACCTTTAAGGCCTACCCAATCATATTACTCAGTCGAAGTCCTGTAATCTAAAGGCTGTCCCAAACTCTCTTTTCAAACTCCCATGACCCGTCTTGCCCTGCTGAGTGTTTCCGATAAAACTGGTTTAATCGAGCTGGCCCAGTCGCTGCACCAAGACCTGGACTTTGAAATTGTCAGCAGTGGCGGCACAGCCAAAGCCATTAGCAATGCAGGCATTCCAGTTACCAAAGTTTCTGACTACACAGGTTCACCAGAAATCTTGGGCGGACGGGTAAAAACGCTACATCCAAGAGTGCACGGCGGCATCTTGGCACGGCCTGACCAAGCTGCTGACATAATAGATCTGGCCGACAACGACATTCGCCCCTTTGACCTGGTTGTGGTCAATCTCTATCCATTCGAGCAAACTATCGCTCAGCCAGACGTTTCCCTGCCTGCCGCCATTGAAAAAATTGATATCGGTGGCCCCACCATGATTCGCGCCGCTGCCAAGAATCACAAGTACCTGACCGTACTGTGCGATCCGGCCCAGTATGCGGACTATATCGCCGCTGCCAAAGAAAATGACGGGACGCCACCGCTAGACTTTAGGGCAAAGTGCGCACAGACGGCGTTTTGGCATACGGCAAACTACGACTGTGCGATCGCCGGGTACCTCACCAGTACCGACAACTCAGAAGATTCGGTAATGCCCGGTAACTACGCGGTCAGTGGTTTTTTACAACAAACCCTGCGCTACGGCGAAAATCCTCACCAGCCTGCGGGATGGTATCAGTCTGGTGCAGTTGCCCATGGCTGGAGCGCCGCCGAACAGCTACAGGGCAAAGCCCTCAGCTACAACAATCTGGTTGATCTGGAAGCTGCTCGCCGCATTATTGCCGAGTTCCCTAGTGACGAACGCCCTGCGGCGGCGGTGCTCAAACACACCAACCCCTGTGGGGTTTCTATTAGCGACACATTGGCCGTGGCTTATCAGCAAGCCTTCGACGCTGATAATATCTCTGCGTTCGGTGGCATCGTTGCGCTCAATCAGCCCATAGATGAAGCGACTGCCGAAGCACTGACCGGTACATTTTTGGAATGTGTGGTGGCACCAGGCTGCAGTGAAAGTGCCAAGGCTATTTTGAGTAAGAAGAAGAATTTGCGGATACTGGTACTGCCCGATTTGGTGTCGGGGCCGACGCAGACGGTGAGAGCGTTGGCACAGCCTCTCGTTAAGAGAATCGCAGGCGGTTTCCTGGTCCAGTCAGCCGACGATTTGCGCGAAGACCCGACCCAGTGGACTATCCCCACCGACAAAAAGCCCACCGACGATGAGCTTGCCGAGCTGCTATTTTCCTGGCGTGTGGTCAAGCACGTGAAGTCCAATGCCATCCTGGTTACGAAGGGCAACACGACACTGGGCGTAGGTGCCGGGCAAATGAACCGAGTCGGCGCGGTCAAAATCGCGCTAGAGCAAGCAGGTGAACAGACCCAAGGCGCTATTCTCGCCAGCGATGGTTTCTTTCCCTTCGATGATTCTGTACGCACGGCGGCAGCTGCTGGCATCAAGGCCATCGTGCAGCCCGGCGGCAGCATCCGCGACGAGGATTCTATTAAGGCCGCTAATGAGTTAGGCCTGATTATGGCCTTTACAGGAACGCGGCATTTTCTGCACTAATTTCGAGTTAACCACTTCTGCCCATTCAACCGCTGTACCGTATACAGCACCATCAGCCCCAGCGTAATTCGCCGCTCGTCGCCCATAAACTGCTCTATGGTGCTAGGCTTCGAATCATTTTCTGTGAGGGTAAATATCTTTTGTCCCTTAATATCCTCATCGAGAAAAGCAATATTGAACTGTCGCAACTCTTCTCCGGACTCTTGCCACTGGCCCTGCACCTGCCAGTAAGCTTCACTGTCGCTTTGCCCCATCACCTCAATCTTACGTTTGGCAAACTCCAGACTCAAGTCGTCAATCCCTTCGTTGGCCATCGCTTCTTTGAGGCTGGGCAGATAGTGCTGCTCCATAAACTCATTGAAGGGTTTGTCTTCTAGCTTGGGTGGCTTTTCTTTTTTCTTCTTCGCAGCAGGCTTTTTCTCAGCGGCGGGCTTCTTTTCAGCCGATTTCGCAGTCGATTTCTCGGCGGGCTTACCACCTTCCTTAGCATTCTTGTCGTCTACTTTGGCCACAGGTTCTTCTGACTTTTTAGCCTCTGAATCTTTTGCCCCTTCATCTGTATCGGGCTTTTTGGTTTCCGCAGCGGTATCGTCAGGCTTTGCACCCGCCAGATCTTTTGCGGTGTCTTCTGCTTTTTTATCCTCTGCCATGGCTTGGGGTATGCCTATTTGCGACTACTGCGACACAATTATAGAAGTTTTTCCCCTCGTGGTGCGAACAACTCACCCTATACATCCAAAATGACACCGCTCCCGTTGAAACAAAAGCGGTGTCATGGCGACACAAGCTACGTCGCTTGCGTCATTTTTGTAGTGTTAAACAGGCATCGCTTGAATAGCGAAAGTCGCTCTAAGCAAGAGAGCCCGTCGCCTGACGACGGATAGTAGCCGACTCCGAGTTACTTGCAGCACCTTGCTCACGCATACTTTTCAGACCAATCGCTTCAAGGTCCGCATCTACCATCAGCTTCACCAGACCTGGAAAGTCTAGCTCACGCTTCCAGCCCAGTGCCTTCTGCGCCTTAGTCGGGTCACCAATGAGCAAATCGACTTCTGCGGGGCGCAAGTAGCGCTCGTCAAAGGCGACATAGTCTTTCCAGTCCAAGTTTACATATTCAAACGCGATATCTAGAAACTTGCGAATAGAGTGGGTTTCACCGGTTGCAATCACAAAGTCGTCAGGCTTGTCTTGCTGAAGCATCAGCCACATCGCCTTGACGTAGTCTTTGGCGTAGCCCCAGTCGCGCTCGGCATCGAGGTTGCCTAGGTAAAGCTTGTCTTGCTTGCCAGCGACAATGCGAGCCACGGCGCGGGTGATTTTACGCGTGACAAAGGTCTCGCCCCGACGAGGAGATTCGTGGTTAAACAGGATGCCGTTGGTGGCAAACATGTCGTAAGACTCGCGGTAGTTGATGGTTTGCCAGTGGGCGTATACCTTGGCGCACGAGTACGGGCTGCGGGGGTAAAAGGGCGTTTCTTCTGACTGAGGGACGTGCTGCACCTTACCGAACATTTCTGACGAGCCTGCCTGGTAGAAGCGCACTTCGTCGCCGGTACGCTGCTGATAGTCACGAATGGCTTCGAGCAGGCGAAGTGCGCCCATGGCGACAGTATCTACGGTGTACTCAGGCGAGTCGAAGCTGACGCGCACGTGGGACTGCGCACCCAGGTTATAGACCTCTGAGGGCTTTACCTGCTCCAGGATGCGGCGAAGCATAGTGCCGTCATTAAGGTCGCCGTAGTGCAAGAACAGCTTGGCGTCTTCCTTATGAGGATCGACATAGATATGGTCGAGTCTGTCTGTATTGAAGGTGGAGGTTCGACGAATAACGCCGTGTACTTCATAGCCTTTTTCGAGTAGAAGCTCGGCCAGATAGGACCCGTCTTGTCCTGTAATGCCGGTGATAAGTGCGCGCTTTGCTTGCGTCATTGATGTAAAGAATCCCCTAGTGAGTATAAGTAAGTATGGACGAATACGATGGAAATCGTTAATGCCGGGTCAAAACCCTATCGATGTGAGGGCCAAGTGATATCGACAGCTGGCAGATAGCCAAAGCCCACCTAGCGAAAGGATGCTGACACAACGAAAGAATACTAAAAGGTAAAATGCTGGCATTCACTTGGGTAAGCGATGGATGTCTGTTGATATCTGTAAGGCCTACCTAACCAAAAAGTTTGACCTAAATGACAAACTTTGTCCGTAAAGTTTCTAATAGGATTTTCAACTTTATGGGCATTAATCAAGGCAATTATGCCCTGCGATCGCGCTCAATATCGTAAATAGCCTTTTCCCAGCACCACTGTTCGCTGCGGCCAGGGTTGCGCTCGCTCACGTCGCCGACTAGCCGCTGAGCCACTGCCGCATTACCGCCCACTAGCCTCAGCAACTGCGCACGGGTCCCTCTGGAAACACCCCGAGCGCGTTGAATACTGGTATGTCCACCGCCACCCCTAACCCGGCGATAAATCGGTAGCTGATAGCCCGTCAGCCAGCTAACCAGAGCCAGGAGAAGGGCAATCGCTATTACGATAGAAAAAATAGACATAGCAATTAAATGTAGACGGAAGAAAAACAACCGAAAATTCACAGTATGTTTGCCAGGTTAAGCCAAAAAAGCTACTGATGACATCCTGTTCAATACCGAAATCCACTGCTGTCGACGAAACGCTACGCTGACTAAAAATGCCCTTACCCACCCGCGCAGACGCAATTTTGACCTTCTGGTTTGGCTCAGCCGATGCCCCTGACTATGGCCACTATCGCAAAGCCTGGTTCGTTAAAGACGCCAACTTTGATACACAAATTCGGCAGCAGTTTGCGACCGATGTGGAAAAAGCAGCCAAGGGGGATTACGACAACTGGGCAGACCATCCGCAAGCGGCGATCGCACTCCTGATACTGCTCGATCAGTTCCCACGCAACCTGTATCGGGGTGACGTGCGCAGCTTTGCAACGGATAATAAGGCACTGGCACTCGCGAGCAAGTTAGTCGATTCGGGCGCACACAAAGGGCTCATCCCTGCTCAGCGATTCTTTGTGTACGTCCCATTCGAGCACAGCGAAAACATGACGCATCAGGACCGCTGTGTCGCGCTCATGACCGCGCTGAACGACGAATTTCCTAACCTGGACGATGGACTCAAAGGCGGACTGGACTATGCTATTCGCCACCGGGAAGTGATTGAACGCTTTGGCCGGTTTCCTCACCGCAACGAAATCCTTGGCAGGCCAAGTACCCCCGAAGAAATCGCCTTTTTGCAGCAGCCAGGATCTCGTTTCTAGAGAGCACCTCCTAGAGCATAAACAGCCGTTAGGAACGGTCTACGACGTAGTTGAGCCATAACGACGCGCAAAGCCCGATGAAGTGGGCAAACATGGTGTTTACCGCCGAAAAAATCACGGCAATCTCGACCGCGTTGATCGGCTTGAAATTAATATTGTTGTTATTCACCTGAGAAAGTGCCTGCAGCCAGACCAGCGCCACAATGGCCTGGGCAGCAAACAGGGTTAATAGCATACCAACCATGCTAATAATGGTCCCCAGGCGAACAGCCCGGCCAGCATCTCTGGGCTTGGGCCGCAAGTCAGGATCGGTTGAGCGCAGCTTGCGACCTACCTGCACGTAGCGAAATCCCCAGGCCGCACTAATAAACACAATCACGATGCCCGCAGCTTGAAAGAAGTCAGAGCCTGGGTTAGACAGGTTATTCTCTTGGGCTAGCGCGTTGATTAAAAACAGCAGGGTAGAAATGACGCCAATGACAATTTGGCACCAAAAGCTAGCCCATCCAGCAATCCGAAAATTTTTGGAGATGCGTCGGATAGCGGGCGGCAGGGAGTAGCCGAGTTCACCAGTCATGGAGGCTTTCTCTTGAGTGTCTTGTGTGAATAAGCCCTATGGTAGTACGAGTTGTGAATCCTAGCGTGGAAACCCTTATGGTAGAGGTAGGTAGGAGGCGGGTGTGAAGGTCAGTATGGACCCATATAAAAAATCAGACAGAAATCCAGACAAAGCGCTGGATCTGGGCAAGAACCTAGTGAGCGATTTGATTGCCCGACATCGGCAGCGAGTCGACTATCTGGCTATTCGGCTAGAGCACTCTGAAGGGTGCCAGGTGCGGCTGCGTGGCGATGTGACTGAAGCACTGAGTGAGGGGTTGGCCATTGGCGGCCAAGTCCGGGTGTGTCATAAGGGCGGCTGGGGATTTGCCAGCTTTAACCGGCTAGCGGATTTGCCGACGCGGCTAGAAGATGCGATCGCCTCTGCCCGTCTGATTGGTGACGAGGTGACTCAGCTAGCCCCGATCGATATTATCCAGACTGCTTGCCACTTGCCGCTCACCGGCACCGACCCCAGACAGGTATCGCTAGCCGACAAAAAGGCCCTCTGTGAGCACTACACCGACATTTTGCGCAGTGCTCACCGCGATATTGCCTCTACCACCGTGCGCTACGGCGATAGCTATCAGCAAATTTTGCTGGCCACGTCTGAAGGCACTCTGATTGAGCAGGGTTGGATGGATATGGAAATGCGCTTTTCGGCGACGGCCCGTCAGGGTGAAACTGTACAAACAGGACGGGAGACGGTGGGGTCCAGGCGAGCCTATGAAGATGTGCTGGGGCTAGAAGAAAAGGTACAGGCGGCAGGCGATCGCGCCGCAACGGCCCTGAGCCTACCACCCGCAAAAGGCGGCAGCTACACCGTTGTGATCGACCCGATTCTCAGCGGCCTATTTGTGCATGAAGCATTCGGCCACTTGTCCGAAGCCGACATAATTTATGAAAATCCAGACCTGCTAGAAACCATGAGTCTGGGGCGACGGTTTGGCCCCGACAAGCTGCAAATATTTGACGGGGCCGCGCCAGAAGGCCATCGCGGTAGCTATTACTACGACGATGAGGGTACGCCCGCAACCACTACGCAGTTAATTACAGATGGCGTGTTAACCGGACGGCTGCACTCCCGTGAAACCGCAGGGGAACTAGGCGAAGCACCCACCGGCAATGCCCGCTGCTTGAACTATCATCACTCACCGCTAGTGCGCATGACGAACACCTGGATTGAGCGAGGCGACACGCCGGTTGCCGATTTGTTTTCTGGGATTGAAGAAGGGCTATACGCCCGCAACTGGATTGGCGGAGAAACCAATGGCGAGCTATTTACCTTTACCGCTGGGGAGGCCTGGATGATTCGGAATGGACAGGTGGCCGAGCCAGTACAGGATGTGACGCTCTCTGGGAATGTATTTAGCACCCTGGCCAATATTGAGGCGATTGGGGATGATTTTTATTGGGATGAGTCGGGCGGCTGTGGCAAAGGGGGCCAAAGTGGCCTGGCTGTAGGCTGCGGTGGACCTAGCCTGCGAATCAAGGACGTTGTCGTTGGAGGCGAAAGCCAGTGAGAAAATCTGTTGTCAGGCCGCATTTGCCTCACCTGCATCTATACCTGGATACGGCGGATGTAGAGGCCTGGTACACCTGGCTGCCAACAGGGCTCTTTCATGGTGTGACCTGCAATCCGACTTTGATAGAAAAGGCAAACGTCTCTTGTGATGTGTATACGCTCAGGGAGCTGACCAAGCAGGCACTGAGTATGGGCGCGCAGGAAGTGCACCTACAGGCCTGGGGCGAATCGGCAGATGAGCTGATTGACATAGGAGAAGGGCTAAGTCGTTCGGACCATCGTGTACTGGTGAAGCTGCCTGCGACGGTAGCGGGCACTACGGCGGCAAGGGTGCTGATTAGTCAGGGGATTCCGGTGACGCTGACGGCGGTGTATGCGGTGCATCAGGTACTGATGGCAGCAGCGCTGGGGGCAAGCTACGTCGCGCCTTATTTAGGCCGCATTAGCGATTCTGGCCGCGATGGACGAGCAGATGTGGCACATATGCAGCAGATATTGAACGGGGTACAGTCCAAGACTCGGATCCTGACGGCGAGTATTCGGACTGTGGAGGATATTCCGCTGCTGGCCGCGCAGGGGGTGGATACATTTACGTTTTCTGAGGCGATCGCTGAAGCCTTTTTTGATGTGCCAGAGACAATTGCAGCAACGGCTGCTTTTGAACAAGCCGCCAGGATGTCAGCGTAGGCACGCAATAGTTTGTGTCAGGTTAAGTTTGAATAAACGGCAGGGAAAGCTAATATTTGTAACCCTTTTGATAGGCTGTTTCATGCGCCTGCTAACTGTAGCAATTTGCACTTAGCTTTTAGCATCATCGTAGGCTGTAGCGCCTGTTCTACAACGCTGATTAAATCGTAGCCTGCGACATGCATGCCGCAGGCTACGATGTCAGACGGTTACATGATATTTAGCCTTATTTAGCTTTTCATGTCTTCCGAACTCTCTCAGCCCATAACTTCCTCTTCGGAGCTGTCAATAGATAGCCGAAGTATCATTTTAGCCGTGGACGATACGCCAGAAAACTTGTTACTTTTGTGTGATCTTTTGGAGGAAAGTAACTATCAGATAGCGGTTGCACAAAGCGGAGAAGCTGCGTTAGAAATCGCAGAAGATATCCTGCCTGATTTGATTCTTCTAGACGTGATGATGCCGGGGATAGATGGATTTGAAACCTGCACTCGGCTGAAGGCAAATCCTGCAACGCGGCATATTCCCGTTTTGTTTATGACGGCGCTTTCTGACACTGTCAATAAGGTTCATGGGCTTAGCGCTGGTGCCGTAGACTACGTTACCAAACCCTTTAATGGTGCAGAAACTCTGGCCAGAATTAATGTGCATCTGTCGCTACGCAAGGCACAAGCGGGCCTTATCCAGCAAGAGAAGATGGCTTCGCTAGGCTGCCTCGTCGCTGGCATTGCTCATGAAATTAACAATCCAGTCAATTTTATCCATGGGAATTTGCGGCCTGCACAGGACTATGTAGAGTCGCTGGTCTCACTATCGAAACTGTATCAACAGCATACTCAGACGCCTCCAGTTGTGAGTGACTACATGGAGGAAATCGATTTTGACTTCGTCAGTTCGGATGCGCTTAGCATAGTGGACTCTATGCGTTCGGGTACTGAGCGTATTCGCGATATCGTGATCGCGCTGCGCACGTTTGCCTGTCTAGATGAGGCTGAATACAAAGAGGCGGATTTACACGGTGGCCTTGATAGTGCACTGGCACTGCTTCAGTACCGCTTGCGATCGCAGCAAGATCGCCCTGAAATCGATCTGGTTAAAAACTACGGCGAGCTGCCTTTACTACACTGCTATCCGCGCAAACTCAACGATGTATTTTTGAATTTGCTCAATAATGCCGTCGATGCCATAGACCAAAAGTATCGGCGCTTATCGCCTGAGCTGCAATCTCAGGCAGCACTGACATTGACGATTAATACTGCTGTAGATGACGGTCATGTCGTGATTCAGTTTACCGACAGTGGTGTGGGCATTCCCAAGGAAATTTACGATAAAATCTTCGACCAGTTTTTCACCACTAAGCCAGTGGGTTCGGGAACGGGACTGGGCTTAGCTGTTGCGCTAGCAGTGGTCACCGAAACCCATCGAGGGCAGCTCACATTTCAATCCGAAGTGGGCAAAGGTTCGGTGTTTACAGTGTCGCTACCCATCGAGAGGGCTCGAAGCTGAAAAGAGGGCTCTAGAAAATGGCTCTATCGGTAGTGTTACCGTAGCTTTGCGTGGGTTCGTGAGGTTCGATCTGATAAATGTCTCAGCCGCTTACTTATGAGCAGTCTGTGGCGATCGCTGCGAATTCCACAACTGTAGAACGCTGCTTTACCGAGCGGCAGCTGATGCATCAGTGGCTAAACCCGGCGCTGCTATGTGAACCGGTAGGCGACTGGCGCACGACTGTGGGCAGCGAGTTTAACTTTCGGCTGAAGGTGCCAATAGTGGCACCGACGCTCCGTTCTAAGGTGATTGAGCGATCACCCGGTCTGGTCGTTTGGGGATTTGACGGATTCTTTCGAGGGAGCGATCGCTGGGAATGCCAGCCCGAAGCAGCCGGTAAAACCACCCTGCTCAACCGCTTTGAATTCATAATCCCCAACCCGCTGGTCAGCTTCGGCTTCAAGCAGTTTGCCGCTAGTTGGACAAAGCGAGATATGGAAGCCCAGCTAGAGCGCTTAAAACAAGTAGCCGAACGCCTGTAACGTCATCTACTCGGTCACGGTAAACACGACGCGTAAAGGCTGCGAGTCTACGGTTTCTAGTACAGCAACGACATCGTACTTGCCCGGTGGCAGCCCTTCATCTGCAATGCCCAGCGGGTAGCCAACAACACCCGTATTGCGGCCCAAGGCGAGGGTGTCTTGCAACATAATTTTAGGAATAGTGGTCGTATCTTCTGCATACTCCCGCCAGGTGAAGGTAATTTCAGGCCCTTCGCCCAGCCAGCTGTAGCTAGCATTAGCATCACTGACCACGGCATCTGCCAGCACCGGAATACTGCTAGAAATGGTGGTTAGCGTTTCCTCACAGTGGTCCTCGCCGCCTGGATCTGGACACACCAGCAGTTCAGAAATGGTGGGTCTGAAGTCGGTAAATTCGCGATCGCTACGGGTACGACGGGCAGCGTCTTCTGAAGATGGGAGCACAGCGAAAGTCACTCTCTTAGCAAGACCTTCCAAAGGCGTCACAACAACTTCGTAGAGCCCCACATCTAGCACAACATCTTCTATATCCAGCTTGAGCTCGGGTTTACCGTCGAGTTCAAATGGCTCGCTAAAAAGACTTGCGCCCTGTTCAGTGACATCTTTTCGCCTGATATCGATAGCCACCTTTTTCATACTGGCAGCGTCTTTACTCTCTAATTGGGTCTGTATGGTGACGGGTTGAACGCCAGCTGCAAATACCCTAATCTTGTTGGCGCAGTCGGCGGTATTGTCTGGGGTACAGATGACAATGCTCTGCACAGTAAGGGCTGGTGTGGCACCGATGACGAAAGCGGCGATCGCCAGAACCACTGCCAGGAAAATTCGGAGCGCTTTAACCTTAAGAGGCGAAAGCTTTTTGGCAATCACAGGGTCTAGCACTGGCAAAACTAATGCGGTTGCGATCGCCAGCAAAATGGCATTAAGAATCCAGTCCCCATCCAAGATTGTTGTGAGATTCAATAAAATCGGCAGAACAAAGAGAACGGACAGAATCCATCGGACTATACGCACAGAAAAACGCATAGAACACTAAGCACCTTCGACAGCCAGGGCTGAGCTGCCAGAACTCTCTGGTTCGGAAGCGTCAGACGTGATTTGCGCAGAAGGGGGCGGTGAATTGCGATCACCAAAAATACTCTTAATTGAGCTAGCCACAGGCACCGCCACAATCAGCCCTAAGAAGCCTGCAATCTTAGTACCCAGCAGCAGCGAAACGAGAATCCAGACAGGATTAAGACCCACAAAGCCACCGATGAGTTGAGGGGCGATCGCATTTTCCACCACCTGATCGATAATGGCGGCAACCGTCACGACCCGTACGCCCAGCCAGATACTCTTCAGCGCAGTCAGAAAGCTAATAATGGTAATGCTAAGGGCCGGGCCAAACGGGAAAATTGCCATGACGCCCACCGCAATGCCAAACAGCAAACCGAACGGCACCCGAATCACCACAAACGCGATGGTCATCGCCGTACCCATCAGCAGCGCGACGGTAATTTGCCCCAAAAAGTAGTTACGAAAGTTCTGGCGAATCAGCGGACGGGCATTCGCATTCCACCCGTCTGGAAGCCATTCAAAAATGCCGTCCCACAGTCGCTCGCCATGGAGCAGTAGATAAAACGTCAGCACCACAGTCAAACCAAAGTCAACGACCCCACCAATGGCATCGGGCAGCAGAGCAAGGACGCTGGCACTGATGTTTTGCAACTGCGTGGTGATTTTGGTTTGTAGCTGAACAGCCAAACTAGACAAATCAATTGGCAAGTTTAGGCTGATTGCCCAGTTTTGAAACTGAGCTACCTGAGAGGAGCTAGAGTCAATCCAGGAAGGCAGCCGCCCCGAAAGCTCGTTGAGCTGTGTCACCAGCGGGGGAACCACAATCACACCCAACACGCCCAGTAACGAAAACGTACTGAGCAGCACCAGGAGAATAGCAAGCACCCTGGGTAGCCGAAACCGGGAGAGCAACTGCACTGGATAGTTCAGTACAAAAGACAGCAGCGTAGCGGTCAAGAAAATAGTGAGCTGAGATCTAAAAAAGTCAAAAATTAGCAGCGCCACCCAGCCATTGAGCGCCAGTAGTGGTAATGCCAGTCCCCACATCATCCAGCGCGGCAGTCGATTGAGCCAGTCCATAAAAGACAATTCTTACGCGTAGTGACTTTAGCCTAACGGATATTTGAAGCGATACCCGATTTCTTACAGTAGCCTTCAGTATGTTTTAGGGGCACTTAAAGCGCTTCATGGGGCTTTTAAGTACATATACGGGATTTTTGACGTCTGCTTGATTTGACGTCCTTTTTTGCGTACAAGTACCGAAGTATTCAAAAGATAGGTTAGGGGTATAAGTACTGAGGGTATCTTACTTGTATCCGCGTAAGCACACTTAGTTGTACAGCCTCGGCTGTTAGAAACGACTAGGTACGCACTTCATAATCCTTCTCTTTTGGTGCTATCTTCCATGAAAACACTGCTATCTGCTGGGATGCTGGGTAGTTCCTCGGAACCTCACCCATCAGCATCTTTACTTGCTTCGTCTTTGTTGCCTGGTTCGTCTACGGTAGGATCTGTGGACGCTTCGGTTGAATGTCCGAAGTGCGGTAAGCGATCAATTGTGGCGCGATCGCACAATACCTTCGACTGTCTCAATTGCAACTTTCACCGTGAGCTACCACCTGTTGCGAATCGTACACTTACCCCAGGCTCATCTGCGCGCTCCAACTCTCTGTTACAGCGTCAGGCACTTATAGGTCGTAGCCTGGCCCATGGGCAACGATCCCTTCCACAAACGCGCCTGGGTCAAAATGTGCTGAATGCTAATGGGCGCGATCACCCCACGCTATTCTCTACAACCGAAGCTCGTCGTCCTCCCTTCGGTTTTGAAGATGAGTTGACGGATCCTCCAGGCTCACAGCCTTGGATATTTGCCCTGATTGCAGTGATATTTGGCATTTTGCTACTGTAGCCAGAAAATATTGGGAATTCTGGCTGGGTTGTGACTACTCTGCGAGAAGGCCAAGGGCCTACGGCTCCGCTCAGCCAGCGGGATGGGCTGAGCATGCACCGAGCCCTGAGCGGAGTCGAAGGGCGGCTCCGCTCAGCCAGCGGGATGGGCTGAGCATGCACCGAGCCCTGAGCGGAGTCAAAGGGCGGCTCCGCTCATCAATACACAGCCGTCTGCTGTGCCAAATCGGCTTTCATCGCTTGATATAGACCATACTCTACCCCTGCGGCAACGGCCTGATAGGACGCTTCCAAAATATTCACCGACACACCAATCGTCGACCAGCGCTGCTGACCATTGCTCGACTCTGCTAAGACGCGAACCTTTGCGGCTGTGCCCGCTTCACTATTTAGAATACGGACTTTGTAATCCGTCAGGTAAAAGGTTTTTACCACTGGAAAGAACCGAATCAGCGCCTTCCGCAACGCCTTGTCTAGGGCTGACACTGGTCCCATGCATTCCGCCACTTCCAGCACATCCTCTCCTTTTACAGTGGCCTTAATCGTTGCCCTCGCACCAATATTGCACTGCACATCCGATTGCAGCACGTCGTAAGTTACTTCAAAGCCACGTAGCTTAAACATCGGATTGTGCTGACCTAGCGCTTTTAACATCAGCATTTCAAAGCTGGCCTCAGCTGCTTCAAACTGATAGCCCTTACTCTCCATTTCCTTGACGGTGTTGATAATCTCTCGCATGGCCGGATTATCCTTGGCTATCTGTATGCCATAGCTTTTTGCCTTGGAGAGAACGGTGCTCGCCCCCGATGAACTAGAGACTACGATGCGGCGGTCATTACCCACCGCGCCTGGCTCCACATGCTCATAAGTTTTAGGATTGCGTTCTACCGCGCTGATGTGAATGCCGCCCTTGTGCGCGAAAGCGGAACGGCCAACATAAGGGGCATGATCGTCCGCAGCCAGATTGACAATTTCGCTAATGAATCGGCTGGTTTCGGTCAATGACTTCAGCTGCTGGGGCAGTAGACAGTGATAGTTCATCTTTAGCTGTAGGTCGGGGATGATGCTGCACAGGTCTGCATTGCCGCAGCGCTCGCCGTAGCCGTTGATGGTGCCATGAACCATTCTGGCGCCAGCATCGACTGCTGCTAGTGAGCTGGCCACCGCCGTGCCGCTGTCGTTGTGGGTGTGGATGCCCAGCTGAGGTAATGGACCTACCAGCTTATCTACATAGCCTTCTAGCCATGTGCGTACGTTGGCTGCGATCGCCTCAATTTCCTTCGGCAGCCTACCACCATTGGTATCGCACAGCACCAGCCAGTCAGCTCCTCCCATCACCGCAGCTTCCAGCGTCTTGAGCGCATACTCAGGATTGGCCTTGTAACCATCGAACCAGTGCTCTGCGTCATAAATCACCCGTCGCCCATTGGCGCGCAAGAACTCTACAGAGTCTTGAATCATTGCCAGGTTTTCACCCAGGCTGACTTTCAGCGCGTCGGTGACGTGCAAATCCCAGGACTTGCCAAAGATGGTAATCCACTCGGTGCCAGCTGCCAGCAGCTTCTGTAGGGTCGGATTTTCAGCTGCCAGCTGATGAGGACGCCGCGTAGAGCCAAAGGCTACGACTTGAGTATTCTCCAAAGGCTCATCTTTTAGATAGTCAAAAAGCTGTGTATCGACGGTATTGGCCCCTGGCCAGCCGCCTTCGATAAATGGCACGCCCAAACTCGCTAAACGTTTAAGAATCTTGATTTTGTCTTCGAGGGTGCAAGAAATTCCATGACGCTGAATGCCATCTCGCAGCGTAGTGTCATAAATCAAAACCTGACGAGAAGTAGTCATATGCAACGTTGTCGCCCGATAGCGCCTGTCATATTTTCAGCTTAGACTCTGTAGGATAAGGGCTGACGTGAAGAATGGTGCTGACCTTTCACAAGATTTAAGAGCATTGTTTTCGATAGGCGTTTAAGCTTCGTGTAGCTCTTTACAGCCAACGCCCTAGCAATAAGTACAATGGCTCGCGAACAAGAAAAGCTTAATATATCGATGGTAGTGACGCCGGAAACGGATAGACGGTATGTCTGTGAATTATCCTCTGATGACAGCAGCTCTGATAAAGCGTCTATCCGATGTGAGGGAGAAAGTAAAGAACATGCGATCGCCAATACATTAGAGCGATTAGCTAGCCAATATCGTCAGGCTGCTGAGGCCAAACAAAAAACAGATTGGACTACTATTGAAAAATCTTCGGAGGGAGAGGCTCATTCTAAGTACTATCATGTGATATTGCACTATGAGCGAACAGCTGAAGATGTCTCAAAGTTTGAGGCAATGCACAACGCGATTATGGGCAATACGGTTGTTGAGAATGCTCAAATCTCTGTCATTGAGATTGGTGAAGACGTGCAAGTGGAACCGATTGTACGGCAGTGGGACAATTAGAATTATGTTTAGGATGGATTAGGCTCTGAGATGACTGCTACATTTGAAAGCCCAGCGGAACAAAGAGCTAGGCCAATAGCACCGCTGCCCAAGCCAGTGAGCTTTGAGCAGTTTATAAACTGGTATCCAGAGAATTCAGAATATCGGTACGAGCTACGTCGTGGGGTTGTTTTTCAAGTGCCAAAGCCAAGGGGAAAGCATTCTGAGCTGGCTGGCAATCTTGCAAAGCGATTGAATTACGCGATTGATGCAAAGGCTTTGCCGTACATTATTCCTCGTGAGTGCATCGTCAAAGTTGATGACAATACAGGCTATGAACCAGATGTCATTGTGCTAAAGCGAGATGCACTATCAGACGAACCGCTTTGGCAGAAGGCATCTACTGCGGAGAAAGGTGCTTCTGTAAAGCTGGTAATCGAGGTGGTTTCGAGTAATTGGCAAGATGACTATGAGGTAAAGCTCGCTGCCTATGAGTCAGTAGCGATCGCCGAGTATTGGATTGTGGACTACGCCGGGCTGGGTGGGTTTCGACATATTGGTAGGCCAAAGCAGCCTACGTTGACGGTGTGCAAGTTCATAGAAGGAGAGTACGAGGTCACCAGGCTACGCGGAGAAGATTTGGTGGAGTCGTCAGCACTGCCAGGGTTAGAGATATCGGCACATGAGATTCTAAGTCTGTGAGCACTGTGGAAGTGTGCAGTTGTCAATAACAACAGAACAGAGAAGATTTTTATTCACTGGCGAGGGGCGATGGTGTCGTATCGTACTTCGCCTCGGGTTCACGGACTAGCTGAATTTTGAGTTCGCAACCTACCGCTTGAGCGTACCTTTGCAGGGTTGCGATAGAAGGAGAATGCTTGCCGTTACCCAGTGATGATTCTAAGCGGGTAACGGCAGGTGCTTTGGTTCCCATTTTCTGTGCAACTTCTGCCTGTGTCAGACCTGCATCTTGTCTTGCCTGTAGCATTTGATGAAGCAAAGAAAACTCAGTTTCTAGCTCATCATACGCAGCTTTCACAGCCGGGTCTGCAAGGGCTTTTGCTTTAAGTTCGCTATGGTCCATCACTTTTTATCTCTTTCAAACGACGCTGAGCAATTTTGAGCTCTTTCTGTGGAGTCTTCTGAGTCTTCTTCACAAACCCATGCAGTACGACGATGCGTTTGCCAGTTAGCGTGCAACAAAACACTCTAGCAATCCCTTCCTTTCCTTGTACTCTAAGCTCGAACAGGCCATCAGACATTGCGCGCGTACGCGGCATTCCAAGGTTGGCTCCAAACTTCTCTAATGAATCAGCAAGGCGAAAATATTTCGCTTGGAGACCTGGAGGAAGTTCTAAAATAAACTTCTCGACGGTCTTATAAGGGTATTCAATTTCCCAAACCATATTTCAATATTCATATCTTTTTAATTTTAATAACTACAACAATAGTAACATATTTGTTATGCCATGACCGCTAGCAAAATTTGTATTTGTTAAATTTCGTTTTTACATGTGTTGCGCTACAAACATTGTGGCGTTGAGGTGATTGGATAGCATTTAGGAAGATTTGACTTCTCCGAGTTAACAGCCCACTCTCTGAACGATTTCATAGAACATGAGCAATTATATTAGCCGCCGCGATTATGCTGATACGTTTGGGCCGACGGTGGGCGATCGCATTCGCCTAGCCGATACCGACCTATTCCTGGAAGTAGAACAAGACCTAACCACGTACGGCGGTACTTACTACGGCGACGAAGTAAAGTTCGGTGGCGGTAAGGTGATTCGTGATGGCATGGGTCAGTCGCCGATTTCTAGAGCAGATGGCGCGGTAGATACTGTGATTACCAATGCGCTGATTTTGGACTGGTGGGGCGTGGTGAAGGCAGATGTGGGCATTAAGGATGGGAAAATCGCCAAGCTGGGGAAGGCGGGCAATCCTTATACACAAAACAATATTGACATCATTATTGGACCTAGCACGGAGATTATTGCTGGGGAAGGGAAAATTCTGACGGCGGGGGCTATTGATTCGCATATTCACTTTATTTGTCCGCAGCAGATTGAAGTTGCGATCGCCTCAGGCGTAACCACCATGCTAGGCGGCGGCACTGGCCCAGCCACTGGCACCCTCGCCACCACCTGCACCCCCGGCGCGTGGAACATTCACCGCATGCTCGAAGCCTCCGAAGCCTTCCCAATGAACCTGGGCTACATGGGCAAGGGAAATTCTAGTCAGCCACAAGCGCTGGTAGAACAGGTCATGGCAGGCGCCATGGGACTAAAGCTACACGAGGACTGGGGAACAACAGCCGCAGCGATTGACAACTGCCTGACCGTTGCCGATGAGTACGATGTGCAGGTCGCTATCCACACCGATTCGCTCAATGAGTCTGGCTTTGTGGAAACAACCATTGCCGCATTCAAAGACCGGGTAATTCACACCTTTCACACAGAAGGGGCCGGTGGTGGACATTCTCCTGACATTCTCACCGTTTGCAAGCTCCCCAACGTGCTACCAGCTTCGACCAATCCTACCCGACCCTTCACGATTAACACCTTCGATGAGCATAAGGACATGCTCATGGTGTGTCACCACCTGGATAAGAATATCCCGGAAGACGTGAAGTTTGCGGAGTCTCGCATTCGCCGTGAAACCATTGCTGCGGAAGATTTGCTGCACGACATGGGCGCATTTAGCATCATGGCATCCGACTCGCAGGCCATGGGCCGAGTCGGTGAGGTGGTTACGCGTACCTGGCAGACCGCGCACAAGATGAAGGTGCAAAAGGGACTGTTGCCGAGCCCAGAAAATACGAGTGAAACTCACGACAACTATCGGGCTAAGCGATATGTGGCCAAGTACACTATCAATCCTGCGCTAGCTCACGGAATCTCTCACTGTGTGGGTTCTGTTGAAGAAGGTAAGCTGGCAGACCTATGTTTGTGGAGTCCTGCATTCTTTGGGGTGAAGCCAGAGATGGTGGTGAAGGGTGGCTTTATCGCCTGGGCGCAGATGGGGGATGCTAATGCGAGTATTTCGACGCCGGGGCCGGTGCATATGCGGCCAATGTTTGGGAGTTATGGGGGTGCGATCGCCAGCACCGCCTACACCTTTGTTTCCAAAAGCGCCTACGACAACGGCATTGCCGACCAGGTAGGGTTAGATGCCACTCGCATACAGCCTATATTCGATACCCGAAACGTGAAAAAGAGCGACCTCAAGCTCAATAGCCTTACACCTAATATCGAAGTAACGCCTGAAACCTTTGAAGTGCGGGTAGACGGCAAGCTACTGACCTGTGAACCCGCAGATATATTGCCGATGGCCCAGCGGTACTTCTTGTTTTAGGCAGACAAAAAATGCGGCCAGCGTTACAAATAAACGCTGGCCGTAGGCCGATTATTCAACAGATATTAGATTGCCGTTCTATCGGCCCCAGTAGCCTGTATTAATCCACTGGCGCATTTCGCTTTCGGATTCGGTGAAAATTGCCTGACCGGCTTGAGGGTTGTAAGCGTACCAACAGGGCTTGCCGTTGGCATTAACCGTTCGCTCTATGTGGACTTTTGTCCAATCGCTGAGCGTACCGGAGAAGCTAAGCCATAGCTGCTGAAGGCGATCGCCAAACGTTATCGGCTTAGTAATCGACGTCAGCTGCGCGTACTCATCCTCCAGCGCTGCGACTAGCGACAGGTTGCGATGAGCTTTTGCCGATTCTAATCGGCGAGACAGCTGCGATAGCAAGTTAGCCTTATGAACAGAATTGAGATCGCTCTGATTAGCCGTCGAAAAAGTCATCAATTGCACCTCCAGCGGATTAAGCCATGAATTAAGATATTGCATCCTAATTCTAGACAGCTTTGAAAGGAAATCGACAGTTTCTGTATATTTAGATACAAAAATCAATTTTCTTGTGACAATCTATAGTCTTTCAGCTGCGTGACCTAGCATCCACGGACGACTACCCGGCTTTGCACTCTGATTGACAGGCTTAGCAGGTTCGCTCTGCCGCTTAACGATACGCGGGTCAGGCAAACCCACTTTTTTCATCAGGCTACCCGAGCCCAGGCTAATATTAGGCGCTGTAAAAATTCGAGTTGACACATCATCACACTCAGGGCAAGCCCGTGGTGTGCTGGTCTCCGACATTCTGTGCCATATCTCGAAGGGGCCACAGCGCTTACAGTCATAGTCATACAGCGGCATTTACACATCTCCTCCTATGGTTTGACATATTAAACTGGCAGAATGGGTTTATCAAAGATTGCAGTCGGCAGCGCCAGCGTACAGCAGGCGTTCGGAATATCCACAATGCCGCTAATGCGCCCTTCTACTGGCGCGCAGCTAAGCAGCAGATATGCTTGCTCTCCGGTATAGCCAAAGTTCTTGAGATACTCAATCGCATTCAGGCAGGCTTGCCGATAGGCAATGTGCGTATCCATGTAATACTGCTTGCCGGTGTACTCATCTACCGAGATGCCTTCAAATACCAAATATTCTGAATAGTTTGGCTCAACTGGACCCGGCTTAAAGATTGGGTTCACCATGGAATACTTATCCATGCCGCCTTTGATAATGTCCACATGGATATCGATATAGCCAGACATTTCAATGGCACCACAGAAAGAAATTTCACCATCTCCCTGAGAAAAGTGAATATCACCCATGGAGAGTTTTGCACCTTCCACATACACTGGGAAGTAAATTCGCGTCCCTCGTGAAAGGTTTTTGATATCGCAGTTGCCGCCATGCTCTCGGGGGGGAACTGTTCGTGCCGCTTCAGCCGCAACTCTTTCGTACTCTAACGCGTCTAGCTTACCTAACACGGCATTTGTTGGGTTGGGCAACGCAGCTAATACCGGGTCATCTCCTGAGAGCCCGGCTCCGTACGTGCGTAAGTCAGGCGCGGTATTCACTAGCTCTGTTTCACGTTTGTTCCATTTGTTCAACAATTCCTGGGAAGGCGCACAGCCGATCAGCCCAGGGTGAGTGATGCCTGCAAATTTAACACCAGGAATATGGCGAGAGGAGGTGTAAATACCTTCAAAGTCCCAAATTGCCTTCGCGGCATCTGGGTAGTGGTCGGTCAAGAAGCCACCACCATTTTCCTTGGCGAAAATGCCGGTAAAGCCCCACTCATCGCCCTGTAGTGCACCAATATCAACCAGATCTACGACCAAAATATCACCGGGTTGAGCACCGTTGACGTAGATAGGCCCGCTAAGCATGTGCACCTTGGTAAGGTCTACGTCGCGCACATCGTTAGGGTCATCATTGTCTTTGATCTGGCCATCGGTCCAGTCTTTACACTCAATTCGGAACACATCTCCTGGATTGACAGACACAACAGCAGGAATGTCAGGGTGCCATCTGTTATGGCCGGGAATCTCTTGCTCTGACATGGGCTTGGTTAGGTCAATCTTGAAGAGAGTTTTTGGCATGGGTTTACGCTTGCTCCTAAGGGACTTTAAACGTGTTTTTCTTTCATGATGCAACAGATGGTTAGCCTATAGCAGGCGACAAATTTCCTGTGTTTACATCCTTAAAGATGAGTGACTAACGGTGGAAAACAATATCTCCAAAAGCGACATATTCTTATTGCTAAATTGACCGAATAGGCCTTTGCTACTTGATCACCAAACTTGAGGCCGAACTGAATGGCGTAATCTATCTATACCGTTTATTACGCAGACTAAAATGTAAAACCAACTACATAAACAGTTTTTATTGCATAGAGAAATCTAATGGTGCGTAGCGCACCATACAGTGTAGTAAGAAGGTGCAGCAAAGAGAAAACCTAATCGACACAAAACTAGGCCGCGCATCCACTGGCAAATGCACGGCCTGAGCAATTAATCGTAGAAACAGCAGTCCGCTTACACAGCCAGGTATTTCTGTAGTAGCGCGTCAGAGAGCTGATCGGTCGTGCCCTTTTCAACAATCGAGCCTTTCTTCATGATGAAGAACTTTTCGGCAAGCTTGCGAGCAAACTCAATCTTTTGCTCTACGACCACAATCGTAATCCCTTTCTCCTGATTGATTCGTCGCAGCGTATCTTCAATCTCCTGCACGATGGAGGGTTGAATGCCTTCGGTGGGTTCGTCGAGCAGCATGATTTTGGGATTGCACATGAGGCCACGTGCGATCGCTAACTGCTGCTGCTGCCCACCACTGAGCAAGCCACCCTGCCGAGTCAAATGCTCTTTCAGCATCGGGAAAAACTCATACAGCTCAGTTGGAATTCCATCGCCCTTTGTTCTAGCTTTTTTCCCACTGGCACTCAAACCCATCTTCAGGTTATCGAGCACAGAGAGGTAGGGAATAATTTCCCGGCCCTGAGGGATGTAGGCAATCCCCTGGCGTGCCCGCTGATAGGTGGCGTCTTTGCTAATATCTTTGCCTGCAAAGGAGATACTGCCGCTATCGAGCGAGTTCAGCCCAATTATGCTTCGTAGCAACGTGGTTTTACCCACGCCATTACGGCCCAGCAGACAGGCAATATCACCTTCGTTCACCGTCATGTTGACGTCAAACAGCACAGGCGTTGGCCCATAGCCAGCCACCACATTATTTAATTCCAGTAGCGGCGCAGTAGCCGTTTGTACTCCGTTTTTCTCAAGCAGCGGCATTGATTGTTTCACGACCCAGATATACCTCTATCACTTTAGGATTGCTTTGAACTTCTTGTACAGACCCTTCTGCTAGCACCGCTCCCTGATGCAGCACTACGATGCGCTCGGCAATTTGCTTCACAAATTCCATGTCATGCTCAATCACCACAATAGAGTGGGACTTAGCGATGCTCTTAATAATTTCACCTGTAGCATAGGTTTCTTCAGCAGTCATACCAGCCGTAGGCTCATCGAGCAGCACAATCAAAGGGTCTTGCGCCAGCACCATGGCAATCTCGACCCACTGCTTTTGGCCATGGGAGAGTGACGACACTTCTTCAAACGCCTGATCCAACAGCCCTGTTCGCTCTAGCACGTCATAGATTTTGCCTTTTTTAGCCTTAGTTAGCTTGGCCGTTATAGAGCTCAAGATGCCGTGAGCACCTTTAAGCGCTAGCAAAATATTGTCAAAGACCGTTAGCTCGTTATAGACATTTGGGTTTTGAAATTTTCGACCAATCCCCAAACGGGCGATCTCGTAGGGCCGCTTATTGGTGATGTCTTTACCGCTGTAGTACACGTGACCAGAAGCAACTGGGGACTTGCCCACAATGGCATCTAGCAGCGTGCTTTTTCCAGCGCCATTGGCACCAATGATGGTGAGAATTTCACCATCGTAAACTTCCAAATTGACACCTTTTAGCGCCTTGAAACCTGAGAAAACAACATTTAAGTCCTTTACAGACAAGACTGATTTTGTTGTTGATAATGGGAGCGATACTGTCATTGATGCCGCTGTCATTACAATAATCCTTTTAGGCGGTTACAAAAATCATCCAAAAACAAAGCGCTGCTTAAGAGCTGCGTTGCGCGGGCTCAGGCTCTGAAGCCATTTCTGAAGGTACTGTCGGTGAAGTGACTGCTGAGGCAGCAACCGTTCCAGGCAACGGCTTCGGCTTCGACAAGTTAGAGAGATTCAGCTGCTTGGGCAACAAACTCATCAGGCCATTGGGAATGAACAGCACCACAACGAGCAGAAGTACACCGACAATCAGCTGCCAGTCCTGAGTTACTTTTTCCGCAGAGTTTTGAACCTGGCCAAGAATCATCGCTGCGGCCATCGGCCCAATTAGGGTACCTCGTCCACCAATCGCCACCCAAATCACCACCTGGGTACCAAAAGCCACGGCTAGATATACCGGTGAAATAAATCGGTTGAGCGGAACGAACAATCCACCAGCCATGCCCGCAAGCGCTGCCGACAGCGTCCAGATAAAGATTTTGTACTGAGCGACGTCATAGCCCAAAAAGGCGATACGGTTTTCGTTCTCATTGATTGAACGCAGGATGAGACCAAAGTTGGACTGGGTCAGCCACCAGCTGAGCGCCAGCACGAAAACGGTGTAGGCCAGAATTAAAAAGTAAATACCAATAGGGGGGATGTCGGTACCAAAAACGCTGAGCTTGCTAACGTCGGTAATACCGTTGGTACCACCTGTATAAGCCTGCTGACTAATGAAGAAGGTAGTCAGTGCTGAGGATAGGGCCAGCGTAATGATGGTGATGTAAACACCATTCACCTTGGAGCGGAAAATGAAGGAACCTGTGATGTAGGCGAAAAGTGCTGGGACAGCAATGACCGCCAGGAAAGCGACAGGAAAATACTTCAGCGGGGCAATGAACCAGGGCAGCGTTTCCAAGCCGTTCCAGACCATAAAGTCGGGTAGCTCACCACCGTAGGTATTGTTTGCCGCCGAGAGATTGAGCTTGAGGTAGTAGGCCGACGCGTAACCGCCCAGGGTGAAGAAAATACCGTGGGCAAAACTAAGGATGCCAGTAAAGCCCCAAACCAAATCCAGGGTGACAGCCAGCGTGCCAAATAACAGCAGCTTTGAGAGTAAAGAGAGCTGAAAACTCCCGACAACAAAAGGAAGAATAATAAATATCAGCAGTGCGATACCGCTGATGGCGGCCAATTTTTTGGGAAAGGTGGACTGTTTATAACCCATTACAACGTTTGACATAGCACAAGCTCCTAACGATGATTTCAGCTGTGGATGCTGGCCTCTCAGCACAGCGGTCATGATTCTAAAAAAGGATGCTAATTAAAGGCGGTCGAAGCAAAACCTATGTGCGCTTTTGAACGGTAAATAACCCTTCAGGGCGATAGCGAATGAGCACAATCACAGCGCCTAGCACCAACACTCTCGCAGTGGGATCGTTTAGCAAGAAGGCAATAATCGCATTGGACTCGCCAATGAGAAAAGCCCCGGCCAAAATGCCAACCAGCTTATCTACACCGCCGGTCACTACCACCATCCAGGAGTCAACCAGATAGTCTTGACCCATGGGTGGCGAGACCGTTTTGAGTGCGGAGATAACGGTACCTGCGATGCCTGCAAGGCCACAACCGTAGGCAAACGTACCCATATCTACCAGCTTGGTGTTAACACCCAGGCACTGGGCCATGCTGCGGTTTTGAGTGACGGCGCGAACCTGACGGCCCCAAGAGGTGCCATAAAATAAGAACATCGTGATTGCCAACAGCGCCAGGGCAACAACAATGATAAAAAATCGATAGTAGGAGATAGAGACTAGAGCAGAGCCAGCATCGTCTGTTAACAGGTCAATACTGCCTGACAGATAAGCGGGTGCCTTTACGTACTTTAGCTGCGCGGTAAAGATCAGCTTAATAACACCCTGTAAAACAATACTGAGTCCCCAAGTTGCTAGCAGCGTTTCTAGCGGCCTACCGTACAGCCTACGAATAATTGTAATTTCGACCAGGGCACCGACTAAGGCCGTACCGATGAACGCGAAGGGAATGGTCATCAGCAGATCCATGCCAAAGGTCTCTTGCATCCAGAAGGTGATGTAGGCCCCCAGCATAATGAACTCGCCATGGGCGAGATTAATAATGCGCATGACACCGAAGGTGATGGCGAGGCCCAGGGCAGTCAGCAACAAAATGCCAACAATCCCGATACCGTTGAGCGCCTGGTTGGCCAAGCTAGTGTACGAGAAGCCTTCACCTGCCGCTTCTGTCGCTTCTGCGGCAGCTTCTTGAGCCAGCAAGTAAATCGGTGATGACAGCATGGAAGATATCGGAAGTGAAAGGTCTAACATGGTCCTTTGGTCGGTTGAAAGAGCAGTTGAAGGGGCACTAGTACAGACGGAACAAACGAAAGACTGTTGTTTGAGTTGTTTTGGGTTAGGCAGCGATCGCCGCCGAAAAACAAACGGCGCACCGATAAAAGCGCGCCGTTTGCCTAACGGTACTTAGAGGAACTTAGGTTCTAAATCCTTACCTGTTTCTTTGGTTGGGTCGCTGCGGTCATCAGGTGTGGGGTGCTCACACATACGGCCTTTGTACAGCGCCTGACTCCAGGGAATCGGCTTGACGGCGGCATCGGTGGCAAACACGATTTCAGCCTGACCATCTTCCTGCCATTTCCCAATTCTGGAATATAGGTAAGCGTGGTAGTTGGCAGGGTCCATCTTCACAGGGCCTTGTGGCGCGTTGAATTCCTGACCACGAGTTGCTTCGCGAAGCGTTTCCGTATTGATTTCACCGCCTGCTTCCAGAATGTCTTTCATCGCTTGCGCCATGAAGAAGGTCTGAATGTAAGCGGCTTCCATTACACCGTTGGTAACCCGGTCGTCGCCGAACATCTCTTTGAACTGGGCTACAAAAGCCTCGTTCTCAGGTGTTTCTACGCTCTGGAAGTAGTTAAAGCTAGAGTAGTGACCCGCAGAATACTCAGGGCCCATGGCCTGAATCTCTTCTTCGGTAGTAGGGTACGCCATGATGGGGATATCTTCAGCGCTGATACCGGCGTCTTTGAACTGGCGGTAGAAGGCGGGGATAGAGTCACCAACCAGGTTACTTAATACAAAGTCAGGATTGGCTGCTTTGATTTTGTTGATGATGGTGATGAATTCTGTTGTACCCAGGGCTGCGTACTCGTCGCCTACGGCTTCGCCGCCTGCTTTTTCTAGCTCAGCGATCGCAATCCGGTTACTTTCCTTAGGGTAGATGTAGTCGGAGCCTACAAAGAACCCTTTGGGCCCGAAGTTGTCATTGCAGTAAGGAATCGAGTCGGTAATTTGCTGGTTAGGTGCAGCGCCTGTGTAGAAGACGTTTGAGCTACACTCGTTGCCCTCGTAGTAAACCGGGTAGTACAGAATGGAGTCTTTCTCTTCAAAGACGGGTAGTACAGATTTGCGGCTGGCAGAAGTATAGCAACCTAGAACGCAAACGACCTGATCCTCATCGATCAAGCGCTTGGACATTTGGTTGTAAAGGTCCCAGTCGGAGTTGGGGTTAACCGTTACCCGCTCAATCTTACGACCGCCAATACCTTCACCATTGCCCTCCCAAGGCCCGGTGCCGGTGTTGATTTGCTCAATCGCCAGGAACGTTGCGTCCTGCAAGGACTTCTCAACAATGGCGATACTCCCTGTTGTGGAGTACATAACGCCAACCTTAATGGGGTTTTCGCCCAGGTCTGCTTGCGATTCACCACCGCCACCGCCACCGGTGCAGGCAGCCAAAACAGTAGTTGTAGCCGCTAGTGAACTGTATTGGAGAAATTTTCTCCGGCTCAAACCAGTTGAAATAATTGGGGACTTTGACATTTCGATTTTGCTTCCTTAACCACACAAAACATTGAGCCCTTTGCATCGCGACGCCAGAGTAAAACTCTCAAAAAGAGGAAACAAGTGATAAACCGTCCTGAGTGAGAATAGAAACCCACCTGCGTACTGCGAATTGGCTGCTTACCGCTTTAGCCACATGAGAGAAGAACTAAACGTAAAGAAAAACGCTCGTTTTTGCTCACCTGTGCTAAGGGAGTAGGTAGCCCTCATACTAGAGAGTGAAATGACAGCATTTTGTATCGGATGATACAAAATGCTTTTCCTCCAACGAAATGCGCTATCAACGTCACCGTACCGGGTTCGGAAGCGGATTATGAAGATTTGGCATTTGCTCCTAACGCATTGGCAACCCAGTGAAAACTATGAAGCCGAAATTCAAGGAGAAACGTCAAAGTTCGAGGAGAAACGTCAACAAACAGAAACTCTCGCAGCCACTGAATTAAACTTTTATCTATAAAAAGCAACAAAAACAGTTGGGCAAGCAACAGTCATCTGCCTATTCGTTCTTAAGCTTTAGTTAACAATTATATTAGGGGTAGTCGCTTTTGAAGTTTGTATCTACAGTGACATTCTCTTAGAACAGTGGATGTTAAATATCAGGGTAACTAAACATAAGCTACAAGGAGGCACTCATGTCAGTTCATGGCGATATTTCTTCGAGCAACGATTCAGTAGGTGTAGCTGTCGTTAATTACAAAATGCCGCGTTTGCATACCCACGACGAGGTCATGGCCAACTGCAAAAACATTGCAGAAATGATCGATGGGATGAAGGTGGGCCTTCCTGGAATGGACCTAGTGGTCTTTCCTGAATATTCTACCCATGGGATTATGTATGACCCCGAGGAAATGATGGAGACAGCCTCCACCATTCCGGGTCCTGAGACGGATGTTTTTGCAGAAGCTTGTATTCGCAACAAGGTTTGGGGGGTGTTCTCTTTAACGGGCGAAAGGCATGAACAACACCCTGAGAAGGTGCCCTACAACACATTGATCCTGATGAACGATAAAGGAGAAATCGTTCAAAAGTATCGCAAAATTATGCCCTGGACACCGATTGAAGGATGGTATCCGGGCAACTGCACCTATGTTAGCGATGGGCCTAAGGGACTAAAGATTTCTCTGATTATTTGCGACGATGGCAACTATCCAGAAATTTGGCGTGACTGCGTGATGAAAGGCGCTGAATTGGTAATTCGCTGTCAGGGCTATATGTATCCAGCCAAAGAGCAGCAGATTATGGTGTCTAAGGCAATGGCCTGGATGAACAACACCTATGTAGCAGTGGCCAATGCCGCAGGCTTTGATGGGGTGTACAGCTACTTTGGTCATTCGGCGGTGGTGGGTTTTGATGGCCGTACGCTGGGCGAATGCGGCGAAGAAGAAAATGGTATTCAGTACGCGGCACTTTCTAAGTTTGCGATTCGGGATTTCCGCAAGCATTCTCAGTCCCAAAACCATCTGTTCAAACTGTTGCACCGTGGCTATACCGGGATGATTAAGTCGGGTGACGGCGATGAGGGCATGATGGAGTGTCCTTACGAGTTCTACCGCGAATGGATACTCGATCCACAGAAAACTAAGGAGAAAGTGGAAGCGTTGACTCGTGGAACCGTAGGCACTGAAGAGTGCCCGATTGAGGGAATTCCGAATCCGCAGACAAATGCGCCTGTGATGCCAACAATAAAAAAGGCAGAGCCTGTGACAGTGACGCAGCCCGTTTCGTAAGTTGTTGATAGCAGTTTTTCAATGTATTTGACTCGATGTATTTGACGCCAAAAGAAGCTGAACGGCTCACGTTGTTTACCGCTGCTGAAATCTCTCGTAGGCGGAAGGATAAGGGAATTAAGCTAAATGTGCCGGAGGCGATCGCACTGATTAGCGACTACATCGTTGAAGGTGCCCGCGAAGACAAGTCGGTCGCTCAGCTGATGGCAGAAGGTGCAACGCTGCTAACCACCGCAGACGTATTGCCCAATGTACCGGAGCTGATTCCACTAATTCAGGTGGAGGCCCACTTTAACGACGGGACCAAACTGGTAAGTGTGCATAATCCTATCCGTCCACAAGAGGCTTAGACGATGGCAGGTGAGTTATCTCAAAATCCCGCGACACCCGGCGCGGTGATTTGTGAGGCTGGTGTTTTGGAGCTAAATGCTGGCCGTGAGTCGAAGGTGTTGTCGGTGGCAAATATAGGCGATCGCCCGATTCAGGTGGGCTCTCATTTCCACTTTTTTGAAGTTAATCGCATGCTGCAGTTTGACCGAGCAGAGGCGTTTGGCTTTCGGCTAGATATTCCAGCAGGCACAGCCGTGCGGTTTGAGCCAGGTGATACTAAGCGCGTGACGGTGGTGGCGCTGGCGGGCGATCGCATCGTGCAAGGTCTCAACGACTTGGTCAACGGCGCGCTCGATGACCCACAGGTGAAAGCCGCTGCGATAGAACGCATGCAGGCGCAAGGCTACAGTTCACAAGATAGTTCCCAAAACAGTGAGGCCATGAATGGAGATTAGCCGCGAGCGGTACGCTGAACTGTTTGGACCAACGACGGGCGATCGCGTCCGCCTAGCCGACACCTCTTTGATTATCGAAGTAGAGCGCGACGACACCGTTTACGGCGACGAATGCGTTTTCGGTGGCGGCAAAACCCTACGGGATGGACTGGGCATGGCGTCCGGCGTTACCGCAGCAGATGGCGCGCTCGATTTTGTTATTACTAACGTGCTGCTGGTTGACCCGCTGCAAGGCATCGTAAAAACAGATATCGGCATCAAAGATGGCAAAATTGTTGGCACGGGGAAAGCCGGTAACCCTGGCATTATGGACGGCGTCACCCCAAATTTGGTCATCAGCGCCAACACCGACGTCCGCGCAGGCGAAGGGCTCATCGCCACTCCCGGCGGGCTAGATAGCCACGTTCACTTTGATAGCGCGGGCCTTTGCGCCGAGGCCCTTTCCAGCGGACTAACAACAATGCTAGGCGGTGGCCTTGGCCCAGTTACCGTCGGCATTTGCTCCAGTGGCGCACGCAATTTAGAGATGATGCTCAGAGCGTCGGAAGCCTTTCCCATTAACTTTGGCTTCTTGGGTAAAGGCAGCTCTAGCCTGCCCGAGAGCCTAGTAGAACAGGTCGCAAATGGCGCGATGGGCCTAAAAATTCATGAAGACTGGGGCGCGATGCCCTCAGCCATCAACACCTGCCTAAACGTTGCCGACCAGTACGACTTTCAGGTCAAAATCCACACAGATACGCTAAATGAGTCCGGCTATGTAGAAGATACCCTCGCGGCGATAGACGGGCGAACCATTCACACCTACCACACCGAAGGGGCAGGCGGTGGCCACGCGCCAGATATCATCAAAGTCGCCTCTTTTCCCTACTGCCTTACCTCTTCTACAAACCCCACCAATCCCTACACGGTCAACACCTTCGACGAGCATCTGGACATGGTAATGGTGTGCCACCACCTGAACCCTCGCGTCCCGGAAGATGTGGCCTTTGCCGAGTCTCGCATTCGCGCTGAAACCATCGCTGCCGAAGACATTCTGCACGATATGGGTGCCATTAGTATGCTGGGCTCTGATTCTCAAGGGATGGGCCGCATTGGCGAAGTGATTTGCCGGACGTGGCAGCTGGCCTCCAAGATGAAAGATCAGCGAGGCACCTTGCCAGAAGATAATGAAAGAAACGACAACAATCGTGTTCTTCGCTACTTGGCAAAATACACTATTAACGTTGCCCGCACCTGTGGCATTGCCGACTACGTGGGCTCGATTGAACCGGGCAAAATGGCTGATATTGTTCTTTGGAAGCCTGGATTTTTTGGTATCAAGCCAGAGTTGGTGATTAAACAGGGATTTATCGCCTGGTCACCGATGGGCGAATCGAATGCATCGCTGATGACCTGCGAGCCAATCTTGTATCGCCCTCAGTGGGGTAGCTTTGGTAGCGCTGCAGCGGTAACGTCGGCTTGTTTTGTAACACAGCTGGCTCTGGAGAGAGGATTAGCAGATCGGCTTGGTCTGCAAAAGGAGCTACTGCCTGTGAAAGACACACGTCAGCTCAGTAAAGCGGACATGTTGCACAACGATGTGTGCCCAGAGATTGAGGTAGATCCTGATACGTTTGAAGTGAGAGTCGACGGTGAAATAGCAACTTGTGAGCCGGTGGACGAGGTGCCGCTGGGTCGGCTTTATGTGTTTCGCTGATGGGTGAAGTTGTTTGTCGTCCGCAGCCACTAGCGCCTTTGCCTTCAGGGGTAGGGGAGTCTGCGTCACCGCAAGCAGGGCAACACCTGTCTTTGCGAGTGGCTTGTGCAAAAGGAACAAGTACCTCTTTTGTTGCGCATCAGTATGCCACTTACCCCTTTCGCCTATCGGGCAATCTACGCCTGGATCCAACAGATAAGGAAAGGGTGTATGCGTATATTATGAATGCCTCGCCAGGAATTTTAGCGGGAGATGATTTGCGAATGAGTGTTGAGGTGAGCGATCGCGCCAGGCTCTATCTCACGGATCAATCAGCGACTAAGGTGCACAGCCAGTCAGCAGCAGGACCTGCCGCTGCAGTGGAGTGGAATATTAAAGTCGGCGCGGGCGCTTACCTTGAGTTTGTGCCAGAGCCGATGATTTTGTTTTCCTCGGCTGCGCTCACTCAAAAAGTGGATGTGAGACTACATCCCGAGGGGCAAATGGTGCTCAGTGAGATAGTTGTTCCCGGGCGGATAGCGAGAGGAGAGTTTTACGCATTTGAACAGTTTAAGAGTCGGTTGGAGGTGCGATCGCCCACAGGCACCCTCCACTTCGCCGACACGCTAAAACTACTGGGCCAGTCCAACCGATTCCGAAATCATCCCTCTCTCACCGACTATCCCATCCTGGGCAACTTCATCATTATCGCCCCTGACCTCGATCTCGATCGGCTCTCTCAGCTCATCAACACTATCGGTATATCTGCTAATGCGCTGCAATTTGGTAGCTCACCGCTACCCAACTGCCCTGGACTATTAGTAAGAGCTACAGCTACTCAGACCAGCATACTCAGACAATTTCAGCATCACATAGTCAGCGCTACCCGTCAGCTACTCAAACAAGCTTCTTTGCCGAAAATTCCTAAATAAAGGTGGCATTGTTGACTCGGGTGAGGCTAGCCCGCTGAATGGTGATATCAGTCAGCGGCTTTTGGCCGTCTAGACGCATCCACCCTGGCTAACATGAAACGCGATACTCTCTTCTACAGCTTTTTTGCTCGCTCACCAACCGCTATCTTTGAGTTCCTTCCCCAGCCGCCCGACAACGCAGATCGATATCGATTTGACTCTGTTTCGGTAAAAGAGCCTAAGTTTGAGATGGACGGCGTTTTTCTACCGCCCGATGGACAGCCTGGCCCCGTCTATTTCTGCGAAGTGCAGATGCAGAAGGACCAAACACTCTGCGAACGGCTATTTTCACAGGCATTTCTCTTTTTCTACCGAAATCGAAACCAGTTCACCGACTGCCAGTTCGTCATTATCTATCCATCTAGACGTACGGAGCACAGCACGAGTCGCTGATAGCTTGAGAATAATCAAATAAGGCAGATCAATAATCTGTAGACCTTCTGGCGTTTTTACAGGTGCATCTAACGCAGCAGCTACCCAAGATTGGTCCGGAGCATGAAGAAGATCGATCGATTCCCCCTTAGCCGATTGCCAGCTAGAGCCACCAAAACTAATAACACCCAGCTGAGACCATCCAGCCGTGCGAAGCGCTTGTTCAACAGCCGTTGCTTCTTCCGCTAAGACCATTAAATCTATAGCTTCAGTAAATCTGGCAGGCTGATAATGAGCTGACGCCATACTCTCAACCGCCCTCAACCGCGCACTCATACGTCGCATTCAGCTTCTCGTACTCCATGAATCCCAGAAAGCTGCAAAAGGTAGGTACGGGTCTTCTTTTCTCAGTTGCTTAAATTTTGGCCTGCACTGCGTTATGTGCCTTATTTATTCTGTAGCGAATGAGACAAACATTTCGGTACAAGTAACTAGAACGAGGACTTTTTGTAACGAAATTGGTGTTTTTATTAAGGCATCTGTTGATTTCATTAAGGCCTTTATGTCTATCCCTGCTCTTGATGGACAATATATATCCCTTGCTCATCAGCAAATGAAACCATTTGTATAGCTGAGCTTGAGCATAGGTATCCATTAGCTGCATTATTCTTTGTGTAGTGAATTTCAGCCGTTTTGTATACAGACTGTATCTAGATTGGCTGAAAGGGTGCTTCGATTTTGATTTGCTTTCGGTACTCCTTTTCTTCCCGGTCTTTTTGCGATGGCTCCTTCCGATCTAACTGTCACCAGTCTCAGAAACGACTCTTCTCAAAAGCCCTACATACAAAAGCTTAGGCAAAAGCCTACTGGACCAGCTCAGCAAGGGCTATACAATCCGCAGCACGAGCATGATGCTTGCGGTGTCGGCTTTGTAGTGCAGATGAAGGGCAAGGCCTCCCACGATGTTGTGCAGCAAGGCCTGACTATTTTGCTGAATTTAGATCACAGGGGAGCCGTTGGCGCGGAACCAAATACAGGTGACGGCGCAGGTATTTTGATGCAAATGCCTCAGCGATTTATGGCCAAAGTGGCGAAAGCACAAGGCATCGAGCTGCCTGCAGCCGGACAATACGGCGTGGCGATGATCTACGCAAGCCCGGATGAATCAGCCCGCGCGGAAGGTCGAAAGCGCTTCGAAAAAGTAGCTTCTGATTCGGGTGTAGAAGTGCTTGGTTGGCGAGATGTCCCTACAGACAACGCATCCCTTGGCCCCACTGCAAAAGATAGTGAGCCCTTTATGCAGCAGGCCTTCATCGGTTGCGGGAGCTTACCCGCAGATGCAGGCGAACTGGCCCTGGAACGTAAGCTATACCTGGTTCGGAAGCTGGCTCACCGCGCCATTATCGATATCGATAGCTACTGGTACGTGTCTAGCGCGTCGTGTCGCACCATTGTGTACAAGGGCATGTTGATGCCCGTACAGGTCGGGAAATACTATCTGGATCTGAACGATCCCGACATGGAAAGTGCCCTGTCATTGGTACACTCTCGCTTCAGTACTAACACCTTCCCAAGCTGGGAGCGCGCGCATCCCTATCGCTATATCGCCCATAATGGCGAAATCAATACTCTGCGCGGCAATATCAACTGGATGACTGCCCGCCAGAGTATGTTTGAGTCCGAGCTGTTTGGCGAAGATTTGGATACAGCCAGACCGCTGATCAATATCAACGGCAGTGACTCTACGATTTTTGACAATACATTGGAGCTATTGGCACTCAGTGGTCGGTCTTTGCCCCATTCCCTGATGATGATGGTACCCGAGCCTTGGTCCGGCCATGCCACCATGGACGCCGAGAAAAAAGCCTTCTACGAATATCACTCTTGCCTGATTGAGCCTTGGGATGGCCCCGCTTCTATCGCCTTTACCGACGGTACACAAATGGGCGCGGTGCTAGACCGGAATGGGTTGCGTCCTGGCCGCTACTACGTCACCAAAGACGACCGGGTAATTATGGCCTCTGAAGCAGGTGTGCTTCCTGTTCCGCCTGAAGACGTCATTGAGAAAGGTCGCCTGGCACCCGGCAAAATGTTTTTGGTAGATACTAAAGAAGGCCGCATTGTGCCAGACGCAGAAATCAAAAAAGAGATTTCTGCCTCGGCCCCCTATCAAAAATGGTTAGATGACAATCTGGTGACGCTCGATACGTTGCAGGCACCAGCGGACGCAACAGAGCCCAACGTAGACACCAGCCCGGCTGCGGTCACGCAGAGGCAAATGGCCTTTGGCTATACCTTTGAAGAGCTGCGGATGCTGCTGTCGCCTATGGGTAAAAATGGTGTAGAAGCGATCGGCGCGATGGGCACAGATACGCCGCTGCCCGTACTTTCCGACCGACCCAAGCTGCTGTACAACTACTTTCAACAGCTGTTTGCACAGGTGACCAATCCACCGATTGACTCCATTCGTGAGGCGATTATTACCTCTGCAACCACGACAATTGGCTCCGAGCGAAACCTGTTGGAGCCTTCGCCAGAAAGCTGTCGTCTGCTTCAGCTAAAGACACCGTTTATTACGAATGCTGAGCTAGCAAAAATTAAGCACAATACTCAGTTTAAGACGGCGGTGTTGCCTATTTTGTTTGACCCGGATAAGGGCGAAGCAGGATTGAGCGGCGCTATGGAAGCGCTGTGTATGGGTGCGGATGAGGCGATCGCATCTGGTCAAGAAATTCTCATCCTCTCCGACCGTGACATCGCACAAAACAGAGCCCCTATCCCCGCGCTACTGGCAGTCGCTGGCCTGCACCACCACCTCATCCGTAACGGCCAGCGGACTCGCGTCGGCATCGTGCTCGAATCTGGCGAGCCTCGCGAAGTGCATCACTTTGCTGTGCTGTTAGGCTACGGCTGTGGGGCGATTAACCCTTACATGGCCTTCGAGACGTTTGGTCGCATGATTGATGAGAATCTACTGCGCGATATCGACTTCAAAGACGCCTGTAAGAACTACATCAAAGCGGCAACTAAAGGTGTGGTAAAAGTCGCTTCTAAGATCGGTATTTCGACGCTGCAAAGCTACCGAGGCGCGCAGATTTTTGAGGCGATTGGATTAAACGAGTCCGTGATTGGTAAGTACTTTACCTGGACAGCTTCTCGCATTCAGGGCGTAGGGCTAGATGTATTGGCAGAAGAGGCTATTCAGCGTCACCGTCATGCTTTCCCTGAGCGCGTTGCAACAGGTAGCAACAACGCTGCCACTTTGGATGTGGGTGGTGAATACCAATGGAGAAAAGACGGCGAAGCGCATTTGCTGAGTCCGCAGAGTATTCACTTATTACAGCAAGCAACCAGGGAAGGGAACTACGACAAGTTCAAGTCCTATTCCAAGCTGGTGAATGAGCAGGGTAAGCAGTTCTTCCGTTTGCGCGATCTGTTGGAGTTTGTCCCTGGTGAGCCGATTCCGATTGAGGAAGTAGAGCCGGTTGAAGCGATTATGAAACGCTTTAAGACCGGGGCGATGAGCTATGGGTCGATTTCGCAGGAGGCGCATGAGACACTAGCGATCGCAATGAACAGAATCGGCGGACGCTCCAATACTGGTGAAGGCGGCGAAGATCCCGCTCGCTACACTTGGACTAATGAACAAGGCGATTCTAAAAATAGCGCCATCAAACAGGTTGCCTCTGGTCGCTTTGGCGTCAGCAGTCTGTACCTGTCACAGGCCAAAGAGATTCAAATCAAAATGGCCCAGGGTGCAAAGCCTGGAGAAGGCGGACAGCTACCTGGTCGTAAGGTTTATCCCTGGATTGCGAAAGTTCGTAACTCTACTCCAGGTGTGGGACTAATTTCGCCACCGCCTCACCACGACATCTACTCTATTGAAGACCTCGCTGAGCTGATTCATGATCTGAAGAATGCAAACCGTGCGGCGAGAGTTAGCGTGAAGCTGGTTTCGGAAGTCGGCGTTGGAACGATTGCAGCAGGGGTGGCAAAAGCCCACGCGGATGTTGTTCTTGTTTCGGGCTTTGATGGCGGTACGGGGGCGTCTCCTCAAACGTCTATTAAGCATGCTGGCTTACCCTGGGAGCTAGGACTCGCAGAGACGCATCAGACTTTGGTGCTGAATAATTTGCGTAGTCGGATTGTGATTGAGACGGATGGGCAGATGAAGACTGGGAGAGATGTTGCGATCGCGGCTCTCCTCGGCGCAGAAGAATTCGGCTTCAGCACCGCGCCCCTGGTCACCCTCGGCTGCATCATGATGCGCGTGTGTCATCTCAACACCTGCCCTGTTGGCGTCGCCACTCAAAATCCAGACCTACGCAGCAAGTTCAACGGCGACCCGGCCTACGCTGTCAACTTCATGAAATTCATTGCCGAAGAAACCCGTGAAATCATGGCTGAGCTGGGCTTCCGCACCCTGGACGAAATGGTGGGCCGCACAGAAAAGCTAGCGCCCAAAAAAGCCATCGACCACTGGAAAGCCAAGGGTATCGACCTTTCGCCTTTACTACACAAGCCAGAGGTTGGTCCAGAAGTCGGTCGCTACTGCACCGAAAAGCAAGACCACGGTCTAGACAAGTCTCTCGACATCACCAAGCTGTTGGAAATTTGCAAACCAGCCATTGAAAAAGGTAAAAAAGTAGAGGCCACTTTACCCATTACCAACATCAACCGCGTCGTCGGCACCATCGTCGGCAACGAAATCACCAAAAACCACTGGGAAGGCCTGCCCGAAGACACTGTAAAACTTCACTTCCAGGGCACAGCCGGTCAAAGCTTTGGGGCATTTGTACCCAAGGGCATGACTCTGCGGCTAGAAGGCGATGCCAACGACTACCTGGGCAAAGGCCTCAGCGGCGGCAAGCTAATTGTCCATCCGCCAGCGTCTTCACCCCTAGTCGCTGCCGACAACATTGTTGCGGGTAACGTCGCGCTTTATGGAGCAACAAACGGCGAAGCCTACATCAACGGGCAAGCAGGCGAACGCTTCTGCGTGCGTAACTCTGGTGCTACTGCCGTCGTTGAAGGCATTGGTGACCACGGCTGCGAATACATGACTGGCGGCAAGGCGATTGTACTTGGCCTTACCGGCCGTAACTTTGCAGCGGGCATGAGCGGCGGCGTTGCTTACGTTCTAGACGAAGCTGGAGACTTTGCCAGCCGATGCAACACCGAAATGGTGGGGCTAGAACGGCTAGAAACGGCTGATGAGAAGCAAGAGCTGCGAGACATTATTCAGCGGCACATTGACTACACTGGCAGTCCCAACGCCAAGTCTCTTTTAGAAGACTGGGAAGCGACCACAGCTAAGTTTGTGAAAGTAATGCCTCGCGACTACAAGCGTGTATTGCAACACATTCAAAAAGCGCTGGATGCTGGTCTCAGTAACGATGAGGCGATGTCTGCGGCGTTTGAAGAGAATGCTCGCGACCTGGCAAGGGTCAGCGGCAGTTAATCTAGCCGGGCTTCGACTCCGCTCAGCCCTCGGTGCTCGCTCAAGTCCTCGATGCCAGCACTACTCGGTGGCTGAGCGGAGTCGAAGCCAAAACCCACCGATCTTCTCTCTCCTACATTCCCGTCAGGCCCAGTACAGCCGGACTTTCTCCCTACGGAGACGTCCGCGAACGACTCCGCTCAGTCCTCGGGGAAGTCCATCGACAAATCACTTAAACTTCCACCTCCAACCACAACAAACCATGGGAAAACCAACCGGCTTCATCGATCACGTGCGTCAGGCACCTACCGAAACTGCGCCAAAAGAGCGCATCCAAAACTGGAAAGAATTCCACCAGCCTATGCCTGATGAGGCCCTACAAACCCAGGGCGCTCGCTGTATGGACTGCGGCACGCCATTCTGCCACACAGGCGAAATGATTAGCGGCATGGCCAGCGGCTGCCCTATCAACAACCTCATCCCCGAATGGAACGACCTGATCTACCGTGGTCTGTGGCGCGAAGCCCTCGACCGCCTGCATAAAACCAACAACTTCCCCGAATTCACGGGTCGTGTTTGCCCTGCCCCCTGCGAAGGCTCCTGCGTATTAGGCATCACTAGCCCGCCCGTCACGATCAAAAACATTGAATATTCCATCATCGAGAAAGGCTGGGAAGAAGGCTGGATAGTCCCCCGTCCACCCGAGAAGCGCACAGGCAAGAAAGTTGCCATCGTAGGCTCTGGCCCTGCTGGCCTCGCCGCAGCCGATCAGCTCAATAAAGCCGGTCACACTGTCACCGTCTACGAGCGGGCCGATCGCCCCGGCGGACTGCTGACCTACGGCATCCCCAACATGAAGCTCGACAAGCAAGACATTGTCAAGCGGCGTCTGGATATTCTCAGAGCAGAAGGCATTACCTTTATTTGCAACACCGAAGTGGGCAAGGATCTCTCCGAAGAGAAGCTGTTGAGTGACTACGACTCTGTTATTCTCTGCACCGGCTCTACTCGCCCCAGAGACCTACCGATTGAAGGAAGAGAGCTGAACGGCATCAACTTTGCAATGGAGTTTTTAACCGCGAACACTCGCGCGGTGCTAGACAACAAACGGGGTGACGACTACATCTCTGTTGCAGGTAAAGACGTGGTCATTATAGGCGGTGGTGACACCGGAACAGACTGCGTAGGGACCTCCATTCGTCACGGCTGCAAGAGCATCAATCAGCTAGAGATTATGCCTAAGCCACCCGAAGTGCGCGCGGCGAACAACCCCTGGCCTGAGTGGCCTAAGATCTATCGCCTGGACTACGGTCAGGAAGAGGCAAAAGCGCTGTTTGGCGAGGATCCTCGTGGCTATGTAAGAACTGCAACAAAGTTTGAAGGCGATGGCAATGGGAATGTTGCAGCGGTGCATACCGTAGAGGTGAAGTGGGAACGTGATGAGAACGGTCGCTTTACGCCGATTCACGTACCGGGCACTGAAATCAGAATGCCTGCGCAGCAGGTGTTGCTAGCGATGGGATTCCTTGGCCCAGAGTCTCCTTTGCTCGATGCGTTGGGGCTAGAGAAGACTGAGCGCAGCAACGTGAAAGCTGAGCACGAAGAGTACACGACGAATAAGCCGGGTGTGTTCGCGGCGGGTGACTGTCGCCGGGGGCAGAGCTTGATTGTATGGGCGATTAATGAGGGACGCGGGGTTGCGCGGGAGTGCGATCGCTACCTCATGGGCACCACTGAACTGCCATAAACCACTCATTTACAACAAACGTATATTGTTTGTCTTCAATGCGAGTTGAAAACAAACAACATACGCACAGGGATATTAAATTCCCATCGTTCGCAACAGTGCAGAATCAACTGTTGCCATCTTGGACCAGAATCCTATTCTGCGATCTATAGCCGAATAAAGAACAGTGGCTAGATTATCGGTCATGATCACGGAAGGTAGCAAAAGACCGCTTTTCTTTCCCTCCGGCGTCTTTAGATCTACTGAGACACGGCTAGGATGGCTGGCTCGCGATAGATTACTGGTCACCATCGCCACGATAGTTTGACTTAGGCCTGTATTTAGGTCATCTGCTTGAATCACTAAAACTGGCCTGCGTTTGGCTGTCCGTAAGTTGGAGTCTGGGAAAAGAACCAGAACGATATCACCACGTTTATAGGTCATCGTAAATAGCCATTTCAGGACGGTCCCAATCTTCTGAAAAGGTTTGCAATCGAGACCTAAGTTCAGCCGCTTGGCTCACATCGATACCATGATCTTCCAAACTTACGGGGCCGTCATTGCCGAGGATTCTTTCTGTTTCCGAGGGGGTTGCCAGATTAGAAGAAGAGCTAGCACTCCCAGGACGCTGACGATCTTGCAAAAACTCAGCAAAGTCCAAAACAGCTTGCTGCTTATCTGGCGCTAAGATCCGGATAGCCTTGATTAAGCGTTTCTCTACTGGGATAGTAGAATCCATAGCTTGTTTCGAGTGAGTCAATTTCTTTTCTAGTTTAGCGGTGTTTTGATGGCAGATACGATAAAGCTGACGATCGACTGGCGTGATGCCGAGAGTGAAATGCCTGAAGCGCAGCAGGAGGCATTTACCCAGCGGGTATGGCAAGACCTTCGGGGCTCTAGTGCTGTCGAAAAGGTAGATCGTTTGCCAGATCCAGATGTGCCGGAAGGTGGAATGGGAGCGCACTGGCTATGGAATGTGTTGACGGCAGAAATTCCTGGGCCAGCGTTGAGGGCGGCAGGTGAAGAGGCTCTGAACCAGCTAGCCGGGAAACCGATTGAGTTTACGGTGGAAGTAGAAGGAAAAGAAGGCGAGTCTCGCAAGGTCACTGCAAAAAATGTGCGCCCGGACAATGTTAGCAATGTGCTTGATGATCTAGTTAAGGCGGCTAAGGAGCTAGAAGGCTAGGCGCGACGCTGAGTAACTTGGCTCAGGAAGTTTGAATTTTTGAGCGGTTCTACAGCGATGTGCTGCGATAGGGACTGAAAAGGGTTAATAATACCGGTATTAGGTATTGGTAGAGATTTTTTTGGGCGCATGGCTGAAGTGGGACGAAAAATTGCGCTACTGATTGGGGTAGGTGACTACGGTACAGGACTGAAGTCGCTGCAATGCCCTGCGAATGGGGTGACGGCAATGGAAACCGTGCTGAAAAATCCTGAGATTGGTGGATTTGATCAGGTGGTGCCCGTTCTCAATCCAGACGTAGGGGAAATGCGCAGTCGCATTAGTACTACGCTCGCCCAGCTAAAAAAAGACGACCTTGTCCTTTTTTATTTCACAGGGCATGGCATCAAAAGCGCAAGCGGTGACTTTTATCTCACAACGGCTCAGAGTCAGCTGTTTGAGAATGGGCACCTGATCACCGGAACAGCCGTTGAGGCTGATTTTATTAAGGGAGAGCTGCGGAACTGCTATGCGGAGCGCAAGGTGATTGTGTTGGACTGCTGCTTTGGTGGTGCCTTTGCCGATGGCTTTTTGACAATGGATAGTGGCGCGGTTGATGTAGAAGCGCAGCTGGGTGATAAAGGCTGGTGTGTGATGACCGCCGCGACGTCTCAAAAGTATGCGCTGGAGCCTTTGGGAGAAGACCTATCCGTATATACTCGCTACCTGGTAGAAGGATTAAAAACGGGAGGAGCCGCCCTAGATGGGCAGGCTTTTGTGTCGGTGCAGCACTGGCATGACTATGTGAAGCAGCAGGTGAAGGTGGCTGCGCCAACGACGGAGCCTGCGATTTTTAATGGGCTAGCTGGTGAAAATATTTGGGTGGCCAGGGCAAAAGTAGACAACCTACAGCGCTATCGTAAGCAGGTACAAAAAAAGGTTCGCAGAGGGCGGCTGAGCGCGGCTGCCAAAACGGAGCTGTCGGCACATTGGCAGCCGCTACTAGGGATTACGCCTGAGCAGGCGAAGGAGATCGCACACGAGGTTTTGAAGCCTTACCGAGAGAAGGCAAAACACCTGGCGCTGTATGCGCAGGCGCTCGCTGAGGAGAAAGAAATTGCCTATCCATTTGACGATGAGTTAATTGCAGAGTTTAAGAGCTTACAGCGAACGTTTGGCCTGAGCGATCGCGATGTTCAAGCAGAAGAGAAGCGAATTTTGGGCGAGCAAATGCGGGCTCAGTCAGTCGCTCAAGTGGTGGAAAACCGCGAAGTGCTAGAGAAGTCAAAGCCGTATCCTATGTTTAGCTTTGAAACTTTTCAGGTCAATGAGCAAGGGAAAATCATCGATACGGTTGCAGAGGAGGCAGAGTACTTTACTGAAGAACTAGGGAACGGCGTCACGCTGGATATGGTGCGCATTCCTGGCGGTAAGTTTTTGATGGGGGCGGCGAAAGGGGAGGAAGGGGCTAGTAAAGATGAGTATCCGCATCAGGAGGTGAGAGTGCCTGAGTTTTGGATGGGGAAGTTTGTCGTGACGCAGGCACAGTGGGGTGCCGTTGCGCGGCTGGCACAGGTAAAAAGAGAGCTAGACGGTGATCCAGCCAGGTTCAAGGGGGCTCAGCGACCAGTGGAGCAAGTGTCTTGGGAAGATGCGGTGGAGTTTTGCCAACGACTGTCTCAGCACGCGGGGAAAGATTACAGCTTGCCTAGTGAAGCTCAATGGGAATATGCCTGTCGCGCTGGGACGACGACACCATTCCACTTTGGCGAAACCCTCATCCCAGACCTAGCTAACTACGACGGCAAGTACACCTACGGCAAAGGTCCAAAGGGAACGTATCGAGAAAAGACTACAGAAGTCGGTATTTTTTCGCCCAATAATTTTGGATTGTATAACATGCATGGCAATATCTGGGAGTGGTGCCTTGATGGCTGGCACGATACTTACGAAAATGCACCGGCTGATGGAAGTGAATGGAAATCTTCTGATGAGAGAAAAGTGCTGCGGGGCGGTTCGTGGAGCAACAATCCGGCGTACTGCCGTTCGGCCAATCGCGGTTGGGACGCGCGCGTAAACCGTAGCAACTCTCTCGGTTTTCGAGTGATGATGATTGCCCCCAGGACTTAGCCTCTCCCTCTTCTCTTTTACCCTCTTTCCCTCTTCTCTTCTTTGGCGCGAAGCGCAAGGAATCTTTTACGTTTTGCGACTTGTACGCCGTCGGCATTCACAATGCTGGTCAAAGTATATACTGTATATACAGACGTTTTGAGCAGACTCTCACTATGCGTACTCGTGTTTTTCAGAGCGGTAACTCGCAGGCTGTCCGAATTCCAAAAGAGTTGCAGTTTGAACAGTTGGATATTGAATACGAAATTGAGCGGGAGGGTGATCGCATTATTATCACCCCAGTAGGCCCACCGCTTACAAATGCACTAAAACTCTTCGCCGCCTTCTCAGATGATTTTATGGCTGAAGGTCGTCCAGAGCAGGGAACTCAGGAGCGTGAGTTGTTGTGAAGTATATGCTCGATACGAATATATGCATCTACATCATGAAAAAACAGCCGCCTTCAGTAGCGGAGCGATTCGCTGAGTGTCGTCAGGGCGATGTTGTTATCTCAACGATTACGTTAGCAGAGTTAGAGTACGGGGTGCTTGCTAGTGATGAACAATCACGTAAACAGAATCGCACAGCTTTGGATGCTCTGATCGAGAGTATTCCAGCTATTCCCTTTGGACGATCAGCGGCGCAGGCCTACGCAATCATTAGATCCGCCGTACCAAACCGTAAAAAAGACGCCCTAGACAAGCTAATTGCTAGCCACGCTAAAAGCTTGAATCTGACACTGGTCACCAATAACCTCAGTGACTTTCTCATTTTCCCAGATATACAATTGGAAAACTGGGTTGAAGCGAGCGACTAACCCACACCATCATTTCGATAATACAGGGCTTTTGAGAGCAGTTCATTTCACAACTGGTAACCGATATACTGAAGAAAGACATACAAAAACGTAGAGCAATCAATCGCCAATAGTTTCTCAACGACCAAAGCCTAACGCGACCGAAATTTTCTACCCTGATGATGATGGGCAGCCGATGGCAAGTAATACAGAACAGTACCGCTGGATCGTTGTGATTCAGCAAAAACTGAACTGGCTTTTGCCGGATGCTTTTGTGGAAGTCGCTGAGTAGAAGGCACGTCGACTTGCAGCAAAGCTGAAAGAGCTTGGTATTGATCCTGACCAAATTTAACCGTAAGATCCCTTTCCGCTATGGCGATTTCGCTTTCTCTGTACGATTTCTTCGCCCATCTGGTGCCGGGGAGTGTCTTCTTAATTGCTTTACTGTATGCCTTTCAGGAGTCCTGGCTGCGATCGCCCACTTTCACCGCGCTCACCACCCCTCAACTCCTTGGCCTGGCCCTAATTGCGTACATCCTGGGCTACGTCATCGATCCGCTAGGCAACCGCTGGTACCGACTATTCCGTAGAAACATGCCCAAGGTTGGCATGTCACAAGCCGCCGCGACTCTTATTCAACAAAACCACCCGAACATTAACATCAACAACAATGCGATGAGCTGGTACGTCGTGCTTGCCTACATCAAACGACGCAATCTGCCGATGGCGCAGGAAATCGAGCGGCTGAACGTAACGCATATTATGCTCAGGGGTATTAGCTTTAGCTTGCTGATATTCGCGCTGGTCTTTTGCTACAAAATATTTACAGTGCCACAAGCCTGGGAACCAGCGCTCTTCAGCCTTATCTGTATGTGGTCGGCTTATCTGCTAATGCAAGAAGCTATCAAGTTTCGGACGTGGTTTTATCAGTCTATTTATCAGTCAGTACTCGCGCTTCAGCTGAAGCCCGAACAGCTGCCGGTACAGTACAAAAGACAATAGCCTAAATCTGCATAAGACTTTTTTCATCGATAGAATAGGTGTACTCAAAACACCCCATAAAGCTGACCAAAAATACTGGGGATTTGAACAGGATAACCAGTTGAAAGTCAAGTATGTGCCATTTATAACAGCCTGGTTTCTGTATTGTCACTTATCTTTTGGTTTTACTGCTATCCGTAGATAAACAACGCTTCACAGTACCTGAACTGATGGTGCAGAAAGGGCTCTCAACTGTTTGATAACCCCTCAATATATCTAAGTAACTTGATTAAAGATAAATATTTAACGAAGCCCATTCAAATTGGCACTAGTTCCCCAAAAGATCATAGAAAATTGATATAGGTGACATTTACATTATCCACATAACCATCATGGATACAGTTTCGTTAACGATTGATTGGAGAGAGGCGAACAGCCAGCTTTCCGAGCCTCAGCAAGAGGCGCTTACCCAGACAATGTATCGAGAGCTACGAGGGCTGGAAGCCGTAGAGACCGTGGAACGCATCGCAGATAGCAATATGCCAGACGGCGCTATGGGCGCCCAGTGGCTGTGGAGCATTCTGACCGCTGAAATTCCGGGTGAGGCGTTAGGCCAGGCCTGTACAGAGGTTTTCCGAGACGAGTTTGACGAGGTCATCGATAAGCTGGTGTCAGCAGCGCAACAGATGAAGGAAGCCGGGTAGAGGCAAAGGAAACAAGACAGAAGAAGCAGAAGATCGTCACGTTTTCCCATTCTTTCACACACTCTAGCGGGTGCAAGACTCGACCAGATGGCTAGAAAAATTGCATTGTTGATTGGGGTCAGTCACTATGGTGCTGGGCTCACGTCGCTTCGATGTCCGACCAATGGCGCGGCTGCGATGCGCTCTGTACTGTCGAATCCGGATATTGGTGGCTTTGATGAGGTGATTACGCTGTTCGACCCTGATGTGGGAGAGATGCGATCGCGCATTAGCGAAGTCTTTGTCAAGCTCACCAAACGAGACCTGGTTCTGTTCTACTTTACTGGTCACGGCATCAAAGACATGACCGGAGACTTCTATCTCACCAGCGCTCAGACCGAGCTGTTTTCCAATGGTGCTCCCAACGCCGGAACCGCTGTAGAAGCCCACTTCCTAAGGAGAGAGCTCAGCAACTGCGTGGCCGAGCGCAAGGTTGTTATTCTTGACTGTTGCTTTGGCGCGGCCTTTGCAGACGGATTCATGACCATGAGTGATGACAATGTAGATATCGAGGCGCAGCTGGGGGGCAAAGGCTGGTGCATTCTGACTTCGTCTACATCCTCTCGCTATGCGCTAGAACAAAAGGGTGAATTACTCTCTGTCTATACGCGCTATCTGGTAGAAGGACTGAAAACCGGCGGCGCAGCGCCCGATGGCCAAGATTTTATTTCCGCACAGAATCTGCATGAGTACATCGTCACGCAGGTAGAAGTTGCTGCGCCTGCGATGAAGCCCGCTATCTTCAACGGTCAGCAGGGCTACAATATCGTCATTGCCAGCGTTCGGATTAGCAACGAGCAGCGCTATCGCAAGCAGGTACAGCGCAAAGTTAATAATGGCACCATTGGACCTGCCGCGCTGGCCGTGCTGGGGCAGTGGCAACGGCAGCTACAGCTATCTGCGCAGCAAGCAAAGGCCATTGAGGACGAAATTTTACAACCCTACAGAGAGCGGCAGCAGCATCTGGCACTGTATACAAAAGCACTAGAAGCAGAAAAATCATTCTCTTATCCACTCAATGAAATTGCTGTTCAAGATCTTAAAGACTTACAGAGGTTGTTGAGCTTGCGCGATGAAGATGTGCAAAGCGTAGAGCAACAGGTTTTGGGCGATCGCGTACGTACAGTCACCCGCCAAAAAAAGCATCCCATAAGAGAACAAAAAACAATTTTAACAACGCCTGAATCGACCCTTCCAACAAATCCGTTAATCACACAAACGGCTAGGCCACAGAAGACTAGGCCACAGAGCACCAGGCCACAAAGCACCAGGCCACAAAATACTAAAACGCAACCAATCAATCAGCAAACGACCAACGCACAGACAGTCAAAACCAAAGCAATTAAGGCGCAAACAGTTAACAAGCCGCAAGGTCGTACGGCCCGGCCAAGCAAGCCTGTTGTCTCCCGGTCACTTCAGTTTCAGCCAGCTCGCTTTCAAACGCTACGAGTTGACGCACGAGGTAAGATCATTCAGCGTCGGCAAGGAATAGCAACCACCTTTATCGAAACGCTTGGCGACGGTGTCCACCTAACCATGATCAAAATTCCTGGCGGTAAATTTGTGATGGGTGCGCCCCCCAGCGAACAGGAAGCCAAACACAACGAGTATCCACAAAGAGAAATCACCGTACCTGAGTTTTGGATGGGTCAATGCGCTATCACTCAGGCACAGTGGAAAGCGCTCATGGGTCCAAAGATCATTACATCAGAAGCGTTATCCCCAACAACGCACCCCATGAAGAAACCTAAGCAGCCAGTTGACCACCTATTTTGGACAGATGCTGTGGCCTTCTGCCAACGGCTATCCGAGCGGACAGGTCGAGACTACCGCCTGCCCAGCAGCCCGCAGTGGGAATATGCCTGTAGGGCAGGGACCACCACCCCATTCCATTTTGGTGAAACGCTTACCCCAGCGCTAGCCAATTACAACGGTAATTACAGCTACCGCCAAGGGCCAAAAGGCGTGTTCCGCGCACAAACCACAGAAGTCGGCAGTTTCTGTCCCAACGACTTTGGCCTGTACGACATGCATGGCAATGTGTGGGAATGGTGCCTAGACGGCTGGCAGGGATTTGAACCGAATAGCGCGACCGAAGTAAATTTGCGCAAACTGGCTGGGCAGAAAAAAGCGCTCAGAGGCGGCAGCTGGTTCTATTTGCCCACTAGCTGCCGCTCTGCTTTCCAGCTCACCTATCCTTTTCACAACCGAACCGACGATACTGGATTTAGGGTCGTGTGCATGCTGTAGCGCCTACGTGCTTTTGGGGGCGCTTTTAGGCACTTTTTTGGGGACGCTTTAGCAACAGTCCTAAACTTAGTAAAGCAAGGGGCGCGATCGCACCCGGTTCAGGCACATCCGTACTCGCAATAGGCGTCGGCAAAGGACCTGCCGCACTCCCTGTACCATCAGGGCCAAACAATCCATAGCTCCCTCCGGGACCGCTAGGATTTTGAGTCGTTTGCCAGAAAAAGGTAATCTTCTCACCCTGGTTCCATTCAGAAAGATCGGGGACACGCCAGACTAAATTGCCATCGAGCGTCTCGCTAACGGCAGGCAGGTTACCCGCACCCAAGGCAGCCTCTGCTTCAGATACGCTATAGCCAACCACACCGTTAAACCCAGCAGGGACAAAGTTCAGTCGGAACCCTGCCGCATCATCCACAGGAATCACCACAGCAGGATTGGGGAAAGGCGCATCGTTGGGAAGATCCACGCCAGGTGTTACTTCGTGGACATAGGTGTAGATTGTCCCAGCAGGATTTTCAGGCGGTACACAAGCAGCAAAACCAGCGGGACAAGAAACACTGCTAGAGAGATCGCCAATGCCATCGCCCGCGTCATTAAGGAAAGTAGTTTCTACCTCCGGACCGACCGGGCCGACAATCTTAGCGCCCAGCACCAGCTGATCGAAATCTGTAACGGTGAGCGTAGCCGCCTGGGCTGAAACCTGCGCAGAGAAAGGCAACAGTGTGATACCAAGCGCGATCGCAGCAGTCGAGAGCAATACTTTTTTCATAGAATGCTTCTTTGTGTTCGTTCACTGAGAAAATGCGAAATGTACGGAGCACCCGAGCTAAGCTCCAAGACTACCATACGGCTTATTTTGGATCTTTTAGCCATGCAGCCCGGTTTTGTAAAAAACTCAGCTGACTGCCAATACTAAGCGCCGACAAAATGCTCCCCGCACTCATAAAGCTCAAAATGCTCCCCGCGCTTCCCACACTCAAAATGCTCCCCGCGCTGCAAATACTCAAGATACTGCCTGTACTGCCAATACTCAAAAAGCTGCCAACACTTCCCAGGCTCAATATGCTGCGATAGCTAGCCACACTCAAAACACCCTCTACAGGCAACATATCCAACCAGAGAATTCTGCTGAGCTTAGAAGCAGCAAGAGCGCCCAGCGTAGTCATTAGCAGCATAGTAGGCAGAAAAGAAATAGCATCATGGTGTTTCTACCTGCTCGCGCAGTATCCAGGTCAGCGCCATGCCATCTAGCAATGGCACAAACAAAAACCACCCTACGGTATTAACCATATCCGTTGTAATCGCGTAGCACAGTAGCGCGGTAAACACCATGCACCACAGCACCCACCACCCGGCCCGAGGCGCATACTTACGCATCACACCCCACTGAGCCAAGCCCAGCAGCAGTCCAATCACAATTCCGGTCAGCATACCGACATAATTTGTAGACACCGCCAGGGCGATCGCCCAAAAGCCCGTCACCGTTGCAGGCACCCACCACAACGCCTTTGGCACCCACCGCTTAAGGGCAAACCACTGCGCAAGCCCCACAAAAAAACCGCCCACCACCCAATGCATCCAGAACAGCAGCTGCTGTACCGCCACCTCATCTGCAGCGGACAAGTTTCCCGGATCAGGATGAAGCGCTGCCACAAATATCACAGTGACGATCATTGCCGCAATAAAGCCTGTTCCCTGACCGACGTAGCTTAACAAACCATACTTCAGCCAAAAGAAAAAGCTCACGGGCAGTTGCCTGATGCCCCCACTACTGCTGTATCCACCGCCACTGTTATAGCTTCCAACGATATTGTGTTCAGGACCACTGTTATAGCTTCCGCTGCTGTTATAACTTCCGCCGCTGCTGTACCCACCGCTAACACCAGCAGCGGGCCCATTGATAGGGCGGTTACCTGAGCTGCCAGTTTTCAGAGAAAGGTCCGTCGGCAGAGAACGTCTGGGGCCACTTGGCGGCGAAGCCGGTGGCGAAATAAATCCCTGTGGCGCCGACCCAGCTGGCAAAGGGGCTCCCCCGGTGGGGGGTGGCAAAGGCGCTGCCGCAATCGTCGGCAGCTGAGATAGCTCATTGGGCGGCGATGCCCACTGGGGTTGCGGCTGCGGCGACGCGGAAACGCGCTTAGATAGGTTCGCCAGGTCTGCGGTCACTGCCGCTGCCGTGGAATACCGCTGGCGCTCATTAATGTCTAGCATTTGGGTCAAAATAGCTGCCAGTCCGTCGCTAATCGGCAGCTTTACATGCTTTCGCCAGTGCTTTACCCAGCTGTAGCCGGTCATGGAAATATCATCAGAATCAAAGCACTGGCTCAGCAGCTCAAAGCAAGTCGCACCCAGGCCAAACAGGTCGCTCGCGGGCGTCACTCGCCCTTGAATTTGCTCGGGGGCCGCATAGCCCGGCGTACCGATTGTCGTCGCCGAGTTGGAAAATCCAGATTCCTCAAGGAACTTGGCAACCCCAAAGTCGATGAGTATCAGCTCACCACTACGCCGACGCATAATATTGTCTGGCTTGATATCGCGATGAATAACATTGCGACTGTGCACAAACTCCAGCACAGGTAAGAGTCCTTTCAGTACACCTTTAATTTTCGCTTCCGTAAAAGGACCGTTTGCCTGCAACTCTTCTTGCAGAGTTTGGCCTTCAATAATTTCCTGCACCAGATAGAGATTCCTGCCTTCTTGAAAGTAGGCCAGCAGTCGAGGAATCTGAGGATGAACCAGCTGATCCAGGCGCTCTGCCTCTTGCTCGAATAGCTGACGAGCCTTGTCAGTCGATTGCTGGTCCGGCCCTTGATACGTCAAGCGCTTGATGACACAGGGCTTATTTCGATTGTCGAGATCGCGAGCTAGATACGTTTTACCAAAGCCGCCTTGACCTAGCAAACGCTCTGCCTTGAAACGGTTGCGCAGCGCAATAAGAACACCACAGTACTGGCAGTGAACGTTATCAGCCGGATTTTGAGGGTGCGGACATGCAGGGTTCAAACAGTAAATCATTACGAACGCTAGAAGCGGCCAGACATTCAGGATTAGCGGTATTTAACCCAATTTAACAGACTCAATTGAACTAGAGCATTTTCCCGGATGCATCCGGGGAAATGCTCTTCACTTTGCCTGCTAAAACATGGGGCTTTGGGCCAGTGTGCTGTACCTGAGCAAAGTGACATAACGTTATGGACGCACCAAACAAAATCGTAATTTATCTCGATAGGCTTCATCACAATAAAAATATGTATATTTTGCGGAGTACCGACACAGGCAAGCTACCCTAAGCCAATACACAACGGGATCAAGGATGATTCGGATGTCAGCCAATACGCTTACAGAGTCCAATGAACGGCCTGATAACTGGCAACAGCTGCAAAATGGTTCAGATATTAGAGGCGTTGCCCTGGAAGGCGTCGCTGGCGAAGCGGTAAACCTGACGCCAGATGTTGTCTACAAAATAGGACAGGCGTTTGTCACCTGGCTGACCAAACAGGTCAATAAATCAGCTGGAGATTTGCGGGTATCGGTAGGGCGCGATAGTCGGCTATCAGGGCCAGCGCTGACGGGCGCGTTAACTGATGGGATAAGGGCGATGGGCAGCCGGGTATATGATTTTGCGATCGCTTCCACCCCAGCCATGTTTATGAGCACCGTCACCCCTGGCTACGACTGTGACGGTGCAATCATGATGACAGCCAGCCATTTACCCTTTAACCGCAATGGCCTGAAGTTTTTTACCGCCCAGGGAGGCCTGAACAAGCCAAACATCACCGAGATCCTCAAGCTCGCCAGTGCAGACGATTTTCTCACCGCCGCCAGCGAAGGCGAAATAGAATCGCGAGACTTTATCTCAGTTTACTCAGAAGGACTGGTGCAGCAAATTCGCCAGGCAGTCAATCATCCCGAGAATTACGACCAGCCGCTAAAAGGACTGCGAGTTGTCGTTGATGCTGGTAACGGTGCCGGTGGATTCTATGCTGACAAGGTGCTTGCTCCGCTAGGTGCAGATACTACTGGCAGCCAGTTTTTAGACCCTGATGGCAACTTCCCCAATCACATTCCCAATCCAGAGAACGCAGAAGCCATGGCCTCTATTTGTCAGGCCGTGCTAGACAATGGCGCTGATTTTGGCATTATTTTTGATACAGATGTAGATAGGTCGGCAGCGGTAGATGCGCAGGGTAACGAGCTGAACCGAAACCGGCTGATTGCCCTAATTTCGGCAGTTGTTCTACGTGAGCATCCCGGCTCGACTATCGTCACAGATTCTATTACCTCTGACGGCCTCGCCGACTTTATTACTCAGCTGGGCGGGGTGCACCGCCGCTTTAAGCGCGGCTACAAGAACGTCATCAACGAAGCTGTGCGATTGAATGCTGGTGGGCAAGAATCCTGGCTAGCCATAGAGACCTCTGGGCATGGGGCGATGAAGGAGAATTATTTTCTCGATGATGGGGCGTATTTGGTCAGCAAGCTGTTGGGGGAGCTGGCGATCGCCCGTCAGTCTGGCACAGTAATCACCGACTTGATTGCTGAGCTAAAAGAACCTGAGGAGAGTAAAGAATACCGGCTCAAAATTTTGGCACAAAACTTTCAGGCCTATGGCACGTCCGTGATTCAACAGCTGTATGCATACGTAGAAAAGCAAAGTAGCTGGAAGATTGTTCCCAACAACTACGAAGGCATCCGCGTTGCTTGCAGAGAAGAAAGTGAGGATGGCTGGTTCCTTCTACGCCTGTCGCTGCATGATCCGGTTTTGCCCTTGAATATAGAATCTAATGTGGAAGGCGGTGCAGAGCGAATTAAGGCTAAGCTGCTCACGTTCTTCCAGACTATTGAGCAGCTGGATATTTCGTCGATAACAAAATGAAGGAGAGAACTCATGAGAACTGTCGCTGGAAGTGCGATGGCACAGCCCTTCCGTAGGAAGATCGCAGCTATATTGCTATGCCTAATCGTAACCACCGGGTGTACTAGCGCTGCCAATAGCAAGCCATCTATGCCAAAAGTGGACAGTTCTCAACCCACAACGACAGCCACTGAACCGATAGGAGAAAACAAAGTGCTCATCACGGACTTCAACAATCCGGCAGAATCCAGCCAGTGGCGCACGGTAAACGATACTGTCATGGGCGGCAATTCTCAAAGCGAGTTTCGCCTTACCCCAGAGAGCACAGCACTTTTTACAGGGACTATCTCGCTAGAAAACAATGGCGGCTTCAGTTCGGTTCGGCGTAGGACTGACGGCTCTGACTTTGCCAATGCACAGGTCGTCACGCTACGCGTGAAAGGCGACGGCCTGCGCTATCAGCTGCGGCTGAAGATGAGCGAATCGGATAGAGCCGTCTCCTACCGTACAGAGTTCGACACCCGTGATGGAGAATGGATCACTCTATCGCTCGACCTGGACAAGTTTGAGCCCGTGTTTCGAGGTCGAATTATTGAAGATGCGCCAGCATTAGTGCCCGCAGAAGTGCAGGAACTTGGCATTCTGCTCGGAGATAAGCAAAGTGGCGAATTTGAGCTGGAGATAGATTGGATTCGCGCGGAATGAGAAAGATTCCTAATACAGAATATCCAGCAGTCATCAGAACATATTTCAGCAATAAGCTAGCGTGGATCGCTAACGAATTAACGGCTTCAAAAGCTCAATAAGTTCTGGAACATCTGAGTGAATGACATCCCAAAGCTCTTGAATATTAATTTTGTCGTACTGGTGCGCTAGAACATCTCGCATTGCAGCCGTAGATTTCCATGGAATATCAGGATGACGATTCCGGAAGTCCATAGACAAGCGTTTTGTTGCTTCTCCGATAATGATTAGCTGATATACGATAGCTGACTGCTTTTCTTCATTTTCTATCAGCGATTGCTTACTTACGCCTGCAGAAAAGCTCAAGATACGCTTAGCCGCAGTATCCATGTCCAGTATGGACGCTTCATCTCTATTCATAGATGGTCTTGACTGTTGTTAGTATTTCTTGGCGACGAATCCAGTTGTCGCTGTCCTCAACAGATTTTCTAGCAATTACGTCAACCCGACGAGCCGTTAAGTCTTCTAGCTCATGCATAATCTTAATGCGGGTCAATAGTCCTTGCCTCGCGCCAGGCAAAAAAGACACCAAAACATCAATGTCACTTTCAGGAGTGAAATCGGAACGAAGTACAGAGCCAAATATCTCTAGTTTTGAAATATTCCATTTCTCACAAAACTGGGAAATTCTATCAGAAGACAACCCTATTCGGTCTCTAAGGTCTTGATCAACTTCAGTAATCATAAAATGATGAGATACGGGACATAATGGCCTGCTCTGTTTGTATTCTATCAGAATCCTTTTATTCAGCACCAACTTCGGCTAGCTCTGGCTGAGTCGCCAGCCGACCATCTTCCATGTAAACAATGCGATCGGCAATATCTAGAATGCGGTTGTCGTGAGTGACTAGCAAAATCGTGCAGCCTTGCTCTTTGGCAAGATCGTGCATAATTTCGACGACGTCGCGGCCTGACTTTTTATCGAGGGCGGCGGTAGGTTCGTCGGCTAACACGATTTTGGGATTGCTAACCAAGGCGCGGGCGATCGCAACCCTTTGCTTTTGCCCACCCGACAGATTCTCTGGCAGGTAGTCAATGCGATCGCCCAGACCAACATGTTCCAACATTTCCTTAGCCTGCTGCCGCCTCGCCTGCCGATCCCATAGGCCATGAACCTCCAAACCCATTTGCACATTGTCCAAAGCACTCAAGCTACCGTGCAAGTTATGCGCCTGAAAAATATAGCCATTATTGCGCCTAGCCTTTACCAAAGCACCTTGGCTCGCCCCACATAGCTCCTTGCCCAGCACCACCAAACTCCCCGACTGAGACGAGCGCAAGCCGCCCATCAGCGTTAGCAATGTTGTTTTACCAGAGCCCGAAGGCCCAGTCATAATGACAATCTCACCCGCAGAAATCTCTAAGTCAATATCAAACAACGCCTGCTTGCGGAGTTGCCCAGAACCAAAATAGTGATCGAGATGATTAACTTGAATAACAGGTTGGTTAGCCATAACAGTCAGACAAGAAAGAACAGAAAGGAAATAGATGTCCTGAACGTCTACGAAAAGATATCGGCAGGGTCTGCTGACTGAAGGCGACGAGTCGCAATACCGCCAGATAGGCCACACATAGCGATTGTCAATACAAATACGCCAATCGCCCGAGACACTGTCATTGCCATTGGCAAAGCTGTCGCTGCTGCCGCCACGCTATAAATGCCAATCGCAATGCCCAAACTAGGAACAAACCCTAAAAGAGAAAGAATTACCGCCTCCTCAAAAACGACCCCCAGAAAGTAGCTGTTACGATAGCCCATCGCCTTGAACGTGGCGTACTCGGCCAGGTGACTATTCACATCTGTAGAAAGCACCTGATACACAATCACCACCCCAACCACAAAGCCCATCGCTGAACCAATCGAGAACACAAATCCAATCGGCGAGTTAGATTGAATTTCATTCATTTCAAAATCGATGTATCCCTGCTTGGTTAAAACCTGTACATCCTGCGGCAAATTCTCGCGCAAAGCAGTCTGTACACTCTCTGCATCGGCATCAGCGTCTAGCTCTATTAGGCCCAAGCTCACAACTCCATTCTGTCGTCTGGGGAAAAGGCGAAGAAAATTTTGGTTGCTAGTAATCAGCGCACCATCGTCCCCGAACGAAGCCCCCACCGAAAAGAGCCCGCTCACCGTAATCGTTCGTAAGCCAATTTCTGTCTGAGCAGTGCCCGTTTGCTGTATCTGTTCAATCATCTCTGAATAGTCACCACGAGCCGCCCGATCAAACAAAAATGTATCTGGCATGCGAGTGAGCGCGATGTTTTCGTTAATGTCAGGAATATCGAATGCGGGTCGATTCGGGTTTTGACCCACCACCAACATCGAAGTCTTTTCACGGGTTTGAGGATTTCGCCAGTCTACAGAAGCGACAAACATTTCATCGACAGCCGCAACGCCAGGGACATCTTGGGCTTGATAGAGCCGCCGACTTGGGAATGTGCGTAGCCTAGAAAAGTTTTTCGCCTGGGTGCTGATTAATATCAGGTCACTCTGTAGCGCTCTGGGATACTGCGTATTGCTTTTGTACAGCGCGTCTGCAAAGCCGAGCTGCAAAAAAATCAGAATATCGGCAAAGGCGATACCAGCGATCGCTGTCAACAACCGGGCAGGATCGTGCTTCAGCTGAAGCAGCCCCAAAGGCGTACGATCTTTCAACAGTTTAACGAGTTTATCGGGTCTGAGAAAGCCAAGCATAGAACAACTCCTAATGACTAATGCCGATGAAAAGCCCTTCGACTACGCTCAGGGCGCGGTTGCGACTTTATTCTGATCACTTAAACGTGATAGTGCCTGTAACCTGCAGATTGGTCAGATTCTCTGTTCTCTCGTTAGAATCTTCGTCTAACTCAACATGCACATCCACTACTTTGGCGTCGATATTGGCAGTAGGGTCTTCGTTGACAACCTGCTGCTGACCAATTTGTAAGCCAGTACGCTGGACAGTACCTTCTAGGGTTTCTGGGATAGCTGTTGATGTCAGGCTCACTGGCTGACCGGGCTCAATTTTATCGATGTCATCTTGATACACCTCCAGCACAGCCATCATCTGCTGAGTTTGGCCAAGGGAAACAATGCCATCAGAAGAAACTGTTTCCCCCGCATAGGTGTGAATATCTATCACCTGACCAGCGCGGGGCGATCGCACAAAAGCCTGCTCCAAATTCGCCTCGGCCTCAGCCACTGATGCTTCCGCTGCCCTCACCTCAGCCCGCGCAATATCCACATCGACAGGCCGCACTTCGGCAATTCGATCTAGCGTTGAGCGGGCCTGAGAAATCTGTTGCGTACTTGTCGTTTGCAGGCGGCTCAGCGTCGCCCTTGCTTCAGCCAGTCGTTGCTCAGTCGTTGTCAGCGTTAGCCGCCGGGAATCTCGTTCGGACGCAGAAATAGCCCCTCGCTGATACAGCGATTCGTAGCGCGCAAAGTCGTCACGGGCATTGTTCACCTCTGCCTGTATGCGAGCAATCGTGGCCCTCTGGGCTTCCAAATTGCCAGCCTGCTCGGCTTCCAAACGTGAGATTTCAGCCGCCTGTGCCGAAATTTCACCCGATTTGGCACCGGCCTCAATCTGGGCCTGCTGAGCGATGGCCGAGTCTACCTGGCGTTCGGCGCTTTGCAGCGCAGCTTGCAGGCGATCGCGATTATCCAAAATCGCAATCACGTCACCCGCCTCAACAACATCGCCCTCTGCCACCATCAGCTCACCAATCCGACTCTCCTGAACAGACGTTGGCGCGGTAATACTCACCAGTTCGCCTGCTGGCTCTAGCCGCCCTAGCGCAGTCACCGTCGTAATTTCTGGCATCACGGCTTCTGTTTTGGCAGCTGAAATTCTAGCGGCTCTGAGCTGCCATACTCGCCAGCCCACTAGCCCCGTCATACCCAGCAGCGCAGCGACCCAAATCCAGCGCCAGCGTACAGAAGACCGCTCGCCAGTAGTCGCGCTTTGATTCAATACACCTAAGTTCATAGCGATATCCTGCCCTGTGTAAACTCACCTGCGAAGGTTGACGCAGATAAAAAATGCTTCCGTTCTTTTATATTTTACTAAACCGTTTGGTAAAGTCAATATCCAAAGCGCATTAATTATGACGAGTTATCCACATTGACTGTATCGACCTTTAAGGTCACTTAAAGTCACTTGTCCACCCAGCGAACAGCATCAGGCTAAACGATAAGATAGTAGTAGCCACTTTATGGAGTCGCCTGAGTGAGTCGTTCAGCGCAGCCTGATAAAAATAGTTCATCGTCTGTCCCAAAAGACAATCCAAAAAACAACCCCGAGAAAGCCGCTGCCATCTTAAAAGGCGCTTTAGAGGTTTTTTCCGAACATGGCTACGCCGCAGCTAGCATGGAGCGCATCGCAAAGACAGCCGGTGTCTCTAAGCCAACACTCTACAAGTACTTTCAGGATAAAGAGGGATTGTTTCTGGCACTGGTGCGACAGATGACAGCCAGTAACCAGTCCAGACTGTCTATGCTGATCGTCCAGTCTGGAGACGATATGCCGCCACCGCGAGAAATTCTCAAGAAAATCGCGACCTTTGTGATTGACGACTTTCCGCGCGATCAGGCCATATTGAAGCTAATGCGTCTGATTATTGGTGAGTCTGAACGATTTCCTCACCTGGCTCAGACGTTTGTCCGTGAAATTGAAAAACCGCTGTTTGAAAGGTTTTCTGCTTACTTTGCTCAGCAGACTCAGCTACAGTTAAGCGATCCTATGGTCACCGCTCGGGTGTTTGTAGGTTCTATTGTGCACTATCTGATTATTCAGAAAGTGCTGCATGGCGACAAAATATTGCCATTGGAACGCGATCGCATGGTGAACGGACTCATCGAACTCATTACAAGCCAAGAATAAAACGAGCAGCTGAACGTACTCAGCTGCTCGTTTCATCGGTTTAGTTTGTAACCAGCGCGGCGTTACGCTCAGCTCGCCACGACGTAACCTTTCAGCGAGGTACCCTGTCTACGCAGTGTTCTGAGTGCCTTTCGCTCTATTTGGCGGACGCGCTCGCGGCTGATGTCTAGGGTTTGGCCAATCTGAGCAAGGGTCATTTTCTGTCCACTGTCGAGGCCAAAGCGCATTCTGATTACATCGCTCTGACGAGCGGACAGGCGCATCAGCATGTCACGAAGATCCTGCTTCAGCAGCTTTTGAGTGGCATATTCTTCTGGGGTCGGCATATCAGACTCTAACAGCTGACCTAACTCGGTACTTTGATCGCTCCCAATTCGCATGTCCAAAGAGATTGGCAGCTTACTTTGTACCCGCAGCTCTCTGAGCTTTTCTACAGAGATCTCCATAGCGTTAGCGACCTCTGCAACGGTAGCAGGACGGCCCAGCTTTTGGGATAGCTTGCGCTGCGCCTTTCGCATTTTGGTGAGCTTTTCGTTGATGTGAATGGGGAGGCGGATGGTGCGGCTGGTGTCAGCGATCGCTCTCGTAATCGCCTGACGAATCCACCAGTATGCATAGGTAGAAAAGCGGTAGCCTTTCAGCGGGTCAAACTTCTCTACGCCTCGGTTCAGGCCAATATTACCTTCCTGAATCAGGTCCATCATATCCAGCTTGCTACCGCTGTACTTCTTGGCGATGGACACTACCAAGCGCAGGTTAGAGCGGAACATTTTAGCTTTGGCTCGTCGCCCAGTCGCAATGGTTTTCTTGAGTTCCTCTGTAGAAAGATTTGCCTGCTCAGCCCACTGCGCGTCTGTAGGCGCTTGGCCCAAAGACGCTTCCAATTCTTCCTTGGTTGTTTCTAACGCCACCAGTTGCTGTACCGACTTAGCCAGCGTAATCTCCTGTTCATGGGTCAGCAGTGGGAATTTACCAATTCCTTTCAAATATTCGCCAACCAGATTGGAGGAGCGGTTCTTCATAAAAATGTTTTTCTGTGTACCTATCCTTACATTGTAATGGGTGTCTTTAGTTCCGTCATCCATCTAAGGAGATAGTTTTATAGACTATTTTCGTAACGTGTGATACAGCATAAATCAAGGGTTTTGAGCGATCAAAAAACTCTCTACAACAATCTCTATTTCCATCCTATATAGTAGTCACCACGCTTATCAAAGGAAAAGATTTAGTTGCCCATAATGCCAAACCCAGGAACCCTAAACCCAGAAGCACCAAACCCAGAAATAGAAACACCGCTTGAGACAGCCAGTGGAGCGAAAGTCGAGAACCTTGCTAAACGATTATCCGCCCAGCCAGGCACACCTCAGACACGCAAGATCAGATATCTGTTATTCAGCACTCTGTTCGGTTCACTTATCGGCTCACTTATTGGCTCACTTAGCTGGGCTAGCTATACGTCCAAAGCAAATGCCGCATTTATCTTAGGTGAGCCACTACCCGAAGAGGCCACCAGGCAAAGCAGCGCCATCGAGAACTTAGCGGACGGGAACTATCGATTTTGCAATGAACAACCCTTCGCGGCGGCTAGCAGACCTTTCGCCGAAAGCAACAGCCGTGACGGTGAGCCTATGGGTGCCTGCTTTCGCTTTCGCAAACAGGGGACTCAAATCATCGGTGACTACTACTATCCAACGGTAGGCTCTAGCGTTTGCCTTAGTGGCCTTGTAGATGGCAATGTCATCACAGGTGAAGCCATTGAACGCGCTGAGGGCAGTAATGCCGTCAGCCAGACTGAGGGTGATACATCCGCAGCGCTACAGCCCTGGCAACGAGCAGGCTTTTTGCAGGTATCGGCCGTCAGCACTACAGGTAACAGCAACTCTGCGTCAGGTATCACTCACTATCCACAAGCCGTCCTTACACTTAACGACTTCTATCGCTATAACGCGGGCAGTGTTGCATCGCCTATTAACTGTTCTACTCAGTCCAGGTATCCGCTAAGCGTAACCTCTGATCAAGACGGTCGAATCGCTTTGGGCACCTCTTCTTACTTCAACCAGCCTGTGTATTTGAATGTAGATACCGTCGAAACAGCTGAAGAGAGTACCTACACCTACACAACCTTTGTTGGCGTGTCGGCATTGCTGAGTGAAACAGACTACCGGGTCAGCTGTGAACAAGGTGAGATTCAGGTGCTACAGTCGCGTACCTACGACCGCGATGGTGATCTCAACGGTATTGAGCATATTAAAAGAAGTGTTTCTTCGCCAACAGAAATGCCAACAAGCCTCGCAACAGCTGCACCCGTACCTGCTGTCGCAATTCGGCCAGATGAGGCTAGCCGGTACGTATGCCAGGAATTTGCACAAGTAGAGCTGCCTGATAACGAAGTCTCTATTCCAGCGCCAGAGGACGTTGCCTACAAACGCTACCGCAGCGATCGCTTCAACTATGCCGTACTCTACCCAGCCGACCTGCTGAGCTTACAAGACAACACGGGCGGGCAAGTCGAAGTTTTCCGCAACGAGGCCGATAGCATTTTGTTGCGGATATATGGCATTCGGGTGGCCGCGCCAGATAGCTTGGAAAGGCGATACGAGCAGGCTAGCACTGGGCGCAACGTCACCTACCAAATTATAGAAGCAGATGATTTCTTCGTGGTTTCTGGCACAGACGATGGCCAGGTGTTCTATCAAAAGACATATTTAGAAGATGGCGTCTTCAAGGTGCTAGAGCTCCAGTACGAGGAGGAACTACGTCAGGTCTTTGGTCCCATTGCAAGGGTCATTGGTGACTCTTTTGCACCGGTTAGAGACAGGTTACGCATTTCGCAAGTTCCACCGGCTGTGCAAATTGCCGTCATCGAAAAGAGCGCCCGCAACATTGAAGCAGAATCTGCCATCTTTGAAATTGTGTCGGCAAGCCAACAGACCTGGCCAGACGGTTGCCTGGGCATCGCGACAGAGGAAGAAGCCTGCACCCAGGCACTGGTCCCTGGCTGGCAAATACGGCTAGAGGCTGAGGTCGCTGGCGGCGTGAGAACGTTCACCTACCGGACGGATGAAACTGGAGATGTGATTCGGTTCGAGCCATAGAGTAAGCTGATTACAGCAGGCGACCGCCTTTCTCTAAAAGAATCGTGGTCGCCGATTTGATTTCCTCAGACGTTGCTTCGATAGCCAGTCGGTACTGTGCGTAGGGATCTTGCTCACGATTGGCACCTGCAAAAAATGAGGACAGGCCACCCGCTGCCGCACCAAAACCAGCGCCGATCAGACCAGTGATAATAGCTAGCGGAGCAGCGTTTCTACGGGTGCTACCTTGCAGCTTGACCTACTAAACACCGAAGCGCCAAACGCTAAAGAGAAAACCCACGGCCTGTCCTCTAATGCAGATAACGGCCCAGAACAGGCTGTAAAGGAAAAGACTGTCACCATACACAAAGTTTTGTGCGAAGAATACGGCTGTCCAATCGCCTACTTTCACAACTTGGACCGAATGAGTGAGCTGATTTCTGCACTACTCTCCCATCGGACCAAAAACAAAGACTCGGGAAAGGCCTTTAAGCAGTTAAGGGCAGCGTTTCCTAGCTGGGAAGAAGTCCGCGATACTGACGCCGTGCAAAAAGCGATCGCCCCCTGCACATGGCCCGAACAAAAAGCACCCCGCATCCAGCAAGTCCTCAGTCAGATCACCAAGCATCAGGGCAAGCTCTCTCTAGACTTTCTCTCCGATATTTCAGTACCAGAAGCAAGAGAATGGCTAGAAGGTCTAACAGGCGTCGGCCCTAAAACCAGCGCAGCGGTTCTCTCTTTCAGCACACTCAGAAAACGAGCACTACCCGTCGATAGCCATCACCACCGGGTCGCTCAGCGAACGGGGCTCATTTCTAAATAAAGGTGAAACTAGCTTCGAGGACTTTAGGCGTCTTCGGTCGCAAATTGTTGACCAATTGGTTTTTAATTTGCTATAGTCAACTCAGTTCCGGTGAATCCCCCCGGACTTGTTCCTGAGAAGGCATTTTATGGCTCGCTTGCGAGAGTTTGATACAGAAGTCGTTTTGGATTCGGCGATGCAGGCCTTTTGGCTGCGTGGCTATGAAGCAACGTCTTTGGCCGATCTTATGCTGGCAACAGGCCTTAAAAAAGGAAGTATCTACAAGGCATTTAACGATAAGCACTCGTTGTTTATCCTCGCCTTGCGCCGATATCTAGAACAGTCTAACGTGTGCCATCGGCAGTATCTGGCTAAAACCGGAGACTATGCCCACTCGCCCCAGGCGGGTATTTCCGAATGGCTACACAACATTATCGATCAGCGTGGTAAAGATGACTTGCGGCGAGGTTGCTTTATGCTGAACTCGCTCGTAGAGCTGGCTCCCCATGATGAGACGGTACAGAAAATTCTGAGCGCTCATCTGGACAATGTGCAGAGCTTGATTTGTGGGGCGATCGCCCGAGGCCAAACCCTGGGAGAATTCCGCACAGATATTTCTGCCAAAGAGCTGAGCTTTCTGATGCTCAATCTGCTGCACGGGCTAGTCACCAACTCCAAAGGTCCCGCTACCTTGGAATCACTAAAACAACAGGCCGATACGATTTTAAAAGTACTGGCCTAAAAAACAAATCCCAAGGAACAATCTGGACCCAAGGGAACCAAGACCAACCGCAAACAACAAAAAAGATCGAAATAATAGCAACTGGGTCACTTCCAGCCTATTTTTTTGCCGCTTTGTTGACCAATCAGTCCATAATCATAATTCAAGAAAAAAGGAAAACTATGACAACCCAAACGCCCCTTTCCGCTCAGCTAAAAGACTACCAAAATGGCTTCTTACAAAAAGCCAATACGGACACGATTAGCACAATGTCTCAGGCTACAACAGAATTAGCCAATTCTGGTATCGTCGACAACAGTTTGAAAGTAGGAGACACCGCGCCCGACTTTATACTGCCAGATCCGACCGGGAAACAGGTCAAGCTTAGCGAGCTATTGAAAGAAGGACCTGTTGTTATCAACTTTTATCGCGGACAGTGGTGCCCTTACTGCAATCTCGAAATTCGAGCGTTCCAACAGCTCTTGCCAGACTTTCAGCAGGCCAATGCTCAGGTGATTGCGGTCTCCCCAGAGCTACCAGATAATTCCTTGAGCATTACCGAAAAACACGAGCTTGCCTTTCCGGTACTTAGCGATGTAGGCAACGTTGTCGCCGGGCGCTATGGCCTGGTATTTGCCCTGTCTGAATCGCTGCGTCCTCTGTACAAAGGCTTCGGCATTGACATCCCTAAAAGCAATGGCGACGACACTTACGAGCTGCCCGTGCCAGCCACCTATGTAATCGATTCGTCGGGCACTATTCGCTATGCCTATGCCGAGGCAGACTACACGCTAAGGGCAGAACCGGCTGATGTGTTAGCAGCAGTGAAGTCATTGTAGGTGAGGATTTTAGACGAGGATTTTCCCTCTGTCGCTCACCAGGACTGCGTCATACTTTTCGTATCGATAACGCTGAGCTTTTTGTTAATGCGATCGCTCAGCTTGCGTAAGCCCAATCGCCGAGCAATAAAGTCTGCCGACGCTAATGGCAACCCATACTTGCGGGTACGGCGATGCAAAATGCCTAGCTTGTTTTGTATCTTCAGCAATAGCTGAGTCTGCGGTGTTACGCGCACTGCCGGTAGCCCGCTCAGCGGATAGCCTCGCTCTACTAGCAGCGGGGCAATTCGCGCTTCTATCAGCTGAATTTCCCGCTTGGAAACGTTTCTGTGCCACTGATTGACCAGGGACATATCTGGCAGGCTATAGCCTGTGGTCTCGGGGTATTTCATCATGTCTGGGTGGTAGCGATCGCCCATAAACTGACAAACCCGATCCAGCGTCTCTGGCGCATTTTCCACCAGCTGCTCGAAGCGGACTTCTAGTCGACGGCTTTCAGGCAGCTGAAGCTTGAGCTTGTCCCAGAGAGTTTCGGCCTGCAGCCAGCGAGCCGCACCATGCCAGCCGTCACCGGCCCAGCCCATCTTGATGCAAGAGCGGGCCACATCGCGACCATCGCGCACCATATGGATAAACACCGCGTCTGGCCATATGTGCAAGACGCGGTCAAAGTGGTGGTGTACCGTCGCGCCAATTAGCGCCTTCGGGGAGGGTGAAAAGTGTTGAAACTGTCTGAGAAAACTGTTGACCAGCATAGGATAAGCCAGCTGGCGGTCAATCGTAGGAGCATCCATCAAAAACTGGCTGTTCGACTGTAGCCACCGATAATAGTCGGCCATAGCTGGATACTGGCCTCGGTCGCTCACCAGCTTAGTTGCATATTCAAACCCGTCCCAAAACATTATGTTGGGATGATGGTCTAGCATTAGGCCCAGCAATGTCGTGCCAGAACGCTCAGAGCCTACCAAGAAAACAGGTCGCTTTATCATCTCGGTCGGATTATAAATCCGCTCGACCCTGGTACTCGCTTGGGCGCTCGCTTGGGGGCGCTTCGATTGGCGATTAACCATATTGCTTTCAGAGGCTACTAGTTAAAATTACGGTACTGACCCGTTTAAACCAGGATGTTTCTTTGCTGAAGCAGAGTCAATAGCAGGGATTAAGGAGCTTTATTGATTTGTAGAAAAGAGATGAAGCTTAGAAAAATTTCTAAGCCCCAAACCCACGCGAACACTGCCTGCACAAACGCTAAGCAGCTTTGATTAGGACCAGGCCTTCTTCCACTTTTGCTTCGTAGGTGCCCAGCGCCTCTGTAGCGGGTCCTTCGGCCACTTCTCCAGCGGGGCTAAATTTGGACCCATGGCAAGGGCAGGCAAATTCGGTATCTTCCCAGGCAACGTGACAGCCCTGGTGAGTACACAAAGAGTCGAGGGCAATTACGCCGTCTGCATTATCAGGATCGCGAATGACAATGACCGAGCCTGCGACAAAGGTTTTACTCGCCAAGAAGCCAGCACTATCGAGTTCTTCGGTAGTGCCCAGGGCCGCAAAGCCATCGTCGCGGATGCTGCTGTCGACCTCTTCGGTAGCCGTTTCGGTAGCCGCACAGGGATCTGCCTCTTCAGCGGCGGTGTCATCAGTCTCGGCAGGGGAGCAAGCAGCAATCACAACAGGCAAGGAAGTAGCCATAAAGCTGACGCCAACCCAGTTCATAAATGCACGACGTTTCATAGATTCACTCTCTTTTTAATTGGACACACAAAAGAAGCAATAAAAGAACAACCCTTTGGAAAAACCCTGAGAGAAATGTTGTCTCAAAACAGTATTTCAGGACACGCTTTCACAAATTCCTCTCAAAAAGGCGACTTTAATGAGAACTGGTAACTACTATATCAACAGATGTCGACATACATTACGGATTGGCCTGAACTTCTACCGCAGAGTTTTTTTGTAAGACGCCCGACAGCCAGCCCTTGTACCGAGCAGTAGCCGCCAGTACAAACAGCATATCGGCACCGACCACGCTGGCAATCATCCACTCAGAACCACCTGTACCAAACCCGTAGCTGTGCAGCCCCGTACCCAGCACGAAGTTCACCCCGTACCAGGCCATCAGCACCGCATTGAAGGCAGCAACACTAGCAACGCTAATCCCAAAGTTGCCAATCCAGCCAACCAGTCTGCCGTGAAGCGGCACCAAATAGCAAAGCAACGCAATCAGAGCCCAGGTTTCCTTAGGATCCCAGCCCCAGAAACGACCCCAGGAAAAGTGCGCCCAAATGCCCCCCAAAATTATCCCAGCAGTCAGCAACAGAACCCCCACCTGCAGTACGCGGTAGTTTAGCTGAGACAACAGCTGTATGCGAGACTTGGCCTGCGGCGTAAACAGGTAGCTGCCCAGGGCAACGTGACCAATGCCCAGCGCCAGCGCAAAGCTGGCGTAGCTTAGGGCAATGGTTGGCACGTGAATGCTCAGCCAGAAATTATCTCGCAGTACGGGCACCAACGGTGAAATACTGGGGTCTAAAACAGCTGGAAGGCTGTCGGCCAAGATTAAACACATGACCGCCAAAGGCGCAGCGGCTAGCAGATAGTATTTTGCCCTATAGATAAGCTCGAATGTGAGGGCGATCGCTGCAATACCAAAGCCCACCCAAATCACCGATTCGTACATATTGGTCACGGGTGGACGCCCAGCAATCTGCATCCGCAGCCAGAAGCCATAGCTCTGTACTGCTACGCCGCCCACAAACAGTCCCATCGCGCTCCAATAAAGCTCTACAGGCTTAATCCATACCGTCAGCAGCATGACTACAAACGCCAAACCATAGAGCATCCAGGCCTTAGCAAAAGGATGAAAGTGATTAAAGAAGACTTCTTGATCCATTGCGCCTTCAGCTGGATATACCTCTGGGCTTAGGGTACTCAGGCCAGATTTTAGCTCGGCAGCCAATGGCGCTAGCATCGGTAAATGATCGCTTCCGCTCAAAAACAGCTGTTTCATGGCCGCAAAGCTAGCAACCAGGGGCGCGATCGCACTATCCGCATAAAACGTCTGGTCTTCGGTAATACCCAACCACTTACCCTTCGCATCCGTCGGATGAGGCACGATCGAAATTGTATTGTCGTCCACAGAAGCCAGCATCAGCGTCAGCCGGTCTTCCAGGCTCAGCGCTTCTCGCTCATCGCGGGTCAGGTCTTGTTCTTCTAGCGTTTTTTGGTGTGCCGTGCGGACCACATCCCCTAACGCTGAGTTGGTCATCAAAGTTTGAAAAGAGAAATGTTTTTGATCGGGGTTCAGGCCCACGGCTTCTTTGAGCGGGCGGTAGCTAAAAAGAACAAAGGGTTCTTCGTTCCAGTTACGGTTATTAAGCCACAGCGACATGAAGGTGGTCATCGAATCTTCGGTAATGCCATCGTGGCGATAGGTCGTAGACCCGTGAATTTTGGCCACCGTTTCTTTCGCAACGGTATCCAGCGGCTTTTTCCGCCCGCCCTGCTGCACCACTATTGTTTCTAGGTGGCTAAGCGCAGAGGGCTGAAACTGGCTCAAGGGCAATGCAATCAGCAGCAAAGCTAAACAGAAACCAATCGCAAATTTAATGACTTTCATATGGCCTTTTTCAAGATTACTTTTCAAGAATGAACGACAACCATTAACGAAGTGGGCAACACTCAGGGAGCTACAAGAAGAGGACATCTCGATGCTCCCTCATCCACTCGCCCCTCCTCCCGCCTAATTTCTTTTGGTTGGAAGAGAGGTTGGGATGAGGGCCAGCAGATACTTCATTAAGTTTGCAACTTCCTAACCAAAACAACTCACCTTCCCAGCAAAGCATTCAACAGCGGAATACTTTTCACCTCTTCTTCTTCCGTCTCCGGCACGTCTAACACAGCCGATACCTTCTTAAACTTCTTCGCAACGGCACGTCCATAGAACATTGTCGCCACACCTACAGTGACCATCATCGAACCTAGCCAGGTCAAGCCGGTCACCCACCACGGCTCGCGCTTCACCTGCAGGGTAGACTGATTCAAATCACCCGGATTCCAGGACGCCTGGGCAATTTTCCAGCCCTTAAACCAGGTGGGGTGGTTCATCCACACGCGGCGATCGCTCACCTCTCCCACGTGGGCGTCAATCAAGCTCACATCACTGGTCCACATCGCCACCGACTCACTGCCCTCGTTGCGATCCACAATAAAGTCATTGAGCTGTAGGCTAAACGGCAGCTGCAACAATTTGGGGCTAAAGGCCACATACCAATCGCCGCGATCGCTGCTCACAGCCGTCGGCGAACCCCAGCCCACCCATACTGGCTCGGCATCCTCGTCGGTCGTGGCAACTAACAGCGCTGGTTCACCCTGGCTTGGCGAGCCATCTGGGAGCGGTAAAATCTCTCGCTCTACCTGAGCCCTGGGAATGTATTGAGCCAGCGTCACCTTAAAGTCAGCCCATCCTGGCGTGACAGAATCACCCACTGCCAACGGACCTGTTTTAAACCCCTTAGAAGACTTTGCGGCATAGTGCAGGTCACCTTTCGCATCGACCACAACTCGAAAGAACGCATCTGGGCCCTGAGAAGGCGCAATCACATAGTCAGCTTTCAGTGACTCAATAGGCTCACCTAAAGGCTGACCTAACTGCTCATCCGAGACTGTGGTGCGAATTGGATCAAATCCTGGCTTACCAAATACGAACCAGTTTTCGGTTGCCTGCGGCTGCCCAGCTTCTGTATAGGTAACCGCAAGCTGAACTGCCGGATTACGCAACAAATCGGTCGCACTCGTTGGCTGACGGCTGCCATCCAGCCTGAAATCAGGCCAGAAGCCAGTGGCTTGAACGGTCAGCGATTTGCCCTGCACGTTTAGGGTAATGGCTCCAGCAGCGGGCTGTTCAAGACTTGCCTTGACATCTATTTGCTGTGACTCACCTAGCCAGTTGATATCAATAGCTCCCCACGGAGCCATTTGCGCCCGAGGATTGGGCTCCTGTAGCGCTGCCGACAAAGATTGTTCGTCTACAGCTTTCACGATTTGCAGCTCAGCAGGACCTACGTCCAGCGTGTCGTAAGCGACCGGTGCAACCGCCAGCCACCGCTCGAGGGATTGACCCATGCGATCGCTCGTCAGCATCAGCTGAACAGCCGGATTATCCACTTGGCCACCCGGCTCGAAGTGAACTGTATTAATCGTGTTGTTGCTGTACCCCAGCAACGACAAACCACCAACCTGACGGGGGACCACCGACCCATCCGCCTTAATAAACAAAGACTCCCGCTGGGACGCTTCGCCAGGCGCAGCCACTTCCACCAGATCGCCTTCCACACGCAGCGTGCTCACCGGTCCGGCATCTGTTCTGGCTAGCATCATCCCCTCTATGCTGAGGTGAATGACCGCCGCCGAGCCTGCAATAATAACCACTAACCCCCAGTGGGTGATGGCAAAGCCAATCTTGCGAGCACCTTTCCACGGGTAGCGAGAAAGAGTAGAGCTGGCCAAGTTGAGCGCCAGCAGAAACATGAGCCCACCAAACCAGGGGCTTTTGTAAATTTCCTGCTGTACAACTGCAGAGCCCACTTCGGCCTCATAGAAAGTAGCGCCAATCAGGATAAGGGTGATCGCGCCCAGCAAAGGGACCGCTACCTTAATAGAGCCAATTGTTTCAGTAAAACGATTCTTAAAGTTCACGCTCATTCAACTAAACATCACTAACTGGGATAAAACCCAGTTGCACTTAACCCTCTACCCTGCCCTTTAACATCATGGTTCTTTAACAACAAGAAAAGAACAAGGAAGATAGAACCAACAAATTACATACTGACGTCAATTCACTCTCTGCTTTTGTATCTAAAGTTGCACAATTTCATCATTATTTTCAATTTATGCATTTTCGCATTGCTGTTTTTGCATACAACCAACATAGGTCAAGCTGTTTATTTCGCATGAAGCGAATAGCTGAGATGCCCCACAAGAGAGGCTTTCAGGCACATATATCACACAAACAAGTCCGTTGTTTTTTGATTCAGAAGGCTGCGCCGATTATTATAATAATCCGAGAAAATAAAAATGCTTTGAATACACAAACGCTATTTCAAGAATGCAACTATTGCAGAACTACTATGCAATAAAAGCACACGGATTTGAGTTTTTGTAATTGTTCATACAAAAAAAGAGATAGGGTCCCCCTACTTTTGTGTAGTACCACAGATAGATGACGAAATTGTTAATCGTCTCTTCTAGACAGGGGTTCTTGAGGCAGCAGTAGACAGCAGTCTTTAGAAATTGGGCAGCCCCCTCCCTTTTGACAAGGCTTTGGTGCATTTCAATTAATTATTTAAAACGTTTTCCTTGGAGTACAGCTGAGTAATGTCTTTAAACGTAGAGCTTCTAGAGCAGAGCTTTGAGCTTGTAAAGCCTCAGGCTGACGAGTTTGTCGCCAGCTTCTATGGCAACCTGCTGACGGACTATCCGGATGCAAAACCGCTGTTTGCCCATACCAGCATGCCAAAGCAACAGCAAATGTTGAAAGGCGCACTGGTGATGGTTGTCGAAAATTTACGCAAGCCGGAGGTCCTCAGTGAGGCGCTTACTGGGCTGGGCGCTCGCCATGTTAAGTACGGAGCCCTGCCAGAGCACTATCCACTGGTAGGCAACAGCTTACTTAAAACCCTCGGGCAGTATGCAGGCGATGCC